>NZ_BIMK01000001.1 GCF_004001045.1 Paenibacillus chibensis
ATAGGTCATGGACCGCATCAGTCGATCAGCAGTCCACTGGCTCTCCTGTCGGGCCAGCCAGGTCAAGATATGACAACCGCACTATCGATTTGAGTAAACACGTTATCTTGGATGGAGCTGCCGTCCATTGCCGTCACCACGGTCCGGTTAGGTACATTGACGATCAGCGCCATGTCCTTCATCAGGATCAGCGACTCTTTGCTGCCTTTTGCTGCCGCTTTATCAATAGCGTTCTGAATTCGGGCTAGCTGCTCACCCTTCAGTTCGATGCCTCTTTGTTCAAGCCGCTTGGCCGCATGATTGCTAAACTTCAGCAGCTCATCCTGAAAAATCCGGTTGAATGAAGCTTGGGTTTTCTCCTGCTGCGAACTCCTTTGGGCCGCACTCTGCGCTGCGGGAAGTATCTTCGAAGGATATAGCTGCCCTATGGTCAATCGTTCGCTCATTGGGATTCACCGCTTCCAGCCGCTGCACCGTCGCTTGCATTCGTGCTGTTATCTTGGCTTGAATTGGCACCGTCTGCCGGATTCGTTGGATCCGTTGGCGGGGCTGCGTCTTCTTTGGACGCTTCCTTGATTTCCAGTACTTTGGTCAAAGGAATCGCCACGGAACCGACGGATGCATACTGCACGCCGTCCTTCACAAGGATCGAATCCACGATGCCCGATTTCAGCTCACCCGTGCCGCCGTTTTCCGAGTTCCCTGCGTCCTTCCAGGTGATCTCTTTACCGATCAGCCCCGATACATTCCCAAGCGATTGGCTCATGGCCGTGATCTGATTCGAAATGTTCATCAACTGCTCCACGGAAGAGAACTGAGCCATTTGAGCAATAAACTCCTTATCTTCCATCGGCTGCATCGGATCCTGGTTCTGCAGCTGCGTAATCAGGATGCTCAGAAACTGGTCTTTGCCCAGGGACTGTGATTTCGTGCTCGCCTTGGCAACGTTCGAAGCCGAGTAATTCGGCCAAATATTCGTTGTTGAAAAATTTTCAGAAGCCATCTATTTCACCTCCGTCTTAAGCTTTGGCCGTGAATGAATTGCCACCCTGGGCCGCTTCTTGCTCAGCCAGCCATTCGTTTAATTCCTCGCCCATTTCCGCGATTTTGATCGCGTCATCCGTAGGAGCTTCCTTTTCTTTCGAGCGGCGGTTTGACTGCTGCTGTCCGGAGTTCGGCTGACGGCCATCATGATACATTTGCGATTGGAGCGATTGGTTTTGGCTCACCACCAGCTTTTCAACCTGTACGCCCTGGGTTTGAAGCGATGATCTCAACTGACTCATCTGCTGCTCAAGCAAATCCTTGGTCGCCGCATGCTCCGTTGTAAATTGGGCTACGAGTTGTCCATTTTGCATTGTCAGCTTGATATCAACCTGACCCAAGTGCTCCGGATACAGGGTGATTCTCGCCTCGGAAATTCCTTGCTGTTTGACGAAATCCAGCTTGCTGACGACAAAGCCGGTCATCTCCTGGGAGAACTTCTCCACCGGAACCGGTGCATCTGCTTTGACGGACGCATGAATTCCCTGCCTCAGTGCCAATTGTCCGGCCGTAACCGTTTGTTGAGATGCAAAAATATCGTTTGCCTGATCCTGCGTGTCAGTCGGTAGCGCATTCGTTCCGGCTGCTGCTGGATCCGCCTTAATCAAAGAAGGCTGGTCATTGCCTGAAGCATTGTTTTTGGATAAAAGCGCGGACAACAATGGCGATATTTTACCGCCGCTTTCCTGTCTTTGCTGAACCCACTCCAGCACAGGGTTCGACTGTTTCGCGTCAGCTGCGGACAAGGTCTCCGCTTTTACTTGGCTTAAGCGAGAAGCTGCGGTCGTTTGCTCCGAAGTCTGCTTTGGCTGCGCCGGAAGCAAATCACCAAGGATTTCCTGAAAAGATTGCAAAAGCTTCATCGCTTGCAGCGGAGCACTTTGATTCCCCTCTGCTTTTTGCTGAAGCATGCCGACCAATTGGGCCAACCCGTCCTGTACCACGAAACGAATCGTAGCCGGACTTTCAGCCAAAGGCCCCGTGAAAGCGTTGGCGTTTTCCTGGGGATTCACGTCCGGGCTTTGTCCCGACTGATCAAGCAAATTCTGAATTTGCTGCAGCCATCCTTGCAAAGCTGCCAACAGCTCCGGATGGGAATCTACCGCGTCATCAAGCTTGTCCGTGCCGCCGAGCATCGTTTGCAAAAGATCTGCCGCGGTTTGTCCCTCGCTGGCTCCGTCCTCGTTCGTTGACGAAAGTCCCGCTAGCTGCATCAATCCTTCAAGCAGCGTTCCTGAACCGATGATGGCAGCTGCATTTGACGGTGTTCCTTCGCCGGACATCATCTGGGCAAGCGATTGATCGAATGTTCCAGCAGCGGCAACCGTTGCGGCTGCATTCGTGCCAGACCCTGCCTTCGAACCGGCTGCCGAGGTTTTGCCTGCTCCGGCGTTGCCGCCTGCAATATTTTGAAATACCAGACTCATATGTTTTCACCTCCTTTCAATCGGAAAATCGGCTGCAACACACCCTATTTGGTCATCAGTTTATTCAATATGACAGCCGCCGTTTTGGCATCCTTTTTGCTCATCGCATCCAAAATTCCCGAACGGGTCGAATCATTTACGGCGTTTAAAATCGTCAACACTTTTTCCGGAGAAATCTTGTACGTGGACAGCAGTAAATCCGCTGCGCTATTAGCAGGCATCGCCGCAAAGGTCTGACCGATCTGGTTCTTGTCCAGACCTGAAGTCGAAGCCTCCTTTTTAGCCCCCGCATCCTTGTCTATTCGAGATTGCAGGGCCGCGATCGCCAAGTCGCTTGAAGATACCGCATCCTTCAGCTTCATGCTCACATCAGCCGCGACCTTGGGATCCATTTTGGCGAGAATCGCCGTCCGGTTGTCATTTTTCATGGCACTCAGCAGCTGCACCATTTCTTCCGTCGTCATATTCTGCATGATCGGAGCCGCTTTATTTGGACTCATGTCTGCATACATCTTGGCTAGGTCCTTGATCTGCTTTTCATAAGGGTCCGTATCAACCGCATTTTGCTGAGCGGTGTCGGTCGCAGATTTCTGCGCGGAATCAAGCTGTTCCTGAACGCTTTTCAGCTTCTGATCCTGCTGAGTCTGTTCTTCCTTGGCCTTTTTCAGATCTGCATCCTTTGTCGCAAGCTTGCTCTTCAGCTCTTCAATCGTCGCGTTCGCGCTCTTGACCTGATCTTTGGCATCCTGAAGTTTCGTCTTCTCGGGATCCTTGACAGGTTCAGGCACCAGGTTTTTCACGATTGGAATTTTGTGCGCGAACTCGAGCATATTGTTTCTGACATCCATATTAAACAAGGCAAGGAGGACTCCAATGAGCACGACGGTAAAAATGATAGGAATCATAAAAAACAGAAACCTCTCGAATCCTCCCGCAGACTCCTTCTCCAACTCAAAATCTTTTTCTGCCAAAATCCATCCACCCCCGAGGCAACAGTTTGGTTTCCAAACGCTTCATTTATCTCGCCTTGATGGCGAACCTTACTGTTGCCATTTCATCCAGTTCACTCTGTTCCCTCAGGAGCATGCTTTGCTGAAAGGAACTTTTCGCTTTATCCCTTGCCTTGAGCCATACCTTTTCATCCAGCGCCCGATCGGTAAGCTGGCTTTTTTTCATTTCCACGTTAACGTTCGCATGGTGAACATCCGTGTGTTTTTTCACGATGCACTGCTCCAAATGTTCGACGTACATCTGATACTCCCGAATTTTCGAAACCGGAGCTTTCTGTTCCGCAGCTTCCTGCAGTTGAATCGCCAACCGTTCCCTGTTGTCCAGCAGATCGGAAAGCGACTTTTCTTCAGCCTGCAATCTTCCAATGGCACTGGACAGCATCCACTCGGCCTGAGTTTTTTCGTTGCTCTTTAAGTCCACGATTTTCTGAAACGCATATTGAAATCTCATACCTCAAGAGTCATCTCCTCGAAAATTCGGCAATCAGTCGTTCTTGCACCTGCTCCAGCGTCACCTTTTCATTCACCTTTTGTTTGGTAAACTCCCAAATATCCTGGATATAAGCGATGGATTCATCGATTTGTTCATTAGAACCCTTTTGATAGGCGCCAATATTGATCAAATCCTCCGAGTCCTTGTATACGGCCATCAGACGCTTTAGATTATCGGCCGCTTCAATCTGCTCTTCCGGGGCAATATCCTTCATCACCCGGCTGATACTGGCTAGAACGTCAATCGCCGGGAAATGTCCCTTATTCGCAATGTTGCGGTCTAGCACGATATGTCCGTCCAGAATCCCCCGCACGGCATCGGCGATCGGTTCGTTCATATCGTCGCCGTCCACCAGCACTGTATAAAAAGCGGTAATGGAGCCTGTCGGCCCGGTTCCGGCCCGTTCCAGCAGCTTAGGCAAGCTGGCGAACACGGATGGGGTATATCCCCTCATCGCTGGCGGTTCGCCAATCGCAAGGCCAACCTCGCGCTGAGCCATCGCATACCGCGTTACCGAGTCCATCATGAGCATGACATTCATGCCGCGGTCGCGGAAATACTCCGCAATCGTCGTTGCAATCAAGGCTCCTTTTATACGTACAAGCGCCGGCTGATCCGATGTAGCGACGATTACGACGGAACGCTGCAAGCCTTCGGGCCCCAAATCTCTTTCAATGAAATCGAGCACCTCACGGCCCCGTTCACCAATCAAGGCGATGACGTTCACATCTGCCGAGGTATTACGGGCAATCATGCCCATCAGCGTACTTTTACCGACGCCGGAACCTGCGAAAATACCAACCCGCTGTCCCTTGCCGATCGTCAAAAGCCCGTCGATGGCTCTTACGCCGATGCTGATCGGTTCCTTGACCCGCGGTCGGTTCAACGGATTCGAGGGTTCATTGTACGTTGAACTGTAGGGCATCCGTGTCGGTATCAGCGAACCGTCAAGAGGTTGTCCCAGACCGTCCAGCACTTTCCCCAGAAGCTCCGAGCCTACCTGCACGCTCAGCGGTTTGCCTGTTCCGACGACGTCACATCCCGGACCAATGGAATGCAATTCGCCGAGCGGCATCAACAGCACTTTATTGTCCCGGAAACCGACAACCTCAGCTTGAAGAGGCTTCACGCTTTTGGTCGGATAGATGTAACAGACATCGCCCACACTTGCGTCCGGCCCCTCGGATTCGACCATCAGCCCAATGACCTGGGTGACTTTACCGTTCACTCTCACAGGGTCCAGGTTGCGCAAATGCTCCATATATCTTCCGCTGTTAAGCATCTTCATCCTGATTTCTCAGCTCCTCGTCATCCAACGCGATCCGGATCAATTCCTTCTTGATCTCGGCCAGCTGCGTGTCGATTCTTGCATCCACGCTTCCGAATGAGGAACGGATCACACAGCCCCGATCATGCACGGTCGAATCCGGCAGGATTTGCAGCTCCGCCTGGGAGTCGATTGCAGCACCCAGTTCTTCCCGTGCCGCCTGTACGAATGCAAAGTACTTCGGAGCGACGCACAAGGTGATTACGCCTTGCTCCCGTTTACGCGACAAATTGTTCTTGATTAAATCAATCACATAGTCGGTTTCGAGCGCCAATTGTTTATCGATGACCTTCTCGGCGATGGCACAGCTCAATTCAACCAGAAACGGCTCCGCTTCCTGAATAATCTGTTCCTTCATTAAATACGCCTGCTTCAGAACGGTTTGGGCTTCCTCCATCATCTGCGATATTTGCTCCTGCATATCCTCGATGGCTTTTTCCGAACCTTCCCGATAGCCTGTATCGTATCCTTCCGATTTAAGGGCTTCCACCAGATGCTCATCCTGAAGCCGGCGTTCCTGCCACCAGCTGTCCATTTGCTCTTTGGCTTCTTCCAGCATCTTCTCGGCTTCCTCCGAAGCCTCGCGCACCTGTCGTTCCGCGAATTCCCGGGCATCGTCCAGCATCTCTTTGCTCAGGCGCTTCGACTCTTCATCCGCTTGAATGATCGGTGTTTCTGCCGTTTGCTCCTCTAAGGAATGCTCTTGGTCATCCGAGGAAACGTAACGATGTCCCAAATCGAGCTTTTTAAGCATTTCAACGGGAACATACTGGGAAGATTTAATCAAATTAGACAATGATGTCATCCCCTCCGCCGCGAGCAATGATAATCTCTCCGGCTTCTTCCAATCTGCGGATCGTGCCTACGATGCGTGTTTGAGCTTCTTCCACATCACGCAGCCGAACCGGTCCCATGAATTCCATTTCTTCCTTGAAGGTTTCCGACATCCGTTTGGACATATTGCGGAAAATAACGTCCCGAACCTCTTCGCTCGCCACTTTGAGGGCCAGCTGCAGATCCGCGCTTTCCACATCGCGGATAATCCGCTGAATGGAGCGGTTATCCACATTGACGATATCCTCGAATACAAACATCCGTTTCTTGATCTCTTCGGCAAGCTCCGGATCCTGAATTTCCAGGG
Source organism: Paenibacillus chibensis (assembly GCF_004001045.1). GTDB lineage: Bacteria > Bacillota > Bacilli > Paenibacillales > Paenibacillaceae > Paenibacillus_AQ > Paenibacillus_AQ chibensis. Next base: position 6,443 of record NZ_BIMK01000001.1, read on the forward strand.
AATCGAGGATCGTGCGCTCGGTACCACGGTCGACGCCGTTCAGAATTTGAACGATCGACTCGATGCCGCCGGCATTCGTGTAATCCTGCGTAACCGTCGCGGACAGTTTCTGTTCCAGCACCTTCTCGACCTGGGATATGACTTCCGGTGAAGTGCTGTCCATCACCGCAATCCGTCTGGCCACATCCGCCTGTTTATCCTGAGGCAAGGAAGACAAGATCGCTGCCGCCTGTTCGAATTGCAGATAGGAAAGGACCAAGGCGATGGTCTGGGCATTTTCATTTTGAATGAAGTTCAAAATCTGGTTCGGATCGGCTTTACGGGCAAAGTCGAACGGTCTCACCTGCAGCGTTGCGGTCAGCCTGTTGATAACCTCGATCGCCTTCTGGGATCCAAGCGCCTTTTCCAAAATTTCCTTGGCGTAGTTGATACCGCCCTGCGATATATATTCTTGAGCCATACAGATTTGATGAAATTCCGCCAGGATCATGTCTTTTTCCACGCTGTCCACTTTGCGGACGTTCGCAATCTCAAGCGTCAACTGTTCAATTTCTTCATCTCTTAAATGTTTGAAAATTTGTGCCGATACTTCCGGACCCAGGGTAATGAGCAGGATTGCCGCTTTTTGCCGCCCGCTCAGCCCCTGGCTGTTTGGTTTTACCAATGGATTCACCTCTTATTCGTCAGCAAGCCATGTACGAAGCAGATTGACAAATTCCTCCGGCTTTTTCTTCGCCAGCGTTTCGAGCTGTTTGCGCACCTGACTTTCGTTCGTCACACTATCCATGTTAATGGATGGGAACTCTGTTGGAGCCGGCAGCGGAAGATCCTCTTCCATTTCTTCTCTCTGTTTGCGTCGGCGGAAAATAAGGAATCCGCCTCCTGCGAGCAAAGCGAGCGCGGCGAGACCAATGCCCCACAGAACTCCTTTGGAAAGATTCAAACCTTTCGTTTGGGTTTCTTCACCACTAAAAGGTTGCGAGTATACCGAAACTTTTTTAGCAAGATCAGCGTCTGTATATGTAACACCGGAATCCGCGAGTGAAGCTCTAACAATGTTTACCAAAATATTTTGAATGGAATCCTTTGTCGCCTGATCTACCGTTTTTTGTCCGGTAGGTGGTTCAACGGCCACATTAATGGTTAAATCTTTTACAGAGTACGGGCTGGAAATGATATCCTTAGTAATGTGGTTCACTTCGTAATTCACTGTCTTCGACAGATCTTCGGAAGTCACATCACCAGTCGACGAACCGCTTGGATATGTTGGAACCTGGGTTTGTCCCGTTCCAGCCACACCGCTATCCGGATTCGCTTTCCCCGTGTAGTTCTTGGAAATTTCCTGTACGCTGATTTCGATGCCCTTCATGTTCTCCGCATCGACCGGCGTAACCATATTTTCTTTGCTTTGGACTTTATCGAAGTTCAGCTTGGAAACGACGAGTACATCGACTTTATTCGGTCCCATGAATCTGCCCAGGAACTGTCTCACATTTTGGCGCACTTCATTCTCGAATTTCTTTTGCAGCGCGAAGTTTTCTTCTACCGAGCTGCTGAGCGTCCCTTGTCCGCCTCTAGCTGACGGCATGAGCTCCGTGTCGCCTTCCATCATCGTAATATTTTCAATAGGCAAATTGGGAACTGCCGTTTTGACGAGGTTGAAATATCCATCGATCGTTTCCTGATTCGGATGATATCCAGGCTTGAACGTAAGCACGACGGAGGCATTTCCTTTTTCCTGGTCATCGGCTCCGGCAAACACGCTTTCTTTAGGCAGCGTCACGAGCACTTTGGCTTGGGAAATCCCGTTCATGCTCAATAAGAGCTGTTGGACCTCGCCGTTTAACGCATTGTTGTACTTCACGCTAAATTCGCTGTCCGTGGTGCCTATGGACGATGTGCTGTCAAAAGCGCGAAACCCGATTGAACCGTTTTGCACAATCCCTTGAGAGCCAACATCCACTTTAATGCGCGCGGCCTGCGTACTTGGTACAGAGATCGTTTTGCCATCGGAACTCAGCTTGTACGGAATGTTGTTTGTATCCAGATAGTTCATGATGCCTGCAGAGTCGCTCGAGTTTAAATCCTTGAACGCAACCTCATATTCCGTTTTGGAAAGCTGCATGGTCAGCACCACAATAGCAATGAAGATCAGAGCCAGTGTTGAGAAAAATATAATTTTTTGTTTATTGCTGAACTGATTCCAATATTGAACGATCTTGTCCTTATATTGGGCCATTCTTTCGTTCACAACGTCACCCACCCTACCCGAGTCTTAGCAAAATTCAGTTACACCTGTGTGCGCATGATCTCCTGATAGGCCTCAATGACCTTATTACGGACTTGAGCCGTAAGCTGCAGACTCAACAGCGCCTTTTCCGAAGAAACCATGACCTGGTCCACATCCACCTGGCCGAGCATAAATTTATTGCTCATCTCCTCGGACGCTTTTTCCTGATCTGCAACCTGGCTGATCGCATTCTCCAGGTAAGTACCAAACTTGCTGAGCGATTCTGAAGGTGTGGATCCGCTGTCCTTCGTGCTTTCAAGCATTTTCAGCGGTTGTACCGATTGAGTAGAAAACATGGTGTTCTGAATCATCAATGTCCCTCCTTACATATTTTCAATTTAAAAAACAGGACCTATTTGCCTATTTCTAATGCCTTCATGATCATTGCTTTTGAAGCGTTTAATGCAGTTACATTGGCGTTATATGAATGTGAGGCAGAGATCATATCTACCATTTCTTTGGTGATATCCACGTTCGGCATATATACATACCCTTCGCTATCCGCATCCGGATGACTCGGATTATATACCGGCTTGAATGCGGTTGAATCTTCTTGGATCGCCGTGACTTTGACCCCGCGAGCCGGAGAAGCGTTATCTCCATTCATTTGGGCTTGAAGCATGTTGGCAAAATTCGATTCATTCGGAGAAAAAACGACCATTTTGCGGCGGTAGGGAACGGCTTGGCCGTTAACCACTGACGCTCTCGTCGTTTCGGCATTGGCTATATTGGAGGAAATGACGTCCATTCTAAGGCGTTGGGCTGTCAGACCTGATGCGCTAATGCCAAAGCTGCTGTTCAAATTCATTTAACTCTTATCTCCCTTCTACCGCTACACGCATCATTTTGATTTGCTCGTTCATTTGCTGGATGTAAGAATTGTATTGAATTTGATTCGCTGCCAGATTAGCCATTTCAGAGTCGACATCGACGTTGTTCAGGTTATTGTTCATCGCCGTTGACTGGTCCACCGTAACGACCGGATCCGGTATCGAGCTTGTAGGACCTATGACAAAATGCCGGGAGTCCGTAACCTTTCCTCTGAGCTGGGGCATTGTTCCATTCATTTCCTGCTGGAGCAGACTTTCAAACGATACATCTGACCGTTTAAAATAAGGTGTTTCCTCATTCGCGATGTTGTTGGAAATGACGTTCTGCCTGATGTTTGCCGCTTTCAGGCCAGCTTCCATGCGTTGAAAACTGGTACTGTTCAACAAATCCATTTTGCTGTCCCCCTTTTCCATAACTTGTATAAAGTTTTTTGTGCAGCCGTTTTTTTCAAAACTGTTTTTTTTCGACAAAAGAACTCAAAATAAACAGAATTTCTAGGACTTAAGTAGAAAAATTTACTAACTTGTCGTATATCCTAAGTTTCTTAGAGATTGGGTTATATTACAATAAGAAAAAAGCCCTATCTTTTAGTCAAAAGAAGGGCTTTTTTCTTATTTTATGTTAAGATATTCCTAAAACTGCTCGGGATAAGGGATTAGAGGTCCAGATCCCGACTCTGCATCGCCACTTTTCGCCAAAACCGAAAACGAACAGTCCCGGTTTTTCAGATTTGCGAAAGATAAATATGCATAAGCCCTAGTCCCATACAAAAATGATTCCATTTTACCGCCTTTTAAGCTAAATAACCCGATCAGAATATATGCCTTTGAGGCTTCTGACCGGGTTATTTTCATATCGTATGGATTCGTTTAAGCGCCGTAAGGCGGTGACTACAGAATATATTGGCTTAAATCACGGTCCTGAGCGATTCCGGCCAGCTTCTCGCGCACATATTCCGGCGTAATCGTCATTTGCTCCAGCGTCAGCTCAGGCGCCTCAAAGGAGAGATCCTCAAGCAGCTTTTCCAGAATCGTATGCAGTCTGCGCGCACCGATATTTTCCATGTTCTCATTGACCGACGCCGCAATCTTGGCAATTTCCCGGATCGCATCCGGCGCGAAGTCAATTTCAATGTTTTCGGTTTTGAGCAGGTCCTTGTACTGCTTCGTAATCGCATTTTTCGGTTCGGTTAGAATCGAAACAAAATCATCAAGCGAAAGGCTGTTCAGCTCTACCCGGATCGGAAAACGCCCCTGAAGCTCCGGTATCAGATCCGAAGGCTTCGCGATATGAAAAGCACCGGCTGCGATAAAAAGGATAAAATCCGTCTTCACAGGGCCGTATTTGGTCATCACAGTCGATCCCTCGACAATTGGCAGGATATCCCTCTGGACACCCTCTCTGGACACGTCAGGCCCGTTTCCTTTTCCCTGGCTGGCAACCTTGTCGATTTCGTCGATAAAAATAATTCCGGACTGCTCTGCACGGTAGATCGACTCGGATATCACATCATCCATATCAATCAGCTTCGTGGCTTCATCCTGCGTCAGTACTTTGCGGGCTTCCTTGATCGGCAGCTTGCGCTTTTTCGTCCGTTTCGGAAGCAGGCTGCCGAACATTTCCTGCATATTCATGCCCATTTGGTCGTTCCCCTGACCGGCAAGCATATCCATCATGTTCGGCGAATTATCCTCGACGTCAATTTCGATCAGGTCTTCTTCCATGCTTCCCGACAGCAGCTTAAACTTCATCTGGCGGCGCTGTTCCACCACGTTGCTATCCCGCTCTTTGTCTTCTTCCGGCTCCTGCTGATTGCCGTTGGCTCCTCCGAAGAGCATTTCAAACGGGTTGCGCTGGTTTTTATTTTTATGGCTCGAAGGCACAAGAATCTGAACGATCCGTTCATTCGCGAGTTCTTCTGCGCGGTCCTTCACCTTTTCCGTCCGTTCGGATTTGATCATCCGAATCGATGTTTCGATCAGGTCACGGACCATGGATTCCACGTCACGGCCGACATAACCGACCTCCGTGAACTTGGTCGCCTCAATTTTGACGAAAGGTGCATTGACCAGCTTCGCCAGCCGTCTGGCGATTTCCGTCTTGCCTACACCGGTAGGCCCGATCATCAGAATATTTTTAGGCACGATTTCATCGCGGTCCTCATCGGGCAGAAGGTTCCGGCGGTAACGGTTTCGAAGGGCAACGGCGACCGATTTCTTGGCCTGCTTCTGACCAACGATATATTTATCCAATTCGGCGACAATCTGTCTCGGAGTCAAGTTCTGGTTATCCATATGCATCCCCCTTTACAGCTCTTCCACGATGATGTTTCCGTTGGTGTACACACAAATTTCGGAAGCGATTTTGAGGGCTTCGCTCGCGATGTCCTTCGCTTCGAGCTCATGCGCATGGCGCTTGAGCGCCCGTGCGGCCGATAATGCGAAATTGCCACCGGAGCCGATGGCGAGCACGTCATCATCGGGCTCAATGATTTCTCCGCCGCCGGAAATCAGCAGCATCCCGCTTTTGTCCATCACGATCATCAGCGCCTCAAGCTTGCGCAGCACTCGGTCCGATCTCCAGTCCTTGGCCAGTTCAACGGCAGCCCGCTGCAGATTGCCATGATGCTCCTCCAGCTTGCCTTCGAATTTCTCAAACAATGTTATCGCATCGGCCACCGATCCCGCAAAACCGGCGACAACCTGGCCTCTGTACAGGCGGCGCACCTTTTTTGCGGTCTGCTTCATGATCATATTTTCTCCGAACGTCACCTGACCGTCACCGGCGATGGCAGCTTTCCCATTGTGGCGAACGGCGCAAATCGTCGTTGCATGAAATGACATCTCCATACGTGTCAAGCCTCCTAGTCTATACTTCACACCTGCGCTTTAGATACCCCGTAAGCTTCGACAAACTCATTAATGCTGGCCAATGCGCGGTTAGCAAGCGCCTCGTTTTTCTCTTTTTTGTTCCGAATCTTCTTCTCAAGCGACGGCAGCAAACCGAAGTTCGCATTCATCGGCTGGAAGTGCGCCGGATCCGCATTCGTCACGTAATGCGCCATGCTGCCGATCGTACTGGTTTCAGGGAGAACGACAAGCTCTTCCCCTTTAGCCTTTCTTGCAGCGTTAATGCCCGCTATTAGCCCGGATGCCGCTGATTCGACATAACCCTCTACCCCTGTCATTTGTCCGGCAAAGAACAGGTTCTCATTCGTTTTGAGCTGATATGTAGCTTTAAGCAGACGTGGCGAATTAATAAACGTATTGCGATGCATTACGCCGTAACGGACGTATTCGGCATTTTCCAAACCCGGAATCATGGAAAATACGCGTTTTTGCTCGCCCCATTTCAGATGGGTTTGAAAGCCGACAAGGTTGTACAGCGTTCCGGCAGCGTTGTCCTGGCGAAGCTGAACGACAGCGTAGGGAAGCGTACCCGTGTGCGGATTCACTAGACCAACCGGCTTCATCGGTCCGAACAACGCCGTTTGCTTGCCGCGTTTCATCATGACCTCAATCGGCATGCAGCCTTCGAAATACACTTCTTTCTCGAATTCCTTGAGCTGTGCCACTTCCGCCGATACAAGAGCATCATAAAACGCGTTGAATTCTTCTTCATTCATCGGGCAGTTCAGATAAGCTGCTTCACCCTTGTCATAGCGGGATGCAAGATACACCTTGCTCATATCGATCGAGTCTTTCTCCACGATCGGTGCAGCCGCATCGTAAAAATAGAAGTATTCTTCTCCCATGAGCGCTTTAATCTCGGCCGAAAGCGCCGGGGACGTGAGCGGTCCGGTGGCAATGACAACAATCCCATCATCAGGTATATGCTGAATTTCTTCGTTTACGACCTCGATGAGGGGATGGTTATGAAGAATTTCCGTAATGCTGCCCGAGAATCCGTCGCGATCGACCGCCAGCGCACCGCCGGCGGGCACCGCATGTTTATCCGCCGATCCCAAAATGATGGAATTCAGCATCCGCATTTCTTCTTTAAGTACGCCTACCGCGTTCGTTAAACCGTTCGCCCGGAGCGAATTGGTGCATACCAGTTCGGCAAATTTGTCCGTATGATGCGCCGGGGTTTTGACCACCGGGCGCATTTCGTATAATTTCACGGGAACGCCACGGCTCGCAATCTGCCAGGCAGCTTCGCTGCCCGCCAAACCGGCGCCAATGACGGTTACCTGTTGTACTTCAGTCAATTTAATTACCTCCTACGATTCATGCCACATGCTGTTATACAATCTCATCGTTATCTTCGTTATCCTCGATCTCTTCCACATGATCGCAGGATGTGCACTGGAGTCTGGCTCCCTGCTTGTTCCGCTTCTCGACCATCCAGGAATCGCATTTCGGGCACGGTTTGCTAGACGGACGGTCCCAGGATACGAAATCGCATTCCGGGTAACGGTCACACCCATAAAAAATGCGTCCCTTTTTGCTCCGGCGCTCGACCACATGGCCTTCCTTGCATTTTGGACAAGTCACGCCGATATCCTTCACAATCGGTTTCGTATTCCGGCAGTCCGGAAAACCGGAGCAGGCAAGAAACTTGCCGAAGCGGCCCAGCTTGTATACCATAGGCTTGCCGCATTTGTCGCAAATTTCATCCGAAACCTCATCCGCGATCTCAATCTCTTTCATTTCCTCTTCGGCGACTTCAAGCCGCTTCTCAAAGGAGGAGTAAAATTCCTTCAAAACCTTGACCCAATCTTCGGAGCCCTCTTCCACATGGTCGAGATCTTCCTCCATATGGGCGGTAAACTCGGCATCCAGAATTTCCGGGAAAAACTGCTCCATCTGTTCGATGATGAGTTCTCCGAGCTCCGTCGGAACGAATTTTTTCTCCTCGATCGCAACGTAACCCCGTTTCTGGATCGTTTCCAGCGTCGGAGCATACGTACTCGGGCGGCCAATCCCGAGCTCCTCCATCGTGCGTACGAGTCTTGCCTCGGTATAACGCGGAGGCGGCTGGGTAAAATGCTGCTTCGGATCAATCTCTTCCTTCTTCAGCTTATCCCCCGGTGCCAGTGCAGGTAGAAACTTTTCTTCCTCCGTCGTTCCGTCGTCGTTTCCTTCGACGTACACCTTCATGAAGCCCGGAAAGCGCACTTTCGAGCCTGTTGCCCGGAATACCGCGCTTCCGGCAGCGATGTCCACCGACAAAGTGTCGAGTACGGCAGAAGCCATTTGGCTCGCAACGAAGCGTTCCCATACCAGCTTGTATAAACGGAACTGATCGCGGCTCATAAAAGGTTTGACGGACTCGGGATCACGCATCACGGAAGTGGGACGGATCGCTTCGTGCGCGTCCTGGGCGTTTGCCGCCTTCTTCGAATATTCGCGCGGGCTCTCCGGCGCGAATGAACCGCCGAATTTCCCTTCAATATACTCTTTCGCTTCTTCCTGAGCGGATACCGCGATTCGCGTGGAATCGGTACGCATGTAAGTAATGAGACCGACCGTGCCTTCTTTGCCGAGCTCGACGCCTTCATACAGCTGCTGGGCAACGGACATCGTTTTCGCTGCACGGAAGTTCAGCTTACGAGCCGCCTCCTGCTGCAGGGAACTGGTCGTAAACGGCGGCGACGGATGCCGCTGACGCTCTTTCTCTTTGACCTCAGCCACTTTGAAGGTCGCGCCTTTGATCGCCTGGAGTACCTCCTGGACGTCCGCTTCCTTGGAAAGCTCCTTTTTCTGGCCGTCAAGCTGGTGAAACTTTGCCTCGAACACCGAGCTGCCCTTGGCGAGCTTGGCTGTGATGGACCAGTACTCCTCCGGCACGAAAGCGTCGATTTCATTTTCTCGGTCGAGAATAATTTTGACGGCGACGGATTGGACGCGTCCCGCCGACAATCCCTTTTTGACTTTCTTCCATAATAAAGGACTGATCTTGTAACCTACCAGCCGGTCCAGGATCCGTCTCGCCTGCTGGGCGTTGACCAGATCCATATTAATTTTACGCGGTGTCTTGAATGCATCCTTTACCGCTTGCTTCGTGATTTCATTAAACACGACCCGGCAGCTGTCCGTATCATCCAGCTCCAGGGCATGCGCCAAATGCCAGGCTATCGCCTCGCCCTCACGATCGGGGTCAGCTGCGAGATAAACCTTTTTGACTTTTTTGCTGGCATCCTTCAGCTCTTTCAACACGGAACCTTTTCCGCGGATCGTAATGTACTTTGGATTGAACTCATTTTCAACTTCAACCCCGATTTGGCTCTTTGGCAAATCGCGAACATGGCCCATGGAAGCCTTTACGATAAATTTGCTGCCTAAATACTTGCCGATCGTCTTCGCCTTTGCGGGCGATTCCACGATCACCAGTGAATCAGCCATCGGTTCATCCTCCTCTCCAACAATCAAACGTTTCATGAATATAAAAGAATCAGCCGCCGTCCAAACAGGCGGAATGATTCTCGTATTTCAGGTAATCAATCCGCTAAAAGCGGCCCTGACTTCAGTGAATGCATGTTCATTTTTGTTATATGGTCTTATATATCGCACCAGGTAATTGGGTAATCTGCTTTTTTATGATTAAAGATAACAGAACTGAATGCAAATGTCCAAAATCCCACCGGCTTTGCTGCAGCAGCTCATCCAGCGTGAGAGGTCCCTGCTCCAGTATATGGTATAGTTGCAGTTCATCCGTTGTCAAATGACCTTCCCCGTTCAGGGAGCCTTCTTTTACCTGACGTTCCTTATTGTATGTATTTTTAAGCCTGTTTGGCAACCATGAATCAAACTCCTCGATGATGTCCGAAGCTTCGCATATCATTTTGGCCCCTTGCCGGATCAGGTTCAGCGCTCCCCGGCTTTTCGGAGAAGTCACCTGTCCAGGCACCGCAAAAACCTCCCTGTCCGCGTCCAGGGCCGCATCGGCGGTAATCAGTGAACCGCTGCGTTCATCCGCCTCCACCACGAGCGTACCAAGCGTCAAGCCGGCAATAATGCGGTTCCGCTGCGGAAATAACCCCGGATGAGGCTTCGTCCCCCGAGGATATTCCGTAAGGATCAAGCCTTCGTTCGCGATTCTCGCAAACAGCGCCCTGTTCTCCGGCGGATAGATCATGTCCATTCCGGTGGCCATCACTGCGATCGTCCCTCCTCCGCCGGATAATGCAGCCTCATGGCACACGCTATCGATTCCTCTAGCCAGGCCGCTAACGATCACAAATCCGCTGATGACCAGGCCTTGAGCGAGTTCCTCTCCCATCTTCCTGCCATAAGCGGTTGGCATCCTTGTACCTACCATAGCGATTCCCGGCTGGTGCAGCAGACCGGTATCTCCCCTGGTATACAGCACCAGCGGCGGATCCGGGCTCTCCTTCAGCAGCGCGGGATAGTCTTGGTCCAGAATGGTGAGGGTTTGAACGAGCGGATCAAGTTCCTTTTCCCTCTGTTGTACCGAAAGGTTCTCCCTGGACAAATTTCGCGCAAGACGCTCCGATAATTCGACGGAATATCCAAGCGTTCCCCACCACCCGGCATCGCCATCAATGATGTGTTCTGTCAGCAGACCGTCCGCGATGATGCGGTTGATACCCTTTCTGCCCATTCCTTTCGTTTCATGCATTGCGATCAGCAGCCATCGAATATCCATGCCTCTCACCTTCCCACCCGTCATTTTTATGGAAACGCAAAAAAGCAACCCTTTATCCCCTGCAGAAGGAATAAAAGGTTGCTTACCTTTGAAGCTATCTTAACCCGAAACCGGATTAATGTGTCAAGCATTTATCCAGCAAGCCGCGTTCTTCAAGAACGGAGACAAGCGTGGAGCCCATTTCGGAAGGCGTAGGAGCGACCTTGATGCCGCACTCTTCCATTTTGGCGATTTTTTCTTTGGCTGTACCCTTGCCGCCGGAAATGATCGCACCGGCATGGCCCATGCGTTTTCCCGGAGGAGCTGTCACGCCGCCGATGAAGCCTACAACCGGTTTGGTCATGTTGTCGCGGATCCATTCCGCAGCTTCTTCTTCAGCTGTACCGCCGATTTCACCAATCATGATGACCGCATAGGTATTTGGATCCTCGTTGAAGCGTTTCAGAACATCGATGAACTCCGTTCCTTTGACCGGGTCACCGCCGATACCAACCGCAGTGGATTGTCCAATGCCGCGGGTTGTCAGCTGATGAACCGCTTCATACGTGAGGGTTCCGCTTCGGGATACGACGCCGACATGACCTGGCGTATGGATGTAACCCGGCATGATGCCGATTTTGCATTCGCCCGGCGTGATGACGCCCGGACAGTTCGGTCCGATCAGGACGGTCTTTTTGCCTTCCATGAAACGGGAAACTTTGACCATGTCCAGCACCGGAATGCCTTCGGTAATGCAAATAACCAGATCCATTTCAGCCTCAACGGCTTCCATAATGGAATCTGCGGCAAATGCAGGCGGTACGTAAATTACGCTCGCCGTTGCGCCGGTAGCTTGTTTGGCTTCAACCACGGTGTTGAAAACAGGCAGGCTTACGGAGCTACCGTTTTCAAGCTCGATATCCACGGTCGTGCCGCCTTTTCCCGGGGAAGTACCTCCCACCATTTGCGTTCCGTAATCAAGGGCGCCTTTTGCATGGAAAAGGGCCGTTTTCCCGGTGATGCCCTGTGTAATCACTTTTGTATTTTTATCTACCAAAATACTCACGATTCGTTCACATCCCCTGTTCGATTTTAAAGGTACCTATTTTACGAGCGAGACAATCTTTTGCGCACCGTCGGCCATGGAATCGGCAGGCACGATGTTCAGGCCGGATTCAGCCAGAATCTTCTTGCCGAGATCCACGTTGGTTCCTTCCAGACGCACAACCAGCGGCCGCGTTAGGCCGAGCTGCTTCGCCGCTTCAACAACGCCCTCTGCAATGACGTCGCAGCGCATGATACCGCCAAAAATATTGACGAAAATGCCTTTAACCTGCTCGTCGGAGAGGATGATTTTGAATGCTTCGGTTACCTTCTCTGTCGTCGCACCGCCCCCTACATCGAGGAAGTTGGCAGGGTCGCCGCCATAGTATTTGATAATGTCCATCGTTGCCATAGCCAGGCCTGCGCCGTTAACCATGCAGCCGATGTTTCCGTCGAGAGCTATGTAGCTCAGGTCGTACTTGGATGCTTCGATTTCCTTCTCGTTCTCTTCGTCCAGATCGCGCAGCTCCTGAATGTCCTTATGACGGAAGAGCGCATTGGAATCGAAGTTCAGCTTCGCATCCAGTGCCATGACGTTGCCGTCACCGGTTACAACCAGAGGGTTGATCTCAGCGATCGAACAGTCTTTGTCCACAAAAGCTGTATAAAGGGCCATCATGAACTGAACGGCCTTGTTTACCAGTTCTTTAGGAATGTTGATGGCATAAGCAAGTCTGCGGGCTTGGAAAACCTGCAATCCTACAGCCGGGTCAACGACTTCTTTGAAAATTTTCTCGGGAGTCGCTGCCGCCACTTCCTCGATTTCCGTACCTCCTTCTTCCGAGCCCATCATAACGACGCGGCCGGTAGCACGGTCAACAACAACACCCACATAGTACTCTTTGCGGATATCGCAGCCTTCTTCGATCAGGAGACGTTTAACTTCCTTGCCCTCAGGGCCGGTTTGATGCGTGACAAGCACTTTACCAAGAATTTCTTCGGCATAAGCGCGTACTTCGTCAAGATTTTTGGCAACCTTAACGCCGCCGGCTTTGCCGCGTCCGCCTGCATGGATTTGCGCTTTAACAACCGTAACCTGGCTGCCGAGCGATTTTGCGGCTTCGACGGCTTCTTCCACCGTATAAGCAACCTTTCCGTTCGGAACGGCAACTCCATACTGCTTCAACACCTGTTTTCCTTGATATTCATGGATATTCATTTACGGAATCCTCCTATCAACATGACTGCTACAAGGCGGGTTATCATCTCTTTGGAAAATAATATAAACCCAAGCTATTGTACCATGATTTTAAAACGCTTACCTTAACAAACTGTGTAAACATCGACAGCTTTTTGATATCGATTTAATCGGTTTGAGAGAATGTTTGGAATTTAATGGTAATCTATTCGTGGATATTACCCGTTTTTCCCGTCTCTTCGCATGTTGATGTGATGCACCCGATCCAGCAGATCTTTGAATTCGCTGAGCAGACGGTTGAATTCTTCCCCGTCCAGGCAAACGTCATTTTGCATGGAGCCGGGGACACCGGCAGCCTCGTCTTTCAGGCGCATCCCGTCTTCCGTCAGAGTAATGTTGACCTTCCGCTCATCCTGGGCAGAACGTTCCCTGTTGATAAGTCCTGCAGCCTGAAGCCGCTTCAGAAGCGGGGTCAGGGTCCCAGAGTCCAGAAACAACGCTTCTCCCAGTTCCTTAACGGTGCACTGTTCCTTCTCCCACAGCACCATGAGCACTAAATATTGTGAATACGTCACTCCCAGCTTATCCAGATACGGCTGGTAGAGTTTCGTTATTTCCCGCGAACAAGCATATACCGCGAAGCATAATTGGTTTTCCAACAGAAGCTGTGGTACGATTTCCTTGGATTTCATGTTACTTCCATCACCTGCCTTCATTTGCTAATATTATCACAAGCTTCGTAAAATATTAACTGACCAAGCATTGTGCCGCAATTCCACGGTCCGCTTTTTAATACTTTACAACTTTGCCGCCATTTTCAAACAGGGAAGCCCCTATGATATACTGCAGGATGTTTCAGCTGAATCTTGACAATTCTTCTTCGCGGTCATACAATTTGTTCAAAATCAACCAGGAAAATAAGGAAGCACCTTTTTTCGTCCCAAGGAAAGCCTGCACTAGCGGCAGCGCTGTCTTGGATCCGGAGAGAAAGGGTGCTTTTTCGATATGTATGGAAAAATGTTCAGCGCTTGCCTGTATGGAATTGACGGGGTGCTGATTCAAGTCGAGGTCGACATCTCCAACGGGCTGCCCCAAACCTCTATTATCGGTCTGCCGGATTCCGCCATCCGGGAAGCGATCGAGCGCGTCCGGGCAGGCATCAAAAACTGCGGCTTCACTTTCCCCCTGCAGCGGATCACGATCAATCTTGCGCCCGCAGATCTAAGAAAGGAAGGCTCCGCTTTCGACCTGGCCATTGCCATCTGCATCTTATCCACCAGCGGCCAACTGATTCTTCCCCAAGAGGAAAAGCTGCTTCTGATCGGCGAAATGGCACTGGACGGCAGCCTCCGTCCCGTCACCGGCGTGTTGTCCATGGTGGACCGCGCCAAACGGGATGGGTTCGGAGCGGTCCTGCTGCCTAGAGAAAATGCGGCTGAAGCCAATTTGATTGAAAACATGAATATTTATGCAATCAGCCATTTGAATGACTTGGTTGCTTTGAGCGACCGAGAGGCCGGACTTGCCTCCAAGGATAACAACGGTCCGCTCCGCATTTCTTCCTTTGCCGGATTGCGGACAGAATCCGTGCAATATTCGGCGGATGCGCCGTTCCATACAGAGGATTACGCCGATGTGCTCGGCCAGCATCATGTCAAACGCGCGCTCACCATCGCTGCCGCCGGCATGCATAACATCATGCTCATGGGGCCGCCCGGAACCGGGAAAACGATGCTGATCAAGCGGCTTCCCACCATACTCCCCCCCATGACGGAGCAGGAAGCTCTGGAAACGACCAAAATTTTCAGCGCCGCGGGCAAATTGAAAGAGCCTGCGGCAGGGCTTCTCCGCACCAGGCCCTTTCGTTCGCCGCATCATACGATTTCGGCGGGCGGATTGATCGGGGGCGGCACGATTCCGAAGCCGGGCGAGGTCAGCCTGGCCCACCGCGGCATCCTGTTTCTGGACGAGCTTCCGGAGTTCAACCGGCAGGTGCTCGAGGTGCTCAGGCAGCCCCTGGAGGACAAGGCGGTTACCATCAGCAGGGCGAGAGCAGTGCATACCTTTCCGGCCCGATTCATGCTGGCTGCGTCGATGAATCCGTGTCCGTGCGGATATCTCGGGAGCGATCATCCCGGCCATCCATGCACCTGCAGCCTGGCCAGAATCGCCCAGTACCGTTCCAAAATTTCCGGACCGCTCCTCGACCGTATTGATCTGCAGGTCGATGTTCCAAGGCCGAAAGAATGGACCCGCGAGAAGTTCAGCCTGTCATCGGCCGACATGCGCGCCCAGGTGCTTGATGCACATGCCAGGCAGATCCACCGCTATGAGTTTCTGCCTCAGGTCAGCTGGAACAGCGAGCTTTCAGGCAGTGCGCTCCGCCGTTTCACCAAGCTTGATTCCCGTACGGCGGACATGCTTCACCAGACGATCGAAGCGCTGGGACTCAGCATGAGGGCCTACGACCGCATTTTAAAGCTTGCGCGGACCATCGCCGATTTGGATGGGCAAGAAGAAATCCAATCGGTCCATGTCGCCGAGGCCATCCAATACCGGAACCTGGATCGGCCGCAGGTCGAGACTTTGGCCTAAATGGCGAAGTCTCCGCTGCTTGTATACATGCTTGTTCTATCATTACCGGCGCCGCGAAACCTTTATGGAGGTAAATACAAAACAACGAAAATGAGGACTTATGGAGTCCTCATTTTCGCATCTTCCGCACCCGGCCGCGCTAACCCTTCCATCTCCTTGCGGAGCAGATAGATCAGGTGCTTATTGAACTTCTCCGGTTCTTCAAAATTCGGGCAGTGAGCCGACTCTTCAAACCATTCCCAGGTCTTGATCGGTGCCTGCAGGTTATGGAAAAAGGCTTCCGCCAGCTCAAACGGGGTGTTGTAATCATGCCTTCCCATGCATAGAAATACAGGGATTTGAAGCTTGGTGACACCCTCCAGATCGATATCACAGACTTCCTGCCACATCTGTTTGATGGAAAACCGAGCCCCTCTGACAAAACGCAGCATATCCATCAGGCTGTACTCCGAGGAACGCAGCATCCGGGGAACGACCACCTTCTCCATCGGCTGCCGGTACATCACACCTTTAAACACGCCAAGCCATTTGCGCTGAATCTTGAGCTTGCGATAATCCTTAAAGTAGTCTTGTTCGAGCGCAGCAAGCTCTCGCACCGCCTTCGCATGTCCGGTCTCCTGCGCTCGACGCAGGGCGTACTCGTAGGACAGCCGCTCGCCTTTTATCATGTGGGTCACCTGCCCGATCCCGATGTACGCATGATATAGCTCAGGAAAACGCTCTGCCAGCTTGACCCCCAAAATGCTCCCCCAGGAATGGCCTACGATATAGATTTTGTTCTGGCGAAATCTGTCCTGGAGATATTCCGTGACTTCGCGGGCGTCTGCAATGAACTGCTCCAGGTTCATGGAGTCCGGACGGATATCGCTATGGTATGACAAGCCCGCTCCGCGTTGATCCCAGTTCACCACCACAAAATGCTGTTCCAGCTCCCGCTGGAACGTTGGGGCAAAGCCGATTTGCGCGGTGCCCGGTCCGCCGTGAAGCCACAGCAATACCGGCAGCCTGACGCTCTTCCCCCTCATGAGAAGCCACTGCTCGGTGCCGCCGATCCGCACCTTCTCCAAACAGGATACGGACCTTGCGCTGCTGCTGATTTTAGGCGTCTTTCTTGTGAAAAACATAGTTCCATTCCCCTCCATGGACATCCTTACCGGGGTTCAAGAAGACTGTTATGCGGGTTCCCGCCGTGTCATATTCAGCTTATGTATTCCTTCCGGTTACATGCAAAAGACTCCCTGGAAACAGCAAGGGAAGTCTTGTCGCTATCGGTCAACCGATGGTGTATGCAAAATAAAATATAGCTATCTCAGGCTTGAAAACATAGATTCGATTCTAAAAGGCGCCTTCAATATGCTGCAGGGAAACCGTGCCCATTCCGCCATCCATTTCAATCGCTATCACATCAAAACGAAGCGCCTTGTCCTCCTGCTGCTTATAATGAAGGTAAGCCATGGTGGTGCTTCGCACCTGGCTGACCTTGCGGAAATCCACGGACTCCGCTGCCGTGCCGAAGCGCGTCCCCGTACTCCGGCTCCTCACCTCGACAATCACCAGCAGATCGCCGTATGCGGCGATGATATCCAGTTCCCCGCTGCGGCAGCGCCAGTTCCTGTCCTTAATGACATAACCCCTCGATATCAGGTAGTCGCACGCAGCTTGTTCCGCGGCAGCCCCCTTCTCTCGGCGGTTCGCCTTTCCCTGGTTCAACCGTTCTACCATTCGCTCTCCCTTTCCTGTGCCAGCCGGTCCGCGCGGTAAATATAACTGAGCACCTCCGCCACAAGCTGGTACAGCTCCGGCGGTATTTGCTGGTCGAGATCCAGCTTCGACAAAACCTCCACAAGCGCGGCGTCCTCCTGGACGGGCACCCCGTGTTCTTTGGCTTTTTCCAAAATGGCTTCAGCCACTCTGCCCCGCCCTTTGGCGGTCAATACCGGAGCTTCGGCTTCTCCCGGCGCGTATTTGAGAGCAACCGCCCTTTTCATCGAAAGGGACGGCTCCTTGGATGGATGACTCATACCCGGAAGTCCACCCCTTTATAACCTTGCGGCACGTATTCGTTCACCGCTGCAGCGGTCGCCGCCCCCTGCGTCGCTGCAGCACCTTGGGGCATCGGCTCCGCCTTCAGCGTCAGCAGCTGATAACCAATGGACTCCATGGCCCCGGAAATATCTTCCCGGTGATGCTCGAGCAGCTCCCCCGCCCATTCGTGATCGTTATGCACTTTCAGACTGACGATCCGGTCCACAACCTGCACATCCACCAGCGTTTGCCCCAGATGCTTCATCTGCAGATCAAACCACAAGCGGCAGTTGGACGCATCGAGCTCGCCCTTGGGCCCCCGCCGGGACTGGATTTGCACGGATGCCGTTTCCTGACCGTCCGGTCCGTTCAGCGGAAGGAACATCGTCATCTGCGCAAAAGGCGCCGTGCGGTCGGTATTGAGCAGCAGCTGCTGCCCCGTCAAATGTGAAATCAGCTGCTGCGCCGCTTCCTTCAGCTGCGGCGGAGCTTCATCATGGTTGACAAGCTGCAGCAAAATGCCTTTAAGCGTATCCTGCGTGCCCGGGCTCTGCAGGGCATGCTCGGTGCGGACGCCGGCTGTTTCTGCTGCCGACGTGGAAACAGCCGCGGCATGGGAAGCCGCCGCATGCAGCTGGCGGGCCTGCGGATCATGCCCGGCCGCCAGCTCCGCGGCCGGCTGCTGCGGGCCCGCCCCGCCCGCGGACGCAGGCGCGGGCTGCCGCGCAGCGGCTGCGGCGGCTTCAGCCGTGCCGCCGCCTGCCGGAGCAGCGGGCTGCGCCTGGCCCGCTGCCTGCGGCGCTGCACCCTGGCCATGGGCCGGTGCAGCCGCAGATGGCCGCGCGTTCCCCGCCGCGGCCTCCGTTTGCGCGGGCGCCATCGCCCCGCGCACGCCCTGCTGCTCGTGCTCCGCACCGAGCAGCTTCAAGATCCGCCCCACCCACGGCTCTGCGCCGGGGGATGCGGGCGGCTTGACCTCCGGCCCCTCAGGGCTGCCGGAGGCTCCCGGTGCCGCAGACTGCTGCGGCACCGTTTGGGCCCGCTCTCCAGCGGAGCGGGCCGCCTCTGCGCTTGCGGGCTGCGCTCCCGCAGCGGCCGCGAGCGGTGCTGTGCGCAGCTGCTGCAGCACCTGCTGCAGCTTGGCCACCAGCGGCTGCAGGCTGCCTGCATCGCCGGTCGGTGCCGGGGCTGCGCCGGCACCGGCACTGGTTGGAGCAGAGGCTCCCTTCGCGGCACCATCCGCCAGTCGTCCCGCTTCTGCTGGGGAGACATCCGAAGGCACGCCTGCTGCAGGCTGAGCCTGCCCGGTGGCCGATGTCCCCGCGCTTTTGCCGGCCGCATTCGGGGCCGGTGCGCCCTGCATGTTCTGCAGCTGCTCGTCCAGTACGGCCAGCAGCTCATGCACTGGCGCTCCAAAAACGGCCTGCTGCAGCCCGCGGACGCTTTCACCCGTCACCGGCAACCCTCGCTGCAAAGCGATCGCTGCTGACTGAATCCATTGCTCCGCCGGCACCGATGCAGGCTTCTGCTGCATGATCCGGGTGAACAGCTCCGCGTTTTCCTTGGTCAGCGGCACGCCGCTGGCTTGCATCGCCTGTACCATCGTCCGGGTTTCATGGGTATCCGGAAGCCCTAGCGAGTTCAACACCTCTGCCATGGATTGGGCAGGCAGTGCGGTATACGGCGAGTCGGCCAGCGGTTTCAAAACCATCATTCCGCTATCCATGGGAGGCTGTACTTGCAGCAGGGTAGCCTGGCCAGCCTGCAGCGGCGTCTCCAGCACCGCCCTAACCTTGACCCCTTGAATCTGCACCACGGCCTCCTGACCGTCCTCTGAGACGCTCAGTACCACGCCCCTGACCACTTGGCCGGTTTTCATATCCAGCTGCTTCGCATCACCCGGCTTGGTCTCGCCGAGCAGGCCTCGAATCAACGAACCGATATTCACGCCTCATCCTCCTTCCAACCTCAACAAACCTCTTTTGTATCTTTATCGGCACCAGCCTACCGACAATGAATAAAGGTCATTAGAACAAGGTTTGCTGCACGGCCTCCATATTTTTCAGGAAGCTTCTGCGGTGCATCGGCGTTGGGCCCAGCGCGGCAATTTGCTCGCGGTGCAGCTTGGTAGCATATCCTTTATGTATTCCAATTCCGTACTCGGGATAGCGGGCTTCCCACTCTCCCTTGCAAAGCCTGTCCCTCGTTACTTTGGCAATGATGGAAGCAGCGGCGATGGACTGGCTGGTTGCATCCCCTTTAATGATCGACAGCTGCGGCATCTCCACATCCACCTTTTCCGCATCCACCAGCAAAAATTCCGCGGGGACGGACAGTCCAAGCACCGCTTTCTTCATTGCAAGCCGAGCTGCCTGCTTGATGTTAATTCGGTCAATGGTCTCTGCGTCCACATAGCCGACAGATATGGCAACGGCCTGCTCCATGATGACGTCATACAAGACTTCCCGCTTTTTTTCGCTCAGCTTTTTGGAATCATCCACACCTTCCAGAATGAGCCCCGGCGGAAGAATGACGGCAGCGGCGACTACGTCACCGAACAAGCAACCTCTGCCTACTTCGTCAACACCGGCAATATATTCATAGGACTCGGCCCAGTATTCTTTTTCATGCATTAATAAATCTGT
This sequence comes from Paenibacillus chibensis, assembly GCF_004001045.1. Taxonomy (GTDB): domain Bacteria; phylum Bacillota; class Bacilli; order Paenibacillales; family Paenibacillaceae; genus Paenibacillus_AQ; species Paenibacillus_AQ chibensis. The sequence continues at coordinate 26,661 of NZ_BIMK01000001.1, forward strand.
CATGTTGTTCCTCCCGGCTCTCCCCGGACCCTGCTGCTCCCCGGTTCGTAACTCGTTACGCTCACAATATTATACTTGATCCAGGGCCGGGCTGCATGCCATTTTCCAGGATATGCCGCTAATCCATCATCAAGCCGGGAGTCATTCTGCGGTCCGAAGGCGGCTCCGGTTTGCTGCCGGAGGCATGGGATATCCCGCTTTTGCCTGAAGTTGCCTTTTTCCCCGCGGAAACCGCGCCTTTTTTCATCATCGCGATCAACGCTTGCGGATCATTATCCGCACCTCCGGCGTTAACCCGGTAACCGTTAAGCCCTCCCGGTCGGTTGATGCCGGGAAGCACGGTGAAGGAGACGGGCATGTTCAGATCCTTGCATACGCGGAGCAGAGCAGGTGAAAATGCGCCGTACGGAAAGGCAATCACGTTCATCGTGTTTCCGATTTTTTCATTCAGAATCGCATTGGCCTGTTCCAAATCGCGGCGTACGCGCGCTACATATTCCTCCGTCGTCTCCTTGCGCCCGAGTGCTTTGATATAAATGGGTCCTCTTAATATGGCCTTGGACCGATTTCCTTTCGCATCCAAAGGCGCATACACATGAGAGTCGAAGGAATGGCTGTAAAAATCCACGCCGCTTTGATGCATCGTCTGAACCTGCTCCCAGCTCAGCTTCGGAATGCCGACATGCTTCGGATTATCGATCGTGTTGACGATCAGGAAGCTGGTCGCCGGTACATGATATTTGAGAAGCAGAGGATAGACATCATCATAAAAGGACTCATAACCGTCATCAAAGGTCATCAGCACGGCATTCGGAGGGACAGGCTTGGCATGCCGGACAAAATCGACATATTGATTCATCGTAATCCACTGAAAACCGCTCGACTTCATCAGCTTCAGCTGTTCTTCAAACTTGCTTGCGTCCAGGCTTTGCTTATCCTTCTGTCCCGGCGTCACCTCGTGGTACATGAGCGTAATCACCTTGTTCTGGTAATAAATCTGCCCCGGCTTTTCCTTCTGAAAGGATGTATCCTGCAAGGGCATGGTTTTGCCCGGTGCTCCGGCTTCGGACTGCGGTGCAGCCGCAGCCGTCCCTGCCCCTTGTGAAGCGGCACCCGCCGTCTCAGGCGCTTTGCTCTCATAACTAACCGTCTGAACTGAAATCGTCTTTGTTACCCCGGCAGGCTGTTTGGAAGAATAGACATTCGGAGCCGATTCCATCATCCAAGCCCCGCTTACCGCTGCAGCGAGCAGCACACCCGATCCGGTCGTCATCAGCCATTTCCGCTTCAAACTGTTCTCCCCTTATTTGATGAGTCTGGAACCCACCCTCAGATTATCATAACTCAAAATCGTTTACACCCATTTTTTTCCTATAACCTCATCTATGCTGCAACGCACAAAAAAGCCGCCTTTCGGCGGCTTGCACACAGCTTCATATTTGTCATCAGGTTCGCTTTAATAGGGTGATTCCATGGAGAAACGTCCCATTTTACCTGCACGCAGCTCCCTCAAGAGGGTGCGGGAGGCTTTTTCAAGATCGACCCTTCCGCCGCTGATCAGGCAGCCCCGTTTTCGGCCGACGGCCTCCATGATGGCTACAATCTCATCGCTCTCATCCGGATTATGCGGCGTGCTGTCATCCAGCTCAAACCGCTCGCGGAAGGGATCCCAGTAATAACTGACCAGATACTTGACCGCGAAAAAGGCAATATCCTCGACATTCAGAATCTCTTCTTTGATCGCCCCTGTCACGGCCAGCTTGTAGCCCACATTCTGGTCTTCAAATTTAGGCCAGAGAATCCCAGGCGTATCCAGAAGCTCAATCTCGCCGCCTACTTTAATCCACTGTTGGCCTTTCGTCACGCCTGGACGGTCGCCTGTTGCAGCAATGCTGCGTCCCGCGAGCCGGTTAATCAGCGTCGATTTGCCCACGTTCGGAATCCCGACGATCAGCGCGCGAATGGCTCTCGGATTCATGCCCTTGGCAATCTGCCGGTCGATTTTTTCCTTCAGAAGAAGTTTAAGCTGGGCCGGAATGTCCTTCACGCCCGTCCCCGAGGATGCATCCACCGGAAAGGCCGGGTGCCCCTGCTCTTTAAAATAATCCTGCCACTGCTTTGTAACCGCAGGATCAGCAAGATCCGCCTTGTTCATAATGATCAAGCGCGGTTTATTCTGCAATATTTCGTCAATCATCGGATTGCGGCTGGACAGCGGAAGACGCGCATCGATCAACTCGATGACTACGTCAATCAGCTTCAGCTTTTCCTGTATTTGGCGGCGCGCTCTTGTCATATGACCAGGAAACCATTGAATCGTCACCGTCATCACCTCATTTTTGCCTACAACCAGCCGCTGCATCGGTGGATTGTTTAATGTTTGATCAAATGTATGTCCTTGACCGGCCAGAAAATCAAATCTGCGCGACCTACGATATCGCTTAGCGGCACGTACCCGATCATCCGGCTGTCCGTACTGTCGGAACGGTTATCCCCCATGACGAACACATGACCTGCCGGCACTTTCCCATCAGGAAACGCACTGTTCGGAAAATCCTTGTCATTATACAGTTGACCTGCTTTATGACTTTTATCCATTGCGTCCTTTATGTAGGTTTCATTCACCGGCTTGCCGTTAACCGTTACCGTATCGCCTTCCACCTTTACGGTGTCGCCTGCGACGGCGATGACGCGCTTGATGAAGTCCTTGCCTTCCGAAGGAACGTGGAACACGATGACTTCCCCGCGCTGAGGCTTACGGATGTCGTACAGAATTTCGTTTACGATGAGCCGTTCTCCCGTATGGAAGTTAGGCTTCATCGAAGGCCCGTCCACAATAAACGGTTTAAAGAGAAGCCAGCGAATGAGAGCCACCAGAATTAGAGCAATAACAATCGCTTTAAGCCATTCCACAACTTCATTTTTCGCTTTTTTAGGTGGTTTATGTTCCTGCTCCCGAAGCTCCACACCATCATTCTGAATGTCCTGCTCCATACTTCACCGTCCTCTCCTTGCAATTGGCATGCGCCACGCTCAGCGCATTTTCATTTTTTGCCGAAAAGAAAAGCTCCTATACGGAGCCCACTCAACATTTTTATCCTAAAACGAAAAGGGCTTGAAATCAAGCCCTCTGACGTTGTCCGTTTATTAACGGCGAATTTCTTTAATTCTCGCTGCTTTACCGCGTAGTTCACGAAGATAATAAAGCTTCGCACGACGCACTTTACCACGGCGAGCCACTTCGATTTTCTCGATTTTTGGCGAGTTGATCGGGAAAGTTCTTTCCACACCAACACCGTAAGAAATTTTACGAACCGTAAAAGTCTCACTGATTCCGCCACCGCGACGTTTAATAACAACACCCTCGAACAACTGAATACGTTCGCGAGATCCCTCGATTACCTTAACGTGCACTTTCAAAGTGTCGCCAGGACGAAAACTTGGGATATCTTTACGAAGCTGTTCTTGAGTGATCGCTTGTAGGATATTCATCTAGGACTCCCTCCTTCCGTACAGGTGTTCTTGCCTCTTCCGGAAAACCCTCCGTTCTCCTTCATCATCCGCAGCGGACCACCGTATTCCACACAACAGCGTTAATTGTATCACATCCGTTCAGCTGTTTGCAACAACAATCTGAAGCAAGCCCATTCCGTTTGCCTGGTGCCATTGCAAGCACTGAGGGCCGCCCGGCCGAACCTGAGATTCCCCCTTCATTTCGTCCTATAGATGAAGCCGAAGTTCAACTCGGAGCGCAGGTAAAAAACGATGATCACGGTGAAGGCCGAGACATCAAAAAAAATTTCGAAACCATGCAAATTAGCTATTGATTTTTCCGGAATTATAAATAAAATAAATTTAACGTTAAAATTAATTGAACGTTATTAAAAATTGAATGGGGTTGTTTTTCATGAGTGAAACCGTTTTGGCAGAGCCGCAGCCGAGGCAAGGCATCCGCGCACTAGGCGCGCATAAATCCTATCTGGTCATGATGGCCGCAAAAATCATATCCCGCTTCGGTGATTCCATCGATTCCATCGCTTACAGCTGGATGGTTTACGTTCTGACGGGCTCCGAGGTGCTCATGGGAACGCTGTTTGCCCTGAATTTCATTCCGGGAATCGCCTTCAGCCTCTTTACCGGGGTGCTTGTGGACCGCTGGTCGAAGAAAAAGATCGTCATCATCGCGAACACCGGACGCGGCCTCATGGTGATTTTGACCGCGATGCTGTATTTTACAGGTTACCTGCAGCCTTGGCATCTGTTCATCTTTACGTTCATCAATTCATCCTTCGAGTGCTTTTCCACACCGGCCGAGATGTCGCTGGTTCCGCGCATCCTTCCCAAGGAGCTGCTGCTGAGCGGCAACTCCCTGACATCATCCGCGGCGCGCACGGCCGAGCTTGCCGGACTTGGAGCCGCGGGCGGACTGATCGCCGTCATAGGGGTTACCGGCGCCATGATTACCGACGCGCTCACGTTTCTGATCGCCGCCTTCCTCTTTCTCTGGGTACGCACCCGCGCGGAGGATAAGGGACCTGATGCTTCCGACGACGCCCCGGCCGCGTCAGAGCAGAAAAAAACGTATTGGTCCGAGTTCAAATCCGGCCTCGCCTTCGTAAAAGGGCAGAAAATGATCCTGCTCACCCTGCTCGCGGCGGCTTTCGTCAATCTTTGCCTCACGCCTTATAACGTGCTTGAACCCGTATATGTCAAAGAAATACTGCATTCCGGACCGTTAGGCCTCAGCCTGATGGGCATCAGCCTCGTCGTCGGCATGATTATCAGCGGGTTGTGGATCAGCCAAAAAGGAAATCGCCATAAAAAGAGCAGAATGATCGTGTTCGGATTTCTTTTGCTGGGCGTCAGCTATGGCCTTCTGTACATTCCTTCCATCGTGTCAGCTTACCCTCTGTATACGGCAACCGTATTTTGCTTTGGCATGGGGATCGCCATTTCGTTCGTCAACACGCCGATCAACACCTTTATGATGGAGGTGACGCCGAGCGACATGCTCGGCCGCGTCGGTGCCCTGTCCAGCATGCTGGGTACGTGCACCATCCCGCTGGGCGGATTGATCGCAGGGTTTGCCGGAACCTGGGTCAGCGTCGAGCTTTTGTTCCTCATCTTCGGCATTTTGATGATCATTCCGGGGCTTCTGCTGCTCACCCAAAAGAGCTTCATGAGTGTATAAGTCGAATTTGTGACATAAACATTCTTTGTGCTTTACGACATCCGGCCTTATAATAGGCTTAGTGAAAATGCAAGAAATGTTGAGGTGCGTTTGTATTGGAGACGAAAGAACTGAGTACGATCGAGGAAATACGGATATATTCTGATCCATACCGGATGAAAATATTAAGTCATTTCCAGCGGATGGACCATCCGGTGACGATAAAGGAAATCGCCGACGAAATGGGCGAGGTCCCGGCCAAGGTGTACTATCACGCCAAAAAGCTGGAAAGCATCGGATTATTGAAATTAATCAGCACGAAAGAAATCAACGGCATTAATGCCAAGTATTATGAGTCCTTTAAAGGCGCTGTCCAGATCAAGCGGGATGACGCCGCGGACGAAGCCGCGAAAAAAATATTCATCTCGGAGACACAAAAGCTTCTTTCGGATTTGTACGAGGACAACAAGAAGAAATTTCTGAATGCCCAAAGCCAGGATAAGCCTTACGGGAACCTGAACAACTCGGAAGTTTACCTGACGGAAGACGAGGCGAAGGAATTTTTCGAGTGGATCAACCGTTTCGTTGATGAGCATCATAAGCGTAAGCATGCCGAGCAGATCAAATACGATATCTTCACGACAATTGCCAAAACGGTAGACTGATGCAGTCACAAAAAGGCATCCCCGGTCAGGAAGACCAGGGATGCCTTTATTCGTTCTATTTCGAGTTCAGCGCCTTTACTGCCGCAGCCTCGTCCTCATACGCCACATAGATGGAATATTCAGATCTGCGGGTTTGATAGCCGCTGCGTTCTCCGGCAAAATTCCCGACACGCGTACGGTGCGGAATGCCGTTCATCACCAGCTTGTGCTTCACTTTCGAATAATCATCCACTGAAAAGGTCATGAATAAGAGCGTGCGTTCCCTCGGAACGAAAAATCTCCATAGCGATACCAACCATCCCATGGGTACTTTCCTCCTTCGGACTGTTCGGTGTTCTCAGCGCGGCCGCACGCACACGCTGACATAAGCGCTGCAGCCGCCGCAGGCAAGCGTAATGACCGCGTCTCCCGGCTCCCTTGCATGCAGTTCTCCTTCCGGCGAAATCTCCACCACTCGGTGGTCACTGGATTTCCAGCTATAATGCAGCGGCCGTCCGATCGGCAGGCTCATGGCGGGCAGCCCGTGTGTGACGAATTCCCCCGTGGCCCGCATGGAGACGATATCGCCCGGATACAATGGTTCCAGGAGATCCGTTGTTTCCATGCGCAGCCGTCTAAGAAGCGGGATCACCCGGATCTCCATACGGTCCCCGGTTACCCGCAGCTGCAAATAATGGTAAAAACCGCCGTCCTGCGGAGGAATGTGTGTTAGCTTGCCTCCGCCGCCGCTAGTTATATATTTTACACCATGAATTTCCTTTTGCAAGTAAACATGGAAATCTCCGGATAACACGATGAGTTCTCCCTCTGCCCGCTCTCTCTTCGCTGCCGCAAGCAAATCATACAGTCGCTGCGCTTCCTCCGCATCCAAAAAGCCGTGTCCTGTACAGAAATCTCTGCCTTTATCGTCCCTTTCATCCGGCGGAACATGCATCATCATCAGAATATGCCGGCCTTTCGCGTCAGCCAGCACATGCCTTAACCAGATCCACTGCGATGCATCAGTCGAGGAAATATGTCCCAACGAGGTATCGACACCTATAATGGTGAGATTGGCGTAATCCAGCACATAATTGGTTTCCCCGAAAAACTGCTGATAATGCGCGGAGCTCCGCGTCCCGGCGACTTCATGATTGCCGATCGCCATAACGTAGGGCAGGCCGAAAGCCTCCATTCGCACGGCGGCCATCCTATAGTTGTCCATGCTGTCATAATCGACGATATCGCCCGTATATAAAAGAAGCCTGGATGGCTCCCTGCGGATGCGGCGAATCTGCTCCTGCAGCTGAAGATCGCTGTCATTGACGGCAAGATCCGCGTTAAGGTATCCACCGTCGCCGATGACCGTTATCTCATAGCTTGCTTGCGCCTCCGGCTCATCCCATGCAGCTCCCGTACGAAAGCTCCAGCCGATCTCCCTGCCGTTGCCTGCCCTGTCCGACACGCTTAAGACGACACTATAGCAGCTGTCTGCCGGCAGTTCAGCGGCAGGCATATGCCAGGCAACCCCATGCTCGTAAAAACACGAAACGTCATGACCGTTCAGCTTCATCCGAATGGTATCCGCGTCCACGCCGGAATGATCATCCTTGACTTTCACGGCGATTCGGGGTCTTAATGTCCTGGTCTGTATCCCGCCAAGCGGCATCATGACCTGCAGCTCCGGTGGTTCCCGATCCTCGGAAAGATCCACGCGGAAGCTCCATGCCGCCGGGGACGAGAGGTTACCGGCCTGATCGGAAGCGGCTGCGACGACTTCGTGAATCCCCACTTCAAGATGGGCCACTTTAGCCAATACCCGGCCGGTCTCCTGATCAAAGCGATGGGATAGTCTTTTCCCATCCAGCCATACCTGAATGGAACCGGGATCTACGCCCGATTCATGATCCATCACCCGTGCGCTGATATCAATATGATCCTGGCGGCAGGCAACCTTCGCCTCAGGGAGCATGTTCTCCCATACGGGCCCGGACCAATCCTCGTGCCTCTCTTCATATTCGGCGCACAGGTCCCTCAGCTCCAAAACCCCGCTTTGTTTGCGGCTCGTCTCCGTTTCAACCATATACAGCTGCGAGACGGCGAGCGGCCGCTTCAACGCACGGGGCAGATCCGCATAGACATACGTCCATTCTCCCGGCCGGATGCCCCTGCGCGGGCTCAAGTCCAACGGCTTGGATGTCCCGTCGCCATCGGTAATCGTGGCCCGCAGCCAATGTCCAGCAGAAGGAGTGCGCGCCCAGCAGCCAATACGCGTCGGTTGACCCCGCAGCTCCCATCCCTCCGGATTGAGGGGAGCTGCATATACCGCCGAGGTGCCGGGCATGTCGCTAAAGTCATACCACAGCCGCAGCGCGCGCTCATGGGATGTCAGCGTCCAGCGCTTCGGCAGCGGCGCCGCTTTCGTAATACCGTGGCTTACCGCCTGCACACGTACGCCCCTCGTTCTGATGCCGGATGGATCCGTCAGCGTATCGATCAGTCGCATCAAGCCGCCCGCCTCCTCCCCATGTTTTCAATGTCCGCTACTTCAAGGTCTTTTTGGCAAGGTCATAACCTTGACATACCGTAAAACCAAGCTTTGCATAAAAGTCCACGAGCTCGGTCCAATCGATGACCAGCTGCTTCATGCCTCGGCGCGTCAGTTCCGCCACGCCGTCCTTAACGATCGCCAGCCCGTAGCCTTTGCCCCGGAACCGATCGTCCACGCCAAGAGGACCAATCCCTCCGAGCGGACCGTCGAAGGAAGGCGCCCAATACGTATTTTGAGCAATCAGCGGCGATTGTGGATCATTTACGCGGCAGAAACCGATCATTTCTTCTCCCTTAAACAAGCCGACAAACTCGCGCCCTTGACCTCCGCGTTCCCAATAGCACTGTGCTTCATAATACCAGCGCCCGGGGAAGCAGCGTTTGAAGAATCGCAGCATTTCTTCCTTGTCCTGCGGATTCAGCAGGCGGGAAACCGCGCCCTCCTTGTATTCGGGGTGCTGCTCGTTTTCGCTGCTCGTCTGATTTACCAGATCGAACGCTTCATACAACAGCTCGTAGCCTCGGTTCTCAAACCAGCCTTTTGCTTCCGGCAGTGCTTTGGGAATACCCGGGAAATAATGCCACGGATCCCTTCCCGCATAAACCAGCTCCGCCCCCGCATTCTTCAGCGCCTGCTCGGCCTGCTCCAGGAGCCGTGTACCAATCCCCCGGCCTCTGACATCACTGCGCACTACGATCGCCTGGATCCAGCCGCCGCCGTCGCCAAGGCGCATTTCGCGTTCTTGCTCCTGCCATTTTTTCGCAATCACAAAGCCGGCAAGCTGACCCTGCTCATCGACGGCTAGCTTGGAGCCCTCCAAGTAAACGTTCTCATCCTGAAACGTATTTTGCCGCATGAGCTGCTCGCGCATCGGAAATTCATCGCCGATCTCCTGGTTCCACAGCTTGCACATGGACGACAGCCAATCCTCATGTAATGGAATGATATTCATCATAAGTCCTCCTGAAAGTTAGAATAATTATTTCAAAGTAGTATTGAATGTTTAAAATTTTATTTCATCTATCAAAATTATATTTTAAAAGCCGGTCCGCTTCAACCGTTTGCGCGAAAATAAAAAAAACGTCTATCGACGTAATTTCTCAGAAGACAGACCGCCATTAGCGGATGTTTTTCTTGCAATATCACGAAGCCTTGGCTCTGTAGTTTATACTTTCTGATATTATAACAAAAAACGAAGCGACCAGGCCCACGGTGGTTGCACGCGCAAGCTGGCAGCTTCGTTCTTCAAGAACTTTTATACTCTTTTCAGGAAATCCACGATGGTCAAGAGGCCGAAGTCGAAGTTCTCCAAATTGAAATGCTCGTTAGGCGCATGAAGATTTTCATCCGGAAGTCCGAAGCCCATGCAAACGACTGGAGCTTCAAGCACGCGCGAGAACGTTTCGACAATTGGAATCGATCCGCCGTCACGCGTAAATACCGGACGGGTTCCGTACACCTGCTCATAGGCTGCGGCAGCCTTTTGCAGAACCGGCGTCGACGGATCAATCGTAAACGGATTCCCTTTTTCCATCTGCTTAACCGTCACTTTGGCGCCGGTAGGCACATGGGCATGAATGTGTTTTTCGATTTTGTCGAGAATGTCCTGCGGATCCTGGTGCCCGACCAGACGGCATGTAATTTTGGCATGCGCTTCTTTCGGAATGACCGTTTTGCTGCCTTCGCCCTGGAAGCCGCCGTAAACGCCGTTCAGTTCAAGCGTTGGACGCGCTCCGGTTCTTTCCGCGAAAGTAAAGCCTTCCTCGCCGAAGAGCTCGTCCAGGCCAAGATCCTGCTTTAATTTATTTTCATCCACAGATTGCTTTTGGAATTCTTCATGATCTTCCGGCGTCAGCTCCAGCACGCCTTTGTAGAAGCCCTCGACGCTGACGCGTCCGTTTTCATCATGCAGAGAATTGAGCAGGCTGACCATGGCATGCAGCGCGTTCGGAACGCCGCCGCCGTAAGATCCGGAGTGCAGATCGGTATTGGCGGTATGAAGAGCCACTTCCAGCGAGCACAGACCGCGAAGCCCGGTGCAGATCGCTGGTCTGCCTTTTTCAAGCAGCGACGTGTCGGAGATTAGTACGACGTCCGATTTCAACATGTCCTGATTGGCTTCCAGGAAGCCTGGAAGGTTCGGGCTCGATACCTCCTCTTCGCCTTCGATGCAGAACTTGATGTTCACCGGCAGCTGCTTTTCCTGTGAAAGAATCGCTTCTACTGCTTTGATATGTAGGAATAGCTGTCCTTTATCATCCGTCGCGCCTCTGGCAAACAGCTTGCCGTCCCGGATATCCGGCTCAAACGGAGGCGTTGTCCACAAATTCAGCGGATCGACAGGCTGCACGTCATAGTGCCCATAGACGAGCACCGTCGGTTTGCCTTCGGCATGCAAATAGTCGGCGTACACGATCGGATGCCCTTTCGTTTCGTGAATCTTGATATTTTCAAGTCCCGCCTTGGCCATCGTATCCGCCAGCCACTCGGCTGCCTTTTTCACATCGGGTTTGTGCTCGGACAGCGCCGAGATGCTCGGAATGGACAACCATTCCTTTAGTTGGTTCAAATGCTTGTCTCGATTGTCTTGGAAATATTTTTTGTAATCCATGGGTACTCCTCCTTAAATCTTTTCATTATCGTACGGCAGCGCCGGAAACCGGTCTTGCCGTCGTTTTACTCCTGCTGCTCTTGCTGCTCCTGCCGCAGCCGCCGGATCACCTTCCGGTCCTGATCGGTTAACGCGACTTTTTCAAGCAGGTCGGGACGGCGCTGCAGCGTGCGTTTGAGAGCCTGCTCCCGCCGCCAGAGCTCGATGTTGGCATGGTGACCGCTAAGCAGAATATCAGGCACCTTCCAGCCCCTGAACTCCGCAGGACGGGTATAATGCGGATACTCGAGCAGTCCGGTACTGAACGAATCCGTTACGGCCGAGGTTTCATTGCCCAAGACCCCGGGCAGCAGCCGTACGACCGAATCGATCACCACCATTGCCGGCAGCTCGCCGCCGGTGAGCACGTAATCGCCGATCGACAGTTCATCGGTAACCAAATGTTCACGAATCCGCTCATCATACCCTTCATAATGCCCGCAGATAAAGATCAGATGCTCCTCCGCGGACAGCTCTTCCGCCTTTTGCTGCGTAAAGGTCTCGCCTTGCGGACACATCAAAATAACCCGCGGGGCGGCGGATGTCTTGGATAACAAATCCTCGACGGCGGCGAATATCGGGTCCGGCTTCAATACCATGCCGCCTCCACCGCCATACGGCGTATCATCCACCGTACCATGCTTGTTATCCGAATAGTCCCGGAAATTCACGGCATTCAGGCTGACGATGCCTTTTTCCTGCGCCTTGCCCAGAATGCTCGTGCGAAAGACGCCGTCCATCATCTCCGGAAACAGGGTCAGCACATCCACGTTCATCATGCTACAGCAGTCCTTCCATCAAATGCACAAGCACTTTCTTCTCATTCACGTTGACGTCCAGCACGACATCGTCGATGTACGGAATTAGAACGCTCTTGCCGTCCCGGGACTTCACAACCCAAACATCATTGGCTCCCGGGGTGAGAATTTCCGTGATTACACCGAGATCCTGCCCTTCATCCGTCACAACTTCACAGCCGACGATTTGATGAAAATAAAACTCGTTTTCCGGCAGCTCCACTATTTCATCCTGGGTCACCTTCAGCATGCTACCCTTAAACTTTTCCACTTCGTTGATATTATCGTACCCAACCAGCTTCACAATGTACATGTTCTTGTGAAATCTGGAGGATTCCACGGTTACGGGCATCGGCGCCTTCCCGTCCTCTTGCACAAGCAGGAGCTCGGTGTTTTTGGCGAAGCGAATTTCCGGAAAGTCCGTGTGGGGCAAAACCTTGATTTCCCCTTTAATTCCATGCGTATTTACGATCTTGCCTACATTCATCAATGGTTGCGGCATAGTTTCCTCCTGGCTTTGAATCGCTACTGGTCCAATTACTTCGGACTAGACAACAAAAACGCTCGCCCCCTAAACGTGGGAACAGCATTTATATGATGTGCATTCATGAGCGGGTCTGATTCCCGTCTCTATATTCATATATAAAAAAAACGTCTATCGACGTATGATCCCGTAGCTGAGAACGCGTTCAAGATGTTTTTACAAACCGCAGTCCGGCCCAAGCCGACGCGGCTTATATTATACCTTCTGATATTTTAAAAAAGGGCTAGGAAATGCATCCTAACCCCCTCCGTATACCTTTAAGATATAATATCTACGGTTACGCGTTTATCCATTTTGACTGCTGCAGAAGTGACGACCGTGCGAAGCGCTTTGGCGATCCGCCCCTGCTTGCCGATAACCTTACCCACATCCTCGGGATGCACGGTCAGCTCATAGACAACCAGGTGATCCTTCTCCACCTTCTTCACGGCCACATCTTCGGGATGATCCACTAAAGCCTTAGCAATAACTCCAACTAATTCTTCCATAGATAACCCTCACAATCAGTCATTATTTCTGTTGCTTAGATTCATGGAACTTCTTCATTACGCCCGCTTTGCTCAGCAAGTTGCGAACGGTGTCAGAAGCTTGCGCACCATTTTGAAGCCATGCAAGAGCTTTATCTTCATCGATTTTCACTTCAGCCGGTTGTTGAACCGGGTTGTAGTAACCGATTTCTTCGATAAAACGGCCGTCACGCGGGGAACGGGAATCCGATACCACGATACGGTAGAAAGGAGCTTTATGAGCACCCATGCGTTTCAGACGAATACGTACTGCCACGAAATTCACCTCCTTCAACAAAATATAATGTATTCCCAGGCTCTTAACGGAACGGGAATTTCATTCCGCCTTTGCCGGCTAATCCTTTAAGTTGTTTCAGTGCCTTGCCTTTAGGTCCCTTCGGTCCCATCATATCCGAGAACTGCTTCATCATCCGGCGCATTTCATCGAACTGCTTGATCAGACGGTTCACCTCGGCGAGCGAGGTGCCGCTGCCCGTAGCAATCCGTTTGCGGCGGTTATGGTTGATGATGTCGGGACTCTGCTTTTCGGCCTTGGTCATGGAGCGAACAATGGCTTCAATGCGTCCCATTTGCTTCTCGTCGACCTTCAGGTCCTTTGTCTGCTTCAGCTTGCCCATGCCGGGGATCATATCCATGATCTGATCGATCGGTCCCAGCTTCTTGACCTGCTCCATCTGCTCCAGGAAATCATCGAACGTAAATTCCGCATTGCGCATTTTCCGTTCCATTTCCTTGGCTTTTTCGGTGTCAATGTTGGACTGTGCCTTCTCAATCAATGACAGCATGTCGCCCATGCCCAGAATCCGGGAAGCCATCCGCTCCGGATGGAAAGGCTCCAGCGCATCGATCTTCTCGCCAAGCGCGGCGAACTTGATCGGACATCCGGTGACCGCCTTAACGGACAAGGCTGCACCACCACGGGTGTCGCCATCGAGCTTGGTCAGCACAACGCCCGTCAGTTCAAGCTGTTTGTTAAACGTATCCGCCACATTGACGGCATCCTGACCTGTCATCGCATCGACGACGAGCAGCACTTCATCCGGCTTGATCTCGCTGTGGATCTGACGCAATTCCTCCATCAGCTCTTCATCCACGTGAAGCCGGCCGGCCGTATCCACGATCAGGTAATCGTTGCCGTTATCCTTGGCATGCTGCAAGCTTTGCTTCGCAATTTCAACCGGGCTTGTCTTGTCACCGAGCGAGAAGACGGGAACGTTGATCTGTTCACCCAGCACCTGTAGCTGCTTGATCGCAGCCGGGCGGTAAATGTCGCCTGCCACGAGCAGCGGCCGATGGTTCTGCTTCTGCAGCATCTTTGCCAGCTTGCCGGATGTCGTGGTCTTACCTGCACCTTGCAGGCCGACCATCATGATCACCGTCGGCGGCTTGTTAGCCTTCGACAGCTTCGCTTGACTTCCGCCCATGAGCTCGGTGAGCTCCTTGTTCACGATGTCGATGATGACCATGCCAGGCGTGAAGCTTTCCATCACATCCGTGCCGATGGCCTTCTCCTTCACCTTGGCAACGAAATCCTTGACGACTTTAAAGTTAACGTCGGCTTCCAGAAGGGCAAGGCGCACCTCGCGCATCGCCTCATTCACATCATCCTCGGATACCTTGCCTTTGCCGCGAAGCTTGCTGAATACGTTCTGCAGCCTGCTGGTCAATCCTTCAAATGCCATGGACCGCCACCTCCTTCGTTTGCTTTATTCCCATGCTTCAAGTTGATCCACAATTTCGCTCATTTTCGATTTCTGGTCCTGCCCCATCGTGCTGGCATCCAGCAGCTCACGCAGTTTTCCAAGCCGCTGCGCACGCTGTTCATGCTTTCTTAAAAGCCCGAGCTTCTCTTCGTACTGCTCAAGCACCTGCTCGGCCCGTTTGATATGTTCGTACACCGCCTGCCGGCTGATCTCAAACTCGGCTGCGATCTCCCCAAGGGAAAAATCATCATGAAAGTAATATTTGAGGAACGTCTGCTGCTTTGCCGTCAGCAGGAGTTCATAAAAGTCAAACAAAAGATTGATTCGGTTCGTTTTCTCGAGCCTATTCTCCTGACTCATTCAGGGGCACTCCCTTCGTCAAGGAAAAACACTTTACACTTCATTAACGTTCATTATCATACATAAAACAAAGAAAGATGTCAAGCAATTATCCTTGTCATCTTCCCATACGATTTGTATGCCGCCGTTTCCCTTCGCTTCAGCCCTCTATTCAGTTGGTCAAGACCACGGAAGCAGATAGACCAGCACAGCGAAAAAGTGTACGATACTTCCTCCGAGCACGAATAAATGCCATATCGCGTGATGGTAAGGAAACCCCCGCCATACGTAAAAAATAGTGCCGAGCGTGTAAAGCATCCCCCCGACCGCAAGGAGAACAATCCCGCCCGTCGCAATCGCTGCCGTAAGCGGTCCCCAGGCAATCACCACCATCCATCCCATCAGAAGGTAGAAGACCGTGGACATGAACAAGAAACGCTTCGTGAAGAAAGCCTTGAACACGCACCCGAGAATCGCGATGCCCCACACCGTTCCAAACAATGACCAGCCAAGCGGGCTGCGAACGGCCACCAGCATGAATGGCGTATAGGTACCGGCAATGAACAAATAAATCGACGAGTGATCAAAAATCTCGAACAGATCCTTGACCTTGCCCTCTTTAAAGCTATGAACCAGCGTTGAATTCAGATAAAGGATCAGCATCGTTGTTCCGTATACCGAAAAGCTGACGATATGCCATGCCGTCCCTTTCATCGTCGAGAAAACGACAAGCAGCACGAGTGCGGCGACGCTGAGCAGCGCTCCGATTCCGTGTGTAATGGCATTGGCCACTTCTTCTTTCCGACTGTAGGTATGTGTATTTGCCATGAGTAATCCTCTCATTGTTTCTTTTCTTAACATTATACCCTTTCCTCCCCTTCCTTTTCCAGTCTCGCGCATCCGGCTGATCCGTTCTTCATCATGGAGGGACAAGGCGGGAACCGTGAGCGGGCGAAAGCATCAAATCAATTAAAAATAGTAACTGCATCCAAGCTAACCGAGCCGCAAAACATATATTGTACATTGACTCACAAAATCCCCCGCATCAAGTGGCGCCTTGCGCTGAAGTCGACTCTGGTGCTTTATCGGGGATCCCGAAAATGACTATTTTCGGATATGTCATGAAAGGAGGTATGTACACGGTGGCTATCATTATTTATCCCAAAACGATGAACTGGACCTACATGAGACAGCGTCCTCAACAGCTGCTCACCCAGCTCGGGGCTAAAGGACACCAGGTGTTCTTTGAAAATCTCGCCCCTCTGGACCGGGAATTCGTGGAAGCCGAGCCCAATGTATTTTTGTTCACCGACCATCATGCCTTCGTCAGACAGAAGCTTCGCCATCTCAGAAAGACGGAGCCGGTAATCGGCTGGACGACCTGGGCCAGACAGCGGACAAGGCTCTCCTCATTATTCCGCCCCGACGCCATAATTTATGACTGCTGCGACGAATTTCCGCAATGGGCCAAATACGAGCCGAAAATGGTGGATGCCGCCGATCATCTCGTCTGTACGGCCGAAAGCATCCGCACCCGCCTCTCCCTGGCCTATCCGGATAAACCGCTGACGCTGATACCAAACGGCGCGGACAACGGATTTTTCAACATCCCCGCAGCAAACCGACCGCATGATTTCCCATCCGGAAAAATTGTTGCTTATATCGGAGCCTGGGCGTACTGGCTCGATCATGAGTTAATGGCCCAAGCCGCCAAAGCTTACCCGGACGTTCAGTTCGTATCCATTGGAGCGCCCTATGGCGACATTCCCGATTACACGCGGCTGTCCAACGTGCATATTCTGGGCGAGAAGCCTCATGGGGAGTTAAAGGCTTATCTTCCTCATATCGATGTGGCGCTGATCCCTTTTCAATATCATCCCATTACCCTCGCTACAAATCCTGTTAAAGCTTATGAATATATGGCCGCAGGTGTGCCTGTACTCTCGACCGCCCTGCCCGAGTGCATCCGGATGGAACCTCACGTGACGACCGCGACGACGCACGCCGATTTTATCGAGAAGCTCGGTGCCATGCTCTCCCGTCCGGACGCCCCGGCTGCCCGCGAGCAGCGAATTGCCTTCGCCCGTGTGAACCGCTGGGAAGAACGGGGAGAGGCTGCCCATCAAGTCATCATGGAGGTTCTGAAGCGCAGACACCTGTAAAGCTGCATCACGAAAGGAGGAAACAACCATGAAAATTGCCGTTTGCGGCTACTACGGCATGGGGAACTTCGGCGATGATCTGTTTTTGCGGACGCTGCAGCAGATTTTCCATGGTCATACCGTATTTCCTTGGAACGGATACATGAATCCGGCCGAGGTGGACCGGGTGATTGTCGGGGGAGGAGATTTAATCACGCCATATTCCTTTAACTCCTACTATTTCCCGAAAGATCTAATCCATCATCCGCTGTGGGTATACGGCGTTGGCATCGTGGACCAGTACCCGGAAGAAACCTGGCCCAGGGAGCAGGTCGAACGTTATAGGGAATATATCGGCAATGCACAGCGGGCGGTTTTTCGCGATAAAAGATCTGCCAACATCGCGGATAAAGCGAAATTCCATCCGCATGTAGAGCATGCCCAGGATATCGCATTTGCTTATGAGCAGCAGCATTATCCGCTGCGTCCCTACTCCAACCGCCCCACGATTGGTATTTGTGTCTTCTCCTATCCCTCATTTCCGTTCGAAAATATGGTCCGGCTCTCCATGCATCTGCTGAGCCAAGGCTACCATCTGCTGTTCATCCCCGTCATCAACCACCCGACCAACATGTATTCCGATCTGTCCACCTGCCAAAAGCTTCTCGGTCGAATCAAGGCGAATAATCCCCATGCCTCGGCGGAAACCCTTCCGATGCTAATGGAGCTCGATCTGACCTACAATTATATCCAGCATGTGGACTACCTGATCACCTTCAAGCTGCATCCGGCCATTGCCGCCCTGCGGGCCGGCAAACCGGCTTTCGCCCTCAGCAAAATGAACAAGGTATGGAGCCTTCTCGAATCGTTTGGCATGGAGCAGTATTACTGTGACTACCTTCTGCCCTATGAATCGATCAGAGAACGGGTGGATGAGTTTCTGATGCATGGCGCTTCCGTCATGAAGCTGCAGGCTGCCTCGATTCGCTCAGCCGAGCATGAGAGCTTGCGGCAGCTTACAGCGCTTAGAAAGGAAATTGAAGCTTTTTGAAAATAGAAAACCGCTAAAGGAGGAGATGTGTCAATGTGGTTCTTTTGGAAAAACAGTCCTATGTACACGATCATTCGGGAACTGGAACATCAGCTGCGCCATCTGGAGCATCAAATCCAGCATCTTAAAAAACAGGTGCATCACCTTCACGAGGATATGCAGGAGCTTGACGTCCTGAAGGAACGAATCCAGCGGCTCTCGGAAAAGGTTAAAAAGTTGGATGAGCTTCAAGCTACTGTTCAAATGCTCGAAGAACAAGTCCTGACCGGCCTGGTGGCAAATCCGGAGCTTGAATCGTTCCTGAAGCTGAAGCTGGGTTCAAAGGTCCGAATCGAAACGTCCGGAACGTCGCTGCAGGGAACGGTCATCGCGGTCCTCAAGGACGCCGTGCAGCTGCGCGAAGCCAATGGCGACCTTGTCGTCATCCCGTTCAGCCATATCAACTCGGTTCAGTAAGGAGGTAATGAAAGATGGATTTCAAAAGTTTGGTTCGTGGCTATACCGGCTCCGAAGTGGAAGTCATGACTACAGGAGATTTGATCGTAGGCACGCTGGTTTCCGTCAACCAGGCTTCCCTGATGATGAAAATCCCTCCGATCATGTATGGCCCCCCAGGTGAGATCGCGCTCATTCCGCTGCGCTCCATTGAATTTGTGCGGGTCCTTACCGATTGATCTACGTTTTTAAAATGCAAAAAGCACTGCCGGTCACGGCAGTGCTTTTTGGTGTATTCAATAATGCGGGATCCTAAAAAGAAGCTTCGGCGATCCAACTTTATGGTAGAGTTTCTTAGGGTAGAGCTTCTTACGCTTGTGTTGCGTCCGGATCTTCGGATCCGTCTTGCTCTTCTTCCTGGATCAAGCCGGCAAAAAGAGCATGCACGAATTGCTGGGAATCGAACGGCTGCAGATCCTCCATCTTTTCCCCGAGACCCACGAATTTTACCGGCAGGTTCAGCTCCTGGCGGATGGCTACCACGATGCCGCCTTTGGCTGTTCCGTCCAGCTTCGTAAGCACCAGTCCGGTCACGCCGCTCTTCTCCCCGAAAAGCTTGGCCTGATTCAGCGCGTTTTGCCCGGTCGTTGCATCCAGCACCATCAGTACCTCATGCGGCGCTCCCGGAATCTCCCGCTGAATAACGCGGAATATTTTGTTCAGCTCTTCCATGAGGTTCGTCTTGTTCTGAAGGCGTCCCGCCGTATCGCAGATCAGCACATCCGCCTGACGCTGCTTCGCGGCCTGAACGGCGTCGAACATTACTGCGGCAGGATCCGAACCCGCATGCTGCTTAATCACTTCCACGCCTGCACGTTCGCCCCAAACCTCCAGCTGCTCAATCGCGCCGGCACGGAAGGTATCGCCAGCGGCAAGAAGCACCTTTTTGCCTTCCTGTTTGAAGCGGTGCGCCATCTTGCCGATTGTCGTCGTTTTGCCGACGCCGTTGACGCCGACGAACAAAATGACGGTGATGCCGTCCGGATTCATCCGGATCCCGTTGTCATCATCTCCGCGCAGCAGCTCCATCAGCTTCTGCGACAGGATCGGCTGCAGCTCGGCCGCATCCTCGATCCGCTGCTTTTTCACCTCGGCGCGCAAGGAGTCAATTAAGTTCATGACCGTATTGACGCCAACGTCGGCACCGATCAGGATTTCTTCCAGTTCTTCGTAAAATTCCTCGTCGATCTTTTTGCGGCGCACCATCAGGTCTGTCACTTTCTCAACGAAACCTTTGCGCGTTTTTTCGAGTCCGTCGCGGAACTTGTTTGTGACGGATTCCGTTTTGCTGGAAATGCTCTCTTTCAGCTTTTTAAAAAAGCTCATATGTCTCCTCCATCTCTTATCGGCTTTGCCTGTGGTCAGGCGATTTCGGCTTCATCGTTTTCCAAACGGACGGATACCAGCTTCGATACCCCGCCCTCTTCCATGGTCACGCCGTACAGGACATCGGCTTCCTCCATCGTCCCCTTGCGGTGCGTGACGACAATAAACTGCGTTTGCTCAGAGAACTCACGCAAATATTGGGCAAACCGCACAACGTTCGCCTCATCGAGCGCCGCTTCCACTTCATCCAGCACGCAGAACGGCACCGGCTTCACCTGCAGAATGGCAAATAGCAGGGCCATCGCCGTCAAAGCGCGCTCGCCGCCGGAAAGCAGCTGAAGGTTTTGCAGCTTTTTGCCCGGAGGCTGGGCCACGATATCGATGCCTGTATCAAGCAGGTGTTCCGGATCCAGCAGCACCAGATCGGCCCGCCCGCCACCAAACAGCTTCACGAACACCGTGCCGAATTCATGGCGGATGGCGTCAAAGGTCTGTTTGAACCGTTTGGACATTTCATCGTCCATCTCGCGGATAACCTCGTACAGCGTGGTTTTGGCCTCGACCAGATCCTCTTTCTGCTCGCTGAGGAACTGATAGCGCTCATTAACGCGCTGATACTCCTCAATGGCACCGAGGTTCACGTCGCCGAGGGCCGTGATGCCCCGCTTCAGTTCCTTCACCTCGGCCTGCACGGCCGGAACATCCTGCGGAATCGGATATCTCATTTTAGCCAGCTCATAGCTCAGCTCATAATCCTCGCTCAGCTTTTTGAGTATATTTTCAAGCTCTACATCCAGGCGGTTTACGCCAATCTCTGTTTGACGGAGCTGATCTTCTACGGATTTCAGCTGGGTCCGCTGCTCTTTCGTTTCGCTTTCATCCTGCTCAAGCTTCTTCGAAAGCTGCATCCGGGCTGCCCGCTTGAAATCAAGCTGCTCGGAAGCCTGCTCCTTCTTCAGCTTGTACCGGTTCAAATCCTCGATCTGCTGGACGGATTCCTTTGCATTCGTCTCCAGATCCGCTTCGATCGAGGCCAGCAGCGTTTTGGATTGCCGCAGCTCCTTGTCCTGGGAGCTAAAGTCGCTCTGCATCCGGCGCAGCTGCTCCTCCAGCGAGAAGCATTCCTGGTCGAGCTTGCCCTCCCGGACTTTAAGCTGGGTCAACTGTGTCTGCAGCTCTTCCTTGGCCGATTCGCTGGCCTTGCGGGCAAATTCCGCGGCCTGGATCGCCTGATGAGTCGATTTCTCTTCCTCTTCCAGCTGCGCGAGCCGTTTCACGGCTTCATCACGTGTTTTCTGAAGCTGTTCATTCTCCTCGTTAAAGCCGGATTTTTCCTGCCCTGCCGATTCGACCTGCTCCAGAACGTGGCGAAGCTCATGCTCCAGCTGCTTCAAGTCGCCTGTGACCGACTGCTCTTCGATCCGTTTCTCGTCACCGGTCTGGCGAAGCTCATCCAGCTTTTCCTGGGTATCGGCCAGCTGGCTTTTGACATCCTGGATGCTTTGAGCCAGCTTGCGAAGCTGGGCTTCCGTGTCGACAATCTCCTGATCGAGCTGGTCGAGCTGACGCTTGCGTCCGAGCAGGCTGCTGTTCTTCTTGTGCTGACTGCCGCCTGTCATCGAACCGCCGGCGTTCACCACATCGCCCTCCAGCGTAACAACACGGTAACGGTACTGGCAGCGGGCAGCAATTTTATTCGCTACCTCCAGGCTTTCCGCCAAGATGACGTTGCCGAGCAGGCTGCCAATGACCGGTGCATATTGGGCATCGTATTTGACCAAATCCGCCGCAATGCCGACAAAGCCTTCGACGCCTTCAATCATAGAGCGGTCGCCCGAAGAAATATTCCTTGCGCGGATGACATCCAGCGGCAAGAACGTCGCTCGTCCGAGCTGCCGCTGCTTGAGGAACGCAATCGCTTGACGCGACACAGCCTCATTGTCCATGACCACGTGCTGGAGCGAGGCTCCAAGCGCCGTTTCCACGGCAAGCTCCAGCCGTTCGGGCACGCGAACCAGATCGGCAACTGCGCCATGAACCCCGCTGAGCACCGACTTGCGGGCTGCCTTGAGCACTTCTTTGACGCCCAGCATAAAGCCGTCAAAATCATCGGCCATTTCCTTCATGGTGTCACGGCGGGAGATTTGCGCTTCACGCTTTTGCTCCCATTTGCGGAGCATGCTCTGGCTGTCATCGAGCAGCCGCTGCAGGGACTGATACCGTTCGCTTTCGGTTATGTAGCTTCCGCGAAGCTCGCGGATTTCCTGAGCGAGCTTCTCAATTGAACTGTCGAGCTGCTGCTTGCGGCTCATCAGCTCTTCCTTCTTGCCTTCCCATTTGCCGGTTTCTTCATCCGCCCGGCTCATCCGGCGGGCAAGCGCTTCCTGCTGCTGATCCGTATACCGGATTTCGTTGCGGGCCTGTGCCATCTGGTTCATCAGCTCGAGCAGGTTGCCTTTCAGGCTTTCCTCCTGCTTTTGGCTGATGCCGCCCGTCAGACCCACCAGCTTCGCTTCCTCGGCCGACAAGTGATCGCGCAGCTGCTTCAGCTCATCTTGTGAAGCCTCCAGCTTGGTTTTCAGCAGCTCGATTTCCGCCTTGCGATCTTCAAAGCGTTCGTCGCCGGCATTGAGCGTACCAAGAAGCTGCTCCCGGTTGGCCTCCAGATTCCGCTTGCGTTCACGCAGCACCTCGGCATAACCTTCGCTCTTCTCATAAGCCTCGCTGTACTGCAGCAGCTCGCCTTGGAGCGTTTCGACCTCCGTCTCCAGCTTGCGCAGGGCCGCACGGTCGCTCTCAAGCTTGGCGTCATGCGCAGATACGACCGTCGATAGCTGAAGCTGCTCCGCCTGCAATACCGCCAGCTTCGCGTTCGCCTCGGTCCAGGCCGCATGGATTTGCTCGATCTGGTATACATACAGCGATATCTCTTTGGTTTTGAGCTGCTCCCGCAGCTGCTTGAAATGAATCGCCTTTTCGGACTGTTCCTTGAGTGGTCCGATCTGGTCTTCCAGTTCCGTCACCAGGTCGTGAATGCGGAGCAGGTTTTGCTCGGTTTCATCGAGCTTGCGTACCGCATCCTTTTTCCGGGACTTATATTTAACGATTCCGGATGCTTCTTCAAAAATACCGCGGCGGTCTTCAGACCTCGTGCTCAGAATTTCCTCAATCCGGCCTTGTCCGATAATGGAATAGGCTTCTTTGCCGATACCGGTATCCATGAAAAGCTCGGTAATGTCTTTAAGTCTGCATGATTGCCTGTTAATAAAATATTCGCTATCCCCGCTGCGGTGTACCCGCCGAGTAACCGTGACCTCGTTGAAATCCAGGGACAAAGCATGGTCTTCATTGTCCAGCGTCAGCGACACTTCGCCGAAATTCACGGCTTTACGCGCATCGCTCCCCGCAAAAATAATGTCCTCCATCTTTCCACCGCGCAGCGATTTGGCGCTCTGTTCTCCAAGAACCCAGCGGATGCCGTCGGAAATATTACTTTTGCCGCTGCCATTCGGACCTACAACCGCCGTGATGCCGCGGACAAATTCCATTTCGGTTTTGTCGGCAAACGATTTAAAGCCCGCTAATTCAATCCGCTTCAAAAACATTTTTCCCAAATCACCTCTAAACCTTATAATACCATAACCCTGCTTCCTGGTGGAGAATAGCCCGAAGTACAAACGAATAAAGAGCAAAAAGCAGTCTGAAGGCTACTGCCGTTCATCAAGTGCGACTGCTCTTTGCTCTTTGTTTGTCCTTGACTATTTACACAGGAGCCGTCAATTTCCCGCCAGCTTCAGCTGCTTTAATGCGACTGCAGCAGCTTGCTGCTCGGCTTCTTTTTTGGAGCGGCCCGATCCTCTTCCCACACGCTCATTGCCCATATAAACCTCGGAGACAAACTCGCGCTCATGCGCCGGACCCCGTTCTTCAACGATCCGGTATTCCAGAGCGCCCATGTTATGATGCTGCGTCAATTCTTGCAGTTCGGTCTTGAAATCGCTCATCTGCAAATTGCCGCCCGCTTCGACCAGCGGAAACACGTACGTTTGCAAAAACGAACGGGCTGCTTCCAGGCCTTGGTCGAGATACAGTGCTCCGACAAACGATTCAAACACGTCCGCAAGCAGAGCCGGGCGGGTACGCCCGCCGGTCAGCTCTTCCCCTTTGCCAAGCAGCACATACTGCCCGAATTCAAGGCTCTCCGCAAATTTCACGAGCGACGGCTCGCAGACAATCGCCGCGCGCAGCTTCGTCAGCTCACCTTCAGGACGGTTCGGAAAAAGTTGATACAAATATTCGGATACCGTCAGCTCCAGCACGGCGTCACCCAGGAATTCGAGGCGTTCATTATCCTGCTGCTGGCTAAAGCGGTGTTCGTTGACATAAGAAGCGTGGGTAAAGGCCTGTTTCAGCAGCAGCCGATTGTGAAATTGGATTTGAAGTTTCTGCTGTAACTGCTTCAGATCTCCACTCAACAAATCGTCCCCTTACTCATCGAATTTTTTAAGAATAATCGTGGCGTTATGGCCGCCAAAGCCAAAAGAGTTGGACATTACAATGTCAAGCTTCGCGTCGCGCGGATGATTCGGCACATAGTCCAGATCACATTCCGGATCCTGATCATCGAGATTAATCGTCGGCGCGATTTTTTGGTTCTGCAGCGACAAACCGCAAATGACGGCTTCCACGCCGCCGGCGGCGCCGAGCAGATGGCCTGTCATGGATTTGGTCGAGCTCACGGCTACCTTGTAGGCATGGTCTCCGAGCGCCTTCTTGATCGCAATGGTCTCGGAACGGTCGCCTACCGGCGTCGAAGTTCCGTGGGCATTAATATAGTCCACTTCCTCCGGCTGAATTCCGGCGTCGCGCATCGCCATGGCCATGCAGCGTGCCGGTCCGTCCGGATCAGGCTCAGTCATATGATGAGCATCTCCGCTGAGACCGTACCCAAGCACTTCCGCGATAATGTGAGCGCCGCGCTTTTGCGCATGCTCCAGGGATTCAAGCACGAGAATGCCTGCCCCTTCACCCATTACGAATCCATCCCGGCCCGTATCGAAAGGACGGCTCGCCTTTTCAGGCTCGTCATTCCGCGTCGACATTGCACGCATGGCGCAGAAGCCGGCCATACCCGTCGGACGAATCGTCGCTTCGGCTCCGCCGCAAATCATTACATCGGCATCACCGCGCTGAATAAGCTTGTAGGAATCGCCAATCGCATGCGATCCGGTTGCACACGCCGTAACCGGCGTAGTGTTCGGTCCCTTCGCTCCGAGCATGATGGACAATTGGCCGGAAGCCATGTTGGCGATCATCATCGGGATAAAGAAAGGACTCACGCGTTTAGGGCCCTTTTCAAGCAAAATATTGTGCTGGTCTTCCCATGTTCCGAGTCCGCCAATGCCGGACCCGATGGAAATGCCTACGCGATTAGCGTCGGCATCCTTCTGGATGTCAAGGCCGCTGTTCTCAAGCGCGGATTTGCCCGCAGCCACGGCAAGCTGGACGAAACGGTCCATTTTCCGGGCATCCTTGCGGTCCATGAATTCTTCCGGGTTAAAGTCTTTGACGGAAGCCGCGATCTGCGTAGGGTATTCGCTGACGTCGAAGGATTCAATCCGGGAAACGCCGGATTTGCCAGCCATCAAGTTATTCCAAAACGTGTCCAGGTCATGGCCGAGAGACGTTACAACGCCCATACCGGTTACAACCACTCTATGATTCAAATACATTCACCTCTATATCGACTGCATGTACCAATGCAACATTGTTCGATGCAAATATATATTCATGGTATTGCCCTATAACTTTTAAAAATGAGGAGAAGTCCCGCCTGTAGAGCAGTACGGGACTTATCAAATGACTTAGGTATGAGATTGTATGTAATTTACAACTTCACCTACGGTCGTAATTTTCTCTGCATCTTCATCAGAGATTTCCAGATCAAATTCGTCTTCCAATTCCATGACTAGTTCAACAACGTCGAGAGAATCAGCACCAAGATCATCTTTAAAAGATGCTTCCAGTGTTACCTCAGCTTCGTCAGCACCCAAACGATCCACGACGATGCGTTTTACACGCTCCAATACATCGGACATCCGGTTCACCTCCTCTTTGGTATTATACGAGAAAAGCTTTCAAAATGCCAGAGGCTATGAAAACGGTTCTCTTTCAGGCTTTTTCGCCTGTTTGGGGCATTACATATACATGCCGCCGTCTACGTGAAGGGTTTGTCCTGTCATATAGGATGCCCCTTCGGAAGCCAGGAAAACCACAACTTTGGCAATTTCCTCCGGCTGTCCAAGACGGGAAAGCGGAATATCCTGAATCATTTTGTCTTTCAGGTCATCGGTAAGCTCACGGGTCATGTCGGTATCGATAAAGCCCGGAGCCACGCAGTTGACCGTAATGCCCCGCGAGGCAAGCTCACGCGCAGAGGATTTGGTCAGGCCGATTACGCCTGCCTTGGCTGCAACGTAGTTCGCCTGACCGGCATTGCCGAGCACGCCGACAACCGATGAAATATTGATGATGCGGCCGTAGCGCTGCTTCATCATCGGACGGCTCACGGATTTAAGGCAATTGAATACGCCTTTCAGATTCGTTTCGATCACTTGATCGAATTCGTCCTCTTTCATGCGCATAATCAGGTTATCTCTCGTAATGCCGGCATTATTGACCAGAATATCGATCCGGCCGAATTTGCCGGCGACCTCTTTGATCAGATTCTCAGCCTGCTCGGATTGACCCACGTTGGCCTGGATGGCAAATGCGTCGACGCCCAGCTGCTTGATCTCCTCGACGACTGCCTGGGCGGCAGCTTCGCTTCCCGCGTAATTCACGGCGACATTCGCCCCGGCTTCAGCAAGCGCGAGCGCGATACTGCGTCCGATTCCGCGGGAGGCCCCGGTGACAAGCGCAGCTTGTCCCTGCAATGCTTTGGACATGCAACATTCTCCTTTCTTCAGGGTATACGTGTTGTTGAGTCGATCGGTCTAGAATTGAGCCGAAAGGCTTTCCAGCGTATTCACATTGATCAGCTTGACGGTCTTGTCCATTTTTTTGATCAGCCCGGTCAGCACGTTGCCCGGTCCGATCTCCACAAACGTGTCCACGCCTTCAGCAATCAGATATGCTACGGTATCTTCCCAAAGCACGGGAGAATATACCTGCTCCACCAGGAGGGTACGGATATTCTCCGCGCCTTCCGCAGGACGGGCCGTTACATTGGCCACCACGGGTACGGAAGGCTCCTGGAAGGATACAGAAGCAAGCTTGTCCGCCAGGCGCTGAGCCGCTTCCTTCATCAGGGACGAATGGAACGGTCCGCTGACTTCCAGCGGAATCGCTCTTTTGCCGCCGGCCTCCTTGACGCGTTCGCCGCAAGCAGCGACGCCTTCCTTGGATCCGGACACCACGATCTGTCCAGGGCAGTTGATGTTGGCCATTTCCACCAGCTGACCGCCCTCGGTGATGCTGCGGCAAAGCTCCTCAAGCGCTGTACGGTCTGCTCCCAGGACGGCTGCCATGGCGCCTTGCCCTCCTGGAACGGCAGCCTCCATGTATTCGCCGCGTGCGCGGACGGTAGCGACTGCGTCCTCAAAACGGAGAACGCCTGACGCTACCAGCGCACTGTATTCGCCAAGGCTGTGACCTGCCACATAATCAGGCGTCACGCCTTTCTCACGCAATGCCTCCAGCGCAGCCACGCTGGCTGTAAGCAGCGCAGGCTGCGTATTATACGTCTTCTTCAGCTCGCTGTCCGGGCCTTCGAACATCATCGAAGACAGCGAGAAGCCAAGCGCGCGGTCCGCGCTGTCGATGATTTCCTTGGAAGCGGGAACCGCCTCGTAAAAATCCTTGCCCATACCGACAGACTGGGCTCCCTGTCCGGGAAACACAAATGCCGTTTTTCCCATTTTCCGGCTCCTCTCCAATACGATAGTTCCATTAGAATGAAATGATAATTACCAGATCAGTACGGATGCTCCCCACGTGAGACCGCCGCCGAATCCAACCATCAGCACGCAATCTCCCTCGTTGATCCGGCCCTGCTCGGCCGCTTCCACCAGTGCCAGCGGAATGGATGCCGCCGACGTGTTGGCATACCGGTCCACATTGATGACGCATTTATCCGGAGACAAATCGAGCCGTTCCATCGCGGATTGGATAATCCGGATATTGGCTTGGTGAGGCACGAACAAATCGATATCCTCTTTGGTCTTGCCGGCTTTCTTCAACACGTCCGCCGTAGCGGTGTTCATGACGCGAACCGCGAATTTGAACACCTCGCGTCCGTTCATATAGATGTAATGCTTCTTGCCCTCAACGGTTTCCGCCGAGGAAGGCAATCTCGAGCCGCCTGCTTCCAGCTTCAGCAAGCTGCCGCCGGCGCCTTCGGCACCGAGGTCGAAGGATTGGAAGCCGCGGCCTTCCGGTACTTCGCCGAGGATAACAGCTCCGGCACCGTCGCCGAAGAGGACACAGGTGTTGCGGTCTGTATAATCCGTAATCCGGGACAAGCAGTCGGCGCCGATAACCAGCGCATTGTTGTACATGCCTGTACTGATAAAATTACGGGCGGTCGCGAGTCCGTATACGAATCCCGAACAAGCGGCGGACAAATCAAATGCCGCCGCCTGTTTGGCGCCCAGCTTATCTTGCAGGATGCAGGCCGTCGAAGGAAAGAACGTATCCGGCGTTACGGTTGCGATGATAATCAGATCGAGTTGATCCGCCGTCATGCCCGCGGATGCCAGCGCTTTAACCGCAGCTTCGTAGCACAGATCGGAGGTTGCCTGATCCGGAGCCGCGATATGGCGTTCACGAATTCCTGTACGGGAAACGATCCATTCATCGTTTGTTTCCACCATTTTTTCAAGATCAGCATTGGTTAAAACCTTCTCCGGCACATACATTCCTGTTCCGATGATCCCTACTGGGCGTAAATTGTTCATATCGTCACTCTCTTCCCCTGATTTCGTTTGAAATGCTCTCTACCAACTGATTTTCGATGGCGATTCTGGCTTGACGGACGGAGTTCTTAATGGCATTGCCGTCAGCGGAACCGTGGCTTTTGACAATAAGGCCGCTGAGGCCCAGAAGCGGTGCCCCGCCGTGCTCTTTATAATCGAGCTTGTCTTTGAGTCCGCGCAGCTGCGGCATGAGGATGGCTGCCCCCAGCTTGCTTTTGAGATTCTGGCTGAACTGCTCTTTGAGCAGCTTGAACATGGCACCGGCCGTACCTTCAACGGCTTTCAGCAAAATATTCCCGGCGAAGCCGTCGCAAACAAGCACGTCACATGTGCCGTACATGATATCGCGCGCTTCCACATTGCCGACAAAATGAATCGGCATCTGTTCGAGCAGCGGATAGGCATGCTTGGTCAGCTCATTGCCCTTGCCCGGTTCGGTGCCTACGTTGAGCAAGCCGACGCGCGGCTTGTCGACGCCCATTACCTTCTGCCGGTACAAGCTGCCCATCAGCGCATACTGCGCCAGATGCTCCGGCTTGGCGTCCATATTCGCGCCGAGATCCAGCGCCAGTACGCCAGCGCCGTCCAGCGTAGGAATCATAGGAGCAAGGGCCGGACGTTCGATGCCTTCCATCCGTCCCACCACCAAGAGGCCCGTCGTCATCAAAGCCCCGGTGTTGCCGGCTGAAATCATCGCATCGGCTTCTTTTTCTTTCAGCATGCGTCCGGCTACAACCATCGAGGCATCCTTCTTGCGCCGCACCGCCTTGACCGGCTCATCCTCAGGCTCAATCACCTCGCCTGCATGGCGGACGCTGATATTGGAAGGAAGCTGCCCGCCGTTTTTGCTGAGCAGAGGCTGAAGCTTCGATTCGTCCCCTACCAGAATAATATGAGTATCTTTCCACTGTGCTGCAGCGGCAAGCGCTCCCTCAACATTGCATTCGGGAGCGTTGTCGCCGCCCATGGCGTCGATGGCGATCCGCATATTACATTCCTCCTTCAATGTTATCTTCCCCAGTCGACCGGTAAATGACGAAATTGCCCTGGAATACCATTTCCTCGCCCACGTATGTGAACACCTCGACCTTAGCTTTTCCTTTATGCCCGTTCATCGATCGCACGTATGCTTTCGCGATGCATTTCTCGCCCAGATGGACCTGCCGCAAAAAACGGATGTCCGCCGACGCGGTCAACGCAATCTCGTCATTGATCAGGGCTACCGCCAAGGAATTCGCCTGGGCAAATACGTAATGGCCGCGCGCAATATGCGTTCGCGAAAAGACATGCTCGTCCCGAATTTCAAATATGGAGATGCCGCTTTTGTCCAGCTGCAGGTCCACGACCTCACCGACAACCTCATCCAGCGGAAGCGAACGGACCTGGTCGTACGAATGCTCGGCCATCTGCTTCATGCGTTCCCGCAGCTCCGGTATCCCGAGCTCCATTCGGTCCAACCGTATGGTCTGAATGCTGACCTTCAGCTCGCGGGTTAATTCGCGGTCCGTCACAAACGGATTATCTTCAATTAGTTTCAATAGATGCTGATGTCGCTGTTTCTTGGGCAACCGTTCGATCAGAGGCACCTCCAATGTCTTCTTTTTATCAAATCGGCTTTTTGAGGGCCGTCATGGTAGGGCTGCAAATTAAAGATTTTTCCGAATCATTTTAGAACCTGGTACTAAAACAGTATAAAGCATGGCAAGCCAAAAAGGAAGAGCGGACAAAAAAAATAGCACCTCACCACTAGATGAAGTACTACTTGATCTTTCGCATTACTGCGAAATAATTTCTCTTGATTTATACGTTCCGCACACTTTGCATACGTGGTGAGCAAGCTTCAATTCTCCGCATTGTTCACATTTCACCATGCCCGGCACTGCCAGTTTAAAGTGAGTACGACGTTTGTCACGACGCGTTTTGGACGTTCTCCGTTGAGGTACTGCCATGTTCCCACCTCCTTATTTCAATAAACCGCAGGCTATGAGACCCCCGGTGTAAATACTTGCATGCTCATTTGAAAAAATCTTTTAGTGCCGCAAGCCGTGGATCAACCACTTCCGTGTCGCAGTCGCAGGTGCCTTCGTTCAAGTCCTTTCCGCAGTTCGGGCACAAGCCCTTGCAAGTATCCTTGCATACGGCGGTCATCGGGATATGAAGCACGAATGATTCCTCCACGTACGGAACGAGATCCACATTTTCATCATTCACGTAAATCGTGTCGTCATCCTCGTTATCCGTCTCTTCGGACGGCTTCACAAGCTTGAACTGCTCGTGGAATGGAATGTTCAGATGCTGATGCAATGGTTTCAAGCAGCGGGAACAGGACATGTCCAGCTCTACCGAGAGCTTTCCTTGCACGTCCACCGCATCCTGACCGACATAAGTTGCTTTCAGATCCGCTAGAAGCGGCTGAGGCACCTTGATATCGCCAAGCCCTTGAACTAAACGGCTTACATCCACTTGCTGACGGACCTGCAGCGGCTCGCTGCTGGCTGCCATTTTTCTAAATTGAAAGTGCATAAGTATCACTCCAAACAAACAAAAATTATTATACCGATTTTCGGGAAGCTTTGTCAATAGTTTGACCTTTACTTTGCTGTTTGAACGGTTGTGAAATTCCGAACCCGCAGTACCTATTGTTGCAGGGCTTGCTAGCTTTTATGATATATTGTATAGAAATCAAGCGCAGGATGGAGTTGAACAAACGGTGTCAGCTGTCGGACTAATCGTTGAATATAATCCTTTACATAACGGTCATGTACATCATTATACCCGAGCCAAGGAAATAACGGGCGCCGAGCATTCGGTGGCCGTGTTAAGCGGACCGTTCCTCCAGCGCGGCGAGCCTGGCATCGTCAGCAAGTTTGCCCGTGCCGAGATGGCGCTCGCCATGGGTGCCGATCTCGTAATCGAGCTGCCGGTTTCCTACGCGGTTCAGCCCGCGGAATGGTTCGCTTACGGCGGTGTCGCCCTTCTTCATGCCACCGGCGTCGTGGACAGCCTATGCTTCGGTACGGAAAGCGGTTCGCTGGATCTGCTGCTTCCCGTCTCCCGTCTTCTTGCAGACGAAAGCCCGGAGCTCCAGGAGCGAATCAGCATTCATCTCCGTGAAGGAATGAATTATCCTGCCGCATACAGCAGAGCCGCCGCAGCCGCGGCCGGCATAGGCGGCAGCGAGGAAGAGCTGCTTCAAATGCTCCAGAAGCCGAATCATACGCTTGGGCTTCACTACCTGATCGCGCTGCACCGGCTGAAAAGCGCGATTCGTCCCTTCACCATCCCGAGAATCCATGCCGGGTATCATGACGAAATGCCTAGCCACTCGGCGATCGCCAGCGCTACCGCGGTCCGGCGCATGCTGCTGACGCAGGATTTGGATGCAGCAGCCCCGTATCTCCCGGAATCAACGCTTCGCATCCTAAGCCGCGAATTCCGGGAAGGCCGCGGTCCTGTAACCTGGGAATCCTTTCGCGGGCCGCTGATGCATCTACTGCTCACCAGCTCCGTGCAGGAGCTGGAAACGCTGCATGAGGTCACAGAGGGCCTGGAGCACCGGCTGAAGCGGGCGCTCTACGCCTTACAGCAGCCGACTACGGAAGCGCTGCTGGCAGCGCTGAAGACCAAGCGCTACACCCATACGAAGCTGCAGCGGATGCTCACCCATATTTTGCTGCGCCACACCAAGGCGGAAATGTCGCCTGCCGCCCTCGCCGCAGGACCCGGGTACATCCGCGTGTTAGGCTTCAGCCGCGCCGGACAAGGGCTGCTGAAAACGATGAAGAAAACGGCCGCCCTGCCGGTGCTCGTCAAGCCTTCATCTTTCGATCATCCGCAGCTGGAGCTGGATCTGCGGGTTTCGGCGGCTTATGCGAACGCCTATCCGGCTCCAGACGTACGCCAGACGTTCCGTGATTACTTCGAAGCGCCGATTCGCCGATTCGATTAAGATTTGGCTTTCAGGCCATTCATATACGCAATGGCATCCTCAAGCGTATTTACCGGCACGAGCTTCATGCCGGTTTTTATTTTATCCGCCTTGGCCTTGGCTTCGGCATAGTTGTCCTTCGGCACGAAGAAGATTTCCGCATGTTTCCGGTCTGCCGCGACGATTTTATGCTGAACCCCTCCGATCGGACCTACCTTGCCGTCCTTATCAATGGTTCCGGTGCCGGCCACCTGGTAGCCTTTGGTCAAATCGCCGTCCGTCAGCTGGTTGTAGATTTCCATCGTAAACATCAACCCCGCGGAAGGACCTCCGACCCGGGTATTTTCAAAATTAACCTGCAGGCCCGGATCCTTCGCTTCAACCCTTTGCATCGTCGCGATCGTGACGCCGAGTCCGGGACGCGTTTGGTTCGTGTCCTTGTCCTTCAGCTCAATGAGCTTGACACGTTCCTCTAAAGTCTGGCCGCCGCGGATCAGCTTGACGTTAACCTGGTCTCCCACCTTTTTCGTCTTCAAAAGCTTGCTTAAGCTCTCGTTGTCCGTCATCGGTTTCCCGTCCACTTCGGACAACCGGTCGCCGGGTTTGAAATTTTTACGGGCTTCGTCTCCCTCTGGCGTAGAAAAAATAAATAAGTACTGGGGAACGATGCTGTACGTAATATGAGCTTCATGATATGCCGCTTCCATCGCGGAAGACTGCGAGTCGCTCATGAGGTAGACCTGCTCCGCCGCGTATTCGTCCTCGCTTTTATCGCCAAGGCGGGCCTCCTTCTGATCGATTTCTGCATTCGGATTGAACGCCGAAGCGATCAGCATGACCAGGTTCGCGTAGCTGGCCGAAACCGTCGTCATCATGAACGAGCCCTTCTCCTGATGATCTCCGTCGGGAACCGAAAGCATCGGTTTCACTTCATCCGCGCTGCCAGGCTGGTAAATAATGTACGGCGTCGGCATATAGACCGTTACGTATACCAGCAGAACTACCATGAAAAGGTAGGAGATCAGGCGCAGCCCTTCCCGTTTTCTCATCGTTCCTCGCAACTTGTTTCCTTCTCTCATTCCCATCCTGCTCCCCTGGTCTTATGGTTGTCTTCCCAGCATAGATTGTGTACTAGCTATGTTTACTCAGAAGAGGTGAAAATCATGAAAAAAAAAGCCCCTCTCCGCTTGGCGCCCGCTTCGGCCACTTTTCTGCTTGGCGCAGGCTCCCTTGCTTTGGTGGCTGCCGTTGTCAGTAATCCCGCCCCGGCCTTCCAGGCTTCTCTGCAAGGCTTGCAGCTATGGTGGCAAATCGTATTCCCCGCGCTGCTGCCCTTTATTATGCTGTCCGAAATTCTCATCGCTTATGGCTGGGTCCATGCGCTCGGTGTCTGGCTTGAACCATTCATGAACCGTCTGTTCAAGCTTCCCGGCATTGGCGGCTGGGTGCTCGCCATGGGAATGACGACGGGATTTCCCGGCGGCGCCCAGGCAGCCCGCCAGCTTCATGACCAGGGAGAATTGAGCGCCAAGGACGCAGGCAAGCTCGCAGCGCTGACCCACTTTTGCAATCCCATGCTGATTCTGATCGTGATCGCAACCGGTCTGATGCACGAAACGGCGGCGGGGTATATCATCCTTCTAATTCACTGGGTCTCCGGTCTGCTTGTGTTTCTCCTTCTGGGCAGAACATCGGAAAAGGGCCGGCCCGCAGAAACATCTGCCGAGGCCCCACTTGCAAATAAACCCTTCAAAGAGCAAGAGCGCCGCTCCCTGCTCTACCGTTCCCTGCAGTCGGCCAAGCGCGCCCATGCCAAGGACGGCCGCAGCTTCGGCAGATTGCTCGGAGATTCGGTAACCCATGCGGTCCAGACGCTGATGATGGTCGGGGGTTACATCATTATTTTTGCCGTCGTCATCCAAATCGTCAGCCGGCTCGTGCCGGACGGATTTCCATCCTACGGACTGTCGGGGCTGTTTGAAGTCCATCTCGGTGCCAAGGATTTGAGCGCTGCCTCCTTTATGGAAGGCAGGTTGCAGTGGTCCGTCATGTCCGCCCTGCTTGGTTTTAGCGGAATCAGCGCTATCCTGCAGTCAATGTCGGTCCTTCGAAACACCGGAATCCGGTGGCCCCATTTCACCTTGGTCCGCCTGTTTCATGGTGTGCTTGCTTTTGCGATAACCTGGCTGGTTTGGCCGCTCGTCCGCTTTCTTCCGGAAAGCGCCAGCTCCGTATTCAACAGCCGCGGGGAGCTTCCGGCAAATTCGGGCGCGGTGTTCAACCTGTGGAAAGTCATCCCTCAAATGCTTCAGTGGCAGGGTATGCTTCTCTTGATCATGCTCGGCTGCTCCACGATTTTTATGCTGCTGCTGTCCGTCCGTAAACATTCCCGCTAAAGATCAGATGCGCTGTATTTGAGTCGGATCGCTTCTTCCACTTCCACAGGAACCAGATCCTTCACGTCGCCGTGAAATGCCGCAATCTCTTTGACAATGCTGGAGCTCAAATAGGAATATTTGGGGTTCGTCATCATAAAGACCGTTTCGGCATCCGGATTCAGCTTGTGATTGGTAGATGCCATTTGCAGTTCGTATTCAAAATCCGTCACCGACCGAACGCCGCGCACAATGGCCTGCGCGTTCCGCTGACGGACATAATTGGCCGTCAAATCCCGGAAGCTGTCCACCTCCACGTTCGGCAGGTGGGCCGTCACCCGGCGAATCAGCTCCATCCGTTCTTCGATTGAAAACAGCGGCTGCTTGCTCCGGTTGTTCAGTACCGCCACGACAAGTACGTCAAACTGCCTCGCCGCACGCTGGATAATGTCCAAATGCCCCATCGTGACCGGATCAAAGCTGCCCGGGTATACCGCTACGCGCTTATGGGTTGACATCATTTCCATCCTCCTCGGCGGCCTCGCTTTCGGACAAGACCGATTCGTTTTTTTGATATTTATATATGGAAACCGCCGTTTCCCCATACTCCGCATGACGGACGCAGGAGAACAGACCGAAATCGCCCGGATATTCGTATCCGGACTCATGCTCAAGCACGATCGTCGCTCCGCGGTTCAGCATTCCTTTTTCGTGCATCAAGTCCATCAGCTTGTCCCCGTTCTTCATACGGTATGGCGGGTCCAAAAAAACAACATCCAGGGAAACCCCGCGTTTGTCCAGCACCTTGATCGCCCGCTCCGCTTCATTGCGGTATACCTCTGCCTGATCCTCCAGCCTTGTTGCTTTTAGATTGGCCCGGATCGTATCAATCGCTTTCGGGTCCATATCAATCAAAATGGCCTTGTCCATGCCTCTGCTCAGCGCTTCTATGGCCAGGCCGCCTGTGCCCGCAAACAAATCGAGGGCCGTTCCCCCGTCAAAATAAGGGCCAATCATGCTAAAAATCGCTTCTTTCACTTTATCCGTCGTCGGACGGGTTCCCGTGCCTGGCACCGCTTTAAGCGGTCTTCCCTTGGCGCTGCCCGATACCACTCTCATCGCTTTCTCACCCATTCCAAAATCAGTTGTCTGCAACAGTTCATCGCTTGCGAATCCTGTCTATTTCTGACGATATCGTACCACAACCGCACCGATTTTGAAAAATGGAACCTTGGCCATCTATTTTTGGCAGAGGATGTATAAAACGGCTTATCCGGGGAATGCTTTAACTATCGACATCAACGAATGTCGTAGACAACCGCGGAAAGCTTACGTTTCCCCATAAGCTCTTCGTCCGGTTTCTCCTCTCCCATGAAAGGGGCTCTCGAAAGAGGGCTCCGAACAAAAGCCGTCGTATCGGGTATACGATGGTTTTTGTTCTTTTTTTTGCCTGTTAGGATAGGGAGCGCCATTTTCCGTATGATCCCCTTGGAGTAGACAAGTGCTGTTGAAGAGCGCTAAAGTTCTACTTGGAGGGGATTTTTCATAGGAAGCTATTTCGCGGGTTTATCCGTTTAGTCCCCCCGCTTTTCCATTAAAATGGAGTCTGACACACAAACAATAAAGGCAGCTGATAGATATGATGATTCATATGACGTATCGTTCGGGAGACTATAAAGTCAAAGGATACCTCTCCCTACCCTACGGGTTCGGGATCGATCCGGTGCGGCTCGAGGAGATGGTCCAGGGATTCTACGGCGGCGAAGACATGCCTCTGCAGGTCATTGCGCGCAATCTGGAGCGGGAGACGCAGGATATTAACGCAAAAAAATGGCCCGTGCTTATTTATTGCCGCGGGGGAATCGGACGAGTGGGCCAGGTCAAGACGGAGTGGCTTGAGCGTTTTTCCCGCAGCGGATTCGTCGTGTTTGCCCCTGTGTACCGGGGAACGCAGGGCGGCGAAGGACGGGATGAATTCGGCGGCGGAGACATGGAGGATGTGCCAGCAGCCTGCAGGCTGCTTGAAGCCCTTCCGTTTATCGATTCGGGGCGAATGGCCGCGATGGGCTTCTCCCGCGGCTCGGTGAACGCATCATACGCAGCGGCGCATACGGAATATATCCGGCAGCTGGTCCTCTGGGGCGGCGTGTCCGATCTGGCCAAAACCTATGAGGAGCGCGTCGATCTCCGGCGCATGCTCAAGCGGGTCGTCGGAAATCCCGCGAAGGTGCCGGAAGCCTATGAGGCCCGTTCGCCCGTCCATATGGCGGGGCTCATTCATTGTCCCGTTCTGATTATCCAAGGAAGCGAAGATGAACAAGTCCACCCCAGCCATGCGCTGCGAATGTACCACCGTCTGCAGGAGCTCGGTGCGGATGTCGATTTGCACTGGTACGAGGGATATGGGCATCATATGCCGGAGGATATGCATATGCTGGCGATCAGCCGGATGTTTGCATGGATCCGGACGCATTGAAAAAGCACTTCTGGCGCGAATCCGGAAGTGCTTTTCCTTTGAATATCAAAGCTGGACGATGTACTAAAGCTATGTCTGTCTTTCCGCTGTCATACGAACTCCAATTGTTCGTCTGTAAACCTCAGCGTCTGGGCTCGCGGTTCCTGTTCATCAACCCCGCCAAACCAACCAGACCGATCAATCCCAGCCAACCCCAATTCGTTCTGTGGATGCCGGTGTCGTCAAAGGAGTTGGTGCGGATCGTATCCCGCTTCACATCATGCTTCAAATCCCTCACGTTTTCATTTATCGTCGTACCGGTCTGATGAACTTCGTTCATTGGATGTTGCATACCGTCGTTCGTGCCTTCCGCCATAGCCGGAGCAGCGAGGATCAGGCAGATGCTGGCGGACAGCAGCAGGGCTGCAGCTTGTCTTCTCATGTTCATTTCACCTCCGAGAATGGTATTTTCCATGTTAAGATTCCCCGCGTCATCTTCTCCTATGCAAAACCTCCCGGAACCAAGTAAAAAACAGCGGCTGGCGGGAAAACCACCCCATGCCGTTGGCGCGATTCCTGTCGCATGGTAAAATCAGGGAAATGGAGTTGCTAAAAAGGGGGAAAGCGATGAATAAGTGGATGCTGCTTACACTTGTGTTTTTATTCATATTGGGAGGATGTGGCGGTAAGAAAGCCGAGGGGATTTCCAAAGAGGATCTAGGCATCATTAAAATGAATGGCGGCAAGAAAGTTTATTATGGAATGAGCAGGGAGGACGCTGAAAAGGTATTGGGCAGCGGCGAGAATTCTGATATGGGGATGTTCAAATATGACGGAGGCGTCTCTGTTTTTTATAGAAACGGCAACGTTGCAGCTGTTGTTCTGGACGCAGAATCCAAGGGAAAATATAAAACGACTCATGATGTTCAAATCGGCATGCCGAAACAAACCGTAGTCAAAGCATACGGAGATAAATATATGTCAAGTCCTTCTGAATCGAATTTAGACTATGTTTACGATACGAACACCAATAAATTTATGGATGGATATTCAAGAATCATTGCAAAAGATGCAGACAAATTCTATACGATTTCTTCGATGTTTGATGAAAATGGGAATCTTCAACGTATGCTGCTGCTTGACTGCTCGTTTGCCATTTTCCTGCAATAAACGATTCTGGCGTTAAAGCGGTCTGCTGCATTTCTGAACATGCAGCAGACTTTTTGCGTTCTCCAATTCAATTCGACCAATGGTTGCAGATAAGCCAGCATCATTATCCCGAGGTTTTACCGCTTTTCATAAAAGGCATCCGGCCATTCCAGTTGCACACCGGCTTCCCTAAGAATCTGCTGGAACTCTCGCAGCGAGCTTTCGTTCTCTCTTACCGCTGCCGGCCTCTGGCCATGCCGGATGCAATACGCCACCAGCTCTCCGCATACCTCGCCGATGTTCCACTCCGTCGGATGTAGGCGGTAGCAGCCATTCGTAATATGCGTGGTGCCGATGTTTTTGTTCCCGGCAAGCACATTGTCCATATCCCGGGGGATGAGGGCTCCGAGCGGAATGTGATACGGTAGCGCCGGAATATCCACGTAGCAGACGCCGGTGAAGCTTGGATGAAGATCAATGCTGTACGACCCCACTCCAACCCGGTCTTCGTATTTCAGCGCGGACTTGGCCGGCTGGCTCGCCGGGGACACATCCTGCTCGGTAATGGTGTAGAGTGCTTTGATGCGCCTGGACTCTCGAATATACGGCGCTTTGGCGAAGCCGGTAGGCGTTCCGACCACGTCGCCCCTGAGCTTCAGACCTGGATAACCCTTCCCTCCGTCCGGTCTTGGCGCTTCGGTCTGCAGCCAGTAGAACAAAGACAAACTGAGCTGCTGGGCGCCATGCAGATGCTTTCGCTTGTCTTCCAGGGACACTTCGTAAATATTTCCGATGAAGTAATCATTCTGCGGCCAATTGAGCAGCGTGATGTCATTCGCGTCCTGAATATCATACTGATCTTTGGCATACACCCTGCGGTAATTCCACAACGGGAACTTGCTGCCGTCGGAAAACAGGGCGTACTCCCTGCGTTCCAGCGTAACCGGATGCGGACCGGTCAGGCTGAGCATTTGGTCCGGCCAATGCGGCGGCTGGTATTCCTTCCAGAAATCGTACATTTCAGGCTTCGGAATGACATGGCTGCCATTCTCGTCGTATTCGAAGGCAAGC
The DNA here is from genome assembly GCF_004001045.1 of Paenibacillus chibensis. Lineage (GTDB taxonomy): Bacteria > Bacillota > Bacilli > Paenibacillales > Paenibacillaceae > Paenibacillus_AQ > Paenibacillus_AQ chibensis. Next base: position 66,552 of record NZ_BIMK01000001.1, read on the forward strand.
ACATGCGTAAAGCCCTGGATGTTGTTCGGGTCCGCTTCTTCCGTCGCATGCGCTTCCCCCGTTTCCGCCCGGCTCTCAGAGCCTGTGACGTATTCCATGGAAGCCAGTGGCAGAAGGTCTCCCGTTTCTGTCGCGTCTATAAAATAACGTCCTTCTACTGTCATGCGCTCTCCGCTGCGCAGGGATACCAGCTCGGCGCTGTGCAGCTCCCTTCCCGTTCTCGCCACTGAAACGGCAGCGGTCTCCAGCAGCAGCGTAAGCCCTCCCGTCAACAGATAAGGACTCAGCATCTCGTTAAGCACATGGACGGAGACGCGCGGATCATGCGAAAGATTACTGACGATTGCTGCTCCCGGATTGAAGCCGTCCGTTCGCGCATTGGCGCTGATCGGCATATTTTTTATGTAAAATGCCCGAATCTCATCGCGGTATTGGCGGTATTTCGCCGTACAGCCGAAATCCTCGATCCAAGGGTGCTCATCCGGAGGTACGGCCTGGGACGTGCTTTGACCGCCGATCCAGTCGGTTTCCTCTGTCATGAGTACCTTCAGGCCCTTTGAGCATGCAGACATCGCCGCCGCGCAGCCGCCCAATCCTCCGCCGAAAATGATCAAATCAAACATGCTTCATCACTCCTGTTCCATGAAGTTTTGTAATGCCCAAGAAGACCATAATGCAGTTTCCGATTTCTGCTAATTCAACTGATCATTGGTATTATAAAATCAATTGGAGAATATGTACACCTTTTTGGAGCAAAATGAAAATATTATCCACAAATCAAATTAAAGACGCCGGAGGTTTCCGGCGCCCGCTGTTTCAGATCGGATTTACCTTAACGGTGGCAGCTCACGATTAATTGCTGGCCGGGAAAAAGATGAACACGGATTCGCCGGTCAAACGACTGGCAGCCCACGATGATTACATTCGGGCTGTCGTTACAGGTTGCGACCACGAATTCGCCCGGATGCAGCGCAATGCGGCGGGTAAAAATCGGAATTCCGCACACCAGCCGGATCGACTGGCCTCTGCGGAGCCTGATGACACGGTCTCGTGCAAACGAATGCTTCTTCATTGGGTTCCCCCCTTTCTAGCATTAGTAAATGCTAGAGTTTAAAGAATTGTAACGGTATTTTGTCTAATTTGTCATAAATGGTTAATGTATTCCATTCCGGGTCCGGTTCTGATAGACTTCATTTGTATCATGCTTAAAGAAAGGGGGATGAAGTTGCAGCCCAGATCGCCTTTTAAGGTTATATGCATGATGGTTGCCGCGTGCTTCCTGCTGGCTTCCTGCTCGCGCAATTCCGAGCCGGCTAAGGTGAACGTAGCGCAGAAAAAGGAAGTCTGGTCCAAGGCTGAAGTCACCCGCGAGAACGTCAAGCTCATTCTCGCCGAAGCTTCCGGCAGAGGGGTCATCGGCATCGCACAGGCCAAGGACATTCAGCTCCAGGGGGCCAACAACAAAACGGTCACGGTGAATCTGAGCCATGAAGTGGAGGATCCGGATAAGCTGATGTTAGATACCGCGGAGACGCTTCTGGCATACAGCCATATCCTGCTTGAGAATGACGGAATCGGTACCGTGGAGGTTTGCCTGTTTGGTAATCCTGCACCGCCAAGCGGGAAGCCGGTAAACAAAGAACTGGTGCGAATTGCAATCAACCGCGCGGATCTGCAAAAGGGACAGGACGCTCTAACGCTGCCGGTAGACAACTATGCGGCCGTTTTTCAACATGCAACCTGGTATAAAATACATCCGCATCTATTCAAGTCGCTTCTTCACAAAGACCATTTAAAAATGAGAGCTTACCAAAAATAGCTGATAACGAATAAAACGGATATGCCTGTCAACATGGCATATCCGTTTTCGTTATCCCCCCCAAAAAAAGGACCCCGCCGGCTGTTTACCGACAGGGTCAAATCCGTACTATATATCAAAGGGGGTTATACATATAAATATACAGGACCAAGCCCCCTGAAACATGAAAGGTTCCTTATGGCATCATTAAATTCAGTTAAAAAATCAATTTCCGGCTCCCGCCCATTTTTACCGGGCTATGATCACGAATGATTCGGTACGCATACCCTGTTATAAATCGTTAGTGCAGGAGGAATGCGCATGTCTTACAATCCATACATCCCGTCCTCGCCCTATTACCCCACTCCTTATCCGTATCCCTATTATCCCTATCCCTACCCTTCCCCTTTCCCGTGGTGGTATTTCAATTTTCCGGGAGGCTATCCGGGCGGACATTACGGCCCTGGCGGCCCTGGTGGACCTGGAGGACCTGGTCATCATGGCCCTTGGGGACCCGGCGGACCTGGAGGGCCCGGAGGTCCCGGTGGACCTGGCGGACCAGGCGGCGGACATCACGGCGGCGGACCACGAGGCCCGCGGCGTTCCAGATCTTAGATGGGACAAAAGGCGGCTTCTGCCGCCTTTTTTATTTTAACGTGAATACATGGTTTTCTGAGATTCCAGGGCTGCTTGATAGATATTTGTAATGTCCTCAATTACATATTGTTGTAATGATCCCTATTTTACAGCATATGATTTTTACGTACCCTCATGTTGGCATCGATTTTAAACGGAGGTGTGTGGATGAAGTTAAGAAGCGTCGATAATACCATTGTCGCCCTGATCGGTATCTGGTTTATCATTGCTCCCTGGATTGCGGGATACTCGGACGACAAGGGAGCGCTTTGGACGAGTGTTATCGTCGGAGCGGTTCAGCTGATCGTATCCTTATGGGCCTTCTCGAGTTCGGGATGGGGTTCATGGCAAAACTGGATTTCCCTTCTGGCCGGTGTATGGTTTATTGTATTTCCGTTCGTTTATACCGTTGAATCCAACGTGATGTGGAGCAGCATCATCTTGGGTGCGGTCACGGTTCTTCTCAATCTATTTACATTATCCGCAAAAGATTCATAATGAGGCTCACGATCGCAAGCTGAAGAAAGCGGCTTTCAGCCAACAGGAGCGTCCACTTCACCTGTGTACCGCGCAAGCTTCACAGCAATAAAAGGAGATGCCGGGCTTTTAGTCCGGCATCTCCTTTTTTAATCGTAATCAGCGCTGTACTTTTTCTCCGTCGAAGACGTGTCTTTGGTATGTTCCTTATCGCGCTCGTCTTTGACTTGTTCATTCAGCTCTTCTACGGGGATCGGATCCACGTTGCGTTCGCTTTCGAAACGATCGAACAAGCTTTCCTTCTCGGTCGGATATTGCTCGGGATGATCCATCCGCTTCTGTTTTTTCAATTCGGATCGATTCACGGGTTCCTGAACCGTTTCTTTGTTCTCCATTTCTTTTCACCTCTTGATCTAGGAATACCCGAACTGGAGAGATTGAATCAAGAAATAGAAAACCGCCCGCCACGGCATTCAGCAAGCCGCAGTCAGGCGATTCGGGGGAAGCTGCGATCTATAGGAGAATCAAATCGATTACAACCAGAAAGAACGCGTAATAATAACCAGCAAGATAAAGAGAACCAAAATGGCACCTGTAGAAGCGAAAGGATTGTAACAACCAACTCCGCCAACAACTCCGCTCATTCCATTCCCTCCTTCCCTGTAGCATACTCTAAAATATGTCGTATACGGGATATTTGGCATAGACTCCTCCCCATTTCACGACTTCGAGGCGCCCATTTTCAAGGTCATCTGCCTGTCTTATTGATCCTTTTTGTTGTTTGCGGCTGCGGCATATTTGGTCAAAATGGCTCCGAGCGTCCCGATATCAACCGGATCATCCGCCTTCCAATCGGCGCTGATGCCCGCATGTTCGACGAGCCATTGTCTGCCGGCCTCTTTCCAAGCAGGAATATTGGGCTGTGGCTTGGTGGATTGATATGCATCCATGAGTTCCGCCTCGCTTCCTTTGTATTCGTCCAAATCCACATCGCCATTGATGCCGGCGACCTTGCCTTTGTTGGTGTACTGAATAAATTCCCATGCGTTCCAGCCGCCCTTGTTGGCCGGGGAACCGCTGCTGTAATAGGCATACCATAACGGTACGTTTCCGAACGTGCTGTCGAGCGAGGAGTCAATAAAACTCGGGAAGGTATAGATCATCAGGACTTTGCCTGTGCGCAGCTTAAACTGCCGGATCCACTCATGGACTATCGCGGAAATATTCGCCCGCGTCCCCCCTTCTTTGGTTTCAATATCGAGTACGAACGGCAGCTTGAACGAATCAATACCGCCGGCGCTTTCAATGACCTGCACGAAATGCTCCAGCTCCGCGCTGACGTCCTGGGGTATCTTGGCACGGGTCAAATGGTAGACTCCCGTCAGCAGTCCGGCTCCTTTAGCGCCTTGGGCGTTTGCTCTGAACCGGTCATCCACCAGCTTCGCCCCTTCCGTCGCTTTCAGGAACACGAAGGAATATCCTGCATTCTTGACCTGCTTCCAGTCAATGATTCCCTGCCAGTGTGATACGTCGATGCCTTTGGCATGATTGTCGCTACGGCTTTGCACCGCATCCACCTCCATTATGAGTAGAGCTGCTTGAGTCCTCTTTCTTATTCGTATACATATGTTTAATGATCATTGTCCTGTATGGACGAACCTCCCTGATCCGCAAAAAAGGCAAACGCCACGGATCGCTCGCGGCCCACAAAAAAAGAAGCCGGGATATCCGGCTTCTTTTTCTTTGCTGTATTAAGCATTCATCTTTGCTTTAAATATGAAGCGTTTCTTTGGAGCGACCCCTTTGGTCTATCAAACCGGTATCCCCTTGTTCTCGGTACTTTCTCATCCATACCTTCAATCGGCCGATATCGGCGATTCCCAATGCTTCAGCCACTTGCTTTTTGGTCATCCCTTGAAGACGCATGTCCACAGCCTTCTTCTTGGTATCCAAACTGTAAGAGCAGAAAGTCTGTCCTTTTTTGGCCATCCGTAATCACCTCACTACATTTATCGGCGGATGGCCTTCATCTTTTCATCCCTAATGCACAAATAGTTCCAAAGACCCTTGTTTATTTTGGTAAATAAATACATTTTCCTTGGATAGGAGTCGATCACGTAGTTATATAGACTTGTTTTTGTGGTCCCTATGGCAGTAAATAGCCCTTTTCCACGGCATCCTCTAACAGTTCTGTCACCAGCGAATGGACCTCCGGCAGATCCGCCTCCAAAAAGCGGATTCGGCCCTGCACCCGGCCCAAGGTCACGCCGTGCTTCCGCCATGCTTTTCCTTGGGTGAAGTAATTATGCAGCAGCGGCTGTATCCGGTCCATCGCCGCGGCATACCGGGCTTCCGGAGTCTCCCCCTGCTCGAACTCCAGCCAAAGCTCCATCAGCTCACCGGACTGCTCGGCGGGCAGAAGGCCAAATATCCGTGTGGCTGCCTCTCTTTCTCTGTCGAATTTCCCTTCCTGGCCCTTGATGTCATAAGCAAACGTATCTCCGGCATCAATTTCGACCAGGTCATGGATCAGGAGCATCTTCATAACCCGAAGAATATCCACGCGCCCCTGTGCCGCATGCTCCTCCAGCAGCCAAGCCATCAATGTGATATGCCAGGAGTGCTCGGCATCATTTTCGCGACGGGAAGCATCCATCAGATAGGTTTGACGGAAGATGGTCTTCAGCCGGTCAACCTCCCTAATAAACTCGAGCTGACTGCTTAATCGCCCATTCATATGTATTTCCTCCTTCTTCGGTATGTTAGCTATAAAAACTTTACCACAAGTTTAACCAAGAGATTATCCATTCATCTGATATCAAAAAAGATGCCGTTTCCCAATAGGGAATCCGGCATCCTCGTTTCGTGTCTTAAGCTTTCAAGCTGTATACTCTCGCTTCGAATGGACGAAGCTGCGAGGAATCCATTCCCTCCACCGGATAGTTTGCGATCACGATGTCCCCGCCTTCCGAGCTTAATCCTTCCGGCAGCTCCAGTGCAACCGGATGTCCGGTAAAGTTCAGGACGATAAGCCATTTTTCCTCTGCCAGCGTTCGCGTGTAAGCATAAATCTGCTCATGATCCTGCATAATCAGCTCATAATCGCCATAAACCATCACCGGGTTCTGCTTGCGCAGGGCAATCAGCTGCCGGTAGTAATGATAGATGGATCCGGGATCGGCAACCGCCTCCTCCGCGTTAATTACGGTATAGTTGGGGTTCACACCAATCCACGGAGTACCGGTGGTAAAGCCTGCGTTCGCTTCGGCGCTCCACTGCATCGGCGTGCGCGCATTGTCGCGGCCTTTGGTTTGGATCGCCTGCATGATGGTGCCCGGATCGGCACCGCCTTCTATGACTTGCTCGCGGTACATATTATGGATTTCCACGTCGCGGTATTCCTCGATGCTCGCGAACTTCACGTTCGTCATCCCGAGCTCTTCCCCTTGATATATATAAGGCGTCCCTTTCAAGGTGTGCAGCAGGGTGGCCAGCATTTTGGCCGATTCGACGCGGTACTCCTTGTCATTGCCGAACCGCGATACCATCCGCGGCTGATCATGGTTATTCAAGTACAGGCTGTTCCAGCCATCCTCCGCAAGGCCGGTCTGCCATTTATGCAGCACCCCGCGCAGCTTGGACAGCGTCCATGGCTGCAAATCCCATTTGCCGTTCGCGCCGGAGTCCACGTCCATATGCTCAAACTGGAACACCATCTGCAGCTCATGACGGTCTTTCCCTGTATAGTTAATCGCTTCCTCCACTGTGACTCCCGGTGCCTCGCCGACGGTCATCACGTCGTACCGGGACAGAACGTGCGCATTCATTTCCTGCAAAAACTCGTGAATGCGCGGACCATTCATATAATACGGGCTGCCGTCGCTGAGTCCTTCCTTGCCGTCATCAGGCAGGCCGGGAACCTTGGAGATTAAATTGATGACGTCCATGCGGAAGCCGTCAACGCCCTTGTCCAGCCAGAAGCTCATCATATCGTATACGGACTTTCGGAGCTTCGGATTTTCCCAATTGAGATCAGGCTGCTTTTTCGTGAACAAATGCAGGTAATACTCTCCTGTCGCTTCATCCAGCTGCCATGCCGAGCCGCTGAAGAAGGAGGTCCAGTTGTTCGGTGCTGAGCCGTCTTCCTTGCCGGGATGCCAAATATAATAATCGCGATACGGATTGTCCTTCGATGAACGGGACTCGACGAACCACGCATGCTCGTCCGACGAGTGGTTGACGACCAAGTCCATCATCAGCTTCATGCCGCGGGCATGCAGCCCTGCCAAGAGCTCCTCCCAATCCTCCATGGTTCCGAATTCGTCCATAATGTCATAGTAATCGCTGATATCGTATCCATTATCGTCATTGGGGGATTTGTAGACGGGCGATAGCCAGATGACGTCCACACCCAGTTCCTTTAAATAGTCGAGCTTCGAACAGATCCCTTGAAGATCCCCGATGCCATCTCCATTGCTGTCTTTAAAGCTTCGAGGATATATCTGGTATACGACCGCTTCCTTCCAAAAGGCACGTTCCATTCTAGCTGCTCCCTTCTCGTTTCCGTTTGCTGTTCCCCTTCTATGCTACTCCGCCCATCCGCCGAAAACGATATACGATATTAACGTTTAAGGGGGAAAATATAAACCTGATTCCGGTTAAATGAAACAAATTATGGCATATTTTAACAACTTGGGCTATAGTTCTATGTGGACTATTTCCGCGATAATGAAACGGTTTAGAAAGGATGAACACGGATGTACAAAAGATTATCCCGCTTCGTTTTGGCGCTGCTGCTTGGCTTAACCGTCGTTTTGGCTGGAGGAAATATGCAAGCGGACGCTAAAACGGCACAGACCAGCCCATGGTCCGTAAAGCTTGTCAGCGTGCAGCTCATCGAGAACAATCACGTCGGCAACGAATGGTATACCGAGGCATCGGTCAATCAAAAGCCCATAGAGGTCGGCGAAAGCATCACGCTCCAAAATCCTAAATCCATTAAGCTCGAAGCCTATGCAGAAGAACAAGACAAAGTTCCGGATATCGGAACCGCCAGCAAAACCATTCAGATCTCCTCGCTCAGCCAGAAAACAAGCACTATCGAATTAAAGGTTACGGTGACGGAAAACAGAGGCCGATATTCGGGCCAGAAGGCTTACTGGAAGTTCGTATACCAAATTTCAAAAAAATAATATTTAGCGGGAGTCCCGATACCGCTTCGCGAACTCCATCTTGGCTTGATTCGGCATGCTATAATGGTGAAAACATCAAACGAGCTATCCGATCTTAAGCATTTCAACCAAAAAAAACGATGGAGTGTTACATAAGCTTATGACAGCCAAACAACTTCGAAATATAGGCATCTTCGCGCATGTCGATGCAGGCAAAACAACCACGACGGAGCATATGCTGTTCGCGAGCGGCGCGATCCGAGCGCTGGGAAGCGTGGATCAAGGGACGGCACAGACCGATTCCCTCGACGTCGAGCGGGAGCGCGGGATATCCGTACGTTCGGCGGCCACATCCCTCGTGTGGAACGGCATCGCGGTCAATCTCGTCGATACGCCGGGACATGTCGACTTCCTCTCGGAAGTCGAACGCTCCATGCGCGTCATGGACGGTGCGATTCTGATCATCTCCGCCGCAGAGGGTGTGCAGTCCCAGACGGAAACGGTATGGCAGGCCCTGCGGGCGATGCACATCCCTACATTGATTTATATCAACAAAATGGATCGTATAGGCGTTAGCGTTCCCAAGGTCGTGGAGGAAATCAAGCGGCTGTTGTCCGTGCACATCGCGCCTCTGCAAGCGCCGGACGGGGAAGGCGAACTGTTCACCGGAATCATGCCGATATGGGCCATAGACGAGAAAGATAACGAAACTGGCGTCAACCGCGGCTTGGTGACAGATACGATTGCGGACCTGGATGAAGGCATTCTCGAACGGATTGTTGACGGCGAGGACGTCTCGACAGAAGAGCTGAAGGAAAAACTGGCGAGCCTGAGCCGCAGCGGCCGGGCATTTCCGGTTTGCTTCGGTTCCTCGCAGCGGAGCATCGGCATTCGCGAGCTGCTGGATGCGGCAATCGAATATTTGCCGGGGCCAGGCGGAGACCCGGAGAACGATCTGGCCGGCGTCATCTTCAAAATTGAACGGGATAAGCTGATGGGGCGCACCGCTTTCGTCCGGCTGTATCAGGGGGCATTGAAAAACAGGGATGCCGTCGTCAATCTGACGCGCGGCGTACAAGAAAAAGTAACTCAAATTCGCAAAATGAGCGTCCAGAAGCATACCGATCTCGGCCAGATCGAAGCTGGAGACATTGCTGCGGTTTATGGACTGAGCCAGTCCCGAATCGGCGACATCCTGGGGACCTCCGCCGGAGTTCCTCCCTATCACGCATTAGCCACTCCGCTACTGACGGTCCAGGTTAAGCCGGGAGAGGAAGCACGGTACCCGGAGCTTGTGGAAGCACTGCAGGAGCTGACCGAGGAGGATCCACTCCTCGATCTGCAGTGGCTGCAGTCCGAGCGCGAGCTGCATGTCAAGGTGATGGGCACGATCCAGCTCGAAATCCTCGCCAGCCTGCTGCAGACGAGGTTCGGCCTGCAGGCGGAGTTCGGTCAACCGTCCGTCATATACAAGGAAACGCCAGCGCAAGCCGGCGAAGGCTTCATTGCATACACGATGCCCAAGCCTTGCTGGGCAATTCTGCGATTTGCCATCGGGCCGCTGCCCCGCGGGAGCGGCCTCGTGTACAGCTCGGTCGTGCGGAGCGAGCATCTGCTTCCAAGCTACCAGAACGAAGTGGAGCGCCGTGTCCCCGAAGCCCTGCAGCAGGGTTTGCTCGGATGGGAAGTTACGGATTTGAAAGTAACCCTAGTCGAAGGGGAGCATCATGTCTGGCATACCCATCCGCTGGATTTCGTCGTGGCTACGCCCATGGGCATCATGAACGGTCTGGCAAGCACGGGCACCACACTGCTGGAGCCGATGCTCCGTTTCCGGATTACCGTTCCGGAAGAATTCGGCGGAAAAATATTAAGCGAGCTGGTACAGATGCGGGCGGAATTCGAGGCACCTTCGGTCATGCACGGCCGATGCGTGATCGAGGGGATCATTCCGGCGGCAACATCCCTCGAATATCCCGTCAGGCTCCGGTCGATGACCGGCGGCAAGGGCGTCATGGCCACTTCATTTACGGGTTATCAGGATTGCCCGCCGGATGTCCGCGCGGAACGGAAGCGGTACGGCGTAAACCCGCTGGACCAATCGAAATATATTCTTAGCGTCCGCAGCGCTTTGTCGACATCATAACATGACATAGTTACGAGGAATCATGATATAGAGGAGGACCTTATGGGTAAGATTTTCGGATTTATTCTATTATGGAGACTGCTGGGAAATCCCTTCCTGGCCATCCTTGTCTTACTGGTGATCGTATATCTGCTGGACAGACGTTTTGTCGGCGTCTTTCCAAGCTTGACCAAGCCCTTTAAACGAATGGGGCAGGTCTCCAGGCTGCGCACCCAAATCAGCATGAATCCAAACGACGTTTCTTCCAAGCATGAGCTGGCAAGACTTTTGATCGAACGGAAAAAGGATGCCGAAGCGCAAAAATTGCTGGAGTCCATCGCCTCTCAATCCGAGGATTCCGCCGAATTTTGGGATGACCTCGGTACGGTATATGTAAGGCAGGGAGACATTCAAAAAGGCGAAGCTTATATCCTGAAAGCGCTGGAGATCAACCCGCGGGTCAAATACGGGCGCCCGTACCTTCGGCTCGCCGATGTCTACAAAAACAGCGATCGTGACAAGGCCGTGGAATACGTGCACCGCTTCCAGGAAATTCAGTCATCCTCCTGTGAAGGCTATTATCTGCTCGGCATGATGTACAAAGCGCTGGACCGCCAGGCTGAAGCCAAGGCTGCTTTTCAGGAATCCATCAACATTTATCGTTCCCTTCCCAAATACAAAAAACGCCAGGAGCGGAAATGGGCCGTTCTTAGCATGATGAGAAAATAGCTCCGCCGCTGACGGTTACCTAACAAAAAAACAGACCTCAAAGGGTCTGTTTTTTGTTTTCATACCGGGGAAATCAAGCCAACGGGTAATATCCGAGCCGCCCCAGTTGTTCCGCGATCACTTTATATCCTTTGCCATTGGGATGGAGATGATCGAAGGACAGCAGCTCATGTTCGCGCCCGTAGAAGGACGAGAAAATCTCGGCTGCCGCATAGCTTCCACCCCAGTACCCGTTAACATAACGGTTAAACTGCTGTACCCACTGCGTAGCCGCTTCGACCTGAGGATACGGGTTGTATAGGCCGACGGCACGCACGATGTAAGGCGATCTGGAGCCCTGCTTCAGCTGGTTCAGCGTCTGCATGATTCCTGAGAAATTGGACTGGCACTGCGACAGCGCCTTATTGAAATGCTGTGCAATATTTTGCGGAGGAGCGCTCTTGGCCGCCCGGATCAGATCATTGCCCCCGATCGAAATGGTGATGATCCTGGCCTCCTTCAGCGAGTTTCGAAGCTGGGGGCTCCGCTTCATGTTCGCGTACAATTCGGAAGACGTAAGCCCGTTGACCCCCAAATTTTCGTATGACACAAACTCCCCGATTCTCCGTTCCGCCATGCCCCGATAGACCGGCACGAAACCGTTCCCCGGCATGGCTCCGAAACCGACGGTCAGTGAGTCGCCGACTGCCGTGTAAGGAACCGCCACAATCTTCGCCTCCTCTTCGTTTTCCCTTTACTCATTCATAGCAGTGTATGAACGATCATGGAAAAGTGAAAGGGACAAAGCTCAGGGAAAGGGAGACTCTCATGAAAACGGGCGGCCCAAGCGCTTGTCAGCGGACATCCATCACCGCTCTCAAGAACGCCTTCATCGCGAGGTGCCCCGCCGGAGCCTCATACTTCCCGGTTTGCATCGCAGAAGCGATGTTGTCCTGGAGCATGCGTGGATATGCGGATGTGCTTGCCGCTTCGTTGATCATCGCGTCGACCAGCTCCGTCCAATCGAGCGATGTGTCCGAACGGGAACGATCCGGAAATTGTTCCGCAAGCTGAGCCGCATGCTTCAAGGATCCATCGAGGTATAACTCGCAGGCCAGATAAGCTCCAATAAACCGGTGGCTGAGATCATGCTGCAGGGAATCCATGAGGAACGCTTCGGCTTCCTCCATCCTCCCCTGCTTCATGAGCGCAATACCGTGAATCCCTGTCATATAACTCGTATCCCGCATATCGTTGGTCTTTTCCCACAACGAGTAATGCTCGTTATACGCATTCCAGTTCGCCTGCTTGAATTCATAGCCTGCAATTTTTGCGTAAGACTCGCTGGTTGGATAGAGGCTGACCATCTGCTTCAGATATTTCTGCTCCTCCTGTTCGAGCCGCGCCGACTGTTCCTTAGCCTGATCTTGATTATCGATTCCCGATAAAGAATTCAGGCCTTCGAGTACCCGGATGATCATGTGGAGGCTGTGCGTGTCCAGAGGATTTCTCCTGTAATCCTCTTGATACTGACTCAGCGCGGCATCCAAATCCCCGGCAAGAAGCGTGCGGTCAGCTTGGGTCAGGGATCGCTCCTTCAGGTAAAAAAACGGAAGCTTGCCGGTCAAGGCGGCTCCAAGCCGGTAACCGTCGCTGCGGGTAATCATGTTTCCCTTCTCGTCGAATGCCTCGACACTCCAATTGAACTGCGCCTCCGGATTGCTGAATTCAAGGAGCGAATTCGGAACGATTTGGAGCTTTTCATTCCCGGCCGACGAGGAAACGATTCCTCCGGAAAGCTGGTATAGCTCCTCCGTCGGTACTTGCAGCTTTGAGCCGCGTATACCGCCCTTCAAGAAGGCTCCGCTGGAACCTCCGTCGAACTGAACGCCCAGTTTGATGTTATAATAAGTCGCCCCCGGCACAGGCTCCCATTCAAACGTGATCTCCTTGTCTTTCACGACTTCATTGTTCACCGGAGACTTCAGCTCAAGCAAACGCTGGAACACGATATTCCGGGTGATGTGCTGCTGTCCTTTCACATCGATCCAATCGTCATACGGTCCCGGCCAGGTCCAGCCGCTGATCTGATCCAGATTCAGCCCGATATGGATCTGGTAGGCTCCCGGAAGCACGCCTTTAAAGTCATACCGCCCTTTGGCATCGGTCATGGTTTGGTACGGTTCGTTCTCCGTAATGCTGCTGTTCACTTGGCTTCTGCTGCGCAGGAAAACGCCGGCGTAGGCCAGCGGCGTGCCATCCGCGCGCGTAAGCGTTCCGGATACGTCCGCCAGCTCCTGGATGCCTTGATCCGCAGCTTTTTGCAGCTTAGCCCGGATGCTTTGAACATTTTCCGCCTGGACGGCCCGCTCCGGCTTGCCCATTTCACCGGCCGCATGCAGATCCTTCTCGTTGGCGGATGCCTCCACATTCAAAGTCTCAAGCGCATGTGAAACGCTGCCCTGCCGAAGCGCCATGTCAACCTTCAGCCAGGCCAGCCTGCCGTCCAGATCCAAGTCTTTCGGCCTGATATTGTTCCGGACCAGCTCTGCAATCAGCCGATCCAGCAGCTCGCCTTGATCCTGCTCCGCAGCAAGCTTCGCCTCCCGGTATGTCAGCTCTTTCATCGCATACCCGCTTTTCATGTCAGGGTTGTTCGCGAGACTTTTACGGGCATCCTCCAGCATTCGCTGGGCTTTGGCCGTTTGTCCGGCCCCTTCATAATAAAGGGACAGCATGAGCGCCGCATTTCCCATGTTTGTATCCGGAGCAGCTTCCTTCACATACGTTTCGAGATAAGGAGCCTTTTCCTCTATGCCAAACCGGGGGATCGCGTTCTCGTCCGTCGCGGCCGCATGGCTCTCATAGAATCCTCCTGGACCGATGAAAGTCTCGTAAGCCCTTGATAACGTCGCATCGCTGCCATCGATCATGAACTTTTTAATGAGCTCTAACTTCTTATCCGCTTTCGCCAGATCTATCTTCTGCAAAATCCGGGCTTTCGTTACCGCCGCATCCGCCCCGCCTGCTCCCGGTCCGGCTTCAGCCAGCTTTTTACCGGCGGGCGTACCATAATTGAAGGCAATGATCAGCACCATCAACAATCCTACAGCGTATACCAGATGCTTAACCTTGATCCGGATTCTCATGATGCGGCAATCTCCTTTCAATTTCATCCTTCCAGTAAATGCTGCCCCCGCTTTTCACCAGCTCCCGCTGCTGCGGTACTTCACCGGACATCTCAGGTCCAGACTTGGGATGGCGCACCGCGTGATAGAGAAAAGTCGAGGTGAGGAGAAGCGCAAACGCCGTTCCCAGCGGCACCACGGGCAGCTCCAGTTCCTTATTCCAGAAGGCCCGCAGACGGCCGCGGAAGGTTACCGGATGGGTTCTTTGAATGACTTCCGCCTCTCTAGTGAACCGCAGACCCGATAATTCCGACTCGAGCTGCTCCTTTAGGTTGAACTGCTGTTCCTGCTCCATTCGAAATCCTCCTCCTTTTCCAGTATCCGTCTTAGCGCATGCCTTCCTCTAGCCAGCCTGGCCTTGACCGTGTTACCGCTCAGGTGCAGATGCTCCGCCATTTCCGCAACGCTCATCTCCTGAAAATAATGAAGCACCAGCACCTCCCGGTATATGTAGTTTAATTGATGTATGGCTTGGGTAAGTGTACCGCTCTTGAATTGCTGCAGCAGCTCCTCTTCCGGCCCCGCCTGCTTTTCCTCTGCGAGCCAATTCTCCATCTGGGCAGAGGGGAACAAATGTCTGAAGCTCCAGGTGCGCTGTCTCATCCGGCAGCGGTTCACGACGATTCGGATCAGCCAGCTCTTCAGCTTGGCCTCCTCCCGCAGCTGCCCGATCCGTTCAAAAGCGACGATAAAGCTGTCCTGCACGGCTTCCTCTGCCGCCTGCCGGTCGCGAAGCAGCAAATACGCAGTGCGCAGCAATTCATCGCCATAAACCTGCATCAGCCTGCGCAGTGCTTCCTCGTCCTTCTGCATTAATCCAGGTATCATGTCCAGTCCGCCTTCCTCCCCCCTGCTATACAGATGCTTCTCAACGGATTCCGGTTGCATGTTTGAAATAAAAAACAAAAACGGCTTCCCGAAGAAGCCGTTTCTGGATGATCACTGCCAAGCTGAAGCTATTCCGCTTCCTCCTCCACCTCATATACGCACCGGAACCGCTCGACGCCGGGGTACTTTTCCCCCAGACTCTGTACGATGAATCCGAGATTGCGATAAAAATCCACGGCCTCTTCATCGGTTTCCGCAATGACGCGTTGAGGTCTTTCCTTGGTCATGATCTCCAAAATCATCCCTCTGCCATAGCCGAGGCCGCGATTTTCAGGAATGATTGCAATATGATGAAGAATAACCTCGTTGTCCTTTTTTTCATATCCCGCCAAGCCCACGATCAGCTTATCGTCCTCGTAGCCGACCAGCTGCCACGATTCGTGGCTTTCGTATTCGCGGATCGCTTTTTCCACGGCTTGATCATCCGGAAACACCGCATAGGAAATCAGCTCGGCCACCTCCGGCCGGCGTATGTATGATTTGATATTCAACAGCATCACTACGACCCCCATATCCACTTTGTTTATACAGCTTTTCGTTCCGTTACTGTAACCTTTTGGGCGAAACATTTCAACTTTTTATTCCGAATCATAGTATTCGGGCATGATTGGCATGCCATACCGATATTGAAAATCGATTAGCGGTAGGCGTACACTTGGAGAAGAAAGTCATTGCTTTGTTTTCAAACTTTTTTCATAGGAAGAGGCTTTGCATCATGAGTTATATTCAACACGGAACCTCCGCTTTCCGAAAAACGAGCCTGGCTCTGTTTGCCGGAGGCTTTAACACGTTTGCCATTCTGTATTACACCCAGCCGCTGATGCCCGAGTTCTCCAAGGAATTCGGCATCGCCCCGGTAACCGCCAGCCTGTCGCTGTCGCTGACAACGCTGATTTTGGCCTTCAGTATGATCATTGTCGGTTCTCTGAGCGAATCCTGGGGACGCAAGCCCATTATGATCGTCGCCATGATCGCGGCCTCGATCCTGACCCTGGTCACCGCCATGGCTCCCAATTTTCATGTCCTGCTGGTGCTCCGGATGATCCTCGGCGTCGTCTTGGCCGGACTTCCGGCCATCGCCATGGCTTATTTGGGCGAAGAGATCGCGCCGGCCAGCCTGGGAGCCGTCATGGGGCTGTACATCAGCGGAAATTCGATCGGAGGCATGGGCGGAAGGGTCATCACCGGCGTCCTGACCGATCTCTGGAACTGGCGGATCGCCATCATCGCCATCGGCTTCCTCGGACTCGTATTCAGCATCGTTTTCATGCTCCTGCTGCCGCCGTCCCGCCATTTTAAAGCCCGGCCGCTCCGGTTCGGATCGCTGCTGCGTTCGCTTGGCAGCCAGTTCAAGGATCCCGGACTGCTGATTCTATATGCGCTCGGCTTCCTGCTGATGGGAAGCTTCGTGTCCCTGTACAATTATATCGGATACCAGCTGATCGCGCCGCCCTATTCCCTGAGCCAGACGCTGGTGGGCTTTATTTTCATCGTTTATATAGCAGGGACGTTCAGTTCGACCTGGATGGGCAAAATGGCCGATACGCATGGAAGACCGCTGATGCTATGGATCGGGCTTCTCATCTTCCTCTGCGGCGCGCTGCTGACGTTAAGTCCCGTGCTCGTCGTCAAGATTGCCGGCATCATCATATTCACGTTCGGATTTTTCGGCTCGCATTCCATCGCAAGCTCGTGGATCGGTCTTCGCGCGAAGCATGAAAAAGCGCAAGCCTCTTCGCTGTATCTGTTCTTCTATTACGCAGGCTCGAGCGTCGGAGGCACGCTGGGCGGCACCTTCTGGAGCGCTTACGGCTGGCACGGCGTCGTCGGCATGATCGCCAGCTTCCTGATCGTCGCGCTGCTGCTGGCGATGCTGCTGGCCAAACTCCACCATCATCAAAAAGCTGCGGTTTAAGCTTCGGATGACGATACGCCTTTCAACAATGAAAGCAGCCCCACAACAGGGCTGCTTTTGGTTTGCTTATTTGATTTTTTGCGCGACATAAGTAATCAGATTGCATCTGAAGTCGATCGAGCGGCCGTCCTTCTCTTCCGGAATACTTTGGGGAACGGTCTGCTTCATAAGCACGTTCCACTCTGCATAGGTCCGGTCCAGCAGGTCCATGGCCTCCGACTGCGGAATGTTCAGCTCAATCAGGCCTTTGCCGGCTTGTCCCGTTTCCCGGTCCACTTCCTCCACATCGGTGCTCATCGTGATGCAATGAATTCCGCCCAGCTTGGTTCCCGCTTTCATGGCAGCGAGCGTGCGCTTCAGTGCTTCCCTGGAAGATGTGTGCTCGAGACAGGAGCAGGCAAGAATGTAATCGTAAAAGCCTTCGGGTATCGGATACTGCCCCACATCGGCCGCTTCGGCATCAATCAGCGTGGCCACGCCGAATTCCTCGGCATTCTTGCGAAGCTTCTCAACCGCGTCATCCAACAGATCGACTCCCTTGACCCTGCTCAGCGAGCCTTTCAAACGCTCGGCGACCGGTATCGTATTGCGGCCGACCCCGCAGCCCAAATCCAGCACCGCCAAGTCTTCCTGATGCAGCAGCAGCCGCTCCAGCATTTCCATGACGACCGGCCCTGGCTCCGACATCCAGGTGCCCTTCTCAAATAGATCGTTATTCTCGTAAAAGCGCTGATGATAATCCGCTTCCGACTGTCTTGCCTCTTCAAAACGTTCGCCGTTCATGCGTATACCTCCATTCATCTGGTAAGGACTAATAGAGATATACCCAAATTTCATCAAAAACTAATCGTTCGGACAAAGGAGTTCTTCAAGCGCCGAAATTCACTTCGAAAATAATGGAATAACAATGAGGCGGATTCCCCAAATGATCAGGCTGACAAGCAGCAGGAATTCTCCCCGGGCCCGCTTCGGTTTGTCTTCGCTGAATGCGATAACCCCGCCGACAATCATGCCGACAAAGGGGTATATGACCGTTGCGATGACGAGCAGCAGGCTGAGCCATCCGGAAGCGGACGAAGCCGGAGTTTTTCCCGAGGATCGGGGATACACCGGACGATATCCATCGGTCCGCTCTTTCTCACCTTCCGGTGAAGCATGTAATCCGGAATTCAAACTCCGCACCTTTTTCACCTGGTGGAGCGAAGCTCCGCATACGCTGCACGCTTTTGCATGCTCCGAATTGGATACGCCGCATTCCGGGCATATTTTTACTGGCATTCCGTCCCCTCCCATCCATATACTTCCTTTATTATACAAGAGAAGCGTCAGCCTGGAAGGTTTCTGAGTAAAAGAATTCCATTCAAATGGTAATAGCACCCAACATTATGGCACGAATTTCTGAAGCACGATCACGGCGTTATGACCACCGAAGCCGAAGGAATTGGATAGGCCGACATTCACCTCTTTGTCCCTGGCTACATTCGGCACCACATCCAAATCGCACTCGGGATCGCGGGTTTCCTGATTGATGGTAGGCGGAATTTTGCCGTCCAGGATCATCTGCAGCAGCGCGATGGCCTGGGCACCACCCGCAGCCCCAAACATATGGCCCAGCATCGATTTGGTCGCCGTCACCGGTATCCGGTACGCCTCCTCGCCGAATAGGCGCTTTATCGCCATCATTTCCGAACGGTCGCCGACTTCGGTACTGGTGGCATGCGCGCTGATGACGTCGATCCGGCCCGGTTCGAGGCCGGCTTCCGTGAGCGCCTGCTTCATCGCCTGGTAAGCTCCCCGTCCCTCTGGATGAGAAGCAACAACATGGTAGGCGTCTGAGGTCGCCCCGTAGCCGGTCACCTCACCATAGATTTTTGCACCGCGCTTTTGGGCATGAGACAAGCTTTCGAGCACCAGGATACCGGCGCCTTCCGCCATGACAAAGCCGTCGCGGCCTGCATCAAACGGTCTGCTTGCGAGTGCCGGGTCTCCATCCCAAGTGGATAGGGCGGTCGCATTGCCGAAGCTCGCCATCGAAATCTCCGAAATGGCCGCTTCCGCACCGCCTGCAATAATCACGTCTGCCCCGCCTGAACGGATGAGACGGAACGCCTCCCCGATCGCCGTATTTCCGATGGAGCATGCGGTTACTGGCGATAGAGTCGGCCCTTGCGCGCCCGTCCGAATGCTGATCATGGCAGCCGCCATATTGGAGATCATCATCGGCACGAGCAGCGGGCTGACCCGGGCCGCGCCGCGGCGGCGCAGCAGTTCTTCCTGCTCCATCAATGTCGAGATGCCGCCGATGCCAGAACCGACGTATACGCCGATGCGCTCTTTATCCGTCCGCTCAAGATCCAGATCCGCATCCGAAATGGCGTCCTCGGCCGCAGCCACCGCGAATTGGCAGAAGCGGTCCATTCGCCGCGCCTCCTTTTTGCCGAAGCGTGCATCTCCGTCGAAATCGCGGACGATGCCCGCGATATGTGTCTTCATTTGCGATGTATCCCATGAATCGATCGTTGAGATTCCAGACTTCCCCTGCAGCATCGCATTCCAAAAAGTCGAAACGTCATTGCCCAGCGGTGAAACCAAACCTCTTCCCGTTATCACAACTCTTTCCATTACATGCTCCTCCTTGAACATTCCGGTTATGGCATTATCTTTTCATAGCTGTTATCCTATTACAAGTTGTTATTTATCCTAGTATAATGAATACTATGTAAAATGATTAGATTCTGAATCATGAAGGAAGGTGACATCCGCTTGAACCGAGATACCCGATTACAGGCGCTATCCGCGTTCCTGACCTCCCAGCGCGCCAAAATCCAGCCGGAATCCGTCGGCCTGCCGCCGGGCATCCGCAGAAGAACACCCGGTCTGCGCCGCGAGGAGGTTGCCCAGCTCGCCGGTGTCAGCAGTACTTGGTATACTTGGCTGGAGCAGGGACGGGACATCAAGGTTTCCTCCTCCGTCCTGGATTGCACTGCTGCGGCGCTTCGACTGACCGCGGATGAACGGAAATACTTGTTCTCGCTGGCCATGGAAACCTCGTCAGGTACGGCGATGATTCAGCAGGAAGAGCCGACGATCAGCCCTTCGCTGCAAAAAATGGTTGACGGGCTTTATTACTGTCCGACCATCATATCCGACCGACACTGCCAGATTGTCGGCTGGAACCAGGCCGCGGCTCATGTATTCCTCTCGTTCGACCGCATTCCGGCGGACCAGCGGAACATGATCCGGCTGCTCTTTACCCGAAAAGAATTCCGGCGCCTGGCCGTCAACTGGGAGCATTTTGTGATGGGGTTCCTCTCGATCTTCCGCTCTTATTACGGCCAGTACGTGGAGGATGCATGGTATGAAGAGTTTGTGCATGAGATGGAGCAGGTCGACCCCGGGTTCCTCCCGCTGTGGAAGCAATGCCAGGTCAGCAGCGCTCCCGAGGTTATGATCGAATTCCGGCATGCCAAAATGGGAAAAATGCTGTTTGATTTGACTTCCCTTCAGGTTCAGGGCGGCGCCGACCTGCGCTGCAGCGTCTACACCCCGGCCGCCGGTTCTTCCACCGAAGCCAAGCTGAGACGACTGATGAATTCATCGGATGAAGGATGGACCGAGGACTAATTTCGATACGATATGAGGATGATGAGCCATGGCTTTCGGCATAAACCGGCAGGAGCTTAACGCTTGGAAAAAGGCGGTCGAACGCGGAGAAATTGCTTTTCTGACGCATTATTGGCTGGATCCCCGTTTTCCGGGCATCACGACCGTTACCAAAGTGGGA
Source organism: Paenibacillus chibensis (assembly GCF_004001045.1). Lineage (GTDB taxonomy): Bacteria > Bacillota > Bacilli > Paenibacillales > Paenibacillaceae > Paenibacillus_AQ > Paenibacillus_AQ chibensis. The sequence goes on from NZ_BIMK01000001.1 coordinate 87,242, forward strand.
TGCGCAAATCTGGATCGGCTCAAACGTTGGTGTGAGGAGCATGATTTGCCTTCCCGTTATATCCACAATCGCGATCCCTTTCCCCACTTTGACCTGATCGGCCCTAAGCAAAAAGAAATATTGACCCAGGAGGGTTACGAGGAGCACGTGATGCGGTTCAAGCTGTAGCCTATTTACCCATAAAAAACAGCCCGTCCACCCGCTTGCCGCGGTGTCAGGGCTGTTTTTTATGGTTTACTTTTGGTTACCGTCTGTCCGTTACAGGCATTCTTAGCTACTCGGCGCGGCCGGATTTGAAGCTATCCTCGGCGGAAAGCCCGAGCTTCTTCAAAAGCTCGACAGCCTGCCGCTTTTCCTCCATGCCAAGGCCTTCGACGGCATGCACGAGCACCTGCTGATGATGCGGAAAAATCTTTTCGAAGAACGCACGGCCTTCCTCGGTCAGCTCCGCAAAAATCACGCGGCGGTCATCCGGAGACGCTCTGCGGGCGAGCAGATTCTTTTTCTGAAGCTTATCGGCGACGTAAGTAATGTTTCCGCTGGAGATCAGCACCTTCTCACCGATCTTCTGCAAAGGCTGTGGGCCTTTGTGATACAGCAGGTCCAACACGCCGAACTCGGTCGTATTCAAGCCATGGCTTTGAATGTCGCGGGTGGAATGGGCCACCACCGAATTATAGGCACGTGCGAGTACAATAAATAATTCCAGGGACAAGTCGTCATTTGTTTTACCTGCCATACAAGAAACCTCCAAACGTACTATCTTAATGCAAAGATAATGGAAAGCTGCCTGATTGTCAATCTTTCATGATGTATAACACCGGTTGAAGGTTTTTGTAACGCTTGTTCATTCCCCTTTTTTTTAGGCTTCACGTTCCACGACGCTCACGCTGCCGTCGCTGTGCCCGATCACGGCCCGGGTTGCGAGTCCGATAAAAAGGCCATTATCGACCACTCCCGGCAGATGAAGAAGCTTTTGATGCAGCTCATTCGGGTTATCGATCTCACCGAAGCGGCAGTCGGCAATGTAATTGCCGTTATCCGTGACGTAAATGTTCTCGTCATCCGTTCTCAGCATGGGCTTTGCCCCCAGACGCTCCAGGGATGCCATCGTCCATTCATAGGCAAAAGGCACCATTTCAACCGGGAGCGGAAAAGTGCCGAGCTTGTCCACGAGCTTGCTCTCATCGGCGATGATGATCAACTCCTTGCTGTGGAAGGCGACGATCTTTTCCCGCAGCAGCGCACCTCCGCCGCCCTTGATCAGATGCAGACCGCGGTCCAGCTCGTCGGCTCCGTCGATCGTCAGATCAAGCCCTTGGATCCGGTCAAAAGGGATCAGCGGGATGCCCTGCTCCTTCGCCAGCTTTTCCGATGCCTTCGAGGTTGCCACGGCCTGAATAGACAGCCCCTCTCTGACCCGCTCTCCAATTTTCAGGATCGCCCAATAGGCTGTCGAGCCCGTCCCAAGTCCGACGTGCATGCCATCCTTCACGTATTCCACCGCTTTTTCCGCGGCCAATTGTTTCAGATTCATATTCTCCACGCTCCTCTATCGAGATTTCGATCAATCTTGTAAGTTGATTAGGGTTCCTCGCTGCAACCTGCTATAATCAGACATAAGATGACAACTCCTGGAGGAATTCATACATGAGAACCGAAAATCAGATCCAATCCAAAATCAATGAGCTGACCCTGCAGAAAAAATCGCTGCTGACACGCCTTGAGGCTGCACGTCCGGAGAGCACGCTGCATGATTCTTTGAATGCGCAGCTGCTGCGTCTTGAGGACATGATCAGCATGCTCGAATGGGTACTGAACGAGCCAAGCGGCAGCTATCACATGTAGTCAGTGTCCGAGCCGCTGCTAGGACGAAGCATGCGCCCGGAATACGTAAACAACGGAATCCGCCAGCGGCTCATATCCTATATTCATATAAATGCGATTCGAAACCGGATTGCTTAGATCCGTATACAGGGAAGCAAATTTCCCGGGACCGTCCAGTATGCTGCGGGTCAAAGCGGCCACGCAGGAGCTGGCATAGCCTTTTCCCCGAAAGTGGCGGGGTGTATAGACCATGTTTACAACGGCGCCGTGCCGGGTGGGGCGTGTTTTTTGCGCCATGGAAACCGGCCCTCCGTCATCCCATACGACAATGGCCGAACGGTCGATTCCGCTCAGAGCCATTCCCTCGGCTGCCTTCTCGCTGATCCCCCCGAGCGCTTCCTCGCAAAACTCCTGTATCCACGTGGTAATGAGCGCAGCATCGGTATGCGCGGCCAGCCGGCAATTTCCGGGGCTGACCGGGACCGGCTTGACCTCGCTGCAGCCATACACTCTCTGATCCATCTCTGTTTCGTAATCCTGCTTGACGTTTCTTTTCCAAGCTTCAGCGAACGCATCTGCCACACGGCGAATGCCGATGATGCCAGGAATATGCACATCATTCAGATGGCTGATATAGGCTGCGGCAGCATCACAGCAGGCTGCCAGCTTCTCCGAAGCGGCATCCGAAGATGCGCTGAGAATCAGGTGGGACTGCGTCTGAAGCATGATCAGCAGCGGCTGATCCCCTTCGTCGACCGAAGCCAGGAAATAAGTATCCGGGCTGCGTTCATCCTCGATCAGTCTGTATAACACGCCAAGCGGAAGATTATTCAGCAGCTCCTCTTCCATCAGGACGGCCTCCACATGCTCCAGAAATATGCTGGAATCCGTAAATCTCTTCACCTGCATTTCCTCTGCCCCTTCCTGTTTCTCTTCATTTAACCATGTATTGGAAAGTCGAATTACACGGGAATCGGATTCTCATTACGGTTCGCCGCTTCACAAGCCGAATATTCAAGCCTGCGTCCGCTGGAACGTTAACGCTTGCTCCAGCCGGGAGAGCGCCGCGTCTTCTTCTTCGTTTCTCACGGACTCGCGAAAGGGCGCAATGTTGACGGCTTCTCCTTTGAGCGAAAATTCGGAGCAGGTATGCTCCATAATCTGCACGGCATGATCCAGCTTCAGCTCGCTGATCGTTCCGTTCACTCTGCACAATGAGACGCGTACACTTCCCTGCGGCTCCTGATAAACGGCCTCGAGCAGCGGCGTCATGCGTGCGGATTCGTTGCCATCCGACTGCCTTGTCACCTGCACCGTGTAAGACGAAACCGCCGGGATCGCCCCTTTCGCCTTCCGCTGGTCGGCAATAATTCTTGAGTTTCTCCAGGCAAGCCAACCCGCGGCCGCGAGTATCAATACTCCGAGTACATATCCGATAGTTACAATCAATTCTTCACCTTCATCCAATCATTTCAATATTCAGGCTTGCTACAGCTTCTTCAGCATATGAATATCTTCCGGCTCCATACGGAACAACTCCTCGTCCACCCTGTCGGTGATTCGGCCGCCGCTTGCCATGTAGAAATTCACCGCCGACTCTGTTTCGGTGGAAGATATGTACAGGTAAGAGGCACCGCGGCGTTTCGCTTCCCTGCCGAGCTCCTCCATAATCCGCGTACCGATGCCCTGTCTCCGATAAGAGCGGCTCACGTACATCAGGTCCACCTGAAGCTGGTCCATTTGTTCGCCGCGAAACCGGTGCCCGAGGACGCCGAAGCCGGCCAGCGTATCTCCGTCGAAAGCACCGTAAGCGATGCCTCCGCTCCTGAGTTCCTTTTCAAAACGCTCGATCATTTCAGCGGTGTGCGCCTCATCCCATGTCCCGCATTCATGCCCGGCCGCCACGGCTTCAAGCTCTCCGCCGTTCATTTTATAGATTTTGCCGATCGTTTCGGATCTGTCGATCTGGCGGATCAACGCCGACTCATCGGCATGCATTTGTCTGATAATCATAAGAAATTCCCTCCATATTTTGGTGAAATCGAAGCTTCTTTGATTACCTTACAGTGGAAATGCAGTTATTGCATATATAATTGCAAACCAGCCCCCTTCTTACTGACTCCATTATACAAAAAAAACAGCCTTCGGCTAAGTGCCGAGGCTGAAAAAAAGAAGAGATGTCTATACGTTTACATTACCCTGTACCGTAAAGCTCAATCTTGCATTCCGTTAAAAATCTATAGATGCGCCGCACTTTCCGATTGCTCGTAAACCGGCGGCCTCTTTTTTCTCGATAAGCGGATCTGCGGGATGGCGATGCCGATGAAAATAAGCACGATGCCGAACCACTGCAGGCTGCTCACATGCTCGTGGACCAGCAGCACGGATGCCACAACCGCCGCAGGCAGCTCGGCCGCTCCCAGGATCGCGCCTGTGCCGGAGCCTACCTTCGGCATACCGATCGCGAAAAAGAGCACCGGAATCAGGATGCCGAGAATACCAAGAATCAGGCCGTATTTCCACAGTCCCGCTCCCAAAGCCCCATCCCACAAAAACGCGGGAGAGAAGACCGATAATACGATGACGCCCGAGCCCGTTGTCATGAAGAAGCTTTTATTAAAAGCAGGAACCGTCGTACCGACGCGTCCGCTGACAAACATATACAGCGCAAACGTGAACGCGGCCAGCAGACCGTAAACAACGCCCTTCGTGTCCAGCGGACCGGTACTTTCTCCGATGACGCCTCCCGCAAGCAGCGTTCCGAGGATCAAAATCACAATGGAGATGATTTTGCTGCGGCTTGGGATGCGGCGATCCGCGGCGGCTTCCATCAATACGCCGATCCATGTGAATTGGAACAGCAGCACCACGGCAATCGAAGCTGGCAGCCGCTCAACGGCTTTGCCGTAAAAGACAGACGTGCCGCTCATGGTAATGCCAACCGCAAGAAGTGCAAGCCACTGCTTCGGGGCAATCTTTTTCCGGGAGAATATCAGCATCAGCACCAGCAGCAATGACCAGCCAAAAACATATTGGCCTCCCAGCATTTGGCTGACCGTGAAACCTTCCTTCATGCCGACCTTCATAATAGAGGAAAGCACGCCGTAGCTGCATGCACCAATCAGTATGAGCAGCGAGTATTTGAGCTTGTTCAAATGGATAACCTCCTGATGCCAATATAGCGCAACAACCAAAAGCCCCCTGTCGGTTAGGACAGGGGGCGAACGAAACCGATGACCCTTTGGGGCCGCCGTTAAAATTTCGCCACTCGCGAACGAATCGGAGTTTAAAAACGGATGCTGCACAATCGTGATGTTGAATTGAACCTTTCGAAATGAAATTCTAAATCATTATGTTATAAGCGTCAATGAGTTACGTTAGCAGAATAAAGCACATGGCCGGGTTACGGTTTGGAATAAACATGGGAGACATCTTCCCAGTCCCCCTGGCTTTGCTTCCAGATGTGCTGGTTGCGGCTGCCGCGGAAAGAGAGGGACAGGTCCCGCTGCGAAAGCTCGAATCTGCCGTCCACAAGCACGTCACAGCAGGCCAGAAGCTCCCTTTGATCCGGATCCGGGCTGCTGCGCAGCGCATCCAGTGTATAACCCGTGTATGCCCAAATATGCTTGCCTCTTCGGCGCAGCTCGCCGGCGACGCGGACCATGCCTGCAGCTTGAATGAAGGGATCCCCGCCCGATAAGGTAATATCTGTCAGGGGATTGCTGCCCGCCTCGTTCACGACGTCTTCAATCGCAAGCAGCCTGCCGCTTCGCATGCTCCACGACTCGGGATTATGGCAGCCGGCGCATTGGTGCGGGCAGCCGGCACAAAAGATAACGGTACGCAAGCCTTCCCCATCGACCGCGCTGTCATGAATGATATCCATAACCCACACCCCGCTCTGATTCCGCCGCTCCGCAGCAGGAGCTCCTGCATTCGGACATCGCATACGCGTCTCCCTCACTTTCCGTGTTTAATCCGGTCCGCTTCCTCGGCGCGCTTGGCCGGATTCCATTTATCCATATCCCCCACCAAATAGCCCGTAATGCGGCGGATCCGCTCCACTTGTCCATCCGGACTGCCGCAAACCGGGCAGTCACCATCGATGATTCCGGTGTGCCCGCAGGATCGGCAGCGGTCCACCGGATGATTGATCGAGCCGTAACCGATCTGATGCTCCGCCATACAGCGGACAATCCGGTCCAAGGCGGCTGTATTATGTATGACAGCCCCATCCAGCTCGACATAAATGATGTGCCCTGCGTTGCACAGCTCATGATACGGAGCTTCCAAGGCGATTTTTTGAACGACCGTAATGGGGTAATAGACCGGAATATGGAATGAATTGGTGTAATAGTCTCTATCGGTCACGCCCGATATCGTGCCATAATCGCGCCGGTCCTTTTTCACGAATTTGCCGGACAACCCCTCCGCCGGTGTGGCAATCAGGGAAAAATTCAATCCGGTTGCCTCCGTTTCACAGTCCATCCGGCGCCGCATCGCGCCGATGATGGTAAGTCCCTGCCGCTGAAGCTCCGGATCCTGTCCATGATGCTGTCCGTAGAGAGCAGTCAAGGCTTCCGCCAGACCGATAAACCCGACGCTCAGCGTCCCCTGCCGCAGCACGGATTCCAACCCATCCTGGGGAGCGAGCCTTTCCCCTCCCCGCCATACCCCTTGGGAATACAGAAACCGGAAGCTTCCGGACGATTTTGCGCACTGGTATTCATATCGTTCCAGCAGCTGCCTGACCGCCAGATCCATCGCCCATTCGAGCCGGGCTTCAAAATCCGCAGGAGACGAGGACATCAGGGCCAGCCGGACCAGATTAATGGTGGTGAAAGAGAGATTCCCTCGTCCGACCGCATTCTCTTCCCCGTTCACGTTGCCCATGACCCGGGTTCGGCAGCCCATATAGCACGCCTCGCTTTCGCGCGTTCCCTGATCGTACATCTTGTTGAAACGGGAATCCAGGAAGGCGAAATTCGGAAACATTCTTTGCGCGGTGGTCTCCAGAGCCAGCCGGTACAAATCATAATTCGGGTCCTCGGGCCGGAAATTCACGCCCGTTTTCACCTTAAAGATCTGAATGGGGAAGATCGGCGTTTCTCCATGCCCGAGTCCTCGCTGCGTAGCCAGAAGCAGCTGTTTGACGAGCATGCGGCCGCATGGGGTGGTGTCCGTACCGTAATTGATCGAAATAAAAGGGACCTGTCCCCCGCCGCGCGAATGCATCGAATTCGCATTATGGATGAAGGCTTCGCATGCCTGAAAGACGTCCCTTTCCGTCATGCTCCAGGCCTTTTGTTGACGGTCATAGTGCTCGGCCAGAGGCAGCTCCTCCAGCATGCGCAGCTTATTTTCATAGGTTTTCTGCACATAGGGCGCCAAATCCGCATCAAACATCGGAAACGCTTGTCCGCCATGCTGCTGGTTCTGATTTGCCTGTAAAATAATAGACGCAAGCGCAAGCGCGCTCTTGATATCCTTAGGCTCCCGCATGTGGCCATGCCCCGTGTTGAAGCCTCCCCGCAGCAGCTTGCCTAGCGGAATCTGACAGCAGGTCGTCGTTCCGGCCGCGTAAAAATCGAGATCATGGGGATATATAATATTTCCGTTTACAGCTTCTCTGATTTCCGGAGACAACAAATGCCGGATGGCGTATAATCTGGCGCTCTCGCTGCCGATCTTCCCCATTAGACCCATCGGGGACCTTCCGTCCACGTTGGCGTTTTCCTGCAGCAAATCCATGTTGCCGGCGTGAATCATCTCATGAATGGATTGCCATAACGGCTCCGGACCTACGTTGAATGGGCTCATTAACGTTCCTCCTTCACTGTGATCATGCTTGGTTTGATTTTCGCCAAGCACTATATATAGTATATATTTCCGATTATCATCACTATATATATTGTCACAGCCAAAAAAAAGAATGAGCAGCAATTCAGTTTGGACTGCTCAGACATGCTTGGTCATGACTGAAATGAACAGGGGACCCGGCATAAAACCAAGCTGATAGCACAAGGATTCATGCGGATGCCCGTGCATGACTCTGATCCGCAGCAGCGGCTGCCCCTGTCTTCTTAACATCGTCAGCGCTTTTTGCACCATCCGGGTCGCCAGGCCCTGACCACGGTATGCCTTCATGACGGTTAGCTGCTGAATCGACGGACAGCCGGACTGCATGCCGATGACACAGACCCCGATTAATGCGCGCGTCGACGTATCATACAGCAGACTCGAGGCCTGCGTCGTCTCCTCTGTCATGCAGGCACTATCTTGCCTGAGCTTGGACAGCACGCCTGCAAAAGTAGCCTCCTCCTGCTTACTTCCCTCTTCAAAACACGCATGCTTGAACAAAAACAACCCGATCTCCCGTTCAAGCACAAGCCTGCGTTCTCCGCCTTCCATACGGGCTTCCACAGCGTGACTTGCTGTGCTGCCCATCGATTGGAGGTCATATTCTTCCGTTGGCCGCTGCATCCAGCGATGCCGGTGGGGAGCGGGATAGAAGCCGGCTCGCATATAGGCCTCCTCCTGATCCGCGAAGACTTCATAGGCCCGGATTCCAAGCGATCCCCTTCCTCTTGACGTCTGCCGGATCGCCTCGACCACAGCTAGGATAAACCGGGGATCAACCGGATGGGGTGGGATCGTGAACAAATCCCGGATTTCACTGCCGGAAAGAGCTGCGCCGCCGATCACTCTGCCGTTTCTTTTCAGCCAGTAAGGCATGACGCCTGCAGGCAGAACTGAAGCGATGTCCCGCGGCAACACGATCCCCGCAGCCATCGGCTTGGCGTAAATGTGCAGGTAGCACTCCCACTCTTCCGGTGCAGCTTCACAAATGCATATGGATTCGGTCGGCTCCCCGTGCGGGCTTGCTTCAAGCCCATCCTTTCTGTTCATGCCGGACCTCCTTCTGTTCAATTGGTAGGTTTTCTTATAGTTTACGGTCCGGCTATCCGTTTTCATGCCAGTTAAGCTCCGGAGAAATTCTCCGGAGCTTAACTGGTTTCCTATAGCCTTATTTGAGGGCTTCCCTCTCCATGATGCTTGATAAATACTGCAGTACAGGCCCGCGCAGCTCCTCGCGCTGCAGGCTCATTTCGAGCACGGCATGAACATAGCCGATCTTGTCGCCGATATCGAACCGTTGCCCTTCAAGCTCCAGGGCGCATATCCCTTCGGTTGAGCATAACCGGCGCAGAGCATCGGTTAATTGATATTCCCCGCCGGCTCCTTTTTCGATTTTTTCGAGCTCGGGAAATATGGAGGGGTTCAAAATATAACGCCCCATAACCGCAATATCGCTGGGCGCGTCAGCCGGATCGGGCTTTTCGATGAGGTCCGTCACCCGGTAGATCCGATCCCCGTATTTGTCATAGGTAATAATGCCGTATTTTCCCGTTTCGCTGCGGGGAACCGGTTTGACGCCGACGATCTGCTTTTCGTATTTCTCATAAGCATGCATCATCTGCTTGAGCGCAGGCGGATCCGACAGCATGATGTTATCTCCCAGCAGAACCGCGAACGGCTCGTCGTCAATGAACTGCCGGGCGCATAAGATCGCGTGTCCCAGACCCAGCGGTTCTTTTTGCCGGATATAATGGATATTCACCATCTCGCTGATACTTGCGACTTCATCCAGCAGCTCCCATTTCCCTTTTTCCTGCAGCATCTGCTCGAGCTCCAATGACCGGTCAAAATGATCCTCGATCGATTTTTTATTGCGTCCGGTGACGATAATGATGCTTTCGATGCCGGCTTCCACCGCTTCCTCAACGATATATTGAATCGCCGGTTTATCGACGATCGGGAGCATTTCCTTCGGTTGTGCCTTCGTTGCCGGAAGAAATCTCGTGCCGAGGCCGGCGGCGGGTATGACCGCTTTTCTGATTTTCATGTGATGCTCATCTCCTTAACGCTGGCTGATCCTCCGATTTTTTCGTATATACCGAGCTGACGATATACAGGGGCCGCTGCTTGACTTCATCATAAATTCGCCCCAAATACTCGCCAATCACGCCAAGGAACATCAGAATACAGCCGCTGAATATGATTTGAAGAGCAATGAGCGATGACCATCCCGGTACCGTGACGCGGGTAAACCATTTTTCGATCAACACGACCAGCAAATATACAAACCCGGCTGCAGAGATCAAGACGCCTGCTATTCCTGCTGCTTTCAACGGCTTGGAGGAGAAGGATGTCATGCCGTCCATGGACAGCTTCAGCATTTTTTTAAGCGGATACTTGGACTCGCCTGCAAACCGTTCATCCCTGACGTATTCCACGGCCGTCTGCCGGAAGCCAACCCAGCTGACCAGACCGCGTACATAGCGGTTCTTTTCGGGAAGACGCTTCATTTCATCGCATACTTTCCGGTCCAAGAGCCGGAAATCACCGGTATCCAGAGGGATGTCAATCTCGGTCATCCGCTTCAATATTCGGTAAAAGGCGCTTGCCGTTTGCCGCTTGAACCAGGTTTCACCTTTACGCTCCGAGCGCTTTGCATAGACGACATCATAGCCTTCCCTCCATTTGGCGATCATGTCGAGCATCAGCTCGGGGGGATCCTGAAGATCAGCGTCGATGACGATAACTGCGTCGCCCCGGGCATAGTCCATGCCCGCCGTGATGGCAACCTGATGACCGAAATTACGGGAAAACTGGATGAGCGTAACACTCGGATCCTTTTCGCCCATGGCGACAATAAGCTCGGCCGTCTGATCGCGGCTGCCGTCGTTGACGAACAGCAGTTCATAGCTCTCGCCGGTTTGATCCATGACGCTTTTCAAACGCCAATAGGTTTCACGTATAACCTCCTCTTCGTTATAGACAGGAATAACGACGGAATATCGGACGTTTTGTATTTGATCCACGAGGTTCACTCTTCTCCCGCTCCCGATTGGATTTCATAAAGCGTCGTACCGCCATCCATACCGCCCCGGAACGATCCTCCGCCGGAGCTTCCGCTGCCGCTGCTGTCACCATTCGTTTGGCCGCTGTCTGAGCCACCGCCCCATTCCGAAGCCGGCACCTCTGTCGCATTGGCTTTAATCCATGCGGTTACGTCCGAGCTGCTTTCCCGTCCCATGCCGCCTTGGCCTTGGCCGGATAACAGAAAATATTTGATCTTCCCATCCTGTACCAGCTTCTTCACGCCATCAACGGTTAAGATCGGATCTGAGCCTGAATATCCCCCCATCGCCATGACGGCATTTCCGGTCCGGATGATATAGGGAGCTGCTGATTGCGCGCTGCTAACGGCAAAAAGGTATTTCTCGCCGGTATTGTGCTCGGTGAGGTATTCCAGTAACGCTTCGTTCACGGTGCCGGTCATGCGTCCCCCGCCTTTGGACTCCCCGGGGCCTGCGGCCGGCAGCTGGCTGGATTGTCCATATATAATCGGCGTTGCGGACCAGTAACCCGGGGCAAGGAGCAGTAAAATCAAACCCGCTGCAGCCAGGGCTAGCGTTCGGCGCTCCGCCTTTCGGTAGATCACCAGGAGTGCAGCCGATCCGATACCGACAACCAACGTCACGATCAACAGGAGCGGTCCAATCTGATCGGTATAAGCTTGTAAAATAAAAGCTTCAAATGCGGTTGTACCTAAGATGGCTGCAGGCAGCAGCCAGCTCCTCCAACCTTCCCTGCTCCGGTAATCCTTCCACATGGAGCTCCACCCTGCACCCGTCAGCGCTGCGATTGGCGGACCCATCATGACCAGATAATACTGATGAAAAAATCCGGCGATGCTGAAAAATCCCATGACCGGGATTAACCAAGCCAACCAGAACAATGTTTCCTTCTGCCCATCCGTCATTTCTTGCCGCCAGCGCCACCCGGCGAGAAGGGCAATGCTGCCCATCAGGACAAACGGCAGCAGCCAGCTTGCCTGGCCGGACAATTCCTGTTGGAACAGCCGCAGCGGCCCGGCCGAACCGGTGTTGAACATCCCTCCGCCTGCTCCGCCTCGTCCATTCATGCCCGGCGGCATGCCACCTCCGGGCCCGCCGGAGAATCCTCGGCCGGAACTGCCTGGCCCATCACCATTCAAATTACCCGGTGCTGTACCCCCGGGACCGTTGGTGCTGCTCTGAACCGTGTTCGATCCGCTCCGCTGGGTTTGTTCGTCGGGACTAAATCCCTTTCCCCCATCACCCGGATTCATGCCCCCGCCGGTTCCGCGATTGCCGGTCAGCCTCGAAACTCCGTTATAACCGAACGCAAGCTCCAATACGGAATTGGTCTGGCTGCTGCCGATATACGGGCGTTCAGACGCCGGGACGGAATCCACGATCACCGCCCATGACACGGAAACAAGCGCCAGGGTAACGGTCGCTCCGGCAAGCGTGATCCACTTTTTCTTCCAACCGGTTCGAAAGCTCAGCAAATAAAGCAGATAAAATGCCGGAACGACCATATAAGCCTGCAGCATTTTAATATTGAAGCCTACGCCGACCATGGCAAAGGCTCCGAGAATCCATCCGGATTTCTTTTGCCGGATTCCCCGAAACAGCATCCAGATGCCGAGTAAAAGCGTAAACACAAGCAGGCTGTCCACATTGTTGGTTCTGGCAACGGCCACAGCCACCGGCATGCAAGCCATCGCAAGGCTGGCCAATCTCGCGGCCCAAATACCGAATGTCGGTTTTATCAAGACGTAGATCATCAGCGTTGATCCGATATAGGCGAGCGCCTGCGGCAGGATCACGCTCCAGCCGCGAAAGCCGAATAACATTGCGCTCAGCGTCTGCAGCCAAAAAGCCACAGGCGGTTTGTCCACCGTTACATAGCCGCCTGGATCAAACGAGGCATAAAAGAAATTATGAAAGCTCTGAAGCATGCTTTTTACTGCCGACGTATAGTAGGCATTCACAAACTGGTCGTCCCATATTCCGTAAACGCTGAAAAATACGGCAAGCAAAACTGCGATAACAAGCATGACATCGATCCGGTGTCTGGATTTTGTGGTGCCCATGGGTTTCCTCCTGTCTCCATTACTTGATATGGATTCCTTATGGAGGTAATTATGAAATTCCAAACTTAAGCCAACCTTAAACGGTTCCGAAAACCGGTTCCTTAGGTTCTCTAGGCCTCTGAGATACTTTTTTTACTGGTGAATAGGATCAAATGGATGTATTATGAAACTTAGTTTCATCTAATAAAACGTTTGTCGAATAAAACAATTAGGAGGTGGCCTTAATGAAAGCCATCGTGGTTGAAGAGCTGGGCTCTGCTCAGAACATGAAATACAAAGAGATTGATATGCCCGTCATCTCTCCGAAGCAGGTTCTGATTCGCGTACATACCACCAGCGTTAATTATGCGGATATTAAATCCCGTTACGGAAAAAAAGGAGCGGAGAAGCTTCCGTTTGTGCCGGGGCTCGAAGCGTCGGGAATCGTGGAGGAGATTGGCGATGAGGTCACGGCTTTCCGCAGAGGCGACCGCGTCCTGGCCTTCCCGCCTCACGGCTCCTACGCCGAATATATCGCTGCCGATGAAAACCTCACCTTTGCCGTTCCGGATCGGGTTGACCTCGAGACAGCGGGAGCATGCGGCATCGTATCCTTCCTGTCCTGCAAGCTTCTTGGGGAGGTAGCCCGAATGCAGCCCGGTGAAAGCGTCCTGGTTCATGCTGCAGCGGGAGGCGTCGGAACGACGGCGATTCAAGTTGCCAAAGCCCTCGGTGCGGGTCTTGTGATCGGCACGGTCGGCAGCGAAAGCAAAGTAAAGGCAGCTCTTGAGGCCGGTGCGGATCACGTGCTCTGCTTCGAACGCGGAAAGCCGTTAGCAGAACAGGTGCGACATTGGACTAAGGGCCGCGGCGCAGACATCGTTCTGGATTCCGTGGGGGGCGAGCTGACACAAGCGGGCATGGACGCGCTGGCACCGTACGGCCGCCTCGTGGTATTCGGCAATTCCAGCGGCGAATACGGCCGCATCGATACCGGAAATCTGCATGCCAGCTGCCGCTCCGTGCTTGGCTACAGTCTTGGAACAACGCGTAAAGAGCGCCCCGACTCTCTGCGGAGCACCGCGGCACTCGTTTTCCGCCTGATGGAAACGGGCAAGCTTCAGGTACATATCGGCAAACGGTTTCCGCTGTACGAAGCGCCTATGGCTCATGAATGGGTGGAAAGCCGAAAAAGCACAGGTAAAGTGATCTTGTTTCTATAAATCTCCTGCCATGATCGGTATGGTTCTCATAGATTGCAAAAGGGATGCTCCTCTCTGTCCGCATGTGCGGACCTTAGGAACATCCCTTCTTCCATGAATTATGCTTCATCTACGCAGGACGCATTTTGGCTTCGCTCGATCAGCCAGCAGTCCCGGTAGGCGCCTTCATGCCATTCATGCTGCGGAAGCAGCTTTTTCTTCACGAATCCGCATTTCTCGTACACCCGGATCGCCCGGTGGTTCCATTCTTGCGGATCCATGACGATCCGGTCTGCGTTCAAGCTATCGAGCAAATAGGACGCCATCGATTGAATCAGCCGCGTTCCGATGCCCCGGTTCCAGAAGCCGGGTTCACCAATGAACTGGTCCATGCCGAAGATTCGCTCCGATTTCGCGTACCCGTACAGCTCCCGCTCCGCTTCATCGATCTCGTAGTACTGGATGTAGCCGATCGGCTCATCCCGATACATCACGATGCTTCGGATCGATTCGCTGTCCTCCCGGTAAAAATGCTCGTACACCCGCTCCAGATCATGCGGCCGGTCGCGCCCTTCATAATATTGAAGGACCTCCGGATCGCTCAGCCACTTTGCAAGCAGCACGGCATCGTCCGCCTCCATGGACCTGACCTCAAGATCATCCTGTTTGAATCGGATCATTCCTGACCCTCTATGTATGCTCGAATCTGTCCCATATGATGCCGGTCATGCTCATAAAAATCAATCAAGTACTCGTCTACAGACATGACGCCGCCATGCTTGATGCCAAATTCGGCTTCCGGAATTCCCTGCAGCACATTCAGCAGTTCGCGGCGCGTTTCCACCGTCTGCCGGATCAGGTCCGCTTTGCTTTGGGTCAGTCCGTACACGGCAGCGTCTCTGTTGAACTCGTCGAAATCCAGATTCTTCAGCGTCAGCGGCTGATGCGCGGCCATTGGACGCACCGCATGTTCAAGGAAATAATTGTCCCACAGCATCATGTGGCTAATTATGTCGCGCGGCGACCATTTGCCTTCGGCAATAGATCCGCTCCACTGCTCCTCCGGCAGATGCTCCAGCTCCTCTGCGAATGCAACCAGCTCAGCGAAGGCTTCCAACTTCTCCTGCTTCGAAACCATGGGTATCTCTCCTTTGCATGTTCCCAGAATGGGGTTGTACTTTCCTTCCTGATCATACCATCTCCACGAGCCCTATACAAGAACATTTGTTCGATCACAAGTCTTGTTTGTTCAACAGGTCCTGAAGACTCCGATATGCCTCATGCGTGCCCATGTCATAGCTGTTGCCCTCCGCAAAGAAGGCCTTCAAATCCTTTTTTCGCGACAACCATTCCGGGAAATATCCGGGCGCATCGGAAGGATGCCCTTCCAGCAGATACGACTTGAACAAAGGCAGCGTCTCTCTCCGATAAATATATACTGCAAAAGCGCCGATATCCGTTTTGGGCTGTTCCGGCTTTTCTTCAAAGGATAACACTCGCTGCTGCCCATCGAGCTCAACCACGCCCATTCTCCCCAGCTCCTCCGCATCCTCCAGATGCTGCACCAGAATGCAGTCGGTTTGCTGCTGCTTAAAAAACTCCACGTACGAGTTCAAATCAAACGTAAATACGTTATCCCCGGCGCAGATAAGCAAATCCTCGTCGATCCCTTCGCTTTCGATCGCAAACCGGATATCGCCAATCGCCCCAAGCCGGTCATCTTGCGTCATGGAGCCGTCTTGGATGATTGTTACAGGCTTTCGGAACGAACGGGACGCAGCCCACTTCTCAAACGCCGCATAAAACTTCGAATTCGTAACAATGATCATTTCCGCGATGGAGGGTACCTCCTCCATTTTCCCGATAATCAAGTCGATGATCGTGACATCGCCCATGGGGAGCAGGGATTTCGGCGTGTTCAAGGTCAGCGGATACAGCCTTGTTGCATAACCCGCAGCCAGAATGAGTGCTTTCATAGGGTCCTCCTGTCAATCATTCTTCTGCTCCCTAGTATAGCTTGAATTACAGCAGCAGGCTTCTTTTTTTGAATAACATCATTCCTGCTGCGAAGCCGGCCAATCCTGCACCCAGCAATATCCCGCAGGTCGGCCCCCAGTTCACAGTGCCTTTGACGATGCCAGCCGGATTGAATAGCGAAAATAACGAAATATGCTGCATCCACGAGAGCTTCTCGCTGATCTTGCCTACGAGATTCAGACTGAACAATCCGAAAACGACGATCCCGGAAATGCCCAGCGCCCTTTTCTCGTCGTTCGAGACGGCCGAAATGAAAAAGCTGATGCCGCATACCGCGAAGAAAAGCAACAAAGCCCCCACATTCAGCAGCAAAAAGTTGCTCGAGTTAAAATCGTTCAAATCCCCGATAAACCAGGCGTACCCTCCGTAACCGGCCAGCGTTGTTACCGCCGTAATGATCAGCAGCCCGGTCAGCAGCACGATAGCCTGTGTTAAAGCGACCTTGACCCGGGTTGTCGGCGCGGACAGCAGATAAGCCATGGCTCCTTGATCCACAAGACGCGCCATGAGCTGGGTGGAGGTCATCACGCTGAAGATGGAAAGAATAAGCACGAACAAAAGGCCGTAATATTCGCCGGAGATGAAGGCGTCAACGCTTCCGAATCCGTTCTCAAGGCCAAACGCCCGGCTGAGTCCCGGAGGCATCGATTCCAGCAGCGCGTTCAGATTCTCCGACTGCGTTGCCATGCTTGGATAAATCCAAAACATGAGCAGGATATAAAAGGCCGATCCAAATGCATAGCTCGCCATCGTCTGCAGATGGCTTTTCATCATTTGTGCGTATAACGGCATATTCATGTCATTCCCTTCCTCCCCGGTCGTAATAATCCATAAAAATATCTTCCAGGTTCTGCGAAAAAACATCGATGCTGCGGATGCGGTATTTGGCCGTCTCTTGGGCAAAACGGTTATAATCCCCCTGAACCGCGACACGCACCTGCTTATCTTTATAAGAATCGATCTTCAGGCCGCTAGCGAGAAAAGCATCCCGGTCTGCTTCATGCTCGAAGGTGACCTCAAACAGCTTCCGCTGAACCGCCTGCAGTTCGTGAATGTTTTTGACGGCAATGATTTTTCCGTCCTTGATGATGGCCGCCCGGTCGCAAGTGCGTTCGATTTCCGGGAAGCTGTGCGATGACATGAGGAAGGTGGTCCCCTTCGCCTTTTCCTCCAGAACCAGCTCGATAAACACCTTCTGCATCAGCGGGTCGAGTCCGGATGTCGGTTCATCCAAAATGACCACTTCCGGCTCATGCATCAATGCGGCAACGATGCCGACCTTTTGCTTCATGCCCTTGGACATTTTGCGGATGGGCGTGCGGTCATCGAACTGCAGTCTTTCCACAAGCTCGGCCCGCCGCTGCTCGTTGACGCCACCTCGCAAGGTGGCCATAAAATCCAGAAAGCTTTTCCCCGTCATTCCCTCCATAAAAGCTATCTCTCCCGGCAGATATCCGATCAGCTTCTGAAAACGTCCCTGATCCTTCCAGGTGTCGTATCCCTTGATCTGAACGAAGCCCTTCTCCGGTTTCATGAAGCCCATGATGTGGCGGATCGTCGTGGACTTGCCGGCGCCGTTGGGTCCGAGAAATCCGAACACCTCGCCCTGCTCCACCGTAAAAGAGACATCGTAAATCCCCTTACCGCCTGGAAAAACCTTCGTGACATGCGAAACAGTAAGCATGGTCTGCGCCTCCCAATCGGGAACATAATTATGAAATAATTAAAACCAAATATTTCACAACCAGATCATACGCCGCCGTCTCGAACCCGTCAATATAGTTATGAAATATTATTATGATATAATTTCATTATTAGACGGCTAAGGCCGGGAGATGGAGCAGACATGGAGCATGAACGGATTTGAACGCAGGGCACACGAGATCAAGAACAGAATTAAGGAGACTACGCTTCAATTGCTGTCCTCCTCCAGCGTAAAGCAGATTCGCATCGCGGATATCGCAGGGGAAGCCGGCGTTTCCCAGGTGACTATATATAACTATTTCGGCAGCAAGGAAGCTTTAATCCGTGAGGTTTTCCGGGATTACATCGAGAAGAGCATGGAGGAATTTGAAGCTTTGGTCGGAGGAAGCGGGACGCTGAAGGAAAAGATCGAGTATATCATTTTACAAAAAAAGAAAACCTCGCACATCTTTCACCCGTCCGTGATTGCCGAGCTGATGCAGGAGGACTCCGAAATCCGGAATTTCGTGCAGCAAAATTACGAGGAGCGCAGCGTGCCGATGGTGGTTGAGCTCATTACCACGAGCAAAGCCAAAGGCGAAATTTCGGAGCATATATCCGTCGAAACCGTGATGCTGTATTTGAATATGCTGAACGAGTCCTCTTATCGGATGATGGAATCCTTACAATTCAACGATAACCGGGATAAGCTCATCGAGGAAATGGTCCAGGTATTTTTTTATGGCATATGTGGTCCGGACTGCCAAAAGTGATTAACTTATTGTTAAATCTATGTTAATTTAGTATTTTCATTGTGTAAAAAAACTTATATAGTAATGGATGGTACTAATTTAGGAAATAATTAACAAGGCATTGGGAAAGGAGTCGGCATGATAGACTTTTCGTTACGTACAACGCGTTCAAAGACCCCCTTCATCGGGTTTTTTATTCTTATGCTGCTGAAGCTCCTGCTTCTGCGCTACTTTTTCTTCGGGGAGATTCTGTGGAGCCGTATCCTCGCAGACGCCGCGTCGCTGCTCGTGCTTCTCTCGATTATTGAGCTGGTGACGCCTTCCAAGGCAAAGGGGATCGTTTACTGGATCTTTAATTTGCTCTGTTCCTTCATCTTTTTCGCTTCGGCGCTGTATTTTCAGCATTTCAATACCGTACCGACATACACGGCATTGTCCGAGCTGAAGCAGGTCATGGGAATCAAGGACAGCGTGCAGTCCACGATCGAACCGGCTAACTACCTCTTCTTCGTTGACGTCGTGGTCATCGCCATCGTCTGGATCGTCGGCAAGCTGATGAAGCGGCGTCTAAGCTTTTCGACGCCCTTGCACAGAAGATGGCCCATGGCCCTCGGCATTATCGCATTGGTCACATCTGTAACCTTCATCCGCCAGGACCGCACCATCACCAACGAAGTGCTGCAGGCCGAGCATCTGGGCTTTTTCAATTACCAGGTTGCCGCAGGCATTAAGGCCAAAGAGGAAGCCGCGGTTGTTGCAACCGGCAATATCGAGGAGACCGTGGATAAAATCAATTCCAAGGAAGCGTCGTTCAAATATCAGGAAAATCCTAAAAAAGAACCCAGCTTTTTCGGTGCAGCCAAAAACAAAAACGTTATTGTTATTCAAATGGAGGCGTTCCAGAACTTCCCGATCCATCTGTCCCTGGACCATCAGGAGCTGACACCCGTTCTGAACGGCTTGGCCAAAGACAGCTTTTACTTCTCCAAAGTATTCCAGCAGATCGGACAAGGCAACACCTCGGACGCGGAATTCATGAGCAACACCTCCATCTATCCGACGGCCGCGATCGCCATGTCGACGGGCTACGGTGACCGGGAGCTCCCAAGCATGCCGCGCATCCTGGAAAAACAAGGCTACGAGGCGGACACGTTCCATGTCAATGACGTTAAATTTTGGGATCGGGACAAGCTGTATCCGGCTCTGAATTTTACGCATTATTACGACAAGCCGTATTACAAAAATGATCATTTCAACGAATTCGGCGCCTCGGACGAGGAACTGTACAATTTCGGAATCCAGACGTTGTCCAAGCTCCATCAGGAAAGCAAGCCGTTTTATGCGCAGTTCGTCACGGTATCCAGCCATTTTCCGTTTAAGGTTCCCGAAGACCGTATGAAGATCACCTTGCCGGAGGAACTGAAAGGTACGCAGCTCGGCAATTACTTGGCTGCTATCAATTACACGGATTACGCCATCGGAACCTTCATCGACCAGCTGAAGCAAAACGGCATGTGGGACGATACGGTGCTGGTCATCTACGGTGACCATTTTGGTCTGCAGCCGCAGGATAATGATCCGGATATGGTGAGCAACGCGCTGGGCATCAAATATGATCCGCGCGTCACCCGCTTCAACATTCCGCTCCTGATCCACGTACCGGGCGTAGCAGGGCAAGAAGTGAAGCAGGTGGGCGGTCAGCTCGATATTCTGCCTACGCTTGCCAACCTGCTGGGCATATCGCTGAAAGACGAGAAATTCACCGCTTTCGGCCATGACCTGCTGAACATCGACAACAATGTCATCGGTATGCGATATTATCTGCCAACAGGCTCCTTCTTTAACAATGAAATATTATACGTTCCAGGCAAGACGTTCGAGGAAGGTAGTGCCGTCAACCTCGACACATTGGAGCCGGTCACTGATTTCTCCAAATATAAATCAGATTATGATTATAATCTGGCGCAAATGAAGCTGTCCGACGAATACGTCAAGCTTCTGCCTAAGCGGTAAGCCGTTGTCAAAATCAAAACCTCAAGTCCCGATCCGGGGATCTTGAGGTTTTTTGGTTGCAGGATTAATGTATTAGGAAACCCAAAAGAGGCTGTTCCTCCGACTAATATCCGTCTGAGAACGCAGCCTCTTTGAAGTTTGCCCATGTCTCTCATGCGTGCTGCCCTCAAGCCTCTTCCGCCACGATCAGCTGAAGGTTCTTTTCTCGCAGCAGCCTCGCATCTTCCGCTCCGACATGGTTGTCGGTAATGATCGCATCGATATCTTCCCACCCGGCCACATGGGTAAAAGCCTGCACGCCGATTTTGCTCGCGTCGGCCAAAATGTATACGCTGCGCGCCTGCTTGATCAGCTTGTGCTTGACCATAGCCTGCAGCTCGTTCGATTCGCTGATTCCCCGTTCGAGGTGAACGCCCTTGCAGGAAACGAAAGCTTTTTCGACGTAATAGGCTTCGAGGCTTCGCTCCGCCATCGGTCCGACATAAGAAAGCGATCTGGAAGCCAAGATGCCCCCGGTCGAAATGACCTCGATTTTCTCCTTGGACGACAGCTCCAAGGCCACTTTAACGGAATTGGTCAACACCGTCAGCGGGATATCGGGCAGAATCGATGCCATGTACCATGCCGTCGAGCTGGCGTCGAGCGCGATCCGGTCGTAGGGCTCGATCAAAGCGACCGCGGCCCTCGCAATCCGCTTTTTCTCTTCCTGATGCATCACTTCACGCTCAAAATACGGCGTCTCCGCCTGCGCATCCTTGACGCTGACGGCACCGCCATGGCTGCGCCGCAGCTTGCCCTGCTGCTCCAGACGGTCCAGGTCACGGCGAATCGTTTCTTCCGTAACGCTGCACAACTCGCTCAGCTCGGATACGCGGATGCTTCCCCGGTCGTTCACCAGCGCCACGATTTTATCGTATCTCTCCGCTACTAACATAGCTACCCTCTTTCATAGCCGGCTTCTGGGCCGGCGCATATGATTCCATTATATTTTAAAAGTCTACCGGCGTAAAATCATTGATCGAAGATGCCCTCCGCGGAGAAAATAACAGCGCCTTCCAAATCTACCCAACGATCAGCGCATACGCTACGCCCGGACCGTGCACCCCGATGGTCAGGTCATTCTCGATATCCGAAGATCGGCTCGGGCCGGAGATGAAATGCACGCCTGCAGGGAACTGCTCGCCCGGTATCGCCGCGATCCGCCCCATGACTTCTCCGAGACGGGTAAACATGCGCTCTGCCGGGATGACGGCAATCAGAATGTTGGGCAACAGCGACACAGAACGTCCTTTATCCATGGAGGAGGTCACAACGATAGATCCCGTATAGGCCACGGCATAGTCCGCCAGCACGATGCCGGCATCGGCCTTTTCTGCGGTCCTTAGCGCCGCCCCGGTCTGAAGCCCGTTCCAGGCATCATGCCGCAGCTCCGGCAGTCGCTCCTCAAGCCCAAGCTGCGCAAGTTCCGTGAGGTTCTGGCGGATCGTGGATCCGGCATTCAGCTCACCGAGAATACGGCAGATCCGCTCGGAGACCTCGGACATGCCGGACGCACGTTCGGCAAAACCACCGGCTGCCTGCCAATTGCTCATAAAACGGGAGATCTGCTGCTCCCGGTCCAGCTCGTAGGAGGTCCAGAAGTCCGGCGCTCCCCGGAAGGGATGCTCGGGCGCCGGTCCGGTGGCTGACCGGCCCAACCTGCCCGCTATGTTGCCGATAAACCGTTTTTCCGCTTCCAGCGATTCCTGCTTCAGCTTTGCTAAAAACTCCGGATTGGATATGCTCATGCGTGCTGTCCACCCTTCCCGCGTGCTTTCACAATCTGTTCCATCCGTAATTTCACGTCAGCTGCCATCGGCTGAACCGACTTTTCCACCTCAGTTACCAAATCCGGCCACTGCTCCCGGAACGACTGCTTCGGCAGCTCCGGAATGTAGCGGTATGCCGTCCACCCGCCGAGCGGTCCGATCTGGGAACGGATATAACCGTCTCGGACCAATAGCTTTTGACCGATTTGCCCCGCTTTGACCGCCTTCCGAAACCGTTTGTGGCTCTTCATCAGCATTTTGAAGCCCTTCATGGCCATTTTCTCTCCCGCTGCCGTATATCCCCGCTCCACTTTGCGGTTGCGCAAATACACAAGCATATCATGCAGTGGGATTTTCACCGGACAAGCCTCGTAACAGGCGCCGCAAAGACTGGATGCATTGGCGATATCCTGCCATTCCCCTGCATTTTTGTTCAGCGCCGGCGTCAGAACCGCACCGATCGGCCCGCTGTAGGTTCCAGGGTAGGAATGGCCGCCGATATGCCGGTATACCGGACAAGCGTTCAGACAAGCACCGCAGCGGATGCAGTTCAACAGCTCCTGGAATTCGGGATCACCGAGCTGGAGCGAGCGTCCATTGTCAACGATAATGATATGCATTTCTTCCGGACCGTCGCCGTCCTGTGCCCGTTTTGGCCCCGTAATGCCGGACATGTACATCGTCAGCTTTTGACCCGTGGCCGATCTCGGCAGCAGCGTCGCCATAACCTCCAGATCGTCCCAGGTAGGAATCAGACGCTCCATCCCCATCAGCGTGATCTGGGTTTTCGGCACCGTACTGACCATGCGCGCATTGCCCTCGTTTTCAAATATGACGACGCTGCCCGTTTCGGCAATTCCGAAGTTACACCCCGTCAGCCCGATATCCGCTTCAAGAAATTTGTCCCGCAGCTTGCGCCTGGCAAATCCGGCCAAAATTTTCGTTTCCGGCTCCAGCGTCTCGCCGGCTTCTTTGGAGAGCAGCTCGGCGATCTGATGACGGTTTTTGTGAATCGCCGGAATGATGATATGGGAAGGCGGTTCATTGGCCAGCTGGATAATGTATTCCCCCAGGTCGCTTTCGATGGATTCAATCCCAATGCTCTCGAAAGCTTCGTTGATATGCACTTCCTCCGAAACCATGGACTTCGACTTCACGACGGATTTCGCGCCTTGATGCTCGGCGATTTCCAGAGCAATCCGGGCGGCATCCTTCGCTTCCGGCGCAAAATGGACATGCACGCCCTGCGCGCGGGCGTTCTCAACAAACCGGCTCAAATAATAATCCAGATGAGCAATCGTGTGGAGGCGGATTTGACGTCCGCGCTCCCGCCATTCCTCCCAGTTGCCGTTCTCGGCGGTTGCCGCCTTTTTACTGTTTTTCAGCCTTTCGGTCGTAAATTTGACTGCATCGACCAAAAATTCATCCTTCAGCGCTGTCTTGGCGCGATCCTTGACGTTAGACCCCTGCGGCGTACTCACGGTTTTTCACCCCCTCATACAGCAGCTCTGCCAAATGCATGACCCGGACCGGCTTGCCTTGAAATTTCAGATTGCCTCCGATATTGAGCAGGCAGCCCATGTCGAGGCCCACCAGCACCTCGGCATCGGTTTCCAGCACATGCTGGCTTTTCTCTTCCACCATCGCTCCCGAAATTTCGCTCATCTTGATCGCGAACGTGCCGCCAAATCCGCAGCAATCCTCGGCATAAGGAAGCGGGACGAATTCCATGCCTTCAACATGGCTCATCAGCTGCATCGGCTCCTCCTTGATACCAAGCAGGCGCGAGCCGTGGCAGGACGGATGATAGGTCACCTTATGCGGAAAATAGGCTCCGACATCGGTTACGCCCAGCACCTGCACGAGAAATTGGGTAAATTCATAGGTCTTTTCTTTGAGGCGGTGGCTTTTTTCAAGCAGTTCCGGGTCATGTTCAAACAGCTTCGGATAATAATGATGAATCATGCCTGTGCACGAGCCCGAAGGCGCGATCACGAAATCGCTGTCGTCAAACGCTTTCAAAATAGTTTGGGCCGAAGCTCTGGCTTCATCCCAGTAGCCGCTGTTAAAAGCCGGTTGTCCGCAGCAGGTCTGCACTTCGGGAAAATGAAGACGAACCCCGTAGCGGGCAAGCAGCCGAGCCATCGCTTCTCCAATCGGCGGAAACAGCGCGTCACTGATGCAGGTAATAAAAAGCGACACTTTCATCTCATGCTTCTCCTCCTTTTGCCCTCGTAAAAACGATCTCCGCTTAGATACCGTCAATTCTAGAAAGAAAGCAATCCCCGGCCATGACGGATGTCGGGGATTGGTTCCTTGCCGTTCAATCGGATGATTGCGTCATCATAAGACCCGATTATCGCGTAAATGCTGCCGGAACGCCGCCATCAATCGTAAGCATGCAGCCCGTCGTTTTTTCGGCTTTGGACGATGCGAAGAACGCGATTTCCGCGACGTCTTTTGGATAAATGTTCACCAGGAGCGTCGTTCTCTTGCGGTAGTGCTCCTCCAGCTGATCCGGCTCGATGCCGTAGGCAGCCGCGCGTTCGTTGCGCCATCCGGAATTCCAGATCGCCGAGCCCTGCAAAATGGCATCCGGCAGAATCGTATTCACGCGAATGCCGTGCTCCCCGCCCTCGGCTGCAATGCAGCGCGCCAGATGGGCTTCAAGCGCCTTCACCGAGCTGTAGGCTGTAACGTTCTTGCCGGCATAAACGGAGTTTTTCGAGGCGACGAAAATCATGCTTCCGCCCAGCCCCTGCTCCTTCATCTGCTTGAACGCTTCCCGTGCCACGAGGAAGTAGCCTGTGCCCAGCACGTTCATGTTCAAGTTCCATTCCTTGAGCGACGTTTCGTCAAACGGACTGGAGGTCGCTAGGCCCGCGTTGTTGACGATAATGTCCACGCCGCCGTATGCGCGCGCGGTTTCACCCATGGCTGCAATCACCATCTCTTCGCTGGTCACGTCCATTTTGACAGCCTTAGCCCGGCCTTCACCATACTGCGCGTTAATCTCCGCGGCCACCTTCTCCGCACCTTCGAGGTTCAGGTCAGCCAGAACCACATGGGCACCTTCGGATACGAAACGCCGAGCCGTTTCGCTGCCGATGCCGCCCGCGCCGCCGGTGATGAAGGCGATCTTGCGGGAGAATTCCGCTTCAGCCGGAGCCAGCGTCAGCTTGTAAAGCTCAAGCGGCCAATATTCCACGTTGTAGGATTCATTTTCGTTCAAGGATACAAATTCGCCAAGTGCCGTGGAGCCCTTCATCACCGCAATTGCCCGGTGGTAGAGCGCGCCGCTGACACCGGCCATCGCTACGCTTTTTCCCGTATTCACCATGCCGATGCCCGGAATGAGAATCACGCGCGGCGCGGCTTCGAACATGATGTCCCCATCATGCTTGTTGCGGTCAAAATAAGCTTTATATTCTTCTTTGTACGCTTCAATTCCGGCACGAACAGCCTCCTTGAGGGATGCTGCCCCGTCTGCGGTTGGCGTCCAGTCCACGAAAAGCGGAACGCGTTTGGTATGGACCAGATGATCCGGGCATGCCGCCCCCACCTGCGAAAGCTCCTTGGCATGCTGGCTGTTCACGAATTGAAGCACGTCATCTCCGTCATCGTACGTACAGATCATTTTTTTACCGTTGCTGACCGCGCCGCGGATGACAGGCATGACCTCGGCAAGTATCGCCTTGCGCATCTCCTCAGGCAGTGTTTCTACCCGGCTTCCGCCAAAAACCTGCGGCTCCTGAATGCGGGCGTTGATGTATGCCTCCGCCTTTTGAATCATGGCAATCGTCTGATTGTAGCATGCTTCGGACGTTTCCCCCCATGTAACGAGACCATGCTTTTCCATCAGCACGAGCTGGGCGTTCGGATTAGTTTTGACGCCTTCGGCAATCATTTTGGACAACGTAAAGCCAGGACGGATATAAGGCACCCACACGAACGTGTCGCCGTAAATCTCTTTGGCGATTTCTTTGCCGTTGTCTGCGCAGCAGAGGCTGATGATCGCATCCGGATGGGTGTGATCGACATGCGGATAAGGCAGAAATGCATGCAGGAGCGTCTCGATCGATGCTCTCGGATGCTTGCTGTCCATCATGCAGTGCGACAGATAAGCGACCATTTCTTCATCCGGCATTTCCTCGCGCTCGATCAGCGGCTTGATATCCTCCAGCCGAAGCCCGGTAAAATGCTGCGCTTTCATGGAGGCAAGGTCGGAACCGCTGCCTTTGACCCACATCACTTCCACATCCCGGCCCCGGAAATCCTTCTCGACCGTTTTTAAAGAGGTGTTGCCTCCTCCCCAGTTGCATACGCTGCGGTCGCTGCCAATCCGATTGGAGCGGTATACGAGCTCATCAACGCCCGGTTGTTGTTTGGATGCTTCTTCTTGATTCCATCGGCTTTGTACCATGAATGAATGGCCTCCCGTAAGTTTGTTTGTTTTAATTTGTTTTTATCTGTTTTAGTTTGAATTTATTTGATTATATCAGATATATTTTTGTTTTAATACCCATTTATTAAAATTTAAAAATACAAAAAAAAGACCACGCAAATGCGGGTCTTCGTATCAGATGTCCCTCCCCTTGGAGCTCGGGGACTCTTGCCTGTATGAACTACTGTGCAACAACCGGCATGGTATGCGGGTTCGATGTACGTGAACGAACAATTCAACAAGTTAATTGAGGATGTACTGCTTATCCGAATGCACCGGCAAGCCAATCGTTCAAACACGGCATTCTCCACGGCCAAGGGCTTCGGGCGGCGTTCCAAGGCGGTCTGATGCTGTATGCCTGTGAAACAATGGCGCAAGGGACAGGGACATCATTATAGTGTATACTGCGGAGCCGTGAGACATGACGGTTTCCCGGGACTTTTTTTCAGCGAGCCTTAGCCCGCTTCATTACGATGCCGGATTGCGGCGTGGCGGTACGCTCCGTCGGTTTATCCGTATTGTTCTCTTCGGGCTTGACCGCGAACAGCGTCAGAAGTCCGCCGACCGCTCCTACGACAGCCATGACACCGAACAATACCCAATGATTTGTTTTCATCAAAAGCGATACGACCGGCGGCCCGAGCGATACTCCGATAAAGCGCATGCTGCTGTATAGGGAAGTGATCGTTCCCCGCTGCTTCTGCTCAATGCCTTCGGTGATCAGGGCATCCATGCATGGCAGCGCTGTGCCGATCCCCGCTCCGCAAAGCGAAAAAAACGTCACCACAAAATAAATTTGGCTGCTGAATCCGGTAATGACCAGACAGATGGTGGATAGCGCCATCCCTGCAAAGCCGGTCCATTTCATGCGTTTTTTGTTCTTGCCGATGATTTTGCCGGCAACGAAGGATGACAGACATAGTACAGCCAAAGGAATAGCAAGAACGAGGCCTTTGACGACGCCGTGAAGACCGTATTTGCTCTCCAGCGTTTCCGACAAATAAAAAAGCACGCCGAATAAAATAAACATGCTGATGCCGCCGACGGCAAAAATGGCGTACAGCCATCTTCCTTTTTCCTTCAGTATGCTTTTCGTATCGGCCAAAAACTGCTTGATCGAATGATCGTTATCATTTTTCTTTTTCGGAGTTTTGACAAAAAACAGGACAAGCAGCAGCGAGATGATGCACAGCACCGGTATGCTGAGAAACGGCAAATACCACAGCAGGCTTGCAAGCGCGGCTCCAAGGATGGGGCTAAGCACTTTCCCGAAGGTGTTGGAGGTTTCAATGATGCCCAGGCTCTTGCTCACATCATCCTCTTCCTTGAACATGTCGCCGACCAGCGGGATAACAATCGGAAACGCGCCGGCTGCACCGATCCCCTGCAAAAAACGACCGCCGAGGATAATCCAGTAGGCAGCAAGGCCGTCCGTCATCCAGGCCCCTACTCCGGACAGCGCTCCACCGGCGGCAGCGATGATCAAACTTGGAATGATTACGGTTTTCCGCCCGAAGCGATCCGACAAATAGCCTGCGATCGGTATCAGCAGAATGGCTACAACCGCATATACGGTAATGAGCATACTAACTTGAAAAGCGCCAACATGCAGCTGCTGCGAAATTTGCGGCAAAATGGGAATCAGCATGGAGTTCCCGAGCGTCATGATCAAAGGAATCGATGCAAGCGCAGCTAAATCCCACTTCTTGTCTTCCATGACCAAACCACCTTTACGTTCATAATGACTCGTTATTTATAGTGTGGTTTGTTTTACGCGCAACTATGCAGACATTTATCGGTCATAAGAATTCATCATACCGATTCCATGAAAAGCGTTGCACTTGTTCTACCGCGTCCTGCCTCAAACGGAAACTTCCTCTTATTTAAAGGATAACGCGCACGATTTTCGCGGTTTCTTCAGGAATGATTCGGATGCCATGCTCGCAGGGCTCCGATATGCCGCCTTCCACCGTAACGGCATCATTTACTCCCCTTAGCACGAAGGACCATGGCTTTTCGCCGCCTATGGCAGACAGCTCAATGACATTGCCGGCGCGGACAGCCGAAGCCGACATTTCCTTATCGCCTTTCACGCTGACGACCTCCGCCTGAGCCGAAGCGCCGTCGGCAAGCTCGAACACATGAAACGTAACCTGATCCGCAAAGTCATAATCGGTACGGTTATCTACATGCCCAACCGCAACCAGGCTATTCGGCTTCACCATCATCGGCAGCGTCATGTAGCCATGCTGCTCCCGGTACCATCGTCCGCCTTCACGGATCTCGTTCGTCAGATAGTTCGTCCAGGTGCCTTCCGGCAAATAATACTCCACATCGCCTTCCTCGTTGAAGATCGGGGCGATCAGAAAAGCGTCCCC
Organism: Paenibacillus chibensis; assembly: GCF_004001045.1. Taxonomy (GTDB): domain Bacteria; phylum Bacillota; class Bacilli; order Paenibacillales; family Paenibacillaceae; genus Paenibacillus_AQ; species Paenibacillus_AQ chibensis. Next base: position 116,352 of record NZ_BIMK01000001.1, read on the forward strand.
GAGCATGTACTGCGTATCCAGCGTCGCACAGGTCCGGTCCTCCGGAAATTCCAGCATCATGGCGCGCATCATCGGCAAGCCGAGCTGCGTGGACTCCACCGCGGAGTTAAACAGGTATGGCATCAGACTGCATTTCAGCTTGGTAAACGCGCGGACCACATCCACCGCCTCCTCGTCGAACAACCATGGCACACGGTAAGACGTGCTTCCATGCAGGCGGCTGTGGGAAGACAGCAATCCGAACTGTACCCAACGCTTGTAAATATCCGGGGGTGCCGTGTTTTCGAAGCCGCTGATATCATGGCTCCAGAAGCCGAAGCCGGATAGACCCAGCGACAATCCGCCGCGGAGGGTTTCGGCCATCGACTCGTACGTGGCGGAGCAGTCCCCTCCCCAGTGAACCGGGAACTGCTGGCCTCCGACCGTTGCGGAACGGGCAAACAAGGCCGCTTCCCCCTTGCCGAGCTTGTCTTCCAGCAGCTCGAATACAGCTTTATTGTACAGGTACGTGTAATAGTTATGCATTTTCTGCGGGTCGGATCCGTCGTGGTAGACGACGTCCGTCGGGATTCTTTCGCCGAAGTCCGTTTTGAAGCAGTCTACACCCTGATCGATCAAGGTTTCCAGCTTGCTCTTGTACCAGTTCACGGCATCCGGATTCGTAAAATCGACTAGCGCCATGCCCGCCTGCCACAGATCCCATTGCCAAACGCTGCCGTCAGCGCGTTTGACGAGATAGCCATGCTCCATGCCCTCATCAAACAGGTACGATTTTTCAGCAATATACGGATTAATCCAAGCGCAGATTTTCAGCCCCTTATCCTTCAAGCGCCGCAGCATTCCTTCCGGATCCGGGAACATATCCTTATCCCATTCGAAATCGCACCACTGATACTCCCTCATCCAGAAGCAGTCGAAATGAAATACCGCCAGCGGCAAATCACGCTCTGCCATCCCGTCCACGAAATGATTCACGGTCGCTTCGTCATAATCCGTCGTAAAGGACGTCGTCAGCCACAAGCCGAAGGTCCAAGCGGGCGGAAGCGCGGGCTTGCCTGTCAGCTTCGTATAATTGTCCAACACGGCTTTCGGACTGCCGCCGCCGATAATGAAGTATTCCAGCGATTCCCCTTCGACGCTGAACTGCACGCGGGAAACATTCTCCGAGGCGATTTCATAGGAAACCCTTTCCGGATGGTTCACGAAGACACCATAGCCTTTGTTCGACAGGTAAAACGGAATATTTTTATAGGACTGCTCACTGCTCGTTCCGCCGTCTTCATTCCAGGTTTCCACGATTTGTCCGTTTTTCACGAAGGGCGTGAAGCGCTCGCCCAATCCGTAGATGTATTCGCCAACGCCAAGATCGAGCTGCTCGCGGTAGTATGCTTTTTTCTCCGGATCGCGGATATAAGCGGGTGCCCGCCAGCCGCTCCCTGTCAGTCTTTTACCTTCGTATAAAAAGTCGATGTCCCATCCCTGCTTGCGATTTACAACGACGCTTAATCCACCGCTGACCAGCTCTGCCTGATCCTCGCCAATTGCGATGTGAACATCTGCCGACTGTTCGTTGATGTGAAAATCAGGACCGTGATGCACTTGACCCTTGTGATGATTCCACTTGACCTTGATGACATCCGGCATCGGGGAGCTGAACGTGGCTTTAAGCAGAGTCCCGTTTAGCGTATCCCCTTTGGTATGAATCACCTTCGTTGCCGCGTAAACCGTCATGGAATCGGCTGTTTGCGCAATATCCCGAATGTCTGCCGGATTTTGAACATCGTATCCCTCACGAATTTGCCAATAACCGTCCGTAAATTTCATCTGGAACCCTCCCGCAATTTTGTATAATATAATAATATTGATGTTACGATTATATTTCTCATACTATTTTGATGATTAATATCAATATTTTGATAAAATATGCATGTTTTAATTAACAAGCGAGAGGGTGTCCTTCATGAATCGAGAAATGCTCCGGGAGAACCGCGTACACGGCCATCCGATGTATCCGGTCAGCATCTATCCCAACATCGAGCAGCTGAGCGGAAACCGCATTTTGGACTGCCACTGGCATGATGAAATGGAATTCATCATCGTGCGCAAAGGTAAGGCGATTTTCCAGCTGGATACGGCTTATTACAACGTTCAGGAGGGGCAGGCTTTGTTCGTGAACAGCGGCCAGCTTCATGCCGGCATCCTGGATGGAGAGGCACCTTGCGTTTTCTCCGCCGTCGTATTCAAACCCGAGATGCTCGCCAGTCCCGATTTTGACGTCATTCAGGAAAAATACATCCGTCCCCTTCTCGATCAAAGCTTTCAGCCGCATCCGGTGATCCAGGGCGAACAAGCCTGGGAAAAAGACATTCTCGGGGCAATCGACCGAATGTTGAATGACAACGAGAAGCAATCGCCTGCCTTTGAGCTGTCCACCAAAGCGAATCTGTATGCCATTTTCGCGCAAATCTATGCGCATTCCATCCCTTTAAGTACAAACCGGCAGCAAGCCGCAGGGAATCCCGACAAGGTCGACAAGCTGAAAATCGTTCTGAATTTCATCCATGAACATTATGCCGAGCCGCTTAAATTGAAGGAACTGGCCGGGATCGCGGGGATGAGCGAAGGGCATTTTTGCCGTTTTTTCAAGCAGCTCACCCAGAAAAGCCCGGTGGAATACATCAATTACTACCGGATACTGAAGGCGAGCAGACTGCTCGAAAGCAGCCGCATGAAAATCGTGGACATCGCGATGGAAACCGGTTTCGACAACCTGAGCTACTTCATTACGGTGTTCAAACAGTGGAAGGGCTGCACTCCGTCTACATACCGCAAGCCTTTCAGCGATAAAGCCGCCGTCATTCTGACCGAGCCGGCTCCACACCCCATGAACGAATAAATTATAGCGCCGATCGGTGTGATGCAAATAACAAAGCCCTCAAGAGACTTCAAGTCTCTGAGGGCTTTACGTCCAGCCGGCGGCTAGGATTGAAGCATATATTTGCTTGGATCGACATCCCGGATAAAACGGCATGGCTGGCCCAGGCTGTAGAGGTGCAGCTGGTGCATCGCACGCGTACAAGCCGTATAAAAAAGCTTGCGTTCGGATTCCCTGCGGTACACCTCCTGGGAAGCATCGTAAATCACAACGGCATCGAACTCGACGCCTTTCGCCAAATACGAAGGAATCACCAGCGTGCCCGTGACGAACTGGGGCGTGGTCTTGGCGATACGCTTCATCGGAAGCTCATCTTTGAGCGCCGCATACACCTGCTCGCATTCCTCCGCGGTTTTGCAAATGATCGCCGTATGCTCATATCCTCTCGCATTGAGGCTCCGGATATCCTCCACGATGCTCCGGTGCAGGGCTTCCCTGCTGTCAGCCACCTGCACGATCGGCTTCTCCCCATGACGGTTGAATGGAATGATCGACTCGCCTCCCGGCATCATGCCGCGCGTAAATTCAACAATTTCCAGCGTCGAACGATAGCTCCTTGTTAGCGAAATAACCTCTGTATCCTCCGCCCCATACAGCTGCTTCAGCGATTCAAGGCTGCCTCCGAGCACATCCGTGTGCGCATAGATCCCCTGGTTCAGGTCCCCCAAAGCCGTCATCCGGGCACGCGGAAAAATCCTTTTGACGTATTCCAGCTGAAACGGAGAGTAATCCTGTACTTCATCAATGAAGACATGGCGAATCACACTGTTGATCTGGAAGCCCTTCAGCAGGTCCTGAAGATACAAATAAGGTGTCACATCCTCGTATGCAAGCTTTCCTGCATGGATCAGTTCCAGCGTATGCCCGCCCATCGCTTCCCATTCCTCCGGCAGCCCCCGGCCTCCGCTGACGCTAAGAAATAAGTCCTTGTCGGTTAAGAGCGTTTCATACATGGATTTGACATCAATAAAACGCATGCGCTTGATCCACTTGCGCACGGGCTTCAGCCACTCGTTCACGACCATTTTGGCCAACAAGCTGCGCTCGCGGTCGTGGTCGTCAAAGGTGTCCTGCTTCTTCCCCGCCTGTTTGCGGCGGATGCGCGTATAAGCTTTCTGGTATTCATCCGGATCAAGCAGCTCGATCTGCTCATCCACCCAAGGAGCCTGGCGCTCGTTTTTGGCGAACTGCGCCAGCTCCTTGAGCAGCCAGTCCCGCATCAAATCAACCCGGTTGGCCAGCCTTATGGCTGAATCGTAGCTGTAGAACTTCTCGCGCATCGTCTCCTCTGAGACGATCAGACGGCCTTTAAAGCGGATCGGCTTGAATTTCATGCCGGCTTGCTCCAAGTGATCCTTATAGCTTCGGATGGCATCCAGAAACTGTGTTGAGGATTTATAGGCAATCGATGCCCGCTTGACTCTCAGCCACGGTCCTTCTTCTGATTTCAGAATGGACTCCATCTGGGAGAACACGTCTTCGAGATCAAACTCCCTGCCGATCCGATGCTCCAAGTAAGCCTGAAACGTCGTCTGCAGCATGTTTTCTTCTCCGAGCTCCGGCAGCACCGTTGATACATAGCTGTTGAACATCGGGTTCGGGGAGAACAGAAGCACTTGATCCGCTTTCAGTGTCTCCCTGTATTTATACAATAAATAAGCAACGCGCTGGAGCGCCGCCGAGGTTTTTCCGCTTCCGGCCGCACCCTGCACCACAAGCATTCGGCTCTTGTCGTTGCGGATGACCGCGTTTTGCTCCTTCTGGATCGTAGCAACGATGCTTTTCATCTGATTATCGGAGGAATGGCTTAGCACCTGCTGCAGCAGCTCGTCGCCGATCGTAACGCCCGTATCGAACATGACCTTGATTTGAGCGTCCCGGATGACAAATTGCCGTTTCAATTCCATCATCCCGCCGATTTCTCCGCTTGGGGTCTGATAGGTGGCCGGACCCGGCGCTCCATCGTAATACAGGCTGGATACCGGCGCGCGCCAATCATATACCAGAAATGTCTCCTGATCATCATCAAGAAAAGAAGCAATGCCCAAATAGATCTGTTCCGTTCCTTCTTGCCCCTCTTCCGTAAAATCGATCCGGCCGAAGTAAGGGGATTTCTCCAGCAGCCGCAGCTTCTTCAGTGTTTCGGATGCCTGTAAATGCGCACGTTCCCGCTCGGACAATACCTGGGACTGCTGACGCAAGCTGGTGGACGTTTCGCCCAGATCATCCGAGCTGCTGAAATTGACTCTGACTTCATCCCAGAAATCTTTGCGCAGCTCGACCACATCGCCCCGAACCAGGCCCACGTCCGCCTCAAGCGTTCCCTTGCGGGCGGCTATTTTGCCGGTAACGCTATCGACACGTTCCTGTTCGTACTGCCAATCTTGATCCTTCAAGTCCATGCCTGTCTTCAACCCCTAATTTATATTTGACATCCTTTTTGATTGATGGTATAATCAAAAAGGAATCGTTGTGATTTGTACCCGATTATAGGGTCATATGATCTATTTTATCAAGAAATAAACTGAAAATCAAACATGTTAAGGGGAGCCGATGGCTCCCCTTTTTAGTTATATATGCAAATGAATGTGAGCCGTTGTCAAAAGTTTATTGACCTGTAAACAGCGGCACGATATCAATGCCTTCTGAAGTGATTTTCACCAATCCTTTGTCGGATAAACGGATTTCCGGAATCACGACCAGCGCCAGCAGAGACAAGGTCATGAAGGCATTGTTCAACGGGCAGCCCGCGTGAATCAACGCCTGGCTGATGCCTTCGGACTGGCGGGCAACCGTCTCGAACGGTTCGTTCGACATAATGCCTCCCACCGTTAGCGGAAACTCCGCGATGCCATCCTCCGTGAGCATCACGACGCCGCCCTGCATATCGGCAACCCTGTTGCCGGCGCGGGCCATCAGCTCGTCATCGTTGCCGATCACTGTGAGGTTATGGCTGTCATGCGCCACGGTCATTGCAATGGCCGCCGGCTTCTTGAAGCCGATCCCGGCAAGCACGCCCGCCGCATGGCCGCCGCCTTTGCCGTGACGCTCGAACACCGCCATTTTGCATAAGTCCTCGGCCGGGTTCAACTGCACGATGCCGTTTACCACGTCTACCCGGACCCGTCTTTCAATGGTCTCCACATGATTCTCAACCACTGCGATCGCGCGGATCTCCGCTTTCCCCTCGTCGATCGGCGCCCCGATGACAAAGTCCTCTGCTTGCAGCTTCCGGCCTAATTTGACCGTCCGGCATGCCTCAGCCGGAATATCATAACGCTCCCACTCGGCGGTCATTCGTCCGTTTTCGGCAACAATTCTGCCGGCGGCAATCGTCATCACGACATGGACGTCTGCCAAGTTGCCGTCCAGCAAAATAATATCCGCAAAGGCTCCCGGCACAATAGCTCCGATGTCGCGGGACACGCCGAAACGCTCCGCCGTGTTGATGGTCGCCATTTGGAATGCGGTGACCGGCTTGACGCCTTGCGAGATCGCGTGGCGCACGACAAAATTCATATGCCCTTCGTTCATCAGCGATTCCGAGCTGCGGTCGTCGGTTACCAGCAACATCCGGCGGGTATCGATGCCTCCCTCGGTATGCGCTTTGATGGTGGCGGCGACGTCGTGCCAGGCCGATCCCTGGCGCATTTTCGCATACATTCCCAGACGCACACGTTCGATCACGTCTTGGGCAGTCACACATTCATGATCGCCATTGACGCCGCTGGCCGCATATACAGGCAGACGCCAATCGTCGGATTTCCAGGTGAAGTGGCCGTCGGCGTGTTTGCCGGCCCGCAGCGTCGCCTGAATTTCACCGATCATTTTCTCGTCGCCATACACCACGCCTGGGAAGTTCATTACTTCTCCGAGGCCAATCATGTCATCCCCCCATGACAGAGCCTCAGCAACCTCTTCCGGTCCGATGAAGGCGCCTGTCGTCTCCAGTCCCGGATGGGTTGAAGGCACGCACGAGGCAACCTGCATATACGCGGCCAGCGGCGTTGATCTGGCCTCTTCCAGCATAAACCGCAGTCCTTCAAGCCCCAGCACATTCGAAATCTCATGCGCGTCAAAAAAGCCCCCGGTCGTCCCCAGCGGCAGCACCGCTCTGGCAAACTCCGTAGCCGTCATTTGCGTGCTTTCGATATGGCAATGGCCATCAAGCAGGCCCGGTGCAGCATATTTTCCACCGGCATCTACGATTTTCGTATCGTCGCCGATCGTATGGCTCACATCCTGCCCTACATAGACGATTCGGGCATCCTTAACCGCAACGGACATCCCCGGCAGGATTTCTCCGGATACCACATTCACCAATCTGACGTTTTGAATGACCAAACTTGCCTTGACATCTCCTCGTGCCGCTGCCACCAGCTCTGGCACGCATTCCGCGAAGGGACGTCTCTCCCATGCTGCTGTTTTCATGTAAACCCTCCATCATCTATATCCTTCTGTATATTGCCACGTCTTGCTTAGTTCACACCATCATACAACCGCTCGGGAAGAAAAATCAAATCTTTAAAATTTCTTAAGAGTTTCTTAGTAGGCATTTAAAAACTGATGGTTATGCTGATAACAATGGTACAAAACGAATAAACAGAAACGGAGATTGTGATATGAGAGCCATGAAGAAAAAAAACAAAATCAAACCTGCGATTGCGCTGGCGCTGCTTTTCGTCATCATCCTAGCCGTATCGGCTGTTCTGGTACGTTTTCCCCTTTTCAAAATTGATGCAACCGCCGCCGTGCTTATGGATGTACAGACCGGTAAAGTATATTATGAACATAACGCCTCTGCGGCCCTGCCTCCGGCAAGCATGTCCAAAATGATGACGGAGCTGCTCGTGCTCAAAAATATTCATGAGGGCCATAACGCATGGGACGAGCCGGTGACGGCAAGCCGCTATGCAGCCAATGTGACCGGTGCGGAAATCGGGCTGCGCCCAGGCGATACGCTCCCCCTTTCGACGATGTTCGAAGCGATGGTTATTCATTCCGCGAATGACGCGGCCATAGCCCTGGCCGAGCATATCGCAGGCAGCGAGCAGGCCTTTGTGGAGCAGATGAACGCGATGGCCCGTAACATCGGCTTGTCTTCCCATACTATATTTGCGAACGCAACGGGCTTGTCATCCGCCGATCTGACGCCTTTCCAATCGGCTGCCTCGGAAGGGGAAACGCAAATGACCGCCAAGGATCTGGCCAAAATGGCCCGTTATTTGATTCGCACGTACCCGGAAATACTGAAAGTAACCGAAAAAACGGATATATACATTCCGGAACTTGAGCTTACGCTGCACACAACCAATTCGATGCTGGCCGGGAGAGCGCTTCGCATACAACGGCAATGACGGCTTCAAAACCGGATATACCCAGCGGGCGGGCTACTGCTTTACCGGGACATCTGAAAGGGACGGCAAACGCTTCATCGCGGTGGTCATGGGAGCTTCAGACACCCAAAAACGCTTTGAGGACGCCGCCAAATTGTTCAACTACGGTTTCGACAACGGCAGCGGCGCAGTTCTCGGCAGATGGCTGAACCGGTCGGCGCAAACCGTCCATTAATGAAAGAAACGGCTTGGGGGATATGAAATGAGAAATATACTCGTCGTGGACGATGATAAAGAAATTGCCAATTTGATTTCCATTTACTTAAAGAATGAAGGCTTTGAAATCGTATGCGCCCATGACGGGGAGGAGGCGCTCGAGCTGTTAGGCCGTCCGGAGCAGGCATTTGATCTGATCGTGCTCGACATCATGATGCCCAAAGTGGACGGACTCGAAGTCTGCCGGCAGGTGCGCAGCAGCGCTTCGGTTATTCCGATCCTGATGCTCAGCGCCAAAACCGAGGATATGGACAAAATCCTCGGCCTCATGACCGGCGCCGACGATTATATGATCAAGCCCTTTAACCCGCTCGAACTGACCGTCCGGGTCAAAACGCTGCTGCGCCGGACGTTCCAATACAATTCGGAGTCGCGGCCGGCCGATGATTCGGTGCTCCGCATTCAAAGCGTCGAGATCAACCGCAGCACGCATCGCGTGACAGCCGACGGCACGGATGTGCAGCTGACCGGAAGGGAGTTCGATATTCTGGGTCTGCTTGCTTCGCATCCCGGCCGCGTCTTTAGCGCAGAGGAAATTTTCCAACGGGTATGGAAAGAAAAGTATTACGTGTCCAACAATACGGTCATGGTGCATATCAGCAATCTGCGCGACAAGCTCGAAAAGGAGCTTGGCTATAAGCTGATACAAACCGTGTGGGGAGTAGGTTATAAAATCGATGCGTAGCATGTTTAACAAGCTGCAGTGGAAAATCATTCTGCTGTTCTTTTTCAGCGTTGCCCTGACCTTTATCACGTTGTTTGTTTTGCGTACGGTACTCAACAACATGTACTATTCGAATTTCAAGCAGCTGTATCCCTTGGTGGAGAAAATCATCGGCCTGAACCGTGTCGTCGGCTTTTCGCTATGGCAGTCCGTTGTCGTTATTTTACTGTTTATTTTCTACGTCATGCTGCTGAGCTGGGGCACGACCCGGAAGCTAACACGGATCATTACCGGCGTCAAACGCATGACGGACGGCAATATGGATGAACGGATACAGGTCCGCTCGAATGACGAAATCGGCATGCTTGCGGATCAGATCAATGCGATGGCCAAGCAGCTGCAGCATTCCATCCATGAGGAACGTATGGCCACCCAAGCCAAAAATGAGCTGATCACGAATGTGTCCCATGATTTGCGCACCCCGCTGACATCGATTATCGGTTATCTGCGGTTGATCGAGGAGGACAAATACAAGGATGAAGTCGAGCTGCGGTATTACGTCAATATCGCCTATGAAAAATCCAAGCGCATGAACCGGCTGGTGACGGATCTGTTCGACTATACGCGAATGGGCTTCGGCCAAATCCCCTTGAACCGCACCTCCATCGATCTGGTTCAGCTGATCGGGCAGCTTACGGCGGAGTTTACGCTGCAGCTCCACCATCACAAGATGGAGATCCGGCTGGTCACGCCGCAGGAGAAGCTCTTCATTCATGCGGATGGCGACAAGATCATGCAGGCATTCGAAAACCTGATCACCAACGCAATGCGGTACGGAAAAGACGGCAAGCGAATCGAAGTCCATGTCGCCAGAGAGGGCAAACAGGGCGTCGTCCGGATTATCAATTTCGGCGCGCCGATTCCATCCATGGATTTGCCGTATATATTCGACCGCTTCTATCGCGTGGAAAAATCCCGTTCCGTCGATACCGGCGGCGCCGGCCTGGGCCTTGCGATCGTCAAAAGCATCGTCGAGCTTCACGAAGGCAGCATTTCAGCGGTCAGCTCCGCCCAGCAAACCGAATTTATCGTGCATCTTCCCCTCCAGTAATTACCGGCTCACCAAAAAGAGGCTTGCCCCAGGGTCTTCGTTCAGACCCGCAGGGACAGCCTCTTTTATTCGGCAGCGATTCTATCGCTTCAGCCAGGACAGCCATAGCGCTTCGTCATCCGATTTATGGTAGTGCTCCACCAGACGGTTCAAGCGTTCAAGCTGGTAACCATAGTCATACATGGTGGAGGCGACGATCGTCAGCCTCAGCCGGTACTCCGGCTGCCCGGCCGCATATTCGAGCACATGTTGGATGAAAGCATCACTTTCCTCCAGCAGCAGGCTCGATTCCACGCTCCCCGGCTTCAAGTTATCTTCGAACTTCAGCAGCACATATTCATGCAGCTTAATCAGCTTTTCCAGCTGCTGATCGAAAAACAGATCCAGCTCCGCTGACCGCTCGGACTGAAAATAATGCTCCTCCACCGCATCGAGCACCTCTCTGCCCTTGCGGAGCGTGTTCAGCATCTGTTTGTACACGACAAGATGCCGGGTCTGGCTGAATTTCGCGCGCTTCAGCTTCTTCTGCTCTTCCTCCAGCAGCTTGTACTTGTCCGACAACGATTTGATCGAATCCTCCAGCCCCCTTTTCTTATCCCGGAAAATGTTCTCTTTGATCTCGTCGGATATGGCGGTCCGCATCAAAAGCGACATCTGGTTGAAGGTGGACTGGATTTGGCTCGTAAACTGCATTTTCGGCTTCGGCGGAAATAGCAGGACGTTGATCAGGAACGCCGACACAATGCCGATCAAACTGAGCGAGAAACGGGTGAGGGCAAACTGCCACTGCCCGGATGCTTCCATGACTACAATGACCGTGACCAGGGTTAATCCGATCGTATCGCCCATTTTCAGCTTTAAACAAATCATAATGACAATAATACATACGAGACCCACTGCGATAGGCTCATTGGAAAATACCAAGCCCGCGATCAGGGCCAGCACGGCTCCCAGCGTATTGGTCTGGAGCTGATCCAGGAAATACCGCCAGGAACGGTATATGGACGGCTGCATCGCGAATATGGCGGCTACAGCCGATATAACCGGCGAGGATAAATGTAGCCACATGCTGATATATAGTGCGAGCGTGACGGCGATTCCCGTCTTCAGCATACGCGCTCCGAAAGTCAAGGCTGCATCTCCTCCATTCTATATCTAAAAGACATTAACAGCGTACTTTTACAGAAGGCCTCTTCACATCAATTTATGCATCAGCCGTCTGTCAATCATTCCTGTTATACGAAATATTACCCGCTCTTGAGCGTAATGATGCAATCCGGCGGCTCTCCCCCGTTTTTCCGGAACGGAGTATGATTTATCCATTTAAGCCCATAATAAATACAGAATATGAAAGAATAACCATAACATCAACGAGGTGACAAGATGAATCTATTCAAAAAAACACTTCTGGCCGGAGCTCTTTCCTGCGTTTTGGCCGCAGGAGGATTCTCCTTTGCTCATACAGCCGGAGCGGCTCCAGATACCCGTGCAGCAACGCCCGAAATGTCTCCCCCGGCTGAGAAAGAGAAGCAGGACGAAAGCCGCCACAGACGGCATGGGCATCATGGACGCAAATTCGTTCTGTTTAAGGATGCGGCTGCGCTGCTCGGTATGACCGAACAGGATCTGAAAAAGGAATGGAAGCAGGGCAAGTCGCTCCAGCAGATCGCCAAAGAGAAAAAGAACTGGGACGCCGAAGAATTCGTGCAAAAGCTTACTGCCGTCCAAAGCGCTAAACTCGACAGTGCGGTCAAAGCCGGTAAAATGACGCAGCAGCAGGCGGATCAGCTGAAGAAGAAGCTTCCGGGCTCCCTGAAACGCTTCACGCAGCATGTTTACCATCCGCATCAAGACCGCCGATTGCCGTCTACTCACTCTGAAATCTAATGCCTTACCGCACAAGAAAAACATCTATCGATGTACTTTCTCAGTAGACAGACCGCGTTCAGCGGCAGTTTTTCTTGCAATATCAGGAAGCCATGACACAGTAGCTTATACTTTCTGATATTATAATAAAATCCTAACGGCCTAGGCGTTAGGATTTTTGTTATGCGGATCTACAGGCTGCAGGATGGACACGTCGCGTTATCCCTTTTTAGGCTTCGTCTTTTCCTGAACCGGAATCGGCTCTTTGGGCGGATGATTCACGGGGACATCCAGCAGATCCAGCAGGAACATAAACACGGGCACGCCGAGAATGAGTCCCCATACCCCGAAGAAATGCTCAGAAACGATCAGTACGGCGAACGTATAAAAAATCGGCAGATGCGTTTTGTCCGACATGAACTTTGGATTCATGACATAGGCCTCGAAGGCGTGCAGGACGGCCACCATAATCAAGATATAAATTACCTTGGGAATCCCACCGATGCCGAAGGCGATCGCGCATAACGGGACGAGCGAAACGATAACCCCCATCACCGGAATCAGACCGAGCAGGAAGATCATCAGCCCCAGCGCGAACAGGTTCGGAAAGCCCATGATCCACAAAAACAACGTCGAGAAGCAGGCATTGATCACGGAGATCAGAAACTGTACTTCGATCACTTTTCCAAAGGAAAAGGTGAATTTTTTCCCGAAATAGGCAAGCTCATCGTATACATAGGATAGCTTGCTGGTTCTGAATTTTTCCGTGAAATTCGTCACTTTCTCTTTTTCAAGCATAAAGAACAAGCTCATGATAATGGCAAGGGCAATATTCAAGCTGAATTTGCCGATGTTCGAGATCGTATTGGACACCAGACTGTACCCCTGCTTAAGATAAGCAGCGAAATCAATCTTGTGGATGTAGTCCAAAATATAATTCATCACTTTATTGTCCGTTAGAACCAGCGGGTTACTGTAGAAGTAAATAACCTGCTTGATCAATCCGTTCAACTCGCCAATAAGCTTCGGGGCGTATTGATACGTACCGACCGATAACAGAGCAACGAAAACAGCGTAAATCAGGATTAGCGCTATTTTCCTGCTGATCCCCATCCGGTTCGTCAATCGGCGGGTCAGCGACGAATGAACCCGGTTGACAAGGTAGGTCAGGATGAATGTGATCAGGATCAGGTTCATCATGCTTCGGAATAAATAAAGAAACAGTACGAGCAGGATGAGTACCACGCCTTTTTTAACTGCGGGAAGGTGAAGAAATTCTTTCATAGACGTCATCTTTTCGCAACCAGACTCCTTTTAATCTCTAAAGTTTCTCTCCTGAATTTTGCAAAAGTCTCTATGACATCATATTACGCGAGTACACCATTTTCATGCAAGTTTTGTGGGCTCTTCAGCGTAAATCACATCCTATTTTTCGGATGTCTCCAGTATCGTTCGAACAAAGCGATGGAGATCATCAGCCATGTGGCGCTTGCCAGATAGCCTCCAAGGACGTCGCTCGGGTAATGGACCCCCAGATAAATCCGGCTGATGCCGATAAGTGCCGTAAGAGCCACGCCGGCCGCGATCATGACCATTCTCCATGCAAAGGAAGAAATATGCCTCCACAGCAGGAAGGTCAACGTGCCGTATAACGCAAAGGCCGCCATGGAATGCCCGCTGGGAAAGCTGAAGCCGGAAATCTCGATCAAGCGGTGCGTATGCGGTCTCTGCCGCTGAAACCAATTTTTAAGAATGATGTTCCACAGTTCGGAACCGCCCACGGATACCAAGAACAAAATCAATTCGCGGCGGTGCTTCAAAACAACCATCAGAAAGAAGAAAGCGACCACCGACAGAAGGGTAGCCATCAGCGACGAGCCGATAAAGGTGAAGAACTTCATGACCTTGGTCAGCCAGGGGCTCTCGAGGCCTTGGACCGCGGAAATGACCGCATTGTCAAACCAAGCAATATGATTCGTTTCGATACATATCGTGATCACGATAAATAGACAGCCCAGAATCAGGCTGGTTAGGGTCAGCTTTTTCAGCCGATTGCGCTTCGAATTCATCAATAGGGAATATCCTCCCAGCTTTTGGATTTATCCTTTCTATTATCCATAAAGCTTATCCCTTTGTCACGCTCGCAGTCTGTTTCTGCCCTAAAAATCCGCAAAAAAAAAGAGCACCGGCAGCGCCGGTGCTCTTTCGATGAGGTTGTCTTGTATGTAACAAGACTCTCGTCAGGCCTAGAAGCCTTTGTACTGTGGCTCTTCGTTTTCGAGCTGTTGAACTCTGCTCTCCACCTGCTGTACGATTTGCTGGGTTTGCTGGGCAGCGTTGGTGAACAGGTTCTTGGCTTCTTGGTTCTGCGTGCTCAGCGCGAAGGTTTCCAAGCTGGCTTGTGCGCTCTTCAGAGAAGCGAGAGTCGTTTTAACCTGGGAAGACACTGTCATGGTTCGTTCTCACCTCCTTTGCAGAATAAGTACGAAAATTAATCTAACCTGCACGAAGTGAAAAAATTCATAAAAATCATGGGAGAAGTAAATAATTTGATTATTCAGACTGAAATGGAGGTTATGCAAAATGCCGGAATGGGTCGAGGTCATTACCCGTACTTTGGCAGCCGTCGTCGTGTTGTTCGCCCTAACCCGATTGCTCGGAAAAAGGCAAATATCCCAGTTGTCCTTCTTCGAATATATAACGGGCATCACGATCGGGGATCTGGCTGCGACCATCTCGCTGGACGTGAAGGGGACATGGTATCTGGGGATCATTTCCTTGTCGGTATGGGTGCTTGTATCGCTCGGCATTGAGTTTCTGCAGCTCAAAAGCAAGAAAGCGCGCGATTTCATCGACAGTAAAAGCACCGTTTTGATCAAAGACGGAAAAATCCTCGAGGACAACCTGAAAAAGGAACGCCTCACCAACGAGGAGCTGTTGGAGCAGCTCCGGGGCAAGGACGTCTTCAAAGCCGCCGAGGTCGAATTCGCGATCATGGAGCCAAACGGCGAAATCAACGTGCTTCTCAAAAAGCAAAACCAGCCTCTATCCCCGACACATCTGGGCATCCAGGTTGGTCCCGAATCGGAGCCGCAAACGGTCATCCTCGATGGCAAAGTGATGGATGAGCCGCTGGCAACCCGGGGACTCAACCGCAAATGGATTCATACGGAGCTTGAAAAAATCGGCGTTTCGCTGGATAACGTATACGTCGGTCAGGTCGACAGCTATGGGCAATTATATGTTGATCTGTTTGACGATCAAATCAAAGTACCCGAGCCGCAGCAAAAGGCAACCCTGTTTGCCGAATTAAAAAAATGCCAGGCGGATCTGGAAATGTTCGGCCTTTCGACGGACCGGCCGGAGGCAAAATCGTTGTACGAGCAGTGCTCCATTCAGCTTGAGCAGGTGATCTCTGACGTCAGGCCGCTATTAACGCGTTAGGAGGGAAACACATCGTGGTCAGTAAAACGAAAAAGAAGCTAACCCCTGTGCAGCAGGAGTATCAGGCACTCGCCAAAAAACGCGAGCCGAGCAAGTTCACGTTCAAAAATCTCTACCGGGCTTTTCTGGTCGGCGGGCTGATCTGCCTGATCGGAGAAATCGTCCAGCAGTCGTTCGTCCATTTCGGCGGCTACTCCGTGAAGGAAGCTTCCAGTCCGACCGTAGGCGTCATGATTCTCATTTCGGTCATTCTGACCTGCTTCGGGGTATACGATAAAATCGCCCAATGGGCGGGCGCGGGTACGGCCGTACCCGTTACGGGTTTTGCGAACGCCATGGCCTCCGCGGCGATTGAATACCGCCGGGACGGCATCGTCCTCGGCATTGGCGGCAGCATATTCAAGGTTGCCGGACCGGTCATCGTCTTCGGCACGGTCGCCGCGTTTGCCGTCGGCATCGCCTACGTTATTTTCGATCCCAACATTGTAGGAGGTTGAACCGATCATGCTGAAAGGCCATCAAAGCTGGATTTTTGAAAACAAGCCTTCCATCCTCTCGGCCGCCACGTCGGTGGGCCCTTTCGAAGGGCAAGGTCCGCTCGCGGAGGATTTCGATATCGTTCATAGAGAACTGTATCTCGGACAAGACAGCTGGGAAAAGGCGGAGAAGGCTTTTCTGGAGGAGGCGGCCAAAATGGCAATCCAGCATGCCGGATTGACCGAAGGCCAAATCCAATTTCATTTCGGCGGCGATCTGATGAATCAGATTATTTCCAGCAGCTTTGCCGCCCGCACGCTGACGATTCCTTATCTTGGTTTGTTCGGGGCTTGCTCCACCTCCATGGAAAGTCTCGCGCTTGCTTCCTATGTAGTCAATTCCGGCGGGGCCAAGCATACCTTGGCGGCAACCTGCAGCCATAACGCCAGCGTGGAGAAGCAGTTCCGGTATCCGACCGAATACGGATCGCAAAAGCCTCCTACCGCCCAGTTTACGGTCACGGGCGCGGGCGCGGCCGTCGTCGGGCAGGAAGGGAACGGTCCTTACGTCACCTCCGCCACCATCGGACGGGTCGTCGATATGGGCATCAAGGATCCCTTTAATATGGGCGCCGCGATGGCGCCGGCTGCCGTTGACACGATCGAGGCGCACTTCCGCGATCTGCAAATCGAGCCCGGCTATTACGACCTGATCGTTACGGGGGATTTGTCCAAGGTCGGTTATGAAATCGCCTGTGATTTGTTCAAGAAGCATCAATTTCCGATCGAGCAGACGACCTATTCCGATTGCGGCATGATGATCTACGACTACGAAACCCAGAACGTTCAATCCGGCGCGAGCGGCTGCGCCTGCTCGGCTGTTGTCACCTACGGCCACCTGCTGAACCGAATGCGCCGCGGCGAGCTGAACCGGATATTGGTCGTCGCCACCGGTGCGCTGCTCTCCCCGCTTTCCTTTCAGCAGAACGAGACGATCCCCTGCATTGCGCACGCGGTGTCGATTGAACGCGAGAAATAACGAAAACACGTGAAAAACAAGGCTGTTCCCATTCTCCTGTGGGGAGACAGCCTGTTTTTTTGCCGATTCTTAAAACTGCATTAAAAATTTTCCTCCACAATTTATGTCTTCTTAAGGATTATTTCAGCCGAATCTGGTAAAGTGATACCCATAAGTGTTATTGTTCATATCAAAGGAGGAGTTAGATTTAATGTCAGACAAAGAAAGAGAATCATTGAATAACGAAGAAGGACTCACACCGGAAGAACAATCGGGGGACACTCAGGAACATCCAGAACAGACCGAACCGGCTCCTACGGACAAGCCTATCGCAGAAACGCCAGTTCCTGCACAGACAGACAAGGTAACTTCGGCGCCTGCCAAACAAGATAAATCACCAGCTGCACCGGTTAAACCCAAAGCGGCTGCCGTGCCGCCAACACCGGCTCCTTCCGCGGGTATGGGCAGCAAGGTTTGGATGATCGTATCTCTGGTACTCGCCATTGTACTGGTGATCGTGCTGATTAAGCCTCCGTTTGCAAGCGGCGGAGACAGCGAAGCCGTGGCTACGGTCAACGGCGAAAAAATTACGAAGGACAAGCTCTATAACGAGCTCGTTGCAGCCGGCGGCTCCCAAACGCTGGACGGCATGATTTCCGAAACGCTCGTGAACCAAGAAGCCTCGAAAAAAGGCATCAAGGTCACGCAGGACGATATCGAGAAAGAAAAGAACTTCATCAAGAAAAACTATGGTTCCGATGAAGCTTTCGAACAGGCTTTGGCCCAAAACAACCTCACCATGGAAGAGTTCGACAAGCAAATGGACATGCAGGTTAAGCTGCGCAAGCTGCTCGAGCCTGACGTTAAAGTAACCGATGATGACGTGAAGAAGTATTTCGAAGAGAACAAAGCTTCCTTTGATACACCGGAGCAGGTTAAAGCTTCCCATATCCTGGTGGCAACCAAGGAAGAAGCCGACGCCTTCCTGAAGCAGCTGAAAGACGGCGCTGATTTCGCCACGCTGGCAAAGGAAAAATCGACGGACCCAGGCTCCAAGGCTAACGGCGGCGATCTCGGATACTTCGGCCGCAACCAAATGTACAAAGAGTTCGAGGATGCCGCTTTCGCTCTGAAAGACGGCGAACTGAGCGGTGTTGTTAAAACGGATGCCGGCTACCATATCATCAAGAGAACCGGCTACAAAGCGGCTCACACAGCTACGCTGGATGAGAAGAAAGCCGATATCAAGGAAACGCTGATTTATCAAGCGATCATGACCAAGGCTCCAACATGGCTTTCCGACGTGAAAGCAAAAGCGAAAATTACGAATAAGCTGGAAGAAGAGCAGAAGAAAGCAGACGCAAGCAAAACGGACTCTTCCACAAGCAGCAAATAATACACGAAGTAAAAACGGATGCATCCCATTCAGGGTGCATCCGTTTTTTATTGAAATGGCTGATCCAATTCCTCCCGTATGGAATCGGAATGGATCAATTTAGTTAGTTTTACAGCCCGAGGGATACATATTTGATCTCCA
The DNA here is from genome assembly GCF_004001045.1 of Paenibacillus chibensis. GTDB lineage: Bacteria > Bacillota > Bacilli > Paenibacillales > Paenibacillaceae > Paenibacillus_AQ > Paenibacillus_AQ chibensis. The sequence continues at coordinate 135,015 of NZ_BIMK01000001.1, forward strand.
GATATTCCTCGATGCCGAAATGACCGCCTTCGCGTCCGAGACCGCTCTGCTTATAACCGCCGAACGGCGCCTGCGCCGTGGACGGAAGCGGGTCGTTGACGCCGACGATACCGTATTCCAGAGCTTCCGCGGCGTATAAGGCTTCTTTGATATTCTCCGTAAACACGTAGGCGGCAAGGCCGTAGGGGCTGTGGTTAGCCCGTTGAACCGCTTCTTCCAGCGTACGGAAGGTCGTGATCGGGGCTAGCGGCCCGAAGGTTTCCTCGATCATGCATTCCATCTCATCGGTTGCATTCATGAGAACCGTGGGCTCCATGAAATACCCTTTGGCATCCTTTACGGCGTTACCGCCGGCCAGCACTTTTGCGCCCTTGGCCTTGGCATCCTCAATCTGGCGCTGAACCTTTTCAACAGCCTTCGCGTTAATCAGCGGACCGATGTCCACGCCTTCCTCCAGCCCGTTTCCGACCTTGAGCTCTGACGTCCGCTTGGCGGCCCGTTCCGAAAACGCATTGGCGATGGATTCCTCGACGTATACCCGGTTGGTGCAAACGCAGGTTTGTCCGCCATTACGGAATTTAGAGGCCATCAGGCCATCCACCGCTTTATCCAGATCGGCCTGCGCCGTTACGATGAATGGGGCGTGGCCCCCCAGCTCGAGCGAAATCTTTTTGACCGTTTCCGCTGCACCCTGCATCAGCTTTTTGCCTACAGCCGTCGAGCCCGTAAATGAAATTTTCCGGACCCTCTCGTCTTTTTGCCAGGCTTCGGCAATCGGAGCCGCGTCCCCCGTCACCACATTGATGACGCCCGCCGGAATGCCGGCTTCCCCTGCCAGCTCAGCCAGCTTGAGGGCGGTAAACGGCGTCTCCTCCGATGGTTTAAGCACGACGGTACAGCCTGCAGCTAATGCCGGAGCTACCTTGCGCGTAATCATGGACGCCGGGAAATTCCAAGGCGTGATCGCGGCGATGACGCCGACCGGCTGCTTTTGCACCCAAATCCGTTTGCTCGGTGAAGATGCCGGAATCGTTTGTCCGTAAACGCGTTTGCCCTCCTCCGCATACCAGGATACAAAGCTGTTGGCATAGGCGATTTCACCAGCCGCCTCTGTAAGGGGCTTGCCCTGCTCGGTCGTCATGATCCGTGCAAGCTCATCGGTATGCTCCTCGATCAGGTTATGCCATTTCATCATCAGCCCGCCGCGTTCATTGGCCGTCTTGGCCGACCATGATTTCAGCGCCTCATGCGCCGCATCGACCGCAGCTTCCGCTTCCGCCGCACCCCCTCTGGGTATGGATCCGATCACTTCCAGCGTAGCCGGATTCCGTACCTCCAGCTTATCAGCACGATCTCTCCACTCGCCATTAATATAGATTTTCTGGATATACATCCGTAAGTCTCCCCTTTCCTAAAGGTGAATCCGATGAAAAATATATAGCTTGCTCCTATATCAATATACCCCTAATACGGCTTATTGCGTCAAATCCATGAAAATGAAAACCCAGTTTTCATAAGAAAAACGTCTACGTACCTTCAAAGAAGACAGATCGCGTTTAGTTGAAGTTTTTCTTGCGATTATAGAATGGTTCAGCTTCGCTGAAATTTATAAATTTTATAATCTTAAAAAAATCCGATCCTTTCGGACCGGATGCAAGCCTTTTCTTCCTTGTTTGGAGCAACCTTAGGATCGCCGCCGCGCCTCCCTACGAATCTCTCAATATCCGCCGTCCCATCGTTACCGTTACCACGATCATCGCGACCCCAACGACCAGCTGCATGCCGTAAACCTGCGTCCACACCGGCCAATGCTGTATCAGCTCGTGGGCGCTCCCCCCGATCAGAGGCCCGAAAAAAGCGGCAACGCCCGTTATCGCCGCGTACATCGCCATGTACATGGGACGTTCTCTTTTCGGCGTATCGCCGATCATGAAATTGAATGCAAGCTGGTTGAAGCCGCCAACCCCAATGCCGAAAATGACATGTGCGAGAGCGAGTACGAGGAACATCGGCAGCACCGATAACAGCCCCCACATCAGGCAGGAGAGCGCTATAATCGGGAGCGTCCAGAACAGCAGCCGCCGGTTGCTGTAGCGGGCGTTCAGATTTCCCCAAATATAAAAGCTTCCCATCATAAAGACGGTCTGGGCGACATTCAGCAGCGACAGCGTCTGATAGTTGATATGCAGCAGCTGCAGCATGACATATGAATACAGCGGCACCACCAGATTTTGTAGAAACAAAAAGCCTCCCAAAAACAGCGTAGCCTTCAGAAAGGCACTATCCTTCAGCGGTTTCTTCATCATGGGCACGAATTTGCTCTCTGAGGACCGCTCAAACGGCATATCCGGATACATGAAGAACATCGCGATATTCGCGGCAATACATATCCAGACGATGATATATAGAATCAGAAAGCCTTTGCCTCCCGGCTCATGGTCCAGAATGATCCCGCCCGCGTACATGACCAGCGTTCCCAGCGCGTTCAGCATGGTGTTGCGTATGCCGAAGTAGCGGCCCCTGACGCGAGCCGGGACGATATCACTGATCAGCGAGTTCCATAATATGCCCCCGACCGTATTAAACATGAAGGCAAGCGTATACAGTACGATAAATGCTGCGACCCAATACGGCTTTGGAAACAGGAATGGGATCAGACCCGTGGCGCCCCAGAGAATCCGATGACATGCCACGAACCATACGAGTGTCCACTTGCGGCTCTTGAGCCGCTGGATCAAAAACGCAGCGAAAAGCTGCGCGATGTTCACAAACGTCGTAATCGCCAGGACGAAGCCAAGCTCGCTTGAGCTCGCTCCCAGATACAGCAGAAAGCCTGTAAGAAACTGCCCGCCAAGCAGCGTCTGAAACATCACGGCGGGAACACCCTCCATGGTGGCGATTCTTAGATTTTTGCGCTGCACGGACCGCTTTCGCGGATACTGCTGCCTCGGTCTCAATGAAATCATGATGTACTCTCCTTTGAAGCTACAGGGGTTGGTTTCAAACAGGCTGCCAAAATGCCAACTTTTGCTTCTCTTTGCTCAACATTCTACTCGCAAAGGTATCCAAGTCAATACGCCTGCCGCCCCTTCGGATTACAAAAATAATTGTGGAAGTTCACGTAGAAATAGCGGATCGAAAACGTTATATTTTAAGGTCATGGATACGCTTCAAAATTAAGCATCCGGCATTCGGAAATATCCGCAGCGTTCCGAATCAAAAAAAGGAGCATCCGCAATCGCTGCGCCGCTCCGTCATATTTTCATCTATTTAATTGCTGCTGTAGCTTCCTTATTCCTCTCAAAAATACCGCGATTAAGTCTGAAGAATTCCTTCAGCCGGCGTAACTCCAAAGGCCTGCGCAAGATCGGCGAGCTGCCGATCACTGATCGATTGCTTGATGCCGTGACCTGCTGCGAGCATGTATACCTGGGCGGCCTTTTCTACCGTCTCGATCAGTCCGAACGTCTCATCCATCGTGGCCCCGCTGCCGAAGATGCCGTGATGCGGCCAGACCACCACCCGCCGGTCCTTCATCTTTTCCGCGGTTTCACGCCCGATTTCGGCACTTCCTGGCACCATCCACGGCAACATCCCCACGCCTTCCGGAAAAACGACGATGCATTCGGTGCACATCTGCCACAGGGTCTTCGTGAATTTTTTCTCGTCCAAATCATGGACAAACGTCATCGCGATCACGTTTGTCGCATGCGTATGCATCACGATCCGATGGCTCGGGTCTACCTTCAAGCGCTCAATATGGCTCATGAAATGCGATGCCAGCTCGCTCGTAGGGATGGTGTAGCCGCTAAATCCCCACAAAACATCGACATGCTCGCCGTCTGCCGTCACCCGAATGACACCCAGGTTGATATCCGGGTCCGAAATCACATTCCTGAAATACTTGCCCGATCCGGTGACGACGAATAGTTTACCCGCAAGCTCAGGCACCGGGAAGGTCAGAGGGATGACGCGGCCGGTCCCGGTAAGATCGATATAGGGGCTGACCTCCGCTTCATCCAAAATACGGCTGATATTCCCCCCGTTGCGCTCATCCCAGCCAAATTTCCACATATGATACGTGATCTCCGCCATTTCCCGGATGAATGGAATGTCAAGCGCTGGCTCATCCCGGTTCAGTTCAATCATCGAAGTGCTCACAGCAAGCCTCTCCTTTAAATTTCATCTTTATTGACATCCTCATCGTACTGCGCTCATGACGAGTAGTCAACACAAACAAAGATTTTTATATTGTTTTATTTTTGTTTATGTACTTTATATGTCCGTTTAGTGTCGTTATCAGAGAAAACGACAGGTTATCCTACCATGTGATATTTTCAATATTGACAGTATCATCCATATCATGTATATTGATGACAATTTAATAAGGCGATCAACTTACGTTGAAGCACTCGTAAGGAGCGGCAGTCCATGCCTCTCTTAGCGGGTGCTTTTTTGCATGCCATTTCCTGTCTTTACGGGCTGATCGTCCTCAAATTCCATCCAAAGGAGCCTGATGTTATGAAGCCATTCACAAAGCTTCCCATTCTGCCTTTCATGTTCGCCCTGACCCTTGCTTTCTCCCTGCCAGCCGATGCCGCGGCATCCATGCAGTGGTCCCCTTCGCAGCAGACTGCAATCGAACGTGCCACCGCTGCGGACAGCGCTCTTCGCAGCAAGCTGGAAGCACTGTACAGCTCTTTTACATCCCTGCAGTCCCAGCTGCAGCAGCTGGATCAGAACATCAGCACGGTTCATTACAAAAATGAGGAAACCCAATCGGCCCTGACCAAACAGATCAAGACGATCGATGCCGACAAAATCGCGAAGCTGGAGCAGGCCGTCAAAGCGGCCAAAGACAAATACAAGCCTCTGTTATCGATGTACACCGCGCTGAACCAGCAAATTTCGACCGCGGGCAAGCTGAAGAACAAGCAGCTCAGCTCCGCACTCAAAGCCCAGGCCGACACCATGAAGATTGCCGTTCAGATCGCAAAAGCAGATATCCAAAACAAGGAGCAGGCACTCTCTGCGGCCAAAACCCAAAAAACAGCGTCACAGAAAAAAATCCGGACGCTCCTCGGAAGCGCGGATCCGCTCCGCACGAAAATCAAAGCCGAGAAAAGCACGGCGACGATTCTGAATAAAAACGTCAGTCCCCTGTGGAAAAGCGTTACCCAGTCCATCAGAGTCGGAGATGCAAAAAAAATCCACACCGATCTGAACAACCTGGTCAACCAGCTGAAGCAGATCCAGGTTCAAAAGCAAAAAATACTTGCGCTTGAAAACCAGATCGGCAGCATTCTGCAACATGCCAAAGCTCAGTTAACCTCCTAAGCTCTTTTTCACGGGCTATGCATAGTCTGAAAGTTTTGATTGCGGCCAAAACCAGATTTTGGTATGATGGAGTCCTTCTCACTCGTTCGCCTTGACTGAAGTTGACGGACTCCCGTCGCCACAAAACTTATCGGAGGTGTGCAATGCTCTATTTCACTTTGGCTTCAAAAGCGTACGCCCGCAATTTGCATTACCGCGGCGCGCACATGCTGCACAATGTCGCAAGCGCTCTCTTCGGCTATCTCTATGCCTGTATCTGGATCGGCATCGGAGCCGACCGACCGCTTGGAGAGTACGGCGTGCACGGCATGATCGGCTACATCGCTTTTACCCAGGCTTCGCTGTGGGTGACCGGGTTCATAACCAACGGACTCGGCATGCAGCAGGCGGTCAGGACGGGCCAGATTTCGCTCGATTTGATGCGGCCCGTCCATTTGTTTGTTCTGTACATGAGCAGGGAATGGGGACAGATCGCATACCAGTTCGTATATAAATCGCTCCCCATTTACGTTCTGTACATGCTCGTGTTCTCGCTGTCCCTGCCCAGTTATTGGACAACGCTGCTGTATGCTTTCGCCGCACTGGCCGCAGCCGCGTACATGTCCATTTGCGTCAATTACATCATTGGCGCCGCTTCGCTGTGGACGACAGAATCCAGCTGGCTGTACTGGGTTCATCAAGCGCTGATCAACCTGCTAGCCGGTTTCTTCATTCCAGTAGAATGGCTTCCGTCTTGGCTGCAGACGGTAAGCTGGTTGTCGCCCTATCCCTATCTGCTGTACGTCCCTACCCGGATATATCTCGGGTATGAGCAAGGCGGCATGCTGCTCGGCTCACTCTGCTGGTGCCTGATCTTCACGCTGCTTAGTCTGCTCGTTACCGTCATCGTCAGGCGGAAAGTGGAGGTGCAGGGCGGATGAACATCAAATATTGGCTGGGTCTGTATGCGGTGCTGATCCGTTCAAGCGTACGCAGCCGCATGCAGTACAAGCTGAATTTCATGCTTGGAACGGTTCTCGCCGCTATCATTCAAATTGCCGAGTTTCTCATGATCGCGATCGTGCTGAACAAGTTCGGGGCGGTCAAAGGCTGGTCGCTGCATGAAGTCGGATATCTTTTCGCCGTTATGACGCTCTCCAAAACGCTTTACCGCACCTTTGCAAGCGATGTCCACCATTTGGAAACCTATTTGACCACCGGCGACCTCGATCAGCTGCTGACGCGGCCGGTCCCGATATTGATGGGGCTGATGTCGCAGAACATCCGCTTGATGCCGGGAGAACTGCTGCAAGGAGGTACGATTCTGATCTGGACGATCCATGGGCTTATGGACAGCGGCCAGATTACCTGGGTCGTCGTGCCGTATACGCTGCTGGCTATCGTTACCGGGGCCGTCATTTTGTTTTCGATCGGGCTGGCCACGGCAGCCGTCGGTTTTTGGATCACCAGAATTAACGAGCTGCAAACGCTTACGGAGGATGCCGCGCAAACCGCTGTCCGCTATCCCCTCGTGCTTTATCCGTCCTGGCTTCGTTCGATCCTGCTCATTGTCATTCCGGTCGGATTCGTGAACTATGTCCCCTCTCTCTTTATTTTGCGAGGCGAGTACGGGTCATGGCTGCTCTATGGCACGGCCCTGATCGCAGGTATCTGCCTTGCCTTAAGCCTGAAATTGTGGAAATTCGGACTGACCCGCTATCAAAGCACGGGAAGCTAAAGAAGGAAGAGGAAAGGGGAATAGCAAGATGAGAGAATCAGAAGCCATGATCGAGGTCCGGGGATTGCATAAAAGCTTCCGCACACCAGTGGTCAAGGAAGGCCGCTTTGCAGGCCTGAGAACGTTATTTACCAGAGAGTACCGGCTGAAAGAGGCCGTGAAGGATATTAACTTTACGATCCGAAAAGGGGATTTCGTCGGATATATCGGCCCGAACGGCGCCGGCAAGTCCACGACGATCAAGATGCTGACAGGCATCCTTCACCCTTCCGCCGGGAACGTGAAAATTAACGGATTCGATCCGCATCAGCAAAGGCGGCAGGTTGCCAAACGGCTCGGCGTCGTGTTCGGCCAGCGCAGCCAGCTGTGGTGGGACCTGCCTGTCAAGGACTCATACGACATTCTCGCCCATATGTATAAGGTATCGGCGGCTGAGAAGGAACGACGGCTTGGAGAGCTTGCAGAGCTGCTCGACCTGAAGGAATTCTGGCTGACGCCGGTCCGCAAGTTGTCCCTCGGACAGCGCATGCGGGCCGATATCGCCGCTTCCATGCTGCATGATCCCGATGTGCTGTTTCTGGACGAGCCGACCATCGGCCTGGATGTAAGCGCCAAGCGCAGTATCCGCGGCTTTTTGAAGCAGCTGAACCGCGAGTACGGCAAAACCATTTTGCTCACCACCCATGATATGGATGATATCGAGCAGCTGTGCGACCGGGTGATGGTCATCAACCACGGCCAGCTCAGCTATGAAGGAACGATCGTGCAGCTGCGGGATAAAATAGGGCTGCCGACGCGGATCAAAATTACGTTTCACGGCCCCGTTCAACTGCCGGTACCGAAGGGGCTTAGCCTTCCCATCGAGCTGGGTTTGGATGAAAAGCACACCTTTCGCATCATTCGCGCTGACGGCTGTGAAGTACATATCGAAGCCAACAGGCAGCAGGTCAAAGCCATGGACATTTTGCGGGTGGTTGGCAGCTGGGGAGAGGTCGCGGACATTCATATGGAGGAGCCGGATTTCGAGGATGTGATTCATCGGGTGTACTAAGGTACGCAAAGAGCATGCCCAGTTCTCGTGAAAGCGCCATATCATTGGGCGGAAGTACGAGCGGCTGCTTCTCAAGTTTGATCATGAATTTTAAACTGCCGTGAACCGGACACCCAAAAAAAGAGCGTGCCACAGCCCCCAACAGGTCAATGGCACGCTCTTATTCGTTACACATGCAGCAGCGTTTGCCCGGCCGGATCCTGCCGTACCGCTTCAAAGTGGTTGCTCCGCTCATTCAGGAAAACGATTTTGCCGCAGTCTCCGCTCCGCATAAGCTCAAATGCTTCCTCGAATCGGTCTAGTGAGCAGGTGTGCGTCACGAGCTTATCCAATCCTAAATTACCGCTCCGCAGCAGCCCTTTCATCTGGTACCAGGTTTCATGCATCCGGCGGCCGGTAATTCCTTCGACGCGGATTCCCTTGAAAATAATCTGCCCGAGATCCATCGCGACATCTTGGGTAGGTATTCCAAGCAGGGAGACGCGTGCCGCCCGAGCTGCCGCTTCGAACCCGTCCCGGATTCCATTCGGGTGACCCGACATTTCAAGCACAGCCTCGGCCCCTTCGCCTCCGGTAGCTTCTTGGACAGCCTGCGGCAGGCTTACTTTGGAGCTGTCAAACACGAGGTCGGCCCCCATCTGACGGGCCAACCCGAGACGGTAGGGGTGAACGTCCGCCGCCATGACCAGGCCGGCACCACAGGCTTTGGCTACCGAGATTGCCATAAGCCCAATCAGTCCCGCCCCCACGATCAGAACGGATTTGCCGACGATATCTCCCGAAAGCACCGTATGTACCGCATTGCCCAGCGGATCCTGCAGACAGGCAAGCTCAAAGGGCATATCCCGATCATTTTGAATGATGCTGCCCGCCTTCACGACCGCATACTCCGCAAAGCATCCCGGCGCGGTGATTCCGAAGCTGCGGGTATGATGACACACATGAGCGTTGCCCGTGCGGCATGCCTTACAGGTTCCGCATACCATATGGCCTTCGGCAGACACGTGATCGCCAATACGCACACGGCCAGCCTGAGCCCCGGCTTCAACGACAATCCCCGCAAATTCATGACCGAATACGTTACCGGTCACGACCGCTTTTTCAGCCCACGCATCCCAATTATAAATATGTAAGTCCGTCCCGCATATGGAGCTAGCTTTGATCTTTACCAGCACCTCGTCCGGACCAATCTCCGGAACGGGCACCTCCTTGAACACCGCGCCTGGGGCGAGGTGTTCCTTGACGAGGCCGGTCATGGTTTTTTTCATGATGAACACACCACCAATCTATAGCGATTATTCGTATAAAATGTTCAGCTAGCTGCCGCTCAGTATCTCCGGTCCTACACCAGCGGTCCGATTCTGATTTATAAGTTGCAATCTTTCATAAATAACGATGATTGCCTGATAATACGCTTGAGCCCCGTATTCTTGAGCTTTGCTCAAACAATGGCCGCGAATGAGTCGGTAAGCTTCGCTATTTAACCGGTTTAGTTCCTGCATAGCTTGAGCCAGTTCCCCGGCATCGCCTCCGTTAAACAAATATCCGGATTTTTGATCTTCGATCAGTTCGCTGATTCCCCCGACCCGAGATCCGATGACCGGCGTTCCGAGTTGATAAGATTCGACGATAGTCAGTCCGAATACCTCATGCCAAACGGATGGTATTATCGTAGCCTTCGCTTCCCGAATAAGCCTGTTAAGCTCTTCTCCGGATTTAAATCCTGTAAAACGAACATTAGCGATGCGTTCATCCCTAACCCGCTCCTGCAGATGTCCCTCTTCAGGACCCGTTCCTACAATAATAAGCCTGTTCCCATCCTTCAGCAGCTTCATACTGTCCAACAGGAGGTCCAACCCTTTTTCCTTCGACAATCGGCCGTAATATAAAAAATAATCACCCTTGCCTTCTGCACATAGATTTATGTCGTGACTCGTGAAATCCTGTGCAACAAAATTGGGTATATGGGTCAGCTTCGATTTAGAAAATCCACTTTCCAGCAGCATGTTGTACATAAAATCACTTGGACAAATAATCACATCAGCGATCTGGTAGGTTTTTCGAAATTTATGGAAATAAGCCTCCATAGTCAACAGCAGGCTGTAAGATCTTGAATCCTTATGGCATTTCCCCAGAAAACAATTGTAGTACTTTCCGCCAATGCATTTCGTACAGATTTGATCGTTATTAAAAAGCTTATAGTTGGGGCAGATCAATTTATAGTCATGAGATGTAAGCACTACGGGAATGCCGTATTTTTTCAAAGCCAACAACACAGAGGGAGTCAACTGATGATAAATCAAGTTAACATGGGCTACGTCCGGCCTAGTATCTTCAATAAGCCTGCATAACTTACTGAAGGCTTCCTTGGAATGGATCAGCTTCAGCCCGTTCTTCATTTTGGCGAGGAGCGATCCGTTCTGTTCATAATCAATATGTGAGACAAAATACCCCTCGTACGAGCTGTCCTCATTCCTTTCATCTTTCATGCTGAACTCAATCACCGTATGGTTATGCTCCTCCAGCATTTGTTTTAAGCCGAAGAAATACGTCTCGCTTCCGCCTTTTATATAGAAATACTTATTGATTAACAGTACCTTCATCGATAAACTCCTTTATGGTTTGGAATCTCTCTTTCCAGGTATTTTTTTCGGCATATGAGATGTACTGCTCCGGCTTGGCTGAACTAAGGGATGCATGCTTAATCATGTCTACAAACTCTTCTTTCGAATCATATAAGAAAGCAGGCGAATTCATCTGCTCTACTTCATCCAGCCGGGTGCACACCGCTGGTATCCCTGCAGCAAAGTATTCGTAAAGCTTCAGCGGATGAATGCTGTTCGTCAATTTATTGCTCAGAAAAGGCATGATTCCGACATCTGCCGACTTGATGTATGCGGGAATAGCATGATGATCCTTCCTGCCCAGAAGAATCAGATTGGGATAATCAGCCGCGATTGCTTCTATTTTATCGTTCGTGCCGCCAATGATAATAAATGCCGTTTCCTTCAGCTCACGAACAGCGTAACGCATCAAATCATAATCGAACCATTCTTCCAAAGCGCCAACATATACAACTTTGGTACGGTCTGCAATCGGCATATATTCGACGGGCATCGGATGATCATTCTGTTTGAAGCGCTCGATGTCTACCCCATTCGGAAGATAAAGGACGTTGCGATTCCAATTCCGGGCTTGGGCCACCAGGTTTTTGGCGGTGACAATGACAAGATTGGATTTTCTGACCAGCTCGGACTGCATATAAAGCATATTACGGTAAGCTCCCTTGAACCCGGAAAAATTGTCTGCCATCCGATGAATCAGGTAGCGGTACTTGAGCTTATCGGTACTGTAGAACATCTTCACGTTCGTCATCCACAGTACATCATGCTCCGATTGCCTAATCTCCCGGCTGATAGAACCAGGAACAGACCTCCAGTAGTATTTGGCCCACAGTTTGCTGTTTAACAACGGATACCTGCAGTAGGGCAAGCTCCCTTTAGGATAGTAAATATTCAGCTGATCGTTGACCGTATAATTCGTTTTCCGCTTAAATAAATGTCCCGGCTGATTCAGCCATTGAACCTGTGCCCCATCCTTCGCAAATTCTCTCGCAAAATAATGGCTCCCAACCTGAAAAACCGTATCGTAATCCATATATTCACACATTAACAGCTTCACGTACTTGAGCCTCCTCTGCTGCCTCCACCCGATCTTCCGTGAAAAGTTTTTCATATCGGTTAACGATAAATGACCATGAGTAATGCGTACGAATCCGTTCTTTCGCAGCCTCTTCAAAGGCTTGAAGAAGCTCCTCTGAATATTCATCCGCTTGCTCTAATTGTGCGGCCAATGACCCCGGTTCATTGGTAAAATAAAGGGCTCCTTCTGCTCCAACCTCCCGGTTGAAGACAACATCATACAGCAGATTTAACCGGGTGGAAGCCAGCGCTTCCAGCAGGGAAGGATTCGTCCCTCCGACTTCATGTCCATGCAAGTAGGCAAAAGCCAGCTCCCTTATTTTTTTGAGAAGCTGCTGATCATAAACGGTTCCTACAAATTTGATACGCTCATCCTTTTTAAAACCGGTTTTTGCAGCCAGCTCTTCATAATAAGGGTTGTTATCCGTACCCGTAACGATCACCAGTGATTTTTCGGTGCCGGCTTTCATAAATTCCTTGATGATCAGCTCGTAATTATTTTCCGGCACGAATCTTCCGACGATTAAATAATATTCGCCAGCGTGAATGCCATGACAATCCATCCAGTTCTTCAGCTGCACGGAACGATCCGTTAACGTGGATTTCTCGAGATCGGCGCCGTATGCAATGTAGCTGGTTCGTGGATGATATTTGGCATAGTCGCGATGTATGTATTGTTCGATTCCCCTAGAATCACAGATAAGCAAGTCTGCCCGCTTGACCATTAGCCTTTCGGATATTTTCCAATACATTTTGACCGCCTTGTTCCATTTTCCGCGCTTCCATTCATGTCCGTCAGGATTTACCCAGACCTGTACTCCCAGTTTTTCCAAGGCACGTTTATAGGCATAAAAAAAAGGCCCGATCCGGCAGGCCAGCACATAAACGACGCTGTTATAAAGTTGGTTGTGACGAATATAACGCAAGCATGCTTTCAAGCTCAGCAAGTCGTAGATCACAGCTTTGGCGCTACCTGCACGTGGCACTTTGATCTGAAAGCATCTTGCATCGTGGTACTCAAACTCCCCATCCTTATCGCTCATGCAGGCAATATGATACCGTATATCCTGGTTCGTCTTCCGCGCCGTTAACTGATCGACAAATGTCTCGAATCCGCCATACTTTGCCGGAATTCCCTTCGAGCCAATTATAAAAACATGCTTTGTCATATAAAAACCTCAACTTTTTATCATGGATTTAGGATTTGAAATACGTAAATTGGTTGGAGTTCTGACCGACCATGATACTGGTTGTCGGTGTATCCACTTTTACGGCTTGGGCTTTCCCGAACTGGCCTCTGCCCACATTTCCATTAATATTAACGTAAGAGCTGTCTTTAACCTGGATGGCATACAGCCCCGGGAAGAAAATATTATTATTGGAAATATTACCGAGAAAATAAGGGCTTTTTTCCACATACACGCCGACGTTTGGTATATCCTCCCCAATTTTAGAACTCAGATTATTGGTACTCACGATTCCGCAGAGAATGTTGGACAGATAAATGCTGTATTTTTTAGCCCAGGCAACGTTATTATTGGTGATCACCATGTTACTGCCATTTTTGCAAGTGATGCCGTTTTCAGGAGCTTCGAAAAGATTGTTACCTTCAACGATCAGCCAGTTGAAACCGTCAATGTAAATATTGGATTTTTCAGCGCCCGTATGACCGAAAAAGAAGGTGTTCCCCTTGCATAGCAGCCCATCCAGACCATTAGCCCAAATATGATATACATTACCGAATCCACCCTGATAATTTGCTCGTGCTTCATACATGTTATTGGAGAAGTGCACGTCGCCTACACCAAACTCTCCGCCGTCCGTTGGTTGAATAAAATCGACATACAGGCCATAATTACAGTCGATCAAATGATTCTCCGAGATGACGAAGCGGGAACAGTGCTGGGTTTTATCCACTTTCTCAAAGTTCACGGCCTTCAAGCAATTCACGAATCTGACATTTGAAATCCGTACTCCAAAAAACCATTTGCAATTGATACCGTTTCGTACCTTATCCCCAGCAATAGTAATGCCTTCGATCCGAATGTTTCCGGAACCTGCATATCGATCATTTAAGGAAACCTGACCGTACAAATTAATGGAGCCTTTGATGATACCCGTTCCCTGAACAAAAATGTTGGATGTGCTTATTGTAAAGCTGGCTTTATACGTCCCATCCGGAATAATGAGTGTTCCGCCTGTTGTCTTAAAGCTGTCTACAGCTTTTTGAAATACCGCCGAATCGTCCGTGAGTCCGTCTCCTTTAGCCCCATACTGCTTGATATTGATTTCCGGCATGCCCTTTCCTCCTTATGTTAATACATCATCCACCTTTCTTTATTAATATATTTTGTCACCCTGCTTAAGGAAATGGACATCCATCTCGTACAATTCATCTATATTAAATCCTTAATCCTTTTAGCAGGAACACCGGCGTATAGTCCGTTTGGCAAGCAGTCTTTGGTAATGACGGAACCTGCCGCGACAATACAGCCATCACCCACAATAACGCCGGGGAGAAGAAGAGCTCTTGCTCCAATCCAGCAACCATTGCCAACATGAATCTGCTTTCCTTCAAAGATGCCAGCCCGCTTTTTATGGGTACCTTGCTGATGTGTGGACGTGCAGAACATGACTTCAAATCCAATATCGCAATCCTCACCGATCCGGACGCCTGCATCGAAAAAGCAGCGGCGGTTAATGAACGACCTCTCGCCAATTTCAATCGACTTCCACATCAAAAAGGTTCCCGGCATAATCCCGTTCGTCTGAATGGGCAGTCCGCATAGACGATATACAAAGCATCGGATGCGACATGGTACCAAAAAAGAAGCAGCGAACCCATTTACCGCGCTATGCCAAAGCATCCGGGAAACGTATCTGTTAAATTTCTGCCAGCCGAGCTTAATCACAGTTCTGGACCTCCAAGCTTAGCAAATGGTCGTACTGTTGAATGATCTCCCTTGCATGTCCGTCCATGGAATATGTAAATTCCGACTCGACAATATTCTTGTTCAATCCGCTTAACAATTCATTGTTTTCCAAAATGAGCAGCAAGTTGGCTGCAAGATCACGTACGTTCGGTTCAAATATGATTCCGTTAACACCATCTCGTACAAGATCACGGATTCCGGCATGGTTGGAGACCAGCAAAGGCACGCCATAGGATAACGCCTCTATTCCGACCAGGCCGAAAGTCTCCATTGAAATGCTCGGGATAATCAATAGGTCAATGTTTTCAAATATCGTTTCAAGTTCGTCATAGCGGTAAGTGCCGAAAAACGTGACTTGTTCGGAGATCTCCTCGTACTCCTCTGCTGACCCGCTACCGTAGATATGAAGACGCCATCCGGCTGATGTTATGCTCTTCAAATATGCCAGGCTCTCCAAGAGCAGGTAAAAGCCTTTATAATGTTCAATCGGGCCGATGTAGGCCAAAATAATGGGAGAACCTTCTCTCCGTGGAGCTTTTAGCTTCCGTTGATCCTTGATATCTCGGTGCATAATTGGGATGACCTTCCCTTGAACATCCAAATATTGAAGATAAATGGATTGGGCTAACTCGCTGTTAAAATGGAAAAAGTCGATCGACTTAAGCATCTCCAAATAATGCGTTCTCAATTTTGCATAATAATAGAAAGGATTGGGCTTCTCTGAAGCGAATCTACCGGCTGCATCCATTTTTGCCCGGTACATCTTTTTAGTATGCATTCGTATCCGTTTGACTAATTTGCTGTCTTTCATGAGACGATACAGCTTGCTTTGAATGATATAGATGGTGAGTCCGCTATAGGCACCGGCATTGCAGTCTACGCACTTTCTTCCATCCGCATAGTCGCTGCAATGCGCCCCTTTTAAATCGATCAGATTCACTTTGGGGCAAATACCGAAGTAATCATGGCTCGTGAACAACGTACGTATGTTAAGTCTATGTGCTGCTGTAAGTAAATCTTTATGGATTCCCATCAATGTATGAAAGTGGATCACATCCGGCTTTATTTGTTGCAGAAATCGCAAATATTCCGGTTGATCCCTCATTTTCATATATTCCTTCGGCTTGCTGATTCCCCCCAGTAATGGAACCGGTAATGGATTGATGATCTCATATACTTGAACACCATGATAGGAGTGATCCTTGCGAATCTGTACGTTCCCCCATGTATAACGTCCTGGATACAGAAGTAGCACTTCATGCATCAATTCTTGCTGTGTCAGCATTAGATCCAGGCAATATTTCGTTAGACCACCTGTTCGGTAGGGTGGCAGTCCCAGGGAAACGTGTAAAATTTTCATTGAAAAGTGCTAGCCTCCTGTCCAATTCAGCCTCGTTTCGGTCATCTGATTTCCCCAAAAAAATCATCCCATATGCCAATATAAAAAAGGTATAGATACAAATGCTGTAGTATTGATTTGGATTAAAATTAACGGTTATAAAATTCCCCAGCATAAGCGATACAGGGAACCAGGCTTCTCCCTTGTATACCTTCAGGCTCCAGATAAATAATAAAAAATAGATCAATAAAAACAAAGCAAAGCTGAATATGCCCTGCTCAATAAGGATGTTCAGAAACTGCGAATGCAGCACAATATCTTCGAGTCCATAGTGATTTTCGACGTAAGACACATATTGCCCGGCTCCTATGCCAAACCAAGGATGATCCTTCATTACAATAATCGCTTCAGAAAACTGACTAAAACGGTTTGACTGCGTATCCCCCCGATCGACAAACAGCACCTGATAAATATCTTTATAGAAAACTTGAAACGCAATAAAAGCAGCTAAGATCGTCGCTATACCTATCAAGCATCTTTTCAGCCAATGATGGATGTTTCCCTTATGGGATGAAACAAGGTATACCAGCATCTGGATGCAAATCGATAAATAGCCGATCCGCGTAAAAGTCAGCAGTACAAATACCAGATTCATAAGCAGTGCCGACAGACTTAGAAAGTTTCTTTTTTTAATGAAATAATAAAGAAGCACCGAAAAGAGGATCGCCCCTAGATTCCCTGCTCCATTACTCGCCCCAACAAATCCAAACACGCGCTTCGAAACCACAGCTCCTTCGTAGTAATTAATGTTTTCGCTGGTGCTAAAAAGTAAAAAGGAACGATTAAAAATATATTGAAATACACCGAGAAATGAATTGAACAATGAATATACAGCTATGATTTTCATAAACGTTGAGGACTGGAAACGCATGAAAGTAAAACAATAAAACATCAGGGCCATAAAAAACAGATTCACATACACATTTACATGAAATGCATACTGGCTAATGTCATACAAGTCAACAACGGTTCCCTGCAGCGCGAGCAGAAATAGAATACCTCCCGATAACATCAAGATGATATTCGCCCTTTTCCGATGTTCGAAGCTTGTCGTCAGAATATCCAGTTTGCTCCGAAGCAGCAGATGAACACACAGCGCACTATTGAAAACAAATAACACAACCAACGTTAAATCGATATAAATGCTTTCGTATCCTGTGTTAAAACGAATGCTGCTGACAAATGCAAGTATGAGAAAGCCGAGCACGGCAGCGTGCATACTGCTTCCTTTGAACACATGGATCATTAACAGGGCGCCTGCCCATAAAAGAGGCAACGAAAGCAGAATCATGATTAAATACATAATAACCCTCTTAACGTTTTATTTTCTGATCCATAAATCTGATAATGCGCTCCGCTTGCAGCGTTCTGCCGAACTCCATTCGTTCGGAAAAATCAAACGTCAATTGGAGCATACGCTGGAGCGTATCCGCTACTTCCGCACTGTCATGTACCGCACATTCGCCGTATCGGCCGCTAATGAGCGATCGGAGCTCCTCATCTTTCGTAACAGCCAGTACCGGCTTGCATGCTCCGATATATTCAAAGGTTTTACCGGGAATTGCATAATGGCTCCCGTTTGGGTGGGTAAGAATGACCGCGATGTCTGAAGCAGTAAGCAATGACACGGCTGTTTCATGATCAACGCTTCCCATGATTCGCACCTCCACCCCTTCACCTGGAATTTTCAAACTGTGGATGTCTTCATAAGCCTTTCGATCCAATAGGCCTATCACCTGAAACACAACCTTGATTCCGGTCTGTTGATGAAACAATGATAAACCTTCGACAAATACTCGAATGCTTCTTCCTTTGTAAATGGAGCCGATATGCGATAAGATCAGCTGATCCCCCGAATTTCTGATGCCTCTATAGCTGCAATCATAAAAGTATTCTTCATCAAATCCATTACGGATAAGTTCAATGTCCATACTTGGATGCTGCTTCCGATAGTATTGTTGAATCCCCGCGGATACGGCGACAATACCGTCCGCTATGGACAATTTGTTTTCGACCCGCTTGAGAATGAATCGCGGTTGCCCTTGCCCAATATCGTGATTCAGAATGTCTCGGATTTCGATAATGGTTGCCGCAGATGGTAGAAGCTGCTGCAAATATTCCGCGAGATACAAACCATATACATCGGGAATCGTCGTGTAGATCGCCGCTACCTCTTTTTCGGTCATTGAAGATAATTTTTGGTACAGATCTCGGTTCAGCCTTCTGAAAGTAAATTTACTAAACTTATAATTAGCCCAAGAACTCACAATCCAGTTTCTGCGGATAATCCTCCCTAAATATTTTTTACCGATCCCAGAGCGCGCCGGCTTGCCATGCGCTTCAGAAAGATTTGAAAACCGGCTATCCAATGTAACAAACGTGTAGCTCTCTGTGGCAAAAGGGACAGGAGATTCACCGTATTTCCGGTTATGAATGGCAATAATGTCATACTTGTCAGCCAGATGTTTCATCAGACCTAAGTACCTTACAGAAGCTACTACAGGCTGACCTTCACGATAATCGGAGATCACAATAATAATCTGCTTCAATAGACTCCGCCTCTTTGCAAAAGGTATTTGCCTTGCATGACGGGCAAGTTCACCGCGCCCTGCAATACAGCGAATTTTCGGTGATCGGGTGCAAGAATATGCATTCCTTTGCTGTCTTCTACTTGAAGCGATATTTGCCAATTCTCATACCGCAGATCATGTACGAGTTCAAAACCGGACTCATCTATCTGAACCAATTTTATATGATCACGGAGATTCACATAGTCTGCTAGCTCGGTCCCGGTACAGTACCATACCTTTTTAGTGGCCAGATAACGAAATATCTCGACCAGACTGTTTCGATCATGAAAGATATTCGGATGCTGTATTTTGCCGTCATCTCTGGATGGAGCGATATGCTCCTGAATGCTGATGACGAGGCGATGCTTCAGCAGGTAATCAAGTTTACGCAGCCGATAACGAATCAGTGGTCTCTTCAATGCTCTCTTGGCGATTCCTTTGAACGAATAATCCGGACTTGTCAGCCCTCTTAACAATCCACCGTTAACCGTTGAAGGGATATCAATCACGCCATTCGCACCAAAACGCTTGATTTCATACCGGGAAATCGGGTCCGCATCCTCACCGTAGTCCGGTCCATCGCCCATGTCCTCATATCCGTGGTTCCAATACCGGCACCACCAAGTAAAGCCTGAGCGATCAATGCTTTCGTCGGCCAGCTTACTCCCTGCATAACCGCAGTATTTCCCGCCCGAAGGCCTTTCTCCGGCTGCATTTTGAAAAGTCACCAGGCCGGCACGGATCGTTTCCACTGCCTCTTCAATGGTGTGAAATGTATGCCATTCCTGTACAAAATCCCGCGCCGCTTCACCTGGATTTCCATGAGTCGTACCATGATAGGCAAGCTCAAATTTCGGATGCTGATGTATGAATTTGAAAAACCCTCTGCTTTCCTCATCTGCATCCAAAGGCCTCGAGATTTGCTGATACAACGGATGAACGCTAATTCCAGCTCGGATACCTACCGGTACGAAGAATGTCACCTTTACTTCGGGAAAGAGAGCAAGAATTTGTTCATTCAAATAACGAAAGGATGACTTTTCTTCACGTTTGAAGAAACCCCAGTCATCCCCCCATTCCCTATATCCTTTATTTCCGGTATCAACCCATGTATTACATAAATCATCGATCATAAATATGACGGGTGATTCGGCATTATTAAACCATTTACATATCGAAATCCGCATCACTATTCCCCTTACCTGTGTGAATATTTTCAGTCTTCCCGAGCTTCGAAGTATTCGTCACAGTACCTTATCCACTCCTTTCGCCGCTCTTATCCCTCTCCGGGTTTGAACGAGCAGTTCGACCAATCTTGCCCAGTGACTGTTGCGGTTCCAGAGTGTAAAGGAATAGGTCACGACAAACTGATCCGTCCATTTATACTTCCAGGGATAGCTGCCTGCACCCATGTCAATCGTTGTTATCTGCTCCTGATCATGCAGCGTTCGGATCAGCTCTAGCATGAGAACGTCGAATACCCCATACTGGGCATATGCGGGATCATAGCCTGTATTCCAGCCATAAAGCACGCCATTCATCAAATAATGCACCTGATACGCGATAATCGATCCTTGATCACTTTCAAGATAGGCAACGATAACATGTTCATTTTCATGAAACATGCATTTATAAAAATCTTCATTATTTTGTCCTTCAAAAATACTTTTTCTTTCCAATCTTCCTTTCTCTTGAAGGAGATACATCTTTTCATTCTTATGAACTTGCGAGATCCTATTGTAAATAGCTTCATTTTCGCTGCCGCTGGTCAGCTTAAACTCGTAACCGATATCCTTGCGCAATTTATTAAGCTTATACCTAGCCTTGGTGTTTAAAGGTTGACGCTCCTCCTGTCTGGAGGTTTTCAATGATTTCAAATTAATCTGAGGACATGTCGTCAAATAGCTGATGCTGCTGTTATATCGATTATGCCGCAGCAAATAATACAGCAGCGTACTATCCTTGGACAAATGCGACAATTCAATTTTATCCCACTTGCCTGCATGCTCTTCTATGGAACTGAACAGCTCCTTGATCACCGTACGCGGAGAATGTTTTTCCGAATCCACAATAAAGTTAAAATAATCGCCTCTGCCTATAAAACACAAAACGCTGTGCTTGAACACCTTTTTATCCGACTTCCTAATCATCAACGGTGCAATTCCCGCAAGCAGACTATCCCTGAAGCAGCAAATAATAAACAGTTCATATTTATCGTTTTTTCCATACGTTTGCCACCAGGAAAAACTAAACCGAAAAGTGTTGTAATAAGAATTTTCAGGACTCAGCCTCTCCAGCCTTTCCCATTCAGTCTTCAAGCTCCTGAATCCTTCCAGACTCTGGATAATTTGAATGCTCATCTTTAATTCATTGGCTCCTTATAATAATTTTACGCCTCTGTTCCGGTAATCGCCTGCACCGGTTTCGGTTTTAAGAAACGCCCGAGAAGGCCTGTCAGTTCTTCTTTGGATATGAATCCAAACCAAAGGCTAAGCGCAATGAACGCTATGCTAAGAACACCATTGAACACAATTTCAAGAAACGGCGAATGGATGACAGACATATAGAGCAGATAAACCCCATACAACGGAAGGCAAATGATCAGGTATTTATAGGGCTGTAGCGGACCCAAACCGATGGAATAGTATTTTGAACCATAATAGTAGTAGAGTCCGTTTGCCACCGCATACGAAATTACCGTTGAAAATGCAGATCCATAAATTCCCGCCACCGGAATGAAAACGAAGTTAAAGAGTACATTGATCAGCGCAGTACTTATAATCAATACCGTGTTGATTTTCATCTTGTTCGCAATATGAAGCCCGAGAGAATAAAAATTCATCACACCTGATAGATAATAGGAAAAAGCAATAAAAGGGACAATAAAGGCCGCAGCCTCATAAGCATTTGTGGCAGCAATACGGACGGTCACATTGGCAAATAGAGAGAGCATGAGCACAACAAGCCATCCGATAAAGTTATACATCCGAAACATCTTGATGATTCGGGCCGGACCATCCGCTTCTTTATAAACAGCATACTTGAACGGTGTAAATAAGGATGCAAACGGATTAATAAATAGAGGCTGGATGAGCATTCCAATTTTATAACCGATCGCGTAGAGCGCCACATGTGACAGGTTCATAAAGCCCTTGATTAAAAAACGGTCGCTAAGCGAAAGCACCCATCCCGAAATATTGCCAAGCATAAGGCCCGTGCCATATTTCAGCATGCTCCTCAGTTGGTTTGGATCCATCCTGGCTCTGAAGCGGCGACAATCCAATGCAAGGATGATCATAAACACGGTACCGTTACCCAGCAACTGCGCGCCCAGGATCCCGATTATCCCCCATTTTAATACCAGAAAAAAATAAAGCGCAAAGAGCAGCGTGGCAAGCGATGCGGCGAGCTGAACCAGACCCGACAGTAAAGCTTTGAACTGCATGGCAAAGTAGCTCGAATAAATCAGGTTCAAGCAGGCTAGAACGGAACTCATCACGACGAAAGGAAGATACAAATGATGCGAATCTCCTCTGCCTAATATCCAAGGATACAGGATGGGATTGACTCCCCACATCAAAACGGTTACGCCTGCGCCCCAAACAAACGAAAAGGTGAGCGTGGTATTCTTCAATTGATTATGGTTTTCAAATTCGTTGAAATATCTTACCATACCTGAATAAACACCCAGCGTAATTCCGATAGCGAGCAGCTGCTGAATGCTCATGATCAGATCGTATTGTCCATACGCTTCTTGCGAAAGATTATGGGTATATAAAGGAATCAAGATCAAATTCATGAACTGTCCAAGCAAAGCAAAGCAAAAATAGACCAAGCCGTTCGAGCGAATTGTTTTACTTTCCATAACCCCACTTCACCGCACCGCGGTTTTTCCCTTCCTTACCGGTAATTTGGCGATAAATTTCGATGAGCTTCGGGCCGTAATCCTCCATCCGGACGTTTCCGGCGTCCCGTTTGCAGGCTTCATAATGATTCAGTACATGCATCACTTTTGCGAAGAGATCTTTCGAATTCCGGGATTGAAACTCTATTGTTCCCTGCGGCCGCTCGCAAACATCGCTTGCTATCGAAGGTACGGAGCACTGAAGGGCTTCAGCAATGGACACGCCATAACCATCAGTACATGTCGGACGTACAAAGAGGTGACTTTTCATAAGAATAGGATAGAAGGGGGCATCTATGACCTCGTAAAAGTAAAAATGATTCTCCAGGCCATATCCCTTGATCCGATCCTTTAACTGATCATAATACGCCCGCTCAAGGATACTTTGCTCGGGAACCCCCATGACAGCAAAAACAAGCCGGATATGATGGGAAATGCATACCAGCTCTTTCATCAGCTCGATCAATAGATCCAAGCCATATAAATCCTCGTTCCGGTAGAAACGGACATAACCATTTGCACTAATCACGATCTCCGCATCTTCCATGAATCCGATTACCTCGGACGGTATTTTCACCATATCTTTCTGACTTACCCGGGGGCGGATATAAGCCGGAAGAGTTCGTACCTTATTCTCATCCAAGCCCATATCCAACAGCTTTTGAGTCGTCGATTCACTTACCGATGCAATATAATCGATCGACTTCAAGCTTCTGATCAGCAGCCAGCGGGAGATGAATCGGGAATGATCGATTTGGGAGGCAAGGCTGTCTCCGTGAACCGTAAGCATTATCTTTTTCCCGACGAGTGCGTACAACCCCAGCATCATACGGAGTCTTCTATCGATCGTATGAAAATGAAATAGGTCCCCTCTAATAAAGAGAACCTTGCACATGAATCTTTTAAAACTCGTAATGGAATGAATATGCCTTGCAGAATCACTCACCTTGGCTTCATTGTAAACAACGTAGTCTATACCTTCATCATGTAAAATGCTGCAAAGCCTGTCGATGTGAACAGATATTCCTCCGAGGGGCGGTGGAACAGGACCGATCAAAACGATCTTCATTTCACTTCCTCCTGATCCATGAGCACTTCCACAAATTTCAGCTTTCCAGCGGCCGTTTTGGGAATCCGCTCCATGATCTCAACCTTAAATTTCATTGCATTCGTGAAAATGGCATACAGTTTGCTTATACATTTTTCCATCTCGTCCATCACCATATGTCCCGGTTCAGCGGACTCCACAATAATATCGATTTCATCGTATTTACGCTGGATGAACTTACATGCAGTGATGGTGGAGAGACCTCGCACCATAATGGCTAGAAGGGCGGAAGATACCATATCACCGTTTGGTTTGTACATGATTTCCGAGATTCTGCCGTCAATGGAAGACACGCTGGGAAACATATAATGCGGGCCTTCCTCGGAATCCACCAAGCCCGGAACCGCATCCGCAAGCTCATATCGAATTATAGGCATCACATCGTTAATGAGTGATGTGCCAATCACGCCTCCGGTTACGGGATGCTGCTCCACGAATCCGTACAGCGGTAAAAAATGATACGGTGAATGCTCCACTCTTCCGGCCATTACGACTTTTTCGGATTGACCATAGTGGACATGAATCGGGGCTCCGGGAAATGCCTTCCGGATTTGAAGCTCTTGAAAAGTATGAAGCATTTCGGATACGATAAGCAGTGCCTTAGGCTCGTAATATCCAATCAGACCGGTTTCGAGCAGCAGTTTGGAAAGTAGGCTTAAAGATGACGGGTATGCATGAATAAACTCATAGCCTGATTGAAGGATCTGCTCCATGATCCACCCAACGTTATCCTTGTTCATTCGAGCTACATTGATTCGGATAATCCGGTGATATGGATCCGGAATGCAGACTCTTTCATCCGTAATTAGCCCCCTCAGCTCCACGCGCCCATCCCCCGGGCGGTATCCGACATCTCCCCAAAGGAAACAAGTCGCGGCCCATTCCCGCTGCTCCAGCATCCGATTTGAATAAAAGGTAAGCGAGCTTCCGGTCGTACCGCTCGTTGTTCCCGGCTTGAGCCGATTCAAGGAATATTTTCTGGATACGACGTCTTTGCCTGCGGCTCGAATCATCTCTTTATTGATAATGGGAATGCGATTGACATCTGACCAATCCTTCAGATCATCCGGATGAAAACCATGCTCCCGGTATAAATCCCTGTAAAAATGAGTTTGATCATAGGCCTCTCTGACCATCGAGGTCAGAGACTTCCATTGAAGGTCCTGCAGTTCCTTTTTACTCATTTCTCTTGTATTTTCGAATTTGGCCAGCCACTGCGAAAACTCCCTGCCGACATTAACGAAACGGTAAGGAGCGTAAGACAAGATTCTTTTTGCGATTTCCTTGGTCATACTCAATGGCAATCACTCCTTTATGCCGTTCTAATCCCACCGAATAGTGGTACGTAATGATGAATTAAAACCTGTCACAACAAGCATTCGGGTCGAGGTACGCACTCCATATTGATTGGAAAGCCATGAGAGCTGGATTTCGGACTTCACTGTATCATCCAAAAGCAAGGTCACGGTAACATCCTCATGCTGCAGCAGCCACCCCTTCTCCCTCCGTACAGGCCTGACACCCGCTGCTAACATGAAGGCAGCCGTAAAATGCTTCCGGACTTCCATTCCGGAAGCATCCAACAGCAAATCATCGATTTGCATAACCGAACCATGAAGTTTGTAATTCCTTTTGTGCGTAATTCCCAGCTTCCCAAGATATCCCTGGTGTTTTCCTGTAAATTCATGATCCGTAAATCCCTCGCAGACGGCAAAGGTCTGCTCTCTCATTAGAAAAAGCTCCTTCTCATCGAAATCGTTCTGCTCTCTCCCACCAATACGCAGCGTATTATGCATCGCCGTGCTCCGGAAGAGATTGCGCAGATGATAGTCGCCGCTATAAACACAAGTGCCGGGATCCACGATGAAATCCAGTCCCTTCACATTCAATTCAAAGCTAAGCTGGTCATTATGGCTGTGCGCCCCGTGACCGTGGAACGAAAGCTCTCCGCACCTGATCAGGCAGTAAGCTTCCGGGCTTCGCAGCACGTAGTACCCACCGTCCGGAAAGGCTACAGATGTTCGATCGTCATGCATTTGTACGGACACAGGCTTAAATCCACCGGTCATCCAAAGCGCATCCTCCCAGCAGCAGAGCCCCGCGCTTCTGAAATCATCCCGATCGAAGAATTCTCCTGCGATAGCCAGCAGATGACGGAAATCATTACGGACCCAATTTCCATAGTGTGAAACGATTAAATACCGTCCGTCATCTGCATCTCCGATCATTGGGGTCGAGCCATCCGGCTTCATGATTCGAAGCATAAACTCATGCATCTTCTCCAAACGCTTTATAAAGCCGTCCGAGAAATGGAGACCGTTTCGCGAGCACCACATCGTGGTGACCATAAACATTTCCGCGACCAGGCGATGATAGGATGTGGAGGCTTCATAGTTCGAACCGTCCTCATTGCTCTGAACGAACATCTCCTTCTCTAGCTGCTCTTTGCCAAACGCCAGCCACTCCGCAGGATCGCTGCCTGAAGACTGACCTTGCAGAATACGAAAACCCTCAAAGTATAATCCAAGAGCGACCAATCCGGCTAAATTCGCGGTATAATGATTCCCCGTATGTTCCCCTGTATTTTCCAGATTAGCGCGAACAAACACACCATGTAAATATAATGAGGCGTGCAAGTTCTCCCAGAAGAATTTCGGGATAGAAGGGCTATGCATGAAAAAAGGAATGACGGATATCCAATTTACTGCCCGAATCGCCACATCCATTGCGCAGGTCCAGTTAATCGACATTTCCACAGGATTTCGCATAATCCAATCTTCGATTTCTGACCGGAATTCATAAGCATACTTCTCGTCGTTTGTCAGCCAATAGGCTTTGCCCAGTGTAAAAAAATGCTGAAAACGCGAAAGCTCCCAGGGAACCTTCACGTCCGCAGCATTATCCAGGTCAACGATTTTAATCCATTTATAAAATTTGTTCTCCCACCGGAATCCCGTCTTGAAATCCTCATGCCAAGGCAGAGAAGGTCCAAGCTCAATGTCTCCGGAACCGAGAAGATCAAAGATATGATTGCAGATCCTATCCGCATCCCGGATAATTTCCTTGTCCATCCCCCCAGAGATCAGCTGTTTTCGATAAAGCTCGCGTTTTGAAGGGTCCAAGAGAAAGCGGCTTGAAGTTTCAAAAGAACGAAACAGTTTGGGATGAAGTGATATCGGGGATCGCCGGATACGATACTGCCTATAAACAAAACGCGCCTCCTGTATCGCTTTTCCCGCAATTTTTTTAACGGCAGTTCCTAGAGGCATCTCCTTGAGCCGCTTGATTTTATGCTGAACCGTGGACATTCGTCACACTCCCACTTCCACACGGGGAGTCTGCAGAAAGAATCCCCTGGTATCCACAACGATCTTTTCCTGCAGGAGATCCATGTTGATCATTCGGAATGCCTCATGGTTCACAAGAAGCAACACAATGTCGGATTGGCGTATGGCTTCCTCTGCTTCCGTAAAAAACACATTCTCGCTGTGCAGGCTGTCCGGCAGTTCCCCGATATGGGGCTCGGCTACGTGCAAAGTCGCAGCTCCAGTTTTGGCTAAATGCTCGACAATCGCCATGGCCGGACTTTCGCGCAAATCTTCGATATTAGCTTTAAAGGCCAAGCCCAAACAGGCAATCACCGGCGATCGTAGCTTCGAAGCAAGTTGAAGTACCTTTTCCACGACGTACCACGGCTTATGGTCGTTCACGATCCTTGCCGTATGAATCAGCTTAGCCTGTTCGGGCGCTGCATCAACCAGAAACCAAGGATCGACCGCAATGCAATGTCCTCCTACTCCCGGGCCCGGCTGAAGGATATGGACACGAGGATGATGGTTAGCAAGTCGGATCAGCTCCCACACATCAATATCCAGTTGATCGCATATCAGCGACAGTTCATTCGCAAATGCAATGTTCACGTCCCGGAATGAGTTCTCCGTCAGCTTGGCCATTTCGGCCGTGCGGGCATTGGTTTCAAGGATGGAGCCTTTGACGAAATGTTTGTAAAAATCCGCAGTCCACCGGGTGGAAGCCTCATCAATGCCTCCGATAATCCGATCATTCTCTACCAATTCACGTAGAATCTGACCTGGGAGTACCCGCTCCGGACAATAAGACACAAAAATTCGGTTATAGGCAGAATCCGATTCGGAAATACTCAGGTCTTTCCGTTCTCCCAAAATCCATTCTGCGACCCGCTCCGTCGTCCCCACCGGACTGGTCGATTCGAGAATAACAAGATT
Source organism: Paenibacillus chibensis (assembly GCF_004001045.1). Classification (GTDB taxonomy): domain Bacteria; phylum Bacillota; class Bacilli; order Paenibacillales; family Paenibacillaceae; genus Paenibacillus_AQ; species Paenibacillus_AQ chibensis. The sequence continues at coordinate 162,979 of NZ_BIMK01000001.1, forward strand.
TCCAGGTCTAAGAAAAGGAATCACAGCCCTTACCGCCTGCTCCACATAAGTCAGATCGGGTTTGTTGTTTTCCCGGAAGGGAGTGGGTACAGCCAGTATAAAGATGTCCGCTTCCGTCGGAATCGTGGAAGCATGCAGGCGGCCGCTTTGGACGGCGCTCTGAACCGCATAATCCAAGTCCGGCTCCGTGATATGTACTTTCCCCTGATTTATCCCTTCAACAGTATGTAAATTGATGTCGACGCCGTGTACCATAAAACCGCTTGTTGCCAGCAGACTGGCCGTCGGGAGCCCGATATATCCGAGTCCAACCACACAAACTTTATTTACCATTGGAGTCCCTTCCCTTTTCTCAATATAATGCCTTCCCTTGTTTTTCCGTCTGCAAAATACGGTCCATCGCTGCGAGGAGGGGAAGTCTCAATTCTTCCTGATGCATAGCAAAATCAATGGTGGTCAAAATGTAGCCGAGCTTTTCGCCGACATCAAATCGTTCTCCATCAAATGCATAACCGATGCAGCCCTTTTTCTCGATAAGCTGCTGAATGGCGTCTGTCAGCTGGATTTCCCCGCCATATCCGGCCTCAAGACGTTCCAAATATCCGAATATTTCTGGCGTTAGCACATAGCGACCGATGATGGCCAGGTTGGAGGGCGCTTCGCCCGGGCTTGGCTTCTCCACGACTCTGCGGAGCTCAAAGGCCGAACCTGCATGGTCAAGGGTATGTAACGGATCGATGACACCGTAACGATGAGTCTGATCGTTTGGAACAGGCCCGACTCCAATCACAGAGATCCCGTAAGTTTCATATTGGGCAACAAGCTGTCCAATGCAAGGTACCTCCGACCTTACAATGTCGTCACCTAGCAGCACGGCAAACGGCTCATTGCCGATAAAATTCCGCGCACACCATATCGCATGCCCGAGACCCTTGGCTTCTTTCTGGCGGATGTAGTGAATTTCGACCGCTGAAGAGCGCCGAACCGACTCAAGGACCTCCAGCTTGCCCTTCTGCAGCAAGTTAAGCTCAAGTTCTAACGAATGATCGAAATGATCCTCTATGGAGCGTTTGCCTTTTCCCGTCACGATGATAATATCCTCAATTCCTGCAGCAATCGCCTCTTCCACGATGTACTGAATGGTCGGCTTGTCGACGATCGGCAGCATTTCCTTAGGCATCGCTTTGGTTGCCGGCAGAAATCGAGTCCCAAGACCCGCTGCCGGAATAATCGCTTTTCGGACTTTGTTCACAGCCTATTCCCCCTTTGGTTCTGCATTCTATTCTAGAAATGGATTAAAGTATGAGCTCCATGTCCAGCTATCACATAGCTCATACTTCAAGCGAAGTATGAATCGGGCATCTAACCCGGCCTCACATCACACTCTCGACGATTGACGTCTAAGGTATTTTCATACCCACAGCATGATCGAGTGCCTACCGTGATAAAGGTGCAGTAGACATAACCTTCGGCTGCACAGCCGAGATGAACAACTATTCGGGAAGTCCGTAATAGTAGTATTGATGCGCTTCCGACTTGCTGTATTTTTTATTGTTCAGAACGACGCCGAGAATGTTGGCTTTAGCGAGCTCCAGCTTTTCCTTCGTTTTTCTGATATAATCCCGTTTCACCTTACCCGCATACACTACCAAAATCACTCCATCGCTAATAGAAGCCACGATCAATCCATCCGCAACTGCCATAACCGGAGACGTGTCTATCAAGATCATGTCGTATTCTTCTTTCCAAAAATCGATGATTTCCTTTAGCTTTTCTGAAGACAGAAGCTCCGTCGGATTCGGAGGCACGGGACCCGCCGTGACGAGAAACAAGTTCTCGATCTCCGTCTGGTGCAATATTTCGCCATAGGTGCACTGATTCGCCAAAATGTTGGATAAGCCTAAGCGGTTGGATACATTGAACATACTTTGCAGGGAAGGATGCCGCAAATCGCCGTCGATCAGAAGCACCTTTTTCCCTTCGTGCGCGTAGGCGACTGCCAAATTGCTGATCGTGGTTGTCTTGCCTTCCCCTGCCTGGGTAGAGGTGACGGACAGAACCTGCAGCTTATGATTCCAACCTGAAAACTGAATGTTTGTACGGAGGTTGCGATATCCTTCGGAGATATTGGATCTGCGGTTGGTGTTCATAATCAGTTTGCTCTTACTGGCTGAGCGGCGCATAATTTTCACCTGCCTGTTTTTTGGTTCCGGCCGAGGAGCGCGTCCGTAGATCACTTTTCTTCATTTTTCGAATTGCGCCAAGCGTGGTCATCTCCAGGTACCGTTCAACGTCGTATTCATTTTTCACCGTATCATCAAGGTATTCGAGTAAAAGCACAATACCGACAACAATCAGAAATGAAACTGCAAAAGCAACAGCCATATTCACTTTAAGTCTCGGGCTAACTACAGTAGGATTCTTTTGCGGCTTGGCGGTATCCAGGATGGAAATGTTATCGACCTTCATTATCTGAGGTATTTCTTCTTTAAACACCTTCGAAACGGCGTTCACAATACTCATGGCGCGGTCGTATGACGAGTCCCTCATTTTCAGAGTTATCACCTGTGAATTTTGAACGGTAATGACCTGCAGCCGGTCAATCAGCTCCTGGGATGTGGCCTTTAGCTCGGGATGCTGCTGCACTACCTTGTCCATAATGGATGCCGACGTAATAATCACTTTGTAGGAATTGATCAACATAATATTGGAATTGATCTCATTCAAATCTAAACCGCGTGCCCCTTGGTCCGAATTCATCTTATTCACAATCAATGTGCTTTCGGCCTGGTACACCGGCGTCATCATATATTTGCTGTACAGCCCTGCCCCTGCGGTACAAACCACCACAAAAGCGATAATCAACCACAGCCTTTTTTTCAGCATTTGGATCATTAACTTCAGTTCCATTAGGACTCCCCCAACTCTTCATTTGAACCCGGGCGGCTTATTTCCCCGTAACTAGGTATGCAGATTGCCTATTTTACCCCCGACAATGATTTGGGCTGCGTGATGCTGCAGCGCCTGCAAATAGGCTGGCCCGCACAGCCTCTCAAGTGCGTCATATCCTTCCTTTGTGTAAAAGCTTCTTCTGACCGTGTTATGCGCATCACTTCCAATGAAGTGAATCCAGCGTTTCCTGCATAAATAGGAAGCCGTCTTCTGCACCTCCTCGCCAAAGAAACCGATGAGCGACTGGGTTGTAACCTGCAGTCGGACGCCATGCTCTTCGATCCAATCCAGCACCTGATCCGGATTGCCCATGATGCCAAGGTTCCGTTCCGGGTGCGCGATTACGGCATGTACCCCCTGCTGCTTCATATAAGACAGAAATTCATGAAAATACTTCGGTATTCCACGTGAAGGCAGTTCGACAAGCAAGTAGGAGCTTCCAGCCAGTGTCAGTAGTCGCCCGGCCCTATGTTCAGACCGGTAGTTTTCAGAGAGCCGGTATTCCTGTCCGGGATAGATCTGTAAGCGAATTTTGTTTTTGTTTAGCTTTGCGTTCAGAGCCGTAACCCGCCGCTGAATTTTCCGCGCCGTGTTGGTATATCTCTTGGTGGCATGATGCGGCGTGGCAAGGATGGTATGTATTCCCTCCTTCACAGCCGCTGCCGCCATGCGTAGCGCTCCCTCATATGTGCTCGGTCCGTCATCCACCCCCGGTATGATGTGGCAATGGGTATCAATCATCTCATCAACACCTGTTCTTTTTCTGAAATACAAAATGTAACAATATGTATCATTTTTTTCGACAGCATTTTTTGTTGATTACCAATGAAATTTGAAGAGTCCCCGCGAGCATCCTTATCAAGGCCATTCCTTGCGCCATTAGGCAAACATCCCTGTTATTCAAGGGGGTGTAGAACCTGATTTTTTAGGAAAATGGTTTCAAAAAACAATTAAACTATTGACGACACTGTTAATTTACGATACATTTTGTATCATGTCAAGAGTTATTTAACTAGGACTTGGAATCGTATACGGAGGGTGGGAACGAATGGAGTATGGTCACCGGATTGCGGAGCTTCGGGAGCAGAAAGGCTGGACGCAGGAGGAATTATCCGCTTCGATCGGAATCAGCAGAGCCGCGTTGTCTCATTATGAAAAAAACCGAAGGAAGCCGGATTATGACACTCTGAACCGATTGGCGGATCTGTTTCAAGTCTCTATCGATTATTTGCTGGGAAGGAGAGACATGCCCCGGGCTGCTGCAGACCCGGATCCGAAATTTTCAGAATCTTAGCCGCAGAGCGTACATACTCGAAGGAATCATTTTTGGATGAGCTTTGCATAAGTAAGGCATCTGCATGTATAATAGGACAGCAAACATATGTTTGCATCAACATCATCTTATGTCAGTCAGAGGAGGAAGAATGAAAGGTTCTACACATTTGGCTATCGGTGTAGCCATCGGAGCGGCCGCTGCCGCCCATTATCCGTTCACACTGAAACATGCCGCGCTCTATATTGCGGTTTCCGCGCTGTCTGCGCTCAGCCCCGATTTGGATGGACCCAGCATGCTGAGCTCCCGGATCGGCCAATTTTCCAAATGGCTGCGGGAAATGCTGTATTGGTCCGGTCTGCTGCTGATCGTCATTCTCGCCTGGCTGTACGTCGCGGAGAGATTTTTTGTCCTCGAATATTCGCTCGCCGCGCTGAGCCTGTTTTTGCTCGGCCTGATTATCAAAGACGGCCTGATGCGCAATATTCTCGTCAGCCTGATCGGCTGTCTGCTGCTGTACACCGGCTGGTCCCATTTATGGATGTGGCTCGAAGGCTTCGGCCTGTTCATTGCCGTCGCCCCGTGGTTAAAGCACCGCGGCATGACGCATACGATCTGGGCGCTGGGCTTATGGACCGCCATCGGCTCGGGGCTTCAGCATCAGCTGCAGCTGGAAGGCATTATGCTCGTGGCGGCACTAGGATACATGTCCCACCTGCTTGCCGATACCCTCACGCCCAGCGGCGTGAAGTGGCTGTATCCCCTCTTCAAGAAGTCTTTTAAACTGCCGCTCGCTTAAAGGACCTAGTTCCAATCTACCGGTCCGATGGTTCGATGATCCGCCCGGTCAAGTCAAGACTAATTGCGCTTGAAGCCGGTTTTGCCGAGGCACATAATAGAATGAGCCCGGGCAAAAACTGACTTGAAGCGAGTGATCTGAAATGCGCAATTGGAAGAAATCAAGCATAGCAACATCCAGAAAGCTGCTGCTGGCCGCCGTGTCAGCGATCGCCTTGTTCCCGCTCTCGCTCCCCGTTCAAGCGGAATCCTTACAGCCGCCTGAAATGCTCTCGTATTCAGACTTACAACTGCCGGATGGAGCCGTATTTGAGCATGAGGATCATCAGCTGACGTTTGCCGCGATTCAAGACGGACTGGTCCGTGTAACAGCGATCGGTGCTTATGGTCAGATCAAGCCGGTTTCCACGTTTTCCAAGCAAAATCTTGAAACGATAACTTCCTTTCAACGGACGCAAGATCAAGGTTTTCTGCTTGCCGGCGGAAATGTCGTGATGAAGATCGGGCCGACAGGAAAAGCCGAGTGGAATTATGAATCCCCTTCCACCGATACACCCGGAATGATCCGTTCTGCTGTTCAGCTGCAGGATGCAAGCTGCATTGCAGCAGTGACAGCGCCTAGTGAAACGCCGAATGCAAGCAAGTTAAAGCTGATCCATTTCTCTGCCAGCGGCAAAGTTATAAACGAATTGGAAGTTCCCGGCGTCCTGTTTGATAACGTGGATACGTTAACGCCACTATCGGACGGCGGATTCGCCCTTTCTGCTGAATCGTTCTCCGAAGGGGACAAGGAGCAGATTTTCGTCGCAAAATGGAAATCAAATCTGCAGCCCGTCTGGCAGCAGCGGATTGATCCATCCGAGGATAGCCAAAATTTATGGATCACCGGTCTAACTGAAGGAAGCGATGGGGATCTCGCTCTGGCCGGCTTTTATAACCACCCGAATCCGGATGGTGGCTATCGTTATTTGACGACTGGCTATGTGATGAGCGTGCGGAAGGACGGATCGCTGAAGTGGATGCAGCAACCGGATCCCTCCTTGGACCGGAGCATGATCAACGATATTCAGCCTGCCCCTGAAGGCGGATATATCGCCACCGGAACGGTCAATCAGGATTGGCACGGCATGGTTTCCAAGCAATATGTTTGGAAGCTGGGTGATGACGGCATCACAGTCTGGGATAAAGCCATCAACCGGGCAACCTTCAACAGCGGACTGCTCATTCTTCCCTTATCGAACGCGGAGCAAAAGGATTCTGCGCTGCTCATCGGTACAGCGGATGGAACATCCACGTTGATTAAGATCGGATACCTGAAACAACCGTGACTCCCGTTTCACGTCAAACGGCTCTCCAGCGCTTTTTACGCCATTTCCTTTCTATAGGAATGTGCGGCGGCGTATCGGAGAGTTTTTTTGTTATTTGATTTAGTACATATCACTGACGTATATAATTTATTTGGATGCTGAATACTTTGTACTTGGGGAACAGGCACGTTAAAAGATCAGCGAAATAGGTTATTCTATAGAGAACAGGGAGCTTACGATCTTATCAGGCCCCCGTCCAGCAATACATACATATGGCTTGCCTTGTTATTTGCGTACGCTCATTCTACATGTAAAGGGAGATTAAACCCGTGGCGAACAAATCCATTTTTGCTGTATGGATCAGTCTGATCAGCAATGTGCTGCTGACCATCTTGAAAATAGTTACCGGCCTGGTCTTCAACAGTAAAGTTCTCGTGGCGGACGGCATCCATAATGCGGGCGATGTGGTGGCTACCATTGCCGCACTCACTTCCGCGCTGGTCTCCAGGAAGCCCGCGGATGAAGATCATCCGTACGGACACGGTAAAGCCGAAGCCATCGCCTCCGGCATGGTTGCGCTTATTTTGATTGCGGCTGCGCTGCTCATGGTATATAAATCGGTCGAATCCTTTTTCGAGCCGCCCGCCCATGCCAGCTGGATCGCCCTGCTCGCAGCCTTGGTTTCCCTGATCTGGAAGCAGGCCCTCTATATGTACTGCATCCGGATCGGCCGAGCGGAAAACAGCCGCAGCCTGATCGCTACCGCCTATGATCATATTGCCGATGTGTACGCATCCGCCGCCGCTTTTGTCGGCATCGGCATCGCCTTGATCGGAGACCATTACCATATCGCTTATACCGAATACGGCGACTCTGCCGCCGGCATTATCGTCTCTTATCTCGTCATTCGCCTCGGCTTTAAAATGGGCAAGGAAGCCATTGATATTTTGATGGACAAAAATGTGACGAACGAACAGCTTGCCCAGCTCAGCTCCATCATTTATTCCGTCCCCAACGTCAAACGGGTGGACAGCATCCGGGCGCGGGAGCTCGGCAACGCCATTATCGTCGACGTCAAAGTATCCGTACCCAATCAGCTCACGGTCAAGCAGGGACATGACGTCAGCCGCGAGGTCAAAAAGACGATCATGCAGCGCATGAAGCTGGTCGGAGACGTGATGGTGCATTTGAACCCGTGGTATGAAGACGGCGAAGAAGAAGAGTAACGGCATACACCCGTCCCATGTTTAAGATATGTGGGACGGGTTATTTTTTAATATATACAACGAACTTAAGATCAGCCTTGCAAAAATACATCATGCGAAGAGAGGATAATTTCTATGAACTCGAACACGCGTCCGGGAAAATTCCCGGTCAAAATACTGTCGGCAGCGCTTGCGCTGAGCCTGAGCATGGCCTTATCCGCTTGCGGCGACGGAGACAAAAATGCCATCTCCTCCACGAAAGCCGCGGACACGGGTTCCGGCCAGCCGGTAGAAAATAGCGTCAACGATTCCAAGACGGCATCGGAGCCCGAAGAAGACGCGGCGGGCGGGGGCAGCAACAAGGACGCCGCAGGTCCGGTCACCGTCCCTAAGACGGAAACGCCGGACAACCCTCAGACGCCAGCGGGCGGCAATCCTTATAAGACCGCGGGCATCGATGATCCGGACAAATTCAACGAGTTCTTCGGAAAAGTGCAGAAGGCCGTCGCGAACGGGAACAAGGAACAGGTCGCGGATGCAGTTCTCTATCCCCTGCGGGTGAACGAGAACGGATCAAGCCGGAGCTATAAGGATAAGACGGGATTTTTGGCCGCTTACGACCAGATCATGACCGATCCCGTCAAGAAGGCGCTGGCGGATCAGAAACTGAACACGCTGTTCGTGAATGACCAAGGCGTCATGGTCGGCAACGGCGAAATCTGGTTTGGGGCATCGCCCGATACCAAGGACAAATTCGGGATCATCGCGATCAACAAAGATGAACCGGGAACGTCGACGAAATAACGAGAGACGCCAAAGGGCTGCTCCTGGAGGTCAAGGATTATTGACCCGGGGAGCAGCCCTTTATTGGCGTGCATTCTAGCCGAGATCCGGTGCGTCCACCAAATGGACGACGGGACGATTCATGCCGTGAAGCTCAAAGACGGTGATTTCATTGCTTCCTTCCTTGAGGAGCGGCGCCGGAATGTACAGCGTCCGTTGCGGTCCGGCTTCCCAGTAGCGGCCGAGGTTGAAGCCGTTCACGTACACGACGCCTTTCTTCCAGCCGTCGAGACGGAGAAAGGTATCCGCTTTACCGCTTACTTCGAACGTCCCTCTATAGAACGCCGGAGCCGCGGCTTGAATCTCCCCCTCCCCGCTATGCAGCGGCAGGAACGATAGCCCCGACAAGTCGCTCAGCGGCAGCGGGCGGATCGTCCAATCATACAGGAACTGGTTGCCGAGCCGGATGCCTTCGGTAATCCCCTTCGGATCCCTCATCAATGGTCCGTAATTGACGCGGCCCATATTCTCGACCAGTACGTCCAGTTGCAGCCCCTCTGCCGGTATTTCGAGCGGAATACCTGCCGGATTCCAGCGTTCCACCGTGCCAACGTATTGGCCGTCCGCAAATACGAGCGCGCGGTCACGAACATCCTGGAGCACGAGCTCAAAGCCTTTTCTTGGACCGCTGATGCGTGTGGAGTACAGGATAAAACCGTAGCTTTGCCCCATCTTCTCCATCGGTTCCGGGCATGCCCGGCGGACAGGCAGAGACAGTTCATCCAAATTGGCGAACAATCCCGCTTGCTGCGTCATAACCACTTCGCCGTATGCCTTTTTTAGGATCGGTTCGGGCAGCTCCAGCTCCGGCAATTCGCTATACCGCGAGAGCACCTCGCGGACCGCATAAAACTTTGGCGTCGGATCTCCGGCTTCGCTGAGCAGGGTGTCGTAATCATAGCTCGTTACGGTCGGCTCATAACGCTGAATATGATTCGCTCCGTTGTAGAAGCCAAAGTTGGTTCCACCGTGGAACATGTAAAAGTTTACCGAAGCCCCTTCGCGGAGCATTTCCTCCAGCGCCTCCGCCACATCGTTCGCCGGACGGGATTGATGCTCCTCCATCCAGTGGTCGAACCAGCCGTTCCAAAATTCCATGCACATGATCGGGCCTTCCGGCTGATATTCCCGCAGCTTCTCAAAAGCTTCCTTGGCCCGTGAGCCAAAGTTAACGGTTTCGAGCACGCCGTCGACCATGCCTCCCTGCAGCATATGGTCCTCCGGCCCGTCCGAAGTGAACAGCAGCACGTCGATGCCTCTGCGGAGCATGCCTTCCTTCAGATAATTCAAATACTGCTTGTCGTTTCCGTAGCTGCCGTATTCGTTTTCGATCTGCATGGCGATGATCGGACCGCCGTTCGTGCACTGCAGCGGCGCAAGCCGCGGCAGCAGCTCGTCGAAATACCGGTCCACCTTGTCCAGGTAGGCACGGTCGAAGCAGCGAAGCTGCATGGAGGAATCCGCGAGCAGCCACGCCGGCAGCCCGCCGAACTCCCATTCGGCACAGATGTAAGGGCTCGGGCGCACGATGACATGCAGGCCGAGCTCGCCGGCAATCCGGATAAATCCCTCGATATCGCCCAGACCGTCGAATACGAAATGGCCTTCCTCCGGTTCATGAATATTCCAGGCCACATACGTCTCCACCGTATTGAATCCGCAGGCCTTCAGCTTCAGCAGCCGGTCGCGCCAATATTCCGGAACGACACGGAAGTAATGGATAGAGCCCGAAAATATGCGCAGGGGACTCCCTTCATATACAAAATCGTTTCCTTGAACCTTTAGCTCTGCCATTTCGCTTGATCTCTCCCTTGTGATGTCCTGCTTTGTCCCTTTTCTTGCCATTAGCCCTGTCCGGCCAATTATAAACCAGAATCAGGGCTAAGGGGATAGCATATTTTGAATATATTTCCTGTCTGTTGCTGCCTAGCCCTTGACTCCGCCCAGCATCATGCCTTCGGTCAATTTCTTCTGCAGCAGCACGTAAATGATGACCGTCGGAATCAGCACGATGACGAGTCCCGCGAACAAGGATCCCCAATCGGTGGCGAACTGCTGCACCTGCATCAGATTGCTGAGACCGATCGGAATGGTCTTTTTCGCATCGCTGGTCACGAGCGTCATGGCAAGCACGTATTCGTTCCAGAAATCTAAGAAGCTGAACACGACCATGGTGATGATGCCCGGACGGACCATCGGCATGATGATCCGGAACAGGGTTGAAAAGTAGCCGCAGCCATCGATCATGGCCGCTTCTTCAAAATCCGGCGGGATGGACTTCATGAAGCCCGTCAACAGATAAACCGAGAAGGACAACGTTCCCGTCGCATACACGGCGCTTAGCCAAAAACGGTTATCAAGCATATGCAGATCGTTCATCAGAATAAACAGCGGCACGATGATGTAGACCGCTCCGATGAACAAACCCGCCATATACACGTTGGAGATCAGCTTTTGTCCCCGGAAACGCATCCGTCCGAGCACGTACGCCGTCGGCACGGCCATCAAAATCAGCATTGCCATCGACAGCACGACAACGATAACAGAGTTCAGCATGTAATCGCCGATTTTAGCGGACGTGAATGCCCGGACGTAGTTGTCCCATTGAAGCGATTTCGGGAGGCTCCACGGACTTTCCATCACCTCCGCGTTCGTTTTGAAGGAAGCCAGTACGTTCCACAGCAGCGGATAGACAACCACCAGCGCCTGGATGATAAGCAGGATGCGGAGCAGCCAGTTCCGGATAATAATGAGCGGTTTCACGGACGGCTGTGCTTTGCGGGAAGGAACGGCCGCTGTAGTCTGAGGTTGTGCCATATCAGTTCGATCCCCTTTCCGTAAGTTTGTTGCTGATCAGCGACAGGATCACGGAGAACAGGAATACGAACACGCCGATGGCCATCGCGTACCCGAAATTGGAATTCGTAAACGCCTGCTGGTACAAATACGTCATAACGACTTCCGAATGGCGATCCGGTCCGCCCGCCGTCATGATCGTAACGATGACGAAGCTAATCGTCAGCACCCCGTTGATGCTGAATATAATCGTGATCCGGATAATCTCCCACAGCATCGGGATCGTAATGTGAATGAACTGCTTGAACGGAGTCGCCCCGTCGATGCTGGCCGCCTCGTACAGATCCGGCGAAATGCTGTCGATTCCCGCCATGTAAATGACCATGTAGTAACCGGCTGCCTGCCAGATCAGCGTCACGGCCAGCGCCCACAGCACGGTCCGGGAATCGCCGAGCCAAGCCATCGCATAATCCCCGAGTCCGAGCATTTCCATGCCGGAGTTGAGGAATCCGATCGTGGGATGGTAAATAAATGACCACAGAATCGCAATGACGACAAAAGACAGGATGCTCGGGAAAAAGAACAGCGTACGGTAGAGCCCTTTTTCCTTCAGCTTGGTCCGCGTCAGAATCGACGCGTTGACAAGAGCGATCAAAAGGGTGAAGATCGGAACGATGATGATCAGAAATCCCGTATTCCGGAGCGACAGCAGAAACACGTCGTCATGAAACATGTCCACGAAATTTTTGATGCCGATAAATTTGGGCTTATCCCCGATTCCCGTCCAGAGGAAAAAGGATTTGTAGAATACCTGCATAGCCGGATACAGCTTGAACAAGATGAACATGACCAGGCCGGGAATAAGACAGGCGGCCATGAAAAAGCGCCGCCGTGCTTTTAAAGTCATTCTCTCCACTTCCTTCACTTGGGTTCTGGGCCGTACCAGCCCCGGCCGGTATGAACCGGTCCGGTGCCGCCAGCCTCTTATGTCTGAATGTAAGCTTCCATGATGATGAAGGGGAGAATTACTCCGCCGAGTCCTTCAGTTCCTTGCTGACCTCGGTGTACATTTTGTACATCTTGTCGCTGTATTGCTCCAAAGTCATTTGCTTGTTCATCAAGGAGGAGATCGTTTTGTAGACCTCATCCTTCGGACTGTACCGGCTGCCTTTGGCTACCGTCTTGAAGGTTCCGTTGACGAGCTCCATGCCGTTGTCCACGGCCTTGTATACGTTATACGTCGTTTCCGAGATATAAGGCTTCGCCAAATCCGCCGCGTCTTTAACGGCCATCACCGCTTTGGATTTTTCCGCGTTCAGCTTGATGCTTTTGTCGGTGTAGATGTATTTCAGGAATTCGGCCGCCAGCTCCGGATTTTTCGCTTTCGCCGGAATGACGATCTGCTCGATCTGGCTCATCGCCTTGACGCTGCTGCCGGACTGGAACGACGGAATGCCCAGGAAGCCGAACTGGAAGCCGTCCTCGCGCGGCGCATCCTTCATTTCATCCTCGAACCATGTTCCGTTCGGAATGAACATCGCTTTGCCCTGCATGAATGCGGTCTGTGCCTGGGTGTGATTCAAGGCGACCGTGCCTTTCATCAGTCCGTTGTCCTCGGTAGCAAATTTCAGGATATTGCCCCATACCTGCTTGAATACGTCGCTCTTCCAGAACTCAGGGTCGTAATCGAAGAATTGGTCCAGCGCTTTTTGCCCGCCAAGGTCATAAATGGAAGGAATGATGACTTCGTCCAGGTAGCCGGGATACAGCCCCTGATAGGTAAAGAGCGCTCGGCCGTTATCCTTGGCCGTGGCATTCATCGCGAACAGCTCATCCCATGTTTTCGGCATTTGAATGCTCTTTCCATCGAACAGCGTTTTGTTATACCAAAGCCCCAGGACGCCGAAGTTAAAAGGCGCCAGATAGATTTTGCCATCGCCGTATGGAGCCATTGAGCGGGATTCAAGCACGCCCGGAAGCATTTTGTCCTTCAATGCGCCGCTGCCGTCATCCGTATTGAAAATATCGCTGAGATCCGTCAGCGCGTTATCTTTGATCAATCCGTCCAGAATCGGCAGGTTGTCTCCGCCGGCGATGTACATCAAATCCGGCGGGTTGCCCGCTACGATTTTGGGGCGAACCAGCTCAGCGATTTTGGGGCTGGCCGTAATATTGATTTTCGTGCCGGGATGATCCTTCATGAACTCTTCCGACACCTGATCCCAATACTCCCGTCCGTATCCTCCTTGGAATACCGCGATGTTCAGCTCACCGTTCTCCACCTTTTTGGATCCGCCCTCGCTCGTTCCGGCAGCATCTTTGGTTCCCGTATCCGAAGTGCTGCTGCCGCAACCCGCGAGCAGGGATGCCGACAAAGCGCAAACGCTTACAGCGGATAAAATCTTATTCCACTTCATTACATGACCTCCTTTATATTTGTTGTCATTATACCCCCGCTGAAAGCCCTGCCAAATGGAGAATCCCTGTGAATGTCATGGACGATTTTAAGCATTTTCAGTAAGCGTTTACAATAGAAATGGACGATTTTATGATTCTTGCTTAAAATGCTGCAGTTTCCGCATTACGTCACTTCATATCTGGAGTTTCTTTCGGCTTGACCTGCTTGGGCGGCACGCCAAAATGCTTTTTGAACAGCCTGTTGAAATAAAAAGGATCGTGAATGCCTACCTCTGCCGCCGCTTCTTTCACCAGCCATTGGCCGGAGGATAACAGCTCATGCGCTTTGGCCATGCGCAGCTCGTTCAAATAGGTCATGATGCTTTTGCCCGTATCCGTTTTGAAAATCTGGCATAAATACGTTTCCGACAGGTTCACGTGCACAGACACGTCATGAATGGAGACAGACCTCCGGTAGTTCTCCTCCAGAAATACGAGTGCCTTGCGCACCTCTGCCCGGTTCGCGCGCACGCCCGCCCCGTTTCCGGCATGAGTTAGAACTTCCTGCGCAAGCTCCCCGACAACGCTTGACAATTCCGTATCCGTGCCAGCTTTTGTCATTTTCTCCAGCCAGAGTGAAGGATCGAAGCCGCGATGCTGATCAAGCCCTAGCTTGCGGCTGACAGTCCACATGCCCTCGCAGATCACCCGTTTAACCACCCGCGGATACATCCGGCGCTCGCCCCCCTCCTGAATCATCTGGCGGGCACGGGCTTCCCAGTTGACGATAAACTCCGGATGCCCTTTGCCGATTTCCTCCAGCCATTCCGCCTCCAGCCGCGAATACCCGGAATCCTCGTCAACGGCTGCGCTTCGGTTCGATTGGCACAGCGGGCCCGACGTCTTATAGAAAAACAGAACCTGCGCTTCCCGGCATAGCCGGATCTCCTCCGCTAAACCCATGGGATGCACAGCCTTGTTCCCGTAAATAATGTCCACCTTCATGCTGTAGTACATCGCGGATAGGCTGGCGATTCTTTCCGCCATCTCCGCCGGCTCCGGCGCTCCCGACGCTGACGGATAAGCAGCGGCTATCAGAAAGCTATGATCTTCGCCCGCAACGGCGCACTGCCAGGTGCTTCCCGGATATACGTCGCTCCACAGCTGGCTAAGCGAGTGCTTAAGGGAGCCCTCATCCCTGAGTTCGCTTACGGCCGTCACTTGTATGCCGAAGGTATAGACCGCGTGCTCCTGCAGCCATATGTTTTCGGCGGCCTCGATCCCGGACCTGCCTGCCTCTTCGCCGGAACGGTACAGGAAAGCCAGTGTCTCATGGATCCGGTCCGGCTGCCGCTTGACGGGCAGCGCAGGTTCAGTTGCCCTTTCTGCCCTTCCTTTTCTCGCGTTCAGCTTCAGGGCGATTTCCCCCAGCGTCTGCATAAAGCTGTCGCTTTTGAGCGTCAGCTTCAGCATATAATCATGCGCACCGCATTTCAGCGCTTCCCGCACAAGCTCAAAATCGTTAAAATTGCTGAGCACCAAAATCTCTCCGTCAAATCCGGTGGACATCAGCTGCTTGATCAGCTCGATGCCGTCCATATCCGGCATTTTGATATCCGTGATCACGATATCGGCCGGTGTCTCCTGCATCAGTTTCAGCGCCGATGTGCCGCTTGCCGCCGAGCCGGCGTACACGAACTGGCTGCCTTCCCAACGAATCAGGGTTTTCACGGCATGACGGACAATCATTTCATCATCGACGATCAGTACTTTATACATATCGCTCCAAATCCTCCTCGTTCGTATATACCGGAAGTGTAATCACCGTCTTCGTACCCTCGCCGACAGCGCTGGATGTCACGAGTCCAAAGGCAGCTCCGAAATGCAGCTTGATCCTCTCATCCACATTGGCCATGCCGAGTCCCGACAGCTTGGAATGGGATTCACGCTTGGCTTTCACATGATTCATGTCAAACCCTTTTCCATTATCCGCGATGCTGATAGTCAGCACATGATTTTGGCGGGTTGCCTTCACCCAAATGCCGACTCTTTTTTCGCCGTCCCCCACTCCGTGCAAAATGGAATTCTCTACAATCGGCTGCAAAATGAATTTCGGAACCAGGAAGCCCGATAACTCCTCTTCCACTTCCGTGTGCAGCACAAAAGAATCGCCGTAACGGATGCGCTGTATGGTGGCATAATGCAGCAGATTTGCGATTTCCGTGTGCAGCGTGATGAACTCGTCCTTCACCATGATCGTGCTGCGCAGCAGCTCGGACAGCGATTCGATGCCGCTTGTGACCGATTCGTTGCCGCCCAGCATGGCGCTCCATTTCAGCGAATTCAGCGTATTGAACAAAAAATGCGGATTGATCTGGGCCTGCAGCATTTTCAGCTCCGCATCCCGCTTGGCCTGCTGTTCCGACTGCACCTGTCCGATCAAATGCTTCAGCTGCTCGACCATGCCGTCGATCGTCTCCGTCAGCTTATCCATTTCGTCCGGATAGGCGGATCGGGTCAGGGTCGCCGCCTCCAGCCTTCCCATCCGGATCTGCTTGGCGTACATCAGCAGGGAGCGCATCGGATTGCTGATCGTAAAATAGATCCACGTCGAAATCATGCCGGACAGCAATAGCACGACCAGGCAGATGATCACGATATTGCGCCGCATGTCCGACAATTCGGACAAAATAAACTTTTGCGGAATCATCCCGACGAAAAACCAGTTGGCCGAACGGATATAGGAACTCGCCACCAAAAACGGATGGTTGTTCACGTCCGCATGAAATGCCGTCAGCTTTTGCTCCAGATGAAACTGGTTGTCGATCGGACTGAAGATTTCCTTTTCCGCAAAAGGGTTTCCTTTGGGGATGTCGTCCGTCAGGGAGGAAATGACCATGCCGCCCGCATCGGAGATATAAATGCTGCTTCCTGCGCCAAGGTTGACGAATTTGTAAATATTACGGGAGAATACCTTCTCATCGATAAAAATAATCAGATACCCGAGCTGCTTGTTCAGCTTATCCTCCGCGTAAATCCGGCGGCTGAGCGCAATCGTGTTGGTTCCGCGTCCCGAGCGCAGGTACGTCCAATAAGCGTTCCCGAAGGACTTCTTCGTCTCTTCGAGCATCGACTGGATTTGTTTCGCCGGATACAGCTCGAAGCCAAGGTCAAAAAACGACTCACCGCTGTTCGTCAGGATCATGACGTTGCTGATATTTCCAAGCTGGAAAATCTGCTGACCCAAATCATCCCCGATCTGGGTCTGAAGCTGATTTTTCTCATAGTCGCTCATCGCGTCAAACTTCGGCAGCCCGTTCTGGATCAAATGGTTAATGATAATATTCTCGCTTAATGTCTCGTATTGCTCTAGCTCACGCGTCGCGTTCTGCGACAATTCATCCAGGATTTGCATGGAATAGGCGCTGATTTTATTCGTCACCGAGGTCTCGTATTTCATGTTGGAGTAAACGCTTACGAACACGACCGGCAGCAGAGAGGTAACGATAAAGGCTGCCAGCAGCCTGTTCTTGATTGACAGCCGCCTGAGAATGAAAGACTTGCTTTTAAGCCGGGAATAGAACGAGTCCTTATGCACCTTCATCACCTTATGGGTTATGTCCTCAACCGGACTGCTTCAGCCCGTAGTTGTACCTATACAATAACTGCGTCCGTCAAAATCAGTCAACTGAGATTGGCGTACCCGCGGACGGACCACAAACAGTTTGCCTTGCCTGGCGCCGAAACGAGATCCGCCTGAAACGAAAGAAACCGCAGGCGAGAAAGCGTATGCTTTCCGCTGCGGTTAGGAGGCTTACGATCATGCGAATGCTTATTCCGAAAGGGCCAGGCTGAGCGTGATGATTTCCGCCGGCCGCACCGTGATTGCATCCAGGCTGGACGGTTCCAGCGGAGCCTCCATGATATTGCTCCGCCTTGCCTCACGGAACATGAACGAGGGCTTAACGGTCAGTGTGCTTGCCGAATGCGCGATATGATACCAGCGGGCAATGATGCAGCCCGTATCCCGGGACATCTTCAGCGCCGAGAAGATCAAGTCTTCTCCTGTCCAGTCCAGATAAGAATGGACGGCCGGAAGGCTGCCGCCATGAACTCCCGTTTGCTGCACAGACCAAGGAACCTGAAACTGCTGTGCATGAATCATGGAGACAGTCTCGTCGATCGGCCCCATCCCGCCCTCCCGGGAGGACTCTCCGAACGGAATGACCTTCAGCCGGACCGTATGCTTGCCGTGGCACTGTGCGCCGGGCGTCGGAAAATGTCCCCAATCGCCCATTTCGCCGACCGCTCTCAGAAGCGTCACGGCAATAATCGGGGTCTCATCCGGAATGATCTCATATTCCGGCAGACCCTGGTTGGCAACCGTCAAACCATGACGTTCATCCCGGATCGAAACAAACGACTGCTGATGATGACAGTTGCTCGGGTTCGCCCATTCCGCTGCCGGCAGGTTGCTCCGCTCTGCAGCTTCAAAGACGGAGTCCGCCTTATGTACCGGTGAGGCAATTCCCGTCTGAAAAAGCATGCGCAGCCTGTGGTCATCGGCTTCATTGACGAACGACGATTCCACCTCCAGACCTCTTCCGCCGCGTTCGAGCGTAACTCGGGTATGGATGCAAAATTCCAGGGTCTTCGAGGATCGGCATGCGTTTCGTCCGGTAAACCATACCAGCTCACGCTGCTCTTGGCCGAGTTTGTCTTCGGCGGACACCGGAAGATGAAGCGTATGCCGGATGTCAAAAGATGCCCGGTACGGTTCATCCTCAGCCAGGCTGATGGAAGCGAGGGCGTTTCGGGTGGTGATCGGCACATCCCCGTCCGGCTGTCTGTACATATACTCGTTGCCGATATCGCCGGAATCCTCGTAGATGCACAGGTCCCTGAAGGTGCTTCCCGTCGTTTTATCCTTGAGCGTGACAGACCCGTTAGCCTCGATGGTCACCGCCAAATATTCATTCTCCATGCTGCGCCGGCCGGTCACGAGCGAGGCGGGACGGTGAGTTTTGGGTGGATCGGCTGCGGAGCCATCTCCGGCTGTGTCAGCCTCCTGTCCGCCCCGGATCAGAACATACGCTTTTTGTCCGAGAGCAGGCACGTCCTCCGCCTCAAACATCAATGTGATTTTTCTCGTGAAATAAGGCTGGCGGAAGCGGTCCTCCGGCAGGTCGTAACCGAACGCGATGCCCTGGTCCTCATAGCTGAACGGAATGATTGCCCCATCCGGATCAAGCAGGAGAAGCTGGCCTAGCGGTAGCTGGCGAAGCTTGTTTTTCATCACAGGAAAGCTCTGGCCGCTGCCGAAATATATTCGCTCAAGCTCGATATCCGCCGTCACCATTCCCGAACGCTTCCAGCCTGTCGTATTGAACACGACAAAAGGATATGCCCCTTCATCCGCCTGCAGAAACTTAGCCACCATATGAGTATCCGTTTCCTCCGCCAATACGGCCAGGCTGTCACCAGCAATGGCTTCTGCAACATGCCTGCTTTTGGCGAAGCGGGTGACCATCTCCTCGTGGACCTCATCCACGCTGCAGCCGCAAATGCTGTCATGCGGATGGTTTTGCATCAAAGTTTTCCAGGCGTATTCCAGCAGATGATGCGGATACGACGCTTTTCCCGTCAGGTGGGCGAATACCGCCAGCGGTTCGGCTACCTTCTCGAGCAGCGTCTGTCCCCGGTTGTTTAACTGCTTCAGGTACACGCGTGAGGATGCCGTATTGACCAGCGTGGACCAGCCGTCCGTATGCTGACTGCGGAGCTCGCCGCGTACGACCGACAGGTTCTCGGGAACGGCGGCGGACACCGCTTCAATGTATTCCGTAAAGTTGGAATGGATAAAGCGGTGCTGCGGGAACAGCTTTTCTGCCGTCTTGATGGCATCCGTCACGTTCCGCTGCACCGGCTGATGGTCGCATCCGTTCATCAGGAGCAAGTGCGGCGTGGAAGCGAAGCTCCCCGCCTCCTTCAGCTTCCGATTCCAGTATGCCTGCGCCTCGGCCGGATCCGCCGGAATCTCGTTGCCGTTGCTGTACCAGTTCGCAAAAAGGATGCCAAGCACGCGCGAGCCGTCGGGCGCCTCCCAGATCATTTCCGAATACGGAGATTCATAGGCAGCCGACTCACTCACCTCGTTGTTAAAGCCGGTCGGCTTGACGCCCCGGCCGAACACGGCGTTTCCGATGCCGGCCTGCCGCAGAAGCTGCGGAGCCTGCCCCATGTTGCCGAAGGAGTCCGGAAAATATCCGGTCCTGCTCACGGCGCCGAACTTGGCGGCATCCTGAAAACCGTACAGCAGATTGCGCACGTTGGCCTCGCTGCTGGTCAGAAACTCATCCTGCAGAACGTACCATGGGCCGACGTGAATGCGGCCTTCCCGGATGAACTGCTCGAGCAGCACCCTCTTTTCCGGACGAATCTGCAAATAATCCTCCAGGATGATCGTCTGGCCGTCGAGATGAAAGCTTTTAAAATCCGGATCCTCTTCCAGCGCAGCGAGCAAGGTGTCCATCAGCCGGATCAGCCGCACATGATGCTTTTCATAAGGCAGATACCATTCCCGGTCCCAGTGCGTATGCGAAATGATATGTACTGTCTTGGATTGTGTCAATATTCTGCTCCCCATTCTCGCCCGTGTTTTTTGTCTTTAGGCTTGCTGCATTTTTCTGCTATTTCGACTTGAGCCGCTCCATGACCGCCTGCAGGGTCTGGGCGATGCCCCGGATATTGCCCTGATCCTCCCCAAGCTTGCCTTCGCCGAGCAGCGCGGCCGCCAATGTACGTCCGGTTGCATTCCACCCCGTCACCAGCATCCCGGGCATCCGTTCGTCCGCACCCAGCTTCCCTGCTTGAGCATACGACTGTTCCAGCAAGTCCAGCGCAGCCTCCGGCATATTCCAGGACGACGGCCATACGGTGAATCCCTTCTCCAGCAGATGTCCGACCGACGGATATTGATCCAGCTTGTCGTAATGCCAATCGCAGAGAATAATATCCTTCGGAATCCGGTCCACCGCCGGCCAGATCCCATACACATCCCCGTCCCACTGTGTATAGCCCATGCCGTTCGCGTCGATCAGCCGGTCTGCCCACATCAGCATCTGCACACCGCGTTTTACGATCAAATGGCCGTAATAATCGTTGACCGCCTTCGCGAACAGCTCATCCTTCTTCTTCCCCCTGCAGCGCGGACAGTGCTCATCGGCAATCGCGAACACCTCATCCATGCCGACATGGAGCGCATCCGCCTCGAATGCTTCAAGCAGCTCATCCATCAGATCGAACACGATCCGGTTTACGTCCGGGTGCGAAGGACACCAGCTCGGGCAGTAAAATTCCGGCCACTTGGCATCTGCCGGTACATGCGGCGTCTCATCGAATTCCGGATAAGCCTGGAGCAGCGAGTTTCGTCCGCCGCCCCAGCCCTGATGCCCCAAACATTCGAACAGCGGAATCAGCCGGATACCGCTCTGCTTGCATACACGGGAGAGCTCCCTGGCATCCTCTCGTGTCAGCGAACCGCCTGCCACCTCCGGATGGGAAGTGAATTGAAATCCGGTATTGCACTCAAGAATGAGCACGTTCACCCCCATCGGAACGAGCGCGTCCGTAATCACCTTTTTCAAAAGCTCCATCTCTTCATGATTGCTGAAGCGCAGGTGAAAGCCTCTTAGCGTCTCCGTCGTTAGATTTCCCATGTTCATCCCCCTGTCTCGAAATTAGCCGACAATGCCCGTGCGCTCTACGCTTTCGACAAAGTACCGCTGCACAAACAAATATAAAATTATCAGCGGCGCGGTCAGCAGCAGCACGCCGGTGTTCAGCAGCATGGACTGATAGACCAGATCCGGTTCCTTGCCGAGCGCCGAGCCCATGTCCATCAGCTGCGTGGACAGCACCTTGACCTTGCTCAGGAAAAGCGACACGTAATAGCTGTCATTCCACTGCCATACAAACGAAAACAGCACCACGGTGACGATGGCCGGCACCGCATTGGGCAGCATGATCCGGTAAAAGGTCTTCAGCACGCCCGCCCCGTCCACGAACGCCGACTCTTCGATTTCCTTCGGGATTCCCCGGAAAAACTGGCGGAAAATATAGATATACAGCCCATTTTTCAGCCCCATGGCGGTAGACGACGAAATGAGAAACGGCCAGAACGTATCAATCAGGTTGAGGCTAGATTTGCCCGTAAACAGCTTGATCAGGCCGAACAAATCAAAATAGCGGTACGTAAGATACAGCGGAATCATGATGGTCTGCGGCGGCACGACGATCGTAAAAATAACGAGCCCGAACAGCAGGCCGCTCCCCTTGAACTTCAACCGGGCAAAGGCATATGCCGCTAGTGCGCAGGAAGCAAGCTGAACGACCGTTGTCCCTGCCGAGATCAGAAACGTATTCAGGAGCGCCGAAAAATAATGGGTTGCTTCCATGGCAATCTTGATGTTATCGAACGTGAAATGTCTGGGGATCCAGAGCACGGTCGGGTCATAAATATCGACTTTGCTGCGGAAGGCCACCGACAGGCGCAAGAAAAGCGGGAACAAGATGATAAAGCAGAACCCGGCAATCAGGACGGTGCGCACCACGATCCAGAGCCAGAGCTTGGATTTTTCCAGAGGGTTGAATCGGTACTGGATGATGTCCGCGTATGCGGCAGGCGATTTCATAGCCTTCTCCTCCTTATCAGTCGTAGTAGAACACCTTTCTGGAAATGATCGCCGTTGAAATGCCCAGAATCGCGGTCACGACGGCAAAATAGACCCAGGACATGGCCGCGCTTTGGCCAAACTCGAACGATTTGAACGCGGTCTCGGAAATCAGGGAATTGATTGAATTATGGCTGAACGAATCGATGATCGAATACACGATATTGGTCAAAATGAGCGGCGTCATCATCGGAAAGGTGACCTTCCAGAAGATTTCGTAGCCGGTCGCACCTTCAATGCGCGATGCCTCGTATAAGGCAGGCGACACCGACTGCAGTCCGGCCAGGAAAATCAGGATCTGCACGCCGGAGGAGCTGATAATTTCATAAATGCGGTCCACCGCTCCGGTGATGTAGTTGACGAATACCGGAGCGAGGCCCGATTCGGTCAGCATTTTCTTCAGCTCGAAGCTCTGCAGCAGGCCTCCGCCGCCTTCGCCTCCGCCTGTACCGGACAAGCTTGCGCCTCCGACAAAGCTGCTGATATCCAGATTCGCGATCGCTGCCGAGGCTAGAATGACCGGCAGGAAAAAGATCGCCCTGGCCAGTGCCCGGCCGCGGAATTTCTGGTTCAGCAGCACCGCCGCAAACAGGCTGAAGATGATAATGATCGGCACGTTGACGACCATGTTGATGACCGACTCCGTCAGCCTCCGCGGATAGTCCGGATTGGTCGTGAACAGCTGGCTGTAGTTGGACCAGCCTTTATAATCGACGGCAAAGCCGCCTTCGACCAGATGAATCGAGCTCAGGCTGAACCGGAAGGACTGGATGAGCGGCAGCAGAAACAGCATGACAAGACCCAGGAGAAGCGGCGTTACGAACAAGACGCCGTACCACTGCTTTTTTTGGGACAAGGTAAGAGATTTTCTGAACATATTATTCACCGCCTACATGATAGCTCTGCGGCTGAAGCTGCAGGCCGTCCACGGCTGCCGCCGTATCGTTGTAATTGATCGTTATGCTTACCCCGTTCTGATAGGTGGTCCTGACAACGCCCGGCGCAACCAGGCTGTGGCCGGTGATGGCCTGATCCCGAACCTTGGACAGGATCGGACCGGCTTCCTGATACAGCCTTACTGCTTCTTCAAACCAATCCCGGTAATTGAGCGCATACATGCCGTTGTAGTCCGTATCCTTCACCTTCGAAGCATCGCTGGCGAACCATTGATAGTACACCATCGACCCTGTTTCCAGCGACCTCAGCATCGAAAGCCGCGGATTCTGAAGCGCATCCATGTTGTATGGGGCGCCCGCGAGATCGACGTAACCGTGCAGGGCAATCTGGTAAAACGGAATTTCCTCGTCGGTGATATTCAGCCGGCTGCTGCGTGCCGGCGCATTCACGACGATTCCGGCGTATGGCAGGCTGTAGGCGTTGCCGCCGTCGACCATGAGCGGCCCTGTGCCGTGGCGCAAAAGCTCCATTTCTTTCACCGACGTCAACAGCGAATCCTGGCGGCTGACGGGATGGCCGGGATCAAAGTCAGAATTGACCTCCCGGCCTAGATCACGCAGCGACAGACCCGGAACACCCAGTTTGGCGTAATCTTTCAGGAATCCTTCCACCTGCTTCGGCAGCTGGCGCGGAGACAGGATATAATGGGAAAACCTGCTTGTATCCTTGGCATAAGTGACCGGATTATAGGCATACACCGCCGCCTTGCTGCGGTCCAAAAGCGTTGCCGTTCCGGACGAGCCTTTGTATTTCTCCACAAAGGCGGCATCCGGGAACAAGCTGACTCCGTTCTTCTGCGCATAGTCGGCCAGCTTCAGGAAACCCTTCCTGCCTCCCAGCACTCCGGTGACGGAAATATCCGACGGGGACGCATGGCGGATGCCGCCGTTGAACCAGCCGACAAGCCGAAGATCAATGCTGGCGACGCCTGCCTCCTTCAGCTGCCCGAGGATTCCTTCGGCCTCGCTGAAGGTCGTTAGCGACTCCGTGGCTTCGTAAGGAATGCCGAGGATGGATTTGCTTTTACGGAAAGCGCCCACCAGCTCCAACACGAACGGAGCCGGGGTTGAAGCATCCAGCTTTTTCAGCTGGAATTTGTCTGCAAGATAGATCCGGTACGCGGTGGCCATGCCCGTATAATCCGCGGAACTGCCGGAGAGAAACGCATAGCGGATCTGAAGGCTGCCCTGGTACCTGCCGGATTGAAACATCGGAACCGCGCTGGTTTTGGTACCGGAGGACAAGGTGTAATAATCCATAGCGGTAACCTGAAATTTGCTGCTGACCGTATTATAGGAATCATTGCGGCCGCTGATATCGGCGCTGATGCTTGCACCGGCTTCGCCGTCCTCGATGATGCCAAGCAGCGCGTGATCATTCTGCTTCAAGCCGAATACCGGAAGACGGGAGGCCTCATTCGTCTGAATCCGCTCCTTCACGTCGAAGGTGCCGTCATTCCCATACACAGGCAGGCTGTAAGGCTCCGCGTTCAGCTTCTGATTGTTCAAATGAATGAGGGCGCCTGAACCGTCGGGCACAAAGATGTATCCTTTCTTGCCGGTATCCGCCGCGCCGAAAAATTTCAAAATCTGCAGGGACGCGATCGGATAGGATTTGCTCGATTTCAGCTCCTTGGCCGGTACGGTGACGACAAGGTTACCGCCATCGAGCGAATATACAACGGGTACGGTGAATTCCGCCTCCTCGGAAGCGGCTGCCTCTCCCACCCCGTTCTCCTTGTTGTCCTGCGCCGCATCCTCTGCCGTGTAACCAGCCGCCTCCAAAACGGCGGAGAGCTCCTCCGCGACGTAATCCTGAAGCTTGCGGACTTCATACACCTGTTTCTTTGCATCCAGGCGGAATTTGAACTTTACGTCCTCACGCTGATCCGCATCCGGAATGCGTTCCAAAATTTCCTTTTCAAAACGCTCTTGGCTGATCGCCTTCGGTATGTTGGCGAAGGATTGGGCCACGTTCCCCATATGGTAATCCACACGGATGCCGGTATCTTGAGGCGTGACCTTGAACTGCTTTTTGGCGACGCTGTCGTCATAGCTGTTGAACGCGTTGATCTGCCCCTTATCGTTGTAATAGGTTAGCAGTACCTGCGCGGACAGCTCCGACTGATACAGCGGAGACGCTTTAGGATCTTCACTGCGTCCGGCCGGATTGGAGAACCAGATATAACCGTTCTGCTTTTCCTGCACGGCAATTTCGGCGGTCTCCTTATTCACGTAAAGGCTTAAGCGGTCGTTCTCTGCTGCCTTTTCCATGGTGGCCAGCGCTTCCAGCTCCTGTGGCGTGTTCTTGGATGCCGGAAGCCCCGCCGCCGGCGCCTCGGCCACCCGCTCTGAAGACTGCGCCATGTCCTGACCCTGGGCTGAAGAACCCGCGGCTTCGGTTAGCGGAGCTTCGGGTGCAGCATTCCCCTCGCCCTGCACCGCGCCAAGGCCGGTACCGGCGATACCCGCAGCCAGGATCAGTGCGCACAGGATGCCTGCGGCTTGTTTTTTGCGTATGCCCACGTTCCATCCCTCCTTATGGCGGCTACATCCTGAATGAAATTTCCTTGTAGATGGAGCTGACGAAATTGATCATTTGCTGCAGCATGCTGAAGAACAATACGCCGAGGAAAATGATGATCCCCATGACGACCAGCGTCAGCAGCATCGTGATAACCGTTTTTCCTGCCGAATATTGATGGACGGTCATCGTGCCCGTAAACAGGAGCCAGACGAACCAGATCATGGCGATCGTATTCAGCAAATAATAAAAGGAACTCTCATCCGCCGTGATGACATTGCTGTAGAGAACCTGCGGAAAATAGATCAGCACCAGCGGCAGTAAAGAGTAAGCCGTCGCGATGATAATTTCGGTGAATTTGCCTTCCCCGTCCATCAACGTCGTGAGCGACCAGTTGGCGATGCACCAGAGCAGGAAAGGAAGCACGATGAACTTAAGCTCATCCAGGCTGCTCAGCTGCTCCGGGTTGTTGAAATTGATGACGAAGCCGTTAAACTGGCGCTTTACGATCATGGCCACCACAAGCAGCACCATAATGACAAAGGCGACGCTGAGCCTGCCCTTGCGCTCATATTTCATCTCCCAGAACCCGTTAAAAGGATGAAGCATCGTATAAAACGGATTCCGGATAATGCCGAACTCCCGGTAAAATTGGCCTTGGGTCTTGCGGTTCGCCAGCTTGACGCCAGCGATCACGACCGCGATGCACAGTACAAGCGCGAGCACGATCGTCCCGAAGTGGTCGAACACCACTTCCTTGCGGTACCGCTTAAAGGCTTCGGAGTAATACTCGCGGCTGTTGCCGAGCTTGAAATAGGTCATCGCTTCGCGGTTGTCCCCCTGCTTCAGAAGCGACTTGCCGATGCCGATGTAGGCGACGTCAAAGTTGGCATTGAGCTGGAGTACCTTTTTCCAGTCTGCCGTGGACTCTTCGGATTTGCCTTCATTCAGCGCCTTCACCGCGCCGCGGATCAGGCTGCCGTAAGTCGTCGGGCTGAACACCGAAAGCCGGTTGTTGTCCTTGTCGAGCACGAGCAGCCGTTCTCCCAGCATTTCAATCGAGGACGGCGTCCGGAAGTTCTCCTGCTGGCTTCCTAATCCGCCGAATTCATACAGCAGATTGCCGTCCTTGTCGTAGGTGAAAATACGTCCCCGTTTCGAATCCAGCGCGCTATACATGCCGCCCTGATCCGGAATGACGTCCACAAATATGGAGCTTCCGGTCATGCTTCCGCCCTCCAGGTTGCCAACGTCTCCTTTCGGCGGGAAATAACCTTTACTGCGCAGGACGTCCGTGCCGGAAGGATTCAGGCGCTTCAGCGGCTGATCGGAATTCTCCTCCGAGGTGGACGTGTAAATAAAGCCGTTTTCGTCCACGTCCAGATTGTTGAATTCAATCGGAATGAACTGCTGCATCTGATCACGCTGCGCCTTGGTCGAGACCCGCTTCCAGAACAGGTCCGCGGGACTGAACTTGACGCGGTTGGTCCCGATAAATCCGTTGAATACGCCGTCCGAGTCGAACTCCATAATGCCTTCGTAGCTGCCTTGACTGATCACGTACAGCCGTTTGGCCTTATCCACCGCCAGCTTGACCGGAAGATACTGAAAGCCCTCGCGGAGCAGGGTCGACTTCGGCTCGTTCATGACCCGCACCAGCTTTCCGTTCGAATCCAGCTCAACGATGCGGCGGTTATCCGTATCCGCGACATAAATATGCTGATCCGTATCTACAAACACCCCTTGAGGCTGGTTCAAAGCGTCCTCTTTGCCGTCATGCTCAAACTTCGAAATGATGCCGGCAGGCTGGAAATCCCGGTCCAATATCACGATCCGGCTGTTGCCGGTATCGGCAATATAGAGACGTCCATCCTCTCCGGCATACATGTCCTGAGGCGAGGACAGCGCCCCGATGCTCCAGTCGCTGCCGTACAGCACCTGATCCAGCGAATAGGGCTCCGGCGCCGGAACCGGGGTTCCCCAGTAGGAGTAGTTATAGGCATCGCCGGCGGATACCGGCGCGGCACCGGTACCCGCGGCCAGCAGCAGCACAACCAAGAATAATGCGAACCCTTTCTTCATCTGCCTGTCCCCCCGTTATTCCTTCAAGCCCGATGTGGACATCGTTTGAATGATGCTGCTCTGCGTGACGATGAACACGGTGATCGGCACGATCATCATGAGCAGCGTCACCGCCGCAACCGGACCCGTCCTCACCAGACCGCCGTTTTGAATCTGACCGAATACGTAGTCCACGGTTTTCAGCTGCTCGCTGTAAATATATTTGTGGCTCGTCACCGAACCGTTGGTCCAAAGGTTCTGCAAGGAGAAGATGATCAACGTGAGCCATGCGGGTCTGACGATCGGCATAACGATCTGCCAGTATATCCGGTACTCGCTGGCCCCGTCGATCTTTCCCGCCTCCAGCAGCGCATCGGGAATCTGCTCCATGAACTGCTTCATCAGGTACAGCCCGAGCGTCATCCCGAACGCCGGAAGCAGAATCGCCCAGTAGGTATTGATCAGGCCCAGATACGATATCATCATGTAGTTCGGCACCTGCGTCACATATACCGTAAACATGAGCGACAGCACGACGATGTTAAACATCAGCTTTTTGCCCGGAAACCGGAGCTTCGCAAGCGGATACGCCGCCGCAGAGGCCAAAATCACATGTCCCGCCGTCCCGACGATGGCGATGAAAAACGTGTTGAATACATACCTGGAAAACGGTACCCAGGAATCGCTGAAGATGCCGACCAGATCGGTAAAGTTTTTGAATGTGGGATTGCGTACGAATAGCTTGGGCGGAAAGGTGAAAATCTCATCGATCGGCTTGAATGCGTTGCTGATGGTAAATACAAGCGGAAGCGCCATAAAGCAGGCCACTCCGCCCAGCAGCACGAACAGCAGCAGATCCACGCCCAACGAACGGTTAAGCCGTTTCGGTATTTTCAGAACCATTTTCATGCGTCACTCACCTACTTTTCCAAGAAGCTTCTGGGTTACCAGGTTCACCGTCAGCATGATCGTAAACAGGACGGTGGCGATCGCCGAGGCATAGCCCATTTCGAACCGGATCGTGCCGTAGTCGACCAGATGCGTTACGATCGTATGCGCCGCGTAATCGACGCTCGGGAAACCGATGAGATAGATCGAAATTTCCGCCACGGAAAACGCGGAAGCGATCTGAATAACCGCGCCGAACATCAGCTGCGGCCGCATGGCCGGCAGCGTAATGAACCATAGCTCCTGCCAGCGGTTACGGATGCCGTCAATGCTTCCCGCTTCATACATTGTCCGGTCCACGTTCTGGAGTCCGGCGATAAAGGCCAGAAAGGAGGTGCCAAGACTCAGCCACAGCTGCACCAGGATCAGAATCATCAGCACGTACCTGGAATCCTGAAGCCACTGGATCGGCTCCATGATAAAGCCCCATTTCATGAGAAACGAGTTGGCGAAGCCGTACGAATCGCCCGCGAAGAGCAGCGTCCAGATCAAATACGTGTTGCCCGATATGGACGGGGCATACAGCACCAGCGTCAGCAGCGCCCTCAGCTTCGGTGGAAGCTCATTGATCAGCCAGGCGAACATGAAACAGGCAATATAGCTGATCGGACCTGTGATCGCTGCGAACAGCAGCGTATTTTTCAAGGCAATGAGAAAAATGTCGTCCTGCACGAACAATCTCGCGTAATTTTGCCAGCCGATCCACTTGGGCGGCTCCAGGAGATTGAAATTCGAGAAGCTAAGGATAAAGGACAAAAGCACCGGAATGACCGTAAAGGTGCAAAAAATAATAAAGTAAGGCGCCATCAGCACATAGGCATGCCTGTTCTTCTTCATTTCCGTCCATACCCGCGCGGCCCTGCGCCGTAGCATGCGCCCCGGCGCGCCGCGGCCGGGGACGTTCGCCCCCGTGATGACGGGACGTTCGGCAATCTGCTGCTTCATGGAAAGTCCCTCATTTCTCTGTAGGGAGATTAAATTCTTTTCGCTTGATCGTAATTTCCTCATTCATCGCCCGGACGTAATTTTCCATCGTCTCGCGCGGATCCTCACCCTGCACGACGACGCGCCGGAAGGCGTTGTCGATGTTCCGCCCGGTCAAATAGCCGCCGGGAACCTCCGGAATCCCTCGCACCCACTGCATCTGCTCCTGCAGCTTGCGCAGATCCTGGGTCGGCCATGGAAGCTGGGTCAGCGCGTCCTTGTTGGCGGTCGGATAACGGGCTGAAGCCCCCATCCGGATTTCCATCTGCCGGCCATATGCAATCTGCGTATCCTTGCCGGTCCACCATTTCATAAACTGCCACGCTGCATCCTTGTTCGCGGTATGCTTGAACATGACGGTAGCCGAGCCACCGCTGCCTGTTTCCCGGTGCAGCTTGCCGTCGCTCCCCAGCGAGCCGGGCACCGGCGCAAAAGACCACAGCCCTTTGATTTCCGGCGCAAACACGCTGAGCTTGTTATACATCGTGTAATCGATGATGCCGATCGGCA
Organism: Paenibacillus chibensis; assembly: GCF_004001045.1. Taxonomy (GTDB): domain Bacteria; phylum Bacillota; class Bacilli; order Paenibacillales; family Paenibacillaceae; genus Paenibacillus_AQ; species Paenibacillus_AQ chibensis. The sequence continues at coordinate 193,265 of NZ_BIMK01000001.1, forward strand.
TTTCGCCTGTACGGAAACGGTTGGCAAAGTCGATGCTGATCGGGAGCTTATAGTTGACATAAAAATCCGTCCACTGCTTGAATTCCTTGATTCCGATTTCCGAATCGAGATCAACGGCCGCGCCGCCATCCTTATAAAATTGCCCTTGATTCTGGTAAAGGAACATCGCGAAGGCCGGATTTGGCGGCATCGTGGCGATATTGGTGTTCGCCGCTTCGTTGCCGAGGGAATCCAGCGGCTTCTGCTGCAGGCCGAACTGCAGGTTATGCTTCTGCAGCACCGGCAGCATTTCGTAGACGTCATCCCAGCTTTGCGGTACTTTCAGATGCAGCTCATCCTCTAGAATGTCCTTCCGGTAAAAGAGCATCGGAAACGTCTGCTGCTCCGGCAGCGCATAATAAGAGCCTCTGTATTCGTAAGGCACGAGAGCGCTCGCGTTAAACTGGCTTTTCACCGTCTCAAAATCGGGGAAAGCGGACAAATCCTGCAGCGCGCTGCGGCTCGCGTAGTTCACCGGCAAATCGTTACCGATTTGCATCGCGACATCCGGCCCTTTGCCTGCCACCGTTGATGGAAGAATAACATCCGACGCGACCAGCTTCAGATTGACATGAATGCCGGTTTTGGGCGTGAATTGATCGTCGATCAGCCTTTTAATGACCTGCGCCTGATCCCGCGCGGAACTGACCCATACGGTAACGGTATGGCTGCTGTCGCTGCTGCTCGAGAAGTCATCGTAATTTTCGTAAAAAGAAGCGAAAAACGCTTCCGTGCCGGAGGTTAGCTTTTTCCACGCGCCGGCCTGGGGCTGAGGCAGCTTGCTTCCCGGCGAGCTCACGATCAGGTAATCCAGGGACAGCGGCTGCTCGTTCACGGTCAGCATCCAGGAGCTCAGCGCCCCAACGTTCGCCTTGAACGCCTCGATGCGCGAAGGCACGGATTCCGGTTTATCCGCCATATCTTTCAGCTGATAAGCAACCGTGTTGATAATCGATGTCCGTTCATCGCTCTGTCCGGAAGGGCCTTCAATCGATTTGGCGATGCTGTACAGCTGCTCGCTGGATTCCCGGAATACCCGGGTCATCTCCGGAATCCGCTGCTCAAGGTTATAGTCCCGGAACGTATCGGGAACCGTGCCGGTGTAGCTGATGATTTGGCGGTACATCGCGTTCAAGTCCAGGATGGCGGATTCCACCGAACGAAGGATCGGCGCAATATCGCCGAGCGTAACCTCCATCCGGATCCGGTGCTTGCCCGGGGTCAAATGAAACAGATACGGCTCGCTGCCGCCGGGCCCGATCAGGTTCATCTGCCAGCCGCTCCCGTACGGGAACATGGCGGTCTGCATTTCCTTGAACGGCAGCTTACCGTCTATGTAAATCGAACGGAGCACGGAAAGACCCCGCAGATAATTTTGCCGATTTTTAAAAGCGATCTGGTACAAACCGTCCTGCGGCACGTCAATCTCCCATTCCAACCACTGGCCTGGCAGCCTCCAGGCATATCCGCCCATGGCGTTGTTGCGCAGCTTGGAGACATGATAAGGTTCCACAGCAGGATTGGACCGGTCGTTGTAAGGAAGAAGGCTCGGAGAAGATTTATAGAGAGCCTGCTCGGCCTGGACTTTGATGAATACGCCTGATGTCGGCTTCAGCCCCTCCTGCGCGTACGCGGCTTCGACGTCCTTGTATGCCGGCACCTGGGAGGGCGCCGATATTTTAATTTGCCGGATGACCAGCGGTTCCTTGATCGAAGTCAGAGACACTTGATGCCTGCCTTCTGAAAAATAAAACAAAAACGGTTCCTCGTATGCCCCAGTGCTGTCCTTGAGCGCCGTTTCCTGCCACAAATGCTCCTCCACCTGGGCCGGCGTAAGATCGTTGCCCCGTTCATCCTGTTCAAACGTGCCGGATTCATTTTTCCATACCCGGTTGAACACCAGGCTTTTGGCTTCCGTAAACGGAACGGTTCCATCGATGGCCAGCTCCCGTTCAATATCCGAATCCTTTCCCGGTTCCGTGTAGTAATTCAAGCGTATATTGTACAGCCCGGCCTGCTTCACATCGAAGTCCCACGTTACCGTACCGGAATCCCGGGTGAGAATGGACCTTCCCTTCATGCCTTCATGGTCCTGCAGCAAGGAAACGTCCATTCCTTCAGACTTGCTGAAGGCATCCCCTTCGATGACGATATCTTCGCCCGCAGCGGCGGCCGACTTATGCTTCGCCATGTACTCTTCGTATCCGCCAGGTTTTATCGATGCTTTGATTCCGCTAAGGTCCAGCTGCATCGGCGCTTGCGCGGACGAAGCGGATGCCTCGCGGGAAGATGCACCCTGTCCAATAGCTGCAATGCCTGCGATCAGAGACGCTAGAAGCAGCATGGATACTGCCTTGAATATCGGTCTTTGCATGAGCTCCCCCTTTCTCTTGGGCCGCACCCCTGCTCATCCGCCATCGATGATACAGGGGTAGGGCTCAGAGCTGCTATGCTTCCGGGATCTTACTTGCTGTCCTGAAGCAGCTTGTTGATATTGGCTTCGAACTGCGGTTTGACTTTATCGACTGCGGTGGACGGCGAGATTTTGCCTGTCGTGATATCCTTGACGACGCCTTCAAACAGCTTGCCGCCGTCTGGAATCGCGTAATACGAAATGTAGTCGATGCTTTCAGCCATTTGCTTGCGCGTATCCAGGGACTCCTTGTTCGGATAGGAGCTTTCCCACGACTGCTGTGACAGCTTTCTGCCGGCATCATGCAGGCTGATTTCATCCATAATTTTCGCGGCCACATCTGCATGCTTGGAATACTTGGCTACCATGAACATATTGCCGAAAGGTGTATAAGACACGTATTTATCCGATTTCGGACCTTTCGGGAAGAAGACATACCCGATTTCCTGGTTTTTCATGTTGTCCAGCAATCCGCCCAGCTCCCAGCTGAATCCGCCGTACATGACGCCCTTGCCTGCGACGAACTCCTTGCTCGCATCCTCCGGAATCGGCTGCATGATCGATTTATCCTTGTTATACAGGTCGGATACGAACTGGAGCGCCTCCATCGAATTTTCGCTGTTCAGCGAAAATTTGATGTTGCCTTCCGCATCCTTGTCGACCGAGCCTTTATTGGAGTAAATCAGCTGCTCCGTGAAGGAGTTGATTTTGCCGTAAGCTCCGGCGATGCCATAAATGTCCGTTTTGCCGTCGCCGTTGGTGTCTTTGGTTGCTTTTTTCGCGAAATCACGGAATGTATCCCACGTCCATTCGCCTTTTTGCTGCAATTCATACGGATCTTCCAAACCCAGCTTCTTCACGAGTGTTTTGTTGTAGAAAATGCCGTAGGGCGATGGAGAAGAGTCGGTCATGCCATACTGCTTGCCTTTAAAACTGCCGCCCTTTTTCATCCAATCGATGTATTTCGGATCGTTCAGATCAAGCTTGTCGTCTACCGGCTGAATAAAATCCTTGTTGGCGAGCGTCGGGAAAGCCCAGAACAGCTCCAGGAGGACGATATCGGCAAACGGCGTGCCGGAGAGGGAGGTCGTGGTGAAGTTTTCAACGTATTTGCCGTAATCGCCGAATTTCACAAATTCGATTTTGCAGTTGTACTTCTTTTCCACTTCATCGATCAGTTTGATCTGCTCTTCTTCCGCCGGGCCTTTTTCCTTCACCTGTCTCGGGTCGGCATCGTCGTACCATACGCCGATCTTGATCGTGTCGCCGCCCAGGTCGATCTTCGGCTCTTCCGGCGCAGCCGCCTGATCCTTCTCAGGCTCCTTCGCAGGCTCTGTTTCCGCCTCTTTCGCAGGCTCCTGCTGCGCGGCTTTATTGCTTTCATTGGAACTGCTTTCTTTGGCGCCGCCCGAGCAGCCGGCAATGGTAAATACAAAAAGCATGACTACGAGCAGCATGGAGAGTACCTTCATTTTCTTCACGCGTTCATCCCCCGTTTTCCGTTTCGGATTGAATTGTTGAACCTGAATACAGAAAAGACCAATGAAACCTTAAGCAATAAAACCGATCACCCCTTTGCCGTCATCCAAAATCCATCAAAAAGAATGCGCTTACATAAACGCCTTCTTCAAATAAGCGATACGCTTGCATCCTGAGAGAAAAACATCAGAATATGTAGCTTCATATATCATATTAGATATATCTTATATACCGCTTACACGAGTTATTATAATCTGGCGCCTATATTTTGTAAATAGTGAATATATCTTATTATTAAATAATGGTTTATTAATTATATCTAACATGAGGATGACCTTCGAACTACAGGGTAACAAAGGCCAAAAAAGACCAGCCCTCAAGAGGACTGGTCTTCGTTACGCAGCTTAACGGTCTACATCTGTTCCTGGACGGAATAGGCTTCCGACAATACGGCCGTGGAGGATCTTTCGATCAGTCTGACCGGAATGAGGACCTGCTCGGGAGCCTTATCCTGTCCTTCGATCTGTTGTACGATCAGCTCCGCTGCTTTGCGTCCGATTTCATTGTAATCCTGGGCCACCGTCGTCAGCGGCACTTCAACAAGGCTGGATATCATATGATCATCAAATCCGGCGATGGACAGCTGGCCTGGCACTTGAATTCCCAGCTCCAGCGCGCTTCTCAGCAGATCGACGGACAGATGGTCATGCTCCACCTGCACCGCCGTCACGCCAAGATCCATGATCCGCCGAATCATGTTTTTATAAAAGGTGTTGCTCGTATCCTGATCGGCTTCGCGGTAAAAATCCGCGATGACAAGCTCCGGATCGACAGTAAGCCCGTGATCCCGCAGCGCTTTGCAGTAGCCCTGGTACCGGTCCCGCACCGAGCTTCGGAATTCGATGCTGATGCTCGACACAAAAGCGATCCGCTCATGCCCGAGCTCAATCAGCTTCTTCGCGACCAAATAACCGCCGCTGATATTGTCGGATACAACGCTCGTGATCGGCAGGCTCTCGACATACTGATCGATCATGACGAGCGGAAATTCATTCCAATAAAGCGCGTTCAGCATGTCGATATTGCTGATCGTGCTGATCGGATACAGAATGATGCCGCTCGCCCCGTTTTTCGGAATGCGGGACAAAAATTCGCGCTCTCTGTCCTTGCTCCAATTGCTGTTATGGATGCTGAGGTAATACCCCTTCGTATCCAAATAATCGGTTGCTCCCTTGATGAAATCCAGCTCGCTCGTCGCCATATAAGGCAAAACCATCGAGATGATCGGAGTCTGAGAAGCCGCGACGTGCTCCCCTGATGCACTTCTTTGCTCCTGCTTCTTGACATAGCTGCCGCTGCCGCGCTTGCGGTAGATCAAGCCTTCCCGCTCAAGCTCAATCAAGGCTCGCTTCGATGTAATCCGGCTGACGCCTGATTGCTCGGCGAGCTCGACCTCGGTCGGAAGCTGCTGATCATCTTTATACTCACCGGAAAGTATTTTTTCTTTCAAATCTTCCATGATAACCATGTACAATGGTTTGTGGTTTGACTGCATATACTCACGTCCAGTCTGTCCCTTTATTCACATATTCGAATTGATTATATCAAATTATTGACCACACGTGCAAACAAATATACCAAATATGCAAAAAATGAGGCCATTCTATATCGTTAGACATATAGCGGCCTCCATTTTCAGAAGAAGCAGATATATAGTTGTTCAAGATAAATCATTGTGCATTTGCCGATGAATATGAGCTCTCACCAGGGTGCATCATCAGCTTGTGACTTTAAACGACTCTTTTACCGGCAGCGGTCCAGGAACTCCACCATGCGGGCGTAAGCGATCTTTTCATTAGCCTTCTTCGTAATGCCATGGCCTTCGTCATCGAAGACGATGTACTCCACGTCACGGCCTTTCGCCCGCAGCGCCTCGACGATCTGGTCGGATTCGGCCTTGACGACTCTCGGATCGTTGGCCCCCTGAATAATCAGCATCGGGTTCACCATGTTGTCTAGATACGTAATCGGCGTATCCTTGATGAACCGCTCGCGGTCCCGCTGCGGATCGCCAAGCCACTGCTCCATGATCGGCTTCCAATGATCCGGCACCGAGTTGTAGAAGGTAAAGAGATTGCTCACGCCGAAAATATCGATCGCCGCCTTGAAATATTCCGGATTCCGGCCGGCAAGCAGCAGCGTCATATAACCGCCGTAACTGCCGCCGAGCACGAATAGCCGGTCCCGGCTCGAAATGCCCTGCTCGAACAGCCAATCCATGCCGGCCAGACAGTCTTTGCGCGGGCCTTCTCCCCAATCCTGCTCCACCAGCTTGACGAATGAGCTGCCATAACCGGTGCTGCCGCGGAAATTCGGGCAAAAAATGTTGTAGCCCCGGGCAATAATGTACTGGAACATCGCACGGAACTGTTTGCGCTCCGCAGCCTGCGGACCTCCATGCGGCCAGAATACCGTGCAGCCGTTCGCATGCTGCTCCTTCGCGCGGAAGAGCAGCGCCTCGATCTGCATGCCGTCAAAGGATGTGTAGGTTACCACCTCCGGCGACACCATATCCTCCTCCGCAAGCCCGGTCATGACGTTCTTCGTCAGCATCGCCCAGCGGCTGCCGTCATAGCGGTAAATATTGAGCGGCTTCACCGCGCCGCGTCCCAATACGTATACTTGACCGGAACGGGCAACCACCAGCTGCTCAAGGATATCGACCGGGAGCGGAATCGGCTCCAGCTCGCCGCTCTCCAGCGAATAGGCGTAAAGCCGGTCTTCCACGCCTTTTTCCGTAATGATGTACACCGTGCCTGTTTCCTTGTGCAGGCGGAGCAGCGATACCGACTCCTTGTCAATCCCGCGCAGCTGCTTGAAGGTTCCCGAAGGGATATGGAAATGGGCCAAATATGTAAACTCCGAGTCGAAATCCGTTGCAAAAATGACGTTTTCATTGTCCAGAAACTGCACATTTCCCGCAGTATGCACCTGCTCCGGAGATGGCGTCAAGCAGATCTCCTGTCCGTCCGGCCGAAGGATATAACTCACATAATATGTATTCGCATACATTTTAGTATAGGCCAGCGTTTGCTCATCCGGACTCACGGCAGCGAGCTCGGTCGTCGTATCTCTGCCTTCGATCAGCAGCCGGTCTTCCTCTGTCTCCAGATGGTAGACGCGCGAGTTCAGATAATTAGGATTATCTTTGGACGTCGAATAATAGATCCGCTTGCCGTCCTCGGAGAGATGAACAAATTCATGCTTATCTTCCGGAGATATCCCTTCGAACAGAGGCAACGGCTCGCCGCCGTTCCACCTCAGGGCATTCAGCTGGTAATTCTCATTTCCGTCGTTGTCAAACGCCGTCAATATATGCCTTCCCTGCGGATCCAGCTTGATAAAGCTGCACATCTGATCATTATACGTGAGCGGGAACGGATAGGAGGTCTCCCCTTGCAAATCCATAGCCCATAAATTGAATTTGCCGCTGATCGTGCTGCTGAATACGAGCCTTGACTCGTCACTGCTCACGCCGAAGGAACGGATTAAATAGGTCTGGAAAAATTGCTCTACATCTGGCTTCGGAAATCGTATCATGGAACAAACAACTCCTCATCTCCCGGAAATTAAGCCCAGGCTTTATACGCATACGCGAAGGCTTAAACTCCATTATAAGTTACCTGTCGCTTCCATTTCCATATCCATATCCATATCCAGGATAAATCATAGACCAAGGTTCATGGGTACAAGGTCTCGTTTCAGAAAGGAAAACAAACCCAAAAAGCGGTCTGCCATCATCCCGCGTCGGATGAGGCAGACCGCCTTATATGAAAACAACTTTTTCGATAGATCGTCTATGCTTTCTTGGCAAGCCTTTCTCTCGAGCTCAGCTGAGCCAGCATATCCTTGGTCATCGCATCCAGATCATAGCTCGCCTTAAAGCCCCATTCACGAGCCGCTGCCGAGGCGTCAATGGAATTCGGCCAGCTTTCGGCGATCGCCTGCCTTTTCGGATCAACCTCATACTCCAGAACGAAGGAAGGCATCACCTGGCGGATCGAAGCCGAAATCGCTTCCGGGTCCACGCTCATCGCGGTTACGTTGAACGCGTTCCGGTGCTGCAGCTTGGAAGCATCGGCTTCCATCAGCTGCACGATCGCATGGAGCGCATCCGGCATGTACATCATATCCATATAGGTGCCCTTATCGATGAATGAAGCATAACGTCCTTGATTCGCCGCCGCATAATAAATCTCGACGGCATAATCCGTCGTGCCCCCGCCCGGAGGGGTGACGTAGGAGATGAGTCCAGGAAACCGGATGCCTCTGGTGTCGAGACCATATTTATGAAAATAGTAGTCGCACAACAGCTCGCCGGACACCTTGTTGACGCCGTACATCGTTGTCGGACGCTGAATCGTATCCTGCGGCGTGTTGTCCTTGGGCGTCGAAGGACCAAATGCTCCGATGGAGCTTGGCGTAAAAAACTGGCATCCGAGCTCTCGAGATACTTCCAGCGCATTCACCAGTCCGCCCATATTCAGATTCCAGGCCAACAGCGGCTTTTCTTCCGCCGTAGCGGACAGCAGCGCGGCCAGATGAATCATCGTATCGGCCTGATGCTTCTTCGCCATTTCGAACATCGCCTTGCCATCGGTCACGTCCAGCGTTTCGAAAGGCCCGGACCTCGTGATTTCATGCCCGTTGTTTCTCACATCGGTGGCAATAACTTGATCCGCCCCGTATATTTGTCTCAATTTGGCGACCAGTTCCGATCCAATCTGGCCTAATGCGCCTGTCACCAAAATTTTTTTCATTTGTTATTCCTCCCCATATGGCTTCCCGGCAGACGGTTTAGATGATGGCCAGTTCCTTGCCTACCTTTTCGTAGACGGAAACAACCTGCTCCAGCATCTCTTTGCTGTGGGCCGCCGTAGGCATGTTGCGGATCCGCCCGGTTCCTTTAGGGACCGTTGGAAAGACGATCGCTTTGGCGTAAACGCCCTCTTCATACAGACGCTTGCTGAACTGCTGCGTCTTCACTTCGTCACCGATGATGCAAGGCGTGATCGGCGTTTCGCTATGGCCAACATCAAAGCCAAGCTTCTTCAGCTCGCTTTTCAGGAAATCGCCGTTCTCCCAAAGCTTTTTGATCAGGGTGCTGTCGTTCATCAGAATATCCACGGAAGCAATGCATGCAGCTACCGATGCGGGCGGCATCGCCGTCGAGAAGAGGAATGGACGGCTTCTGAGCTTTAACCATTCGATAAGCTTCTTCGTACCGGCCACGTATCCACCGACAACGCCAATCGCTTTGGAGAGCGTGCCAATCTGGAAGTCAATGCGATCCGATAAACCGAAATGCTTCACCGTACCCGCTCCTCCGCCTAGAACGCCGGATCCATGAGCATCATCCACATACGTGATGAGATCAAATTCTTCGGCAATCTCCACGATTTCAGGCAGCTTCGCGATGTCGCCATCCATGGAAAACACGCCGTCGGTAATGACCATGATTTTGTTGTAAAGTCCGGAGTCCTTGGCTGCCTTGGCCTGCGCTCTCAGATCCTCCATATCCGAATGCTTAAAACGGATCGTCTTGGCTCTGGACAAACGGCATCCGTCAATAATGGAAGCATGGTTCAGCTCATCGGACAGAATGGCATCGTTCTTATCCATGACCGCGGAAATGGCAGCCATGTTGCAGTTAAATCCGGATTGGTAGGTAATAACCGCTTCCGTATGCTTGAACTCGGCCAGCTTCTGTTCGAGCTCCAGATGAAGATCCAGCGTTCCGTTGATCGTTCGGACAGCGCCGGCACCGGCACCGTATTTCTTCGTTGCCTGAACCGATGCTTCCACCAGACGCTCGTCGGTAGCCAATCCCAGATAGTTGTTGGAGGACAGATTAATCAATGTTTTTCCTTCAATGAGAATAGTCGGGCCGTTTGGACCCTGCAGCGGGTCAATGACGTTGTATAACCCCTTGCTCTTCAAATCCTCGATATTCTCCGTTAAAAACTGATTCAATGCATGACTGGACATGGCGAATCCCTCCTAAATATACAGTTGTCTCCATACAGAGGACATTAATATTATTAAAAACCCTTACGTTACAAGAGATTATTTATCTTCAATGTAGCATCTTTTAATTGATTTGTACATCCACCACGGACATCAAAATCCATAAAATTTTATGAATCATTAAAAAAGTCCTAATCGTAAGATGAGCATTTCTGCTGTTTATATACTACAAGCCCCCGGCTCCGTTATTGACGGGCACGGGGGCTTGCTTCGCATAAAAAGATTGATATGGATGCTGAAACGCTGTTATTTACAGCATGGCGACGCAATTTTTACCTTCATTTTTCGCTTTTATCAAAGCCTTTTCCGCTTCATTCACCAGCTGCCGGGAGGAATTCCCCGGGTGGTGTGGCAGCGCGGAGCTCACGCCCAGGCTGACCGTCAAGTAATCCGGAGAGCCGGACAGACTCAAAGAAATTTGCATCGAAAGAACAGCCTGTCGGATCTGTTCGGCAATATCCATCGCTTTCTCCAGGGATGTATTCGTTAAATGAAGCGCGAAGGTACCGCCATTGAAGCGGGCGATGACAGCGCCTTTCGGGCTGCCGAAGGCATTCAGGACGTCGGCAATCCATTGCAGGCAGTTATCGGCGCCTTGAACTCCGAACAGCATATTATACGTCCCGAAATTGTCGATATCAAGAATAATGACAGAGATTGGCGCGCCGTGGATTTTGCATTGCTCCCATTCCCGGCTGAGCGAGTTTTCGAAATAACGCCGGCTCGGAACGTCCGTAAGCGTATCCGTGTTCACGAAATGCTCTAGCTGGCCCGAGACCTCGTAAAAATCCCCGAATGGGGCGTTATCCGCCGACATCTCCCTCACAATCGCAAAAATCGCGGGCTTATTCGCATAGTTTACATGAGCCATGCTGATCTCCAAATGCAGAACCTTACCATCCAGAGCCATAAACTCCTCCTCCACGGTTGCCAGCGGCTCGACGGAATGCTCCAGCCCAATCATGGAACGCAGCAGGCTTTTCCTCGAAGCGTCTGAAGCGAGGGAGGCCCATCTTCGTCCGATCATCGCCTCAGGCCCGTCTGCTTTAAAAAGCGCCAGCGCGCAAGGATTCACATACACGATCTCTCCGTCCGTCAGCGCGAAAAATGCTGTAGGCGAAATATCCATCAGCTGCAAATAACGCTTCTCGTTTTCCCTCATGATGCGTGCGTTTTGCTTCGCCTGTTCCTCGGCTTGACGCATCTGATTCTCCGTCCGTATCAGAACGACCGACTTCAAGTCCGTTAGTGTACGCAGCTCCCGAGCCTTCCATGGGAGCGACGTGGACTCCACCGTATGCTTCCACTGCTCGAAAGATTTGCGCGGAGACAAACGGTCTCCGTCCGTCTCCTTCAGCACGGCTTTCTCCGGATCGCCGGCCCACTTCACGACTTGGATCACTTCCGGCCGGAACCAGGCAATATAGTCTTGGGCGTCCGGAGACAGAGACATAAGCATAACGCCCGAAGCTTCTTTCTTGAACCATTTGGCCGGTTCGTAATCGAGGCTCAGGCAGGAGGAATGGTACGAATAATCGGACAAACGCTCCGCGATCCAATCTGCAAGCCCGCGCACCTCAGCCGACGAAGGCGTCTGCCCAAGCAGTACGAGCTGTCCATGATAATGAACCGCGGCGCCTGCGGCGTCCATCATCGCGAGAATGTTCGCTTCTTCTTCCCGAATCTGCTTGATGACGCGGCTTGCGGACGTGTTGCCGATAAAGATGCTGGAGATCCGGTTCGCCAACGTTTTCAGCGACAATTCCGATTGAAAATCGTCCAGCTGTTCCCTTTGATATAGCTCGCTTGAAAAAAAGGCCCCAAGAAAATTGCATAAATTGCGAACTCTGTGCGAGACGTATTTTCTGGAATGATGATGGCAGGCGATCATTCCCCAGAGCTGGTTTTCATGAATCAGCGATATGGTCAGCGTCGCGCCGACGCCCATATTTTTCATATATTCGATATGCATCGGGGATACGCTGCGCAGAACGGATAAGCTTAGATTGAGCGGCTTTCCCGTGGAAGGATGCAAGGCAGGCACGATGTCCACCGGCGTATAATCCATGTCCACGATCGTCCGCAGCCAATTGCGCAAATACAGCTCCCGGGCCTGTTTGGGAATGTCGGAAGCGGGATAATGATGACCGAGATACGGCTCAAGCCCCTCCTCCTTCGCTTCGGCGATCACCTTGCCGTTCCACCGGGAATCAAACTCATAAATCATGACCCGATCGTAGCCGAGCATTTCCTTGATCTGTTCCGCCGCCAGCATACTGGCTTCCTCGCGGCTGTCCGTCTGTTTCATTTTTCCGAAAAAGGATTGGATCATTTCAAAGTCGTTCAGCATCGGCCCGGAATCTTCGCAGGCAGGCTCCAGTTCCAGGATGATCAGACCGTCGCTTTCGTGAAGAATACCGTAAAAGTCAACAGCTTCTCCGGCCACATCGATGGGGAAATTCATATAGTGGACTTTCGAAGGCTCGGCGCTCATGTTTTGGATCTTCTCCAGCATGTCCTCCTGCAGCCTGGACCCGATGATCGACTCGATGGACATGCCGAGCAGCTCCTCATACGGGATACCGATAAAAGCCTCTACATTGGTGCTGCACTGGACAATTTCGTGACGGGCTTCCTTCGAGACGGCCAGCAGCATGCCGTGCGGCTGGATCCTTCCAGGGATATGGATCGGTTCCTTGTCGCAATTCGTGATGTCGACGGAGCCTTTTAACAAGAAATCCCCTTCCGTCAGCAAGGTGCGGTTTAACAAATCCTTTTCTTTTCTCGGCTGGTTTGGCATCGTACCAGAACCTTTCCTAATATATTATTTTTTTTGCGGTCAAAAGCCGTCCGTCTTATATCAGCAGTTATACATAAACTCAAACGTTTTTCGGATTCCGGAAGTTACCTCGTCTTCCCGTGTCAAATTGAGCTGAAGGAACCATTGAACTCATGGGAGAGACTGCCTCCGGGCGATCCGCAAATGATCTCTGGCTGCTACAAATAAATATTTTATCAAATACTCGGAGCAATGACATCTTTGTTCCTATTCTCTTGAGGCATTTCACGAGCATCCGCATGGGAAAAATGTCTATCAGATACTCGGTTCATACTTGAATTCATCTGAAAAAGAGGTTGCATTCTGTTCAAAATAGGGTTTATTATGAACTTATATGAACATAAATGAACTTAAAAAGGAGTGTCTTTCATGGAAAGAAGATATGCTTCGCATCCCAGGGAAGTTAAACAATTCGACACGGAGCGCCTGCGCGAAGAGTTTCATATCCCTGTGTTATTTACACCTGACCGACTCGAGCTGGTACTCACCCATGAAGACCGTCTTATTATAGGCGGAGCCCATCCTGTAAGCCGGGAGATCAAACTGGACACGGATGTTAAAGAGCTCGGCGTCGGCTTTTTCCTGGAACGCCGCGAGATCGGAATCATTAACGTGGGAGGTAAAGGCATCGTTACCGTTGAAGGGAAGGACTACGCGCTGGATCACAAGGAGTGCCTATTCGTCGGGATGGGCAATCAAGAGGTTATTTTCAAAAGCGTGGATGCCTCGCATCCGGCCAAGTTCTATCTGAACTCCGCAACGGCGCATCAGGCATATCCGACACAAAAAGCGACGCTGGCCGATGCCGAATCGGCGGATCTCGGTTCGATCGAAAATTCCAATGACCGCACCATTTACCGTTTCATTCACCAGAACGGCATTCAAAGCTCGCAGCTCGTGATGGGTATGACCCTGCTCAAAACCGGGAATATGTGGAACACCATGCCCGCCCATGTACATCCCCGGCGGATGGAGGCATATATGTACTTTGATCTTCCTGATGAATCAGTCGTCTTCCATCTGATGGGCGAACCGTCTGAAACCCGGCATATCGTCATGCGGAACGAGCAAGCCGTCATTTCGCCAAGCTGGTCCATCCACAGCGGAGTCGGCACGAGCAATTATACATTTATTTGGGGCATGGCCGGCGACAACAAAATTTATTCCGATATGGACCCCGTTGATATGAAGGCATTAAAATAGCAATATGCGTTCCGATATCAATGGAACTGAAAACTTTGTTTACCCTGATTGAAAAGAGGCTTGTTTATATGAATCCGATCCTGCGGCACGAGAAGATTATGGAAGTCCTGCTGAACAACAAAGAGGTTTCCGTGACCGAACTGAGCGACATCCTGAACGTCACGGGCAAAACGATTCGTGAAGACCTGACCCGGCTGGAGGAGCAGGGGCTGATCCGCCGCATTCATGGCGGCGCCGTGCTTGCCCAGGCGGACCAATTCGGCATTCTGCCTTCGAAGGAGCCGCTGTCGCGACATCTGGACATGAAGCGAAGCATCGCGGCAGAAGCCATCAAACGAATTCTCCCGGGAGATGTCATTGCACTGGACGGCGGCAGCACCACGCTTGAGATTGCCCGCCTTCTGCCCAATCAACGGCTGACGGTGATCACGAATGACGTTTACATCATCAGCGAGCTGTCCAAAAAAGATAAAGTCAATCTCGTCGTTCCCGGAGGCTATAGGGTCCGCAACATGCTGACCGGCCCGGAAGCCGTCGCGTACGTGAAGGAGCTCAATATTCATAAGGCATTCATATCAGCTACCGGTGTACATTTGGAGCATGGACTCACGATATATACCGGCGAATTAATTGCATTCAAACGCGCGCTGATCGATACCGCAAGGGAAACGATCGCGGTGATCGATCACCATAAATTCGGACAGACTGCGCTCCGCACCTTTGCCGAGCTGCATGAGCTAAGCACGCTGATTACGGACAATGGGCTGCCGGAAGACACGCTTGCGCAGTTCCGAAACGCCGATGTTCCGATTGAACTGAGCGGCGTCCATTGATCCCATCCTATTGGAGGAGCGGATAACGATATGAATCTGTTTAATCTCAAGGGCAAAACGGCGCTGGTCACCGGTACATCCGGCGGTTTGGGACAAGGCATCGCTGTCGGACTGGCCGAAGCAGGGGCTGACATTGTATGCGTGGCCCGGAGTTCTTCGCGTGAGGCTGTCGACATGGCCGAGGCCATGGGCCGCAAGGCCCTTGCCATCCAAGCCGACCTGAGCGACGCCACCCGTCTTAGCAGCATATTCGATCAGGCCTTGACACTTACGGGACAAATCGACATTCTCGTCAACAACGCCGGCACGATCCGGCGCACGCCTGCCAAGGACCATAGCGAGAAGGATTGGTTCGATGTCATCGACTTGAATCTGAACACCGTCTTCCTGCTTTCGCAGATGGCCGGCAGACATATGATTGAACGCGGCAGCGGCAAAATCATCAATATTTGCTCCATGCTGTCATACCAGGGAGGCATCAATGTGCCGGGTTATACGGCCAGCAAACACGGCGTGGCCGGTCTGACCAAAGCGTTTGCCAACGAATGGGCCGCAAGCGGCGTCCAGGTTAACGGCATTGCTCCCGGATATATGATTACCGACAATACGGCCCAGATTCAGGCTGACGAGAAACGTAAGGCCTCCATCACCGAACGCATTCCCGCCGGACGATGGGGAACGCCTGAAGACCTGCAGGGTGCGGCCGTGTTTCTCGCTTCGTCCGCATCGGACTATGTCAACGGGCATATCCTTTGCGTGGACGGCGGCTGGATGGCGAGATAAAGAAGTGCAAAACTAAGACCGTACCCTCTTACCGGAGGGTACGGTCTTTTCGTTGTGTGAAAGAGACAAATACAATCGAAGTTCCCTGCTGCTCTTAGACAACAACCAGTCGTCTCATATCAGAACTGCGAATGCCTCGTATGGCCGCAGGAGCATATACTGGGATAATACGACTTCCGGATATACCGACACCCGAATGTCGCCGGCCTCAAAATCTTTATCCAGCGCATAAGCCTGATTTTCCTTGCTCCAGTTGGCTGCGATCAAGAAGCGCCTACCGCTTAGTGCCCGTTCATATGCAAAGACATGGGCATCTTCCGGCGCTGCCAGCCGAAACTCCCCGGTAGCCAGCAGTCGGTTGATTACGGGATCCTTGCGGAGCAAGGCAAGCTGTTCATAGAACTCGAGCAGGGAATCGCGGCTGATTTCTCCCTGTCCCCTCACCGATGCTTGATCTACGGGAGAAGCGGAGACCGCCGGTATATGCGTCCGCTTCATTTCCGTCTTGTATTCATTCACCGAATACACATGGTTCATGCCCTGTTCATCATCCATATCACTTACCGGACCGCCCTGCATCAGCTGAAGCGTCAAGGCCATGCATTTGGCCGATTCGAACAGATAGGCTCCGTTCATTTTTCCCACCTCGAATATTACAGACTAGGATGCCGGGGTTTCGGAGGCTTGGCGCCGGCGCTTCCACTTGATCGACAGCAGGGCGGAGCCCAAAGCCAAAATCACGAAGATGACACCGGCCCAAGCGTTGTAATATACCGAGGCGCCATCGATGACGATGCCTCCGATTGCCGAGCCGAGCGCGATGCCGACATGGGAGGCCGAACTGTTCAAGCTTTGCTGGATATTCGCCGACTCGGGCGCTGATTGGATCAAATAGCTTTGCAGGGATGGAGAGATCGACCAGCTTAAGGCGCTCCATGCAATCATGACAATCAGGCAGATGTATACCGAAAAGGTCGAAATCGGCATCAGGAACATCACCACGGCAAATAGGCTCACGATGGACAGAATGCTCTTTTCCGCACCGAATTTATCGGTGACCCAACCGCCTAAGCCGCCGCCCAAAACCGCGGCGATTCCGAAGATCAAATAAAACATGCTGAGCGCCGAGGCTCCCAAATGCAGCGTTTCCTGCAGAAACGGCGTCAGATACGCATACAGCGTCAGATGACCGGTCAGCATCAGTACCGATATCAGCTGGCCGAAAATGATTTTGCCGTTCTTCAGGGAGGCCAGCTGCTGCCGCAGCGGAATAGCCGCCTCCGGCTGTGTTTTGGGGATCAACAGCGATATGGCGATCAGTGATACGACGGCCAAGGCCGTGATCATCATAAACGGAGCCCGCCATCCGAATGCATTGCCGAGCATCATGCCAATCGGTACTCCGAGCACGAGCGAGCCGCTGACACCCATGAAGATGACGCCGATCGCTCTGGCCTTATAAGGCTCTTCCGCCATCCGTGAAGCCATTGTGATCGACAGGACGGTAATCAGCGCGCTGCTCGCGGCCGAAAGAATCCGGGCCATGACCATCATCGTAAAATTGGGGCTTAACGAGGAGAGCACATTACCGGCGATAAAAACAAGCAGGGCCAATTGATACAGTCTCTTCCGCTCCATGCGCGCGGTCGCCGTCAGCAGCAGCGGGCCCGACAACGCGAACACAATGGAGTACAGCGTAATCAGCTGTCCGGCCGCACTTAACGAAATATGAAGATCACCCGAAATCAGATCAAGAATCCCACCGACGATCAGCTCCACCATGCCTGTAACAAAGCAGGCGACAGCCAAAATGTAAATTTTATAGTTCATTTGCCTAAGGATGCTCCCTTCTCTAAGATGTTGTCTCATTGGTTACTACCGTAATAGTAACTTATAAACATAGCCGGTTCAAGGAGAAATTTCAGACACAAAAAAAACGGATAGAGAATGTTCTCTATCCGCCATACCGGAATGGGCGCAGCCTTCTTAGTAACGCAGCTGCAGCAGCTGGTTCATGATTTCCTTGTCGTTCATGAGTATGTCCTTGTATCTGTTCGTGATTTTACTCAGCAGCATGTCATGGTAGAAGTAGTCGGTGAATACCCTGACGAAGGGCTGCGACCTCGTCTTGATCGCCTGCCACGCATTTTGTTCCACGCCAGCAAAGACCACTTCCGCATCATCGACAATGAGTAGTCTGAAGCGTTCAAGCGACACATGCTCCTCACTCGGCTCCATAATGACCAGGTTCTTCAGACTGCACAGCACTTCCCCGACAGCCAGCGCCTCCACCTGAATGCCTGCCCGTTCCTTTTCCTCCAGAATGGGTAAACACTTCTGAAAGTCATCCTTCCAGGACGAGTAACGGATCGACACCTTCGCCTCCAGCAGCAGCTGCCGGATTTGCGCTTCGATGGAAGCATCCGCCTTCAGGCTCCATACCCGGTCATCCACGATCTCCTTTTGCAGTCTCTGCTGCTCCAGCTCCTGAATGTCGGATTGAAACTCGGCCGTCAGCTTTTCGATGACCAGCGGCAGCGCCAAAGCCGTATACAGCTTTTTTTTCTCCGATATCGACTCCAGCACCATCCCCTTCTCAACCATCCGGGAAATGACCTCGTATATTTTCGCTTTCGGCACGCCCGACTGCTTTACGATCATCGACGCATCCATCGGCTGCATCGTCGCAGCGAGGGATTCGTATACTTTGCTTTCATATTGAGAGAATCCGAATTTTTGCAGCAACCTCTTCCAACCCCGATCTATCGAACTTGGTATTACTGTATCATAAATCCGGATTGTGAGAAATGTTCAGTTCGTCCACCTTCGAAATCGTCAGATAGACAACGAGGACGAGGATGATCACGAGAAACACCATACTGGTGACCGTGGTGCCAAGACCCAGCCCACCATCATCCCGGGCTTGAGACAAATAATCGCCTACGGAGGCACCGAATGGGCGGGTAAGAATGTAAGCAAACCAGAAGGCAAAGACTCCATTGAGCTTGAAACGGTAAAAAGCAAATGTGACCGCTCCGATCAGCGCTGCAAAAATAATAGCGGAAACGATGTAACCCAAATTCAGCCCCTCCGCCATGAGATCGCCGGCAGCTGTTCCCAAAGCGAATGTAAATAGAATCGTCAGCCAATAAAAAAGCTCGCGCTTGCGTGTGTTAATCGCGTGAATGGATAGCGTCTTTTCATTCGCATACCATGCCGTAAAGGTGGCAAGCAGCGCTACGCTAAATAGGACCGTGGCCGTGGAAAGCGGCATGCCGAAATGATCGACCAGATTATCGGTCACCAGTGTACCCACTACGCTAATCAGAACGACCGTGAGCCAGTAAAGCGACGGAACATATTTTCCGCTTCTGATCTGAAAAAACAGTACCGCCAGCAATAGGATGGCCATCACAATCGAAGTGGTTGATAACCCCCAGTTCAGATTGAAGGTCAAGAAATCTGCAGCTGTCTCGCCAACCGTTGTCGCCATAATTTTGATGATCCAGAAAAAAATCGTGACTTGCGGAACTTTGTTGAGCAGCAGGTTGTCCTGTTGAAGACTACGATCACCCATACGATCATCCTCCTCATGAATCTCAGCATTTTCCCTAAAGATACATGCATAAAATGAGAACCTCATGAGAATTCGTGATCTTGGTCTACATATTCATGTTGAGCAACGGAAACCTGACTTCAAACACGGTCCTCTTCGGATCGCTTTGGGCAGTTACCGTCCCGTCATGTTGTTCCACGATATTTTTGGTAATGAACAGCCCGATTCCCGTGCTGTCTGTCGTATGCGTCCTTGACTCATCCCCGGTATACAGCATGTCAAAAATATGGGGAAGATCCTTCGGATCGATGCTCGGTCCGAAATTGATCACCTGAACGACCACATCCTTGCCGTCGACAAACCCGCGGATATGAATGCTTCGGCCTTCTTTTCCGTAGCGAACCGCATTCGTCAGCAGATTTTCGAATACGCGCGCGATGAGCTCGCCGTCTCCGGCGATGTTCAACGGCTTATCTGTTTCTACATGAACGGTCATGTCGCTATTTTCGAACACAGGGAACAGCTCTTCGCATAGCTGCATCAGCAGCTCGCTGATGTCTAACGGCTGCTTGTCGAGATTCATCCGGCCGTAATTCATACGCGTAATCTCGAACAATTCGTCGATCAGCTTCTGCAAACGCCGGGATTTGGTATAGGCAATGTTCGTATAATGCCGGGCTTGCTCTGCCGATATGCCGTCGTCCCGTAAAATAAAATCCAAATAACCGATGACCGAGGTGAGCGGCGTGCGCAGATCATGCGCAAGGTTCAGAACCAGGCGATCCTTGCTGAGCTCCGCTTCATTCCCTTTTTCGATCGCTTCCTGCAGTTTTTGCAGCGCCAGATTGATGTCCGTCCCGATCTTGCCGAACTCGTCCTTGGATGAAATCTGAACCTTGTGCGAAAAATCCCCTTCCGCCAAATGATGGATGCCTTGCGATATTTTCTTGAAATAGGTGGCATAAGACTTCGTAAACAGGAAAAAAAACAGGATGGCCAGCGGGACGAAAATAATCAGAAACGCGTTTACGTCGCCGACGTCTCTCATGAAATACCGGATCCGGGTCAACGGATTCTCATACAGCACCTCAGACCGGTAATAAAGCTGCAGCACTTTATAGATCCCGAAGGTAATCCCTCCGGATGCCAGCATGCTGAGCATCAAGAGCAGGATCATGCGGGTTCGAAAGCTGTTTATGATTTTACGCATGCAGCGTATAACCTACCCCCCAAACGGTTTTGATGAATTTGTTTTTATCTTCTCCGAGCTTTTTGCGCAAGGTACGGATGTGCACCATCACCGTGTTTCCTCCTTCGAAATAATCCTCGCCCCATACCTGCTCAAATATGTTTTCGGCGCTGAACACCTTTTTCGGATGTCTGGCCAGCAGATACAAAATATCGAATTCCTTCGGCGTAAGCTCGATCGATTTGCCATACAGGTCGACGGAACGCTGCTCCGGATAAATGACGAGACCGCCCACTTCAATGATCGGCTTGCTCGAAGCGGCCATTCGGGTCAGCTGCTCCGTGCGCCGAAGATGCGCGTTCACGCGCGCGACCAGCTCCATCGGGTTAAACGGCTTGGTCATGTAGTCATCCGCCCCGCGTACCAAGCCTTCTATTTTATCCAGATCCGAGGCTTTGGCGCTCAAAAACAGGATTGGGAAATAATATTTCTCCCGGATTTGTCTCGTCACCTCGTAACCGTCGAACTTGGGCATCATGATATCCAAAATCGCCAGATCCACCGGCTGCGTATGGACGGCCTGAATCGCATCCTGTCCGTTATGTACTTTAATGCAATGATATTTTTCCTTTTCGAGATGCAGCGCGATCAGGTCTGCGATTTCCGGATCATCATCCGCGATCAAAATGGTAATACGACTCATGATATCTCCTCCTCCTAACAACTTAACACAAGAGGTCTGAGCATGACAAAAGCCGCTGGAATCCGACCATTCCAGCGGCCATGAGCGAGCCGTTCATTGCAGTTGAATACACAGCCCTTCAACCCGTGCGTAACGGGCGAAGAGGCCGGCAATCCCCGTTCATGGTATAAGTAGAATCTTGCCGGTGCTTTGGCGGCTTTCCAGAAACCGGTGGGCCTCCGCGCCCTGCCGCAGCTCATATAACGACGGGTCCGACAAGCGCAGCCGGCCTTCCCGAATCTCGGCAAAGAGGGCGTCCGCACGTCGAATGCGCTCTTCTTTGGTAGTGACATGGTTCCACAGATCGCCGCCGGTGAGCGTCTTGGAAGTATCCATCAGCATTCTCGGATCGACCGGCGCTGGGTCGCCGCCCGACATGCCGTAAAAGACGACAGCGCCCCGGGTCCGGACGACGGAGAAGCTGTCCATCAGCGTGGACCCGACAGAGTCATATGCCGCGTCAGCACCCTCGCCATCCTTGGACCACCCCGGTACAGCGCCCGTCCAGTCCTCATGATACAGCATCACTTCGTCCGCACCTGCGGCGAGCGCCACCTTCTTCTTGTCTTCGCTCGAAGTCAGGCCGAAGACACGGGCACCTTTCGCTTTGCACAGCTGTGTCAGCAGCTGTCCGACGCCTCCTGCAGCCGCATGAACAACGATCTCGTCCCCCGGCTTCACCCGGTAGCTGTCATGGACCAGATAATGGGCCGTGAGTCCCTGCAGCAGGACGGAAGAAGCTTGCTCGAACGAAATGTCATCCGGCAAAGGAATGACGCGATCCGCGGGGACAAGCACCTTCTCCGCATTGGCATGCGGTACATCGGTAAACGCAACCCGGTCGCCCGCACGCAGGCCATCGACCCCCGGACCTACCTGCTCTACTACTCCTGCCCCTTCATAGCCAAGGATAAATGGAGGTGTTCCTTGCAGATGGTAATTCCCTTTTCTGCGGTAAATATCAGCAAAGTTCAGGCCGATCGCCTTCATACTCACTATCACATGGCCGCCGGTCACTACGGGATCCGGAATCTCCCTGTAATCCAGCACTTCCGGTCCGCCAAAACGGTCGAATACTAATGCTTTCATGCGCGTGCCCCCTCTTCTGGTATCAGATCCGATCATTGTACCATGTTATGAAAATGGATACCAAAAGCCCTTCAGCATGGCGACCTTCAGCCAAATTCCCACACCCAGAAGGACTAGCGCCAAGACTGCAAACGTCCAGTCCATCGGTTCCATGTCTTTGCCGCTATACCAGCTGCGCTTTTTTTGCGTCCCGAATCCCCTGAGCTCCATCGCATTCGTGACCGAATCGATCCGGTGCAGCGCCGATTGGAGGACCGGCACCACCACCGCCGCCAAATTGCGCAGCCGCTGCTTGATGCTGCCGTCCTCCTTGGAAATCCCCATGCCGCGGGCCTGCATCGAATTCAGGGTGCTTCGGAATTCTTCCGTCAAGTCCGGGATGTACCGGAGGGCGATACTCACGGCGTAAGCGATCTTGTACGGAATTCCGATGCGGTTCAGGCTGCTTGCAAAGGCGCTGGGCTGCGTCGTGAAGATACACAGGATCGAAATCGGCAGCAGCGTCAGGTATTTCGCGGACAGCGTCAATACGTAGAATAAGGTCTCTGCGTTGATCGTGTTATAGCCGACCGGAATGACCGGCGTATCCGTCCCGGTTAACCTCGTTCCAAACGTCGGCGTGATCAGCAGGATAAAGATGGCGTTGAGGACCGTGAAAATAATCATCAGCCAGAATAAAAACGCCATTCTTTTAAAAGGAATACCTGCGGTAATTAACAGCACAATGCCAACCGCAAGCATCGGCACGAACACACGCAGATCCAAAAACATATAAGTCATGACCGTCCAGGCCATAAACAACACCAGCTTGACCGCTCCGTCCAGCCGGTGAAACAGCGAGCTCCCCGTTACATAGAGGCTTCCCGTTCTATTCATGGCCCTTCCCCTTTTTCTCTTCGTTGATAAAGGCCTGCACGAACTTCTCCGGCGAAGCCAAACCGTTCGCTTTGGCAAACAGGGATAGCGAGGTTTCCTTCAGATGGGCCGCCTCCGTAATGTCCGGGCTGCCGAGCACGGCCGTCACCGAATCCTCCGCCATGACGCGTCCGCCGCTTAGAACGACGGCCCGCGGCGCATATTCCAGTGCCAGATACATGTCATGGGTGATGAGCAAGAACCCCATGCCGCGGCGGGACAAGGATGCGATGAAATCCATAAACTCCTTGTAATGCTCATAATCCTGGCCTGCGGTCGGTTCATCCAAAATGATGATTTTGGGCTCCAGCACCAGAATGGATGCGATCGTAAGTCGTTTTTTCTGCCCGTAGCTGAGGGCTGAAACCGGCCAGTTACGGAACGGATACAGCCCGCAAATCCGCAGTGCGGCTTCGACCTTTTCCTTGATTACCGCTGCGCTCAGGCCGCGGACCTTCAGTCCGAGTCCAACCTCTTCGGCAATCATATGCTGCGTGATCATCCGGTTCGGATTCTGCATAACGTAACCAATCGCTTCGCCGCGGCGGCGGATTGACCAGGAGCCCATGTCCTGACCCTCGTAGAACAACCCGCCGGACTGCGGCTTCAAAATTCCCGTAATCAGCTGCGAAAGCGTGGATTTCCCCGCTCCATTGTTTCCGAGCAAGGCTACGATTTCGCCCGATCCAACCTGAAGGGAAACCCGGTCGATCACCGGATGAAGCGGATCATAACCGAAAGTCATATCACGCACTTCCAGCAACGCCGGGGAAATCGCAGTTTCCTCCTTCATCCCCGCCTGTTCGCTCCACGCGTCGAGTTTGTCCTTCAATCCGGGCATATCCAGCTTCCGCGGAGAGCTTAGTCCTTTCAGTTCCGCTATCGGTACGCCTGCAAGCTCCAGCGCATCGACATACAGCGGAGGCCGAAGGCCATAGCTGCGCAGGATGCCGGAGGACAATATCTCATCCGGCGTCCCGACCGAGACGATCCGTCCTTCGTTCATGAGCACGATCCGGTCTACCGCCTGCTGCAGAACATCCTCGGCGCGGTGCTCGATCATGATGACGGTTTTTCCGCTCTTGCGGTGGATATCGTCGATAAGCTGCATGGCCTTGCGGCCGCTGGCCGGATCAAGATTCGCAAGCGGCTCGTCGAAGAGGAGCACCTCGGCGTCGGTGGACAATACACCCGCCAGCGATACATGCTGCTTCTGCCCCCCGGAGAGCTCATACGGGCTGTGCTCGATATAATCGAGCATGCCGACCAGGTTCAGCGCCGTCTCCACCTCTTGCTTCATCTGCGGTCTGTCCATCGCCTTGTTTTCCAGGACAAAAGCGACATCTTCGGCCACGTTCAGCCCGACAAACTGGGCATCCTGGTCCTGCAAAATGGTGCCGACCACACGGCTTAGCTCGAAAATGCTCCGCTCGGCCGGGTTCTGACCGCCAATCCTCAAGCTTCCTGTCGCTTCTCCGCCGTATGTAAAAGGAATAAGCCCATTCATGCAATGGGCCAGTGTCGATTTGCCGGAGCCGCTGGGGCCGGCGATCCAGATTTTCTCACCCGGATAAATATCCAGCGTAATGTCCTTCAGCGTAGGCTCCGACTGATTTTTATATTTAAATCCATATTGTTGAAACGAGATGATTGGCTGCATAAACTTTTAAAACTCCTATCTTTCGGCGTTGACCGCGCCTACTCATTGACGCTCAAATTGCTGACTTTGGCGTTTCTTCTCGCAAAACCGATCACCGCGGGCACGCCGAGCACCAGGAATACGATGATATTCGAAATCGAAGCCGCAGTGACCTGTACAACCAGCTTGTCGGACGGTTCGCCCATGAAGGCGATATCGAACCAGCCGGAGAACAGCAGGGACAAGATGATACCTACGATCCCGTAGAAAATAAACAAACCGATATGTTTGCCTTTATAGGCGCCGTTTTGCGGATCGAATCCCTTGGATACATAAATGAGTCCCATAAACGCGGCGGTAATGCCCGAGCCCAGCGCCCAGCCCCACCATACCGTCCCGCTTGTCAGCACATCGTTTAATACATGGCCGATGAGCCCGGCGATAAAGCCGACTACCGGACCGAACAGGGCTCCAAAAATCGCCAGCAGCGCAATCGCTGGCCGCAGCGAAGTATCGGGTCCCACGGGAATGCCGATAAAGCTGGTCGCTCCATAGAGAGCCGCGCCGATGCCTATGGTCACCACAGTTCGTGTGTTTAATTGAAAAATGGATTTTTTCAAAGCGGAGCCACCTTTCCGAAACAGATGTATTCAACCATCGTTCATGCCCCAGAAGCGAACATTAAACGTTAATCGTACTCTTAATATAAGGGCAGCGAAGGATGAAGGCAACGCATTTTTTTGGAAAACACATCTAATTTTTTCGGTGTAAAAGCGTTGATAGAAGCGAATATCTTGCTGTTCCTCTTTCAAATACCCATTTAACTCATCGGAAATATGTTTTTAAACTCTATTGTTTGCCTTTGGAATCATCCTGCCGGAGCATCTGTACGCACGAAAAAGGGTCCGTCCCATGACGAACCCTCGTTTGTATGCATCCTGCCTTCATAAACATCGGACACCTCGATCGCTAACCCTTCCTGCTTCCCAGGCGGCTGCGAATCGTGCTCAGCAGCAAATAATACACCGGAATACCGTTGATGATCATCCAAAACACGATGAATCCCGGTTCTGATTCAACCTTCTGATAAATCGTCGGGTTGCGCGTATACTGAAAAGCCGTAACGGTAACCGTACCCATGAGCAGCGTAATCAATGGCTTATGCTCCTCGATCTTGAACAGACGGCCCATGCACGATACGCCGACATAGACCAAAAATGCGTCATGGACAAGCATTGAAGTAATCCATAGGCCGATGAAAATGGGATCGGCGTTGCCGACCAATCCGGTAAAGGAGGTGCTGCGGATCAATTGCAGAATGGGATACTTCAACTGGCTGCCGTAATGAGGTCCGAAATTCAAAATGACGAGCATCCACGTGAACAGCACGGCGAGTATAACCAGCGCGTTAGCAAGCAGCAGGTTGCGAAGCATTCTTTTATCGAAGGAAAACTGCGGTGTCATAAAAAGAAATACGAACCACTCCCCGATCCAGCAGAGAATGTTGACGACATTATAAGGAACCCTCCGGATATCGATATGTGTAAACAAAGCCGACATCATCTGAAATTCCGCATCTCCCGAAAGCATGACGATCAGAAAAATGATGGATACCAGAATGATGATGAACAAGCCATCCGCAATATACACCAGCGTCGTGAACCCCCAGCGCGCCGTCAGACATATAGCCACGCCAATCAGCAGCTGTATGAACCATTGAGGCGTGTCCCGCATGTACAGAAATTCATAGAACAAGGTAAACTGCTCGATATCAAGAGATACGTAATAAATGCTCCAGAGCACCAGAATGCCAAGGAAGATCCGATGCCCCCACTTGCCGGCCATCCCGGTCCCAATATCCGGGATATTTCCATTCGAGCAGCAGCCCCAGCTTAAGCGCGTCCGCTCTCATATCCTGTGTCATGTTGATGGCGGATTCCAGTTCCTCCACCGCTTTTTTGTTCAACAGATCGGTGACGAGTTGAGTCATCTCCGTGGCATTGCGATGCTTGGCGTCCATCCGGTTCACCATGTTTCCGGTAGCCTGCAGATAAATCGTGAACTGAGGACCTTGCTTCGTCATGTTCACTTTCCGGTGCGCGTCGAAGCTCGTAAACAGAACGCTGGCATGGCTTTTGCCCTCATCCCAGTAAACCGTGTATACCTGTTTCCCCAACGTGCCGCTCCCCCAGGCTAGCGCTCTGGCTTCTCGCAAAGGGAGGGTTCCGCTTAGCCTGTCCTCCTGGTAAACGGCTGCTCCCTGAATACCCGCCCATTGTTGGGATGAATCGTCATCGCTCTCCAACGGTGCTTCAGTCATATACATCAGATTGGTTGCGTAGCCGACTTTCGAAAAGCGGGCAATGAGGCTTTCCTTTAGCTTGGTGCTGAATAGCGTATGCTGCATCATCATCTTCCGCAGCACCTCGGACGGCAGCTGCTCATAAACTGGGGTCAGTTTAGCGACTTCCTTCGCTTTTCCCGGGGCCGTCGTCAGGAACGTGCTGATATGGAGGCTCGGCTCCATATGAATCCAGTCCAACAAATCGGCGATCCCGTCTTTCGCATAATCCCTACCGACAACGATTTCGCGAGTATGCCCAAAGTTTATGC
This sequence comes from Paenibacillus chibensis, assembly GCF_004001045.1. Classification (GTDB taxonomy): domain Bacteria; phylum Bacillota; class Bacilli; order Paenibacillales; family Paenibacillaceae; genus Paenibacillus_AQ; species Paenibacillus_AQ chibensis. Next base: position 220,684 of record NZ_BIMK01000001.1, read on the forward strand.
GCCGCGTCAAATCCTTCTGAATGGATCGGATCGTGTCGGGCAGCGTCAGATCGGTTCGGGTCACCATGGTATAAGATTTTCCGCTGCTCCCGCCGCTCGCCGGTTGACCGGACATCATGCGGTTGGGCAGCGGGCTGCTGATCGTCACCTCGACTGTGCCGGGCTTCTCCCCTTTATCCACAAACAACGCCAGAACAAAAAGCTCCTCGTCCACTTCCACTTTAGACCAACAGCCGGTTTGCAGAAGTAATCCGGCGCACATGATGGCATGCAGCAGCCGTTTCCAACATCTCATTTCGTTTTTTGTCTCCTCACGTTGCGAGTGGTGTAAGCTGAGCTGCGGCTTTTCATCGCGGGCGAAGGTACGCGCACGAAAATGTCCTTCCAGTCCTTAAAAATCAGGGGAGCAAGCGGCTGCATATAGGGAGAACCGAATGTCCGCAGATTCGCCAGATGGCCGAATACGAGAAACGTCATCAAAAACACCCCTAACAGCCCCGTCGTACCTCCGACCAGCAGGAGCGGAAACCGCAGCAGGCGCAGCGCGAGCCCCAGTTCAAAGTGAGGAATGATATAGGAAGCGATGCCGGTGATCGAGACGACGATAACCATCGGGGATGACACGATCCCGGCCTGCACCGCCGCCTGACCGATCACGATGGCGCCAATAACGGAGATCGTCTGTCCGACGGGTTTGGGGATCCGGGTCCCGGCTTCCCTCAATCCTTCGAACGTGAGCTCCATGATCAAGGCTTCCGTGAGCGCGGAGAACGTGACGTTTTCCCTTGCCGCCGTGATCGTCAGCAGCAGGTCGGTCGGAATCATTTCGGGCTGAAAGGTCGTGATGGCGACGTACAGCGAAGGGAGCAGCATCGACAACACGAAAAAAAAGATCCGGATCATGCGAATCCAGCTCGCGGACCAGAAGCTTTGATAATAATCCTCCGAGGATTGAATCAGGGATAAGAAGGTAACCGGAACGATAAGCGCGGAAGGCGTTCCGTCTTGCATCATTCCTACCCTCCCTTCAAGCAGCGAAGCGGCTACGGAATCCGGCCGCTCCGTATAGTGAAACAGGGGGAAGGGCGTGCGGTTCCCCTTTTTCATCTGCTCGGCGATATAACTGATGCCGAATATACCGTCGGTGTCTATGCTCCGCAGCTCCTGGTCCAGCTCCGTAACGACCTTCGGCTCGCACACCCCTTCAAGATATACCACGTAAACGATGGTTTTCGTGTATCTGCCGATTTCATAACGGACGGTTTTCAGGTCCGGATGCTTGATTTTATGCCTCAGCAAAGAAAGGTTCGTTTCGATGTCCTCAATGAATGCCTCCTGAGGACCGATGACCACCATTTCGTTTTGGGATTGGGTGACGGACCTTTTCTCGTATTTGACCAAGTCAAACATGAAGATTTCGCTGCTCTCGTCGAGGCAAAGGATGACCTTTCCCTGAACAAGCTGGTTGAGGGCTTCCTCCAACGTCCGAGCCTTGGTGGACGGGAGCGGAAAAAAGGTTCCCCTTTCGATCCGGGCGGCCCAATCCTCCGCCGCCTCCGCCATGGCCGATTCCTCGATCAGAAACTCGGCGATCTTCTCCTGCATCATGGACATATTGATGATGGAACAAATATATATCAGCGTGCAGGACCGGCCATGGACATGGAACGGCTGGAATACGACATCCTCGCTTGTTGCAAGCAGATTTTTCATTTGCGAAGAAACGGTTTCTTTCGCATCATTCATCACGGAGCCTGCCCCCTGACCTGTTCCGAATTTTGTTTCTAGCATGGCTGATCCGGTTAGGAATTATTCGGAATTCCATGCACCTGTTTCCTTAACAGGACAGGGTCCGGTCATCGGAAAGGTGCATGAGCCAAGAAAAAAGAAAGCCGCCCGGAGCTTTCCGGACGGCTTTCTTCTTGATCAAGCTTCAGGGCGGACATAACGATAAGCTTCCTTGATGGGTTTGGATGTCTCCCCATTCTCCCATGGCAGCAGCATATCACGCATGAAATTTTGCCATTTGGCATTAGCGGGATGATCCGCCAGCGTCTTCATCGCCGCTTCGTAATCCTCCACCATCATGTAAGCAAACAACAGTCCCTCATGATAGAAAATATGATACCGGTGAATCCCGACCTGCCGAAATGCTTCCTCAAGCTCGGGATACACGCGCCCGTGCCGGCTGAAGTATTCCGCTTCGTCCGCGGGATCGATTCTAAGCACGAATGAAACATGCTCCATAGCCGATTCCTCCTTGTTCTCTCCAGATCCTTTCCGATGTCTCATGGCTTGTGGCTTCGAGACATATCTCTAAAAGGCGCATAAGCCTCCTGCCACGTCGCCACCTCCCGGGGTTCGTATTCCTTGATCGCAAAGGAGCTTCGGATGATGGCTCTCGCTTCTTCCAGATCCCGGATCACGCCGGCGCCAATCCACTGCACGGCCAAATTGCCGATGGCGCTTCCCTCGATCGGGCCGGCCCATACCGGCTTGCCCAAAGCGTTCGCGGTCCACTGGCACAGCAGCTCGTTCTGAATGCCGCCCCCTACCATGTAAAGCCCCGGATAATGCTGACCGGACAATTGCTCGGTCTGCTCCAGTACATGCCGATACTGCAAAGCCAGGCTTTCGAGGATACAGCGCGCAAGCTCGCCCGGCTGCTCCGGCGCTCTTTGCCCTGTGCTCACGCAGAACTCCCGGATGCGGACGGTCATATCACCGGCAGCAAGAAAGACCGGATCATCCGGGTCGATCCAGGCCGCAAAGGCCGGCGCTTGCCGGGCAAGCTCCACCCATTCCGCGAAAGAATAGGTTTGACCTTTCCCGTCCCACTCGCGCTTCAGCTCCTGCAGAATCCATAAGCCCATAATATTTTTCAGCAGCCGATATTTGCCCCCGACGCCGCCTTCGTTCGTGAAGTTCAGCTCCATGGCCCTGCGGGTTGTGACCGGCTGATCCACTTCGGTCCCCAGCAGGGACCATGTCCCACAGCTTAAGTAGGCAAAGGTTGGTTCCGCAGCTGGCACCGCCGCTACCGCGGATGCGGTGTCATGCTCCCCGACGGCAAACACGGGGACCCTGCCCAATCCGGTTTCGGCTCCGATGGAAGTTGTAAGCCTTCCTGCGGGCGTACCGGGCATTGCCAATGGCCCAAACAGAGACTCTTTCAGACTCAGCCGGGATATCAATTCATCATCCCATGTGCGCGTGGATGCATGAATCAGCTGGGTGGTGGTCGCGTTGGTGAATTCGCTGATCATCTCTCCAGTGAGCAGGTATCTCAGCAGCTCCGGGATCATCAGGAAACGATCCGCCTCGGCCAGCAGCTCCGGTTCCTGCTCCATCCCGGCCGCCAGCTGATAGATGGTGTTGAAGGGCAGGAACTGAATGCCCGTTCTTCCAAAAATCTCGCTTTTGCCGAGCTTTGCCGTGACGCGATCCATCATCCCGTCCGTACGATGATCCCGGTAATGATAGGGCGCCTGCAGGAGCCGGCCGTTCCCTATTAATCCGTAATCGACCGCCCAGGAATCGATTCCGAGACTGCTGGGCTCGCTACCCAGCGCTTTCGCCTTGGCCAAGCCCAGCTGCATCTGAGTAAACAAATGGTCCAGATCCCAATGCAAATGGCCGGCACGGTTAACGGGACCATTCGCGAAACGGTGAATCTCTTCGGTCTCGATCCGGCTTCCCTTCAGGCGGCCGAGAATGACTCTGCCGCTGCTGGCTCCCAGATCAAATGCAATAATGCTCATGAATACGCCTCCCACTCAACCTCCTATGAGGCGTTCTATCCCCGCTGCAAAAGCACATTCCGCTCATATTCCTTCGCCTGATCCAGCCAGGTTTCACGCACCGGCACGCCGGATTTCAGGCAGTAATAGTCCCAAATCGCGCCAAAAGGATAACTTTTAAACTCTTCGGTAAGCGCAAGGCGCGTGGTATAATCCCCTTCCAGTTCGGCTTGCTTCAGCATTTCGGTCGGCTCGAGCATGGCGCGAAGCAGCGCTTTAATCGTGCTGCGGGTTCCAATAACCCAGGCCGCCACCCGGTTAATGCTGGCGTCAAAGAAGTCCAGCCCGATATGCGTGGTATCCAGCAGCTCATGCCGTACCAACTCCCGCGCAATTTCGAGCGTCTCGTCATCCATGACGACGACATGATCGCTATCCCATCGCATCGGGCGGCTCACATGCAGCAGCAGGCCGCTGGTAAACAGCGCGAGCGAGGACAGCTTGCCGGAAAGGGTCTCGGTCGGATGAAAGTGGCCGGCATCCAGGCATATCAGCTTATCGTTCTTGATGCCGTAGCCCATATAGAATTCATGCGATCCGACCACATAGGCTTCCGATCCGAGGCCAAACAGCTTGCTTTCGACCGCATCCAGATTGTAGGCGGAATCCAGCGGTTCCGCGAACACTTCATCCAGCGAATCCAAGAGCCGTTTTCTGGGCGCCATACGGTCCACGGGATTGTCCTTGTATCCGTCCGGAATCCAGATATTCGTCACACAGGTCTGCCCGAGCTGCTCGCCGAAGTAAGCCCCGATGCGGCGGGCCGCTTTGCAGTGGTCGATCCAAAACTTACGGATCTTCTCATCCGGATGGCTCAGTGTGAAGCCGTCCTCCGATTTTTCATGCGAGAAGCAGGTCGGGTTGAAATCAAGTCCCAGCCCTTGCTCCTTCGCCCATGCGACCCAAGGCTCGTAATGATGCGGCTTGATTTCATTCAGATCCGGTTTTTCGTCTGTATCCGCGTAAATGGCATGCAGATTGACTTTATGCTTGCCCGGAATCATGCTGAAGGCCTCTTCAAGATCCTGGCGCAGCTCGCTTGCGCTCCGCGCTGCCCCCGGGTGGCTGCCCGTTACGGAAATGCCGCCGCTCAAATCCTGATCCTGAAACAAAAACCCGCGGACATCGTCTCCTTGCCAGCAGTGGACGGAAATTTTGATCTTTGCCAGCCGCTCAAGGATCAGGTCCGTATCCGTGCCGTGCTTGGCGTACTGCTCTCTTGCTTGTTTATAAGCGGTTTCAATCTCGTTCGACATCTTGAACCCTCCCGGATGTGGTCATGATCTGTTCTATGCTTTCCTGTTGTTTTCCCTCGCTTGCGATGACAAAGAGAGTGGAAAGCCATCCACTCTCTCTCCTTGCGTTAGAGGCTTAGTAAACGTCTTTCCATTCCGCAATGTTGCTTGCATCAAATTTGAATGGATCGCCCAGCATGATCTGGGTTCCGTCGCCATCGGCAACGATTTCCTTTTCACCCAGTGTGCCTGCCGTGAACTTCTCTCCTACCGCGCCCGTAATGTCGCCTTTCACGAGGGACTCGGCCGTGTATCCGGCCAGATAGCCGACGTCAATCGGATTCCAGAGATACATCCATGGACAAATTCCACTTTCAATATATTCGGCCATTTCGCTTGGAAGACCGAGGCCCGTCAGCTTGACTTTATCCTTTAAGCCTTTGTCAGTCAGAACTTTGCCCGCAGCCGCAATGCCGACGGTCGTCGGCGCGATGATCGCCTTCAAATTCGGATAGGATTTCAGCAGGGCTTCCGTTTCGGAAACGCTCTTGTCGCGCAGATCATCGCCGTATGCCACTTTAACCAGCTTGATGTTCGCGTATTTGGCGTCCTCCAGCTCTTTTTTCATCCATTCGATCCACGTGTTTTGGTTCGTCGCCTGGGAGGTTGCGCTCAAGATGGCAATTTCGCCCTCGCCGCCGATCATTTCGGATACGCCCTGGATCAACGTCCGGCCAATGCGTTCCGGATCCGCCTGATTGACATGCGTCAGACGGCTTTCACTATTGACGGCGGAATCAAGCGAGGACACTTTGATGCCCGCATTCATGGCCTTCGTCAGCGCAGGTTGCAGCGCATCCGGATCGTTGCCGACAACGGAGATCGAATCGATTTTTTGGGAAATCAGTTCTTCGATCATCTGGATTTGCGCTTCGGCTGTCGGTTGGTCCGGAGCCTTGAGGATGGCTTCATCGCCTTTTTCTTCAATGGCTTTCTTGAAGCCCTCCATCATTTTTTCGCCATACGGATTCCCCGTATTTTTAAAGATGATGGCAAATTTTTTCTTACCGCCTGTATCCCCGCTTCCACCGGCATCCGCCGTTTTGGCGGAGCCGCCGTTATCGCTTCCTGAGCTTGCTCCATCCTTGGTGCCGCATCCCGCCATCAGCGAGAGGGCCATGACTGCCGTTAAACCTAACGTGAGCATCTTTTTCAATTTGTTTTCCCCCTTAAAAAATGGATCATCTTCATATACCAATCAGCCGGAAACGGCTGAAGAGTAACTCGGTCATGCATGCGGTTCTAACGTTTCAGTTTCAGTTTGAGCTTCAGCTTCGGTACCATAACGGCCACAATCAGAAGCAGACCGATGATAATCAGAAGCGATTGTGCCGATACATTGACGAGCCCAAGCCCATAGCGCAAGTAACCGATCAGGAACACCGCCAGTACGGCGCCAAGCATCCGTCCTTTACCGCCAGCCGTGCTGATCCCGCCGAGTACGGCCATGGCGATGACGTCAAGCTCATAGCCCGAAGCAATGTTCGGACGGGTGCTGCCCATCCGGGAGGTCAGGAACAATGCGGTCACGGCTGCCATGAATCCGGCAAGCGTAAACACGATCACCTTGATCAGGTCTACCCGCACGCCGGAGTAGCGGCTGGAGGTGGGGTTATTGCCGATGGCGTAGACGCGTCTTCCGAATTTCGTCTTGTGAAGAAGAACACCGAACAGAAGTGCACAGACGATAAATGCGATCAGAATGAACGGGATGCCGCCGACATAACCCCATCCCAAATATTTGAACCATGCCGGAAATTTGCCGACAGACTGATCTTCAAGCAAAATATAGGCGATGCCCCGGTAGATGATCATCGTCGACAGCGTGACGATGACCGCGGACAGCTCTTTGAATTTCACAATCAGCAGTCCGTTGATGGCTCCGCAAGCCGTCCCCACCAGCAGGCATATGATCATCGCCAGCCACATCGGCACGCCGTGCTTATATAGATCAGCCATGATGACCGATGACAGCGCCACGATGGAGCCGACGGAGATATCGATATCCGCCATGATAATAATCAGCGCCATCGGAAGCACGATGAATGCTTTGTCCAGAAATCCCATCGTGGCATCCCGCAGATTGTCATAATCCCAGAAGTAGTCCGACAGGTTCACGTTCAGGACGATCACGGCGAGAAAGAGCAAAACGAGCAGCCATTCCCACTGAAGAAAGAACCCTTTAAGGGTGAAAGGTTTGTCATTATGCAGCACTCGGGGTTCCATGACTTACATCTTCCTCCTTATCAGGTTATTGCGGTCGATTCCGCGCTTAACCAACGCATTGATGATCACGGCAATCACGATGATCATCCCTTGAATCCAGTTCTGCCAAAACGGCGACACATTCACCATCGGCAGCGCATTGTTCAGAATGCCAAGCAGCACGGAGCCGAGAATGATCCCGGAGATTTTGCCCGAGCCGCCGGCGATGCTGACCCCGCCCAACACGCAGGCCGCGATGACGTTCAATTCGTAGCCTGATGCGGTGTCTCCTTGAGCGGATGCAAACTTCGATACCCAGAGCACGCCCGCGAGTCCCGCCAAGCCGCCCATGACGGAGTAGACGAGCCATAGAATCCGTTTGGACTTGATGCCGCTGATTTCGGCCGATTCCGGGTTACTCCCCACCGCATAGATCCGTCTTCCGGTACGCGTATGATTGACGAAATAATAGGCCGCAATATAGATCAGGACGGCGATGACAATCAAGTTATTGATACCTAACAGCGAGCCGGAGGCGATTCCTTTGAAGGAGTTCGGCATCTGGTGGGCGCTGACCCACTTCCCGCCGCTCGCTTCATAGGTCAACCCCCGAAATACGTTCATCATGCCGAGCGTCGCGATGATGGGCAGGATGCCGATGCGGGCGACCAAAAGTCCGATCACCATGCCGCAGACCAGACCCACCGCCGTGCCGAGCAGCAAGGCCAGGAGCGGATGCAGATCCGGCATCTCCTTGACGGCCAGCGCCGCGGTCATGCCCGACAGTGCCAGCGTGGCCCCGATGGATAAGTCGATGCCCCGGGTAATAATGACGAGCATCATGCCTACGGCCAGGATCGCCAGGATCGCCGTGTTCGTCGCGATATCATTGATATTTTCCCAAGTCAGAAAGCTCGGGTTCCGCAGTTGAACGCCTACGCACAATAGGATGATAAAGACGAGCAGTCCCATCTCCCTGAACTTGGCAAAATTCGCGCTAAGGGAAGCTTTGCCCGCCTGCTGCTTCGGCGCCTGCCCGAGCGCCAGATCAGAATTCATTTCCTTATGCCTCATATTCGTTAGTCTCACTCCTTGTTCACAGGCTTACAGGACCATGGATCGCATCCGCATCGACCATGGCGGCTTTCAAAATCGCTTCCTGCGTCAGCTCGCCCCGCTCCAGCATAGCGGTCATGCGTCCTTCCCTCATGACGGCAACGCGGTCGGACATCCCGATGATCTCAGGCATTTCGGACGAAACCAACAGAATGCCGTATCCGCTGCCGGCAAGCTCGCTGATGATATCGTAGATCGCCGATTTCGCCCCGACATCGACGCCTTTGGTCGGCTCATCCAGGATAATCACGTCCAGATCGGCGGTGAGCAGCTTGGCGAAAACCACCTTTTGCTGGTTGCCGCCCGACAGCGAGCTGACAAGATCAAATACGCTGCCGGCTTTCACACCGAGCTTTTCCGCCAGGCTTTTGGATGATTGGGCTTCGAGCTTCCCGCTAAGCATGCCTTTTGCCGCATACTTCTCCAGGGAGGGCAGCGTAATGTTCTGGGCGATGCTCCACTGCAGCACCAGGCCTTGCTTCTGCCGGTCCTCCGGTAAGTAGCCGATGCCAAGCCCCATCGCCTGCAGCGGATTCTTGATCCGCAGCTTTTTTCCTTTGAAGCTGATCATTCCTTGGTCGTAGCGGTGAATGCCGAAGATTGATTCGCATACTTCCGTTCGTCCTGAACCAACCAAGCCGGTAAGCCCCAGAATTTCACCTCGATGCAGATTGAAGCTGATATCAGCAAAATAACCGGTCCTCCCCAAATGCTCCACCCGCAGCAGCTCTTCGCCAATCTCGGTTTCTTTTTTCGGGAACAGCTGGGTAATTTCGCGTCCAACCATGGCCACGATCAGATCCGGATTCGAAATTTCGTCGACTCTCCATGTTCCGATGTATCTGGAATCCCGGAACACAGTCACCATACTCGCCAGCCGGTACATGTCCTCAAACCGGTGGGAGATGAAAATGATCGAATTTCCTTTATCGCGAAGCCGTTCCGCTATCCGGTACAGATCCTCGCTTTCGTTTTTCGTAAGGGCGGCGGTCGGCTCATCCATAATGATGATCTTCGCGTCCATCGACAGCGCCTTGGCAATCTCCACGATCTGCTGTTCGGCTACGCTGAGCGCACCCATCTGCGTTTTCGGGCTGAATGAAGCTCCGAGCTCCGACAGCAGCCGCTGCGCTTCCGCATGCATCTCGTTCCATAAAATCCGCTTGGTCACCTTCGACGTCATTTCATGACCCATGAAAATATTTTCGGTCACGCTCAGGTCAGGGTAGCATGTAACATGCTGATAGATGGCTGCGATGCCCGCTTTCTGCGCCTCCGTCGGATTTTTGAAGGATACTTTGTTCCCGTTCAGGTACATCTCTCCGCCGTCCGGCGCATGCACGCCGGTGATCACCTTAATGAAGGTGGATTTGCCGGCTCCGTTTTCGCCCATCAAGGCGTGAATTTCGCCCGGCCGGAGTTTAAAGTAGACATCATCCAGCGCCTTGACGCCGGGGAAGATTTTGGTGATACCTTTAAGCTCAAGCACGTATTCGGACATGACGGTCCCCCCTATACCAGAAGCTGTTCTCTTGTGCGTAGGTTTATGATAGCGCTTTATTCCCGTCATGCAGAGGTGACAAATCTCGGTTCGGGGGGACGATTTTCGGCAATCAGCAAAAAAGCTTTGTCCGAAGACAAAGCTTTTTTTGCTCCGCTGCTATTCTGTTGCATCATGGTTAACGTCTAGCTGGCCGGATGGGAAAACTTCTGCTCCCGATACTGGGTCGGCGTGACTCCTGACCACTGCTTGAACAGACGGCTGAAGTATTTGACGTCCTGATAACCGACACCCTGGCTGATCTCGGTCAGCTTGAGCCCCGGGTCGCGCAGCTTTTCGCTGGCCGCTTCCATCCGCTCGCGGGTAATATAGTCGAGTACCGTCTCACCGGTCTGATTTTTGAAGCATTCGCAGAAATACGTAGGATTCATGTGTACCTGATCGGCGATTCGCTTGATGGTCAGATCTCCGGATAACTGTCCTTTGATCCATGCTTTGGCCAGCTCGACGGGCGTAGCGAGCTTGCGGCTGCTTCGCATCTGCTCCATGCCGCGGACGGCTTCCTGAACCTGCTCGAGTACCGCCTGCTTCAACTCCTGCCAGTGTGCTGCACGCCGCAGCTTTTCGAAGGTCTCCTCCAATGTTACGGCAGAGCCGATCACGGAATTGCCTTCCATCGAAGCTGCATGCACTTGAATGATCAGGTTTTGAACCTCCCGCAAAATCATCTCCGGCGAGCTTCCTTGCTCGATTTCCGCAAAATAAAGCTTGGCCTGTGCCATGGCATCCTCCAGCTGCAGCTGTTCCACCGCCTGCTTGAGACGGCTGGCCGCGGCGTACATTCTCCCCTGCCGATCCTCTGCCGCGACGGCTTCCGTGACCTGTTGAGGCACGAATAACCGGTTTCCTCCCTCGATTAATCGGTATTGTATGAGCGACAAGCATTCCCGCTTGGCATCGGGAAGCAGGTATAAGTCTTCCAGCACTCCCGCACAGGCAATCGATACCGTGAAGGGCGTGTACATCGTGATGGCCAGGCGTATCCGTTCCGCCAGCTCCCTCCAGCATTGGCTGGCCGCCTCTTCATCCTCCGGTAGCCGCAGCAGGGCCCAAAATTCCGACTGGCCCCCGCGCCAGCACCATCCGGAAGCATCGGCTGCAGCCGCATGCTGATGAACCAATTCTTCAATAATGTTCTCCAGTACATAGGAGTAAGCCTCCCAGTCCTTGGCGGTAAAGCTGCGGCTTTTGACCGGAGGCGTATCCAGGCTGACGTACATCAGCTGGTAGCATCCATGGGGAAAATCGTCCACCCAATAGCCGAGACGGGATAAATCGACTCCGATCGAGGTCGTGTAGCTCAGAATTTGCGTCTGGCGTGTCTTCTTCAGCTGGCCGGCCTTTTGTTCCAGCTCGCCAAGACGAAACCTGCGTGCGGAGTGCTGATGGATCTGTTCCCGGATTTCGCCGAGGCGAAGGCGAAACTGATCCCGGTCCACAGGCTTGAGCACATAATCGATCGCCCCTTCCCGGAGCGCTGCCTGCAAATAGGCGAAATCGTCATATCCGCTGATGAACAGTGCAAAAAACGAATAATGTCTCCTCGCTTCTTTCACGAACGACAAACCGTCCATCTCCGGCATCTTCACGTCGCTGATGACCAAATCGACGGCTCCCCCGCAGGCATGCATGTAGTCGAGCGCTTCTTTGCCATCCGAGAGAACGGCTGCAATCTCGAAATCTTCCCCGCAGGAGAGAATGAGGCGCTCGATCCCTCTGCGGATCCGCGGCTCGTCATCAACGATTAATGTCCGGATTGTACTCATGCTGCTTCCCCTCCTTCTCAATGCGCTCCACGTCGGCCGCGTCCAGCACCGGGAAGCGGACGGAGACTTCCGTTCCCACGCCTTCGATGCTGTGCAGCTGGACGCCATAATCTCCGCCATGCAGAAGCCCGATACGGGCGTTGACGTTGCTCAGGCCAAAGCTGGCATCTTTGCCGGCCCAAGCATCTTCCCTCATCGTTCTTTCCAGCTGCTCCAGACGCTCAGCCGTGATACCCGGACCGTTATCCCGTACGCGGAAAACCATGTCCTGCTTCCCGGTGCGCGCGCTGTATTCCTGACTGACCGTGATTTGAATATTAACGCCTTTGCGGGCCTCTAACCCGTATTTGATCGCATTTTCGACAATCGGCTGCAGCAGGAAATGGGCCGCGTACAGCGTCTCCCCGGCCGAAGGAGGCAGGCTGTTGACAATCGAGAAGGTCAGCCGGTCTTCGAAGCGGAATTTCTGTATCGTCAGGTAATCTCTCACATGCTGCACTTCCTCGGCAATCGTCACGAATTTGGACTTGTTATTGACGGAGAACCGCAGCATCCGGCCTAGCAGGGTAACCATCTCCACCACGGATTCCTTCTCGTCTTCTTCCACCGCCATAGAAATCGTCTCCAGCGTGTTGTACATGAAGTGAGGATTAATCTGCGATTGGAGCGCGTACAGCTCCGCTTCCTTTTGACGGATTTCGATGTGATAATTTTTCTGGATCAATTCCCGGATGGTCGAGACCATGGAATTAAAGCTGCCTGCAAGCGCCCCGATCTCATCCTTGCTCTCCACCTTCAGATCCACGTTGAATTTGCCCATCTCTACATGCTTCATCAGCCGGTTCAAGCGCTTCAAGGGCCGGGTGACCCGCTGCGAGAAGAGCGAATACATGATGATGCTGACGACGACCAGCCCGATGAATACGAAAATGGTCGCCATTCTCACGAAATCGGTGCGGGCGGTAAGCTTTTTGAGCGGGACGCTGTGGACGAGCACCCAGTCGAGCTCCTGCGAACGGTTGACGCTGACGAGTCTTTGCCCCTCATCACTGCTTGTGCGAAAGCTCCCGTTCAATATCGGATACCGGGAAATATTCTCGTCAAGCATGCCGATTTTCGCCGGATTCGAATGATATATGATCTGCCCCTGCCGCGTCATCAGCCACATATCGGCCTGATCGCTGTTTTCCAGGTCACGCAGCACGCTGCTGATAAAGTTCAGGCGAACCGCAATAAACATCATACCGAGATTTTTCCGGTTATCGACGTCTTCGATCTGCTTCATGATCATGACATAAGGCACATTGTCGATAAACCGCAGGCCGATATCACGCGGCAAAATGACCTTCACGTTGCTGCGCAGCTTCAAATCCTGACCGTAGTAAGTAAAAGCACGGCTCCAGTCCAGGCCCGAATAACTCAGCTTCGAGCTTTCGAACACCCGGTTTTTGGACAACAGGTACACGCCAATGACGTCAGGATTCCCGCTGGTCAAATAGGTTCTTGTCAAAAAACTGTTCATTTCAAACTGATCCCGGTTCAGATCCGCACGGCTCTGGTACACATCCCGCCGCAGGATCGCTACCGTGGACTCCGAATTGAACAGCAGCTCCGGCAGTGCGGACAGTTCATCCATATGCTTCTTGATGTTCGCGTTCGCCTGGACGAGAAATCGCGGCATGTACTCGCCGATCTGTTCCTCAATGGACTTCGTGTACTGCCAATACGAGACGTAACCCAGAATGGACATGGGCACGACCGTCAAAAGGATATACGTGACCATCAGCTTCGTGCTTAGGCGCAGCCGGAGGAATGCAAGCTTCTGAAGGAGTTTAGAAATCATACTGGTTCACGTTCTCTTTCGTAAAATCGACGGGATCGCCCATCACGACCACGTCGCCGGCCACGCGGACGATGCCGAAATTCGGCACGTTCATCCCATCCTGCGGAGGGTTCCCTTTCAGCGCCTGCACGGCCAGGACCACCGTAAGGTATCCGAGCTTCTTCGGACTCCAGAGGGTTGCGACTTGAGCCGAACCGTCCTGCAAATACGGTGCCATCGAATTCGGCATGGATAACCCGACCACCTTGACTTTCCCGGTTAATCCCGCCTCTTTTACGGCCTGAGCCGCCGCCGGAGGCCCCACGGATGAATTGCCGATGATGCCTGCCAGATGCGGATGATCCGCCAGAAGCCGCTTCGCTTCTTCGTAAGCCTTCCCGGGATCGTCGTCCGTTGCCGCAATTTCTACCAGCTCCATGTCCGGATAATAGGTTTTCTGCTGCACTTTCATCCATTTAATCCATTCATTCAATGTTGCCGCTTTCATTTGTCCCGTCAAAATAGCGAATTTTCCCTTTTCCCCGGTGTTCCAGGCGAGCGTGTCCATTAAATGGCGCCCCAGCTTCTCGTTGTCCACCATGTTGACGAAAAAGTCCCTGCCTTCACGGTAGGTATCCGAATCCCAGGTAATGACCTTAATGCCGGCTTGCCTTGCCTGCACCAGCGTCGGAAGCAGCTTCTCGGGATCGATGGCCGACACCGCGATGGCATCCACATGTTCCTGGATAAAATCCTGAATAATCCGAATTTGCTGCGTGGTATCCGCAATCGGGGGACCTTTATAAATCACCTGCGCTCCCAGGCTCTCAGCCGCTTCCAAAGCCCCTTGCTCCACCAGGTTAAAGTATGGAATCTCCACCAGCTTGGGAACGATGCCGATGGTCCAGGGATGGTCACTGCTTTTCACAGGCGGCTCAGCAGCATCTGTCCCGGAAGAAGGCTCCATGGAATACACGACCTCGAATTTCGGATTGCCGGCAGGTTGGCAAGCGCTTACAAAAATAACAATCATACATAGCGAGCACAGCAGCCGCAGCAGGTCGATCACTCCTTCCGTCCACATACATGGTTGTAACGTAATTATGGCACGAGGCGATCCTTAGGTAAAGATGCGGATATTTAAGGAAGGCATGAAAAAAGCGCGGCATGCTGCAGGAGTTGGAGGATTGTCCTTCATTTGGGTTCATCACTTCGATATAATGAATGGTATGCCTCAGCCTCACGACCACTTTTTCTAAAGGAGCAGTCCCGCAAATGACGATACAAACCGTTTTCCGCCGGGCCAATCAGGTTTGCAACCGCGAGCTGACCCGGCTGGAGCAATCCGGCCTGTCCATCTCCATTATGTATTGGGGGTTCATGCCCACCCATTACGACAATTCGATGCACCGTCATTCCTTCTTCGAGGCCTGCTATGTCGTGGAAGGAAAAGGTTCCTATTCGGAACGCGGACGGGAATACCCGCTCATGAAGGGAACCGCCTTTCTCTCCCTTCCCGGCCTCTGGCATCAGATCCGAAGCGAGACCGGTCTCACGCTGGTCTACGTCGCCTTTGAAGTGGACGAAAAACGCACGGGCGCTTCGTACCTGGAGTCTTTCCGGCGACTGGCGGAACACGGACAGCCGGTGATTGACGGCGCGGACGGACAGCCTACGGGACATCTTTGGCATGCGATCATTTCGATGTTTCAGAGTTCGAAGCCGGTTTCCCTGCCGATGCTCGGACATGGTTCCTTTTCCTTGATCATGTCCCTTCTCTCCCTGCACGGAACTCAGCTTCAAGAGGCGGCGGACATCCTTCCGGGCGAAGGAATTGAAGAAAACTCATTGTTCCGGCAAGCCAGGCTGTTCATTGACGACAACCTCGGCGAAGAGCTTACGCTCGGCCTTGTCGCCGGACATCTCCATATTTCCCCCCGCCACTTAACAAGACTGTTCCAGGCGAACTTGAACCAGTCTTTCGTTCATTATATTCAGGAACGCCGGGTACGGCGGGCTTCCCAGCTGCTGCTTATGGGCGATCTGCCGGTCAAGGATATCGCATCCCAATGCGGCTTCCAATCCGTCCATTATTTCACAAGGATTTTCACCCGCCGGCTCGGGGTTTCACCCGCCAAATTCCGGCGTTCCCAATTCACCGAAGGACGATCGGGCAAGGATCATTTCCCGACCAAAATGTCCTGATCGTACAAAACCTGTTCTCGATTGTTTAAAGACGCTCCCTCCCGCTCCCCTTACAATGGACACATACCGAAGACAAGAGGGAGGAAGCGCCATGAATACAACAGCATCCCCATCCTTTAATCCGCTGCCCATCAATTCCATTCCCCTTCATGAGCTGCCCGAACCGGAGCTCGTCCTGAACGGATTCTCCGAAGGCTACGAAGCCATCATGCACCGGTTGGCCGACATGTACAAACATCACGACGCGCCGGTCTTTGCCGTGGCGATCGATGCAGCAAACGGAGCCCCGTACGGACATTGGGTGAACCGCCTAAAGAACTACTGCCGCGACCGGCAGATCCCTTGGATCCTGATCGAGACCGCTCATTACATGCATCCGCCCGCGGAGCTGCTCCGCAAGTTCCAGCCCTACCTCACCGATAATCGCGCCTTCGGCAGGATCGCTTCGGATGTTCGCGAAGAGAGTTATTTTCAAGACGGCGCGCAAGAAAGCTGGCAATGTGACGTCCGGCAGCAGAAAGCGGGCTTGAAGCCGGCGTTCGAAAGCGGCTCTCAGCGACCCGGACCGATTCCGGTCGTCGTGACAGCCGGCCCCGGCGCCCTTTTCCTGTGCCCTTCGCCGGATGCTTCCATCTACTGCGACCTGTCCCGGGAGAACCAGCAGGCGCTTCACCGCCAAGGCCTGGGCAGCCTCGGCCTCGGCGAATGCGCCGATCCCGTAGAGACCTATAAACAAGCGCTGTTCCTCGAATGGCCGGTGTGGGAGAACTACCGAAGACAACATCTGCATGAATACGACGTCTACGTCGACATGAACAAGCCGGAAGCGCCCGTATGCGCAGCTCTCCCGGCTCTTCGCCCTCTGCTAGCCGCAGCTGCCCGCCGGCCGTTTCGGGTCAAGCCGTTCTTCGCTCCCGGCATCTGGGGAGGGCAATACCTGAAAGAGCTGTGCGGGCTCCCCCCGGACTGGCGTAACTGCGCCTGGAGCTTCGAGCCGATCGGTCCCGAGAATACGCTCCTGATCGAATGCAGCAGCATCGTGATTGAAGTTCCGTTCCCTCTCCTTCTGTCCGCCCACCCGGAAGAAATCTTGGGAAGACGGAACGTGGAGCTGTTCGGCGATTATTTTCCGATCCGCTTCGATTACCTGGACACGATCGATGGCGATAACCTGTCGCTGCAGGTGCATCCGCAGCAGGAATATATCGAGCGGACGTTCAACGAGACGATGACGCAGCAGGAATCCTATTACATCATGGAACAAAAGCCGGGTTCCTCTCCCGTCGTCGCCCTCGGCTTCAAAGATGGAACAAGCGGTGATGGCTTGCTCCAGGCGGTTGACCGTGCGCACGAGACGCAGCAGCCGCTGGACATCGCGCAGTACGTCAATGTGTGGAAAGCCCGTAAAGGCGACCTGTATCTGATCCCGCCCGGTGCGGTCCATTTCTCCGGCCGGGATAACCTGGTGCTTGAAATATCGTCCACCACCTGGTGGTTCACCTTTAAAATCTACGACCATCTCCGGCTCGACCAGGACGGCCGACCGCGGCCGATCAACCGGGATCATGCGGCTCACAACATGATTGACCGTTTCGATACCGCCTATGTGCGGGAGCATCTGATCGCAAAGCCTGCCGTTACACGCGAGCAGGGAAACAGCACCGAGGAACTGCTCGGCGAGCGGGATGACCTGCTGTTTCAGGTGAAAAGGCTGCGGCTTGCCGGACCATGGGAAGACCATACCGAGGGGGGCTTCGTCATGTACAATCTGGTCGAAGGCAGCCGCGTCCGCCTGATTCCTGAGGGCGATGAAGCCGCCGCCGTGGAATGGGGATATGCCGAAGCCTACATCGTGCCTGCCTCGACCTGCGGCTACCGGCTTGAACCGGTCGGCCCCGCTCCCTGCACGCTCATACGGGCCCAGGTATCGCCGGGATGGCATACACCGCTGCTTCCGCATCATTGGAAGCCGAGTGAACGGGGATGAAAGGCATGTCGCCGGCCCGTACGGTTGTTACCCTGGCCCTGGATGCGGGCGGAACCTTCGTCAAAGGCGGCGTGCTTGAGAACGGGCTCCTATGGCCCGAGCTTCGCCTGGAGCAGCCTTCGCTTTCGGAAGCGGACGCGGAATCCATCATCGCCCGTTTGGCAGACCTGATCATCCGGCTTGCCGATGCTTATATGGGCAGCCGCTTGGCCCCGATTCCCCCGGTAAACTTCCGCGTCGGAGCCGCGTTTCCCGGTCCCTTCGATTATGAACGGGGCATCAGCCGCATCCGGGGACTCGGCAAATACGAGAACCTGTACGGCCTGCCTGTGGGGACACTGCTGCGCCAGGAACTGAAGCGGCGCGCCTTTCCCGCAGGCAGCCCCCCATGGATGCGGGATCTGGCAGCGGCTGATATAGCCTTCGGCAACGATGCCGTCCTGTTCGGCTTAGGCGCCGCCATGCGATATCCGCGCGAGCGGCTCCTGTGCCTGACCTTGGGCACCGGCCTGGGCTCGGTCTTCATCGACCGCGGTCAGGTGATCCGCGGCTCGGACGGCGTGCCTGCCAGCGGCATGCTGTACGCCGAGCCGTTCGAGGGTATGCCGGCCGACGACCAGTTCGGCCGGCGCGGCATCCTTGCACTTGCCGACGCGATGCAGGCGCGGCAGCCAGATGAGGATGTCGTCGACCTCGCCCGTGCGGCCGCCTTGGAAGATCATGCTGCCGTCCGGCTCTGGCATGCTTACGGCGAGCGGCTCGGGCGGATGCTGCGCCCCTATGCCGCCGTCTTCCGCCCGCACCGCCTGATTCTCGGCGGCCAAATCGCGAAGAGCCTGCCGCTTTTCGGCGGCTCTCTGACGGATGCGCTGCATCCGATGCATCTGCCCCTTCAATACGAAGACGATCCGCAGCGGCAGGTTTTCGAGGGGATCGGCCTGCTTTTTTCCGGTACGGATTTAACGGAATGAGGCTGCCCGGACATACAGACTTTCCGGTTTGTCCGCTGGATTACCTGCCGGATATCGCCTACACCCATCATAATCCCATCTCCCCAAGGAGGCTAAACCATGTCTTTAGAACAGCAAATCAAGCAGGCTGAAGCGCCATTGCCGACACGCAAGTGGACTATATACGCGATTCACCATTCCCACACCGACCTCGGATATACGGAACGTCAGGAGAAAATCGAGCAGTACCATGTCGATTTCATCCGGCAGGCGCTGCGCATCGCCCGTGCCGCGCATGAAGGCACGAAGCCCAGCTGGAAGGGATTCCGCTGGACATGCGAGACGTTCTGGGCCGTCGAGCAGTTTCTGAAGGCGGCTTCGGCCGAAGAGAAGCAATCGTTTGCGGATGCCGTGCTTCGCGGCGACCTGGAGCTGTCCGGCACCTACCTGAACATGACGGAGCTCCCGGACGAGCGCCTGCTCGGCAGCATCCACAGCAAAGCCCAGGCTTATGCCGCATCCATCGGCAGCCACGTGGACAGCGCCATGACCGCGGACATCAACGGTTACGGCTGGGGATATGCCGACAGCCTGCTGAATAACGGCATCCGGCATTTATTCAGCTGCATCCACACCCATCACGGCATGTATGCCCTGGGCCGCAAGCAGGCTCCCTTCTGGTGGGAAACGCGCGACGGCAAGCGGCTCCTCGTCTGGAACGGCGAGCATTACATGATCGGCAACGAGCTGGGTCTCTGCCCGGGTGCGCTCGGCAAATACATGATCCGCGACGAATTTGAACATCAGCTGGTCGAGCCGGAGGCGATTCATGACGCCATCGCCACCCTGCGCATCCACCGGTACTTGGCGCAGCTTGAAGCCGAGCAGTATCCGTATGCGTTCGTGCCCGTGATGCTGTCCGGCCTGGGCACGGACAACGGCGCGCCCAACAGCCGGATCATCGAATGGATCGCGGCCTGGAACGAGCTCTACGGGGAGCAAATATCGATCGAAATGACCACTCTGAGCGGTTTTTTTGCCCGCTTGAAACAGGAAGACCTGGACGCGCTGCCGGTTCACCGGGGAGACTGGCCGGACTGGTGGACGGACGGCGTCAGCTCAACCCCGATGCATACCCAAATCTACCGGGATGCCCAGCGGACGCTCCGCAAAGCAGAGAAGCTGGATCCTGAAGCGCGCTCGGCGAGCCGTGCCGAGCTTAATAACATCGAGCAGCAGCTCACGCTGTACGCCGAGCATACCTGGGGTTACCATTCCTCCATTTATGAACCATGGCATAAAAACGTCCAGCTGCTGGAAGTCCGCAAGCAGGCGCATGCCGCCGAGGCGAGCCGCCTCGCGTATCGCGCCCTCGACAAGGTGCTGCTGGCACAGGGCGGCGCCGCGCTCTATCCCGATCGCCCCTACCGTTTCCGGGTCAGCAACCTGTCCGGGCGTAAAGTCACGGAGCTCGTCACGCTCCAGCTGGACGGCTGGGAGCCCGGCGCTCTCCGCGAAGGCGTCGAAGTCGTGCGGGAGGATACCGGAGAAGTGCTTCCGCAGCAGTCTGCCCATCCGCAAACGATCGTGACGGAGCTGAAGCTTGGGGCGCAGGAAACCTGCTTCCTGTTCCTTCGCCCGTTGACCAGGGGACATCGCCCTGGGACAACGACGTCCAACACCCGCCTGATTGGCGCCGACCGGGTATACGACATGGACGATCTGGTTCCGCCGGCATCCGCAGCGGGAGAACACCCGCCCATTCGCATCACGCATAACGGCATCGAATCTCCATTCCTGCGGCTGACTTGGTCCGAAAACGGCATCCGCTCCTGGTTCAACAAGGAACAGAGCCGGGAAATGCTGCGCAGCGAAGATCCGTACGGGGCGTTCACCCCGATCTACGAAGTGACCCGGCCCGCCGATCCGACGGACGCTTCCCAGGTATGGAGCACACGCGCCCGCATGGGACGCAACCGCAAAGGCATTCATGTTGAGCGGTCGGCCGGACGGGTCGTATCGGCACGCACCGTGGAGAACGGACCGCTGTACGCGACGGTGGAGATCACGTATCAATTAAACGGATTATCCTACTTCGCCTTGTTTCTGCGGGTGCATGCAGGCCGGAACCGGGTGGACGTGTCGGCGCGCTTCCACAAGGACAGCGTGTGGAGCCCGGAGAACCTTTACCTCTCGCTGCCCTTTACCAGCGGGGATGCGGCAGGAGATACGCTGTATGCCGACAAACCGGGAGGCTTGGTTCGCCCGTGGAAGGATCAAATTCCGGGAACCTGTCTCGATTACGCCTGCGTTCAGGAAGGCATCGCCTGGCAGGATGAGCAAAGCGCGCTGCTGCTGGCATCACCGGATACGCCCCTGATGCAGTGGGGACCGCTGGAGTACGGTACGAGACGGGTTCACACCCAGCAAGGCGAGGAAGAGAAACCGGAAGCATACGCTTGGCTGATGACGAACTACTGGGAGACCAATTTCAAAGCGACGCTGGGCGGATTTTATGAATTCGTATACCATGTATTCGCTCAGCCGGCCATGCCGGAGGCAGAACTTGCGGCAGCGATCCGTGCGCTGCATGACCCGTTTGTCGTATGCCGCATGCGTCCGAGCGATACGCTTTAGGGTTATATGCAATGCGTTATATGTAGATAGCATACGATCGCTGCGATCTATCCGAACTTCTACAAAGCACTGCCGGAAGCTTACGCTTACGAGGAATGGCGACAACCAACAGATCGGATTGGATCGGATGGAAATCATATTTTAAAAGCTGCAGAAATAAAGTGCCTCTTTCATGGGGCACTTTTTTTCGTGATCGCGGACGTATTTTTCAGTTTGAGGGGTAAGTTTAATCTAATGTTGTGGATGGTAGTTGCGTTTCAATTCAGATAAAAATGATAGAATGACCCTAAGGGGTAATCCATGACAAAAGGTGGGATGTGCCATGTCCGTAATAAGCGATATATCTGCATACCAGAACAACCAACCGTATTCCAACGCTGCACTGCAATATTTGGTTGAGGCTGAACGACCGATCATTAATTTTGAGCGTATTTCCTCCCTAAGCGCCGAGCATTATCAGAATCCTGTTCTTGATTATGTTCTTCAAACGCTCGAGCTCTTGCAAGCCGAGGACCATATATCTTATTGGCAGCGTGATTTGCTCGCAGAAGTGCTGCTATGGTCAGACGCAGCCAAGGCTGGCTCAACCCCAAGGCGGAAACAATGGGCTGCCGAAGGAATAAATCTGGTCGTACATAACGTTGGATCAGCTCAATTGTATAAGAAAGCTCTGGGCAGTAACGGGTTTCCGGATGAACGTTCTCAAATCATTTACACCATGATCTATACACATGGCTTAATCGGCCAGTATTTACGAGGTGAAGTAGAACTTCATGAAAGTCTGCCATTACTCCATATTATAGATGACAAGCTTTTAAGCCGTGATGAACTGGCGAAGACGCTGTACATATATAATAAGTGCATGATTCGGGCTGTGTCAGAGGATCTTTGGGTAAGACTCGATAAATCTGTAAAGATGACGCTGGATAAACTCTTGAACCGGGACCTGGATGCCGAAACTCCTTTTCAGCGCCTGGTCAAGCTGCGGAGCGGCAATACCGGGGAACTGCCCGAGTTGTTAGAGAATCCTGAAATTAAACGATGCTTTCATGATGGGATGTCTGGTAAAACCTTTTGGTATGTCGAGGCGGCATTGAGTGGTTTTTCAGACGAGCTTTTTATTAAAATTATGATGATTGCGCTCATGAAAGCCGGCCTGTCAAGCAATCATATCTCCTTCGAAAATTTGATGGTGGGACTTTATTATCAGTCAAAGGGTAAAAAATCCATCAATGTATACCGGCAGCGCATTATTGAGCACTACATAGATCAAATGACCTTTGCCGACATTCTGAATCATACCTTCCCCGTAAACGAGCATATCAGCCTGGATTGCGTCACTGATATGGATGGCCATGTCACAAGTTTTAATTTCCGTTTCTCCAATGTGAGCGAGAGCCTGCTCCGTTTCTGCATGGAGGCTGAAAACTCAGGACCGCTGTTCGAGAAAGCGATAGTCATGCTGTACGATCTGTTTCAATTTCGGCGTGACGCCTACGATCGGCTTCAGAATGAAGAAAGCTATTTGGATGATATGAACGGTTCATTAGAACATAAACGCATGATCCTTGACTATGTTGTGGGTGATACGGTCGTCGACATCGGCCCCGGCGGCGGGGCTTTATTGGATGAGCTTTCTCTCGCTTTCCCCGAGAAAAATATAATAGGAATGGATATTGCGGAAAACGTCATTGCGGCACTGAATAAACGAAAATTTGAAGAGGAGCGCAGCTGGAATATCAGACGCGGGGATGCGCTGAATCTGGAGGATACCTTTAAAGCAGGTGAAGTATCCACCTTCATTTTCAGTTCCGTCCTTCACGAGCTTTATTCATATATTCCATTCGAAGGCTCAAAATTTAATGCCAATGTTATAAAGCGCATCCTGAAGGAAGCTTATTCCGTCCTGGCGCGCGGCGGGAGAATTATCATTCGTGACGGTGTGAAAACAGAACCTGAAGATGAGGAACGCATCATTCGTTTCAGCAATCCGGACGACGTGAAGATCTTCTACCAGTACGTACGGGACTTCAAGGGAAGAAAAATGAAGTTCGAGACTCTTACACCGGCCCCTGACATTATTGAAGTCCGTCTTCCGGTCAACGATGCCATGGAGTTCCTGTATACGTACACCTGGGGACCCGAGGCCTATGCTCATGAGGTTCAAGAGCAGTTCGGTTATTTTACGCCCCGAGAGTTTCGTGAAACCATCGGGGAAGCTTGCGGCGATAGCGCAAATATTATCGTCCTGAAGCATTATCTGCAGCAGGGTTACGAGGAGGCGTTAGCTCCCAAAATGACGCTACTTGATACGAATCATCATCAGGTTCAATTACCCGACAGTACCTGCTTCATTGTCATTGAAAAAGGCAGCCGTTAAGGCTGCATCCGCAAAGAACAGCCAGCCAAAGCGATCGTGCCAAGCTTGAAAAGAAAACCGGCGACCTGTCCACGGTTGAATATCGTGAACAAGTCGCCGTTTTTGGAATATGAACCACTATATCGATATCGGAATACTCCCCAAATTACTCGCCTTTGATCCAATCCAGACTAAACTTTGTAAAATAAATGACGAAGTCCTCCCCCTCATATAATAAGCCGACTTCACCGCCCGGCAGTACAGTCAGGCAAGAATAACAGAAAGGTCCCGCCTCGATGGTCCGCGAATAGCTCCACGTCTTGCCCCCATCCACGCTTAACCGTACCGTCCCGTTGATCCGGTTCTCCACATCGGCAGGATTAGCCCATATCAGGCGCTCCTTCCCATCCCCAAGCTTCGGATACCTCACCACGGTTCCCTGACAAATGGGATCGATCAGCTCCGGTTCAAATGTCACTTCCCCCCAGGATTGCCCCCCGTCCTTGCTGATGGCAGCAGCTGTTCGCTTCGTGCCGGAATGGTTGCGCATATATATTTTCAGATCACCGTTATCCATTTCGATGACCTGCGATTCCGTCAGCTGTGCGGAGAATGCGTCCATCGTTTCTGCTGAAAGCGTCTGTCCTTCCCAGACCCGCCCGTCGTTCGGAGATGCGCCCATTTGCCACGAGGTGCCGTGATCATCGCTGTAAATCACCGCATTCGACATCGTCGTTTGCTCATTCGTGAAATACACGGAAAAAACAAGGCGCCCCGGGTAAGCCTCCGCCGTCATCTGAATACCTTTGCCGGGACCCGCTCCGATAAATTTCATCCACGATTGTTTGACCTGAGGGTTCAATTCCATCGGTCTCGACCAGGTTAAACCGTCGTCCTCGCTCTTGATCATCTGTAAAAACGACGTCCTCGCCTCTAGCAAGCTGCGCGGAACCTTGTCATCCTTCAAATATATGTTGCCGCTGTACTGCCCGTGATGCATCACATCGCCGTTTTCTTTTACGGCATAGGCCGTCTTGCCTCCTTGAAGGTCGGTCACTTCACCGGATGCATTCAGAATATACGTCTGGCCTGAATCGTCATAAAGAAGGCGCAGGCCCTCCTCATTAAATCCGAGGGATTGCTGCGACGACCACAACCCGATGCCACCGGGCGTATGCGAATACAACATCCAGATCGTTCCCGTCACTCTGTCTTCCAGCAATGCCGAATCGATCGCGGCGGCTCCATCCGCCCCTTCGCCCGGATATTCGACGACCAGCTGCATGTCCTGCCAGGTCACGCCTTGATCCAAGCTGCGCCGGATCGCAAGCGAAATATGGTTCGGATTGTCCTGGGTTCCTGCCCATCTCGCGTCAATCCCCGCAATCAAGGTCCCTTTCCGCGTCTTAAGCAGCGACGGAATGCGGTAAGCGGCGGATCCAAACATGCCTGGGGCAAACACGGCCGCAGGCTCCATTTTCATGGTCTGATCGGTTTGGCTATACATGGTTTTCCCCCTATACAACGGCTATTTCCGTTCGTATTTTTTTGTTCAATTGGATCAGGCGGTCCATCTCGGATGGCGGTACCGGCAACAAGGGAAGCCTTGCCTCGCCGCAATCCAGACCTCTTTGCAGATAAAAGAAATCCGTCCATCTGAATCCATAAATTAAAGCCTATTATATCAACAGCCTTCTGGAATGAATATCCTATGTTTTTCTCAGGTATATAACATTAACTCAATGTCTCTTGGAAATAAAATGCCAAAGAGACTGCCGGGTTATCTCGGCAGCCTGTTTACATTGGCCGTCTTTTTATCGCTTAGAAATTGCTCCCAGCAGCGGCGATTCCGCTGAAGCTCCGCGCCCCGATCGTCACATCGTAATTCGTCGTTACACTGATCGTGTACTGAATCAATCCGTTCAGCACTTCGGCGGCCGGAGGGTAATCCACCGCCGTAATTGCGGCCATTTCGTAGCTGATATCGGTTTGGCTTGCAGCTTTCTGATACGTCGTGGTGAAAATCGGATTCCCGTTGCGAAAGATCATAAAAGTGGCATTGGGAACAAGGGTCGGAGCAGCGGTAATCCCCATTTGCAAGCGTGCGTACGCGTGTAATGTGACACGAACCGATCCGGCATTGGCCGGTAAAACGCCACCTGTTTGCAAACCGATATCTCCGAAAACATAGGGCTGGGAAGAGGATGTGATCTCTACTCCAGGCGTATCCTGCGTGCTGTCGAGCGAGATTCTCATATCTACAAACTGAATACTCATCTTGTTCACTCCTTTCCTATCAGATGATTTATATTATGATAGGATTGGGGAACCCGAGTAGACGAATTTGAGAGAGTCGAACCCAATCTCTTCCTACTTTTTTCCTTCACCTGCGATTGGATAGAATCTAACCATCTATTCCATTTACAGCCGCTTTAGGCTCATCGTCCGTCTCGAAATAACCCATGCTGACGCCAGTAAGGCAAGAGCCACCAAAATTCCCGATTCCCCCGTCCATAGCAGCACATTTTTACCTTTAGAGAAAGAATCGAAGACGTCCTGAATCACGGCATTCCAGCAGGCATGCAGAAGGATGGCAGGCCAAATGCTGCCGGTTGCGAGCCGCAGACGCCCGATGATGACACCGAAGGATGTGACCGAAACCATGAACAATGCGATGGAGAGTACCGGATAGGGACCGGAATAGTAGAGTCCTTCCATCATCACGGGCAAATGCCATAACCCCCAGATGATCCCGCTGGTCAGCAGCGGATACGGGACGCGGGCGTCGATCAGCCTCGTGAGCATATAACCGCGCCAACCCAGCTCCTCCCCGCTGCTGCTGATCACACCGACGGCGGTGCCGCCAACCGTTTGCACGAGCAAAAATCCCAGGAATAAGATGGCAGGCGGTGCCTTGATGAATGTATCCGGAGCGGCGAACTGCACCAGCCCCGTCATCCAGGCGATCCCATAGGCAACCAGTCCGATCGCTGAAGGAAACAGCAGTATCCAAGGAAGCGACTTCAGCAGCTGCTTTCCCTTCACCCGCAGGGAAATATCGCGAATCCCTTCGCGCAGCAGCAATCGGGCACCGATGGAGGACAACCCCGGCGCCCACATCAAGAGTAAAATAAAAAGCGATGATTTCGGCACCATAACATAACACAGCGTCGAGAGAGGGACGAGCATGGCAAAGTAAACGAGAAGTCCCCGCCTTGCCGAACGGATGCGTTCCCTCTCCTCTCTTGTTCCTGCGGCAGGACTGCCGCTCCTGTTTATTTTCATCCGAATAACCTCTTTTCACGTGTATGTATTTTCCATCTAGAAGTATAGCAACTGCCTTATGTGGATCAGAACCAGCCCAAGTCCAGTCTTTCCCCCGGACCAAGGCCCAGGAATGAATCAGACTCAGGAATGTGGTATCGGAATGAGCCCTCTATCTATGGTTGATTGCAGGCAAAAAAGGAGAACCGCTTTTGGCGATTCCCCTTTTTCCGTGACGCTCTATCTTATTCGTACACCGTCTTTAGCGAAGCCCCGATTCTGTATACTAACCGTTCATTCATTTCCTTTTAGTTCTTTTAATTGATTTTCGGCTTCTTTGACTAGAAATCCATATTCTTTACGATCTTGGTAGTAATTAATTACATGATGAAGAGCAAGTTCATATGCCGTATCATCTGCCTCGTTTGGAGTTGTCTTCACATCCGGAGTCACGCCTTTTCCCTCCCAATTTGTTTGGGTAATGGGATTCATTGCCCGCCCATCCGGGATGAATACGCTAAAATGCTTCGTTAATTGATGAACGGCACCCGGATTGGCTCCTCCTGCCGTGACCTCTCCAATGACGGTTGCCCGCTTTAAGTTTGTCAGATTATACGCAAACTCTTCAGCAGCGGAGAATGTTTTGTGGCTCGTTAATACGTAGACAGGCTTGTTACCATTCCGTTTTCCAGGGACATATGATAACGTCCAAGACTGACTTAAAGAATCTTTGGACCTGGAATAGAAACTGTTTAAGTGAAAAGGCTCGGAATCAAACAAATAACTTGTGATAAAGGCAACCATGAAAGGACTTCCGCCTCCGTTATTCCGTAAATCAAAGATAAGATCGTCCGTGTCAGCCACCAAATTCATTGCATTCACTGCAGTATCGCCCGCAAACTCAGGATCGTGAAAACCTCGGAGATCGATATAGCCGATGTTCCCCGGACGTCGTTCAACTTTATGAAATCCATAATTATCGATCTTTGCTTGTAGGAGATACTCCTCCCTTCGTTCTTTTTCACCAGTCTTTTGATCCATAGACCTGTCTTGTTCCGTGTATCGTAATTTCAAATGTTTATCGTTACTTTTTTCCCGGAGATCATTCGTGATTAGTTCACAAAACGCTTCCGGGCTTTCAATGTCTTCATATTCTTTTCTGGTTAACTTTCGTTCCAGGTAATTTCCCATTTCTTTAGCCATATCGGGAAACACATAATGTTCATTTAACGATTTGGTTAGTGAAAGTATAATTTCTTCAGGAGCCCAACCCCTCGACTTGTTAGCTTGCACATGAATCCTCCCCTTCAGATGGATCTATTTTTTTCGAAATCCCACTTCCCTATTACTTCTTCAAGTTATTTCCACTATCCTGCACGAACAGCTCCTGTCGTTAGAACACATTCACATCCGCATTCCTTGGTAAATAAAATAAGGAGAGCCCTTTTACAGGCTCTCCTTCGATTCGGTCATATGCTCAGGATTTTCAGGCATCGTGCCGCTCTTACTCTATTCGATGCGTCATCGTCAGGAAACTTTGAGTTTGATTTTGGTTTTCATTTTGCTCCCACAGCCGCACAGGATCGTATGCTTCAAATTTCGAATTGGCTTGTGGCACATGGGGCATACATTTTGATGCAGTGTCATCTCTGATCACCCTTTCCATTCATTCGCCTGCGCCTCGAACTATACGGCTCATGCCGCTTGCATCGGGGACTGTAGACCGGCTAAATAACATTAGGTCATATATAAATGATAACACTTATCAATTTAAAATCAATATTTATTTATAATAATTATAAACAAAATCACTTTTCCCTTCTTACCTTGTCCACAAAAACCAAGTTTTTAGACAACTATTGGTGGTTTCCCAAAACGGAAAAATCGTCCTAAACATACAAAAGGCGCATTCCTAATGGAATGGCGCCTTTTGTGGATTAACCTACTTACCTTGCTATGATGGATCATAAAAGTTGCTAAAAAGGATAAGAACCCTTGTTTTTTTCGAAACATGTCTCATAAAAAATGAGAAGCGATTCAAGATCTGTTCTTTGGCATTAGTGTTGGAAGCAAATCCGTTAATGAGTCAACTCATTGGTCATTCGTATTGCCGATAAGGCACAACATTCTTGCGATATCCACATACCGTTTGCTGTTTTGTCCGCTTCAGGTAAAAATTAACTGGGATCATTCATTGGTGCTTGAATCCAAACGGTTCTCATTTTCTTACCTTACTCTGTCTGAACAAGGTACAAGCTCTGATTTCTTGTTGGCCTCAAGCTCCAACTGTAACACCAGCAAATGCCGTTAACTTAACGCTTTTACTAAAGCTTCTCCAAATTCTTTAGCGCCATCTGGACCATCACCAGTGATAATATCATCATGAGCAACAACATGTTTTTCAACATAGGTTACTTTATTCGCATTTAATTGGTCTTTTTGTACATCCACTGGATAGCAAGTAGCTTCTCTTCCGGTAAGTAAACCGGTTTTAGCTACAGTAACCGCACCTGCACAAATTCCTGTTACCAGAACTTTATCAGTATACGCTTGTTTCAAGTAATCTTGTAATTCTTGATTGCCCCATAGATGATCGTTCGTACCAGATCCACCAATAACTGATACAACATCATAATCAGAAGCAATAACGTCAGAGAAAATGACCTCAGCAGTTGCTTTACCTTCATAATCCCCTATGATTTCACCTGTTTTTGTACTTGCAATTGTCACATCAATTCCGTTGCTTTCCAATTCCGCTTTTGGTTGAAATAATTCGTCCTCATTGAAACGTTCTGGTGGTATAATAAAGAGTGCTTTTTTACTCATTTGTAGTTCCTCCTAAATAGTGATAAAGATTTGCCGTTAAGACGACCATTTCATTCTACGGCTTGTTTTCTTCACTGTGAAGAATGCACTTTTTTGTAAGAAGGTTACCGACAGGTTACCATTGAAACAAATAAGGAGGTAAGAATTAATGCCAGATACATTTAGAGATGAAGTTAAAGAAAAGATCATAAATGGTGATTATAATTGTGAAAAAGAACTTACCCTATCAATTATAAGTGGTAAATGGAAAATTGTTATATTATGGCATTTGGGGGTAGAAGGACCACATCGATTCAGTGATCTCCAAAGGCTTTTTCCAAAAATATCTCATAAAATATTAACGAATCAATTAAGAGAACTGATGGAAGATGGAATAGTTCATCGCGAGGTTTATCCAGAAGTTCCACCGAAAGTGGAATATTCCATGACTGAATTGGGGATGACTTTACTTCCTATCGTTGAAATGATGTATGAATGGGGAAAAAATCGGATAGCAGAAATCCTAAAAGAAATGGATATCTCGAAATTAAACAATTAAGCATATGGTAGTATACATTTGGACAGCGATACCGCAGTAACAATAGTAGTCGGACTCGGGGATGTACTGTCGAATAGAGTAGTACATGCGTTTCACGAAAATTATTTTTTCGAATAACAATAAGAAAGACAGCACAAAACTCAAATGGCGAGTCGTGTAATGTCTTTTTTCGGAGGCTCTGTTATCCTTGATGATCCAGATCGTTCATCTGTTTTACAGTGTAATGATTTGATATCCCTCACCGATTAGCTTCGAAATGCTGGCATGCCCATCTTTATCATGATCATGTGCAAAAGAAATACCGGACTGCTCGGTGCTTTCTTTGACCGCAAACGAATTCGCACAATGCTCGCACACTTCGATAACGCCAAGTTTTTTCACAGCTTTATAAAGCGGATTAGCGGCATGGCTTGGGTCTTCGAATCTCCTGATCCATAAAACACCTTGCCCGTCAAAAATCAACTTAACTTGATGACCGGCTTCATGAAGTTCTTGGGTATACACAAGTGAATGTAAAGCTCTACCTAATTCATCTTCGGTTGCATGTACAAAAATCGCGATTTTACTCATCTGCTATCACTCCTTATGCTTGGATTCTTGTTTATGATTACCATTTTCCAATAATTTTATTTGGGCAATGGATCCCCGAGCATAAATCAATTTGTGAGTCTCGTAGAGCGGATTTTTGTAAGAGAATCTTATTGCAACAAAAAACCGCTTATTTCAAGCGGCTCGGAACGATTTGCTTGGTTTGAATCACATCTACCGATCCACATTGATTAAAGGCTGTATTTTGATGTCGAAGTCAACATCAATTTTCATATTTCTCCAATATTCCAACCATTGCTCTTCCGTTAGTTCTTTAGAAAACGGCTTAAGCGAATGTGTTCCAACCTCTAAGGGATCCACTTTCAACCGTTGCATACTTTTTAATAATTCTGACGTTTGTTCCTCAAGGTAGACCTCAATCTCATGAATTAAATGTTCCAATTGTTCCTCACTTTGAATATTCTTTTCTCCCTGGTATTCCTCAATTCTTGCGTTCAATCCCACGTGTAAAGACAAGGATGAATAGTCCCTCGATAGTTTCATGTGAACATTGGATCGAACACGTCCTAAACTGATAGATAACTTTGGAATGGCCAAGACTTTTAGAAAATGATCGTTATCCAGAAGTTGAAAAATTTCATCGTCCATATCTTGAATGACCATTACTTCTTTATCTTTTTGGAAGAGGGCTGTCCCTACGTAATTGAAATTGTTCTTATCTGAATGAAAAACCGGCAGGATCGGATCCTTAAGAATAAATTGATGAATATTGACGATGCTCATTTCACCTTGGTTATGCTCTTCGTAATGCTTTAACATCCGATAAAGAAAATAATCTTGGTTTTCTTGCTTCGTCAATTGATTTTTTATGTATTCATCAAAATCGCCTCTGACAATCAATACATAGACACGCATTGAAATATCGGGATCAACCAATATCGTATTGATCAGCTTTTCAATGCCTCCTTTTTTTGCCAGTTCCTCATTGATTAATAACATTCGCAGCTGCCCCTGCTTTAATTCCTGATAATAAATTAAATTAAACTCCTTGCCTCCCTGCTTTAACAGATCGACTTCCTTGGAGAGAAGACGTTTTTTTTCTTGGATGAGCGGTGGTACTAAAGTGCTGATCTTCAACTTTCCTTCCGTCCCCTTGTCAACAGACCAGAAAACGACCGGAGCGATCTCTTCGATCCTACTGTTTTCGACATATTGAGAAGAACAGCCGGCCATCCACATAAGGCTTACAATCACCAATAAACCATAGTGCTTGTATAACGCCATGCCTACATACTCTCCTTTCGTTTAACTGCAGTGAAAAGGATCGTAGGAACAAGTAAATTAACGAATGCGCCGAGCCAGATTTGAATGTTCAGTAACATCTTTTGACCCGGAATCGTTTGCCATAACCATTGATTCATTAAGATGATGCTTATCAAAATGACGAACCAACTCGACAATAATCCGATCCGGGTCGTTCGTTCGTTCATTTTTCTCATAAAGATTCTTCCGGCTCCATAAAAACACAACAGAAGAATAGAGATGTCAAACACATAATTAAACATATGGAAAGAGATAAAGATGTAATCGATTCGTTCTAAAAAGCTCGTTTGAATGTAGCTTCCCATATATACTAACATAAAGGCCAAATATACCGAACCGGAAAATGCCGACCAAATAAACAACAAACCCTGCCATGATTGTCCTGACCATTCGGTGGGAAGGAGAGGGTACAAATCGCGGTAATTTGCAATCGACGGAAAGAAGAAAAAAGGAACAAACACGATTGTGATCCATGCCCCGCAAAGAAAGGCGATGACGACAAAACGCAATGTTTTCTCCATTCCATGTGAAGCCACAAATAAGCTGATCAAAAGAATCATTAGGATCAGCCACTTTTTATTCATAGATGGATAAATAAAACTATGGAGCATTTCAACGTACCCCAGTGTGATGATTGAAATTTTTAACAATATGATCAAAAAACCAAGTATTGCGAAAACTTGAACCATCCGTTTTCCGAACAGCTGTACAAATCCTTGATAGCCTTTCGCTGCATAACTGGAAGTAAACCATTTGGACAGCATCATCAAATTAAGTTGGGACAGCAGCCCCAAGACGACAATTCCCCAAAACATATACGAATGAACTAAATAAATCGGCATGATTAAAATAAAATAATGCATTTGTGTGCGATTAACCAATAAAAGGAAATAGATGCCGCCAAGGTTTGAAGTTCGATTGTATAAGGATAAAGTCTTCATTTCTTCATCTCCTGTCGCCATTTCCGTAGTGGTTTTAGATAACCCGGACGCGTTTTCATCCAAATTAATGGGCCGCGGATAAAGAGGTCGATCCAATCCTTCCCATAAAAAGGAGCGATCGGCGCAAAAAAAGGTTGGCCTAATGACGTTAATCCATGTAGATGAGCAAGAATACCGATTATCCCGATCACGATTCCCGGCAATCCAAGAAACGAGGCAAGGATAAGAAGAAGCACTTGCATCAGCACCATGGATTTTGTCATTTGATAATTGGGAACTAAAAAGAAAGCAATAGCGGATATACCCATCAAAACAATCAATACTTTACTTGAAAATCCTGCTTCTACAGCCGCTTGTCCAATGACGATACCACCGATAACCCCTAACGTTTGACTGGTTTTGGTCGGCATTCGCAAACTCGCTTCTTTGATGATTTCCAGCGTTACGATCATGAAAAATCCTTCAACAAATGGACTAAAGGGCAATTTGCTTCTCGATTCCAATAATACGAAAAGAATCGGTAGCGGAACCATTTGGTAATGAAATGTCGTTAACGCAACATAAAAAGGAATCATCGTCAAAGAAACAATAAAACTTCCATACCGGATTAAACGTAAAAAACTAGCTACCGGCCAACGGAGGAAGTAGTCTTCCGGCGATTGGAATAGATGAAAGAAAGTAATGGGACCAATTAAGGCAAAAGGTGAATTGGAGACCAATAGCGTCAGCTTTCCCTCACCTAAGGCGTAGGCGCAGGCATCCGGCCGATCCGTTTGTAGTAACTGCGGAAAGACCGTATGATGATGATCTTCAATAAAAGCTGCAAGCTGAGCGGAGTCTAGAAATTGATCGAAATTCACACTTTCAATTTTCTTTCTTGCAAGGGAAACAAATTCCGGATTAATTAATCCGTCTATGTACAGTAACACAACTTTCGTTTTACTCAGTGAACCGACAGTGAAGCTCTCCGTTTTTAATGTCGTTATAGGCAAACGTCTGCGCAAGATTGTAATGTTTTTATCGATTTGTTCGCTGAAGCTGTCTTTCGCTCCATAGATAACCGTTTCCGTTTGGGAAGATTCAATTGCCCGACCCAAAGAATTTTCCAGCTGAACGCCTAACCATTGATCATTGACTGAATCGTTTAGAAGAATGAATCCTTGCATTATTTTTTGCTCAGCATCTTCGATCGATAGAATTTCCGACACTTTGGCATTGATTATGCTTAAAGAAAGCGAATTGCCAGCACATCGATGTAACGGCTGAATAATCGCCTCGTTTAATCGCTCTTGATCGATCAACGTTTTTATGTATAAAAGATGGACTAAAGCACAGTTACCCATTCTGTGCTCAACGACTTCGGCATCATCCATATGGTTTAATTTCCGTTTTAATTCATCAAACCATGTGGACATTTGATGATTTTGCATTTGAGGGTCGTATTTTTCATCCATAGTCTTCTCCGTTATTAAAGTAATCAAAATCATGTGGTTATTATCTTGCCCTATAATCGAAAAATCATACGACCGGCAAGCTTTGCTGATAGCGCACCGGTTCAATTACTGTCCTCTACACAGAGCTCCAGATCTGTCGCCAGATAACGTCGAAATCTTCAACTTTGAAGATTTCAAAGACATGAGGCTGCATATAAAAGAATTAACGGGCGGGGGTCCGGATGTCCATCGAATGCGTCGGAATGGACGGCAAGAAGACTCCATTGGAGGAAGAAGAGCAGATGGCCAAGCTGGTTGGCGGAACGCTCAGCCCGATCAACATCGCGATGAATGCGATGCGGAAATTTGGCAGCTTCCGCGTTCGCCCCTGCTCGTTTACTCGCAACGATGATGTTGCAGTCGTCTGCATAGCGGACAAACCACAATCCTCTTGCTCTCGGTCCAGGTCATCCAACAGAATGTTTGCCAAGAGTGGGCTCAGCGGGCCGCCTTACGCGCTCCTTCCACTGTCTTTTGGCAAAATCCGTTTTCCATCCCAGCACTCAGGTAAACTCGGATCAGCTTCAACACTCGCTTGTCCTTCACCTTCCGTCACCCTTGCCATGAGCATGTCGTGATTCACTTGGTCGAAGAACTTCTTCAAGTCCAGATCTACTTATCACCCTGTTATCATCATAAAAAAAGGTCCTGGGTTCATTGTTCAATGAACCAGAACTTCTGCTTGTTATGATTTGGATCTATGCTTCTGTCTTCAAAAGAGGTGGGGGCTAAATGGATCTGTTTACGTACATGTATGTTTGTTGTCTGGACGAGCGGGGAATACTGACTCCATTCTGCTTAAAACATATTGAGTAAAGAACATGAAATAACAATCGATGCTTCAACAGGAACGATCAGTCTAAGCGCAAGACTTAGGTCTTTTTCTGAATTATCACCGCTACATAGGAGTTATGAAGGGAGTCAATTACTTTGAATGTTGAATTGTTTAAGGATCTGATTAAGGATGATCGGGGCAATTATTACGTAGGTCATGGCCGAATGCATGATTTAGGTAAGGTAATGAGCGAATATAGGGTTATGTTTATTGATATGATTGAATTTTACCGAAATCCACGAACAGGACGCCTATCACAGTGAAACCGATTAAACTTAGTGTTTTGGATTTGGTCCCCGTTTTTGATGAGGTCGATGCAACCTTCGCACTGGGACAAGTGTAGAGCTGGCTCAAGCAGCCGAAAAAATTGGAATATTTCCGTTATTGGTTGGCGGAACATCATGATATGCCAGGGCTGGCATGCACCTAAATGGATGTACTAAGCCTCTAAAAGTTGCAGAATCCTTTCATTTACTCGCTAGCTTCTATCCGGGACGAGTAGACCGTTCCCCGCCCACTTGCCCGTCTGAACACGATTTTTCGTGTTTACTCACCTGTTTCCATGCAAAAAAGGCTATCCCAGGCCTTCATCGAATCGGCCCTGGGATAACCCCTGCAAAATCAATTATTTCCCGACTGGAGCTCGCTCACCATACCGCGAAGCACGCCGCCCACCGGCTCGGCCGGGCGGCCAAGCAGCTTCTCAAAGTCTCCGCTCTCGATGTCCAGATTGCCTTCGCGGATCCCGCGCTGAATCGCCACCACAATCGGCACCACGGGCTCGGGCACGCCGGCGCCCACCATGATAGAGGCGTACGTCTCGTCATCCACCTGCTGCATCGGAACATCGCGGCCCAGCACGCCGACAAGCTCTGCTGCGAATTGCTCCTGCGTGAGCGGCTTGCCCGAAAGCTCATAAACGGTGTTCTCATGACCGCTTCCAGCCAGCACAGCTGCGGCCGCGTGCGCATAATCGCGGCGTGACGCCCATCCTACCCGGCCGGATCCGGCCGAGGTCAGCCAGGGCGCGCCGCCGAGCACCGCCTGAACTGTGCCGATCTCGTTCTCGGTGTACCAGTTATTTCGCAGAAACGAGTACGGAATGCCGCTGTCCCGGATTGCCGCTTCCGTCGCCCGGTGAACTTCGGCGAGAAAGATGTTGCTGTCGTCCGCGCGGCCGATGCTGGTATAGGCGATGAAGCCGACGTTCGCGCGCTTCGCAGCCTCCACCGCAGCCTTATGCTGGCGAATGCGCGTTTCGTTGTCGCCGTCTGTGGAAATCAGCAGCACACGGTCGATGCCCGCGAACGCGCGATCCAGCGTCTCCGGCTTGTCAAAGTCGCCTCTACGCACGTCGACGCCGCGGGCGCGCAGATGCTCCGCTTTCTTCGGATCGCGCACGCTCACTGCCACATTTTCCGCCGGCACGGTTTCGAGCAGCTTCTCCACCGCCATCGAACCCAGCTTACCGGTTGCGCCTGTCACCAACAATTTCATCGGAATCCCTCCAAATTTTCGTTTTGTTGTAATCA
Source organism: Paenibacillus chibensis (assembly GCF_004001045.1). GTDB lineage: Bacteria > Bacillota > Bacilli > Paenibacillales > Paenibacillaceae > Paenibacillus_AQ > Paenibacillus_AQ chibensis. Next base: position 257,688 of record NZ_BIMK01000001.1, read on the forward strand.
TTATCGTTATAACAATATTAGTTACAACTAATGTATAATAAAAGCTCATGATGAGCTTTTAAACTGCATCGCGAGCTGCGCCAGCGTGGTCTTCTCCAGCCGTCGCTCCATGGCCGCCTGCGCTTCAGCGAACTCCGCACGTAGCGCAGCTTCAATGCTTCCGCCGACCGGGCAGTCGGGGTTCGGCCCGTCGTGGACGTGGAATAGCTGTCCTTCATCGACGACGTCCACAGCGCGGTAGACATCGAGAAGCGTGATCTCATCCGGGGCCTTCAGCAGAGACGCGCCACCCACGCCTGGACGCACATCGACCAGACCCGCTTTCTTCAGGTTGCCCATGATTTTGCGGATTATGACGGGGTTCGTGTTGACGCTTCCCGCGATATAATCGCCGGTGCATTCTTTCGTGCTTACGGCGATCAGGGATAAGATATGGACCGCTACGGAAAAGCGGCTGCTGATCTGCTTCACTTCGCATCACTCCGTTGTAACCATTTTAGTTACTTCCGTGCGCCATGTCAAATAGCAAGTTTTATCATCACCGCCGCATGCACATAACTATCTTTAAATAAGGGTGATGAGGAAGCTGCTCCATGCGGAATTATGAGATTTGTCTTCCACTGGAAACGGCTGGATTGGGATTTTCCCGACACGCGGATGAAGGAGACAAATCAACCCTACAACCTGATCGTCTGGAATGCGTATGTGGGCCCCGGTGTGAAATCGTACCTTTATGCCGGCTTATGATCGGGAGCGAGGCAGGCCGCTTCGAATTCCGCCGGCAGGCACGGGTCAGCCGAAGAAATACTCCTGCACTTCATCGCCCTTGTTCCGCTTCAGGAAGGCGACCTGCTCTTCCATCTCGACGCCTTCGGCAATCATTTGAGGTTAAGGCCTTCTGGCCAAGGTCAGTATCGTTGTCTCGATCTCCGGATCCGCCTGATTGGCGTACAGATCGTTGATGAACCATTTATCGATCTTCAGGCAGTGGTTCGGCCGCCGTTTGAGATATTAAATATCTATGAACCGAAATGGAGGATCGGCTTAAGACTGGTGACGGAAAAGCCGTCTGCGCGGCGAAGCGCTCAGTCCATCACCGGGAACCAGCCCGGCGTGCCCATGATACCCTGCCAGAGCGGATCCGGGATGACCAGTCGGCGCTGGTCCCGCTTGCTGAGCGTCGTCGCGATCTCTGCCTCCCGTCCTTCCGCGACCTTAGCGGCCCAATCGGGCTCCATGATCAGCTCGCGGCCGAGGGCAACCAGCGGTGCGCCCGTCAGCAGCGCCTCCATCGCTTCCTCGGGCGTATGCACGGAGCCGACGCCGATGACGGGCGTCCTTCCGCCAGCCGTATCCACAATCCATTGCAGCCGCGACCTGCTGTCATCCGCCCCGACCCGCGGTTTGGACCGGAAGTCCATGAGCGACACATGGAGGTAGTCCAACTCCTGGCCTGCGAGCACGTCGACCAACTTCAAAGTGTCGTCCATCGTGATGCCGTTCTCCTCCGGTTCTTCCGGCGAGAAGCGGTATCCGACGGCAAACGGCCGTTTGGCATGCTCGGCGACGACCCGCTTCACCTCCTCCACCACTGCAATCGGAAACGTCAGCCGTTTCGCCAGATCCCCGCCCCAGCGGTCGTCGCGGCGGTTCGTATGCGGCGAGAAAAACTGCTGCAGCAGGTATCCATTCGCGCCGTGAATCTCTACCCCGTCGAAGCCCGCCTCAATCGCCCGCCGTGCCGTCTCCCCGAAGTTGCGCACGATCGCTTCGATCTCGTCATCTTGGAGCGGCCTTGGCCTGACATTCTCGTTCTGTTCCGACGGCACGTCGCTCGCGCTCACGATATCCCCGCCCGGCACCAGCTCCGACGGGCACAGTCGCCCACCGTGGAAAATCTGCAGCAGCGCCGCGGCGCCTTTTTCCTTGATCGCGGACGCAAGACGCCGCAGGCTTGGGATCATGTCGTCGGTGTCGGCGCCGAACTCGCCAGCGAACCCTTTGCCGTTGCGGGTGACGTAGGTGCATGTGGTCACGACCATGCCGACGCCGCCGGCCCGGCGGATGTAATAGTCGACCTCGGTGTCCGACACCGTGCCGTCCTCATTCGACGACCAGTTTGTCATCGGGGCCATGACGAGTCGATTGTCCAGCCGGATGCCGCTTCGCAGCGTAAAGTCTTCAAATAATGGCTTATATTTGGGGTTCATGCGTATATCCTCCCTGTGAATGATTACACCTCAATAAGTTTGTTGAACAACGGGAAAATCAGCGAAGATGGAAATGAGATCGGGATACGGTACGCCTTGACCAATCGGGTACGGAAGGTGAGCGCATGAGCCACAACGAAAATGTTTCCACTCTTCAATAATGTGATCGATCTCATCCATTCACACTTGGACACCGAATTGCGCCTGCAGGTTCTTGCAGCGGTGGCGGGCTTTTCTCCCTATCATTTTCATCGGATTTTTAAAGGAATCGTGGGCGAGAAGCTTGATAATTTCATTCAGCGGAAACGTGTCGAAAAGGCCGCGAGCATTCTCTTGTGCCGGCCGGACATACCCGTGACGGAGAACGCCCTGCATTGCGGATTTTCCTCATCTTCGGTTTTTGCCAGGGTGTTTCGCGCTCATTTCGGCATGTCAACAACTGACATCTGCGCCCGCATGAAGAAAAGATCTTGACGCAAAGCTGCGCAGGATGATCCGAGGATAGATCCAGCCAATCGGTTTCGCTCGGCTCAGTTTTTCCGGCCGCGATCCAGCGCCCGGCCAAGTTCGAGAATGAAACTTGGTCCCACTAATATTGACAACAAATCGGCTAAACACATGGGGCTGTCCGTCCCTCAGGGTACAATCCCCCATGGCACATCCTCCGCATAGTTCGGCAACACGTCGGACAGGAACAGAAGCTTCTCATCCTCCAATTCGCATGCCTCCGGAATAACGATTGGCATGAAATTCGGGGATCCATCAAACAAGTCTAACCTGGGGGAACTTTCATGCTTTCTTAAATCATGTCGAGCTGAACCTTTCTAGTCGGTTGGGGGAACGCCTCATTTAACATCCCCAAGTCTTCCTCGGTAAGCTTAATACGTTCCGCCTCCGCATTCTCTTCGACATGTGCTGCTGTCGAAGCCTTAGGAATGGCAATTACGTCACCGCTTCTAATGCACCAAGCCAAAAGAATCTGAAGCGGCTTCACACCATGTCGATCGGCAATTTCCTTAACAGCTGGGTGCTCAACCAACCCTCTTCGTAAAGTGCCCGCCTGGGCGAGCGGACTGTAGGCCATCGTCGGGATTTTTTGCTCTCTCAACCAAGGAAGCAGGTCGTATTCTACGCCGCGGGAACCGAGATGATACAGCACCTGATCGACCATGCAATGCGTCCCTCGCACCACGTCGAACAGTTCTTTCATATCGTCCGTGTCCAGGTTCGAGACGCCCCATCGCAAAATTTTCCCCGCTTCGACCAATTGCTCCATCGCTTCTACCGTTTCGCTTAGAGGAATACTTCCTCTCCAGTGAAGAAGATAAAGGTCGAGACGGTCCGTCTTTAACCGCTTCAAGCTTTGTTCGCAGCTGCCGACGATGCGATTCAGACCCGCGTTGTGCGGGTACACTTTGGATACCAAAAACACTTGATCTCGTATCCCTTCGATCGCTTCTCCAACCAAAGACTCAGATCTGCCATCGCCATACATTTCAGCCGAATCGATCAGGTTCAATCCAAGCTCCACACCGCGTCTTAACGTTCGAAGCTCTTCATTTTTCTTGGACGGCTCATCCCCCATATACCACGTACCTTGACCGATTCTGGGCAAAGTTGTCCCATCAGGAAGGGTTACCACGCACCCACCCCCTTATTTTTTTAATATTTTTCCCGCTGCGCCCCGTCCTATTCTCCATAGCTAATATATTGGGCGATGTTTTTGCTGTGGTCTCCCATACATTTTAACTCAACTTTCGCAGCATGAAATCGGCAAACAAGCCTTGATGTAACTGGGCAAAGCGGCAATCCATTGATGGAGTGACGCTGAATAAGAATAAGAGCGGAAATCTTCTTACCGGCTTTTTGGGCTACTTGGTTGATCAAATCCAGCAGCTGTTGCAGGGCAACGACCCAATCGAGAGTACCGACCACGTCGCACAACAAAAGAACGGCATCGGTGCTTTTCCGATATTGCCACGCCAGCAGTATGTATCGGCAAAACACAATCGCCGTGTGGCTGGTCAGCAAATTGTAGGAACGGCCTTGAAACTCTTTTTGCAGGCGAAGCAGCGATTTGGTGCACTGAAAGAGACCTCAATGTCCCAACGCATCGCGTAAATCCGAATGATCTTCTACGGTTGGGACTCGTATTTATAACAAAACAAGCGATCAATCGAGAAAAGGTTTAAACCGCCTTCTCGATAATCGCTTGTTTATGTGACCACGCTTAGTCAAATATTTATTTTTTTGTCATAAAACCCATACTTTAAACGTCTGTTAAATGGACAACCTTGCATGAGAATTAAACTACAATTTCATAATTATAACTATACTAAAAATTATGCATTTTAATTAATGATTAATATGAACTCTTCTCAATATTAGTGATCCATTGTTATCAATATTTGTGACTGATTTTGCAGTATTCGTGATTCCACACACACAAATCTCGCAGCGTTCATCACTTCAGCTTGCTTACGAGCACTTGCTATACCCGCAATTCCCGCAGGTTTTGCAGCCCTCGATATTGATCAGCGTCGCGGATCCGCAGGACGGGCAAAGATCGCGTGAAGCTTGCGGATCATCGTAGCGGTGGTCATGGCCGCCGCCGTGATCGGCCGTTTCCGGTGCCAGCGTGGCAGCGACCGGCGCCGGGTCATGCTCTTCATCATAGCCTGCCTGCACATGCGTTTCGAGTGCCTTGGCGACGGCGTCCGCGATGGATTCCACGCGGTTGGCGCCAAAGCCGATGGCTCCGGAACCGCCGATGCCCTTGAGATGCTTAATCAGCAGCTCAACCTTGTGGCCGTGATCCCCGTAACGAAGGAACAAGGAGCAGACGCGTCCGAGGGCTTCGGCCATCGCGAATACGTCGGAACCGGCTTTGCCGACGTTCAGGAAGATTTCGCTTGGAATACCGTCGAGATCATTAATAGTAATATATGCCATACCGAACGGCGTGTTGATTTTGTAAGTCGCTCCGCGCAGCACCTGCGGACGGCGCTTATACTGCTTATCGACGACCTTCGCGCCGGACTCAGCCACAGCGGCTTCCAGCTTGGCTGCCGGCTCTTGAACCGCGGTTTCTTTCGCGCTCGCCACTTCTTGAACGGCAGCGACTTCTTTTTTGTCTTCTTTCTTCTCCGTCTGCAGCACCTGCACGTCGCGGCTGCCGTCACGATAAATCGTCACGCCTTTGCAGCCCAGATCGAAGGCGAGTTCATAGAGGCGCTCCGTCTCTTCGACGGTAAAGTCCGCCGGGCAATTCGCCGTCTTCGAGATCGAGCTGTCCACCCAGCGCTGGATGGCCGCTTGCGCACGGATATGATCCTCGGCAGACAAATCCATCGCGGTAACGAAGTAATCCGGTAGCTCTTCGCCCGGATGCGCATCAAGCCAGTCCTGGGCGATCGGCACGAACTGCTCGTCAAAGCCTAGCCGGCTTTGACGGAAGTATTTGAAGGCAAAGTAAGGCTCGATGCCCGTGGACGTACCCACCATGGTGCCCGTGCTTCCGGTCGGCGCCTGCGTAATGACGGTAACATTGCGCATGCCGTTTTCGCGGATCGCATCCCCGACTTCGGGGTATACCTCGGCCATATTTTTCATAAAGCCGCTTTGCAGGTACAGCTCCGCATCAAACGCAGGGAAGGAGCCCTTCTCAGCAGCAATTTCCGAAGAGGCGAGATATGCCTCGCGGGCGATGAAACCGTACAACTTATCCAGGAATAACATCGATTCCTTGCTGCCATAGCGGATGTTCAGCTTGATCATCAGCTCCGCCAGCCCCATCGTTCCCAGACCTACGCGGCGCTCTTTCTTCTGATTCGCTTCATTTTCTTCGAAATGATACGGCGTCGCGGAAATGACGTTATCCAGGAATCGCACGGAATAACGCGTCGTGAGCGCAAGTTCGTCCCAAGCGACGTCATGCTTCGCTTCGTCATAGAACTTGGAAAGATTCATCGCGGACAGGTTGCAGACGCCCCATGCCGGCAGCCCCTGCTCGCCGCAAGGATTCGTGCAAATGATCGGGTTGAAATACCAGCTGTTGGACATCTGGTTGTAGTATTCCATGAATACGACGCCAGGCTCCGCGGATTTCCATGCCGATTCGATAATCGTATGCCAAATTTCACGTGCCTTGACGGTACGGTAATGGATGACGCTGCGGCCTTCCTTCTTCCACTTGTCGAGATCGCCGTCCCATACCTCGTTATAGTCCGGCTCCGTCGTATCCGGGAATACGAGCTCCCAGTCGAGATCCTCTTTGACCGCCTTCATGAAGTCATTGCTGACGCAGACGGACAAGTTCGCATTGGTGACTTGTCCCATCGTCTGTTTGACCGTAATGAAGTCCAGGACGTCGGGATGCCAGTCGTTGATCATGAGCATCAACGCGCCGCGGCGGCTGCCGCCCTGCTCAATCAAGCCGGTGGTATAACTGAACAAACCGCCCCATGATACGGCGCCGCTGGACGAACCGTTGACGCCCTTCACAACGGATCTGCGCGGACGGAGTGAAGACAGGTTAATACCAACGCCGCCCCCGCGCGCCATGATTTCGGTCATTTCAGACAACGTGGCCATAATCCCGCCGCGGCTGTCTTTTGGCGATGGAATCACGTAGCAGTTGAACAGCGTCAGCTCGTCGCTTGCCCCCGCGCCAGCCGCGATCCGGCCGCCGGGAACCAGCTTCCAGTCGTCCAGAATGTAACGGAATTTGTCCTGCCATTCTTCCCGCAGCTCCGGAGTTTCCTCGACGGAAGACATGGCTCCCGCCAAGCGGTCCCACATTTCTTCCGGTGTTTTCTCTATATTTAAGGTCAGTTTATCCACATGGGATTCGACATGCTCGCCCCTGCGGGTTTTAACCGTCACGACGCTGCCTTCACGGCTCACGATCTCACCGACTTCCTTGGTAGGAAACTTCGGATCGTCTTTGGTCAGCACGAGAACGACGTCCCCAACCTTTGCATGACTCGTATCCGGATCCTTCCATGCATAACGGTCCAAAAAGATCTTTTCACTCAAACCTTCAAGCTTTTGCTTTTTATGAATCATACCCAAACGAAACTACCTCCCATGATCTTGGTATTATTCAATGAACATCACGGAGTGGGCGCCATCCCGTAAAGGATGCCCTCACATCGCTACATTCCGTTAAACAAGATATATGGCATTCAAACCCTTTTCCGTTCATCTCGTACAATATATTGTGTGCGCTACTCATTATACTATACTACATATTGTAACTCTACTAGCTGATTTTGAAATTTAAGGCAAGTAAGCCCATGAGTAGCGGACAACCTCATCTTTTCTCCATCAATCTCACTTTTTTGACACCCCGGCTTTGAAAATCTTTTATGAAAATCCTTCCTGTCTCTCCTTCAACGTTCCCGAATGCCGGTTATGAACTCTTTCATTTACGTGCATACTACACATACCAGGATTTTGCAAAATTCGATAACATCCGTTCCTGAGTATGGCTCGGCAGGCTTCAAGAACCGAATCCGATCCGATAAGTCTGCCGATTGCCAGCCCCGAAAGGTTGAATATCTATAATCAAGGAGGTACGGGCATGAATACTTCCCACACCAGCGGAAGCGCAACGCCGCAGAACCTGCCGGTTCCTCTGCATATCGACCGCAGCTGGCTGGAGCAGCTGAGCAGCCGGCTGGAAAAAGGCGGACCCTGGGGAGACTGGCGGCTGGCGCAGCTGGCGATTCAAGGTGAAGAAGCGCGCCTGGTTACCAGCTTCGATGAGCTGCAGTGCCTGAAGCACCTGCAGGGCCTCTCTCCGCTCCCCCATCAGCTGGACACCGCGCGCAAAGTATTGTTCGAGATGTCCGGAAGAGCCATTTTGGCCGATGAAGTCGGGCTCGGCAAAACGATCGAGGCTGGAATGATTTTAAAAGAATACATGATTCGCGGACTTGTATCCAAAGTGCTCATTCTCGTCCCCGCGTCCCTTGTGCTGCAGTGGGTTCGCGAGCTGAACAGCAAGTTCGGCATTCCCGCCGTCGCCCAGAAGAAAGCCTATACCTGGCATTCGGATGTCGTGGTTGCATCCATTGACACGGCCAAACGCGATCCGCACAAGGAGTTTCTGCTGGAGCAGGAATACGACATGCTGATCATCGACGAGGCCCATAAGCTGAAAAACAAAAAAACGACCAACTATCAGTTCATACAAAAGCTCCGCAAAAAATATTGTCTGCTGCTGACCGCCACGCCGGTGCAGAACGATATGACCGAGCTTTTTAATCTCATTACGCTGCTGAAGCCCGGACAACTGGGCCGGCAGGGCGACTTCGCCACCAATTTCGTGGTCGGTAAACGGCAGCCCAAAAATCAGGATCAGCTCAAGGACGAGCTCGCCAAGGTCATGATCCGCAACCGCCGGGGCGAAGGACCGGTCCATTTTACCAAGCGGCATGTAAGTAATGTCAGCCTGCAGCTTTCGCCTGAAGAACAAGCTTTATATGACGGCGTAACGGCCTTTGTCAAAGACCAATATAAGGCGTCCGGAGGAAATTTGAGCAGCATGCTCTCGCTCGTTACCCTGCAGCGGGAAGTATGCAGCAGCCGCGATGCCGTGTTCCTGACGCTCGTGAATCTGTCGAAAAAAATACCCGACGAGTCGCCGCTCACGGCCAAGGTCTGGGAGCTCGTAACCGCCATCAAGGCCATCAAGGCCAACACGAAAGCAGAGAAAACCATCGAGCTGATCAAGCAAATGAACGAGAAGGTCATCGTTTTTACCGAGTACCGGGCAACCCAGGAATACCTGCTTCAGTATTTTCAAACGCATGGGCTGATCTGTGTCCCTTACCGCGGCGGCATGAACCGGGGCAAAAAAGACTGGATGATGGATCTGTTCCGCGGACGCGCCCAGGTCATGATTGCCACGGAGGCTGGCGGCGAAGGCATCAACCTGCAGTTCTGCCACCATATGATCAACTTCGATTTGCCTTGGAACCCCATGCGGGTAGAACAGCGGATCGGGCGGGTTCACCGGCTCGGCCAACAGAAGGATGTCCAGATTTACAACCTGTCCACCTCCGGAACGATCGAAGAACATATCCTGCATCTATTGCATGAAAAGATCAATATGTTTGAAATGGTCATCGGCGGCCTGGATGTCATTCTCGAGCGTTTCGAAAAGCAGGAATCCCTGGAAAAAAGCTTGTACAAACTGTTCCTGGAATCCGAATCCGACGAGGAAATCCGGCAGAAGGTAAGCACGCTTGGACAAACGCTCGATCATATCAAGCAGCAGGTCGATTTCGAATCCGAATCCATGAGGGAGGAAGAGGCTTAGCATGAGCATGTCGCCGCAGCAGGTTCAGGAGCACATGATGGCCTATCTCGAGAGCACGGAATGCCAGATCATTGAAAAATCCCCCCATCATGTTACGGTCAAGCTGTCGCCGCAGGCCGACAAACAATTGACCAACCGGCCTTATTATTGGGGTTTTGTCGAAAGAACGGGAGTAGAGCCTGAGACGCTTTCTTTCACCTTCGTATTTGATCCGGAGCAATATGACCAAAAGGCGCAGCTCGCAAGCCCTCAGCAGCCACAGCAGGACAGCATCCTGTCCCGTTATTTCGGCACTGCACCTCTCGTGCCCCAAATCGGCCCGGGCCGGATTCAGCGCGAAGACGTTCTATATGGAAGCAGCAGACTGCAGCAGATCTGGAACGCCGCCCGTCAGGAAGGCTCCTGCCTGTACCTGTTCGAGCAGCCGGCGGCGCTGCAGCGCGAAACGCTGTTCTCCGCGGCCTATGAGCCCTGGCTAGGCGTTTGCTACAAGGTGGAGATGGCCTGTGATGTAAAAAAGGAAGAACTTCATTTCATCGGAATTTCCCTCGTCACCGGCAGAATCGTCTCCCCTTTTCCTGAACAATTAAGAGGCCTCACCTTAAGTCCGCGCCTTCCGGAAAACATCCACGTCCAGCCAGCTTCCATAGCCCTCCCGCAGGCTGCCTCCTTGCTTGAGGAGCATATGACCCGGATGCTTGCGGATATGGATTACGGATGGGCCGAACTTGCCAGAGAGCGCCTGAATGAGGAATTGGCCGTGATCGATGTCTACTACGAAGACCTGCTCAAGGAGCCGGATGAAGAAAAACTGGCTGCGATTCGCGAGCAATACGCGAGCAGGCGCAGCGAAACGACATGGCAGTACGAGCCCAAGGTGCAATTGTCCGCCATAACCTGCGGTCTCTTTCATCTTCGCTCTTCCCGGTAGATGACATTAGACAAAAGCAGGCAAAAATAGAACCGTTTGACCGTCATAGCGCGCGACAGCTTGCAACACCCTTTTCAAAGCTTGTCCGCTACACTGGTAATAACCCTGAAACACAAGAAAGGTGAAATGAATGCACATTCTCTCCTTCACCGCGAAAGCGGCCGCCATGCTTTTTTTGGCAGAATGCCTGTTGTCAGGCGTTGGATCAGCGAAAGCCGCCGACATGGCTCCGTCCGTTAAACAGAGCGTAACGATCCCTACAGCCGCCGCCTTGAAATATGTCGTATTCAGCACCAAAGCCGCCGCAGCCCCGGCTTCGCTCCGCAGCTTCGCGGAACAAGCGGTCAGCGAATTATCCGAGCAGGATTCGTTCAAAAATTGGAAACAGGCAACCCTAACCTATGACCCTCTGGGTCCGGGTACGCACAGCTGGCTGGCGACGGTCAGCCAAAACGGTAAGCCCGTGGGCTACCTGATCCTGACATCGACGGATGATGGAGGCTACATGTTAAGCGAGTATGGACAGGATGAGTCCATGCCCTACAATACGCAGGCTTTGTATAACCGATTAAAGCAGCTCGGCATTCTGACGGCGGGGGGCAAGCTTCCTGCCGGCGTCACGATATCCGCCCAGTATTCCGCCCTCCTTCCCGTTTGGAAGGTGACCCTGCCGGGCAAGAAGGCTGCGGTATACATTCATGGCATCACGGCCGAGGAGCTGCCCCTGGGCGCTGTCGCCAGCGATCCCGTTTCTGGTGGTCTTACGCCGCGCAGCGGCCTTCACCTCACGGCGACGACGCTGCCCAAGCAGCAGCGGACAAGCGATCCATATGATAATTTGTTATGGCTGACGTCCCCGAAGCTGACGTTCACAGGCAGCGGCGATCTCATCCGGTTTGTTACAACCGAGGAGCAAAGCCTCGTGTTCACTTCACCCGGACATAACGCGAATTATGGAGCTCCCTTTGCCATTACCGGACTTCATGCCTGGTCCTCCGGAGATCAAGGCGGAACCGTTCTCTATGCCGCATCCGGAAATGGCGGCAACCGCTTCCTGCCTGCCGCATCCCTGATGGCTCATGGCGAATTCCGCAGCCTCAACCTATCCCAGCTCTAAACAAATGCTTCCTGCACGAGAAAAGACGCCATTGCCTATTGAAAAGGCATGGCGTCTTTTATATGCATGTATCTAATATAGGACCTGTCCTTTTGGATTGCCCTATCGTTTGCGTTTTCTTCCCGGCTCCCTCTTCATCAGCGTCAGCCCAAGGGGTATCATGCCAAACCACTTTTCCGCCCAAGGCTCCTTCGGACGCGATTTACGTCGCCGTTCTTCCTTCGGCGTCTCTATATACGTCACGACACGTTCAGTAATATATTTTACGAGTTCATCTCCACTTGCCATCCGCAGGTCCCCTTCCGCAGCTGTGATACACCTAGCATGCGCAATTTAGCAGTATTTTAAACGAAGCACCTTTTGACCGTAACCCTAAGCCCCACGGTCAGAAGCATTCATTTTCATTCCCGGTAAATGCATTTATTTCCGATTTTTGCACATCATAATGCTGTAATAGAGCTTTCTGGAAATATTGCACTAACACCTGGATCACCAAATTACATCAGGAAAGGATGGCCTTTACGTCATGAACAAGCTTCTGCAGTTGACCGTCTCCGCCATCATCGCGGCATCCCTTGCCCTCACCTGTCCTGTACAGGCCATGTCTAGCGCAACTCCGAAAGAAGAGGTAAAGGAACATCCGGCATTCCCGAGGGACGTCATCATCGTGGATGCGGGTCATGGCGGCATCGACGGCGGCACCTCATTCAAAGATATTCTGGAGAAAGACATCAATCTGGCGATCGCCAAAAAGGTGTTCATGCTTCTGCGCAGCCAAGGCTATCATGCCGTGCTCAACCGGACGGGCGACTATGCGCTCAGCGACGATAATCACTGGCTCAACAGCAGATCCAGGCATCAGCGCGATCTGGCCCAACGAAAAGAGCTCAGCCAGCAAATTCCCACGCTGATCGTCGTCAGCCTCCACGTGAACTGGGACCGCAACACGTCCAAGCGCGGCGGATTGGTCCTCTATCAGGATGAAGGCCGAAGCGTCCTGCTTGCCTCGGCCATTCAACAGCAGCTCGACCAGCTATACGGTACCAAAGGTTCCATCAAGCATGGACGACCGTTTTATCTTCTGAATCAGGTTGCCGATCCGGCAGTCATCGTCGAGACAGGCTTTCTCAGCAATGCGGAGGACCGCGATATGCTCACGCGCCGCAAGGGACAGCTTCAGATTGCCGAGGCGATCGCGAACGGCATCAATTATTATTTGACGGCAATATAGGCGAAGGCTGCCAGCCCCAGATATCCCGGACCAAATCGCTGATGCCAACGAAGGTCACGCGGCTCTGCATGCTGGCTGTGCCGCTTCGCAGAACTTCAGCCGTCTTCTTGCCTTGGGTTCCGACATGACCGATGGTCACGCAGTTGTCATGCTCGTTGGCAAACTGCTCGACCGCTTGCAGCTGTTTGCTGATATGGCTTGTCGTATGGAGATCGTCCAGAAATATATGATTGGCTACCGGCGGCATGCCCATATTCACCGCGATTTTACCGACAACGGAGTGATAATTGGTTTTACTGTCAATAAAAAAAAGGCCCCTTTCCTGGCATACCTTCAGCACGATCGCCATAATCCGCTCATCTCCCGTAATTTTCGAGCCCATGTGATTATTCATTCCGACCGCGTAAGGGACGTTATCGATCGCCTCTTCGACTTTCCGGCGCACCTCCTCGTCACTCATGCTGGACGTGATCGCCCCGGGTCCCAGCCATTTGGGATTGCCTTGCTTGGGCTCCATCGGCATATGAACAATGACGTCATGGCCTTTCTGATGAGCCAGCTCCGCGTCGCTGCGGGTGGTTGGCAGGAACGGCATGATCGCGACGGTCAATTTGATGGGCATCGACAGCATTTCTTCGGTTCCTCCCTGCCCATTCCCGAAATCATCAATAATCACAGCGACCTTCTTTTGCTTCTTCACGGTCTGGTTCTGATCCACTGGCGAATGCTGACCTGTTTTTGGCGGCTCAGTGAAATTTGTCCCGAGGCTTTCCGAACCCGAGTGTTCGGCAAACGCGGTAGGCATAGATCCTGCCGCAAGGAGCAGAGCCAGTCCTGCCGCCTTGATGCACATACGCCAATCGTCTGTCGTTTTCAAAAGCTACTCCTCCTTATTGATGCAGGCTAATTCTCAATACCCTCAGTGTTTGAGAAAGCAGGAGGAAATATGTATCCGCACGAAAAAAGACGCTTCGGACAAAAAGTCCAAAGCGTCTTTTGATAGGATGCGGTCGAGAGGACTCGAACCTCCACGGGGGGTTAGCCCACACGGACCTGAACCGTGCGCGTCTGCCAATTCCGCCACGACCGCATATGTAGTTGTCGTTTCCGCGCTTCAAACTCTTTCGCGGCGACAAGATAGATCATACCATGCGCTCAAAAATTAGTCAACACTTTTTATGTATTTTTGGGATCCCACATCAAACGGGAGTAAATGCCAGTGCCGGAGGGATTGATTAAAAACCGTCTGAGAGGTTAAAATAAGAACATAAGTTCCCATTCAAAGGCGGTGTTCATGATGACGGTTCCCGGCATCACTTCAGAGGAGTTATCCTTGATCAAGAGCTATTTGCTGTTGCAGTTCATTCATAGAATGTTTGAGCGGGACCTGAAAATCATGAAGGACAGCGGCGTATTCAAAACACCGGAGCTGTATATGGAGGTGCTTGAAAAAGGGGATCTCCAGACGCAGATGCTGCTGTCGGAGGTTAAACGTGAATTCGCGTCGCGCCGGATCCGGATTTACCGCATCGGACAAAACGACAACGGCGTCGAAGCGGAGTACGTATGCCGGGGCTACTCAGGAGACATGAATATCGTCTGGCCGGCCTTCCGCGGCGAAATGATGGCGAGAATGAAAGCCTATCTCGGACTCTCTTCGGGCTCGCCGTCTGCGACCTCTTTTGCCGGCGACCCGCATGCGCAGACACCTCCCGTCCCCGAGTCCGTATGGTGAGAGCACTCGTCAAGGGACACACCCGCGAAATGGAAGAGCCGCCGGCCCTTCCGCGCCTGAAAGCGGGACGGGTCACGGCGGCTGTCTTTTTTTGGTATAAGCTCCGGTTCTTCCGTTACTGCACGGTTCCTTCAGCTATGGCATGCTGAACCCGCGTCAACCCTTGCGAGAAAGCATGTCCCGCCCCTACCGCTCCACTTACCGCAACGGCTTCCATGATTTCCTGCTCGCTAGCCCCCTTGGAACGCGCCTCTCCAAGATGGTAATACGTGCAGACTTCATTGTTGGACGCCAGGCTGATGCCGAGCGCGATCAGCTGCTTCGTTTTGGCATCGAGAGCCCCTTCCGCCATGCATTGACCCGTGAATTGATGATAGGCCTGTGCGATATCGGGCAGGCGTTCTCCCAATTGGCTGATTTCATTTTTGTAAGCCTGTATTTTATCGTTCATCAGGTCCATCCGTCGCTCATCCTCTTTCCTGGAAGTATGGTGCCACCATTGTGTATGCCTTGTCCTGGCATGCTGGCGTGTCCCCTTACTTTTTCCTGGCCGAGGTTAAAATATGCCGGTTCTGGCTTTACTCCCCGGGATTTTTCCGGGGCTCGTCCGCTGGCTGATACGAATAGTTCCGGTCGAGCTTGACGACTTTACGGTTGCGTCTCCGGATCATTACCTGCTCCTCGTTCCAGGCGACGACAATCCCTTTGACGTCGTTGTCTTCCAACTGATCGCGGACCACCCGGACCATTTCGCCGGAAAGCCGGTAGCTGTTCAATTGATCGTCGGTAATCATGATCCTGGCCTCCTTTCTGATCTTCTCACAAAAAAAGACCTAAATGGGCTCATTTAGGTCATATCCTTTGCAGCAGGTTCCTGCCTGATTCGCTATCTAAACGGCAAATTAACGTTGTGCATGTTCTCTGCTGTCGTTTTTTTCAAACCAAAAATCGAGCACGGTCGAAGACATCACCCGTTTTTCAACATACTCCACTTGATGAGGGGTAAACAATTCCTTCCAGGAAAAGTCAAGCTCATCACACATACGCACGATAGTCAGCAGTTCTGACCAGGCGACATAGCGTTTGTACCAGAAAAACTGGGGATGCTCCATCATATAGGGATAAAGATCATCAAACTCCGTATGCTTGCAATCCAATGCGCGTTCAAAATGATCTTTCGCTGCAGCCAGTTTATCGACGAAATACTGCTCGGTTACCGGTTCTTTCCCCATTTGTGCTGCCTCCCCTCTACGTGATCTCAAGACTATTATAAGCGAAAATGACGCTACTTGAAAGGAATTGTTTATATTTGGACTAGTCGGCAAAGGTGATGCTGCCGTTATCCAGCGACTCGATCCGCACCAAGGATTCCAGCCGGATACCCTGATCGCGTATGGCCTTCGCGCCGGCCTGGAAGCATTTTTCCACGACTACGCCCAGCCCGACAAGCTCCGCACCCGAGCGGCTGATAATTTTCACGAGCCCCCTGGCGGCATCCCCGTTGGCGATAATATCATCGATAAACAATACCTTATCCTGCTCTTGGATATATTTACGCGAAAGCATGATATCGGTGACAATTCCTTTGGTAAAGGAAGGAACGCGCTCGCACAAGGCATCCGGATCCGCGAGCAGCGTTTTTTTGCGGCGGGCGAACACCAGGGGCACCCCCAGCTCCAGCGCCGTGGCAAAAGCGACGGAAATGCCTGAGGATTCAACCGTAATGACCCGCGTCACGCCTGCATCCGCAAAACGGGCGGCAAACTCGCGGCCCATCTCCATTGTCAGCTGCGGGTCGACCTGATGATTCAGAAGACCGTCCAAATTCAGGACCTGCTCCGACATGACCGAGCTCTCTTCAATAATTCTTTGCTTCAATTTATCCATTCCATCAACCCCCATGACCGCACTTCTTCTTGTTTGACTTAAAAAATAACATAATCCTTGTCCGCGATTCAAGAACTCCATCCGCATTGATGCTGTTTATGACATTCAGCGTTTTCTCCACCAGATGATCCCGGCGCTTCCAAGCGCGATGATGGCGATAACAAGAACTCCGATCCGCAGCGTCGAACGCTCCATCATGACCGCGATTTCATTCCAGTGGTACCCCACCGCATGTCCGATCAGCAAAAATGTCGTGCAAAACAGCAAGGCACCTGCAGCGGCGTAAAGCAGATATCGGCTTAAAGGCACTTTGGAGATCCCTGCCATATAAGAAGACAAGTGGCGAAGCCCCGGTACGAAATAACCGAGAATAATGCTGACGGGTCCGTAGCGTTTGAACCAGGCTTCCGTGGACTGCAGGCGGCTTGGCGTTATTCTGATCCATTTGCCATAGCGGTCGAGAAGAGGCTTTCCCACTTTTCTTCCAAGTGTATAGCTGATCATCATGCCCGTCATGCTGCCGAAAAAGGTTACCGTAAGCGCCCCGGCAAAATGGAAATGCCCCTGCGCGATCATCCCCCCGAATGTCGCAATCAGCGTTTCATCGGGAACCGGTATCCCTAAAATGCCCAGGGCAAGCAGAATAAACAGCGCCACGTAACCGTATTGTGTCAGATAAACCATAATTTCTGTCAAGCGTTATACCTCTCTTTTCTCTAGCGGTTGTGAAGTTCGTCATCCCCACCGAGGTCTAACCGTTTTTTGGACATGTTGAGTCATGTCCTTCCTGTCCCCATCATAACCTGTACTATGCGAAGTACACAATAGCGCCGCTTTAAAGCAGGGAGGATCAAGATGAAAAACGGGATACGCATTTTACAAATCGCATTTACATACATCGGAACGATCGTCGGAGCCGGATTTGCGACCGGCCAGGAAATCATCCAGTTTTTCACCCAATACGGTAAATGGGGGACGCTGACCATCCTGGTGGCGACCGCTCTGTTCATCTGGCTTGGCACGAAAATGATGATCATGTCGCGGCGGATTGAAGCCAAATCCTATGAGGATTTGAACAAGCATCTCTTCGGTCCGAAAGCCGGAGCCGTCATCAGCATGGTCATGCTGGTCATCCTGATCGGCGTGAACAGCGTCATGCTGGCCGGCGCGGGCTCAGTGTTCATGGAGCATCTGAACATGCATTATCAAACCGGTCTTCTGCTGACCATCATCGGAACTTATCTTTTACTGAACCGGGGAATTCACGCGATCCTGCAAATCAACAGCATTGTCGTGCCGATGATGCTGACGCTCTCGGTGCTGATCGTCATGAATACGCTCCATCTTCCCACGTCCGACCGTTTCCTCAACTTGTCGACCGACCAGTCTATGGGTGTAATCTGGCTTTCGCCCCTCATTTATACCGCCTTTAATCTGGTCATGGCCCAGGCGGTGCTTGTCCCGCTCGGAAGCAAGACCGATAGCGCCTCTGCGGTCAAATGGGGAGGGATTCTGGGAGGCATTGGCGTCGGACTGATGCTGCTTTCGGCGCATGTGGCCATATCCGCGCATATGCCGGGCATACGCCAATACGAAATCCCGATGGGCAGTATTGCCACCCATCTGGGAGCGGCCGTGCAATTGATTTATGTGGTGCTTATATTCATGGAAATATTCAGCACGTTTGTCGCCGATATCTATGGCATCACGCTTCAGCTCCAGCAGCATCTGCAGCTGTCCCCGAAGCTGATTTCGGTCGGGGTGATGTTCATTTGTTTTATGCTCAGCCAGTTCGGTTTCAGTTCGCTTCTATCCGTGCTTTATCCGCTGTTCGGATGCCTGGCGATGATTTGGGCCGTCAAACTGGTGCTCAAATCCGAATGACCTCTGCTTCCGGAATCCGATGCATCGCCTGCTCCGCCACATACCGGTGGCAGGTCAGCATAATGATCTGCCGGTCCTGAGACAGGCTCCCCGCCAAATCGAGGGCTGCGCACATGCGATCTTCATCAAAATTAACGAAAAGATCATCAAGCAGCAGAGGCACGGGGGCTTTATCCTTCATGCTGGAGGCAAAGGCAAACCGCATCGCAAGATACAGCTGCTCTGCCGTTCCCCGGCTCAGGAGCGAGCTGTCGATCAACCCCGAATCGCGGTGCTCGGCGAGCAGTTTTTTCTCCCCGATTTTCATGACGATCCGGCTGTAGCTTCCGCGGGTAAGCTCTTGGAAATAGGCTGAAGCCAGCTTCAGCACTTCCGGCTGTTTATCCCGCTCATAGACGCTGCGCGTGCTTGCAATCAATTCCGCGCACAGAGACAGCACGGCATATTCCGCCGTGATCTCTTTCAGCAGCGACCTTTGTTCCTCGAGCTGCTGCAGTGCCGTATCATGAGCGCACAGCTTGACCAGCTGATCCCGTTCCTGGAGCAGCCGGCCACGCTGCTGCTGCAGTTCGTTCCAACGCTGATCAGCCTGTTCCAGCCTTTCAGACGCTTGCCGGAATGCTTCCTCCAATGCAGCGGCATCCATCTGCTCCAGCGTATCCTGGAGCGATTGCAGCCGGTCGCCCGACCAGCCGCTGAACATGCTGATCTCCAGCTGGCGGATGATACGGTCCAGTTCCTTCCCGCGTTCCACCGCCGCGCCGGCACGCAGGAACGATTCTCCATCCAGAGCTCTCGCTTCTTCCAATAATGTCAGGGCAGCCCGCTTCAGTCTGCCTTTTTCTTCGTTCAGCCTGAAGATCCCCGCTTGCATCGGTTCCAGCTTCGAACGAATCGCTTCTTTTTGACGAAGGAGATGCTGCTGCCGCTCCCAGTCCGTTTTTCGGAGCTCCAGCAAACGCAAGAGCTCCCCGGTTTCGTACACCTCTTGATCCTCTGCTATTTGCCGGCATTCCTTCTCGAAGGAAACGATTTCCTGTGCCAGCGCCTCCTGTTTGCGTTCAAGCGTATCCAGCCTTCGCACCAGCTCCATCCCTTGCTCGGCAAAAACGAACATATCCATAACCGTCTCCGGTGAGCAGCTTTCCGGCAGCTTCCGCTCCGCAAGCCACCGCCGCCATTTGGCGTCCAGCTCCGTAAAGAACCGTTGCTCTTCGTCCATTTTGCCTGCCAGTGCCGATACCTCGGACCGCAATGCATCGGAGCGCTGAGCCGTGCTCTCGGCAACGATTCGGGTCCGATCGAGCTCATCCTGCCAAGATAGCCTTGCATCAACCAGCTTTCGCAGCTCACGCAGCGAAGACTCAATGATCTCGGCAGTATTCGATGATCTTCGCCCTTGTTCCCCTGCCTCAGAGGCAGCGGCTGCTAACGGATGATTAACGAGGGCCGCCATCCGCTTGGATATGCGCTCTTCGGCGGTATTCGTTTCATCCAATGAAGGCTCCCTCCGTCTGCGTGCACGCCGGCTGTCCGTTGAGGCTCTGCTCCCTCGCCACAGCATGATGTCGGCAACGATCAATAACAGTAAAGCCGCGACCGCTCCCCAAACGGAGTGAAGCAGCCATAATACAGCCGGCAATATCAACGTGAAGGCCGCACTGCCCCAGAGCAGCTTCCCGTATAGAGCCTTCATACCCTGGCGTACCAGGGCTTCCCGCTCCTCGCGCTCATGCCAAGTACGGCTGCTCAACCTTGTTTCGCGCCAGTTGTCCGACTCCAGCTGCAATTCAGTCCAGGCGGACATCAGCTCGGACCTGGTTTGCGGGATGAACATGCGGAATCGCTCTCGTCCTGCTTCCTCCACAGCCTTGTATGCGGCTTCGGACTGGGTGCGCTCAAGCTCTGCAGACTCCAGCTGCCGGGTCTTCTGCTCCCGTTCCTGCGCAAGCACCTCCATGCGCCGGTCATAACCGGCAAATCCTCCGGCATACCGCCGAACCGCTTCCCTCTCGGATACCGATCCGGAAAATTCCCTAAGCTCAGCCGTTTCCCAGCCCGCATGAATTTGCCGGAGCAGACGCTGCAGCTGGTCCGTCAGCGCAGACGCTTCTCCGGATAACTCCTGCTGTTCCTTCAGGCGCATTTCCACGTATTCGCGCCGTGACGTAAGCTTGTCGATCAGAGGGCCTTGGCCGATCAGCCGTTTATCGAGCGGAAGGAGGTTCAATTGCTGCATGCATTCCTCGGATGAGTGTTCCAGCTCCTGCAGCCTCAGCTCTACCCTGGTCTGATCTTCCTGCAGCCGCTGCCAACGCTGAATCCCTTCCTCGGGGAACGGCGCGGGCTCGGGAAGGGCATCACGTTCCATCGCTGCTTCCTTCCATGCGAGCCACTGCGGGCGGATTTCCAATGCCTTACGGAGTATGGCAAGCTGCCCGGATGCGGCTTCTCTTAAGTTGTCCGACTCTTTTAAGTTCCGGTCCGCTTCAAGCAGCCGCTCTTCCGCTTCCATGTATTTGCCGAGATAAGAACGGCTTTCCGCAATTTCCCGCTGCAGCTGTTCAATTGCCTGCAGTACTTTGGCGCTTTCTTGAACGCGGCCGCGGGGCTTGTACAGCTTTTCCATCCCTTGAATAAGCTTTCGTTCCGCGCGCATGATTTCGCCGCCTCCGCCGAAGCCGGCATGAAAAAGATAGCTGCCCATTTCCTCGGACTGCAGCGTCCTGATTTCCTGCAGCTCCGTCAAGGTAACGGCAAACAGCTGCTTGAACATGTCGCGCGACATGCCGCCCAGGAGTTCTCTTTCCAGATCGCTTTGGGTCATAGGTATAGCCGCGCCCTGCGGAGTCGTCTTGACGATGCTCAGCTGCTCTGCGCGGCCGGAGGCTGCCCGTTGATCCGCGGAAGCATGCCTCGATACGCTCCAGATCGAGCCGTCGTCCGATTCGGCCGTCAGTACGCCGCCATGGCGGCCGCCCCCGGGCGGCTCATATCTTTCAGCAGGATAAGCACGGCTCGGAATGCCGT
Organism: Paenibacillus chibensis; assembly: GCF_004001045.1. Taxonomy (GTDB): domain Bacteria; phylum Bacillota; class Bacilli; order Paenibacillales; family Paenibacillaceae; genus Paenibacillus_AQ; species Paenibacillus_AQ chibensis. The sequence continues at coordinate 279,040 of NZ_BIMK01000001.1, forward strand.
ACAGCATCGAACGGACAAATTGCAGAACGGTGCTCTTTCCGGCTTCATTCGGGCCGGCCAGAACCGTGACCGGCGAGCTGAATTGGATATCCTGATCCTTCATTTTGCCGAAACCGTGAATTTGCAGGCGCTTAATCTTCATTCGGCCCGCCTCCTTCTTCACCATGTCCGGATAAAAGCAGCATCGCCAATTCCTCGGCACGATCCAGCCAGCCTGCCTGTTCTTCATCATCCGTCTCATTCAGGAGTTTTCTCAGCTCCCGGCTGGTCATTAAAGGATCCAGCGCCCTGCGATAAATATCATCCCGGATGCTCTTCTCCTCTCTGGCCTGCCGGCCGTAGCGCAGCAACTCGCCTAGAAAGCTGTTTTCCTGCAGCAGCGCCTCGCGGTCAAGCCATGGACCCGAACGGATTTCAAAGCTTTCCACCCAAACAAGCCCTTCGCAGCCGCCTGTCTCTGCTGCGATGCGAATGGCTTTGCGGTGCAGCTCGTGCAGCAGGTCCTCCGCAGCCCGGCCATCCTCCAGCTTCTCGTGCAGGGGGCCCCGTCCCGTAAGAACAAACCTGACAACGCTCATGCGGTCGGGACTATCGCTTCCAATCGACTGCAGCCTGTCCTCCACCTGCTGCTGGAACGCTTCTTCCCCTGCCAGGCCGTCGATCGGGAGCGTTTCATGACACCACCTTACAGCGTCGAGCTCATGAAAGCGCATGTGAACCGTTCCGGCCTCATCGACCTCGACCACATAGCAGCCTTTCGCTCCGGTCTCGCGGATACTGCGCCCTTGAATGTTCCCGGGGTACACGATGTAAGGAGATTCCTGCATTATCTGTCTTTTGTGGATATGCCCTAAGGCCCAGTAATCATAGCCCGTTTCGGTCAAATCCTGGCGGGTGCAGGGTGAATAGGTTTCATGAGCCGGATCCCCGTCCACATTGGCGTGAAGAAGCGCAATATGGAACAAGGATTGATCCTTGTCCCTCCGAAAGCGCAGCGAGGTGTTATCCATGACTTTGGCCGTCGGGTACGATATGCCGCCGATGACGGCTACCGGCCTGTGGTCTTGCCTCCTGAAAGCGGTCACGCGCTCGAATTCGGGCCCGAATACATGCACATGCTCCTTCTTGGCGGTCGTCATGCGTGGACTGTCCAGCGGATCATGGTTTCCATGGATGATGTACACCCCGATGCCGTGATCCCCCAAGCGGTCCAGTGCCTCGTGAAAGCGGAGCTGCGCCTGCAAAGAGGAATCCTTGGCATCGTAAACATCGCCGCTGATCACGATAAAGTCGACCTGCCGGGAAATCGCCAAACGAATCAGCTGCTCCAGCGCTGCAAACGTCGATTCGCGCAGAAAGGAGCGGATCCCTTCAGACAGCCCGCTGATCCCTTTGAATTGGCTGTCGAGATGGAGATCCGCCGTATGGATGAATTTAAAAGGAACCATTCAATCCCTCTTTCATGAAGAATATTGTAAGTATAATTTCTTCAGCTCGTTGACGGCATAAGTCAGGGAATATTGGCTTTTCGCCTTATCCCAGGCCGTCCGGGCCAGATCGTAGCGGTATAGCGGATCCGTGATGACCTTCTCCAAAGCCTCGCTAAGCGCGATGTAATCCTCAGACGGCACCAGCAGACCGTTTACGCCATCCTCAATCTGCTCGGCAATGCCTCCGACATCCGTACCGACCAGGGCAAGGCAGCTGAGCGCCGCCTCGGCGAATACGGAGCCGAATGCCTCCGCACGCGACGGCAGGACGAAGATATCGAAGAATGGCATAAATTCCTCGGGATGAAGCGTATATCCGTAAAAAATGGTTTCGTTGTAAATGCCAAGCTGCTTGGCCAGCGTTTCAAGCTCCGTGCGGTACGGGCCGTCGCCGATAATATGAAGTACATAGTCCAGGCCTTTGTTTTTCAGTTCCGCACAGGCTTTAAGTAAAATGTCGAGTCCCTTGGCCGGCACCAGGCGGCAAACCGTAATCAGCTGCGGCACTTCATTCTCATGCGGTACAGGCTTGAAACGTTTTTCGTCGAATCCGTTTGGGGTCACGCCGATCTGTTCGGGATGCTCCACATAAGGGCTCAAATAGTCGGCGAATGACCGCGACACGGTCAGCATCCGTTCGCTTTTTAGTTCCAGCTCCCGGTACAGGGAGACGAGAAAGCGGTGTTCCGGACCATCAGCCTTGATTTTCCCGTTCAATATCAGCTCTTTCTCGTAGCTCGAGTGGATGGTTTGAATCAGCGGCGCTTCCGGAAACACCTGCTTCATGGCCAGGCCCGCGATCGGATGATGGGCGTGAATCAGATCGTACGGCTTTTGTATACGAAGCTTCGTCCACCACAAGTAATCCCTGTAGGTTTGGATGTATTTCTGCACCGTGGGACTGTCCCCGTACTCCCTCCAATCGAAGGTTTCGAATCGGATTTCTTCCTGCCCTTTATTGCGGATGCGCTTCGGCAGCCAGAACATCTCCATATCCCATCTCGATGATTGAAATCTCTCCTGCATATAAGGAATCATCGAGGATACACCACCCGGCTGCTCTGGTGGAAAGAAGAGTGCTTGCAGTAATCTCATGGGGAAAACGCCCCTTTCCGTATTCTCTTTTTCGTTTCAGGATCTTTGGAATTATGATATATTGGAACATATGTTTCAGTAAAGGAAAACCATTATCGGGAGCCGATCTATGATCATGCCTTACGTTTCTGTATCATTTCCTTCCGCTGCGGCGGGCATTGCGTCAGCATGCAGTCTGTACATCATACTCATCATGACGCTGATGTGCCTCATTATGTACAGCAAACAGCGAAAAAAAGCCTATTTGTCGATGGTGACTGCCTTTCTTTTCATTATGACATACGAAAGTCTGAACATCCATTTTGCTTTTTCGAACCATCCGGGGAGAAGCTTCGAATGGGCCGCGGATATCCGGATTATTTCCTTCCTGCTGCTGAATATATCGGTTTATCAGCTGTACAGGCGGATGAACAAGGCGGCTTATGCGATATTTTCGGCGATGCTGCTGCTGTTTTTGCTGCCGCTGCTTTCAGATTTCTTTCCTTCCATGGGGACTGGCTGGCAGTCGATTTACTTGGATGTCTACCCGTTGGGTATTCTAGTCGTAGGAGCTGCCTTTATCTGGCGGCGGATCGGCCAACGAGGGAAATTCGCTGCAGGAATGGCGGTCTACTTCGTCTACATCGCTCTTGGGATGCTGTCCCGTTATACGGAGCATCACAGCTCCTGGATGGAATCGACTGAGGTATGGCTGCCGCTCGTCTATTACACTGTCATCTTTCTGATTCTGTTCGAGCGGATTGTGGAGCTCATGCAATCCATTTACCGTTCCTCCATTACAGACGGGCTGACCAACTTGTACAACCGGAGATTTTTTACGAAGCAGCTTAACCGTTACGTGGATCAAGGCGCCAAAGTATCGATGATCTTTTGCGATATCGACAATTTCAAGAAGCTGAACGATACCCAGGGCCACCATCAGGCGGACCTTGTCTTGAAGCAAGTCGCCGCCATCATTGACGAGGAAGTCGCAGAGGTCGGGTTAAGCGGCAGATTTGGCGGGGAGGAGCTTGTGGCGCTTGTCGTCGACAAGCGGGCGAAGGTTGCACAAATCGCTGAACGCATCCGCGCCCGGGTAGCCGAAGAAACGATCGTCACCATAAGCGTAGGCTACAGCACCCTGCGCAAGAACGTAACAGGGGAAGAGTTGGTACAACAGGCCGACCAGGCCATGTACCGCTCCAAGACCACCGGAAAAAACAAGGTGTCCCCTTACCGGAGCCCTTCCTCCAAAAAAGAAATCGAAGAAACAGGAACATGACATCAAGAAATAAGACATATTACAACGAAATGCTTCCATACATAGGGAATTTATATTCCCCTTACATCAATGATTCACAAAGGAGTTTGAAGCATGGGCAAAGAAAAACTGCCTTCAGCATACATTGAAGAAATGAAACCGATACTTGGCGGGGATCTTCCCGCCTTTTTGCACAGCTATGACCTTCCGCGCACGCAGGGTTTGCGCTTTAATAACCTGAAAGCCACACCGGAGCTCAAGCAAGCCGTTATATCCCTGTTTGATCTGAGGCCCGTTCCGTGGTGCCCGAGCGGCTATTATTACCCCGAGGGCTCAAGACCAGGCAAACACGCTTATCACCAGGCAGGCCTCTATTACATCCAAGAACCTTCCGCGATGTCGGCCGTCGAGCTGCTGGATCCCAAGCCGGGCGAAACCGTTCTGGACCTCGCTGCCGCACCTGGAGGTAAGAGCACCCATATCGCTTCCAAAATGAATGGAGAGGGCCTGCTCATCTCCAACGAAATACATCCCGATCGCGCCAAAATTCTCGCGGAAAATGTGGAGCGGATGGGCATCTCCAATGCGCTCGTCACCTGCGCGGCTCCCGATGAGCTGTCACGGCGTTTCCCGGCAGCCTTTGACCGGATTATGCTGGATGCTCCCTGCTCGGGAGAAGGCATGTTCCGCAAGGATCCGAAAGCGATGGAGGAATGGTCCCCGGCCATGGTCGATCTATGCGCCACCCGTCAGCGGGACATTCTGTATCATGCCTATGCGATGCTCAAACCCGGCGGAACGTTGGCCTATTCGACCTGCACCTTTAACCGCAGTGAAAATGAAGATATGATGGAGCATTTTACGACAGCCTATCCGGATATGACGCTCGTGGAGATGAGAAGGCTATGGCCGCATCACGAGGCGGGAGAAGGACATTTCGTAGCTCTGCTGAGCAAGCAGGAAGCTTCTGATCCGGAGGGCGGCGGCAAAGACCGGAAACGGCCGCGGAAGACGCAGGATAAAGGGAGAACGACGGCGGAGCAAGCCGCGCTGCGTGATTTTGCTTCATGGGCGGCTGAAGAGCTTCCCGGCTACCGAGTGCCGGCAGGCAGCCCGGTTCTGTTCGGCGATGCCCTTTATCTCGTCCCTGTGCCAGAGATGCTTGATATCGCCGGACTCAAGCTTCCAAGGGCCGGTCTGCACCTGGCTCACATGAAGAAAAACCGGATCGAGCCCGCGCATGCCCTTGCGATGGCGATTAGCCCGCAGCAAGCCAAAAATACGGTCCAGCTCATGGCAGATGATCCGCATGTGGACCTGTATCTGCGCGGAGAAATCCTGCCGGTCGATCCTTCCCTGCGGGGCTGGACCCTGGTTACCGTCGACGGCCTTCCTTTGGGCTGGGGCAAAGCCAGCGGCGGACAGTTGAAGAATCATGTCCCCAAAGGACTGCGGCAGGTATAAAGCAATCCATCAAATCGCGGCCCTGCTCCAAAGCCTATTCAGGTACTAGGCGGAAGCCCTGAAATCATTCCATATATCAAAAAAGGTTACCCTTCAGCCGAATATCCGGCCGGGGTAACCTTTTATGTTTAGGACAGGCAGTATTTGAGAAGCGCTTCGTGCACGCCATCCTCATTATTGGAGGCTGTCACTTCATTGGCGGCTGCCTTGACCTCCAGCGGGGAGTTGTCCATGGCGATGCCGAGTCCCGCAAAGGTGAGCATCGTAATGTCGTTAAAATAATTGCCGATCGCGAGCACTTCCTCCGGCAAAATGCCCCGGCGCTCGGCCAACTGCTTCAGCGCGTTGCCTTTGGACGCATCGGGATGCATCAGATCCACGAAATACTCGCCGCTGCGCAAAATGTTGAACTCAGGCTTCCACTGCACGATCTCCTCATACAGCTTATCCAGAACATCGGCATGATCAAAGGCCGTCACTTTCACGACAGGCTCCTTAAATTCCTGCAAACGCGGCAGGTTTGCGGGCAGCATCAGGAAATTTTCGTACATGCTGCGTACCTCGACGGCCATGCCTTCCACGCTGTCTACATACATATGAAAAGCGGTATTCACATCGAAATGAATGCGCTGCTCACGGAAATAATCCATGTACGGGATCAGCGCCTGGGTATCCATCGCAAACTGATGCACGACTTCCTTCGTCACGACATCTACCGTGGCAGCTCCGTTATGGCTAATCACATAACCGGTCAGTCCGATTTGTTCCATGAACGGAATTGAGTTTTGCGGGCCTCTACCAGTGCAGAGCACGATCTCGGCTCCGCTCCGGGAAACTTCCTGAATCGTCTGTTTCGTCCGTTCGCTCAGTTCATGATTGTCATTCAGCAGGGTTCCGTCAACATCCAGTGCGATCAGCTTGTATTTCACTTCTCCATCCATCCTTTTATGTCTTTTCGTCTATTGTAATACAGGTGTGTTATCGAAGTGTAACCTGTATTTTTTTACCAAGTCGGATATGCTTACTCATTCCCCTTCAAAAGCCCTAGCTCATCATCTGTTAACTCACGGTATTCCCCGAGCTTGAGTGAAGGATCCAAACTCAGATTGCCCATGCGGTTTCGTTTTAAATAAAGGACTTTTTTGCCAACCGACTCGAACATCCGTTTGACCTGATGAAATTTGCCTTCATGGATGGTCAGTTCGATCCGGGACAGCACCTCTTCTCCCTGCTGTTCCTTGTCCAGAACAGTCAATTCGCCCGGCAATGTGACATAGCCGTCGTCCAGCGTGACGCCCTTGGCGAACTGCCGCACATCTTCCTCGCCCACATCCCCGGAGACCAGCGCCGTGTACGTCTTGGGCACATGCCGTTTCGGGGACAGCAGCTCATGCGCCAGCTTGCCGTCATTGGTCAACAGCAGCAGACCTTCCGTATCTTTATCCAGGCGCCCTACTGGAAAAGGCTCGAATGCGAGCAGCTCGGGAGCAAGCAGATCCAGCACCGTCCGGTCGCGCCGGTCCTCTGTTGCCGATACCACGCCCGGCGGCTTATGCAGCATCACGTAAATAAATTCTCTGTATACGATCTGCTCCCCCTCCAGCAGGATGACATCCGATTCAGGCTGGACATGCATTCCGCTGTCTTTGGCCCGGATGCCGTTTACAGTAATCAGTCCTTGCTTCACGTACTTCTTGATATCACTGCGGCTGCCGTACCCCATATGGGTCAGCACCTTGTCGAGCCTCAGCGTCGTTCTTCCTTTTCCGCTCATATCGAGGTCCACCTCCACCCTGCAGGGTATTCGTTTTTCAAAAATCCGTCCTGCCATTTGCCGAAGCCAGCCGAATAGCCGTCAATGCATACAAGCACATAGCCCTTTGCCGCCATGCCTTCGGAGCATGCAATGCGCTGTGCTTCCACATCCAGCGTCTCGCCTTTTAAATAACGGACGGCTTCACCGGTTTCAGATGTCAAAGAAAGCACGCGGTGAAACTCTTCCGGATGCAGTGCTGTGGCCAGCGGATGTGCAGGCACGAAGCGTCCATTTTTGGCATCTCCCATATACCAGCCGGGACGCACCACTTTCAGCCCGTCCAGCGCTTCGGCTGGCAGCGGGGACTGATAGATATGCTGGCCGTACACGATGGTATATCCTCCGGGCTCAAAGGCAAGATGACTCTTAATAAACTGCTCGTAGGCTTCCAGAGGATCGGCCATTGGCGCTGCGGCTGCTTTCGGTGACCCCTTGCCCTTTTTACCGCTGCTTCGCCCCCGTTCGGGACGCATCTGTTCCTTGCTGCGAAGCCGTTCTCTTCCGTCCGCATGGGATGCAGGCGTGGTTTGCAGAAGCTCAGGCTCCTCTTCCCGCGTGCCATCATGCTGAAGCACGGCCAGAAAATGTCCTTCTCCTTCAATAAGATGGGGCCACAGCCGGGCGGTGTGCTTCGTCTGCTCCCAGATCTCTGCGGGGATGGCCCGGGCTAGTTCTTCATTTCCCTTGAGCCATTCCGGTTCTCCCTGAGCGAAGCATCCGCTTCGCTCAGGCGTCCGTACATGGAAATGCTCATGCTCGGCAATGAATTCCGCAATGATCGCTTCATTTTCTTCCGGTGAGAAGGTGCAGGTGGAATACACGATGCGGCCGCCAGGTTTCAGCATTTTTGCCGCGGATTTCAGAATATCCCGCTGCATGGCGGCATATTTGAGCGGCGATTGAGCGTCCCACTGCCGGACCATGTCCTCATCCTTGCGGAACATGCCTTCTCCGGAGCAGGGGGCATCGACGAGAATTTTATCGAAGAAGCCAGGGAATTTCCCGGCGATCCGTTCGGGATGCTCCTGCAAAACAACGCCGTTGCGCACGCCGTACAGCTCCAGATTTTTGGCCAGCGCCTTTGTGCGTTCCGAGTTCAGATCATTGCTGATCAACAGCCCCTGCCCCTGAAGCTTGGCCGCGATTTGCGTGGATTTCCCTCCCGGAGCGGCGCAGAGATCAAGCACCTTTTCCCCCGGCTTCACATCCAGCATCTCTACCGGAGCCATAGCGCTCGGTTCTTGTATATAGTAAAGACCGGCATGGTAATAAGGATGCCTTCCCGGTCTTTCTCCTGTTTCCGTATAATATCCCGTAGGACACCATGGGATCGGCTTGAGCCGCCAAGGGCTAAGCGATAGCAGGTCTTCCACGGAAATTTTCAATGTATTAACCCGGATCCCGCTGTACGGGTCATGGTCGTACGATGCGATGAAGCGGTCGTATTGATCTTGTAATATCGACTTCATCCGCTCCTCGAAAGCGGCGGGCAGCTGCAGCGCCATGTCATTCATCATCCTGTTCTGTCTTGGCTTAATTGAACCCGTCCCATTTTACCATATTTGGCGAAAAAGCTCTCTATCCTGCACCTATCCATAAGGAACGAATCCATCGATACAGTGATTATACAGAGCATGTCGGCAACGGCGGAATCAACGAAAACAGCCTGCGATCCGCGAGGACCTGCAGGCTGTTCACGTCCTATAATGCAATACTCTTTATCCCTTAATCCTCTTGCGAGTCATCCTTCCGGTAAGCCTTCATCAGCTTCTGCACATCATCCAGCAATTCCTTCATGTCCTCCATATCGCGGTTTTCATTCTGGTTAAGCCAAATGCGGTTAAACCGTTCTTGGAACTCCATTGCCTCGTTGACAAGATGATAAAAGTACAGCTGATGAATCAAGGTCAGCACGCGGGAGGTCACGTTGGAATCATCTTCAAACTTCTTCTGGGCCTCCAAAATTTCTTCGCGGATACTCGACATCTCATTGTCCAGAACCGCGGCCGCTTCCGCCGCCTTCTGAAGTCGTCTGCGCATTTCTCCCGGCAGGCTCTCTTTGTACTTATAGCTTAGGGAATGCTCGATCGTCGCCCAGAAATTCATCGCCAGCGTCCGAATCTGGATTTCAGCCAGAACCTGCTTCTGACCCAGTGCAGTCTGCACGGGATACTCGACAATCATATGGAAGCTGCGGTAGCCGCTTTCCTTGTAATTCGTAATATAGTCTTTTTCATATAAAACCTTCAGGTCTTTCCGCTTACGGATGTACTCGGCCACGCGCCGGATATCCTCCACAAACTGGCACATGATGCGGATGCCGGCGATATCCTCGATCCCGGTCTCCAGCTGGTCCATCGGCACGCTCAAACGCTGGGCTTTTTCCAAAATGCTGGAAATCCGTTTCACGCGGCCCGTTACGAATTCGATCGGCGCGTATTCCTCGCGTTTTTTCAGCTCCGCGCGCATGGTCTTGAATTTGACTTTAAGTTCTTCAACGGCTTGCTCATACGGTAGTAAAAACAATCCCCAATCCCTGCCGTCCATTCACATGCCTCCTGTCTATCTCCCTTTAGCGATGGTCTGCTCCTACGGCTTCGGAAATATGTGAAAATCCGTCACGGCGCAGAAGCTCCCTGAGTCCGGCGTGCAGCCGGCGGTTCACTTCGGGCCCTTCATATATTAATGCGGTATAAATCTCAACCAGGCTTGCCCCGGCTCGGATTTTCTCATAAGCATCCGCTGCGGTAAATATGCCTCCGGAGCCGATGATCGGCAGCGTCCCGCCCGTCTGTCGGTATACACGGGAAATAACCTCTGTGGAACGTGCCCGCAGCGGTCTGCCGCTAATCCCACCTGTTTCTTTCTTGTTCGGATGGGTTAGCCCTTCCCTGCCAATCGTGGTATTCGTGGCGATAATTCCGGAGATTCCGCTCACGGCGAGCGCATCCACCATCATTTCCAGCTCCTCGTTGCTTACATCGGGAGCAATTTTCACCAGTATATGTTTGGATTTGCCGAAGCTTTGCGCCTGCTGTCGCATCTCTTCCATAATATGCGCGATCAGCGAAGAAAGCTCGCTGCCGTACTGCAGATTCCGCAAATCAGGCGTATTCGGGGAGCTGATATTCACAACGAAAAAATCGCCGTAGGGATACAGCTTGCGCAAACATTCCTGATAATCCTTATAAGCCTCTTCATTCGGGGTCACCTTGTTCTTGCCGATATTGACGGCCACGGGAATCGTCCGGCTCTTCAGGGCAGACAGCTTTTGTGCCATCGCTTCCGCACCTTCATTGTTGAACCCCATACGGTTGAGCAGCGCTTCGTCCGGGGGCAGCCTGAACAGCCGGGGTTGATCGTTGCCGGGTTGTCCTTTCGGCGTAACCGTCCCCACCTCCATGAATCCGAATCCGATGGAGGAAAAGCCTTCGACCGCAGCTGCATTTTTATCGAGTCCAGCCGCGAGTCCAACCGGCGTCGGAAAGTGAAGCCCGAACAAATCGACTGCCAGATCCTGCGTTTCACTGACGCCGTACATGCTTTGCAAAAGGCCGGTGCCTCCCGGCATCGATCCGGCTGTATGTAGTCCTCCGATCACTAAATGATGCGCTTTCTCCGGGTCCATCTTAAAAAAAATCGGTTTTGCCACGTTTCTGTACAGCACCTGCTACTCTTCCTCTCCATCCACAGTTGTGTTCTCTATCCTTAAGTTTATCCTTTTCCGGGTTAAAAGGAAAGTTTTTTGCCTTGTTCTTTCCGTTCAGGATACCCTCGTCCTGCTGGTATTTTACGGATAAACCCATTACAATTGTGGTATCCACTGAATTTGATAGAAAGAGGGTTGAACTCTATGGCAACCAAGCGCAAGCCTCCGACACTTCAGCAAAAGAAGGAAGAAGTGAACAGAAAGGCGATTTTTTGGTCCGGCCTCAGTTTATTGCTTCTCATTCTGCTCATTGTTGTGCTGATTATCCTTAACACCTGATTACAGCCAGTGGTACGTTTTCCGGGGGTTTGTCTGATCCTGTTCCCGCTTCGTATGGAATCTTTCCTTCGGAACGAGCACATCATCAGGCAGCCCTCCTTTGCTTATCAGCACCGGTGTTCCCATCGGCACCAGATCGAACAATTCCTCGATATCCGCTTTGCTCATCCGGACGCATCCCTGCGACTCGTCCTCACCGACGCTGGACGGATCGTTCGTTCCATGGATCGCATAATTCGTTCCGGACAGCTGCATTCCTCTGCTTCCGAAATCCCCGTCCGCACGTCCGTTCGGATTCATGACTTTATCGCTGATCACGTATTTCCCTTCCGGCGTACGGTCGCCCCCAAGCCCAACCTTGTAATTCCGCAGGATGACCCGTCCACTGACGACGGCCAGCCGATGGCTGCTTTTATCGACGACGATTTGCAGCTGCTCCTTAAAAAAAGGCTTGCCGCCCCATGTCTTCGCAAGCGGTCCTTCCGCCTTCGCTCCGCCTGCGTTCTGATTCCCGCCCTTAGGCTCCTTCCCTGCCGCCTCTGCTATCGCGTCCTGCAAAAGCGGCTGAAACGCCTCCTTCATGCCGTCCGTCGTTCCCGACATCCAGTTGCCCGGAAACGGGCGCAGCAAATCTTCAAGCCGTTCCGGATAACGCCCGGTATTGTTTTTATAAGCTTGAATCGCGCTGAACAGCAGTGCCTGTTCTTCCTGCTCTCCCGTCCACGTGAATGCCTCGCCGGCCATCTCATCGCCGTCCGGCAGCTTGCAGTTGCAAATTTTGTGATCATAGGACTGATAGGATAACGAGCCTGGGCCGTTATTCTCGATCGTATACCCGACCGGCAACCTCCGGTTCCATAGCAGCCACTGTCCCTGTTTTTTCAGCTCCAGAACCGCAAGCCTCCCTTGCAGGAGATTGGGATGCGTAAACGGAGCAGGATCCGGCTGCGGACCTCCCGCGCCAAATCCGCCTTCCTGGGCAGCCGTAAATATCGTTTGATTGTTCACCGCCGCTTGACCGCTGCCCTGGCGCTTCCCGCCCTGCGATTCTTCTGCGGGCGCTGCGCCTTCCGGCTTGCTGCTTACGGGTGCCTCTTCAGCCACCATGCTCCGGCCCGGTGCATCTACCGAAGGAACCAGGGCAAGCAGCATCAGCATGAGCACGACGAGCGTCCGGCGAGCCCGCAGCACGCGACGGTCTTTTGCCTCCGCCTGCTGCAGCAGCTTGGATTCGTATTCTTTCCATATATCCGAGGGCATTTTGCTCGTCTCGAACGCTTCAAACACGCCGCCGGCCTGATTAAAGCAGTAGTTCGCTTTGCCATGCTGCCCGTTCTTTTCATATTCCTTGCCAAGCAAATACCAGCCCATTTTGTTATCGGGATGCATCTGCACATATTTTTTGAGGTAATGAGAGTTCCCCACGGCTTCCTCCATCGTTTCGTCGATCTTTTTACTATATATATCGGCGGAATGAGCACAAAAAAACATCCTCCATCAGGCCTATCCTGATGCAAGGATGTTTTAAGAATCATTTCCTAATTTTCAACGGCAACCATGAACGGCTGGTCCGCGACATGAATGGAATCCGTCGGACAGCCATCCGCCGCATCCTGGAGATCGTCGTACATCGCCTCCGGAATTTCAGTAATCCCTTGGTTAGCGTCTCCGTCAAATACGACCTCGGCAAGCCCTTCATCATCATAATCGTAAATATCCGGAGCCGTAGCACCGCATGCGCCGCAGGAAATGCATGTATCTTTATCAACCCAGCAGTATTTCCCCATAATGTTTCCCTACCCCCTATTGCAAGTAACGAGTATTTCAACCAGCCTTGAAAAGGCTGCGAGTTTCATCGTATCGCATCCCATAAGGGATACCTATGACAAATATCACATGTCAGCATAGATGATATACCCAAATTCGTCCCGTATCTATGACCTTATTAAGGTAAATCCAGTCCCTCTTTATTCACAAAATCCATCTGCAGCGAGGTTCCCCTCACTTTATGATTCCGGAGCAGGACCGACGGGTCATCCCCCAGCATGCCGGCGGTCACGACCGCATTCTCTCCAAATTTGTTGCGGAGCATATCCATCGTTTGGGTGAGCGATTCCTTTTTCGGCTGCTTCTCATACTCGAAAAGATCCAGCTGGATAGCCGATTCGCTCTTCGGCGTCAGGCTTTGCAGCGTAATGCCAAGCAGCCTCACCGGCTTATCCCAGCTCCAATGCTCCGCGTACAAACGACGCGCCTCATCATAGATATCCCCTGCATTCTCGGTCGGGGTGGCCAGCGCCCGGCTGCGGGTGATCGTCTTCATGTCAGGCGTACGGATTGTAATCTGCACGCCGCCCGCGACCAGCTCCTGGCGCCGCAGCCTCCGCGCAACCTGGTCGCTGATATTGAGCAGCACCCGGTTGACATCCTCGCGCGCCTGAATATCGGTCGGGAGCGTCGTGGTATGGCCGATCGATTTGTTCTGCTCCCGCTCCTCCAGCACCGGCGAGTGGTCGATGCCATTCGCAGCCTGCTTCATCCACACGCCGATCACGCCGAATGCCCGGGTCAGCGTCTCTTCTTCGGTTCTCGCCAGCTGTCCGATCGTATAGATGCCAAGCTTACGCAGCTTCTCGGCCGTCTTGCCGCCAATGCCGAACAGTTCGCCGCAGGGTTTATCCCACAGAATCCGAGGCACATCACGGATGCGAAGCACGGAAATGCCCCGCGGTTTTTTCATATCCGAAGCCATCTTCGCCAGCAGCTTGTTGGGTGCAATGCCGACCGAGCAGGGAAGAGCCAGCTCTTCGTCGATTCTGCGCTGGATTTCTTCTGCGATCTGCTGGGGCGTACCGAACTGCTTTGAACCGGTAATATCCAGGTAGCATTCATCGATGGATGTCGCCTGCATGAGCGGTGTGTAGGCATAGGCTATTTTCATGAACGCCTTCGAGTATTTCCGGTATAAATAAAAATCAGGCTGAATAATGATCAGATCCGGACAGAGCTTTAGCGCCCGGTTCACGTGCATGCCCGTGGATATCCCCCGCTGCCTTGCGGCATAGGAACAGGTCACAATGATCCCTTTGCGCAGCTCGATGCTCCCGGCCACCGCCGTGGGCCGCCCGCGATACTTTTCCGGCTCCTCCGCCTCATGCACCGAGCAGTAAAAAGCATTCATGTCCACATGTAAAATGACCCTGCCGTTCGATGGGTAATATGCGTCAACGTCGCTTCTCATGCGTCCTTCTCACCTTCGCAATTTCGTTAGTTCCAGCATAACGTTCCTTGAAAAAGAGGTCAAGAAACGTCAAGGCGTGAATTTCCGGAATTCTTTGTTACATTCCCGCGTAAAAATGCTATAATAATTAACTATAAATAAAAATCGAATTTACAAGACTTCCAAAGGAGGACGCTTCATGTCTAAGTCCATATCCATCTTCGATACGACCCTGCGCGACGGTACCCAAGGCGAAGGAGTCAGCTTGTCGGCGGACGATAAACTGAAAATTGCCAAAAAGCTTGATGATCTTGGTGTTCAATATATTGAAGGTGGGATTCCGGGAAGCAACAGCAAGGACATTGAATTTTTCAAACGGGTGCAGCAGCTCGGGCTCAGCGCCAAAATCACCGCGTTTGGCAGCACGAGACGCAAAGACAGCCAAGCGGATCAGGATGCGAACCTGAAGCGCATTCTCGAATCAGGCGCGCAGGCTGCGACGCTGGTCGGTAAATCGTGGGACTTCCATGTGCATACAGCGCTGCAGACGACGCTCGAAGAGAACCTGGCGATGATCTACGATTCCATTGCTTATTTGAAGCAGCAGGGTCTTGAGGTTATTTTCGACGCGGAGCATTTCTTCGACGGGTACAAGAACAACCCCGACTATGCCGTTTCCGTCCTGAAAAAAGCCCATGAAGCCGGTGCGGATTGGCTTGTCATGTGCGACACGAACGGCGGCACGCTTCCGCATGAAATCGGCGGCATCGTCACGACGCTCCGCACAGGTCTGCCGCAGGCGAACTTTGGCATTCATACCCATAACGACTGCGAGCTTGCGGTCGCGAACACGCTGAGCGCGGTTCAAGCGGGCGCGCGCCAGGTGCAGGGCACGATAAACGGATACGGGGAACGCTGCGGCAACGCGAATCTTTGCTCCATTATCCCTAACCTGCAGCTCAAGCTCGGGTACGAATGTATCGGCGAGGAGCGCCTGAAGCAGCTGACCAATACCGCGCGTTATGTCAGCGAAATTGCGAACGTCAACATGCCCGTGAATCAGCCGTATGTCGGAAATGCGGCTTTCGCCCATAAAGGCGGCATTCATGTCTCTGCTATTCTTCGGGATTCCAGAACGTACGAGCATATCGTTCCCGAATGGGTCGGCAACAAACAGCGGGTGCTGGTCTCTGATTTGGCCGGACAGAGCAACATTGTCTCCAAAGCCCATGAAATGGGTCTTGATTTCGATCAAACGAATGAACATTCGCGCAAGGTCATCGATAAAATCAAGGATCTGGAGCATCAAGGCTATACGTTTGAAGCCGCGGATGCTTCTCTCGAGCTCCTGCTGCGCGAAGCCGGCGAGGATATGAAGGAGCTCTTCACCTTCGAATCCTTCAAAATGCTCGTTGAAAAAACAGCCGGTCGCCCGGTTGTCTCCGAAGCCTTCGTCAAATTGAACGTCGCCGGCAATAACGTCTACACCGCCGCCGAGGGCAACGGCCCAGTCAACGCGCTGGACAACGCGCTGCGTAAAGCGCTCGTTCAGTATTTCCCGGCTATCAAGGAAATGCACCTGTCCGACTATAAGGTTCGCGTGCTGGATGAAAAGGATGCCACGGCCGCCAAAGTCCGCGTGCTGATCGAATCTCGCGACATCAACAATTCCTGGAACACCGTCGGAGTGTCGGGCAATGTGATCGAAGCGAGCTGGGAAGCGCTCGTGGATAGTATGCGTTACGCCTTGCTCGGGCAAATTCTCCAGCAGGATAACGATCGGGGCGAAGAGTCGGATGAGCACCGGGGTCTCGTCAACCATTAATCTGAATGTAAACGGCCAAAAAACCCCGAAGTCCTGAGGACTTCGGGGTTTTTCTAATGAGAACATCAGGATTTAACGAGATGCTTCACTTTCTTCTCCAAATCTTTAGGCGGCAGTATGCCGAGCACAACTTCCTGCACCACGCCCCGCTTATCGATCAGCACATTGGTCGGGAAGGCGATGCCTTTGTACTGCGTTTCATAGATATCCGCCTTCATGTCGAACATCACTGGGAACTTCACGCTATATTTATCGATAAAATGTTGGGCATTCTTTTTATTATCGTATTTGGTCACGTTAACCCCGTAGATGTTCAAGCTGTCCTTGTATTTCTCGGCAAGTGCGTTCAGCTCGGGCGCTTCCTGCTGGCACGGACTGCACCAGGACGCCCAGAAATTCAGCAGAATGGCTTTGTCCTGCTGGCCACCGACATGATACTCTTTGCCGTCCAGTCCTTGCGCCGTAAATGCCGGGGCAAGCAGCCCCGCCTTGGGTCCGGTTTCGGTCGGCATCGGCTTTTCGTGCTGGAATGCCGACTGAATGCCGGGTCCCGCATTTTGATACAAAGCGATACCGATTAACACAAGGACGCCAAGAAGAATATATAAATTACGCTTCATGGGTGTGTTCGTTCCTTTTCATAGAGATTCTATGACCTATTGTACCCTCTTTTCACCGTAACTTACAAATGGTTTGCAAGAAATTTGGAATACATGAAAATTCATGTATTATTGTATACGTTCAAGCAATAAAAAAATGCCCCTGCTTCTTAGCAGAGGCCATACGAGAGGGGAGAACTACGGTTGACAGAACCTCAGGATACCCGGCAAGAAATTTGGCTCGGCGCCTTGTGCGGAAGGCAAATAGCCGAGCACGCGTTTCGCGGGTTGCCATATGAAGCCTGCGGCGTGTTGCGGGGTAAAGCAGCAGCGGGCGGCATGCGGATCGACAATTTCGTTCCGATGCGCAACGTAGCGCCTGACCCGCTGCACCATTTTATTCTCCATCCCGAGGAATGGACGAAACAATGCTTGCGGGGAGAAGGCCTGATCGGCCTCTTTCATTCCCATCCTCGTTCGCAGCCGACTCCCTCCGATGAGGATTTACGGCAGCTGTCCTTATTCGCCGGGCTGATCCGCATCTATCTGATTGGGAGCCCGGGTGAATCAAAGGATGCGATTAGATTAAATGGTTATTATGTCGTTAAGGGTGCTGATGGATTGTATTCACTGGAGCCCGCTCTCATAAAGCATGGCTGAGGCAGTCATATAGATCGCCCAGGGTTTCTGCCCGCTTCTGCTGCGAAATATCGCTCAGATATGAGCTCCAAAGCTTTGCGGTCATTTTGGCGTCCTCCAGCGCATGGTGCCTGCCTTCGATGGGTATGCCCCTTCCCGTTAGCAACGAGTCCAGCGCATAGCTCTGGCGGTGCGGCTCAAGCCATCTGGCGATCATCATCGTATCAATGACCCGGTGCCCGAGATTGACCTTCGACGTTTTCCACAAGGCAGCGTTGAGAAAGGCCTTGTCATGCGCACTCGCATGCGCCACCAGCACCCGGTCTCCGACGAAATTCATGAAATCATGCAGTCCGTCGATCAGGGGCGGTGCTTCATCGATCATGGGCTGCGTAATCCCGGTCAGCTCCGTGATGCGTTGTGGCACCGGTCGTTTGGCTTGAACCAGCGTGTAAAACCGTTCTTCTTCCATAATGTTCTCGCCTTCGGCCTTCAGCGCTCCGATCGACAAGATTTCATCCCCCTGCTGAACGTGGAATCCGGTCGTCTCCAAATCGAAAATGACCGTTTTCAGCTTGTTCAGCGGGGTATGGAGCATTTCCGGACGGCGCTGTTCCCTTGTAAGGGAGCGAATAAAGGCCATCTGCTGAGCCGAATTCCCTCCCATGACCGATGCGATGGCCGAAGGAACCCCGCCTTGGCGCAGCATGCTCCAGAAACCGCTGTTCCCGCGCTCCGGAGTTTTCATAATTTTCTCCTCTCCGCGAAGCGAAGCCTTCTTTGCAGAGCACGATGAATGCGTCTGACCGTGGTCAAGCTGTCACGAAGCTGATACAACAGCGTTTTATTCTTCAGCTCCGATTGCGGCAAATATCCGCTGCTGGAATAGATGCCGTTCTTCACCGTATGAGAGACCGCCGCCCGAAGCGATAAAGCTGTCAGAAAGGCACGCTGGCAGTTTTCAAACAGCATGTTCCCGCCATCCAGCAGCGTCAGCCTTTCCAGACGTTTCAAAGTCGATGTTTCCCCGATCCCCTCCTGCAAAGCCATGTATCGGATGCTGTTCACCAGCGGGATGTAAACCCCATATTTGACGTCAAAATCCCCTGCATGCTCACCAAACCGTTCGGTTACAACCTGACCAAGCACGTTCAGCGTCGCTTTGTGTCTGACGGTATTCCTTAAGATCGCCGTAGCCATCTCGGGAGATTCATTCATGCTGTGCTCGAAGCATCGCTTCCATGCCAAGGCAAGCGACGGTTCTCCAGCAATAAACCGCATATCCGAGGCGATCATGAGGCTGCGAACGGGCTCCCAGCTGAAATCCTGATGCCAGCTTGCCAACTGAAGCTTCCACTCTTCAAGCGTTTTTCGCCACTGCGGCTCGGAGCACATCACCTTCCCCTTGCATTTTTCATAACCCACATACTCAAGCAAATGAGAGAGATGACGGCCAAACGCATGAAAGTACATTTCTTTGTCCTCGTGCTCTTCATTACTGAGAATCAGCCCGTTATCCTGATCGCTCCATAGCGTAGATTCACGCCGCCCCGAGCTGCCAAATACGACAAACGCATAGGGAACCGGGGGCGGGCCGTAGCCCGCCGCTTCCAGTTCAAGCTCGCATAGGATGGCCGCCCTGGACGCGATCTCATCATGCATGTCGTTCACCATCGCCGTCCAGGAGGCAATCGGCAGCACGGTATGAAGCTGCTCCAGCTGCGTTTGGCATTCCTGCCTGCGTTCCTTTAAATGCTCCCGTGAAGCCGCGTACCTGATGCTTTCCAGAACCGGCCCGGGCTCGGCGTATTTCATTCGTTCCATCGCTGCACCTCCTTGCCACACCGTTGCCTCAGCGTAAGCAAACCGGAGTCTTAACAACCCGAGCATTCTTGTGACGTGCTCATCCTTAATTGAAAGCTTCACCGGTTCCTGACACCGGTTTAACCGCCGAGAGTTCAGGAGCCGGCTTTGCCGCTGCGCTATCTGCGATCAGTTTCATTTGTTCCGGATAGCCATATGTGCCGTGCTCGCTGATATCAAGCCCCATCATTTCCTCTTCCTCCGAAACGCGAATGCCCATTGTTGCTTTCATGATGCCGATAATAATGAACGAAACCACGAATACAAAGACGAACGCCCCGAGGACACCCAGGAGCTGAACCCCGAGCTGCTCTAATCCGCCGCCGTAGAACAAGCCGGGTTTGCCGACGCCTGTCGTTTCCACAAGCTTCGGAGTTGCGAACAAGCCTGTGGAGATGGCGCCCCAAATGCCTGCAATGCCATGAACGGAGAATGCATAGATCGGATCGTCGATGCCCGCTCTTTCAAACCATTGTGCCGTGAAGAAGGTCACGATACCTGCTACGGCACCGATCACAACGGCAGCCCAGGCATCTACGAAAGCGCAGGAGCCGGTAATCGCCACGAGCGCAGCCAGCACGCCATTGAGCATGCTTGGAATATCGGCTTTGCCGAACACGGCCCATGAAATCAGCAGTGCGGCGATGGCCCCGGCCGCTACCGCAATATTGGTCGTCAGCGCAACATACCCGAAGAATCCGTCCATCATGGCCGACAGCGTGCTGCCTGGGTTGAACCCGAACCAGCCGATCCACAAGATGAAGACGCCCAAGACGGATAACACCTGATTGTGGCCTGGAATGCTGTTCGGCTTGCCATCCTTATTGTATTTGCCTAGACGCGGTTTCAGCATGTAAGTGATCACCAGTGCTGCCGTCGCACCCGTTAAATGAACGACCGTGGAGCCTGCGAAGTCCTGCATGCCCAGTTGCCCGAGCCAGCCGCCACCCCATACCCAGTGGGCGATGACCGGATAAATAATGACCATGAACAATGCCCCGAATACGATATATACGCTCAGCTTCGCACGTTCAGCCATGCCGCCGCAGGCAATGGCCAACGACACCGCAGCGAAGGAAAGCTGGAACAGGAACTTCACGGAAAGCGACACATCGGACGCAGACAGCGCATCAAAAGATTTTGCCATCGCATCGCCTGTCATAAAAAATCCGGTGGTTCCGAATAAACTGTTGCCGTTGCCGAATCCAAGTCCGAAACCGAAAGCCCAGAACACGATAATGGAGATTCCCAGCGTCAATACGGTCTTACCCGCAATATGCCCGGCATTTTTCATTCTTACCGAACCTGCCTCGAGCAGCGCAAAGCCTGCCTGCATGAAAAATACGAGCATCGCCGCCATGAAAACGAAAAAGGTGTTGAGCCCCGCTTGCAGCTGCACGTTCGTCGGTCCGTCATCAGCAAACACCGTAGCCGGAAAAGCCATTAAAGCAAGAAACGCCAATGCACCGCCAAACCACTTTCTTTTCATACTCCCCACTCCTCTTTAAATGTTAGGTTTTATAACATATAACGAAATTATTAATCACATTATAAGCAGAAAGGGGTGAAACTGACAAGAGTTTTTTCAGAAAAATAATATATGTAATTTTACATTACATGAATTGTAATATTGTGAAAGCGTGACGTTTGACTGTATGGTTAACTTTCATGTATCATATTTTCATCAATCACATCTTAAAATGAGTTACATGTATGAATTGAATTAAAGCAATGGTGGCTTACTTCTACTGAATCATACCGAATATAAGGAGTAGCAAGTTGCGGCTTTAGTTCTTTTATATTTACAGAACTTCATGCAAGGTTATATTCAAATCTTTGGTCGTTTCTCAACAGACCGTTCATTCCAAATTAGCGAGGTGTTTCCAAATGGGGAGGATATAAAGCTGTATCGGATCGGCGAATTGGCTAAAGCTGGAGGTGTAAGCGAACGAACAATCGACTATTACACCAAATTGGGGCTGATTTCCCCGGAACAGCGCACTCTTAAAAATTATCGTTTGTACAGCCATGAAACCTTACTCCGTCTTCAACGTATTAATGATTTGAAACAAGAGAAATATACTCTGGAAGAGATTCGCCAGACGCTTGACAAGTGGGATGCTGCACCTGAAATCCATCAGGTATCCGACAAGCTCTCCTACCTGGAACTGCATATGCAGCAGCTTGAACGCGAGGTGAAGGAGCTCAGCCCCATCATCAGTAAGATGAAGCCCGGGCAAGCCCGTCATCTGCTGCTGAATTTGCTGCCTCAGGGTGCGGCGTGCATCGAAGCAATACGACTCTTCCTTGAGCAGGGGCCAACGCTATAGCGGCCTTATCATCATAACAGGCATCATTTTATGACAAGCAGGAGGGTGTAATATGGGAATGTTTATTCTAATCATTATTGCGTTCGGTTTTTCCCTTTGGGCCCAGTTTCGGGTTCAAGGAACGTTTAAAAAGTGGGCTGAGGTGCCGGCAGCGAGCGGTATGACCGGTTATGACGTCGCCCGTCACATGCTCGACAGTAACGGTCTTCAAGACATACCGATCGAGCCGGTGCGGGGAGCCTTGTCTGACCATTATGATCCGATTAACCGGGTGGTCCGTTTGTCGGAGCCGGTTTATTACGAGAACTCGATATCGTCCATCTCCGTCGCCTGCCACGAGGTTGGACACGCAATACAGCACAAGCAGCATTACCCGATGCTGGTGCTCCGCCACCGGATTTTCCCGATCGTCAACTTTGCTTCCGGGATTGCTCCGCTGCTGATCATCGCAGGCTTTTTGTTCCAATGGATGGGACTGCTGGGCATCGGCATCGTATTCTTCTCGGTCGCCGTTGCCTTCCAGCTGATTACCCTGCCTGTCGAGTTTAACGCGAGCAACCGCGCGCGCGACATTATGGTATCGGAAGGCTATATCACGAACGATGAAGAAAGAGGCGTAGCCAAGGTTCTGAATTCCGCCGCGCTCACGTATGTAGCTGCCGCGCTGATTTCCGTATTGGAGCTGCTTCGCTACATCATGATCTTCACGAACAACAACCGTGATTAATAATCAAAAAAACACCATGGTCGGTTAAGAACCGACCGGGGTGTTTTTTTGATTTCCGTTTTGCTGCTGCAGTCCGAAATAGCTGAGCAGAAAGGAGCGAAAGGCTTGCGCAACCCGAGGCAGCTTGTCGTCGGAGCGATGTATCAGCCCGATGGTGCGTGTCACCTTCGGCTCGGATATCCTCACTCTGGCCGGCTGCAGGGGATTCGTCTGGAACAAGGCCATCTCCGGTAAAATGCTGACGCCCATACCGGCGGCAACCAAGCCCCGGATCGTATCCGTCTCTTCCCCTTCAAAAGCGATTTTCGGCGTAAAACCGGCTTCCAGGCAAGCATGCCATACAATCGGGCGCAGGGAGTATCCCTTGCTGAACAGGACGAATTTATCCTCCTTCAGCTGGTTCAGGGCGATGCACTCCTCGTTCGCGAGCGGATGATTCGGAGGCAGAATCGCATACAGCTCCTCTGTCAGCATGATTTCGCCTTCCACCTGTTCATGCTTCTCCGGGAAAGGCGAAATGAAAGCGAGATCCACTTCCGCCGAAATGACATCCCGGATCAGTGAAGGAAACATCCCTTGCTTGAATCTGAATTTGACATTCGGATACCGCTGCTTGAATTCAGCAACGACAGACGGGATGAGATGAATGCCTAAGCTATGCGGAAACCCGATCCGGATTTCTCCCTGCTCCGGGTCCAAAAATTCATGCACTTCAACGACAGCCTTATCCAGATCCTTCAGAATGCTGTCCACCCGTTTACAGAACAATTGTCCTACTGGCGTCAGCTGCAGATTTCTTCCCTTCTGCATGAACAATTGGACGCCCAGTTCCTCCTCCAGCTGATGAATCTGGCGGCTGACCGCAGACTGGGCCACATGCAGCTCTTCTGCCGCCTGGGTGACATGCTCCTTCTGCGCTACCTTCAAAAAATACTGCAACTGTCTTAATTCCACCTGTTACTCGCTCCATTCTGCTTTTTACGCTATCCGCTAGTTAAAATGAACTAAAGCTCCATCGGTTTTCCCTTGAATCACACGGTCATATGCGGGAGAAAACACTCCCGTCCTTTAGTTCAAATTAAACGATTATGACCCTTTTATTCGTTTTTTCACCACTCTTGCCATCAATCCGTAAATGAAGAACCCGCCGACCAATCCGCCCAAATGAGCCATCCAGTTGATTTGCACGCTGCCGGAAGCAAATGAGAAGATAATGCCCACCAGCAGAAGGGCGTAAACCGTCTTCCGCGAGGCGTCGTCCATCCAGTTCCTCTGCAGCAAGGCAATGTACAAAAACGCTCCATATACGCCGTAGATCGCCCCAGAAGCTCCGATCGTAATCAGTGTCTCGCCAAGACGGTTGTAATGCGCCACCGAGAGGATATTCCCGATAACTCCGCTAAGAAGATATAACAACGCATACCTCCATGCTCCGAGAAGCCGTTCCAGCGGCGGGGCGAAAACAAGGATCGCAAAATCATTGAACAGCAGATGCGAGAAGCCTCCATGCAAGAACATCGATGTCACGTATCTCCACCACTCATTGTATCCGTCCACATTGGTGAGCGCGCCGAATTTGACGAGCGTGTTGTTGTCCGAAGCGCCTCCGTTAAAGACCAGGATCAGATACATTATAATGTTGGCTACAAATAATATCGTCGTGACGGGATAATATTTTAAATAGCTTTTCCAGTTTTCATACCGAACGAATAACATGCTACACTTCCTTTGCTTAAACAATTCAGGATTTAACGCCGCTGCAGACTAAACCGCCACCCCATGAAATGCAAAAGCCTCCCCTAAACCAAGCAAACGGATTGGACAACGCCTTTTTAAAAAGATTATAATGTCCTTGGCACGATTCACCAATTCCAAAGTTTCGAAAGGAGAATCTTCATGACACAAGAACGTACAGGTGTTGCAACTTTCAAAGGCAACCCCCTTACATTGGTAGGACCAGAACTGAAAGCGGGTGACCAGGCTCCGAATTTTACCGTTAGCAAAAACCTGGTTGAGCAAGCTACTCTTCAGGATTATGCAGGCAAAATCAAACTGATCAGCGTCGTTCCTTCTCTCGATACCGGCGTATGCGACGCCCAGACCCGCCGCTTCAACGAAGAAGCAGGTGCACTCGGGGAGGATGTGGTTATATTGACCATCAGCGCCGATCTGCCGTTCGCGCAAGCCCGTTGGTGCGGTGCAGCCGGCGTAGACCGTGTGGTTACGCTATCGGATCACAAGGATATGTCCTTCGGACAAGCGTACGGCGTTCATATCAAGGAATTCCGTCTGGACATGCGCTCCATTTTCGTTGTCGACAAAAACGACAAAATCACGTACGTGGAGTATCTGCCAGAAATGACCGAGCACCCGGACTACGAAAAAGCAGTGGCTGCTGTGAAGGAACTGCTCTAAGAGCGCTTGAATGTTCCCTTAACGTTAGTATATGCTTTTAAACCGTTTAGACAAATTCCAACCGAATTTTTTTATGAAATAAGAAAGTATGCCTTCACAGGCCATGCTTTCTTCGATCGCAAGATCGCAAAGCATTTGAACACCTGAAAAAAAAGCGGGAGAAAGAGCCTTGTCCTTTCTCTCGCTTTTTCAGTCTTATTAGGAAGTCGTTTTGTATTTGGCCAGTTTCTTGTCGAGTGTTGAAAACAGATTCAGAATAATGCGGTAATTGGCCCCCAGATCTCCCATGGAGCCTCTTGAAGCTGAATACATGTCAACTGCGCTGCGTACCGGCCCCACGGACAGCACCGATACGGTGATATCTACCGTGCGTCCCAAGGAAGTTCTTTTTTCCAGCGTGATTTCTCCGACGGAAGGAACCTCGTGCAGAACCTTGTAGCCCGGAATTTTCTTCAGTGTCGAGGATATCTCCTCCCATGCCTTGTCTCTCGATAAATTGTAATAGCGCGTCTTCATCTTCGGATCCTTCGCCCGGTCGCTTGTACCTTCTTGGCTTCGAACGATCCCCACTAGAACTCTCTTTAACGACAAGACCTTTCCCCCTTTGCAGTAAGCATCATCAATACTTAACAGTGTAACATTGTTAGGATCAGAACAAAAGAGAAACTCGGGTAAAATGTCCCTATACATGCAAAAAACACCCCTGAATTCCGGAAAAGCTTCCGCAAAACGGAGTGTCTTACATTTTGTCAAAATAAAAACCCGCCTATGCCGTCCGGTTAAATTGTCTTCTGAACCTGCTTTGGCAGGTGGGTGACCTCGGATGCGTTTTTGAAGTCCCCATGTCATATAGACAGGGCTTTTCAGCTGCGCTTCGTAATGATCTCCCTAGACATTATCATTGGTTCAAAACAACGATTAACCGTGGCGAACATCGCAGGATGTAGTCTTATTATAGACCCATTTTATCAAAAAGTAAATGTTGCTCGAAAATGATCGAATATCTCCTGCATCCATTCGTTCATCTGATCATTCTAATCTCTCTTAACCGATTCCCGGTTCCGTGAATCCTCGTCCGTCGAATCCTCGTCATCCGAAACATCTTCTTCCGGGTCTCTGTCCAGTTCAGCTGCTTCCTGCTCCTCCAGTTCCTTCTGCTTGATCCGTTCCGCCTGCTCCTGCATTTTGTTGAACGTCGCGAAGAAGTTGAAGAAAGCCCAGTACGCAATCAAGCTTCCCCCGAAAATAAAGATGATAGCCGGATACTTCGAGCCGACGAACAGCACAACCACGCTGCCCAGAACCGTCGTAATGACGCGCAGCGGACGGATAATGGTGATCAGCACCGCGTTCTTAAGGATCTGCACAATTCCCATATGGTAATGAACAATCATCGAGAAGAAATTAAACAGCGAAACAAACAGGACAATCAGCAAAACCAGCATCACGATTCCGATGATTTGGAGATTGCTGAGCTGCGTCATGTACACGGTATAGTCGACCAGCATGATGACCAGCAGGAGCACATAGAAAATGCCGCCGATCATGCTCTGCTTGTAATTTTCCTTATAGGACCTGAAAAACAAACTAAAGATCTTCACGTCGGGGTCGCCCATCACCCATTTACGGACTACCGCAAACAGCGCGGCCGTAGCCGGAAACAATGTAAACGGTGCCACAATGCCCATGGCCCAATTCATCTGAAGGGACTCGTTCGCACCGGTTACCAGCATTTTGGTCACCAGGAAAAAGAAAAACGGCGACGAACACAACAGCCACAAAATGTTGCTGTAAGCAAAGCGCGTAATCCATTCCGTAATTCTGTAAATACCGCCCATTGCACCTTTAAATTCCAAGAAAAAGCCTCCTCCTCCACTATCTATACCTGTACATAATAATATACCGCATTTTAGCCTTACATTGCCAGCGCCTAATTTCCGGGATATGGGTAAAGGTCTATACCGGCAGGCACCTCGCCTCATAAGATACACAGTAACCCAAAGGAAACAAACCATGAAGGAGGTAATGTTCAATGTCTCATGTTGCAGGCGTAGGATACGGCTATGGTGCTGGTATGGGTCTGTGGGGTTCCACAGGAGCAATTCTGGTATTGTTTATTCTGCTGGTCATCATCACCCGCGCGTTCATTTACTAAAAAGAAGTCAGCCTAGACAAATAACAGAACGAACCGGATAAAAGGGATTTTGCCCTAAAAGCAAAAAGAGACGGAGCATGCGGCTGCATGCTCCGTCTCTTTCGTTAGAACTTCAACATCTTAGCTGTTGAAGGAGTCATCGCGCTTGGAAGGACGTCTTCCTTCACCGTTGCTCGTACGCGGTTTACGGTCTCCTCCGTCACGGTAGGAGGAATCGCTGCTGCGTCCGCCGCCGCTGCGGTTGTATCCGCCGCGTCCGCCGTTATCACGGTCACGGTTATATCCGCCGCCGTTACGGTTACCGCCGCCATTGCCGCCGCGGAATCCGCCGTAGTTGCCGGATGGCTTACGACCATTGCGAAGGTCTGGCTTACCGTTGTTGTAACGACGTTTTACGCGGATCGGATCCTCTGGAGTCAGTTGAATCTCGGAATCGCGTTTTTCGCCGGTCAGCATTTTCATGGCTCCGGACAAGAGCTGGACGGAATCGTACTGCTCCAAGAGCTGAATGGCAAGGCCTTTGTATTCATTCAGTTCGCCGGACTCAATCGTCTCAAGCAGGCGTTCTGCGATGATGCGCTGTTTGCCTTCGATAGCTTCAGCCAGTGTAGGAAGCGGCTTGCGGGTAATGCGATGGCGCGTAACACGCTCAATCAGATGCAGATGGTCGATTTCACGAGGCGTTACGAAAGACCATGCCGTACCTTCTTTGCCTGCGCGGCCTGTACGGCCGATACGGTGCACATAGCTCTCCGGATCTTGCGGAAGGTCAAAGTTGACTACATGCGTTACGCCGGAAACGTCGAGACCACGTGCAGCCACGTCTGTCGCTACGAGTACATCGATGCTTCCGTCACGGAATTTGCGCATAACGGTATCACGTTGGTTCTGGGAAAGGTCGCCATGAAGTCCGTCTGCGGAATATCCGCGTTTTTGCAGGGCTTCGGACAATTCGTCAACCCGGCGCTTGGTGCGTCCGAACACGATCGCAAGCTCTGGGGATTCCATATCGATCAAACGGCAAAGCGCTTCAAACTTCTGGCGTTCAGGCACTTCAATATACGCTTGGTCAATCAGCGGTGCGCTGACTTGTTTAGGTACAACCGATACATGTTCAGGATTTTTCAAAAATTGCTGAGCCAGTTTTTGAATGTTTGGCGGCATTGTTGCGGAGAATAACATGGTTTGGCGTTCTTCGGGTACAAGCTTCAGGATCGATTGGATGTCTTCCATGAATCCCATGTCGAGCATTTCGTCGGCTTCGTCCAAAATGACCGTTTCTACGTCATCCAGGCGGATGGTTTTGCGGTTGATGTGGTCAAGCAGACGGCCTGGCGTACCAATGATGATTTGCGGTTTCTTCTTCAATGCGCGAATCTGGCGTCCGATATCCTGACCGCCGTAGATTGGAAGCGAACCGATGCCTTTGAAGCGTGTCAGCTTTCCGATCTCTTCAGCAACCTGAATGGCAAGCTCACGCGTTGGAGTCATAATGAGTGCTACGATTTTGTCCGTGTCCTTAGAAATTTTATTGATCAAAGGGATACCGAAAGCGGCGGTTTTACCCGTACCGGTCTGTGCTTGACCGATCATGTCGCGTCCCGACATAGCGATCGGAATCGACTGTGCCTGGATCGGTGTAGCTTCCTCAAATCCAAGCTCTGTAATGGCCTGAAGAACCTTTGGTTCAAGACCTAATTCTGCGAAATTTTTCAAAATATTCATACTCCTTCTATATAGTGGACATTCCACAATCTTGTCTGTATTCTTAAGTAGCGGTAAACATATATAGGTTAGCCATTCTTCAGAATTTATTACATGGCTTATATTCTCTATAGCGTTTATCCAGGGCAAAAACAGCCTACATATTTTAGTAAACGGTAATTTTTCTCCTGAAACAATGTTAGAATAATACTATTGTACAAGCCTACTCAAGAACATCTAATACATTATATCACAAAATAAATTACAAACACCAGCGGCTTACAACTAAACATGAAATGACCTTTTCAACCTGACACTATTACATATGAAATTGAGGTGGGCACTTTGAGGCTCAGCAACATCTGGAAGTATCTTGTCGTGATCATCGGCGCCGCTTTTATCGCCTGCGGATTCAACCTGTTTCTGGTTCCACACCAGCTACTCAGCGGCGGCGTATCCGGACTGTCCATGTTAGTGAATTATTTTACACCAGTGGATTTGAGTATATTGTATTTCGTTTTTAACGTTCCGATTCTGGTCGCAGGCTGGTTCATGTTGGGCAAAAGATTTATCGTGCTCAGCATTGTGTCCGTTGTGGCCACAACCTGGTTCATCGCCCTCGTACCCGTCACGGCTCTGGCCTCGGATACCCTGCTTGCCGCCGTGTTCGGAGGTGTCCTCGTCGGCATCGGCGCCGGCATCTCGTTTCGTGCCGGCGGGTCATCCGGAGGCTTCGACATCGCCGGCTCCATTGTAACCCGTTACCGCGATTTTCCGATCGGCAATGTCCTTGTTGCCATGAACGGACTGGTTATTCTGGCGGCGGGTTACCTGCAGAACGACTGGAATCTCGCTTTGGCCTCCATGGTTTCGATCTTCGTGACCGGCAAGGTCGTGGACATGATTCACGTCAGCCACTTCAAGGTAACGGTATACATTATCACCAATGAAACCGAAGCTCTTCTGAACCAACTGCTGGTGCGGCCCCGCGGCGTGACCAAAATCAAGACGGAGGGTGCCTTTTCACATGAAGCCAAAGACATGCTGATGACGGTAACCACCCGGTACGAGCTGCAGGAGCTGAAACGAATCATCAAGCAGACCGACCCGAAAGCGTTCGTCAACATTGTCGAAACCGTCGGAGTCATGGGCTCCTTCCGCAGAAGCTGATTTTGGTGGCCGCTGTGTAAAAAACATGTGTTTTGTGGTATATTAAAGATGCGCGGTTCCTGCAAATAGTTCCATGAGATTAGGATTGACCCGGCTATTCCAAGCACTTAAACGCTTTTCCGATTCTCCTTGGCTTTATAGTACGAGGCTTAAAGAATCCAGAGAGGAAAGGGTGATTTTTGTGGAAATGGAAACGGTAAAATTGTCCCAAATCGTCATGAAGTGGTTCCCAGATATGATGCCTTTCTTGAAGCAAAATGAACTGAATTCGCTCATTGTGCTGAGGGATGGCCTCGGTATCCTGGAACAGGATGATGCTATGGAGATTATCCAGTTCAGTATCTGTGAACATCAAAGCTCTGCGCCTCTTCATTAATTAAGATGGCTTGGAAACACAAGATGGATCGTGCCGCCTTTTTTCAGTCCCTGATTTCACACTGAAAACTGGCGGCTTTTTTGTTTTTCCTCGGGTTCGCAAAAATGTATAAATGTTGGCAATCCCTTGCTCCATACGTATTTACCGTTCATACAGGCAAAGCTAAAAGCACATAGAAGGGTTTAAATCGGCCGGAAGCCGTTTAAGAAAAAGGGGGCTGCATCGTTTCGTAAAAATCCGCCAAATTGTTACAAAGCTGTTGTTTTTAAGCTCATTTGTTCTTATATAATCATATTGTGAACGCTAACAAGGGAGAGAATTGTTTATGAATATCATCTGGGCTCTGCTGATGATTTTGGGCAGCAGCGCGGCTCATCATCCGCAGAACGACAATCATCATGTTGCTAGTATTATTCAGTCTTCGATCAACTCAGCCATCATCGCTTCTCAGTCCAAAGACGTGGCGGTAAGCGCGGACAACCCGCCTGCCAAGGTAGACCCGCAAGCGAACGCTCCCAAGATAAAAGGCGTGTACGTTACGGCATACAGTGCTGGAGGTTCCCGAATGGCACAGCTTCTCGATTTGCTGGACAAGACGGAACTGAACGCCATGGTCATCGATATCAAGGATGACGCAGGATACATAACATACAAAACGGACAACCCCGACTTGATTAAAAAAGGGAATCCTCAGCCTTTCATTCATGACATCAACGCTCTGATGGAACGCCTGAAAGAGCATCAGGTTTATCCGATCGCTCGCGTCGTCGTCTTCAAGGATACGGTTCTTGCCAAAAAACGTCCTGATCTTTCCTTTGTTAACAAGGATGGAACCGTATGGAAGAACGGAAAAGGCGACAGCTTCGTCAATCCGTTCAGCAAGGAAGTCTGGGATTACAACGTCGAGATCGCCAAAGAGGCCGCCAAACTCGGTTTCAAGGAAATCCAGTTTGACTATGTCCGCTTCCCGGAAGGCTTTGAAAAACGTGCGGATTCCTTGAAATACATCAAGAACGGCAAATCCCGCGTGGATGCCGTGGCTGAATTCGTGCAGTATGCACGCAAGCAGCTAGCGCCCTTGGGCGTACGCGTATCGGTCGATATTTTCGGCTATGCAGCGTCCGTCCCAGCTGCGGAAGGCATTGGGCAGGACTTCAACAAAATTTCCGAAAACGTGGATGTCATCAGTCCGATGGTATATCCGAGCCACTATACCCAAGGATGGTTCGGAGCCAAGGATCCGGACAAAGAACCTTACAAAACCATCAAAGGCTCTATGACCGACACCTTTAAGAAGCTGACTCCGCTGGAGGATCAGAAGCCGATCGTACGCCCCTGGATTCAGGATTTCACGGCCAGCTGGCTTGGAAGCGGACATTACATCAAGTATGGCAAGGCTCAAGTCGATGAGCAGATCCGCGCTTTGAAGGATATGAAAATCGACGAATACCTGCTCTGGAATGCCACGAACCGATACAGCCCTGGCGTGGATTATTAATACAATATCCCGTCCTAACAACCCGGCCGATCAGGCCGGGTTGTTCTTATGCGGACCGACACCAGTACGGAGGAATGACGGCAGGATCCGACACCGGTTCCGCGATTCTCCCTGTTCAAACCAGAGCTTATGTTCTACAATAGACTCCTGTCACTCGATGTCAGAATTTCATTACTGTGAGGCTTGCCCGATATGAAACCAACCTTGACGCTTCAGCAAAAGTCGAAGCAATTTCTCGTTATACTGCTGCCCATTTTGATTACGCAAATCGCCTTGTCCGCCATTACGTTCTTCGACACGAACATGTCGGGCAAGGCAAGCTCCACCGATTTGGCAGGCGTCGCCATTGGCTCCAGCCTGTGGATTCCTCTGCAGACCGGGCTTAGCGGCATCCTGATGGGCATGACGCCAATCGTCTCCCACTTGATGGGGGGAGGCCAGGTGAAGAAGGTCGCGTACCAAGTCATGCAGGGCCTATGGCTTGCGCTGCTCCTGGCCTTAGCCATCCTAGCCGCAGGAAGCCTCCTGCTTCCGACCATTCTTGGCGCGATGAACCTCGACCCGGATGTCCGGCATATCGCCTTCCGCTTCTTAAGCTATTTGTCGATCGGTATCATCCCCATGTTCGGTTATACGGTGATACGAAGCTTTATCGACGCGCTGGGCCAAACCCGGATGTCGATGACGATTACGCTCATATCGCTTCCGATTAATATTTTCCTGAATTACCTCCTGATTTTCGGGAACTGGGGATTTCCGCGCCTTGGCGGCGCTGGTGCAGGCATCGCGTCTGCCATAACGTATTGGTGCGTGTTTATCATTGCGGTCGTCTTCGTGACGCGTCTGAAGCCCTTTGCTTCCTTCGGCATCTTCCGCACCTTCCACGGCGTGTCCCTGAAAGCATGGACAGAGCTGCTGAAAATCGGGGTTCCGATCGGTTTTTCCATCTTCTTCGAAACGGCCGTATTCGCGGCCGTCACCTTGCTGATGAGCCGATTCGATACCATTACAATCGCCGCGCACCAGGCAGCGATGAATTTCGCCACGACGCTGTATATGATCCCGCTCAGCATCAGCATGGCGCTCACGATTCTTGTCGGCTTCGAAAAGGGCTCCGGACGTCTAAAGGACGCAAGGCAGTACAGTATTCTTGGCATCTCCTCTGCCATCATGTTATCACTCTTGACGGCCGTGGTGTTGCTTGTGGCAGGCCAATATGTCGCGGGCCTGTATTCGGACGAAAGCAACGTGATCGCGTTGACGAAGCATTTCCTGATCTATGCGATCTTCTTCCAGATTTCCGATGCCATTGCCACGCCAGTTCAGGGGGCGCTGCGTGGGTACAAGGACGTGAATCCGGCATTTATCATTACGTTCATTTCTTATTGGGTTATCGGCCTCCCCGTCGGGTTTGTTCTTGCCACCTACACGTCGCTCGGGGCATACGGCTTCTGGATCGGCCTCATTACCGGACTCGCGGCAGGCGCGACCCTTCTTCTATGGCGGCTAGTGAAGGTACAGCGTAACAACCGCCGTCATGCTTCCTTGACCGCTTCCTGAACAATAAAAAAAAAGACCTTGCAGAAGACGTGCTCTGCAAGGTCTTTTGTAATAAATTATTGCGATAACCGGGATGCCAATTCGTATAACTCCATGTTGAATGCTTTTTTGCTGTTAACGACTTTGTCGATATCCGTGAGAACCAAATCTCCTTTAATGATTCCGCAGGCTTTATCCGATTCGCCCTCAATCAGCTTGCGGACAGCAAAGTCGCCAAGACGGCTGGCCAGGTTCCGATCGGAAGGCGTCGGCGTACCGCCGCGCTGAATATGTCCAAGCACCGTTACGCGGGGTTCAAGGGTCGGACAGCGGTCGGTCAAGGCTTTGGCCACATCTTCACCGCTGCCTACACCTTCAGCCACAATGACGATGCTGTGGCGTTTGCCAAGCGCGAAATTCTGCTTCATGCGTTCCGTAATTTCATCCATGTCATGCGGAACTTCCGGCACGAGGATCGTTTCAGCCCCCGAAGCCAGACCTGCGTAGAGTGCGATATCGCCGCAGTGTCTGCCCATGACCTCCACGATCGAGGAGCGTTCATGCGAAGACATCGTATCGCGAAGCTTGTTCACCGCGTCCACGACGATGCTCACCGCGGTATCGAATCCGATGGTAAAATCCGTGTAAGAAATGTCGTTGTCAATCGTGCCAGGCAGCGCCATCGTGTTGATGCCGAGCTTGCTCAGCTTGTTGGCGCCATGATAAGAACCGTCGCCTCCGATAACCACGAGGCCGTCGATGCCGTGCTTGCGCAGAATATCGGCACCTTTTTGCTGTCCTTCCGGCGTCATGAACTCCTTACAGCGTGCAGACTGCAAAATCGTACCCCCGCGCTGGATGATATCCCCTACGCTGCGCAGATCCATTGAGAAAATATCATCGTTTAGCAGTCCCTGATAACCGCGCTGAATCCCGTACACTTCAAGCCCATGGTAAAGTCCGCTGCGAACCACCGCGCGAACCGCCGCGTTCATCCCTTGGGAATCGCCGCCACTGGTCAGTACTGCAATCTTTTTCACTGTCATGAAAAATTCCTCCTCGTAATCACTCATACAAATGTTTGCGGATCCAGCGGCTGTTGACGAAAAAGAAGAGCCTGGTCAATGGGCTTCCTTTCATCAGACGCTTGGATACGGAGCGAACTTCCTGCTGCTCGCTGACTTTCGGATCGGACAAATAGATTGCCAGTAATCCCTCAATGATCATTCGGTGAAACGGCGGCACAGGAATGGACAAGACATCCTTGCGCGCCGACTCCACAATCAAGGCAATCCGGTCCAGCATACTATCGGGAGAATCATAATAATTGCAAAAATTCAGATCTCCGCCCAGCCGATCCTCTTCCTGATCAATCAGGTAATCCAGCATAATGTGCAGACAGCAAACATGTGGAAAGTATGACGCATGAATGGAGGCCGCAGCCGTATCGTTCAAGTGCCTGTCGCTCGCGGCAAGAAACAGCATGAATACGCCCAAGGTCGAGCCGGTAGCGGCGGCGAACTCATTCCAACGGAGGTGGGGTGTCCGTTCACGGTGAAGCTCCCACCAGTCCAGCAGCGCCTGCTCCCTGAGTTCGGGCTTGATATGCTTGTAGACCTGCAGGTCGGTATACAGGCCCGCCAGGTCCCGGACGTAAGGCATAGCCGCAGCGTAGCCGGGAAGCTGTCGGATGCAGCTCTGGCAGGTCGTTACCAGACTGCGCAGATATCCCCCGTCATTTTGCTCCTGACGCAGCGCATAATAATTTACGGGCACGGCATCCGGATCCGTCGCATCCAGCATCGATTGATGCAAGAGCCGGAAATCCTCGGGATCCATAGAGGTACTGCGGTCGCATAAATTATCCAGATAATCGCTGATCGTCTGATAAGCAACAATCAGCTTGGTCAGAACGAGCCTGTCCGGCAAAGGAACAGCCGCATAGATTCCACCGCCCTCGCAATGAAACTGCTTCGTTTCAATGCTGGCAAGCGCTTGCTTGCGAAGCTCCGGATCAGGAATCCGTCCGGCCGCCTTCCGCCAACCGTCCAATTCCTTCCGCACCTCCGGAAGAACATGCTTGTACACTCGTCCCATTAAGCTTATAGGGTTCCGGGGAACTTGATATTGACTTTGCCCATGATCATTCAAGACGGTGCCTCCACATTGTTGTCTACTTGTATCTATCCTAATGCACTTTATTATAATATGGTCCTTAAAATAGCACAAATAAACTAGATCACGTCATGGAAGGGAATTTGCCGAAATATACTATAAAGAAAAGGCTTTCATTGCCTTGAGTACGGCATGTAAGCGTTCTAGCAATAAAAAAAGGATTCTTGGAATATTCCCGCGAAATATATTTTAAATTAGACTGATTTCGGCCGAAGGAGGCTCAAACGCATGTACAAACGGCTGCTTCCCGCTGCCATTCTAATCATGGGACTTGTGTATATTTTCCTGCTCCACAGTCTGGTATTCAAGTTAATTCCCATGGCGCTCATTCTGATCTATGCATGGATTCACGCGTCTTCTGCCAAGAAGAGTTACGCCATGCTGACCTTGTCAGGCCTCTTCTTCTGCATGCTCGGCGACGGTCTGCTACACTGGTTTCTTATCGGTCTGACAGCATTTCTCGTCGGCCATCTGTTCTACCTGTCGGCCTTTGCCACCCGCTGGACCTTTCATCCTACCCGGATGTCTGCGCTCCTTCCTATCGCGTTGTATGCCGCGTTCATGGGCTGGAGGCTGTATCATGGACTGCAAGACGGGGGCAATTTAGGCATGCTGCTTCCTGTTCTGGCATATCTGGTCGTCATCTCTTCGATGGGCTTCTTTGCCATTATGTCCGCCTCCCTGCCCGCTGCCTGCGGCGCGCTCCTCTTCATCGTTTCGGATTCCATCCTGGCCTGGAACAAGTTCATCGCTGACGTTCCGTACTCAGGCATCCTCATCATGGCCACCTACTATGGCGCACAGTTTTTGATCGCAACCAGCATACACCACAGCCGTGCCCGTACAAAAAGCGTAAGCCTCTATCCGTAAACAATACAAAAAAAGCACAGTTCCCTTGATGAGAACTGTGCTTTTATAGGCTTTTATCTAACCAAAGCTATAAGAAATCCGATATCGGAGTCGATCTTATAATTTAGTTACGTTTGCAGCTTGAGGGCCACGGTTGCCTTCAGTGATTTCGAATTCAACTTCTTGACCTTCGTCCAAAGTTTTGAAGCCGTCTCCTTGGATTGCGGAGAAATGTACGAATACGTCCTCGCCGCCTTCAACTTGAATAAAGCCATAGCCTTTTTCTGCGTTAAACCATTTAACTGTACCTTTCAAATGAACAACCTCCTAAAAATACCGCCATATGTGGCGAATAAGTACATTATACTTCATGCAACTTGACAATGCAATCGCTCTTTTGATGAAATCCATCTTTTCATTTGCTTTTGGAGCTTCCTCTGCGGTATCATTTTACCAAAAGACCAAACGGAGAATGCATATGATCAAAAAACATGAAATATACAAAAAAGACAAATGGAACATGATGACCGTTGAAGTCCAGGGACGATACATCGTTCTTCGGGAGATCTCTGATCAATGGGGCGAGGAAACCCATACCTTCATGAGTCGGCCTGCCCTCATGCAATGGGCCGAAACCCGTTTTCCCAAGGAAGAATACGAAGATAACATGGATGAATGGCGCCGGGTGATGGCTGCCTTTAAAGGAGTTTAGTCCTTCACATGGAATACAGCAGCACTCTTATCTTCATCATTTCCGCGTTCTGTCTTGGAGCCGTGCTCATCATGATGAGAAACTCGGTGCCGCAGAAGCTGAGACGGGGACTCGCAAGCATTGCGACCGTTATGATCCTGTTTGCCTTTTTCCTTATTGTATACAGTCTCTTCACCATGGGTTCCAGCCCTTGAAGGAAAGCGTAAATAATTTTTAGGGGAAAAGTTCATACTATGGGGTAACTTTCCAAAACAAGGAGGCTCCCTGCCTGTGAACTGCACCAGGACATTCAGGCTTGCTGCCCTATTCACGTTCGCCGTGAGTGCGATTCCCCTCTTTCCTCCGGCGGTTTCGTCAAGTGGAACCCATCTAACATCATCCCAACATTTAAGGAGGATTCCCATGGAACAATTATTGAAGCGCTCTGAGGTAGCTGAAGAGAACAAATGGAATGTCGAGGATTTATTCGATGGCCAAAAAGCCTGGGACCAGACTTATGCCGAGCTTCAGCAGGAAGTGAAGAAAATCGCCGAGTTCCAAGGCAAGCTGGATAACGCTAAATCTGTTAAAGACTGCTTCGCCCTTGAAGACGACATTTCACAAAAAACCGAGCGCCTATACGTTTACGCGCATCTGCATCATGACGAAGATACAGCAAATCCTACATACCAGGGGCTTTCCCAGAAAGCCAAAAAAATGAATGTACAGGTCGGAGAGGCCCTTTCCTTCGTCACGCCGGAAATCCTCGCCCTGCCGGACGACAAGCTGGATGCGTTCATCGCCGATCCGGAGCTTGCCGCCTACAAATTCACCCTGACCGAGATGAAACGCGAGAAAGCGCACATCCTTTCCAAGAACGAAGAAGCGCTGCTCGCGCAGGTCGGCAACCTGTCCCAGGCGCCGCAAACGATTTTCGGCATGCTCAACAACGCGGACATCAAGTTTCCGAAGATTAAAAACGAAGAAGGCAAGGAAGTCGAGCTGACCCACGGCAATTATATCCAGTTCCTGGAGAGCCCGAACCGCGAAGTCCGCGAGCGCGCTTTCAAGGCGGTATATGCCACCTATGCCAAGCAAAAAAACACGATTGCCGCTACGCTGAACGCGAACGTCAACAAAAACATGTTCTACGCCAATGTGCGCAAATATCCTTCCGTGCTGGAGATGTCCCTCTACGGCGACAACATTCCGAAGGAAGTGTACACGAATCTGATCGACACCATCCATGAAAGCCTGCCGCTGCTGCACAGATACATGAATTTGCGCAAAAAGCTGCTCGGCGTCGACGAGCTCCATATGTATGACTTGTTCGCCCCGCTGGTGGATGAATACAAAATGGACATCACTTACGACGAAGCCAAGAAAACCGTTTCCGAAGGTCTCAAGCCGCTCGGACAGGATTATCTGAAGTCCTTGCAGGAAGGCTTCGACAACAAGTGGATCGACGTGTACGAAAACGAAAACAAACGTACCGGCGCATACAGCTGGGGAGCTTACGGCACGCATCCGTTCGTGCTGCTGAACCACAAGGACAACCTGAACAGCATGTTCACGCTCGCTCACGAAATGGGCCATGCGCTGCATTCCTACTACTCGGATAACACGCTGCCATACCGTGACGCGCAGTACACCATCTTCCTGGCCGAGGTCGCTTCCACGACCAACGAAGCGCTGCTGATGGATTACCTGCTAAAGAAATCGACGGATCCGAAAGAAAAAATGTACCTGCTGACGTACTATGCAGACCAGTTCCGCACGACCGTGTTCCGTCAAACAATGTTCGCAGAGTTCGAAAAGCTTGTCCATGAGCGCGCCGAATCCGGCGAAGCGTTGACACCGCAGGCTTTGTCCGAAATCTACTACGACCTGAACGTGAAATACCATGGCAAGGGCATGGCTGTGGACAAAGACATCGAAATGGAATGGGCGCGCATCCCTCACTTCTACACCAGCTTCTACGTGTATAAGTACGCGACCGGATTCTCTGCGGCAACCAGCTTCTCCAAGCAAATCCTTGAAGAAGGCCAGCCGGCGGTGGACCGTTACCTCGGCTTCCTGAAGAGCGGCGGCAGCGACTACTCCATTAACATCCTGAAAAAAGCCGGCGTCGACATGTCTTCGCCACAGCCGATTCGCGAAGCAATGAGCGTCTTTGAAAATGTCATCGAACAATTGGAAC
The DNA here is from genome assembly GCF_004001045.1 of Paenibacillus chibensis. Classification (GTDB taxonomy): domain Bacteria; phylum Bacillota; class Bacilli; order Paenibacillales; family Paenibacillaceae; genus Paenibacillus_AQ; species Paenibacillus_AQ chibensis. The sequence continues at coordinate 318,108 of NZ_BIMK01000001.1, forward strand.
AAATGACGAAGTAATCAAGCAGGATGGTACTAAATCCCTTGTCCGAAAAGGTCAAGGGATTTTATACTGTCTTTAGAGGGAGGTGTCCGTATGAAAATCCAGTGGTCACTGATTGCCGGGCTGGTATTTGCGCTGCTGACGGCCATTTTTGCCGTCATCAACGTCGATCCCGTGCGCGTTAATTTGATGTTTAGCGAGGTCAACATTCCGCTGATTCTGCTGATCGTAGGCTGTACGCTCATCGGCGGCATCATCGTCGGTTCTTACGGTATCTTCAGACAATATAGGCTGCAAAAAGAAATCAAGCTTCTCTCCGCCCAGCTCGCGCACATCCAAAGCGAAACCGGGTACACCGAGCCTTTGCCGGTAGAAGAAATGACGAAGGAATCCAACGATAAGGAACAACTTCAGACACCCTAATCATGTGAGGAGGACATCACGATGTCGATACAACCCAATGAACAATACATACTGAACTTTTTGAAACAGCTGCTGGATACTCCAAGCCCAAGCGGTTTTACTGCGCAAGTCATGAAGCTGGTCGAAGCCGAAGCTTCTTCTCTGGGCGTGAAGCTCTCCTGGAACCAAAAAGGCGGCGCGATCCTGGAGGTCGAAGGCGAAGACAGCTCCCGCACGATCGGACTCAGCGCGCATGTCGATACCCTTGGCGCCATGGTTCGTGCCGTCAAATCCGAAGGTACGCTGCGGTTGACAAGCGTTGGCGGATTCATGATGAACAGCATGGAGAACGAATACTGCGTCATCCATACCCGCAGCGGCAAAACCTACACCGGCACGATCCTGAGCACCCATCCTTCGGTCCATGTTTACAGCGACGCACGTGATTTCAAGCGTTCGGAGGATCATATGGAGGTCCGGATCGACGAGCTTGTCCACTCCAAGGAAGACGTGCTCAAGCTGGGCATCTCCGTCGGCGATTTCGTTTCGTTCGATTCCCGCGCGGTCATGACCGACAGCGGGTTCGTGAAATCACGCCACATTGATGACAAAGCAAGCGTATCCGCCTTGTTCGGTTTGCTCGAATCCATGAAGCGTGAGAGCTGGAAGCCGAAGCACAACCTGAAATTCCTCATCTCGAACTATGAGGAAGTGGGTCATGGAGCCGCGTACATCCCGCAGGACATTGACGAAATGATCGCTGTTGATATGGGATGCATCGGCGATGACCTGAGCTGCAAAGAAACCGATGTATCCATCTGCGCAAAGGATTCCTCGGGGCCGTACGACTATGACATGACCAGCAAGTTGATTGAACTTGCAAAAGCCGAAAACATTCCGTTTGCGGTGGATGTGTATCCGCATTACGGCTCGGATGCGTCCGCTGCCCTGTCCGCCGGCAATAACATCCGCGCCGCCCTGATCGGTCCTGGGGTTCATGCTTCCCATGCGATGGAGCGCACCCATAAGCAGGCGGTGTTCAACACAACCAAGCTGTTAGCAGCCTATGTAAGAGCTTAGTACCGGTTTTTGGTTTACGACATCCTGCGTGCACAACAAAAAGGCTACCCGTTCAATCCGAACGGATAGCCTTTTTTTCATCATAGCCGGAAGGATTATCTCTTCGCTTCTCCCATTGGCGCGGCAGCTCGCGGTGAATACACGGATATGTGGTCAAGCCGCTTCGTCGAATGCGGTCCGACAAATTTAAGCTCGTAATCCCCCACCTTATACATCAAAATGTCATCGCTGCCGCTGGTCTTGATCGAGCCCGGCTTGCCAAGCGTTTTTTGAATTTCGGTAAAACTGATCTGATTGAAGGCCGTGCTCTCATCGATCTGAGATCCGAAATAACGGATATCATACACGACCTCACCCCGGCCGATTCCGAAGGCGTACGTTCCTCTGCCCGCTCCCGGCGAATAGGAATCATAGGCATAGGAGTCGGTCGGCTGCCAAGGCCGGTCAGGATCGCCCCAGGCCTTGTGAACATCGTCGATAATCGTCTTTCCGGATACGAAATTGGCTCCCTTCACTTGCCCTTTTTTAGCCAATGCATATATGTCCTTGATTTGTTGTTCGTGTCCACGGGTTGCAGATCCGCCGGATGACGTCGATGGCTTCTCGCCTGTCGATTTGCCCGGGGAGGACGAACCCCCTCCAGTGGATGACGTCTCTGACCCCGAGCCGTTTTGGGTATCCTTCGGATTCTGCACAGCTCCGTTATCACCTGGCGTTCCAGGCGTCACCTCTTGGGCTGGAGTGGTCTCAGAAGGCGCAGATGAATTGCTGTCGCTTGGCGTTTTTCCGTTCGTCAGCGCACAGCCGCTTAATGCCAGCACGAGCACAAGCCCTGCCAAAGTCCATCTGAACGATCTATGCTTAAAGGTTGTAATCATAAGAATCCTCCTTTTTAACTGCTGCTTGGAGCCGGATACGCCAGCCGCACCAGGGATCATGCCGCGCAGCCGGCTTCTTTCGAGCAAGGTGATGATCGTGTGCCCATACGCTGCGATCCCTGCGGGATCGATGTTGCGAAGCGCTGCGGCATCGGCTGCAAGCTCCTGATCCTCTCGCATTTTGTACAGCGCATACCAAAGTACCGGGTTATACCAATGTACCGCGAGCAGCAGATGCATCAGCCAGTTCACCGCAATATCAGCGTGCTTCATATGCGCCAGCTCATGCATGTAGATATGGTGCTTTTGCTTGTCATCCAGCTCCTGGATGTTCAAGGGCATGATTAACCGCGGGCGAACCCAGCCGAACAAGGTTGGGGTCGAAACGATCGGCGAATAGCTGAGCCGCACGCGTCTTCTGATCCTCATAACCCGTTGAGCCTGCTGAAGCAAGCTCATGTCAGCCGGCGTAGCTGTGACTGCATAGCGACGGAGCCTGATTGAGAATACAGCATTGACTAGCGGTAATCGCAGCAGCATAATGACAGCGACGATGAGCCATACACCTATAGCCACCTTCTTGGCATTCCAGCCCTCTTCGACGATGGGACCGGCATCCTGAGTGGTTGAAACCGGCGTCTGTATGCCTTCGGGTTCCTCGGCCGGATACGATACCGCCTGATTATCCTTTCCGGTGTGTACGGCTGGGTGCAGCGCATCTTGCGACGCCGTCCCTACCCACGGCAACAGATTATAGATGCTGTAAGCGGTTTGCGGACCCGCAGGAATAATCAGCCTCAGCAGTAATAACAGCCATAGCATATAATGCCATCCAGGCTTTAAACGATGGTTCAAAGCCATCTTGATCATCAGGATGAGTCCGGCCATGACGCTTGCGAGCAGCGATGTTTTTAGAACCCAAGCGAAAAATTCGTTCAGCAAGGGGTTTGCGAGGAAATCCGCCATGATCATTCCCCTTTCGTGAAACGCGACTGTTCATCGAGCAGATTCCGCAGCTCTTCAATCTCGTCCGAAGAGAGCTGCTCATTCTTCAAGAAATTTACCATGAGCGGCTTGAAGGAACCGCTGTAGATCCGTTTCAGAAAGCTTTGAGTCTCGGCCTTTTGGCACTCCTCTTCCGAAATCAGCGCATAATATGAATACGGCCTGCTGTCCGGATCATACGCTGCCGCTTTTTTGGCAACCAGCCGATTCAGTAACGTCCGGACCGTTTTCGGGCTCCAATCGATTTGGGAAGCAAGGGCGTCAATGACTTCATTGGCGGTCTTCGGTGAACCCTTCCATAATATTTTCATGACTTCCCATTCTGCTTCTGAAATGACGGGCAATTTGTTCAATGATGCTCCTCCTCAATCCAGATTACGTTTGTAATCTACATTCAACAATATTACATATGTAATCCAACAAAGTCAACCTTCCGTTTGCCTAAAGTTCTACATGATGCTGTCTAAGCGGCGGGCGATTTGCCGAAAAAAAACACGCTGAATCAACGGATTCAACGTGTTTGTATCGCTTAACTTATCCTTTTTTGCTTGCTTCAATTTTCTCCGCAAGCTCGTTTAAATACGCCCAGCGATCCATCAGATGCTCGAGCTCCTGCTCCGTCTCCTGCTGCTTCTGCATCAACTCCTGCAGCAGCGCGGAGTCGCTGAAGGATTCCTCCATCTTCTTCTGGATGCCCGCCAGCTTGTTCTCGCAAGCCTCAATCATTTCGTCGATCTGATCGTATTCCCGCTGCTCCTTAAAGCTGAACTTCAGCTTTTCCCGCGGAGCCTCTGGAGGCGCGGCTTCCGCCGCAGGCTTGGCCTTTTCCGCAAAGCGCTCGCCGGATGCAGGCTCGGCGTTCTTCGCCATCCATTCGCTGTATTCCGTGTAGTTCCCCACATGGACCCTAATCCTTCCATTTCCCTCGAAGGCCATGATCTTATCCACGGTCCGATCCAAAAAGTAACGGTCATGGGATACGACGAATACGACACCCGGGAAATCATCCAGATAATCTTCAAGAACCGACAGGGTTTGAATGTCCAAGTCATTTGTGGGCTCGTCCAGCAGCAGCACATTCGGTGCCGACATAAGCACACGCAGCAAATATAGACGGCGTTTTTCCCCGCCAGACAGCCTCGAAATCGGAGTCCACTGCATCGCAGGCGAGAACAGGAAGCGTTCCAGCATTTGCGAAGCTGTAATACTGCTGCCGTCGCCGGAGCGAATGACCTCCGCCTCTTCCTTGATATATTCAATCACGCGCATGCTGCCATCCATATCCTGATGCTCCTGCGTGAAGTAACCGATTTTAACGGTAGTGCCCGTGATGACCTCACCTTCGTCCGGTTCCAATCTTCCGGCGATCATGTTCAGCAGCGTGGATTTGCCGCTGCCGTTCGGACCGGCAATTCCCACGCGATCCCCCGGTACGCTGATATAATTCAGGTCATGGATCAGCAGCTTATCTCCGGCCTTTTTACCGAGATGCTCCAGCTCAATGATTTTGCGTCCCAAGCGCGTGGAGGCGGCAGACATATCAACAGAGCCGCTGCGCGATGGTCCTTGCTGATCCGATAGCGCTTCGAAGCGGTCGATCCGCGCCTTTTGCTTGGTCGATCTGGCTTTCGCCCCGCGGCGGATCCATGCCAGTTCGTTGCGGAGGAGATTCTGCCTTTTTTGTTCGGATGCCTCCTCCCGTTCCTCTCTCTCGGCCTTGAGTTCGAGGAATCTGGAGTAATTGGCCTCATATCGGAACAGCCGGCCATGATCCAGTTCCAGCATCACATTGGCAACCCGGTCCAGAAAATACCGGTCATGCGTAATCATGAGCAGCGCGCCGCGGCGCTTTTGCAAATACTGCTCCAGCCAGATGACGGAATCGTTGTCGATATGGTTCGTTGGCTCGTCCAGAATCAACAGCTCACAGGGCTCAATAAGAGCTTGGGCCAATGCCACGCGCTTGCGCTGTCCGCCCGATAAGGATTCCATCGTCGCGTCGAAGTTCACGATTCCAAGCTTGGACAGAATCGTCTTCGCTTCGCTCTCCATCTGCCAGGCCTGCAGGGTTTCCATTTGCTGATTCAGCTTCAGCAGCTTTTCCTGCAATCCTTCATCCGCCGGATTCAGTTCAAGCCGTTCCATCGTTTCGGTGTAATCCCGGACCACCTTCAGCTTGGGGTCATTCCCCTCAAATACCTGCTGAAGCACGGTATTCGCCGGATCAAACTCCGGATTTTGCGCCAGAAAGCGCACCCTAACCTGATTGCCGATAGCGATCGAGCCTGCGTCCGGCTGCTCGAGTCCGGCTATGACACGCAAAAACGTGGATTTTCCCGTTCCGTTCACGCCCACGATGCCGATGCGATCATTATCTTCCATACCGAAGGAGGCATCCTGAAACAGGATTTTTTCGCCGTAGCTCTTGGCTATATGTTCAACCGTCATGATATTCATATTTATTATTCCCTACTTATCTCTCTGATTTGAAATGCCTGATTCTATTTTAGCATACCGTTTGGACCGATATAAACAAGCCGAACCTCACCATGTTCGACTTATTGCAGGAATCATAAGAAAAACGTCTATCGACGTACCTCCAAAGGAGTCAGACCGCGCTTAGCAGTAGTTTTTCTTGCGAGATCAGGATGCGGGAGCTTCGAAACTTATACTTTCTGATCTCTTGAAAAAAACCGCCTGCAAAAGGCGGTTCGTTATGCTTGCCGTAACCCCGAGGCATGTCCTGTTTAACCCAAAAGCGCCAAGGCAAACGCGGCGATTCCTCCGATGCAGGAGGACAGGAAATTCACGGCATCATTGTTCATCCCGCGCCAGCCTCGAACCGGTTCCGTCGGCTGGCCGCAGTGCGACAGCACCTCGACTTCTTTGCCGCAAACCCGGCAGCGGTGCATGACCTGAACCGTCGCTCCCAGAAATGAATCGGTAAAAGCGCCGACCAGACCGCCAATGACGCCAGCTATGATGAAAGCCCCTCCCGAGCTGCCTTCCATCCCAGCCATCGCTGCGAACAGACAGCCGAAACAAGCGATCATCAGGCCTCCAAGAGCGGCGGCCGTGCTTCCAAGCAGCGTAACCCCCCCGGAGGTGCCCGGAGGCACCACTTTTCCTGTCAGCACCGAACGCGGCGGTCTCCGGCTGAGGCCTCCCCATTCCGTTGCCCATGTATCGGCCGTAGCAGCCGCCATAACGCCGATAAAGGCATATACCCAGCCCGGATCCGGCCAGATCGCATTCAGGATGCACAGAAGCATGCCGGCGCCGCCGTTGGCAAATACCTGACCGGCATCACGCGTTCCCGTTTTGGCATAGGATTTCTCAAGCTCCGCTTTGTTGGCCTGTTTGAACTTGGACAGCAGCGAAGAGCTGAGGAAGAACACGAGCAGGATGCCAAACCAGAGCACATTTCCGGCGCCAAAATAAACGGTCCCCATGACCCAAGCGGCTATGGCCCCGGACAACGTAAGCGAACGTTTCCAGTAAGCCCCGCCGGCAACGATCAGGGCACACAGCGCACCGAGCAGCCAAGCCATGATCAGCCGATCACGCAGCTTCCGAGAAGCCGGTCTCCCCAGTACAGCTCGAACTTGTCACCGGCGGCGCAAGGTCCTACTCCGGCAGGGGTGCCCGTGAAAATAATATCGTTTTCACCCAATCCATAATTCGTGCCGATGTAGTCGACAATCTCCTGGAGCGAGAAAATCATGTCCTTAATATTGCCGCGCTGTACTTCCGAGCCGTTCTTATGTACGGCGAAATCCTCAGCAGCAGCTGCTTCCGCCCCAGGGAAATCCTGAAAGCCGGAGATCGGGGCAGAATTTTTGAACCCTTTGGCAGCCGTCCACGGATGGCCCTTCTTTTTGATCACCGTCTGCACGTCGCGCAGCGTGAAGTCGATACCCAGCGCCATGCCTCCGATCAATTCATCCACCGAAACACCTGGTTCGTAGGCACGCTTAACGCGGAGTACCAGTTCCCCCTCATAATGTACCTCTCCCTTATCCTGAGGCATGGACAACACCTGCCCGTTTAACGCCGTCGCGGCATGGGAAGGCTTCATAAAAATCATCGGTTCATCCGGCACGTCGTTTCCGAGCTCTGCGGCATGAAGCTTGTAGTTGCGTCCTACACAGTATACGTTTTGAATCATCGTCATCTCATCCTTTGGAAAGTAGTATAGATGCTAGTGCATAAACGTTTGTTTCCACACATCGGGCCGATTCGTGCACAGGAGAATTTCCGGGGAAATATTGGCCAGCCGCTTCATACGTTTGGCATCATCCACCGTCCACCCCATGACTGTGATCCCCGCTTCTTTTAGTCTGACGAACAGCTCATGGTCGAGGTTCGGATGTCCGATCGACAGAAATGAGCACTGCAGCGTTTGCAGACGCTCGACAAGATCCTTGGGTCTGGCATCGATAATCAATCCCGTCCGGATGCCAGGATGGATTTGTCTCACTCTCCGGAGCGCATCGGCATCAAAGGACGTCACCACGACATCCTGCTCCATATGGTAGGAGCAAACGCGGTCAATGACCGCTTCTTCCAGACCCGGATACATGTTCCCCGCCGTTTTGAGTTCAATGTTAAGGTGCACGCGGCCGCAGCTCAGGCGAAGTACTTCCTCCAATGAAGGAATCCGCTCGCCGTGGAATTCCCGGCCCTTCCAGCTGCCCGCATCCAAGCGAAGAAGCTGCTGCCAGGTATGGTCCTTGACCTTCCCGCTGCCGTTTGTCGTTCGATCCAGACTAAAATCATGTATAACGACCGGTATACCGTCTGCCGTAAGCTGCGTATCGATCTCCATCCACTGCACATAAGGCTCGGCAATCGCCATTCGAAAAGCAGACATCGTGTTCTCCGGCGCTTTGCCGGAAAAACCGCGATGCGCTACACATAAATTATTCATCGATCTCCCCCCAAACTTTCGCTTCATCCGTAGAATTCAGACCAGCTTCATCAAGGCGTAACGACGCCGTCGCCGGAAATCTTCAGGCCTCCGAAGGATAGATTCTGCATCTCTTTCATCAGCTGGCTCCCATCCTGGGCATTCATCGGCACCGGCTGTCCAAGCTCCGCATGATAAGGTGTCAGCTTCATTTGGCAGCCGCTCTTCGGCTTGCAGGTCGCTTGAAAAACGGCCGTCTTCCAAGTGGACGGCGTGCTGGATTTGGTAAAGATAAAATTGCCTGTGCTGTAAGCAATCCATTTGCCCTTATACTGTTCCAGTCCCTGCAGCACATGCGGATGACCGCCGATAATGAGATCGGCTCCCGCATCCACAAAATCATGGGCCAGATTTTTCTGGTTCGCATCCGGCGACAGGGAACGCTCAATCCCCCAGTGCGCCATGACAATCACCAAATCGGCTTTCTTGCGTGCATCTGCAATCGTCGATAAGACACGGTCGCGGTACCCTTTGCCAGGGTATGCGCTGGCCACACCCGGTTTGCTCGCCCCTGCGGCCCATCCGGGCTCAGGATAGACCCGGCTGCATCCGACCACTGCAATCGTCATCCCTCCGCGTTTAATATACAGCGGCTGGTAAGCACGGTTCGCATCTTTGCCTGCGCCGACATATTGGATACCGCTCTGGTCCAGATGCTTGATCGTATCCATCAGGCCGACCTCGCCCTGGTCAAGAATATGGTTGTTGCCCAAATTGACCACGTCCATCCCTGCAGCGCGCAGCGCATCGAGAGCTTTCGGCGAGGATTTAAAAACGTACTGCTTGTTTTGCGCGCTTACACCGCCCGTTGTAACCGGCGTTTCAAGATTGCCGAGCGTCAGGTCATCCTTCTTGAAAGTATCTCCCAAATAAGCAAAAGGGTATGAATAGCCTTTACTCTCCAACAGGGTTTCCACCTTGCTAGAGAAAATCATGTCGCCTACAAAATGAATCGTAACGGATTTACCGTTATCCCCCACTATACTATGTTCTTCCTGGCTGCCAGAGTCCTCCGGATTGCTCGGCGCTACGGATTTCCCTTGATCTGGCGACTTCGGCTGATCCGCGGTTTGATCCGGCACCTGTTCCTTTCCATTTGCATTGGCGCCCTGGTCTTGGCCGGCAACGCCTTTTTGATCCGGATCGTTGGCCGGATCCTTGGCGGGCTCCTTCGCGGGATCCTGTTCAGGCTGCTCTTCCTTGTTTGTTCCCTCTTGATCCTGAGGCTCCGGGGATACCGGCTTCTCCTGCGGAGGGCTCTCGGTATTATTGGTCACAGCAGGAGCCTTGGTCGGCGACTTCGGCCCCGATGCGCTCTGGTGATCCTTGATAAAGTATACGGAAACCAAAATGACAATCATCAATAGCAGGGCAGCATTCATGGTCAGCCACAATCGCCTCTGCCGGAGCTTCCGGTTTTGGTTACCGGAACGTTTTTTTTGCGATCTCGGCGGATACATCGTTCCTCCTTAATTCCATTTCATATTTTCATAGATTTACTTCCAGAATCCATACTATTATATCAGGCTCCCGCAAGCAAATAGAACCCCCCGCGGCAGCGGAGGGTTCTGACAGATTCCGAATCGGTTTTTAAACCATTTGCGCTTGTTTAAGCTGGTCAACGACCGCATCGCAGAGGGTTACCATATACAGCGGATCGCTGTTCAGCATGTCGATGCGCATGAGACGCATGTCCAGCTCCTTGGCGACATCCTGTGCCTCGATGTCCAGGTCATACAGGACTTCCAAATGATCAGACACGAACCCGATCGGTGCGACCAGAACGTTCTCAACCTGCTCTTTGCTGAGACTGCGGAGCGTGTCCAAAATATCAGGGCCAAGCCAAGGCACCGAAGTGCGCCCTGCGCTTTGCCATGCAAACTGCCACGAAGTAATACCCAATTTTTCGGCAATTGCGCGGGAGGTTTCAAGCAGCTGTTCCGGGTACGGATCGCCAAGCTCCACAATTTTCTCCGGGAGGCTGTGCGCACTGAACAGTACACGGACATCTTCCCGCTCGGCCCCCGCTTCCTTGAAGAGATCCATCTTCGCATTTACCCGGCGGCTAAGCGCTTCAATCAGCTGCGGATGCAGATGATAGCTCTTCACGTAGGTCATCTCCACGCCGACCTCATCCGCTTTGGCCTGTGCCCGTTTGATGTAGCTCTCGACGCTCATGGTCGAATAATGCGGTGCCAGCACGATGCCTACAGCTTTTTTGATGCCGTCTTGCGCCATCTGCTCTACACCATCTTCAATGAACGGACGGGCATGCTTGAGGCCTTGATAGCATACGAACTCCACATCCGGAAGGCGGCTGTCGGCGTTGAGGGCTTCCTGCAGGCTTTCCACCTGATGATTCGTATTTTCGCGGAGCGGGAATACGCCGCCCACGATGGCTTTGTATCGGTCCACCAGCTCCTGAAGCTGCTCTTCAGACGGAGCGTTGCCGCGGCGGATATGGGTATAATAGGCATCGATGCCTTCGATGCTTTCCGGTGTTCCATAGGACATTACTAGCACGCCTACTTTTGTTTTCACGAAACGATCACCTCTTGGTCGAATTGATGTTGCAGCGTTGCACAAACTCTAATATTTTTTGTTCTTCAGCGCGGAAGCCGAATACTCGTGAATATATTCCGTAAGCTCCTTCAGCTTGTCCAACGAAGCTTCGGGGAACAGTCCGTGACCGAGATTGAAGATATACCCCGGCTCCTGAATGCCTTCATCGATGATTTCTTTCGCATATGATTTGATGATGTCCATCGGCGCGGTCAAAATATACGGATCGAGGTTGCCCTGCACCGCGAATTTGCCGCCCAGGCGCTTGCGCCCCTCCTCGATGGAGACTCTCCAGTCCAGCCCGATCACGTTCGCCTGAAGCTCTGTGAGGGTCGGAAGAAGCTCGCCGGAGCTTACGCCCGGGAAATATATTTTAGGTACATTCAAATCCGAAAGTTCGGCAAAGATACGGGTAATGGTAGGCAGCACATATTTTTGAAAATCTTTCGGCGCAAGCGCACCGACCCAGCTGTCAAACAGCTGGAACGCCTTACCTCCGTTTTGGATATGGGCCCGCACATATGTAATAACCATATCCCCCAGCTTGTTCATCAGCAGATTCCAAACCTCGGGCTCGCTGTACATCAGCGTCTTGGTCAAAATATAGCTTTTGGAAGGACGGCCTTCAATCAGATAGCTGGCGATCGTAAATGGCGCTCCCGCAAACGTAATCAGCGGCACCTCAAGCTCGCGGTCCAAAATCCGGATCGTTTCGATGATATGGGACAAATCCTTGTCAACATCGATCGGACGCAGCCTCTCGACATCGGCTTTGCTCCGGATGGGATTATCAATGACGGGACCGATATTTTTCACGATATCGAAATCAACGCCAAGCGATGCTACAGGGTTCATAATGTCCGAATACAGAATGGCGGCATCCACGCCCAGCTTGCGTACCGGCATCATCGTGATTTCGGCTGCAAGCTCCGGCTGCCGGCAAATTTCAAGCAGCGTATATTTTTCTTTGATTTTGCGGTATTCAGGATCGTACCTGCCCGCTTGTCTCATGTACCAGACAGGAACATGCTCCGTTTCCCTTTTATAGCTGGCTTGTATGAGTGTATCGTTGTAGGTCATGAAGAGGCCTCCAATGTTTTTTAGAATTTCTCTAATCTATATTATGCCCTTTTTAAAAGTAAGTAACAACCGGCTGGCCCTGACATCCCATGACAATAGTATGACATCTGCCTTACGGCTCGTTTGGGTAAATATGTTATACTGAAAGAACCTGTGTTTTTCCTGACATATTTTCAGTCACATGTAGAAAGGAAGTGAAAAGCACATTGAAACCGTGGAAAGTCAATGTACTTGTGCTTTGGATCGGCCAGTTTCTGGTCAACTCGGGAATGACAATGATCACTCCGTTCCTGTCCCTGTATCTGGCAAAGGATCTGGGAGTACAGGGTGATCACAACATCGGTATGTGGGCGGGAATGATTTTTGCGGCTAACTTCCTGACCTCGTTTATTTTTCAACCCTTATGGGGCAAGCTGGCCGACCGGTACGGACGCAAAATCATGCTTCTGCGCTCCGGGTTCGGGATGGCGATCGTCATTACCCTGATGGGCTTTGCCCGCAGTCCGTGGGAACTCCTGCTGCTGCGGCTGCTGAACGGTACGATTTCCGGCTTTAACCCTGCTTCGATTTCGCTGGTTTCCAGCACGACCCCGAAAGATCGGATGGGTTTTGCCATGGGAATCATGCAGTCCGGCTCCGTGGCAGGCACCATTCTCGGTCCGCTCATTGGCGGCAGCCTCGCGGATATTTTCGGATTCCGTCCTATTTTCTATATTATCGGTCTCTTGATTTTTGCCGCATCCCTGCTGGCGCTCCTTCTGGTCAAGGAAAACTTCAACCGTGAAGAGGCGGCGAAAGCGCCCCAGGTTTCCGTGCTTGGCGGATTCAAGGAGCTGGCGCAAATTCCGCAGCTTCCGGCTTTGTTCGCCGTGACCTTCCTGCTTCAGTTTGCCATGATGAGCCCCATGTCCCTGCTGCCGCTGTATGTGGAGAAGCTTCATGCATCGTCCGTTAATCTGGCTTTCTGGGCTGGCATGGTCACCGCCGTTACCGGACTGTCCAACATGATCACTTCGCCCATTCTCGGCAAGGTCAGCGACAAGGTCGGCGCGCATCGCATATTGACCTATGCCTTGATCGGCGCAGGCGTGATGCTCATCCCGCAGGCCTTCGTGCACTCGGTTTGGCAGCTTATCATCGTGCGGTTCCTGATGGGTATCTTCATGGGCGGCCTGCTCCCAAGCGTCAACGCCCTAATCCGCTCGTACACGCCTGACGGCATGGAGAGCCGGGCTTTCGGCTTCAACACGAGCACGCTGGCGCTGGGCAACATGCTCGGCGCGCTGGTCGGCGGCTTCTTATCCGGTTTTATCGGGATCGAAGGCCTCTTTATCATTTCGGGCTGCCTGCTGCTCTTGAACATGGTATGGGTACGGCTGAAGCTGTACAAAAACCATAAATCACCGCAGTATCGGTAACCGCTAGATTCCCCGGCTATATGGGGTTATCATCAATGTCCATTATGTGCGTGACGGAGACAGTCGAAATTTATTATCGGTAATGCCATAAAAAGGTGGGCAGGACATGTTCCTGCGCCACCTTTTTTTGCTTCATCGTCGGCTTACGCCCGAGGCTTCACCATCGCGACGGCCAAGCCGTCATATGCCGGCAATATGGTGCCGATCAGGCGTTCATCGGTAGCCATCTGCTCGTTGAACCGGCGGATTGCCTGCACCGAAGGCCCGTTTTTGTCCGGATTGAGGGTTCTCCCCCGCAAGAATGTGTTGTCTCCTGCAATGATCGCACCCGGATTCGCCAGCTCGATCGCATATTCCAAATATACCGGATAGTTCTCCTTATCGGCATCGATAAAGAAGAAATCGAATTTACGGCCTTCCTGCTTGAGCATTTCCAGGCTGTCCGCAGCCAGGCCGATCCTGTATTCCACTTGATCTCCAAATCCTGCTTCGGTCAGATGCTCCATGGCCACGTCCGCGTATTCCTGCTTGAGCTCCAGGGAGGTGAGGCGGCCTTCGGAGGTCAAGCCTCTTGCCAGGCAAATCCCGCTATATCCGCCCAAAGCTCCGATCTCCAGCACTTGAGAAGCTTTGGTTGAAGCCACCAGCATGGTCAGCAGGCGGCCATAGCCCGGAGCGATTGAAATTTCAGGCATCCCCTTGCCGGCGATGCGTTCTTTTACGCCGGCAAGCTGCCCGTCCTTTTCAAGAAAATGGTCCGCGTATTCTTCAGGACTCATGTGTAAACTCTCCTTCATATTCAACGTTCAATGGGTCATGATCGAAACAATAACGTTTGTTTCTAACCTCACATTCACCTATACTATTATAGAATGAATGGAAGACGAATTCGAGCTTGAATTCACTATAATTAACCACTACACATCGATTTAGTCTTTTCCGAAGGCAAAGGTAGCGGAAGGGACGGAATCGTTCTAAAGAAGCATAGCATTCGCCTTTGTCTTCAAATTAAACCCATTTGATAAATAAGTTCAGAAAATTTGGAGACACCAGCGATCGGAAGAACGATCCGTCACTGCGGCGGTCTTTAGCGCTCGCCAAGGACTAATTCTTATGTACATCAAGCATGAAAATGGAGTTGAAAACGATTATGCCCCGCTTGCAATTGATTGCAACCGCACCGATGGGCCTTGAGGCCATCGTCGCGCGTGAACTTAGAGATTTAGGCTACAACGACCTGGAGGTCGAAAACGGCCGGGTTACCTTTGCCGGAGACCTCAAGGATATTTGCCGCTGCAACCTGTGGCTTCGCACTACGGACCGGATTCTCGTCAAAATGGGCGAGTTCCCTGCGAAAACCTTTGACGAGCTGTTCGAAGGCACCAAGGCGCTTCCATGGGAGGATTGGATTCCCGTCGACGGGGAATTCCCGGTCGAAGGCCGTTCCCATCATTCCCAGCTGAGCAGCGTTCCAGCCTCCCAAGGGATTGTCAAAAAGGCGATCGTCGAGAAGCTGAAGCAAAGCTACCGCACCGACTGGTTCCAGGAAAACGGCGCGCGTTATGTCATCGAAGTCAATCTTCACAAAGACGTTGCGCTGCTAACGCTGGATACAACCGGCCCCGCCCTGCATAAACGCGGGTACCGCAAGCTTGTGACGGAAGCGCCGATCAAGGAAACGATGGCAGCTGCGATGCTGCAGCTCAGCCGCTGGAATGCATCCCGTCCGCTCTATGATCCTTGCTGCGGTTCAGGTACATTCCTGATCGAAGCCGCCATGATGGGCTGGAATATCGCGCCGGGACTGCGCCGCTCGTTCCCGTCCGAGCACTGGCGCATCATTCCCGAGGAGCTGTGGGCCGAAGCGCGCGAGGAGGCCTTCGACTCCGTGCAGGATGACGAGCCGCTGCAGCTGACAGGCAGCGATATCGACCCGCAGGCGATCGAGGTTGCCAAAGCCGCCGCCAAAAGCGCCGGCTTCGGACGCGAAATTACCTTCAACGTTCTGCCGGCAGCCAAGGCCAAGCCTGAAGGTGAATACGGCTGTTTGATCACCAACCCGCCGTACGGCGAACGCCTGAGCGAGAAAAACGAAGTCGAGAAGCTGATCCGCCAGCTTGGCAACACCGCTGCGCAGCTTCCGACCTGGTCGTTCTTCGCCATCAGTCCGACGAAGCAATTCGAGCATTACTTCGGGCGCAAGGCGGATAAAAGACGCAAGCTCTACAATGGCCGCATCGAATGCCAGTATTATCAGTTCCTGGGTCCGCTTCCGCCGCGCCGGCCTTAGTCCTTCTGCTTGCGACATAAGCAGGGCGGCCCTGCTTCGAATGTATAGGTTCTAATATCTCAAGAAAAACCCGGCTTGCCTGTATAGGCAAGCCGGGTTTATTTGGGTTCCATCTATTCAGAAAATCAACTTGTCAGGATCGGTGCCGACCCGCTTGTTTCCGTTCAGCGCATCAATCTGCTTCAGCTCATCCTGCGACAGCTCGAAATCGAATATATCCGCATTTTCGCGGATGCGCGAAGGCGTAACCGATTTGGGAATCGTTACGATTTTGTTTTGGATGTCCCACCGAAGGATGATTTGGGCCGGCGTCTTGCCATATTTCTGGGCAATGCCAAGCAGCGTTGAATTATCACCCAATTTCCCTTTCATCAGCGGGCTCCAAGCTTCAATCTGAATCCCCTGGGCGCCGCAGAAATCCTGCAGCTCCTGCTGGATCAAGCCTGGATGCAGCTCCACCTGATCGACTGCCGGCACCACATGGCTGTCCTTCATAAGCTCTTTCAAATGATGGACGTGGAAATTGCTGACGCCGATGGCCCGGATGCTGCCTTCATCATAAAGACGCTCCATCGCTTTCCAAGTATCTTTGAATTTATCCTGGCCCGGCCAGTGAATCAAGTACAGGTCAATCACGTTCAGACCGAGGCGTTTCTGGCTTTCCTCGAATGCACGCAGCGTCGAATCATATCCCTGATCATCGTTCCACACTTTGGTCGTGACGAAAATCTCATTCCGGGCGATACCGCTTTCGGCGATTGCCTTGCCCACTTCCTGCTCATTGCCGTACACCGCCGCGGTATCAATGCTCCGGTACCCAGCCGCCAGCGCAACCTTGACGGCTTCATACACTTCATTGCCTTTCGCCTGGTACGTACCGAATCCAAGCCATGGCATGGTAACACCGTTGTTCAGAATGGTGCAGTCCGTAATGTGTTTCATGTTCTTCACAACCTTCCATGTATAATGAGAATGCATGATTAAAGAAAGCATGTTCATTATAGCACAGTGGAAAATGATTCCCAAAAAAGTCCCGGTTCGGTTTTACACAAAAAATCCTGCAAAGAGAGGCTCTTTGCAGGATCAGACAGGCACTTATTTCGTTGACTCTCCGTTCATGTCAGAGGCAAGGGAAGCCAGTCGGCCCTTTTCCTCTGCAAGCATTTCCTCGGCTAATTCGACCGCTTGTCCATTCAGGCTGTCGCCGGCCTGATCAACCGCACGTTCCGTATGGGCGAGCCTGCTCTTGGCCTGCTCCACCATTTGCTCCGTGGGATGGGACATCGCTTGGGACACCGCATAATGCAGCTTTTCCACCGAATTTTGGGCTTGGGAAATCGGATTTCGCGATTGCAGGCTGGAATCATATCTGGATGCCATGGGCTGCTCTCTCCTTCACTCGAAAGTTCCTATCCACCTTGTAGGATGGAGCTTCCTTAAAGGATCTATGCACGGCAGCACCGGAAGCATTTCCCAGCCGTCTTATGAAGACTTCTTGATGAAGGGCTCCGTCTTCGCGAGCAATTCGGCTTCTGTCGGCGCACTGAGATACCGGCCGTTCACGTAAAGAAAGGGACGCTTTCCGCAGGGACCGCAGTACGATTTGCACCCGATCTGGATTTCACTGTCCGGAGCGAGTTTTTTCAGCTTCGGAACAATGCTTTTCAGCTGTATATGATTGCATTTGTCGCATAAACGAATATCATTGGCCATGATTCGCACCCTTTTCTCTCATTATCCGATGACTAATGGTCGCCGTGGTTGCCCTTGGACGGGTTGGTGATGACGAAGCCTTCGTTCGGAAAATACAAATAATCCACCTTCACCCCGTCAAGCAGCGGCTCGTTGCGGTCGAGCAGCACGTCGATTTCTTTATCGGTGCTTACAACCTCGTCGTTCTCGCCCGGCTTGTCCAAATCCAGTCCGTAATGCGCGTGATCGCCATGCGCATGGGTTACCAGCACACGTACCTTCAAACCGCTGTTTTCTTCTTTCTCCAGTTCCTTTTTAAGCACCTTGGCAGCATTGCGTGTAATTTTGCATTTCATTCGGCTGCATCTCCTGTTTTATATGATGGGGATTTCACAACATCCCGTTAAGGGTACATCAAGCATACTGCAGTGCATACTGTCTGATATG
>NZ_BIMK01000002.1 GCF_004001045.1 Paenibacillus chibensis
ATAAAGAAAGGGAAACACCTTCGCAAGGACAGACTTATCACTTTCTTCCCTTCGAAGAGGCGTTCATAACTTGTCCCGACAGCGCCGGATATTTCTTTTCCATGCGGGAAACGAACCAGCCCATTACAATCAGCGTAACGCCGATATCATCAATCGGGACAAAAGGCATGACATCCGGCAAAATCCAGTAAAGCACCACCGGAACCAGAAACAGAAGCTTGTCCCCTATAGCGACCTGTGAAGAAGTAAGATAACGCCACAATTGGCCCGTCATTCTCGACCAGCGCCGGATCGAAAGCAGTCTTCTCCATTTCATGCGCGTGGACTCCTTTCTTATGACCCAATATGGAAGAAAAATGTCTACCTGATCATACTCTACTCCAGCTTGAAAAGAGGAAACGATCGTGTAAAACTTCCGACGTCCGCTCCCTCTCCTGTATTATACGTCATTTTACAGAAAATGTTTCAATATGTTTTCATATCGATAACAGTTCAGCCACGATGAGACCGGTTTCCAGAGATACATGATCAAAATCCTCCAGCGGCAGCGGATTTTTGCCGAGTCCGATCTCGACGGTGAACCCCGGTCGCCGAAATTCCTGGATAAACCAGTCCTTATAGCCCGCATCGCTGCCCTCCAGCTTGACCGCACGGTAGCCGCTTGCCTGCGCGAGCCGCCGCGACCAGTCCCTGCTTTCCTTAGGCTCGTAGTTGCGGTAGTTCCAATAGATCTCCTGCCCTTGGCTGTGAAGGGAAACGGCGGCATCGGGCGATGTCTGCAGCGTGAAATCCGCAAGCGCGGCCGCCTCCGGTTCGCTGAGCGGTGCGGTTCCGGCATAATCCCGGGGTCCCGGGCCTTTCTTCCCGCGGCGCTGCACTTCCTCTTCCCAATGTGCAGGGAACTGATCTCCCAAATCCACGCCGTTGATGTTGGCCTTCCAGTGCCGGTAATCGATGCGCCCACCATTCCAGGCCGTGAGCTGACCGTAGTAAGGATTATTGGGCTGCACGCCTTCCTGCACCAGCTCTACGCCGTCCGGATTCACCATCGGAACGACCCATAGCGTACACTGGGCGAACCAATGCCGGGGATCATATCCGTTCCAGCGCCTGCCTCCCTCGAGCGCATTCACATACTCTTCCACAAAGCGCAAAATACAGGGTGTTGTGATCCACTCGTTCGCATGAATGGAAGCGTTCACATGAATGCTTCTGGCGCCCTCCCCTATTTTCAAATAGGGGATCGGCTTGCCAAGCACGCTCTCGCCGATCGTTCCCGACGTGATCAGGGGGTGGAATTCCGTTAAACGCATGATGTCATGGCTTAAATGATGATATCCGTATTCCCCCTCCAGCTGAATGATCCGGTTCCTTTCGGCATGGGGCAGCACAAGCACGCGTCCTTCCGGAAAATAACTCCGGGAGAGACCCGGGTTCATCTCAAGCAGCGAGGATTCCCTCACTTGAAACGCGGCCGCCACCTTTTCCGGGCTGTCACCCGGCTGAACGACATATCTTCTTCTCGGGGAGGACGGCAGGAAAATAATCTGTCCCGGTATCAAATAGGGCTGCTCTCCCGCCCAGGGATTGGCATTGATGATATGAACCCGCGATAATCCCCTGCTGGCGGCGATCCGCTCGAGGGTATCTCCTTTACATACGGTGTATTGCTGCATAAGCGACTTCCTTTCCCGCGGTCAGATTCGAAGCAACCGCTGCACGTCGATGCTCTTTTGAAGATTGTATGACCCGGACGACTTGGCCCATGCGAAAAAAAGAGCCCCGGTCCCCGGAGCTCTTCCTCGATTCCTGTTCTTATGTGGATTCCGTGAACCTGGATACCTGCCAGACGACAGGCGTGCGCTGAATTTGCTCACCCAGCCAGGTTTTGGCTATTTTCTGGAACATATCCGCATCACCGCTGCAGAAAAACTGATGCACCGGGCTTTCGTTGCTGCTGGCCAGCTGTCCCTTATCGTACAGGATCGTGCTGACCTCTCTTGCGGTCTCGTCCGCCGAACTGATCAGCTTCACTTTCTCCCCCATGACTTCCTGGATCGTTTCCTTCAAAAACGGATAATGAGTGCAGCCCAAAATGAGGCAGTCAATGGAAGAAGATTTCATCCCGCGCAGCGAGTCCTCGACCACCGCCGTTGTCTCCTTCGACCGGAACTGTCCCATCTCGACCAGCGGAACCAGCGCCGGACAAGCTTCGCTGACGACATGCACGTAAGGCGAAAGCTGTTGAAGAGCGGACGTGTAGGCGCCGCTGCCGATCGTGCCGATCGTGCCGATCACGCCGATATTGCCTGTCTTGGTCGCGCTGATGGCAGCCCGGGCTCCGGGATGAATGACGCCGATGACCGGCATCGGCACCTTTTCCGAAATATAGTCCAAAGCCGCAGCCGTGGCCGTATTGCATGCGATCACGATGGCCTTGGGATTGAATTGCACCAGGAAATCCACGATTTGTTCCGTGAAACGTCTTACTTCTTCGGACGAACGGGGTCCGTAAGGTGTGCGGGCTGTGTCTCCAAAGTAGATGATTTTTTCCCGTGGGAGCTGTCTCATGATCTCTTTGGCGACGGTTAACCCCCCCACACCCGAGTCTAATATAGCGATTGCCTGCTGCACGAACACACCGCTTCCTTCTTGTCGATTTATGCTCTCTGCTCTCTAACATATGAAAATAAGAAATCAAACGTACCTCACATCTTAAATGATTTCAGCCGGGCAATCAATATAAATGCAAGTCTAGACGCATGTAAAAGCAGGCTCGCCTTTCCCATTACAGGAAAGTGAGCCTGCCAGCATCATGATGCGTTATTCCAAATCGCCTGCGTCCTGCTTGAACTCGTTGCCTTCCGCAAGATCCTCCTCGCTGCCGTCGAACGAAGATATTTGAGCCAGCTCCTCATAAGCTTCCTCCGAATCACGATCATCGGCATCGGATTTGCGCCAGCCGCGGATATCCTGGATTACGCCGCCTGCGGTATCCTTGACCTTCCCGATCAGGAAAGCCCCCTGCTCCCCTACCTTGCCAGCGAGCTCGGTCGTTTTGCTGCCTACCGTTCTGGCGCCTTCAGCGATATCCTGGCGAAGCTCCTTGCCGGATTTTGGTGCAAGCAGCAGTGCCGTTACCGAACCTACCACGCTGCCGATCAGCGCGCCCCACAACAAGCTTTTGTTCTTTTCCTTCATCGCTTCATCTCTCCTTATCGGTCAGGCATGGTCGTCCGCGGAAGGCTGCGACTGACGCTTGAATGAATGCCATACCGATAACCCGGCATCCAGCCACCGGAAAGCTTCCGCCAAGCGGAGCTCATTCTCCCGGTGCGCTCTTTCCAAGCGCTCCATGGCGGATTCCGCCACATGCTTCGTAATGGAATCGGCACGTTGCAGCGTGTTCGTCAGGCTGGCACCCGCCAGTCGCAGCGATTCGCAGAACGGCTCCACTTCCTCCACACGGCTCTGCAGCAGCGACAAGGTTGCCGAAGCCTGCACGAGCAGTTCTTTGGATTCGGAAGCGAGCTGCGAGATCTCCTGTCCGGCTTTGCCTAGTACATCTTCGGTCCGCAGCAGCACTCTTCTCAGCGTATGTAGAAGAATCATTGCGACAGCGGCGAACAGTATGAATCCGCAAGCAAGCAATACGGCGCCCCATTCCGCCATGGTGTGTCACTCCCTTCACCCTTACGGGCTAATGCCTATTTGTAGGATATTATAAGCAGGGTAGGCCCGTCCTGACACAAGGGACAATCCAATTATTTTTGCGAAAAGATCCGGAGAAAAGAAACAAGCCCGCTCCGGAGTTCACGGACGGGCTTGGCGTGTGCAAACGTAAAAACGGGAAATAACTACATCAGCTCCCGCTGGATGTATTCCCGAACCTGCACGGCAAATTTATTCAGGATATCCGGCAGCACCGGTGTCAACGGATGAAGCTCGCTGCGGTTCCACGTATAATACTCTTGAACCAAAGGCTTGCGAAGGGTTACAAGCTTCAGCAGAACGTCGTAAGTTTCCGCATCAAAAACCTTCTCTTCATGATTGATCTCCATGATATCTTCGTAGCTGCTGGCGTCACGCATAATGAAACCATCGATCAAATAGCTTCCTACATCGGTGACGATCTCGATCGCCAAATGCAGCGCACGCTCCTGGACCATGCCAAGCACGACGCCCCCATCCCAGGACCCGGCAGCTTCCGTCAAGCCCTGAACGATTTCCGGAATCGCATCCAGGCGATGCTGGATCTGTTCCTGATTAACATAATACACGGCCCGTACCTCCAAGCTGCAGATATTATTTACCTTTTTTCCCGCGTCGCTTCAGCCAGAAAAACATGACGAAGATCGCCACGACAAACACGACAAGCAGAGTCAGTGTTTCCATCGGATATTCCAAATCGCTCATAATCAGTCTTCCTATCTGCTAGATTTCGTAATCAACGCTAACGGATATCTCTTTTACTTCATTCAAATGGCGAACGACTTCCTGATGAACAGGATGCACCTGATATGCCTGCAAATCTTCCAGAGAGGATACCTCGGTCACAAGAGCAATATCAAATGAACGCTCGGAATGAATGACATCCACCCCCACCTCAATGGCGAGCAGCTGCGGAATTCTCCCCTTCATCGCGCGCAGCATATCGGCAGTCTTGTCAACGCTTTCCGGAGTTCTATCCTTTAATTTAATGAAGACAATATGTTTGATCATGGCCTGCATTCTCCTTGTCCTACTCGTAAGGTTACAAAAAAAATATACCATATCCATCCTCGCAGGAAAAGAGAAGTTATAGGGGCTGCTATTTTTCCGGCTTATCATCCTCTTGATCTTTGTTCTGCAGGACGGCGATTATCCTCCGCAGCTTGGCCGGCATGGGCAGACCCAAACGCCCGTAGTTTTCCGTAATCGAGATCAGCTCGTTGGACATATAAAAGTAGATCGCCCCGGTCTTGATCACATCGGTGCCGCCGCTTAGCAGTACATCCATCTGATGGGCAAGCACGATGACCACAAGCATCAGCACCTTGCGCGTCAGCCCCCAAAATCCGATCTCGCTTCTCAGTCCGGTTCCATCCTTGATGGAAGCGAGCACTCCCGTAATATAATCCAGGACTATCGTGAATAAAAAAATCCATAGCAGCTGATCCCATCGTCCGAACGCCAATGTGATGATTCCCCCGGCAAGAGCACTTGTCCCACTAACAGCTAGCGAATTCATCATCCGCCCTCCCTTCATGCCTTCTGATATATCGTATGAGAGGAGGCGTTCCCGCGCGCGAGCCATATATCATTTTCGACTGCCTATTTCATAGATTACTTGTAAAACGACAAAAAAAGCCCCGGAAACCGGGGCGCAGCATGCTATAATCTTCTATTCCATTTTCGTTCACTTAACGTTCGTCGTTCCAGAAATTCAGCGGTGTCATGTCGCTTGTGATCGGCTTGAACGTGTATCCTTCCGCCTGGATCGCTTTAATCAGCTTCGGCAGAATCTTCACCGTTGCCTCCTGGTCATGGAATAGAACGACCGGAGTAACTCCCTTTTTCTTCATGTTTTTAACATCGCGCATCACGTTGTCATATATTTTCTGCGGGTTGCTTTGATATCTCCAGTCATTGGAATCGATGTTCCAATCCCACAGATGGTAGCCGTATGCCGCCGTCTGATCGCGGTAAGCTTTTGTAAAATACGGTTTGCTGCCGTAAGGAACGCGGATCAGCTTCGTGTAGACTTGGGCGGCTTCATGCAGCTTGTTGTTATCCATATTCATTTCGTTCAAGGCCGAATACGGAGAAGCATAGAATTTGTTCTTCTGGTGAGTCATTCCATGCAGCCCGACGCCATGGCCTCCTTTAACAATGCGGGCTACGGAGGACGGATGGCTCGCGATCTGATTGCCCAGCATGAAGAAGGTTGCCTTCACGTTATTCTGATCCAGCACGTCGAGAAGCTGCATCGTATAAGGAGAAGGCCCGTCATCAAACGTGATGTAGATCGTTCCGGCTGCCGAAGACGGGGGAGTCTGCGTGCTGGTCGCTGCTTTATGCTGCTTAATAAAGCTGCTGTACTTCTCGGCAAACTGGGCATCGTTCAAGGTAGCCCCGCCGTTGATGGCACGGTAGACGTTCTGGCTTGAAATATACGAGAGCTGGAACCCGAATTTCTCACTCAGCACACGGAACGAAATGAATGTTCTGCCGTTTTTGACGAAGGTATTATTGCCGTCCGCAGGCAGCATCACCTTTTTTCCGCCGCTATGGGTCAAGGTGAGATTTCCCTGCGAGTACTGCACGGACACATTCATGGCCGCCGCGGTTTGGACGATCGGAACATATAACGTGCCTTTATGTATGACCGGGGACATCGGGTAAGTAACGAGGTTGTCATTCACGCCTGCGAAGACGGAATACTTCACCGGGGCCGCCGAACTGCCTTCGGCAGTGGCATTGTAGTTTCCAAGGGAAAGCACGCAGCCGAAGATGAGCAATAAGGATAAGAGCCATTTGGAGCTGTTGAAAAGCTTTTTCAATTCTCTCTACCAACCTTTTTCTGCGTATTTTGATAGATTCGCAGGCAAAATACAATTATTCTTCCGATTCGCCTGCATGGCGATCCAACCCGAATCTAACCATCTATCAATCTAGTTCCATTGCATTGTACCTTGAATCATAGAGCCGTTTCAATTTCAATTCAGTAACCATTTTTGTAACCTATTCGGTAATTTTAGGATATATAGGAGAATGATAGAATAGAGAATATGCCAAATGGCCTGTTTTCACCGGAACAACCGATATATTGCTAGGAAAATGGTCGGAGAAATGGGCGATAGTTACTATTGAAATCAAGCCCATAAGAATGTAGAATTTTAAGAAAAACTTCGGAGGAAATATGCCTACACAACAAGAACAGCATTCAATTCAGGCGTGGTCTCTGATCAACCGCAAATATTTGGGAAAAGGCATCCGCGTCAAGCGCTTCCGCAAGCCTTCGCGCTGCCAGATCCGCAACAGGGTCCTTTTGGCGGTGCTCATGGCCAATGACATCAAGCTATCGCAGCTGGCTGAAGAGCTGGGCGTTTCTTCACGAAGCGTAAGCGCATGGGTTTACGAAGGCCGTATTCCCGGCAAAAAGAATCTGGATAAGGTATGCCAGTTCCTTGGCTACCCGCATCATATCCTCTTTAATCGCTCGGTGACCGCGAGCAGCCCCATTATCTGTCAGCCGGCTTCATCGCGCTTCATGCGCAGAACACTGACACGTTCGCCAGTCGACAACAAGATTCTAACGGGTCTATGCATGGTCCATGATCTGTCTGTCAGCGACGTCAGCGAATGGATGCATATCCATCCGGGTACGTTCCGCAAATGGCTGCATCAAGGCACCCTGCCATCACCAAGCTTTCAGGACCGGGCAGAGCTCTTTTTCCGTATTCCGAAATTCATCCTGTTCGCGGATTGCATTTTGCACGATTCCTGATTTAACGGGTACAACCAGCCATTCCATGGCAAACAGCTCTATGATCCGGTACTGATCCGGCTTATAGAGCTGTTTTCGTTTGGGCATAGTAAAGCGAAGCAATGATAATCCGGGATACATAAGGGAGGAACGTATGATGCAATTCGGCAGAGATGTCGGAATCTCGCTTGGCATTCTTGCAGGAACGACACTGGCCAGCGGTTTGGCATTTCTGATGAGGCTTGAGCCTGTTTCCATGATATGGACGGTCAGTCTGGGCGGCGTTTCCGGTGCTGCTGTTGGAATTGCAGCGACGTTTGCCCTGAAGAGATGGACTGCCCGCAGATAAAAAATATCCGATTACAAAAGTTAACGTTGACGTTAACGTTAAACAGGATTAAAATATTCTATGTCATAACACACATAAGCAAGGGAGGAAAGACATGGATGAGTACAAAATCGATGACGTAGCCAGAGAATGCGGCATAACCAAAAGAACGATCCGGTACTACGAAGAGCTTGGCGTCTTTCCTGCCCCTGATCGGAGCGATGGCGGCATCCGGATTTACAGCCGGGAGCATATCGATTATTTGAAGAAAATCATGACCGCCAAGGACATTCTCGGCTTCAGTCTGCAGGAGCTTGTGCAGTATCTATCCGTTTCCGACGCGTACAAGATGCATCACAAAACCTACCATGACGTGAAAAGCCGCGAAGAACAGAAAAGCAAGCTGGCACACATGCAGCAAATGCTCGATGAGCAGATCACCATGATTCGCGCCAAGATCGAGAAAATGAAATCCATGGAGACCGAGCTTGAAGAAACCAAGGTCCGCTTGAACGCCTTCATTCTCAAGTTTAATGAGGAGGCATCACAGAGCTAATTATCGTTTATCAATTTTTCTACCGCCACAGTTCATTTGACGGCGTTTTTTTGTGATGGGCAGTATTGAAAAATGAAAATCATTTACACAAACGGAGGTAATCAAATTTATGAAATCCCCAGCTTCACAACCCCTAGAACTTGAACAAAGGAAATCAGGACTGCTATCCCAGCCGAAAGCGGTATGGGCCATCGCTTTTGCCTGCGTCATTTCCTTCATGGGACTCGGACTTGTCGACCCGATCCTCCCTGCCATTGCCGAAAAATTGAATGCGAGCAAAAGCCAGGTATCGCTGCTGTTCACCAGCTATAACTTGGTTACTGGCATCGCCATGCTGATCACGGGCGTCATTTCCAGCCGGATCGGCATCAAGAAAACACTGCTTACCGGTATTTTTCTGATCATTGTCTTTGCCGCACTCGGCGGATTCTCCAGCACCATCGGCCAAATCGTCGGCTTCCGCGGCGGTTGGGGACTTGGGAACGCCTTGTTCATCGCAACCGCATTGTCTGCCATCGTCGGCCTGTCCACCTCAGGTACGGCCAAAGCGATCATTTTGTATGAAGCGGCGCTCGGCCTCGGCATTTCCGTCGGCCCGCTGCTCGGCGGCGAGCTCGGATCGATCAGCTGGCGCGGTCCTTTCTTCGGCGTAGCCGGTCTGATGCTGGTCGGCTTTATCTTCGTCATCTTCATGCTGCCGAACGTTCCGAAGCCCAAGAAGGCAAGTACCCTTGCCGACCCGTTCAAGGCCTTGAGCTACCCTGCCCTGCTTACGCTTGGCATTACGGCATTTCTGTACAACTTCGGCTTCTTTACGCTGATGGCCTACTCCCCATACGTCATGAATCTTGATGAGCACGGCCTGGGGTACGTTTTCTTCGGTTGGGGCATCCTGCTTGCATTTACGTCCGTCTTCGTCGCTCCGAAGCTGCAGAAGCGTTTCAGCGTCGTCAAATCGATATGCACCGTGCTGACCCTCTTTACGATCGTCCTGATCATCATGGGTCTCGGTACGTACAACCATTCCCCTAAAACCGTTATTGTCTGCGTCATCGTGGCCGGTATCTTCCTGGGCATCAACAATACCCTGATTACGACGGCCGTCATGCAGGCGGCTCCTGTGGAACGCTCTGTCGCATCGGCTGCCTACAGCTTCGTTCGCTTCCTCGGCGGCGCCGTGTCCCCTTGGCTCGCGGGCAAGCTGTCTGAATGGTATACTGCCGAAACACCGTTTTACTTTGGCGCATTGATGGTATTTCTAGGTGTAGTAACACTGCTTGTCCGCCGCCGCCATCTTACCCATGTCGATAAGGCGGAAGGCCATTAAGGAGGTAATCCCTATGTATAACCGTATTCTTGTTCCTGTGGACGGCTCTACGCACGCCGAGCGCGCGCTTGAAGCGGCCGTGACGCTGATCCAAAGCCTGAAAAACGCACCTGCGCTGGCGGTACTTCATGTCAACCCGTCCGTTTCAATCAATGAGCCTCCTGTAGGCGTAGATCTGGGGGAACGGATTCGTGAAGAGGGCGAGAAAATCCTGGCTCCGGCTACGGAGGCTCTTACCCGTTCCGGCATCGCGTACGAGACGTTCAGCAAAACCGGAGATCCCGCTTCGGTCATCTGTCAAGCCGCTGAAGAGCAGCATGCGGATCTCATTATCATGGGCAGCCGCGGCATCGGCCTGATGTCCGAGCTTTTGATCGGCAGCGTCAGCCACAGCGTTGTTCAGCACGCGCATTGTCCGGTGATGATCGTCAGATAAAGGCAACACGAAAAAAGGGTATCCCGAAGGCGCAGAGCCCGGGTACCCTTTTTTGCTTTATTCACTTAAACCATGCACGCAGCAAAAAACAGAAATATCAAGGATACTCCTGTTTTAGAAATAGGCTATCGGATGAAAGACCTTTGTAAAGCGGCAGAATCTGGCCGGCAACTCAGCCGAACCGTCCGGAAATATATTCTTGGGTCATCGCATTGTCAGGATTCGTAAAAATAATTTCCGTTTCATTATGCTCCATCAGCGTGCCCAGATAAAAATATGCGGTGTAGTCGGAAATGCGCGCCGCCTGCTGCATATTGTGAGTCACGATCACGATGCTGAGCTCCTTTTTAAGGTCGACAATCAGCTCTTCAACCTTTGATGTCGATACGGGGTCCAAAGCCGAAGCAGGCTCATCCAGCAGCAGTATGCGCGGATTGACCGACAGGGCGCGTGCAATGCAAAGGCGCTGCTGCTGGCCCCCGGAGAGAGACAGCGCGGACTGCTTCAGGCGGTCCTTGACCTCGTCCCACAAAGCCGCTTTGCGCAGGCTGGATTCCACGATTTCGTCCAACTGCTTCTTATTCTTGATCCCGTGGTACTTCGGACCGAAAGCGATATTTTCGTATATCGATTTGTAGAACGGGTTCGGCTTCTGCCATACCATTCCGATTTTTTGACGGAGCTGAATGACGTCGGTCGACGGATCATTGATGTCCACGCCGTCGATCCAGATGCGTCCCTTGATTTTGGCTTGTGAAATTTCGTCGTTCATCCGGTTCAATGAGCGAAGAAATGTCGACTTGCCGCATCCGGACGGTCCGATCAGGGCCGTGACGCTCTGTTCGGGGAAGTTCAGACTGATATTTTTAACCGCTTCGTATTGTCCGTAAAATACGCTGAGATGCTCTGTACGAAACGATGTCGTTTGCATGGTTTGCATGGTGATTGTCCCCCTATCCCATTCGTTTGGAAGCCGTCATGGCTTTGTACAGCACGCCGCCGATCCATCTGGCGAATAAGTTGAACAGCAGCACCAGGATCACGAGCACGGCCGATGCGCCTGCGGCGATCTGGGCGGCATCCGGAGCCAGGCCTTCACTGTTGATTTTCCAAATGTGCACCGCGAGTGTTTCCGCCGGGCGGAACGGATTGATGGGCGAAGTCGGGCTAAACGGATTCCAGTTGGTAAAATCCAGGCGCGGTGTAGACATGCCTGCCGTGAACAGCAGCGCAGCCGCTTCCCCGAACACCCGTCCCGCAGCCAGAACCGTACCTGTCACAATGCTTGGCAGCGCGACCGGAAACAAGACGGAGGAAATGATCTTCCACTTGGACAGTCCGAGCGCAAGCCCAGCCTCCTTCTGCTCCTTCGGAACACTCCGAAACGCTTGCTCGGTAATCCGAACCATTAACGGTAAGTTGAAGATGGTCAGCACAAGGGCGCCGGAGAAGAGCGAAAAGCCAAATCCGAACGTATTTACGATGAGCAGCAGGCCGAACAGGCCGACGACAATCGAAGGGAATGACGACAGCACTTCGACCACAAGCCGGATGGTGCCGGTGATTTTACCCGGCTTGGCGTACTCTGCCATATAAATGCCTGCGCCAAGACCCAGCGGAACCGTAATGATCAGCGTCAATACAAGCAGGAACAAGGAATTGAACAGCTGCGGTCCAATACCGCCGCCCGCACGAATCGTCTGGGGCACCGAGGTCAGGAAATGCCAGTTGATATGGCTGAGTCCCCGCACCAGAATAAATCCGATGAGCCCGACCAGGATCGCCACAATGAGCAAAGAAAACACCACGATCAAACAGGTTGCAATTTTATCAGTCAATTTCGCTTTCAAATCCGATGTCTCCTTTCCAAGAGGCGAACGATGAGGACGAAGATAAAGGTCATGAACATCAGCGCAAGCGCCATACTCCACAGCGCGTTGCTGTGCGCGGAGCCCATAACGGTGTTGCCCATATCCAGGGTAATGACGCTAGTCAATGTAGACGCGGATTCGAACAGCGACCGCGGAATATGCGGCGCGTTCCCGATGACCATCTGCACGGCCAAGGCCTCGCCGAACGCCCGCGCCATCCCGAGAACGACGCCGGTCAGAATAGAAGGCAGCACAGTAGGCAAAATAACTCTAGAGATCGTCTGCCAGCGGGTGGCTCCAAGCGCGAACGAGGATTCCTTCAGGCCCCGGGGCAGTGCCGACAGCGCATCGGAAGCCACGCTTGTAATCGTCGGCAGGATCATGACGGAGAGTACGATCGCTCCGGCCGCGATTCCGATGCCCTGGCCCGGAAACACATTTCGCATGAACGGAACAACGACGGTCAGGCCGATAAAGCCGTACACGACCGACGGAATCCCTGCCAGCAGCTCGATAACGGGCTGCAGCAGCTTTTTTCCCCATCCGGGAACGATTTCGGTCATAAACAGAGAAGCGCAGATGCTGAGCGGGCTGGCGATCAACGCGGCAAGCAGCGACGTTGCGAAAGAGCCGAAAATAAACGGCAGGACGCCGTACATCGGTTCACCGTTGTTGCCTTCCGGATCCCAAGTGGTGCCAAACAGAAATTCGCTAAGACTGACCCCGTCGCGAAAGAAAGTCGCGAGTCCTTTGGATGCGACAAAGTATACGATCGATATGATGATGACAATGAGCAAAGCCACACAAATAAATGTATAGCTCCGGCCTGCAAGATCTTCAGCGTGATGTTTTTTCCAGCGGGCTGAGCGGGCTGGTTCTACTTGAACGGGCCTTTCATCCATAGCTTTCATCGTTGTCCTTCTTTCTAAAGTGAAAATAGAGGCAGAAATGGTCTCTTCCGCCTCTTTCATGCTTTTCAAAGTTCCATCTGTTTTTTTATTTCGAGATGTTGCCGTCTACGTCACGCTTTACTTCCATTTTGGAAACCGGGATGTAGCCAAGTTCCACCACGTCGCCGCTTTGTACAGCGTCAGAAGCGATGTAATCAAGGAATGCTTTTACTTCCGGTTTTGGTTCGCCTTTGGTGTACATGTGCTCGTAAGCCCATACCGGATATTTGCCGGATGCTACATTTTCAACCGTTGCTTCAACGCCTTCGTATTTCACGACTTTGACTTTGTCGTCCAGGTAGGACAGTGCCAGGTATCCGATGGCGCCAGGGCTTTCAGAAACGATTTTCTTAACCGTACCGGAGGATTCCTCTTGGATCGAACCTTTCAGGTCCTCTGTCGATGTGCCAAGTGCGTATTTTTCGAATGTTTTACGCGTGCCGGAGCTTGCTGGACGATTGACGATCACGATTTTTTCGTCTTTGCCGCCAACTTCTTTCCAGTTCGTGACTTTACCAGTGAAAATGTCTACCAGCTGCTGCTTTGTCAGATTGTCTACGCCTACATCCGGGTTCGTTACCGCAGCCATCGCTACGACCGCCACTTGATGGTCAACGAGGTCTTTGGCTTCGTCTTTCAGCTTCTCTTCTGCAAACACGTCAGAGTTACCGATATCCGCTTGGCCGCCGGCAACTTGAGTCAAGCCCGTTCCGCTGCCCCCGCCTTGCACTTGCACTTGAATTTTGGAATACTGGGATTCTGCCATGAATTTTTGGGCCGCTTGCTCAACCAGCGGTTGAAGCGCCGTGGAGCCTACTGCAAGCACGGAGCCGCTAAGTTCTGTGGAAGTTGTATCATTATTCGCCGTTCCCGAAGCGCTGCTGTCTCCTTGGGTATCCTTGCTACCGCAGGCGGCCAGCACAGCCACCAGTGCCAACGTACAGATCATAAGTAATGGTTTTTTGAGTTTCATAAGCTTTTGTTTCCCCCTGTTCTGTGTTTGTCTTCGCAACTCTATCATTGCTGCTGACAAATTCATTGTAGTCCTCTATCATTTTGTAAAATGATGCGTTGTGTAAAATAAAAAATAAAAATCTATATAAAATATTTATGCAACTATAGATTAGTTCTATAATATGAATCAGAGACAGGGTTTTGGGAGGGAATATCGATGAATTTGTTAAAACTGCAGATTCTTGTATTGATAGAAAGATTAAAGAAAGTTACCGATGTGGCCAAAGAGCTGGACATGAAGCAGCCCACCGTCACATTCCATATGAAAAGCCTGGAGGAAGATCTGGGGGTTGCCCTCTTTGAGGCCAAGCGGGGCAGAATCTGGCTAACGGAGGCCGGCAAAGCCCTGCATCCTTATGCGGTCAAAATGACGGCCATGGCGCTGGAAGCCCGCAAAGCGGTGCAGGATTACGCCGATTTGAACAAGGGGCATCTTCAGATCGCCGCAGACAGCTTGATGGGTTCTATCCATCTGCCAAGGATCGTCAACCGGTTCTGCCGGGAGTATCCCGGGATCCAGGTCGAACTGACGGTCCAGCCCAGCCGCGTCGTGCAGGAGCTGATGTACCATCAAGAAGCCGATGTCGCCTTCTATTATGCTCAGGATGGACCCAGCAAAGGGATCACGGAAGAAGTTCTGCTGGATGAGGAACTGGTCGTCATCTTCTCGCCCAACCACCCCTTCGCGAGCTTGAAATCGTTAACCGATCAGCTGATCGCCCAGCAGTTCTTTATCCAGCATGCCGAGGGTTCCTTCATGCGGGATTTTGCCCGTTCCTATGCGATAAAAAGCGGAATCCACCTGTGGGAGCGCATGATCATCAACTCGCCGGAGGCCGTGAAGCATACGGTAGAGGATGGGGACTTCATCTCTTTATTTCCTCTGTCCGGCATCCGTGACGAGGTGGCGGGAGGAAAGCTTATGTATTTACCCGTTCCGGAGAAGCCAGGCAAAACGGTCAAGGCTTGCATGGCCTATCACGCCGACCAGCCCTCCTCGCCCCTGCGGGAACAATTCAAACAGTTCGCTAAACAGACCTGGATTGCGCCGGAGAATCCTTAAAAGACGCTTTGCCTCCGGCATAAAGCTTGGAGATCAAGAGCAGTATTCGAAAACGATAAAGGATTTGTGAATTTTTCGAAAAACCCCTTTGCAAAACGTAAATTTTGAGTAAATTATAAGTATAAGCTCCATGAACCGACGAGACGTGGCTCAGCTTGGTAGAGCGCTTGCTTCGGGAGCAAGAGGTCGCAGGTTCAAATCCTGTCGTCTCGATTACGCCAACAAAAAAACAGCGATCCAATGGGTCGCTGTTTTTTGTTGGTTTTATTAAACGATGATCACTAGAATTCACTAAACATCACATTTGAATCACGCGATTCTTCATTTCCTCGATGTAACATAAAAATGTCCGACCTATTCTCTGAGCAGTTTAAACAGCTTAAAGGCCACCCTCTTGAAGGTGGCCTCACATGCCGCAAGAAATATCCTATTCAAACTTCAGCCCGTTCTAACTTCAGCCCGCTTTAAGCGCTCCGCTTCCCGCTTACTTCGCCGAACGGTCCCGGCCTAATGGAACGACTAGCGGCGTATGCGAAACCGGATCATCGATGAGTGTGCATTTTAAGCCGAACACGTCTTCAACCAGTTGCTCCGTCACGATCTCGCGCGGATCGCCTTGCGCCATCAGTTGGCCGTTCTTCATGGCAATGATGTGTGTCGCATACCGCGCGGCATGGTTCAAATCATGCAGGACCGCAACGATAGTGCGCCCTTGCTCGTTCAGGTCCTTGAACAGCTCGAGCAGCTCGATCTGATGGGCGATGTCCAAGTACGTCGTCGGCTCGTCCAGGAGCAGTATTGGCGTTTGCTGCGCAAGCGCCATTGCGACCCAGACGCGCTGTCTTTGTCCTCCGGAGAGCTCGTCAACATACCGGTGCGAAAGCTCGGTTGTATTGGTCAATTGCATCGCCGACGCGACCGCCGCCTCATCCTCATCCGTCCACTGCCTGATGAAATTTTGATAGGGATAGCGGCCGTGCGCAATTAAATTCGCAACGGTAATCCCGTCTGGAGCCGTCGACGATTGCGGCAGCAAGCCGAGTCTTCGCG
This sequence comes from Paenibacillus chibensis, assembly GCF_004001045.1. Lineage (GTDB taxonomy): Bacteria > Bacillota > Bacilli > Paenibacillales > Paenibacillaceae > Paenibacillus_AQ > Paenibacillus_AQ chibensis. Next base: position 16,064 of record NZ_BIMK01000002.1, read on the forward strand.
CCACTTCCTTGGACTTGTAAGTCACGATACCCTTCCCGTCCAATATGACCTGGCCCGCGAAGGGCTTGATCAATTTGGACAACGTGCGGAGCAGGGTTGACTTGCCGCATGCATTGGGCCCGACAATGACCGTATAGGAGCCGTCGGGGATCTTAACGGACAAGTCTCGGGAGATGACCCGATCCTCATATTTAATCGTAATGTTGTCCGCCCAAAGCCGCGATGCAGCTTCGGACGCATTTGGGACGTCTGCCGCAGTTCTCTTCATATCTGTTTCAACCACTTTCCGCGTAACAAGCCACAATGCATGGAGCACGGGCCTGCCAGGTATTCTATTGCTTCCACTTCGCTACGAGGACGACCGGGCCTGACGGAACAATACACCCACAAGATACAACCCGCCTAAAGACAGCGTGACCACGCCAACGGGAAAAATCGTCCCGGGTACAATCCGCTGCGCTACCAAGTCAGCCCCCAACATGAGAAAAGCGCCCATCGCCGCTACCGGCGCAAGGCTCTGCGCCGATTTCGTGAACCTTAGCGCGATCTGCGGAGCCGCCAACGCGACAAAACTGACCGGGCCCATAACGGCCGTTGGCGCGGCGGTCAGCACGACTGCGATCAGGATCAGCACAAGACGGGTCCGTTCCGAGCGGATACCATGGGCTTTAGCCGCATCCTCGCCCAATTCCATCGCTCGCAGAGGCCTGGCCATCACTGCGGCAATCAGCAGGAGAACGACGACGGCCACCATGGCTGGAATCGACTGAGCCCAACTAATGCCATTCAACGAGCCTACTCCCCAAGCCGCAGCGGTTAATGCAACTTCTGCTTTGCTTCGCAGCAGCAGCACTGAATTGACGCTGCTGAGGATCGTTGAAGTTGCGACCCCGACGATGATAAGCCGGAAACCCTGCGTGCCTTTGCGGAATGCCAGGAGATAGATCAGGACGGCTGTTGCCAGTCCTCCGATCAGTGCCCCCGCCGCAATACCGATAAACGACGTCGACCCGGCAATCAGCATGGCAATCAGTGCGCCTGTGTACGAACCCGAGGTGAAGCCGATAATATCAGGCGAGCCTAATGGATTCCGGGTCAGCGATTGAAAAATCGAACCGCTGACCGCCAAGCCTGCGCCGAAAATCATTGCCGCCAGGACGCGCGGCAGCCTCCATTCCACGACGATTGTTCGGGTCATCTTGGCCGCATCGCCGCTTAAAGCGGCAAACACCTCATGCACGCTTAGTCGCAGTGTTCCGATCATTAAACCGAAGCAAGCGATCACAAGGGTCGCTCCCAGGAGAACGGCTGTCACCACAAGGCTTCTGGCATCGATGCGCAGCTTTATAAGTCCCTTAAGCCGTATGTAACGCCTGCCGAAATTAATGGGAGGCATAGCAATCACTCCTTCTTGCTGTCAAACCGCACCCGAATTTCATCAATACCCGCCGCCTCATAGCTTGCTTGCCGAACGGCGTCGAACAAGAATGATCAGGATAGGCGCACCGACGAAGCCCATAATAATGCCCACCGGGACCTCGGTCGGGGAGATTACGACTCTTCCAATGATATCGGCAGCCAGTAACAGTAATGGGGCAACGACCAGTGAATACAGAAAAATCCATGGCTGGCTTGGCCCAACGAACCAGCGCACGCAGTGGGGCACCATCAATCCGAGAAAGCCAATCGGGCCCGCGATCGCCGTGGCGCTACCCGCCAACAACGTAATCGCGACGAGACCGATCCCACGAATCAGCAGGACGTTTACCCCAAGTGACGAAGCGCGATCTTCCCCGAATGCGATAGCGTTAAGGGCTGGGGAAATCGCTAACGCTGCCAGCGTGCCAGCGATGATAAGCGGCAACACCAGCCACACGTCTCCCTCGCTTTTGCGAGCCAAGGAGCCAACAGTCCAGTTCAACATACGCGAGAACGCTTCGCTGTTCATCAAGGTCATCACCGTTGTGAATCCACTTAACACAGCGCCTAAAGCTACCCCGGCAAGCGTAAGCTGATCGGGTGAAGGCGATTTTTTGCCGGCGCCTCCCCCGATGACATAGACGATAATCGTGGCGGCTAACGCTCCGGCTAGGGCGAATCCCACGTAACCGGACAGCGAGCCGACTGCAAAAACGCCGACGCCTATGGCTACAGCAAATGCTGCCCCCGCGCTTACACCAAGAATGCCTGGATCGGCCAATGGATTTCGCGTGACAGCCTGTATGAGCGCTCCAGATAGTCCGAAGGCCGGTCCTACGACGAGCGCAAGCAGCGTACGGGGCAGCCGGGAGTCCAGAATAACCCGATGCTCGTAGCTATCCGTATTGGAGAAAAGCGCCTGCCAAACGGTTTCGACCGAAAGCTGCTTCGCTCCGATCATCAGGCTCAGGCACATCATAACTGCAAGCAGGACAAGAGCGACAATGAAGCCGCTCAGCCGCTTGGACCGTAGAGAGGTGATCGTCTGCGCTTGACCGCTATTGTTCTTGAGATGATTGGCCGATGTCACCGGCTTCACGCTCCAGGCTGTACGAGTGCCTTAATTTGCAGCGGCAAATGCTCAATCGTCCACAGCAAGGAAGGAACCGTGCCTGTCGAGAAAGCATTAGCCGTATCTTCATCAAGAACAATCGATCTGCTGGCAGCGACAGAAGGAATCTTCTGGAATAGCTTGTTGTTGGTTATTTCTTTAGCATCAACCCAGATTGGCATGACGACAGTCACGTCCGCATCCAACAGATCCAGCTGTTCGTCCGACACTTTCACATAGAAATTTCCGTCCGCCAGCTTCTCAACCGCATCCTTCGTCTTGAATCCGAGCCGCGTCATGAAATCGATACGCGCATCTCCCTTCACGTACGCGCCGAACCCTTCGGAAGAGTAGGCTCCAACAACGATGGTTTTATCGGTGAATTCCGGATGATCTTTGGCTGCTTTCGCGAAAGCGTCGTCGACTTGCTTCAGCAGCGCTTCGCCTTCTTTTTCTTTGCCCAAAGCTTTCGCTATCATTTCCACTTGCTCATTGGTGCTCGTCAGATAATTATCCCCATCGGCGGGAACGCCAACAGTGGTGGCTATTTCCGAAAGCCGTTTGTAACGCGTCTCATCACCCGAAGACTTCACGTCAAGAATAAGGTCGGGGTGTAGAGCCGCAATTTGTTCGTAATCCAGCTCGGTTGTTCCAAGAATGGTCGGTGATGTTTTGTATGCGTCTTTAAGCCACGGTCCGACTCCATTCCCTCCAAAAGCCAGCCAATCGCTCGCGCCGACCGGCTGCACGCCAAGGCTAAGCGCCGTCTCGGCATCCCCCCAGCCGAGCGCAACAACCCGCTTAGGCTGTTCCGTAAGTTTTACTTGGCCGAACTTGGTCTCTATCGTCTCTTTAAACGAATCTGCAGGGGGCGTGGAATTGGAATTTTCAGTCGCTTCCTGGCCGTTGTCGCTAGTATTGGATGAACACCCGATGAGTCCAGTCATTAATGCTGCTGCCACAGTTACTATGCCAACCCATCTAGGCATTTTAAAACTCTTAATCATGCTAGTCTCCTCTTTCATTTAATGAAATTGATAATCATTATCAGAATAATGATATTAAATGATCTCTTTTATGTCAAGCTTTAACGACGGCCTTGGGGTCCTTCAAGCCTCTCATTTTTAACATCTGTATCCTATCTCTTAAGCCAATACATTCCGTAGTCCAATCTTCCGTAAAACCGACGGATCCGTGTGAGCAAGTAACGGAACAATGTAAATAATCATTTTCTCACGAAAAATAAAAAACATTCAATCGAACAACAAAAAAGGCTCCTGCTCTGCTAGTACATGCAGATCAGAAGCCTGTTATTGATGAAGTGGTGCGGTCGAGAGGACTCGAACCTCCACGGGGGGTTAGCCCACACGGACCTGAACCGTGCGCGTCTGCCAATTCCGCCACGACCGCATATGTATCAACGTCGTTCGCATGTAAACTCTTTCGCGGCGACAAGATAGATCTTATCATGACAAGCTAGTTAGCGTCAAGCATTTTTTCATTCAACCGATTTATCGTCACTTCGCCCGAACCTTCAGGCATATCATGAAGATGAAGTAAGGAACTATTGACCGAAATAAAATATGATGTCTATAATATATTATGTTCATCATATTTTAACGGAGGTGTATGGAGTTGACCCAACTTACTCAAACAGAAACCATTGTCATTGGCTCCGGCCCTGGAGGATATGCAGCCGCAGTCCGGTCTGCACAGCTTGGCATGAAAACGATCCTTGTCGAACGCGGCCCGATCGGCGGCGTATGCACGAATGTGGGCTGCATCCCGTCCAAAGCGCTTATCGGGGAAGCCAACCGCTACCATCTGCATAAATCATGGAGCAGCCTCCTTCCCTCGGATTCTTTTGCCGAAGCCCAGGCTTTCAAACAAGCGGTCGTAACCAAGCAGGCCGGAGGCGTTCATTTCCTGTTGAAGAATGCCGGAGTGACGATTTTGGAGGGTGAAGCAAGCTTTATTGACGAGCACACGGTTGCCGTGAAACAAGCGGAACGCGAACAAAAGGTTTTTTTCAAGCACGCGATATTAGCTACCGGTTCCCGCCCGATTGAGCTGCAGGCTTTACCGTTCGGCGGACGTATTTTGTCTTCTACGGATGCCCTCTCGCTTTCCCAGATTCCGGCCAGCATGGTCGTAATCGGGGGCGGTTACATTGGCGCCGAGCTTGGACAGATGTATGCCCGATTCGGAACCAAAGTTACCATTGTAGAAGGGGGACGGCAGTCACTGCCCGGATTCGAAGCGGACCTCGTCGCGCCTGTCGTCAAGCAGATGGAGGCCGACGGAATAACCCTCATTACCGAAGCGACGGTGGTCGAGGCTGAACAGGATGCGGATGGGCTCACCTTACATTATATGAAGAATGAAGTGCGGCACTCGATTAGCGCGGCATATGCGCTAGTGACCGTCGGAAGAACACCGAATACGGACGGCAGCTTGGGGCTTGAGCGCGCCGGATTGCGCGCAGCGGGCAGAGGTTTGCTTGAAACCGACGAGCAATGCAGAACGGCCATTTCGCATATCTATGCCATTGGCGATATTACCAAAGGACCGGCTCTTGCCCATAAGGCTTCTTACGAAGCCAAGGTAGCGGCTGAAGCCATTGCGGGTATGCCTTCGGTTATTGATTACAAAGCAATTCCGCTTGTCGTTTTTTCCGAGCCGGAGCTCGCCAGCGTCGGGCTAAGCGAAACCGAGTGCAAAGCGAAAGGAATCCCGGTTGTTGTCGGGAAGTCTTCATTCTCGATTAACGGCAGGGCACTTGCCATGAAGGCGGCCGAAGGGTTCGTCAAAGTGATCGCCAATCCGGTTTCGGGTCTTGTCATCGGCGCGCAAATCGTTGGAGCAGAGGCGTCAACCCTCATATCGGAGCTTGCACTGGCGATTGAAATGGGCGCAACCGCCGAGGATTTGGCGATGACCATCCATCCCCATCCCACCTTGGGAGAAGTGACCATGGAAGCGGCGGCCAACGCCGTCAGAAAAATGGCTTCCCTGTGAATCAGCACAAATCCCCTCAAGCAGCGCGACGACATGCGCTGTTAGAGGGGATTTTGTCAATATTCATTGAAATATCTATTCCATTTCTACAGAACCAGCTTGAATTTCAGGTTTATGGCTGGTGATTAGCAGCTGTACTGCGATCATGACCGCAATTACGGCAAGCATAGCGAAAAGCGCCACCGTGAAGCTGCCGCTGTAATCAAAAATGGCTCCAATAAGCAGCGGCCCCATTGCACCTATAATGTACCCGCCGCACTGAGACATGGCCGACCATGACCCGGCTTCCTCCGATGTCTTCGTCTCGACGATAGGCAGCATAAGTGCCAGCGGAAACAACCCTCCTGCCCCGATTCCCAAACAAATGACAGCCGGCAGCATCGGCAGATGGAATAACAATATCACGATTCCGATCAGCTCGGACACGCTGCAAAAGACAAGGAAAAATCTTCGTTTCCCGAACCTGGATACCAAACCGGGAATCAGCAAGGAAACGGGAATTTGAATGATGGTAAAGATGGTAAGGAACATAGCCGAGCTTGCCGAGCTGTAGCCGAAGCTATGCGCAATCGGTGAAATCCATGCCGTAAGCGAATAAAACATGCATGCCATCAGCCCGAAAAATAACGTCAACAATATGGCCCTCGGATTGCGGATGGGAAGCCTGGAACGTACCGAGCCTTCCTTGTTTGCTCTGTTCCGTAGAAATACCGACCAAACGATAAGACCAAGCACCCCCAAAATGGCCCAGCATGACAGGGTCATGGTTAAGCTTTGGTTGCTTCGATTATATATCGGTATCGACAATGCCGAAGCCATGGCTGCACCGAAGGTCATCGAGGCCGAATAAATGCTTACGATGCCGGGCTTTGTCGGGAAATACTTTTTGATGAATCCGGACAGCAGCGGTCCAGCCAGGCTGATGCCGATCCCGCCTATCAAGGCGCTTATGACCAGTATCGTCACGGAGTCCGCGCTCCCCCGCAAAGCGGTAGCCCCCGTAATGAGCAGCAAGGCGGTAAAAATGCTGCGCTCAAGCCCCAGTCGATCACGCAGCGCCGTTGCCGAGGGAGCAAAAAGCCCCATGCATAATACCGGAAACGTAGTCAGCAGGCTGGCCGTCAACCCGCTCATTCCCAGCTCGCTTTGCATCGTACCAAGCAAAGGAGCAACAGATGTAATGATCGGTCTCAGATTCAAAGCCGCCATAAATATAGCCAATAATAAATAAAACTTTTTCATCATGGTGCCTCCCCTGTTTGTTATTTGCGTAACGCATATTCAGTATATTCACCCGGACATCATTGATCAATCCTATAATTTATATTATTATGATAGTAAAAAACTATCATTAATTAAGGGGTTCTTCATGGACACTCGGAATATTCAATACTTTATGGCCGTCTACAAGCATCTCCACTTTACGAAAGCTGCCGAGGAGCTTGGAATCTCGCAGCCTACATTAAGCCAGCAGATCCGTCTCCTCGAAGCGGACTTTGGCACGCCGCTCTTTGACCGAATCGGTAAAAAAGTCGTCGCAACGGAGGCCGGTAACCTTTTATGGCGGTTCGGAGAGAAAATGCTTCAAACGGAGCTGGACGCCAAAACTGCCATTCAGGAGCTTCAGTCCGGGAATTCAGGGACGGTTCGGCTGGCGGTCCTCCCTTCGGATTTGGATTTTCACCTTGTTCCGCTGTTCGTCGAGTTCAATACGAAATATCCGGGCATCAAGCTTCAAGCCTTCTCTTCGATACAAATTCAAGAAGAAGTGCTTAACCATCGTGTCGATATCGGCATCGGCTTGGTGGGTCCGCCCGATAAGCGATTAATACAAATTCCGCTTGGATCGGAACCGTATTATCTGTTCGTAAATTCAGCAAGCGAGCTTGCGACGAGGAAAGAGATTACGCTCCAGGAAGTGATGGATCATGCATTGGTGATGTATCCGAAAGGCTTTTTGGGGCGCGATCTGGTCGAGGAGGTTTGCATCAAGCAAGGATTCGAACTAACGACGGTCATGGAGACCGCTACGGCAGCTTCGCTGCTGCAGCTGGTTTCTGCCGGGGTGGGAGTCACCATACAGCCTAAAGGATTGCTTAGAAATTATCCGGAACGGACGGACATCACGGCCATACCAATCACCGATGGGACGCCTGTGCGTCACCTGGAACTGGTGTACCTTGCAGATCGCTTTATCAGCAGCTCACACCAACAATTAACGAACGGCCTGATCGGCTTTTACAATGAGAGAAACGGCTCTTAGAAGTCATGAAGATGATTTTCACGTACAATAAGCTCTTGAACCTTCCTGAAGAAGAATTCGAGAGCTTAGGGACTATGATTAAGATAATCATGGCTTACCGTTTTTATCGTTTACAATGTGATCGAACAAGGTATATATCTAACGAAAAAAACGCGAAGAATCCTTTTAGGGACACTTCGCGTTATTCCATGCATAACAAAAAACTCTTGAATCGTCATAAAGACAAATCCAAGAGCTTCTTGATCGGATGCGGTCGAGAGGACTCGAACCTCCACGGGGGGTTAGCCCACACGGACCTGAACCGTGCGCGTCTGCCAATTCCGCCACGACCGCATATTGGCCATCGTCGCATTTCAAACTCTTTAGCGGCGACAAAATAGATCTTACCATGACAAGGCAGTTAGCGTCAAGCATTTTTCAGATTTTTTTTATTTCATGACATTCTGAAAAAAAAGAACGGCGGAGGAAGCCGTGAAATCCGCTGTTATACGGTACTCCACGAGCTCTCCGACCTTTTCACTGAACCCGGATTCAATCTACGGCGATCGTTTCCCCGGCCGCCAATGAAAGTTCCCGTCCTTTATGCTTGAACGTAAGCCCGTCACCTTGGACAAGCGTATACCGGGTTTCCTCTCGGCCCATGCGGACCATCAACAGCTGACCGTGATATGTCACCCGGAACGTGCAGCTTTGCCACAGATGCGGGAGCGCAGGACTAAATGCAAGCTCCCCGTCCGTCAAGCGCATCCCTGCGAAGCCATGCACGATGGACATCCAGGACCCGGCCATGGCGGCGGTATGCAGCCCGTCCTTCGCATTGCGGTTAATGTCGTCCAGATCCATCCGCACGGTCCGGTCGAAATAAGCATAAGCGCCGTCAAGGTCGCCGATCTCCGCGGACACGATGCTGTGAATGCAAGGCGAAAGCGAGGAGTCATGGGTGGTCAGCGGCTCGTAATATTGATAATTTCGGATCTTTTCTTCCATTGTAAATTTCTCGCTGAGGAGAAACAGGGCCATCACCGTATCCGCCTGCTTCAGCACCTGATGCCGGTAAATGACGAGCGGATGGAAATGGAGCAGCAGCGGATATTGATCCTCCGGCGTATGCTCGAAATCCCACTTTTTCTTCGTCAAAAAGGTGTCGTCCTGCGCATATATGCCAAGTGTTTCGTCATAAGGCACAAACATGCGGGCCGCTGCTTCGCGCCACCCCGCGACCTCATCCTGCGTAAGGCCGATGGACTGCCGGAGCCGTTCATAAACTTCGGGATGTTCCCGCCCCAGCAGTTCTGCCGTGTCGCAGGCATAATTCAGCTGGCTCTGCACCATGAGATTGGTATACGTATTGTTATTGACGATGGCCGTGTATTCATCCGGGCCGGTGACGCCGTCGATGCAGAACGCCCCGCCCCTCGCCTCATTGAAGTGTCCGAGATCCACCCAAAAGCGGGAGGTTTCGAAAAGGATTTCGGCACCCTTATCCAAAAGAAACCGAATATCGCCCGTCGCCTGCACGTACTGCTTGATCGCATAAGCGATGTCCGCATTGATATGCATCTGGGCCGTTCCCGCGGGGAAATACGCCGAGTTCTCATCCCCGTCGATCGTACGCCACGGATAGAGTGCTCCCTTCTGGGACATGACCTGCGCGCGGCTGCGTGCCTTATCGAGCGTGGCATAACGGAAATCCATCAGCGCGCGGGCAATGTCCGGCTGCGTATAGGTGAAAAACGGCATCATATACATTTCCGTATCCCAGAAATAATGCCCTTCGTACCCTTCCCCGGTCAGACCTTTGGCGCCAATGTTCGTCAAGCCGTCGCGGCCTACCGACTGCAGCAACTGGAAAGCATTGAAGCGGATACCCTGCTGAAGCGCCGGGTCGCCTTCAATCTCCACGTCCGCATGCTGCCAGAAGGAATCCAGATAAGCCTGCTGCCCGTCCATCAGCCTGCTGAAGCCAAGCAGCGATGCCTCCCGATGCGTTCCTTCAGCCCGCTTTTCCAGCTCCGCCTCCTGATTGCTGCCGTCCTTCGATGTATGATAAGAAATATATTTGGTGAGAACAGCCTTCTCACCCGGAGACAGCTTGAGCGTGAACCGCGTTCCAATCTGCTCCTCCCCCGTTACGCTCTCCGCAGCAGCGGCCGCGGGGGCTTCAATCCGGTGACTGATGCCCGTAATCAGCTCAAAGCCGGTATGGCGGGTACGCTGCTTCAGCAGCGATAACTCTCCCCGCTGCTCCATCTTCTCTAGCATCAGGCTCGGTTCGCCGCCTCCGGAGCCCAGCCGCGGATCATCCGTCGCTTCCGCCTCCTGAATCTTCCCGTCCAGGAAAGAATGGAGCGTGATCTCCCCTTCGAATCCGGTGGATTCCACCTCCACCTGGACAACAGCCAAGTGCTTGTGCGTGAATGAAACAAGTCTGTGGAAGCTGATCCGCACGCGGCCGCCGGAAGGTGCTTCCCACTCGATCTGACGCTTCAAAAAGCCGCGTTTCATGTCCAACTCCCGCGAGAATGAGAGCACCTGACCGGTATTCAAATGAAACGGCTCATCTCCCACAGAAATGCCGACGCATTGGGCATTGGTCACGTTCAGCATCGCCTGGTTCCGGGAGGGATACCCGTAGGCACCCTCCGGATAATGAATGGGCTTGGCGTCATAAAATCCGTTAATGTAATTTCCCGTTACGGATGTTCCTTTGACGCCATGATATCCTTCTTCAAAGTTCCCCCGCATTCCGATATACCCATTGCCCAGCGCGAAGACGCTCTCGCTTCGCTGGTTGTTTTCATCATCATAAGCTTCCTCGGCCAGGCTCCAGGCCTGATAAGGGTATAGTGCCTCTGGACGCACGTATGCTTTCATTTTCATCTGCTTATGTCCTCCTATCCGTTTATGGGCACTTCTCTGTATACAATTGTGGTTATGCTGATGTTCCAGCTTGTTAAATCTTGCTGTGGAGCACTGATTCGAGCTAGCCGGGCAGACGCAGCCCTTAACCCTTGACTGAACCGCCCATCAAGCCTCTGACAAAATACTTTTGCAGCAGGAAGAAAATCGCCAGCGGCATCAGCATCGATATAAATGCGGCCGAGGTGAGCAGATGCCAATCATTGCCGCGCGAGCCGACCAAATCCGCAATCTTCATGGACATCACCTGCACGTTTGGCTGGTTGCCGATAAAAATCAGCGAAACCAGATAATCATTCCATACCCAGAGGAACTGGAAGATGCCGATCGAGGCCAGCGCAGGAACGGACAAAGGCAGGATCAGCCTGCTGAAGATCGTGAAGTGGCTCGCCCCGTCCATAAAGGCTGATTCGAACAAATCCTTCGGCAGCTGACTGATAAAGTTATACATAAAATACGTGACGAGCGGCAGACCGAAAGCTGAATGCGCCAGCCAGATGCCGAGATAAGTGCCATTCAGGCCGAGCGAAGTGTAATCCTTGAGCACCGGTATGAGAGCGACCTGAAGCGGCACGACCAGCATGGCAATGATGACAACGAATATCGTCTTTCTACCTGGAAAACGCAGCCACGCAAACGCGTATGCAGCGAAGGAAGCGATCAGAATCGGTATGACCGTCGCCGGGATGGCGATCGTCAGCGTATTCAGGAAGGCCTGCGAGAGTCCCGTTCCCTTCTCTTTCTTCTCGCTGCCGTCAGCTTCTTTGACGGTATATTCCTTACCCGAAATGACATTTTTGTAGTTATCCAGCGTCAGCTTGGAGCTGGCGACCCAGCCCTGCTCCTGCACGCTGATTTCCCGGTTTCTGCGGTTTTCCCAGATCAGCCGGTCATTTCCGGCCTTTACGCCCGCTTTGAGCTGGTCATCGGTATAGGTTTTGCCATTGACCTCAATCGGTCCGCGCAAATCCACGTCCTTGGACAGCTTGATCGTATCCGCAGACTTCCATTCCTGATGCGGGAATACCTCCCACCATCCGGTTTGCAGAATGTCGGCCGCAGGTCTGAAGGAGGAAATCAGCAAGCCCACGGTTGGAATGAGCCAGATAAAGCAAATGATGCCGAGCACCAGATTCACAATCCATTTTTTACCCTTTTTCTTTCTTTTTCCGGCCATTTAGAATCCCCCCTGCTTGCGGATTTGACGAAGGTTGAAATAGATGACAGGCAGGACCGCGATCAGCAGCACGATAGCCAGCGTCGAGCCGTAACCGAAGTTACGGTACATGAAGAACTGACGGTAGAACTGCGTGGCGACAACCTCGGTGTCGTATTGGCCGCCGGTCATGACCATCACGACGTCGAATATTTTCAGCGTAAAGACGATGATCGTCGTCGTAACGGTGAGCAGCGTCGTGGAGATAAACGGAATGATGATGCGGAAAAAGATGCGGATTTCTCCGGCCCCGTCTACACGCGCCGCTTCAAGAATATCCTCGGGAACGCCTTTGATCGCCGCCGAAAAAATCACCATCGCAAAGCCCGTCTGCATCCAGATCAGGATCAGGATGAGGAAAAAGTTGTTCCACGGCTGGAGCATCGTCACCCATGCCTGCGGCTCGCCTCCAAAAGCAATCACGATGGCGTTCAAGAGACCGATCTGCTCTGTCCCAGGCTGGTAGTAATACACGAACTTCCAGATGACACCCGCGGCAACGAATGAAATGGCCATCGGCATGAAGATGATGGATTTTGCGATCCGCTCATAACTGCTCCGGTCTGCAAGAATGGCAATCAGCAGCCCGAAAGCCACACAGGCCAGTGTACCGACGAAAACCCACAGCAGGTTGTTTCGCAAAGCAGTCGCGAGCAGACGGTCGCTGAAGATTGCTAGGTAGTTGCCCAGACCGACGAACTTATCAGAAGATGCATTAAAAAAGCTCAGGTACAGCGTGCGCAGCGCCGGCATGACCAGCAGCCAGCCTAACAGCAAAACAGCCGGGCCGATAAACACATATGGCAGTATTTTGCGGCCGATTTTTTCCGGAAACTGCTCAACAGCCAAACTGATCGTAAAATACAGAAAATAGACGCCTGCTACACCCCAGATGACCGCCGCCAAAGCTGTCCAAAGCGGGTTCAGCGTGGATTCCTTGAAGAAATAAAAGATCACGCCGTGAACGCAGATGTTAATCAGCAGCATGATAAGCAAGATCAGCACGCCTTTGAAGCTGGATTTGGATCTGGATTTCGTTTTGGCTTGTGCTTCCATGGATAATCCCTGCCCTCCGATATCTGAAAAAAAGGGGCAGCCAGCGCTTGCGAAGCTGCCCCATCTTCCAGCTATAAAATCATTGCAAAATGAAATGCTTAGTTATCCCAGCCCTTTTGAATCTGTTTCAGCGCTTCGTCCAGATTCACCGTTCCGCTGACATAGTCGGTCATGCCTTTCCAGAAGGAGCCCGCGCCGACTTTGCCCGGCATCAGGTCAGATCCGTCAAAGCGGAGCGTTGTCGCATCCTGAACCAGCTTCGCCATCCGTTTATCGGATTCGGAAGTGTACCAATCAAGCGAAGCGTCGTTCATTGGAGCGATGACGCCGCCGGATTGCACCCAATTTTTGATGGATTCGCCGGTTGTGAAGAATTCCATCACCGCACGAACTTCAGGACGGTCGTTAAACATCGCATAGATGTCGCCTGCAACCAGCACCGGCTTGCCGTACTGCTCATCGATCGGCGGCAGGTAGAACCAGTCGTAGTCCTGGTCAACCTTCGCGGTTTCAGGGAAGAAGCTGGTGATGAAGTTGCCTGTCAGGTTAAACCATGCTTTGGGCGGATTCTCGAACATTGGCTTCGGCGCGTCGCCGAAAGACGTCGTCACGATCGACTTGGTGCCGCCATAGACATAGTCTTTATTCATCCAGATTTTGGACATGATTTCGAAAGCGTTTTTCACTTCAGGCGATGTGAAAGGCAGCTCGCCCTTAACCCATTTGTCATAGTTTTCTGGCGTAGTGGTACGCAGCATGATGTTTTCGATCCAGTCGGTTCCCGGCCAGCCGGTAGCCGCGCCGCTCTCGATGCCGATCGCCCACGCAGGGTCGCCGTCCTTGGCGATTTGCTCGGTCAGGGCCATCATTTCATCCCAGGTTTGAGGTACTTTGTAACCCGCCTCTTCGAACTGCTTTTTCGGATACCACACCAAGCTTTTCACGTTGCTGCGGTTCCAGATGCCTGCCATAATTTTGCCGTCCTTGCCGTCCATGGTTCCCATGTCCAGCCAGCTTTGGTTATAGTTTTTCTTCAGCTTTTCCTGATCAAGGATCTTGTTCAGATCGACCACTTTACCGGTTTTGGCGATGGAAGCGAGCAGGCCCGGCTGCGGGAAGTCAGCGATATCCGGCGCGTTGCCGCCGTCGACGCGGACGTTGATCGTCGCTTCGAATTCCTTGGAGCCCTCATACTGGATATCGATGCCCGTTTTATCCTCGAAATCCTTGATGCTGTCCTCGAATTTCTTCTGGTCGGCATCCACGAAAGGACCGAACATGGTTACTTTCGTTCCTTTATACTTGCCCTGCATGGCCATTTCCAGCGGTGAACCGGAGCCGCTATCGGCCGGTTGTGTCGTTGTGGTCGTTTCCTTCGTGTCGCCGCCGGAGGCAGCAGGCTCTTTCGTCGGCCCCGCATCCCCCGAGCCGCCGCAGGCGCTCAGCATCATGGTCAAGGACAGGCTCAGCGAGAGCAGTATGGATGTTCTGGCTTTCCGTACTTTTGTCATACAACATACATCCCCTTTTTTTATCATGGTTAAGTAAAAATCGGTCAGCACACTCCGCACAAGCATGCAAATTACCGCGGAGTCCGCATTTTCGATATCAGTACGCCGAACCGAAAGCTGCCAGCAAGCCGATATCTCAAAAAAAGTTTCATGGTCCCCATATCGTCCAATCTACTGTTACAGCCCGCGGATCACCCCCCTCACAGAATCTGGCGCCATAAATAATAGAGCGCTTTCAACTTGGTGATATGTATCAACTAAGCAATGTTAATGTGTTGTTAACCGAATTTCATTCATTACCCTTTGCCCATTAAGTTGTAACATGACAGCTCGTTTGAAAAGCTTTTCAAATTTCCCGAGAAGGAACCTCATCGTTGACGCGAGGACTCTCTGACAATCAATTTATGCTCCATTTTCTCCCGTAGAACCTCGACCGTGCCTGTTGTAAGCCATTCATGCAGCTTTTCCGCGGCACGGCATCCCATGTCGTACATCGGCTGCGCGATCGTAGTCAGCTTCGGGATGAACATATTCGCCATCCTCAGATTATCGAATCCGATAACCGATACCTGCCCGGGAACGAGAATGTTCCGGTCTTTCAGATAGGAAATCACCCCCATGGCGAATTCGTCGGCGACGCAGAATACAGCCGTAAGCTCGGGATAATCGGTAAACAGTTCGTGCGCGGCATGGTAAGCATGCTCGAATCTGTGCGTCGCATATCGGATCTTCTCACCGTTACGGCCAAGTCCCGCTTCCTCCAAAGCCCGGATAAAGCCTTGGTACCGCGGCGGTCCGGAAATGGAATTCTCATGATTGAATCCGATCATTCCAATGTCTTCGTGTCCGAGGTCGATCAGGAATTTCACCGCGTCATAGGCCGCCTGCTCATCGTCAATCTCCACGCTCGGAATCTCATACTCATACGAATGTGTAGAAAGAAGCACGAACGGGATTCTGCAGCGTACCAGCTTTTCGTAGTATTCGGGATACATAATATCGCTTGCGAACACGATCCCGTCCACCTGCTTCTCGTGAAAAGCGTCGATGTAAGAAAGGAGCCGGTTCTTATCCCGGTCCGTATTGCAGATCATCAGACTGTAACCGAGCTTGATACAGGCATCCTGCATGCCCCGGATAATGCCGGTATAATAAAAATTTTCAATATCCGGAATCAGCAATCCGAGCGTAAAGGATTTCTTGTAAATCAGGCCGCGGGCAAACGAATTCGGCTGATATTGAAGCTTCTCAATCGCCTCCAAAACCCGTATTCTTTTGCTCTCGATGACGGATTCAGGCGCATTCATGACGCGGGATACGGTACTGATGGATACGTCCGCCATTTTGGCAACATCTCTAATTGTTGGCTTCATTGTTAAAACTTCCTTTGTAAGAAAACCTTTTCAAAGCGATTATAGCAAGGGTTATATCAATTGGCAAGATTTATTTTTGAAGCGCTTACATAATGCTTTTATTTATGAAGCAAGCAAAAATCCCAATTCCTCTGCCTCATGCTGAGAGATTGGGATCGGAAGATGAAAGGTAAGACGTTCACGTTCCTCCTTATTAAGATACCGTAGCCCGGCGGAGCAGGCCGTAAGAAATCAGCGCGTAAAGGATGATAAAGGGGATCATCCAGACATAAAGCAGCTGATGGTGATGCGCAACCCACTTGAACAAGTCCATCCACCGCTCATAGTACGTCATGGCAAAACTTCCGATGCTGCTGAGGAGCAATATTGCGGTAAATAAAACGTATAAGCCTGTTTTTCCGAATCTGCGGTGAATGCTTGAAATCACGAATCCGAGGAAAAACATGTAGGTCATGACGACAAAGAACACTCCAAAACGTGCAATCGGGGATAAATCCTTCATAAACGGCAGCGCGAAGTAATGCAGGTTCACGCCCCAGCCATCGGTCATGTTCTCTATCACCGACAGTAGAAAAAGAACAAGGCTTGAACCCGCGCTGACGAGGAGGCACATCAACGCCGTACCCATAAAATAATCGGTTCTACGGATGCTCATCCCGAGCGAAAAGGGAAAGGTCTGCGCCTGTACGATGAGAATGGCAATAAACATATAAACGTATATAGAGGCGATCCCTCCGGAGTTAATATTCTCCTGTCCTTTGGTCAGGATCCCGATAATCACGTTGATCGCGAAGCTGAACAATAAAACAACCCACGGCACATAAATCCAAACCGTTTTATCGCGCCAATGCATTTTTAATACGCCTGTCATTCTCATCATTAATCTGCCACCCTTCCATTTCCTTTATCGCTTGTTAAGTGAACAATGAGCTGCTGCAGGGTTACCGGAGCGAATTGAATGCCGAGCCCCTCGGCCTCCCTCCTGTTTGCTTTGTCTCCCTTGCCCCATATGGTCGCGGTCATCATACCGCCGAGGGATTCTTGGTGAATAACCCTTTTTCCTGCCGTATAAGTACTCACGTGCTGGGCTGAACCTACGGCCGTGTAAGCTTTATCCCTGAGCTCATCGGCATTTTCATTGATTAGGATGCTGCCGTTATCGATCACGATCACATGCTCCAGCAAATTGCTGACCTCATCGATCAAATGAGTGGAGAGGATGACGGTCCGGGGATGCTCCCCATAGTCCTCAATCAGCCTTTCATAGAACAGGTTTCGGGCAACCGCGTCCAGACCCAGGTAAGGCTCGTCAAAAATCGTAAGCGGCGCGCGGCTGGCCAAGCCGACGATAATGCCGACCGAGGAAAGCATCCCCCGGGATAGCTTTTTCATTCTTCTTTTGAGCGGAAGCCGGAATTCTTCAATCAGCTGCTGCGCGTACGCTTGATCCCAGTCCGGATATAGGGTTGCCGCAACTGCAAGCACGTCCGCGACTCTGAAGCTATCCGGATATTTTTGGCTCTCTTTGATGAAGCACATCCGGCTAAGCACCCGGTTGTTTTCGTAAGGGTTCTCTCCGAATACCTTCATTTCGCCGCTTGTCGGGAACAGCTGGGCCGTGAGCATATGCATGATGGTCGTTTTGCCTGCGCCGTTTCTGCCCAGCAAACCGTATATTTTATTCTCCTCCACCGCAAAACTGATATCCTTGACGACCGTTTCACTGCCATAAGTTTTATTCAACCGCTTTACTTCGATGACCGGTTTCATTTACTCTCATCCCCTCTTCTGACCATGTCCGTTAACTGATCAACCGTAATTCCCAGCTTCTTGGCCTCGTGAATCATCGTCACGATATACTGCTCATAAAATTGTTCCTTCCGTTTATCCACGAGCCTCTCCCTCGCTCCTGAAGCCACAAACATTCCGATCCCCCTCTTCTTGTACAGAATACCTTGATCAACCAGAAGATTAACTCCCTTGGCCGCGGTCGCAGGATTTATCTGATAAAAAGAGGCAAACTGATTGGTCGAAGGGACCTGAGATTCCTCGGGCAATCCTTCGCTAAGGATGTCGTCTTCGATCTTTTCCGCAATCTGTATAAAAATAGGACGGCCGTCATCCATAATTGACCCCAAATACCTTCACCACCCAACTGGTTAATTACTCAAGTAACTAACCATAATATATGCGATGGATTTCGGATTGTCAATCCATTTGGCGCACAATTTTACCGGACTTCATCATGTGGCCTCCTGTCAAGGTTGCGTCAATGCCTACGTTTATTAGCATCCGCGCAAAAACATGTTGGGTACGTCGATATTTCTGTTCAGGGCAAAGGTACGGTCTTCCGTATGCACTTCGCCTTAACGCAAAAAGAACAGCCGAATTGGCTGTTCTTCGTACAGCAGCATGCTTGCCGCTACTTCCGAGTTTGCGATTGCAATACCGGTGATCCGGCTGGGGTTGCTTTGGCGTTTACTGCCGAGCTCCGAAGCACCTGCACGTCGGCGAATACGGACTTGCCTTTGTAGGAGCCGTAAATGCGGGTCACTCCCGCACGGTATCCGGTCAGGTTCCCTTCGTCGTCAACGCCGGCGATGTCCGGATGATCGCTGCGGAACGATGCTTTAGCCGTCACGTCCGTCGTCTTGCCCGTGGCGGCGTCCATGAACAGCAAATGGATGTCGAGGCTGCTGCCGGCCGCCAGCGAATATTCGTCGGAATCCATTTGGATGGCGCCAGAAACCGGATCGAACGCAGCGTCATCGGCTGAAAGCACCGTGACCTTCAGCGCAGCGCTAAAGTCACGGTATTCGGCATGAATGACCGTTTCACCCGGTGCTGTTGCCGTAATGCGCCCGGCCGTATCAACGGCGGCAATCTTCGGATCATCCGAACGATAGGCGGCCGAGCTCGATACATCCTCTGATGTGCCGTCACCATAAACCGCCTGAAGCACGGTCGGCGCGCCGATGCCGGATTTCAGCGTTCTGGCCTTCTCGGTAAAGGCAATGCCTGTCAGCGTCCGTTCCGCCGAAGGTTGATGGGCGGAAGGCGCTACCTTCATCAGCTGGAACTTCGTTTTGTCCTCTCGTTTGACCGTTCCCGGGAAAATATAACCGCCGTCCGGTGCTGCCGAGCCTTTCCCGTACCGGGAAATCGGCGCGCCTTTGAAAAGCGTCCGGTCAAGCAGCTCGCCGCTTTGGCTGACGGTCATCAGATCGTACTGGACCTTACGGTTCTTATAATCGCCGCTCGCGTTTCCACCCAGCAGCGCATAGCCATCTGCCGTTTTGACAATGCGGTTGAACACCTCGATATCCGCGCCGGCCGGGTAAGTTTTTTCCCACTTCGGCTCTCCGCTGGCATCCGTTTCGGTCAGAACAGTGATTCGCTGCTGATTGATGACCTTCTGACTGCCGATCAAGTAGCCTCCGTCATCCGTCGCCACAACCCCGAATGCGCCCCAATCCGTTTCGGGGTCCACCGTTTCCTTCATCCATGCCTGCTCTCCGTCTTCGCCAACCTTGACGATGACAAGCGCATCCCGGTCGCCTGGTTCGTAATCCGGGCTGTCGATGCCGCCTACGGCGACGTAGCCTCCGTCCACGGCCGGAATGAGATCGTTGAAATACTGGCTGTTTCCGCCAAAACGGTACTTCTTATACCACAGCTCTTGGCCATCCCCGTCGACTTTAAGCAGATATGCGCTGCTGTAGCCCATGTTGCTGATGCCTTTGCCCGCGACGATAAAATCGCCGTCTGCCGTCTCAAACGCGGTCTGGGGCATGCTGTGAATGCCCTCCTCCTCCTTCGTCTGCTCCCAAAGGATTCGGCCGGAAGCGTCCAGCCTGACCATCAGCAGCTGGCTGTAAGGCTGTCCCGAGGTGCTGGTGCTTGTACCGATGATAAAGTAACCTCCGTCGCGGGTTTCGATCGCCTGGGAGGCCGCATTGGTCTCGGAGCCGTCATGGGTCAGCTTTTGCTCCCACTGCACCGCCCCTTCCGCATCCAGCTTCACCATGTAGGCCTTCTGGGAATAGGTCTCCCAGTCCCCGCTCATTTCTTGCTCGGTCAAGCTTCCCAATGCGAGATATCCGCCATCCGAGGTCGGCATGACTCCCTCCCCGGCAGACCAATTCCCGTAATCCTTTGACCAAGCAATGGCTGGCTCATCCGAGCTTTCCCCATGCACGATGCCCCCTTGCAGGGCAAGCGCCGTCATAACGGCAAGGATCAGGGGCAGTAAGCGCGATCGTAAAGTAGACATTCCTGTTCTCCTCCCATAAGCTGCATATGTATTCCATTCTCAAAAGCTATCAATATATTCCAATTATCATTACGATTACGTCTGATAGCTATCCCTCTTACGGCATAATTACGTATGCCGATGGAACGGAATTGCAGCCGCCCCCAGATCAGGCTCACCTCTCTGATGAGTCTTAAGCCGGGGAACAAGGCAGGCACCGGAAATGGGATTTCGGATACAACAAAAAAACGCGGACGCCCCGATCCTGCGGGCAGCCGCGTTCCATATCGTGCAGCTTATGCTTGCACGATGCCGAGCATAAAACCGTCATATCCTTTGCTGCCGACCGTTTGAACGGCTGTCGCCGAGATACGTTCGCTAGACGCGAGCATCTCATAGAAGGTTCTCACGCCTTGGATGCGCGGGTCCGTGCTGTGCCGATTCGTAATTTCACCCTCCCGGATCACGTTATCTCCGATGATGACCGTACCGGGACGGGAGAAGCGCAGCGCCCAATTCAAATACTGCGGGTTGTTCGGCTTATCGGCATCAATGAAGATCATATCGAAGGGCGGCGTGTTCTCTTCGGCCAGGATACTCAGCTGCTCCAGCGCGTTTCCCGTCCGCACCTCGATGACATGTTCCATGCCGGCATGCACGATGTTGGCCCTCGCCACTTCCGCATGATGCGGATCCAGCTCCAGCGTGATGATACGGCCGTCCTTCGGCAGTCCCCGGGCCATCCAGATCGTGCTGTATGCCCCAAGCGTACCGATTTCAAGGACACGCTTCGCGCCTTTCATTTGCACAAGCAGCTGCAGCAGCTTGCCCTGGGCCGCCGTCACATCGATTTCGGGCAGATCCGCCTTACGGTTTGCCGCCAATACCTCCTCAAGAATCCGGTCGTTCGGACAAAGAAGATCCGTCACGTATTCATCGACTTGCTTCCAAATTTGTTGCATTGCCATCACTCCTTTTATTAGGTTGAAGCGCTTCTGGTTTCATTATAGTTCGGTTATAATAATAAAAATAATATATCTTTTCCTTGTTTTTATACATTAAATATATGAATTGCGACGAAGGGGAACCATCCATGAATTTACATGCGCTCCGGCTATTCCATGTCATTGCCGCCACCGGCAGCGTCACCCGGGCTTCAGAACAGCTGAACATCAGCCAGCCGGCCATTACCGCCCAGATCAAAAAATTCGAAAAGGAGCTGAACCTCACGCTGCTCACGCCGCAGGGACGCGGCATCGCCTTGACCGACGCGGGGGAGCAGATCGCCCTGCTCGCAAGGCGCCTGTTCGCCGTCGAGCAGCAAATCGAACAGCTTGCGGAGAACTACGGGCGCGGAACCTATGGACATATCCGGCTTGCCGCCACCTATCTTCCCTCCCATTTCCTGCTTCCGCTTTGGCTCGCCAAGTTCAAACAGCAGCATGAGCAGGTCGATATGACCGTTACAACGACCAATTCCAGCGGTGCGCTCAAGCTTCTGCTGAATGTCGAGGTGGATCTTGCCATCTACGGCGGCTTGGCGGAGGAGTATCCCGATACGGTGCAGACGGAAGAGCTGTTTCAGGACGAGCTGTGGTTCGTCGTATCCCCGAGCCATGTGTACGCGAACCAACGGGTGTCCCTTCAGCAAATGATGAAGGAGCCGTTCGTCATGCGCGAGGAAGGCAGCTCCACCAGGGAACGGCTGATGGCGCTTTGCCGGACGTACAACGCTCCAGCCCCGAAAATCGCCCTGCAGTTTAACGGGCTGCACGAAGCGATATCGGCCGTCATTGCCGGTTATGGCGCCAACTTTGTCTCCTCCCTGGTCGTGCGCGAGCATGTCGAGCGCGGCGAGCTGTGCCGCGTATTCGTGGAAGGCATCGATCTGCGGAACGTGATCGCCATTTGCACGCGCAGGGACGAACCACTGAGCGCTGCCGCCCGCAATCTGGTGCAACTGATCCGGGAGAACCCCTATTAACGTCAAAAAGCCCTCGAAGGCATGGATGCCTCCGAGAGCCGCATTACGAAGTTCTATTCGATTTTAAGGAGGTGATCCGCCATGCCAGGCATATCCAAAACGCTCATCATTCTCGGCATCATCCTGATCGCCGCCGGACTCCTCTGGTGGCTCGTAGGCCGCTGGCTGCCCCTGGGCCGTCTTCCCGGCGACGTCGTATACGAGAAAAACAACGTCAAAATTTATTTTCCGATCGTTACCTGCATCATCATCAGCATCGTCGCCTCGCTGCTGCTTGCGCTCTTTCGCCGTTAGTCCTCTTCGTGGCAGGATAAGCTTGCACGCTTATCAGGCGGTTCTCTTTAGCAGCGCTCGCTTTGCATTCCGGATCGCGGATCGGGTCTCATCGCCCTCCGGGATTCAATCTCGAGTATACGCTCGTATCATGCGATACACCGGATTGAACCATATAATTCCGCAGCGTCCCTTCCTGCTCAAACCCCAGCTTGATCAGCATTTCTTGCGACGCTTGGTTGCCGGTAAATACAACGGCTCCGATCCGCGCCAGATTCATGTGATCAAAGCCATACTTCAATATACTCGCCGCGGCTTCAGAGGCATATCCTTTCCGCCAATGCTCGGGATGGATTTCGTAGCCGATTTCCGCCCGCCGGTGCTTGGGCGCCCATGCATTAAAGCCGGCTGTTCCAATCAGGCCCGGCGCTTCTTTGCGCTCGATTCCCCACCGGATGCCGCGCTTGTCGCGATAGCTGTCACCAAAAAAACGGATGAGCTGGACTGCCTGCTCCACGCTGTCAAAAGGATCCTGCCCATAATACCGCATAGCTTCTTCATTGGAGAAGCACGCAAATATATCTCCCGTATCTTCTTCCATTATTTCTCTTAAAATCAGCCTCTCCGTCTCAAGTTGCGGAAACATCGTGCAGCACATCCTTTCATTTTCCCAGATGCTTGTCCTGTAAGCATGTGATTATCGTTATGATGCCATCGTTTGGCTGCGATTGCAAAGCTTTTTATCCCACATAATAGCCAGGCCCGTTTTCATAAGCATGGTATGAAGAACCCTTATCGAATGCATTCAAACCCATCTGGAGGAATGAATTAATGAATGACTTTCCCAGGGATCAAAGCCATATCCCTCAGAACATACCGCAGCCGATTCGGAGCGACGGCGCCGGCGGACCGGATTGGGGGCCGCGCGATGTAATGAGGGACCTGGAGAACCCGGATATGTTCGTCCCGCCCGCCACGGACGCGGGGCTGCTGCCGAACCTGAAGTTTTCCTTCTCGGATGCCCATATGAAGCTGAACCGCGGCGGCTGGTCGCGGGAGGTTACGGTGCTCGAACTGCCGATAGCCACAACGCTTGCCGGTGTGAACATGTATCTCACGCCCGGCGGCGTGCGCGAAATGCATTGGCATCAGCAGGCGGAGTGGGCCTACATGATCCGTGGCGAGGCCCGCGTGACGGCCGTGGATCAGAATGGCCGCAATTTCATTGCCGACATCGGCCCCGGGGACCTATGGTATTTTCCGGCTGGGCTTCCCCACTCCATTCAAGGACTTGCCGAAGGCTGCGAATTTCTGCTCGTTTTCGACGACGGCAGCTTCTCCGAATTGAATACGCTGTCGATCTCGGATTGGCTTGCCCACACACCGGGGGAGGTGCTTTCCGCCAATTTCGGCGTGCCGGAAGAAGCGTTTGAGAGCCGTCCCGACAGCCAGGTCTACATTTTCCAGGCACCGGTTCCGGGATCCCTCGAAAGCCAGCGGGTGGAATCTCCGTACGGCAGCGTCCCCCTCAGCTTCAAGCATCGGCTGCTGGCGCAGACGCCGATCGTCACGCCGGGCGGCAGCGTGCGCATCGTGGACTCCACCAACTTCCCCATATCCCGGACGATCGCCGCCGCGCTTGTCGAGATCAAGCCAGGGGCTATGAGGGAGCTGCACTGGCATCCCAATCAGGATGAATGGCAGTACTATTTGACCGGCCAGGGACGGATGACCGTCTTTTCCGGAAACGGAACCGCCCGAACCTTTAACTATCGGGCTGGCGACGTGGGTTATGTGCCTTTTGCGAATGGCCATTACATCCAGAATACGGGCACCGAAACCTTATGGTTTCTGGAAATGTTCAAAAGCAGCCGCTTTGAGGACGTGTCGCTGAATCAATGGATGGCCCTCACGCCCCATCAGCTCGTTCAAGACAATATTCACGCCAGCCCGGAGCTGATGAATGCGCTGCGAAAAGAAAAATGGCCGGTCGTGAAATATCCCGGCTATCCCGGCGAGTCGCCTTGATCTGAATCAAAAAAAGAAATAAGGCTGTCCTTCAGGTCGGGATCAACCTGGTGAACAGCCTTTTTGATGGGGTCTCTTGTTTGCGGCGCTCCTTGTCGAGAAGCAGATTCAGTGATCCGGCCTGCGTGGCAGGAAGCCGCTCCCGGTTTTATACCGATGTCTCCCCGCTTACGATGCCGTACCTAAAGCTTATTTGATGTTCACGTTTTCCAGGCTTCCGCCCTTGGCGAACAACCGCTCGATATGCCGCTCAACCTGCGGATCCGGAATCAAAGGCGGCGCTTGATGCGGCTTGATGCGGGCATCGAGGATCATATTGTCGCATGCCCAATGCTTATGCTCATAACTGCTGTTAACGCCGTACATATCGTGCGAAGGATTGCTGCGGGTGAAGGTCACCCATAGAAAATTGTTAAGCGTATCGCTCAGGAACGTGCTGTCGTCGCATACGACGATCATCGGGCAGGATACCAGAGGCCCCTGTTCGTGTATCGCTTCTCCCAAAGCGGCCATTTCCTGCGCCGCCTGCCCGTAATCGGCAAACGCCGGTCCTTCGACCGCCACTATGCCCGGCATGACGAGACGCGGATTCGCAAAATCCCGCAAGCCTTGAAGCTCATCCGGCACCTCGCGGCACAGCTCCCTTTTCGGATCCCCGTAAGCCGCCAGAACCACCTTGCTTCCACTGTTCAGCCCCGTGCCGGAATAGTCGAGCGTATCAATCGTCGTGTTCGTGTAAAAATGAATGTCCCGGCGCAGATCCATCCGCTCCAGAATGTAACCCATAAAACCGGCGATATCATGGGAATCGAGCTTCAGTTCGTCCTCGGCCGTCAAAAACAAGTATTTTGCCAGACTCAGCTGCCCCGTTCCCAGAATACGGTTCGCCAGCGTCAGCAGCTCGGTCGGCTGCTTCACCCGCTGATACGGCGTGTACCGTTCGCTGCCGATGGCCAGCAATAGCGGGTGCACACCCGCGGCGTCCACGGCATGGACCTCCTTGACGCCCGGAATTTCCTGCTTGATCGCGTCTCCTGTCAGCTCATGGATCAGTTCTCCGAAGGAGGTGTCCTCCTGCGGCGGGCGCCCCACCACGGTAAACGGCCAGATGGCTCCCCGTTTCGCATACACCTTATGCACCTTCATCACCGGAAAAGGATGCGTAAGGCTGTAATAGCCGAGATGATCGCCGAACGGACCTTCCGGCTTCGTGTCCTCCGGATGGATCTCGCCCGTGATGACGAAGTCGGCATCATGGCTTACGCAGTAACCGTCCACGTAGCTGTAGCGGAAGCGGCGGCCGGACAGCAGCCCGGCAAACAGCATTTCGCTCAGGCCTTCCGGCAGCGGCATGACCGCGGACAATGTATGCGCCGGCGGTCCGCCGACGAAAATGCTGACTTTCAGCGGCTCGCCTTTTCGGCTGGCCTTCGACTGGTGAATGCCGATTCCGCGGTGAATCTGGTAATGAAGGCCGATCTCCTGGTTCATCTCGTAATCGTTGCCGCTGAGCTGGATGCGGTACATTCCCAGGTTGGAATTCATCAGTCCGGGTTTGTCCGGGTCTTCGGAGTACACCTGCGGCAGTGTGATGAAGGCTCCTCCATCCATCGGCCAATGCTGGATCTGCGGCAAATCCGAGATTTGAATTTCCTCGAAGCCGGCAGGCAGGCCGCGCTTTTTCGCCGGCAGCGCTTTGATCGCCCCCAGCCCGTTGCCGACGTTCTGAAACGGTTGCTTGAGCGCCTTCATCGGGTCATCGCGCAGGGCGATGATGCTCTGCGTACGGTCCCAGGTATCACGGAATATAAACTTGCTCCGTCCGATGTCCCCGAACAGGTTCGACACCGCTTTATATTTCGAGCCCTTTACGTTTTCGAAAAGCAGGGCCGGTCCGCCCGCTTCATATACCTTCAAATGGATGGCCGCCATCTCGAGATAAGGGTCCACCTCTTCTTTTATGCGAATCAAATGTCCGTGTTTTTCAAGGTCCGTAATGCATTCTTCCAAGTTCCGATACAATGGCTTGACTCCAATCTCCCATGAACGATGAACCAGCAAAATCACTGCTGTCAAAAGGTTTATTTAATATAGTTAAAACAAACCTCAGGGCAGATGTCAAACGATATCCTCACAGCTTAAGATTGACGCTGAACCGGTGGGACGGCATAACGCTTGTCCAGCATTTCCGGTTTCGGTGCGAACACGCGCAGCACCAAATGGAATCCGCCCTCCGGCGCGGGCAGCCAATTGGACGACATGTTCCCTTCCGGCGGCGCATGCCGGATGTAAATGTCGAGCGATCCGTCCGCGTTATATTTCATGCCTTCCGTCAAATCTCCGATGGCATAACGCTGAAGCGAATTCGGCACCAAGAACATGTCGGGACCATACATCGTGAGCGACCAAAAGCCTGTGGCTGCGGGTAGCTGCTCCTTGCCGAAATGCAGCACGTAATTATGCTTTCCGGTTAGCGGCATGCCGCTGCCGTCTGCATCGGCGCGCGCATACAGCTCCTCGGACGGCACGTTGGCTCCAAGACCGGAATAGGCCACGACGGCGCGTTCCAAAAAGCGGTCCCCGTAGGTGCCGATCCCGTACCCGACCGCCCAGCCGTTCGCCTTCGGCACCCAGGAACCCGCTGCTTCGATGATCCGCTGTGCTTCCGGCGCCGCCCGGACCAACCCGGCGACAACGGCCGGGTTTAAAGCCTTCGCGTCAAAGCCTTGAGCCGGATCGATGCCGAAGAGCTTGAACTGGTCCAGCAATACCTGATCCCCCGGCGGAGGCGGATTTCGCTTGATGGCATCCGTCATGGCCTGGTAGAATGCCAGCGGCTGCTTCGTCAGATCCGGCACCGGAACAGCAGACAGCTTCTTCATGCCTTGCAACTCCTTATGCCCGTGCAAAGGTTTCAAGGTAAACTGTTTTTCGAACGAGGCAGCCCGCCCTTCATCCTGCTTTCCGTCCACCTCTACGCGGCCGAGCAGCCATACGGTGTTGGTAGGCGCCACGATTTTCGGATGGGCCGTTTTCCAATACCAGGAAGGCCCGGCAATCTCCACTCTTCCCCGCTTGTTCTTCATCGAGCGGTTAGAGACGTTGTGGAAGGTATTCGTATACGCGTCGAGCATCTGGACGGTGTAATAACGACCGCTTGGATTGGCAGGCACATTCAGCATTACCGGTCCTTTGGACAGATCCAGCCAGGCGCTGAAGTACAACGTGGAGCTGTTAGGGGTGACAATATCCCTGTACGCCGGGGATGCGAGCGTATCGGAGTAATAAAATCGGTTGATCGGAGCGCGCGACTTCAGCATCTCTGCTTCCGTCTGTTCCATCACGAGAAGCGGGTAGCCGTATAGGTATGCCTGAACCCCCAGCGAATACGCAAGCTGCTCCAGCTCTGACGCTCCCTTGCCGGTCAGAGTCTGGGGCGGATGAAACTGCTCAACCATTGATTCAAGCCCGCGTCCCTCAGCGCCCGAAACCGCGTAAGCAGACTGTGAGCCGCCGGAAACCGTCCCGCAAGCCAATACCGCCGCCAGCAGTCCTTTTCCTAACCTTGTGCACTTCCATGTACGCCAATGCATTGTATAACCCCTTCCATGATCGATATCCGATCCTGGTATATTTTTCTAGTGTTGTGCTTAGGGTTAGCCAATGAAAGGCGCTTTATTCCCTTGCTTCAGCGAGATTCATAGTCTTGGTAACGATCCTTGTCGTCCCACATCCGTTGGAACGTATCCTCGAACTTTTTGCCGACTTCTTCATCATGGATGATCAAAACAACGTCGTCGTTCTCCTTCACGGAAGATTTCAGATAATTGAATGATCCTGCCTCCACGCTTTTCCCGTCCGCGATGAGCATTTTCAAATGCATTTTCCCTTTATGACTGCTGACCTTGACCGGTACGCCGGCTTTCATGATCCGCTTGAGCGCATTCTGCTGCTTCTCTTTGCTGTTCGCATGCTCCTGGTCCGTGACGAGGCGTACGCGGACTCCCCTGCCGGCCGCATCCGCGATCGCGTCGACGATCGGGTCATAATTCAAGCTGTATACCGCCACGTCAAGCGTGCTCTTCGCATCGTTGATCAGCCCGATGATGGCTTGCTCCGGATGATCTCCGTTTTGGACAAAATAAGTCTGAACATTTGTTTTTCCGCTTTTTGAAGAAGCGTTGTTTGATGCATCGTTTTGGCTCGTTTGGGCTTGCGTTTGTGCTCGATTCACTTCGTTCGCTCCCGTCGGATTGTTCTTCTGACTGCCTGCCGAGCATCCGGACAAAAGCCCGCAAATCAAGGCAAGCGCAATCCATCTTTGGTGATGCGGCATGCAGAAATCTCTCCCTCCCGGCTGCTGTCCAATAGATATTGTGTATCATCGTAACAAAAATGAAGCGGCTTCACCACTTTATGGGAAGTTTTGAAAACAAGGCGAAAAAACCGCCTGAAGGATCAGGCGGTTCGGTTCCTAACTCAATTCATGAATTGAATGGATGGCAAAGTCTCTCAAAATCCGTTATACGTCACAAATTCGCCGACCGGCTTCCGGTAGCCTCGGGGTCGTTGTTTGCCGGTGTCCTCTTTGCCGATCGTAATCAGCATCGCGGGTACGTAGCGGTCCGGAATGTTCAGCGCCCGGCGGAGCTGCTCGGGATCGAACCCGATCATCGGACAGGTATCCCACCCTTTGTCTTTGGCGATCAGCATGAACAGCATCGCGGACAAGCTTGCGTTGCGGATGGCTTCGTCCCTTTTGAATGCATCGCCTCCATCTTCGTACATGCCGATGACGCTGCTGACCGTTTCGTCGAATTCGCGCCGGTCGATGACTCCGAGATTCAGCAAACCTTCGTTGATCGGACCGATGTTGTGATAAGCTTCCAAATCCCCCAGCACGACGATCGCCGCAGAGCTTGTCAGTACTTTATATTGCTTGAAAGCCGCTTCGTATACCTTTTCCTTCAGCTCCTTCTCCGTCACCGCAACGTAGTGGGTGTGCTGCAAATTGAAGGCGGACGGAGCGAATTTCACGAGGCTGAACATTTCGGCAAGATCCTGCTCGCTAATATGAACGTCGGTTTGGAACTTGCTCGCAGATCTTCTGGCTTGGACGAGCTCTTGAAACTGGCTCATGATGATATCTCCCCTATGTATGTTTTTATAAAATAGGTATTCATTCAGTTATTTTATGTCAGTTGCTTTAAAAAAGTGAGTTAAATATATCATACATTCCTATTTTCCCGCAATACTTCCGATCAGCAGAAAATAAAAAAAAAGACGCTCAGCGTCAAAAGCAGCTAATGGGCTGCCTTCACTATAAGCGTCCCATTGAAATTCTTGGAAGGAATCGCAATATCGTACGTGCCCGGCTGCGGGTTGCTCAGCAGAAATATGTTTTCGCCTTCCTTCAGATCTGCGTCAACGTTCAGGTTTTGGGATACGAGCTTTAATCCGGAGCCTGCTCTGGGCTTCACGTCAACGACAACCTTGATCATTTTCTTCGCCTCAAAGTCAGTGTTTGCCGGTGTGAATCCGGCGGCAGATACCTCGATCGTGGCCACTTGCATGTCGTTGTCTTCATCGATGGCGGCGGCAAGCGATTTCGGCTGACCAATAGCTCCCAGCGCGATCCGGTCCTGCGTCAGCAGCATGCCTCCCGCGAGCACGGCCAATGAAGCCGCAAGCACGATCGTGCTTACAGCCGATGACGGCTTTTTTATCAGGTTCGATTTTTTCATTGGAGGATGGGACGCATGAGCCAGATGCTCGCCCGCTTTCTGCACGATAAACGAACAAATAATGAACAAAACCGCAACCACCAATACAACGAGCCTGGATTCATAGAACAATCCTCCCAGCATCGATCCCAGCAATGCCCCGATCACGGCGGACATAAAGCCGTTCATTGCAGACTGCCAGCCGTAAGCCATGCCTAAGGCAGCACCTGCAGCCGCCGCGATGAGCGCGATCCAAGCGAGTACAACCCAGCGGAAATCAAAGGCCTGCACACCTGCGGCTCCAAGAGCCAACCCCGACAAAACTGCGAAAACAGCGGCAAGAATCGTACCGTTCCTTTGGGATAGAAGGCCTTTTCTTCGGAACATTAAAAACACATGGTAACCCGTCAACAGCAGTATCAAAGCAAAACTTCCAGCATGAAGCAGCATGATTCATCTCTCCATCTTAGGTAGTGTAAAA
This sequence comes from Paenibacillus chibensis, assembly GCF_004001045.1. GTDB lineage: Bacteria > Bacillota > Bacilli > Paenibacillales > Paenibacillaceae > Paenibacillus_AQ > Paenibacillus_AQ chibensis. The sequence continues at coordinate 46,691 of NZ_BIMK01000002.1, forward strand.
GAAGCAGCATTTAGAGCTTTTTGGCGAAATCCCAGTCCGGGTATACATAAGGTATGGTTGGCGCCGCAGCCGGCTCCGTATCGGAAACGTCAATTTTGATCACCTGTTGGCCCCGATAAGTCGTTGTTGCGATGGTACCGGTGATATCTACCCATGCATCGTCGGCGAAGCTTCCGGCTTCGGGAGTTTCGGCAATGATGCCATATGGCGAAATATCCGCGATGCAGTGGGTCATAGCCATTCTCCCAATGATGAATTGGTTCTCCCCAAGCCCCTCCTCACGGTAAACAAAGCCTTTGATCCGAATGGTTTTGCCTTCAAAATTGCCCGCGAAGGCATTCAGCGCCTGCAGCTTCTCGATAAACCATTCGTCCTTCATCTCAATGACGTCCTGACGGTATAGCAGCATTCCAAGTTTGGCATAATCCCGGTTATATTTGTCTGATTTGAACCGCTCTTTCAGTTCGGGATCATCGGTTCCCGCCAATGGGGCCAAATCTGCCGGTATGCCGCCGCTGCCGCCCGCGGATTCTCCCACTTGAATCCCCCTGCTTTTGACCAGCGATCCGGCAAATGCTTGGTCGGGCAGAACAACTCCAAGCAGCAAAGGTAAAATAAACAGGCCATACATCAACACGTTTTTCGCAAGCGACGGTGAAGGCTCATGGCCATGCCCGTGCTCATCATGGTCGTGATGGTGATGGTGATGATGTACCGAGTCATGACTACACGCGCACGCTGCGGGAACCTCTTTCGTCCGGGAGCGTATGAGGATATAAAGCTGGAAAACCGCAAACAAGAATAACCCTGCGGCAGCCAGCTCCGTATATTTGACGAGATGGGGAGCGATATACAAGAGAATGTCTCCCGTAAATGTTAAATAAGCGATATATCCGGCAAAGCCCATCAAAATAAGCAGCTTGAGCACATGGTGAACGACCGGGAGCAGATTTTTCATGCCCTCCCTCCTTTCTAGGCAAGCCAACATTTTTCCAAAAGCCAGGTGCCGCCGTAAACGAGAACGATCACGAGCGAGCTGTACACGATCACGAAGCGGGCCTTGAATACGGCCGTCATCATCAAAATCCCTTTCAAATTCAGCATCGGCCCGAGCACCATGAACGCCACCAGCGCGCCCCCCGAAAAGGTCGTCAGAAATGACTGCGCCACAAAAGCATCGGAGGTGGAGCATAGCGAAAGCAGAAATCCGAGCCCCATCATCAGAACATTCGCATGGACCGGACCTTGCCCCCATCCCACCAAGCTTTCTTTGCCGACAAAAGCAAGGAGCACGCCAACCAGTAACGCTCCGAACATCAAATATTTGCCCATCTCGAAAAATTCGCCGACCGCGTGGTTCATCACTTCCAGCAGCCGCTGGCCAAGCGGAGGAGAAACAGCGGCTTTATCAACCGGCGAAGGTGCCGGAATGGAAGCAGCTTGTCCCGAAACGGCATCCTGGTGCCGTAATTGATTCGGATTCACGAAGCGGTAAACGATTAGCCCTAGAATAAGTGCCGTCAAAAATGCTAATCCCATGCGGGAATACGCGATATCCGGCCTGCTGCGAAACGCCGTGTACGTCGACCAGAAGACAATCGGGTTCAAGATCGGTCCGACCGCGATGAACGCCGTAGCCACGTAAAGCGGCATTCCCTTCTGAATCAAGCGGCGGACGGCAGGCACCATGCCGCATTCGCAGATCGGAAAGAGGATCCCGATCAAGCTTGCCGCCACGATCCCCAGGATGGGGTTGCGCGGGATCATGCGTTGGATTGTCCCTTCCGATACGAACACCTCAAGCAGCGCGGAAACAACGACGCCAATCAGAATAAAGGGCATGGCTTCAATGATGATACTGACAAACATCATTTTGAAGATCTGCAGCTTGGGATGGTGCAGCAGCGTTCCGGGATCCTGCGTAGATAGCACATACAGCACGATCATAACAACCAGGGAAGCTCCTGCAATGAGATAGCTGTTCCATTTCAACGTCTTTTTTCGTAGTGCCGTCTCTTGCATTGATATACTCCCTCTTCATTCATGGATTAGGAAAAAACAGCCGCTGAACGAGCCAAATTCCTCCCAGCGCAAAGGCTGCGGTGGAGAATGCCAAAACCGTGCGTCTCGAATATTTCCAGCGATGCAAAAGCGCGAGGAGCGGCAAAAGAATGGCGACCATGATGAGCTGCACGGTTTCGATGCCCAAATTGAAGCTGACCAAATCCACGGCAAGCTCGCTGCGGGGGATGTCCATCTCCTTCAAAATATCGGCAAAGCCCATGCCGTGAATCAGTCCGAAAATAAAGGTTAGCACCCAGCGGTAGCTGACACGTTCGCGGATCATGTTGTCGATGGCCACGTAGCAAATACTGAGCGCAATGGCAGGTTCGACGATGATGGCAGGCACGTTGATAAATCCGAGCACCGTCATAGTCAGCGTGATGCTGTGGGCTACCGTGAAGGCGGTAATCATCGCAGCATACTGCTTGAAGGTTTGCCTTGCGATCAGCAGGGAAAACAAAAAGAGCAGATGATCATATCCAGATAAAATATGATTCATCCCCAAGGTAAAAAACGAAAGCCAGCCGGTGTAAGCTTGGGAAGTACCGCCTGGATTCTCAGACGCAGGCGTCTCTCCATCCGGGGCGTTAGCGGCGTCTTGCTGCGCTGTCTGGCCATCCTGGCCCAGATTCGCATACTCGTTATCCGTCAGCTGCATGGCCCATACCCGGTTGCTTCCGGATAATGCCGCCGTGCTCTTTTGGCTGCCGTAGTGGATCGTTACCAGATCAACATAATTGGCCGTTGCTTTGTTATTGACGTACAAGCGGTCCGTTAAGGACATCGGCTGCGAAGAAGTTACCGAAGGAAACTTCAACTTCAGGATCGCTTTGGTTGCGTCGCCCTGACGGTCCATGACCAGACTTTCGACATCCGACCAGGCTTGAGGCTGGTTGTCGATTTTAAACGCGATATCTTGTTCAAGCACTTTAAGCAGCCGGTCCTTCACGGCCTCGAATTCCTGCTCGTCCAACATGCCGTTTTGGTCCATGTCGCCGCCAACCAGTTCGATGACGGAAAGTTCATCAAGTGAATAAGTCATTTCAATACGGGATTTCGAGATGTCCAAGGTGGTGTAGCTGGCGCTGTAGGCGTGAGCATCGGCTTGCCGGTTAAAGGAACCCAGCGCGAAAACAATTGCTATGGTAATCATCAGGGATACTCGCAGTGCCTTTTGATGCCTATGCATGAGTTGCCTCCTCTAAAATGAACAGGATGCCGCTCCTCTGTAGAAGGGCATCCTGCAATCCATCATGTTCTGCTATCTTGTCGTCTGAATCAATACATTGTAAATGACCTGCGCCGATTCGGCCCGTGTCGTGATGCCTTTCGGATCGAATTTGCCCGCCGAGCGTCCTTGCACCAGCTTAAGCTCCGTCGCCGATTTGACGAACGGCAAAGCCCAAGCCGAAACCTTGGTCTCGTCGGAGAACACCGCTTGCCCCTTCAATGCGGGCTTGCCATAGGCGTGCTCATATCCCCGCATCAGCATGGTGACCATTTCCTCGCGGGTAATATGCGCATTGGCGTCGAAGAACGTCGGGGTTTTACCCTGGATGATGCCTGCTTTCACGGCCATGGATACCGCTTCGGCATACCAGTCGCCGTCCTTGACATCCGCGAACGCCACAGATCCTGTGTCGGTAAGCTTCAGCGCCCGGACGAGAAGTGCCGCAAATTCAGCGCGCGTAACTTTTCTTTCGGGCTCGAAAGTCGTGTCGCTGGTACCGTTCACCAGCTGCTTGGATGCCAATTCCTGAATGACTTCGGCTGCCCAATGGCTGGCCGGCACGTCAGCAAATGCCTTCATCATTTCAAACACGGCATATTTGCTGAAATGGCTGATTTGAGCAATCATATAGCCGTCTGCGTACGTTCCGCCGACGTATTCAAGCTTTCCGTTGTCGGCAATATAGTAGATGCCGGCACGCTTCGGATGGATGGATCCATCAACCTTCAACTTGATCGTGATCGGCTTGTCGAATTTGGACAGAACAACGGACTTGCCGTCGGCCGACTTGATTGAAAGCGTCAAATCATAGATGCTGCCGCCCAGCTTCAAGCTCGCATGAGCTGCTTGGCTGCTATCATTGATGACATTCTTGGCATCGGCATCGTTCAGAGGAATAAGCTTGAGCGATATGCTGCTGCCCTGTTGTTCCTCTGCCGTCAGCTTGCCGTATAACTGCCAGAGCAGCTCGGACGGCAGGGTCAGCGTAATCAGATCCGAATGGATCTGCAGCGCATTCTGCTTGATCAGATCTGCAACGTTTCCTGGAAGGTTCACTTCCGTCGTTTGTGCGGGAACTTCGACGGCAATGATGCCGTTCGTTCCGCCGGCAAGACTTCCGGAAGGAATGGTGACACTGGAGCCGGAACTGTCGTTGCCTGAGCCTCCACCGTTTCCTGTGTTACCGCCGTTTCCTGTATTACCGCTGCTTCCTGTATTACCGCTACTTCCGTTGTTTCCGCCGCTTCCGCTGTTTCCGCCGCCCCCGGTGTCTCCAGAGTTCGGATTGGAAACTGTTACGATACTGGTCGCTTTAAAGCCGCCGTCCTCTGTCGTAACGGTAATGATTGCGGTACCTGCCGCATTGGCCGTTACTTTACCGACCGCGTCGACTGCTGCAACACTGCTGTCGCTCGAAGCCCATGTCACGGCTTTGTACAATGCCGTATCCGGGATGATGATCGCTTTCAGCTGATCCGTTTCGCCCACTTTGAGGCTAAGCGCAGGCTTATCTAATATCACGCCGGTTATCGGCGTATGGTCGCCACCGCTCGAATCGTCTTTCGTCACGGTAACGATACTGGTCGCGGTAAACCCGCCTTCCTCCGTCGTGACCGTGATCGTCGCCGTTCCTTCGGCAATGGCCGTTACGTTGCCGGTTGCGTCGACCGAAACTACATTGTCGTCGCTCGTCGTCCACGTGACGGCTTTGTTCACTGCCGTATCCGGAGCAACCGTCGCGATCAATTGGCCTGCTTCTCCCACTTTCAGGCTCAGCGTAAGCTTATCTAGCGTTACGCCCGTCACTGCCGTATCGTCGTCGCCACCGCTCGAATCGTCTTTCGTCACGGTAACGATGCTCGTCGCGGTAAACCCGCCATCCTCCGTCGTGACCGTAATCGTCGCCGTTCCTTCGGCAATGGCCGTTACGTTGCCGGTTGCGTCGACCGAAGCTACATTGTCGTCGCTCGTCGTCCACGTGATGGCTTTATTGTCTGCCGTAACAGGTGCCACGGTCGCCGTCAGTTGCTTGCTTTCGCCTACCTTCAGACCGAGCACCGTTTTGTCCAGCGTCACACCGGATACCGGCGTCGCCGTAGCGTCAACCACGATCAATTCTTTCGTATCGCGAACACGGATCCGGTCTCCTTTGGAATATTTGCCGCTCAGACCGGTAGCAAGCAAGGTGTCGCCGACTTTAATGTCGGCCGGAGCGCCCGTTTTGTTGGTGATGTATCCATCCACGAATACCGTGACTTCACCGGAGCCGTCATCGACGATATAGGTACTTTCATCCGGGATCGCCTTTACTTTCCCTTTCACCTGTACCAATTGCCCCTGGTTGGTCTCCGAGACCGATTCGGCCGTGCTGACCCGTTTTGGTTCGACCGGAGGACCGGAATCGATTTTCACGATGCTGTTGTCGAATCTGTCAAATATGAGTTCTTTATCATTTTCGAACGAGCCGATATGGCCATATACCCGTACCGTATCGCCAAGTTGAAGCTTTCCTTCCGGAACCTCGCTGAAAGCTACGATACCTCCCGTTTCGTCTTGGATATACGCGGAATCGTAGAAAGCGGTTGTCGTCACTTTGCCCTGCACGACAACGTCCGTACCTTCCGGAAGCTGGCGAACGTCATGAATCGGCGTAATTTTCGTTTCACGATTCGCAAGCCAATTGACGATCTTCAATCCGAACGGAACATTATTCGTCGGCCCGTCGTTCTGGGTCATTTGCTTATCGTTGAAAATATTCATACCCGCCACGAAGATACGTCCTTTGCCGATTTGTTCCGAAGCCACGAGCGGAATAGCGGTTCCGCCCGTTACATTCGTCAAGGCCGGTCCCGTTTTGCCGTTCGAGGTATGAACGTTGTATTTTACCGTATCCGCCTTCACCTGCGGCGAATCCTGGAACGTCGTTTCGTTGCCGGTGGCCAGAATCGTCACCGTGCTGCTGTTGGCAAGCGGAACTTTATTGCCAGAACCGTCATTGCCCGCAAGACTTGGACCGCTGTAATAGTCAAGCAGCGATACGAAATCCGTCAATCCGTTGCTGACCGGCGATAAATGCAGCCTTACCGAAAAGTTGGAATTGAGTGGAGTCGACCAGAAGTTTCCGGCCGCTGTCTCGTCGAATACGCCGTCATTGTTAATCAGGATCGTTGAACCGACCCCAGACAAGAGGCTGTTCAGATTTTGCGGCGTGCCGCCGAAATTGCTCTTTTCCGTCAGCAGCAAAGAACCGCCGCGGTTCACAAAGCTTTTCAATACGGCAATTTCGCTCTCCGAGTAAGCACTGCTCGGATGCGTCACCATCAACACGCCGACATCATTCAAGAGCTGATCCGACAGCGCGGTTTTATTTTCCACCACGGTATACCCCTGCTGCTTCAGCTTCAAGGTGAGGTCCGTCAAGTTGTTGGCGTATGTCCCCGTGTCACTTGTCGTGTTCTCATTGTTGTGCGTGGCGTCGATCATGACCTTGATGCCCAGCGGAGCTTTCACGTCAACCGCCTGCTCGAACTTGTTATCGCCAAGGTCATTGCCGTCTCCGGCTGCCAGCACGACGATCAGCTTATGGCTGCCGGCTACCGGATTCGCCCACACCACGCTCGCGTTCACGTTTTGGTTGGACGTAAGGGAAGGAATGGCTGCATCCCCAATCCAATGACCCGAGTCGATGCTGTCGTAATAAAAATGAGCGGTCAGGTTCGTCAGCGCGATCGTGCCCAAATTGGAGATTCCCGCTTTCAGCGTCGCCGGAATGCCTGCAATCGCTGCCCCTTCCGTGATCGAAAGATCGTTCACTTTGACTGACAGTGGATCGGCTGGAGACCAGATCGGCGACGAATAGGTACGGTCTCCGTCCTTTTGGGTGACTCGGACGACGAACCACTGCTGGCCGCCCACCACATTGACCGCCGGTTTCCAGCTGAAGGAAGTCGATTCATCCGTAGGCGTATAGCTATCGATGACCCGGCCTCCGTTCGTCACCAATTCCACCTTCGCGATGTTGTCGTTGGAAGGCGTCTTGATGAAGCTGTACTTGGGATCCGAAGAGCTTTCCGATACCGGGTCGCTGCCCGTAATATCGAACTGGAGATTTTTGGAGTCTACTGTAGCTCCCATGTAATATCCGTTCGCGAGTACGTCCAGCGAAAAGTTGGGATCCTCGCTGAAGTAAACGTGCATCTTGCGCATCGCGTCCAGAAGGGATTCCTGGGAAAGATCCTTCGCGACGATGACTGTGCGTTTTTTCGTTTGTCCCCAGGTGGCGTCATGGTTGTCCTCCCCGTAAGTCGGAGCCACATGCCATCCCAAGTCCAGTGCGCTGAAAAACTTGTTTTCGGCGTTGACGTAAGAGTAGTTGCCGGAGCCGTTGCCGACTTCAAGCATCGTAAACAGCCTGTCCACGTTTTTATCGTAAGGGATAAAATTGTCGAATGCGTTCGCGGACATGGCCGGATGGTTGAACTGGGCCACGATGTTGTCGTAGGTCAACGTCCAGGCATAATAATTTTGAAGATTTTGGTATTTTCCGCCGTTTTGGATCCGGTCGATGAAGTTGGTCGTTCCGAACACGTTGGAATGTCCCCACGTCGTCGACGTCATTTCGAATGCCGGGAATACGACGAAATTTCCATCTTTCGTATACGTATTGGCCAGGTCTTTCGTAAGCTGCCAATCCGCGCCGCCGGTGCGCTCCGGCATACCGTTATGGTCCACCGAATCGGAGCCTGCGAGACTGGAGTCGATATCATGCGAATGATCGGAGAACGCGAAATAGTCGTAACCATGCGCCTGTGCCGCCTGCAAAGCCATTTCCGGAGAACCTTTGGCATCATGGGATATTTGCGTATGGTTATGCGTCGTGCCGCGATAATGGTTTCCGCCGGCGAACCGCTGAACAATCTGGAACGTCCACGACGTGGTCGACGGGTTGCCGAGCTTATCTTTCGCGTTTACCGTTACCGTGTGCTCGCCGACCTTCAAATCATCTTCGCTCGTCAGCACAAGCTTGATCTGGGTTTCCGACTTTGCCGCTTTGGCCGTGAAGTCTTTGCCGTCGATGGAAATGCTGAGCGAAGCTGCATCGACTCCGTTCGGATCATCCAGATCTACGGATACCACCGGATGGTACGATTCGATGCTGTCCATCCGGGCAGGCTGCTCGTTGGCATAAGCCGGACCATCCTTATCCTCGACGATATCAACCCCGTGCGGATGATCGGCATCTCCGGAGGTTTTAGACGTCTGACCTGCGCTTTGAGCCTCGATGTAATAATAAATTTTGGATGCCTTCACATTGTCTTTGGCAATTTGGGCATTGTAATTAACTTTATCGGCCGATTCCATCGGGATGGACTGGAACGCGGATTCCCCTTCATTTTTATAATAAAGAGTCACCGAGTCCGCATATTTGGCCGTCGCCTTGACCGAGACGTCGAGACCGGTATATGCCTTGGTCAAAGGAACGTGAGTAAACTGCAGATCCCCTTTAATGTCCGAGGCATTCCTTGGCAGAATAAAATACCCGCTCGTATACGGCGAAATCAATTTCGATTGGCTCACGATGCCTGTGAAATTGTACATATCACCCAGGGCAAGAGCCGTGTTGATGTCGATGCTGGACGTTTTCAGTACTTTGATGACAGCCGTATTTCCCGAATCGTCAGTCACCGTAACGTTATAGTCGGGACCTTCCGACGGGATATTGGTCACTTTGCCTCGGACCGAAACCAATGTCCCTTCCAGCGGCTCCACCTTGGCATAAGCGCTCAAATCGTCAAGGTTATGGACGGTGGCGCTTGGCGCCGTATCCTGGCCCCCATCCGTAATCGAGGCTGCGATGAACTGCGCGGCACCCGCTGATAATACCAGCTTGCCCGCCACTTTCACCTTGCTGCCCACCGATACGGGGAAGGAAGGATTTTGGCTGCTGATGACTTGGATGCCACCCGTGGTATCCTGGATGTAAAAGCTCGTTTTTTCAGTACCTAACGCGTTGTTGTCGGAGGTCACGATACCTTCGATCGTCGCGGCATATCCGGCGTTCAGCAGAAAGCCTTTGTCGTCGTTCTGGCGAAGATCCCCGATCGGAACGACGGTTCCCGGATTGCCTGCGGCGTCAACGCGTGCATAGACGCTTTCTTTCGGAGCCGGTTGAGCCATATCCTGATGTGTGACATAAACCGTCTGATTCAAGCCTGCATTCGCGAAGCTCAGCGAAAAAGATCCGTCGGCACCCGCATCAATCTGAGCTGCACGCGTAAGCTTTCCGCTATTCAGCACATATGCGCTTACTTTGGATGAATCCGGTACGGATCCCGCGGAGCCTGTGACCGTTCCATTTCCGCCTGTGTTCGCAAAACGGATTTTGGCCGCGTCGGGGGATGTCATAAATTTCGAGTTTCTTACGAAAACCTCTTCCGGATTGCTGGTGCTGCCCGGCGCGTTTAAAACAAAGTCATTGGATGGGTTTTTGGAAAAGAATCCGTTGCCTGACCCGAATGCGCCTTTAGGATCGGAACCGGCATCGGTTTTGCGAAGTATGGTTCCGCCTCCAATGCTGGAGTGATAGAACGGCGTACCCCAATGGTCGGTTTTAAGCGTGAAATTGGTGTTCGTTCCGTTGCCGTACGTCACGATATCGATGGCCTTTGGATCATCCTGGCCGCTTAAGGCCGAGACGGAATTCGCAATCCAGAGGATTCCCCCCGTCGATGCGCTGGGGTTGATCGTTGTCGTCACGTCAGCAGTAACCGGAAGATCCTTGCCGGTGGCAGCTTTACTGCCTGCAACCAGATAGTATCCATGGGCTTTGATCGTTCCCGTCAGCTTGGTGCCAGCCGTAAAACTGGTTGCCGCCGAGGAAGAGTAGTTGATGCTCCACTGGTTGTTGAAGTTAATATCCTGATCCGTCGTATTGTACAATTCAAAAAACTTGGTATTGTAGAATGCCCCGCCGTTTCCGCCATTGACATACATCTGGCTGATCACGACGTCCCCCGGTTTATCCATGCCTGCCGAGAAACTGACCGGGATCTTGTTGCTGATGATTTTGCCATTCTCTTGCGCGGTAACATAAAAAGAGGCTTGCGAGGATGGATTGCTGAACGTCAGATTAAAAGATCCGTCCGCGGCAGCTGTTGTCGATCCTGCGATGGTGTTATCGGCAAAATATAAGGTAACCGCCGAATTGCCCGCTACCGCGCCGACGGTTCCCACCACGTTCGTCAGGCTGGTCGCCGTCATTTTGGAAGCAGCCGGATCGGCGGTTTTGGCTTGAGTCACGTTGACCGAAGCCGCTGCCTTGAAGCCTCCATCGACGGTGCTAACCGTAATCACAGCAGCTCCCGGTCCCCTGGCCGTTACTTTACCTTGAGCATCCACGGTCGCAACCGCCTCGTTATCCGAAGCCCAAGTCACCTGCTGATTGGCCGCCGTTGCCGGTTGAACTTTGGCGTTTAACTGGTCGGATCCTCCAACCGTCAAATTTGAGCTGCTTTTATCCAGCGTCACGCCTGTGACCTGAACCGGTCCATCCGTAACATCGACTTCCGCCGATGCTTGAAAATTCCCGTCAACCGTCGTTACGGTTATCGTCGCTTGTCCAGCGCCTACTCCGGTCACGACGCCGTTATCCACGGTCGCTGCCGCGGCATTGCTCGACGCCCAGGTCACGGACCGTTCCGTCGCATTCGACGGCTTGACGGCAGCGGTCAATGCTGCTTTTCCGCCGACAGAGATCGGAAGAACGCTTGGATCGAGTGATACGCCCGTCACGCCGACAGGCGCGGGAGGTTGAGTCAACCCTTTGACGGCAATGTCTGATATTCGGCTGTTACCGTTTGACGGCGCCGTAGTTCCCCCGTTGATCGAAACGTTCGTCGAATTCAACCATCGAATATATACGGTATCCTGATTGTCTACGGCTGCAGGTAAGGAAAAGTCCTTTGGCGCGATTGTTGTGGTTAGCGCATAGGTTTCGGAAGCATCCGTAAAATCAGTACCGTTGAGGCTATACTGGATTTTAAAATCCCTTGGACCTGTTGCCGTTCCATATTGTTTGAAGGAAAGGGTCAATCCGTAATATCCTAACGTGCTCAGCTGTGCCTGCCAATACTCTCCGGAAGCCCAGTTGTCTTTATAAATCGTGTTGCCTGTTGAAGAATAGGTGGGCGTTCTTCCGCCGCTTAGAATCAGCTTCGCTTTATTGGCGTTGGAAGGAATGCCGCTATTCGCAGTGTCCAGGTTCGCTGCCGAAAATGTCCAGCCCGCAACGACTTCCGGGGTCGCGTCGTCCGCCTTAACCTCTAGCGTGCCCGGCATAACCGATGCCGCCATAATCAACACGGTTAATGCAGCGCTGACCCACTTCCTGTACTTACTCATCCACTTAAACATTTGAGCATGGCTCCTATTCATAATGTCGTTTTTCCGGTTTTTCAAAAAGCATCTTGCAAACCTCACCCTCCTTGACACAACCGGGTTCCCGCTAATCATTCATCAATAAACATCCCTCTTTCTTGAGTTCCTCTTCGTTGTACCAACTGAATCCGCACACAGACTCAGCCGACATTGTTAATTATATTAACTTTTGTAAACACAAGATTATCCCTCTGTTAAGTCACAATAAACATATGTCAAAAAAAGAATATACAAATATACCCAAGTGGCAGGCCAATGGGTTCGCCAAACCCTTTTCTGGAGCAGATTCTGAGCGTCCGCCTTATTTTTACTCCGTATAAAATTGTTGGCCTTGCGAAACATTGAGGTGCATACCGATTCTTTTGCCGGAGGCTTGGACTTGCGGTGATCATCGGAGGCGTGGTGCTGACCAAGCTGAAATGAATCCCCCGCCGTGTTTGTGGTAGTCGCTGAACGCAAAAAAACGGTCCTGACGCTTTCATCAGACCGTTTGCTTTCAAAGTTTATATTCATTGTGCAAAATATTCGATGCCAGAAAAGATTCAATCATTTCCGAATACTGGACATAAGATCCCTGTTGATGCCTTTACAAAGGAACTGCGAGAAAAGCCGCACAAAAACTTTGATGAGGCAGAAATCCAAAGCGTGATGTTGCTTAATTCTTGTAAGAAAGCAACAATGGATTAGAGTGCGGTCTCTTCTTTTAGAGCGGTCATCACTTACGGTTTGTCCGATGGGACAGACTAATCAGCCTATCAATCGGAGTTGGTCTTAATGAAGTTTACATTCACAAGGAATTTACCGAAGACCGAACGCTATATCTCCTCGAAGCGATATCTTAAAGCAACCTTGGGTCACATAGATTCGCTTGATGTGAATTTTGGTTTGCGCAGGAAGTTCGAGTTTGATTCAAGATGCACCAACAAACCGAAAATAAATGGCCTCGTTGTTGTATCCGTATCAGTTAATCGTTCAAGGGAAGGTATAGTTTCGTTTTATCCTGTTACTGTTTCTGGTTTACCAGACACGGCTATTTCTGCGTTTCAAGAAAATATCCTACAAAAAATCAGTGCATGGATTGATGGTGTTGTCGGGAAATCAGATGCATCAATCCTTGGAGTTGAACAATTAATCGTAGAGTTCGAAGACAATTCCTTCAGATTTCATCATGTAACATTTCTTTAAAGCTTCAACTTTGCAACAATATCTACGAAAAGAATTTGATTTCCCTTCAGACCTGACGCAAAAAACCGGTCAGTGTGACCGCTGAAAACAGGAACACGCCAGAGTATAGAGGCCAAAAGGCATCTTTGAATATGAACATGCCGGCGATTCCTGACAACAGCAGTCCGGCCGCATTCATGACCGCCACAATAACCGCGGTGCTGCGAAATAACCGCAGGAATCCGTAATGCATCAGGCTTAAGCAAATATAGTAAGGAAACAATACGAGAAAAACGAGTACGGCGGGAACGAAAGGCCCCATATCCATGAGGGAATCATCCTCCATCTGCGTTGCGGCGACGGCCCATGCCAGGGCAAGGATCGGCGAGCAGGCGAAGAGATTCAACATCAGCTGTTTTTTCGGATCGCTCATCGGATCGATCTCTCCTCATCCGTTAATCTTAAGCCACATGAAACAGTTTCAGCGCAATATAGACGGCCACGCCCCAAATGACAAGAGCGGACAGCTTGTTGATGATGCCCAGCACCCTGCCGCCATGGTCCGCGTCTCCGACTTTTTTGCCGGCGTAGGCAAGGGCGAAGAACCAGAGCCAGGAGACAGCCATCGTGGAGACCGTAAACGCCAGCTTGTTCATTCCCGTGTAGCCGAGCGAGCTCGTGCCGATGACGCCGATCGTATCCAAAATCGCATGCGGGTTCAGAAGCGACACCGACATGGCGAACATGATCTGCTTCTTCGCAGGCAGCGACGCCTTGCGCCGGTCCAGCTTCGCCGGCTTGCTCTTCCAGATAGACCAGCCCATATATAGCAAAAATGCCAGGCCAATGATGAAAATCGTTGTCTGCAGCGCGGGAATCGTGAACACCACGACCGACACGCCGAGCACCGCAAGCAGGATCAGCAGCATATCGCAGCAGGCTGCCGTGACGATGACCGGAATGGCCCCTTTGAATTGGGGCTGCGAGGCCCCTTGGTTAAAAATAAACACATTTTGCGCGCCTAAAGGCAAAATAAGCCCCAGCGCAAGCAGCATACCGTGAATGATGGCAGTCAGCATATCCGTTAAACCTTGTCCTTTCCGTCAAAATCAATCGCAAATCTCATGTATATCCGGAACTCCCCCGAGGAATGTATATCTTATCATGCGTTCCGGATTCTGTGAATGCCATCTTGGAGGACGATAACAAAAAAACACCGGATCAAAAGCATCCGGTGTTTTTCTCTGTATTTATAGCTCGCTTAAACGCTAGCCGCTTCCCCGATCGCCCGCTGCGCCAGCATCGCGCCGACCGCGTCCTCCATCGGCGGATTATGCAGCCCCGCACGGACGTCGCGGTACATCCGCTCCAGCGGCAGGGTGCGCGACAGACTCGATCCGCCCACGATCCGCATCGCGAGGTCGACGATGCGCACAGCCGCGTTGGTCGCCACCGTTTTGGCGAGCCCCAGCTCCGGCTTCATCGTCGGACGCGCACCCGGCAGCCGGTCCCAGCGGTCGGCCACGCTGTACAGCAGCGTCCGCGCCGTGATCCGCTCCGATTCCATCTCGCCGATTTTGTGCCGGATATGCGGCAGATCGGCAATGGGCCCTGGCAGGCTGCTCGGGCGGTATTCCGCGGCGAATTTCACCGCGAAGTCGCGCGCAGCCCATGCGATACCGAGGTAGCAGGCCGGAATATGCAGCAGCGCGCCGCCATGGTCGGACATGCCCGTTCCGAGGGCTGACCCGTCACTGCCTTCCCATCGGTCGAGGCGCTCCTCTTCCGGCACGAACACGTCTTCCAGCAGCAGGTCATGGCTTCCCGTCGCCCGCATGCCCAGCGTGTTCCAGGTCTCTTCCATGCCCACGCCGGGTCCTCTGCGGACGTAGAAGGTACCAATCTTCTCCTCGTCCTCCACATAGGCGGTAACCGTAAACTGGTCCAGTACCGGAAGGAGCGAGCTGAAGGTTTTGCGTCCGGTCAGCAGGTAGCCGCCCTCCGTTCTGACCGCCGTCGTCTGCGGACGCCCGCCGCGGCTTGGACTGCCGGTTGACGGCTCGCTCGCGAACTGGTTGATCATCGCTCCTTCGTCCACCGCCCGTCTGCAAAACTCCTCGTACAGCTTAGGCGGCCACGACTGCTTCATGCGCAGCTGCAGCACCTGGCTGACATGCCAGCCGACCGCCAGTGCTGTCGAGCCGTCTCCCTTGGCGAGCCGCTCCTGCGCGAGCAGCATTTCGTACAGCGAGGCTTCCTCGCCCCCGTAGCTGGCCGGAACGGTCAGCTTCAAATATCCGGCCTCCCGCAGGTCGTCGAAATTTTCAAATGGAAACGATCCGTCGTGGTCATGCTCGGCGGCGCGCTCCGCAAACGTCACGGCAAGCCGGTCGGAACGGGCGGCGATATCCGCTTCGCGCTCCGTTCGTACAAACGGATCCGTAAGGATGGAATTCATGCGGCAACTCTCCCCTCTGCAGCTTTCATTCCTTTATTGTATACCTATGTGGTCGGAATTGTCCAAACCGGTTTGAGACAGGCTTTATCCTTTGGAAGCCGCCTGTTTATGCCGGACCGCATATGCATGGTACATCCGCCAGCCCGTCAGCAGAGCGGCGGCCAGGCAGATGCAGGAAGATACGGTGAACACCGTATGCATCCCGCTAAGGAAAATTTCCGGATGTCCCGGCACAAGCCCGGTCACCCGGTGTCCGGCTTTGCTGCTCATGACATGGAACAGCGTCGTTGTCGCAATCGTAATCCCGACGACCATCCCCACGTTGCGGACGAGCGAGTTAACGCTGCCCGCCGAACCCAGCTGGGTGCGCGGAACCTGCGACATTACGAGCGAATTGTTCGGGGATTGGAACAGACCGCTGCCGATGCCGAGCATCGCGATCCATGTCCCCACGACCCAGAGCGAGCTGCCGTCATGAAGTGCAGCTAAGCCGAACTGCGCAATGACCATGACGAGGAGCCCCGCGAAGGTCAGCGGTTCGGAGCCCAGCTTATCCGAAAGGGCGCCGCTGATCGGCGCCACGACGACCATGCAGATCGGGAACAGCATCAGCAGGAAGCCGGCCGAAAACGGCGACAGGTTCAGCATGTTCTGGGCATAAAACGGCGCGATGATATTAAAGCAAAAGTTCGCCGAAAAGACGAGGAAGCCGCATAAAATGCTAATTGAAAACAGCGGATTTTTGAACAGCGACAGCTCCAGCAGCGGCTGCTTCCGTTTCGTCTCCACACGGAGGAACAGGATAAACGCTGCGGCGGCTAGCACCAGCGACAGGATGATCCAGAGATTGCCGTAGCCTGCCTGCTGCCCCAGGAGCAAGCCCGAGAACAACGCGACGATGAACACGGCGAACAGCAGGCTGCCGGGCGCATCCACCCTCGCTTTGACTTTGACCAGATCCGCCGGAAGGACCTTCCAGCCGATGAACACGGCAATCAGGCCGATCGGCACGTTCACCCAGAAAATATATTCCCAGCCGAGCGAGGAAATGATAATGCCTCCGACGCTTGGCCCTGCGATGCTGCCGAGCGACACGAACGTGCCGATGAGGCCAAGCGCCTTGCCCCGCTCCTTCGCGGGGAAAATATCGGTGATGATGCCTTGGCTGTTCGCCATCGTCATCGATGCTCCGAGCGCCTGTATGACACGGGAAACGATCAAGAACGGCAGCGAGCTGCTGAACCCGCATAGCAAGGAGCCAACGATGAAAATATAAGTGCCAAGGCGGAACACGCGGATTTTCCCGACCATATCCCCCAGCTTGCCGAAAAACAGGATCACCGTGCAGATCGCCATCAGATAGCCGGTCGTCACCCATTCGATCTGGGCGATCGGCAGCCCAAGCTGCTTGGACAGCACGGGCAGCGCAATATTGACGATACTGCCGTCCAGCGTAGACATAAAGGTGAATAAATTAAGTACAACAAGAATTAGCCAGCGTTTTTTCTGAATCGCGGCATCCTCTTGATACGATGCAAAAGAAGCACTCATGGCAACCTCCTGATCTCGAAGTGGTTTTAGTTGCGCTCGCAACTAAAGATCGTAACCAGTGTAACGCATATTAGTTGCATGCGCAACCGTATTGCGATAAAATATTTTTATGCTTATGCGCATTCATTATTTGCGTCAGGGATCCGTCCCGGAGCGAAAGTTTTATATCTTACTTTCCTTGTTAGTCCTATTGCTTATCCAACCTATAAAAGAGGTGCACCTCGTGAAAAAGGAATCTATCGGCAAATTGATTTCTTATATTCAGCGTTCCAATCAAAAAATGCTCGCCAAGGAGCTTGCCCCGTACGGGATTGGCAGCGGCGGCCAGCACAGCTTCCTCAAAAACGTCCTGCACAACCCCGGCATCAATCAGGACCGGCTGACACAGGAGCTGAAGTTCGACAAAGCCACCACGGCACGCTCGGTAAAGCAGCTGGAGCATGCCGGCTATATCGAGCGGATTCCGGATCCGGAGGACCGCCGGTCGCTGCTGCTGTATCCGACGAAGAAGGCCAAGGCGTTCGAGCCCGTGCTTCAAGCCATTTTGGACGAGTCCAATAAACGCATGGCAGTCCATTTAAGCCCGGACGAAGAAGAGCAGCTGCTGCGATTGCTCCATAAAGTCAGCTGGAGCTTCTCCGAGACGGAGGACTAGGGCGCATATGGATCTGTTCTCACTTCATTAAACAGGAACGTTGCGTTCGTATCGAGATGGTCTGTTCTTCATCGCTCGCCATTCCTGCAGTAAGTAAATAGCCTTCACGGCCTGCTTCCGTCATTTGGAGGAGGTTTCCATTCGCAACAAAGCCGCATGACGTCATGGCGTCATGCGGCTTTTGTTATGTTATCAAGCGGCTTCGTGCGGTTTACTCCGCCGGGCTCGTAAGCGAACCGGCAACCACTTGCCCTTTGTACAGGGTAGCCGCCCGTGTCGATCTTCGAGCCACCGCTTCGGCCGAGCAGGAAGCTTCCACGAGCACAAGGCTCGCCTCGTCACCGGGCTTCGGCCAGACCTGGACGCCTGCCAAGTCCAGCGGAGTCAGCCCGTCCGTGATGTACCCGAGCGTCTGTCCCAGGGAGCGCTCGTCCGCCCAATGGGAAATTTCCGCGAGCCGTCCGGCGCGTTCCAGGATATCCCCGTTTCCGAACGGCGACCAAATATCGTAGACGTTATCGCAGCCGACGGCGACGGACACCCCGTGATCATGCAGCAGCCGCACAGGCGGGAACTTCCGTCCCATTGGAACGCTCGTAATGATAGTCATGCCGGCTTCCGCCAGCAGGTCGGCCATTTCCGCCGCCTGCTGCGGCGTGATGTCCCCGAGGCTGAATGCATGGCTGACGGCCACCCGGCCCTGCAGCCCGGCTTCCACGGCCAGCTCCGCCAGCCGTTTGATCGTGAATATGCCAAGACGGTCCGGATCATGCAGATGCAGATCGATCCCGGCATTCTCCTCGGCCGCAATCCGCACCATGGCCTGCAGCGACTTCTCCACGTCCCCGTCAACGGTCGCCGGGTCCACCCCGCCGACCAGACCCGCGCCCTTGCGGATGGCCTCCCTCACCAGCTGCTCCGAGCCGGAGCGCAGCAAACCCTGCTGCGGAAAAGCGACGATTTCATGCGAAAGCTTGCCTTCATACGCGCGCAGCGCCTCCTGAACCTCATCCAGATGCGACAGTCCCACTTCCGGGAAAATATCCACATGGGTTCGGATATGCGTCGCGCCTGACCGGAGCGACGCCTCCAGATAATGAGCCGCGCTTTCCCGAATCGGCAAGGAACGGGAAGGATCGAAGCCTTTTTCCTCCTCCAATCTGCCTATAATGGAGCTTACCGGCGTCACCGCCCTCCAGCTCCCGCCGAGCAGCGTCTTGTCCAGGTGGCAGTGCTTCTCCACGAAAGATGGCAGCACGAGCCGATTCCCCGCGTCCATCTGCGGCAGCTGATCACCTATCGGCTGGTCGGCCGGAATGATTCTCGTAATATTCCCATCCTCAATAAGCAAATGTTTGATTTCGGTTTCCGTTCCGGTAATTACGTCCTGCTGCAGCCGGTATCCGCATTCGAGGCGGGCATTGATAAGCCAAAAGCTTTGTTTCATCCTGCATCTCCCTTTCTTTGTTCTACTTCGGATCCAGGGATCCCGACACGAGATTCCCCCGCAACAGGACCGCCTGGCGTTTCGCTCTTCGGGCAACCGCCTCGGCCGAACAGCTCGCTTCGACCAACACTGCGCTGGCTTCATCGCCGATCCGCGGCCATGCCTGCCCGCCCTCGCCGTTCAGCGGGGTGATGCCTCCGGTAATGTATCCAAGCGCCTGGCCAAGCGCTCTTTCGCTTGAAAGGCCAAAGCGCTCTGCCAGAATGCCCGCCTTCTCCAGCATGTCTCCTTTACCGAACGGGGACCAGTGATCCATAATGCTGTCATCGCCAAGCATCACCTCTACGCCACGCGCCTGCAGCAGCGGAATCGGTATGGTCCGGCCGAGCGGAACCGAAGATGCAATCGATATGCCCAGCTGCGCCAGACGGTCTGCAATCTCAGCCGCTGTCTCCGGTGTGAGATCGGCCAGCGCGAGCGCATGGCTTACGGTGACCCGCTTCTGCCAGCCCGCCTGCTCGGTCAGATCCGCCAAACGCTGGATCGTGAACAAGCCCAAATGGCCCCTGTCATGGAGATGGATGTCAATATCCGCGTCCGCTTCCACGGCGAGGTCCATGATGGTGCAAAGCGATTTTTCGATATCGCCGTCGACCGTCGCCGGATCCACGCCCCCAACCAAGGAAGCGCCGTTTCGCAAGGCTTCCCTCATCATCGATACGGTTTGACCTTCCAGCAGCCCATGCTGCGGGAAGGCGACGAGCTCGATCTCGGCCCTGCCCCGATAGTCCTCTGCCGATTTCAGCGTCTCTTCCAGGTTTCGAAGACCGATGACGGGATCGATGTTCACATGGCTCCGGATCCGCGTCGTGCCGGCCCGAAGCAGCAGCTCGATCAGCTTGCCCGCTCTCTCCCGCGCCACCGGCAGCAGCCTTGGAAGAAGCTCGCGTTCTTCTTCGAATCTCGTAAAAATGCCGTTGGCCGGGACCGATGGAGCCTTCCATGGCCCACCGTAATAAGTCTTGTCCAAATGAATGTGCATATCACGAAACGAAGGCAGCATTAATCGGCCGTGCATCGCTTTCTTCGGCAGCGTATCCTCCAATGCGGCAGAGGCAGCCGTTATGTCCGCGATTTTCCCATTCGCAATCCGAATATGAAAAAGTCCAGTTTCCGTGCCGGACACGGCTCCGTTTTCATAGCGATAGCCTGTCTCCAGCCTGACATCGGTTAACCAGTAATTCTGCATGTTTTTTCCTCGTCTCCTCTCCATGGCAGGTGCGTGAACAATGAGTCTTTGAGACTCCGTATAGAGTATGCTACCATGGGGATGCCTATATGAAAAATATTAATATCGTTTCATTTGATAAGGTTTATCATATACAAGGAGGAAAGAAAATCATGGACATTCGTCAGCTGCGGTATTTCATTGCCATTGTGGAAGAGCGGAAAATCTCAGCAGCGGCCCAAAGGCTTCATATGTCCCAGCCGCCGCTCAGCCAGCAGCTGAAAGCGATGGAAGACGAACTTGGAACCCTCTTGCTTGAGCGGACCGGGAAGCTCCTCGAATTGACCGAATCGGGTAAAGCCTTGTACCGCTATGCGCTGCAGATGACACAGCTGATGGAGGAAGCCGTATCCGAGGTCAAGGAAGTGGGGAACGGCGTGAAGGGCAGCCTGAATCTCGGCATCAACACCTTGTCCTCGCCCGAGCTTCCGGGTCTGCTCCATCAGTTTAAACAGCGTTATCCTCATGTGACCTATAAAATCCAGCAAAATGAGTCCTCTCGCTTGTGCGAGCTGGTCAAAAGCCGGGTGCTGGAGCTTGCGATCATCCGGCTGCCGCTGGAGCTGGACGAATTCTCCGTGCTCCACCTGCGGACCGAGCCGTTTTATTTCATCACCGCGCAGGAGTCATTCGCAGGCCGCTCCGAAACGGCCCTCTCCGAACTGAAGGACACCCCGCTAATGCTTCCGAGCACCGAAGGCCTTGGGGTTCACTATACGATTCAAATGGCATTTTCCGCCCGGCACATGAAGCCGAACATCATTGCCGAATGCTCGGACGTTCCGCTGCTGCTGCAATTGGTATCCTCCGGCTTCGGCTCTGCCATCGTGCCCGAGACCGTTCTCTCCCGGCTTGCCGGTACGGGCATTCATTCCCTCCGCATTGCGGATGACCATCTGACGGGCGCGACGGGATTGATATCGCTTAAAGGCCACCATTTATCGGCAGCCGCGCAGCATTTTATCGAGCTGAGCCAAAGCGGAGCGGTGCAGCCTTATGAGGGTGTATGACTATGTTCCATCCAAAATAAAACACGCCCTCCCCGGCGTGTTTTATTTTCGTATGCAGCCCGTTTTCCCCGCTTAGCGATGACAATGCATAGATGCTTAAGATTAGGAGGCCTTCTTCAGGAATCGACCATCGTGCCGCCATTCACATGGAGAATTTGGCCCGTGACGTAACCCGAATCGTCGGAGGCCAGATACACGTAGGTCGGGGCAAGCTCAAACGGCTGCCCGGCCCGCTTCATCGGTACGTCTGTGCCGAACGTCTTGACCCGTTCCGCGTCGAAGCTCGACGGAATGAGCGGCGTCCAGATCGGTCCCGGCGCCACCCCGTTCACGCGAATGTTCCGGTCCACCAGATTCAAGGACAGCGATCGCGTAAAGGACACGACCGCTCCTTTGGTGGAGGAGTAGTCCAGCAGCGTCTTTTCCCCTTGATAGGCCGTGACCGACGCGGTATTGATGATGGAGCTCCCCGCCGGAAGATGCGGAAGAGCCGCCTTGACCATGCGGAAGTAAGACAATATGTTCGTCTGGAACGTGTTCAGCAGCTGCTCGTTCGAAATGTCCAAAATGCTCTCCTGCGGATATTGGACGCCATGATTGTTGACGAGCACATCCAGCTTACCGAAGGTTTCCAACGTTTTTTGCATGACCCAGGCGGGTGACTCTTCATTCCTCATATCGATGGCGATATTCAGGCAGCGCCGTCCCAGCTTCTCGATCCGCTGCTTGGTCTCCGCCGCATCCTGCCGCTCATCCAGATAAACGATCCCTACGTCTGCGCCTTCCTTGGCAAAAGCGATCGACACGGCGCGTCCGATGCCGCTGTCTCCGCCCGTCACCAGCGCCACCTTGCCTTGCAGCTTGCCCGAGCCCCGATATGCCGGATTTTCCGATATGGGTCTGGGTACCATCAAATACTCCATGCCCGGCTGCCGTGATTGATGCTGTGGCGGAAATGACAGCGGGACGTTTTTGCACTGCACTTCTGAACCGTAATACGGATAGGAAGGGTACAAGGCTAGCACCTCTTTTCTTAAGGACCGACGTCCGGCCGGCAGGGCGCCCGCGGTCCTTCGAAATAAACGATCTGGAAATCCGGATATGAGTGGAGCGATCCTGGAGGTTGACCTGAATATGAACGACGGCGACGCCCGCCAGCATCCTCTCCGGTCTTCTTGAATCCATAATGGATATGCCGAATTGGCCTGGCTCTATTCGCCTAAATTGACAGCGCCGGCCTTTTCAAGCTGGAAGGCTGAGGTTATTAGTCAAAGAAGAATTATGCTATGATTAGGTAACTCTGCCTCGTGTTATGACTTCGTTAGCGGCACCGATTCATTGAAAAAAGGAGTTGATTCTTCATGGAAACGAGCGGAATACTAGCGGTTATCGCCATTGTTTTTTCTGTTTTTCTCTTCATCAAAGTCATGAGCTTGCAAAGCCAGATGAATAACCTCAAAGCCGATCTGGAATGGATGCGGAACCGGGCCGGTTCACCGTCCGTTCCTGCCTCGGCTGTAACCTCCCCTCCTCCCTCTGAAAAGCAGGAAGCCTCCGGCTCTTCGGATCTGGATGAAAGGCTCCTCTACCTGCTTCGATCCGGTCAAAAGATTAAAGCCATCAAGAAGCTTCGGGAAGCTCGTCCAATGGGCCTCAAGGAAGCCAAGGAATACGTGGAGGCATTGGAGCGGGACGTATTGTAAAAAAGCCGCTGACACATAACCTGTGTCAGCGGCTTTTTAGTGTTCCGCATGTCCGATGAACCCGTCATGATGATCCCATCCAATGGGTACATGCAATGGGTATCCGAATCCGGTCGTTCCGACCTCTATTTCGCGGCAGCCTGCACGAAACGTGCTGTGATCTCCTTCGGTCTTGTAATCGCGCCGCCAACGACGGCTGCATAAGCTCCCAGCTCCAGACAGCGGCTGTACATTTCCGGCGTGATGACATTGCCTTCGGCAATGACGGGAATGTCCACCTCGCGCAGCACCGACTTCAGAAATTCGAAGTCATTATCGTACAGCTTCGTTCTGGAGGTGTACGGTGTATATCCATGCAGCGTCGTCGATACGCAGTCAAAGCCAAGATCCTGCGCCAGGATCGCCTCCTCGACCGTCGAAATATCCGCCATCAGCTCCACGGCCGGATTCTGCTCCCGGCAGTAGGCGACAAGCTCAGCGACCGTTTCTCCATTCGGACGATCGCGCTTCGTGCAATCCAGCGCGATCATCTCGCAGCCGCTCTCGAGCAGCTCGCCGATCTCCTTCTTCGTTGCCGTAATGAACACCTCGCTATCCGGATAATCGCGTTTAACGATTCCGATGACAGGAAGCGGCACCTCCTGCTTAATCGCGATAATGTCTTCCTTGCTGTTGGCCCGAATGCCGACTGCGCCGCCTTCCATGGCCGCCAAAGCCAGCTTCGACATAATAAACGAGCTGTGCAAAGGCTCTTGATTCAATGCCTGGCAGGATACGACGAGTCCGCCTTTAATTTGTCCGATCATCAATGCTCGCCTCCTAGGCCCCGGTATGCTGGGCAACCGTTTCTTCGATCTCTCGATTCAGCTCCGCAAGCGAAGCATGATGCTCCGGTTGTACCGGCAGCAGCGGCAGGCGCGGTGCGCCCGTCTCGATGCCGCGAAGGCTGAGGATGTGCTTGCAGGCGCCATATAAGGACGGGTAGCCCAGGAGCTTTTTGATGATGCCATTGATTTTCGTCTGGAGTACTTGCGCTTCCTCGATATTATTCTCCATGAACAACGTGTTCAGCTTGACGAACAGCTCCGGCATCACGCCGTAAGTTCCGCCGATGCCGCCATCGGCGCCCATGATGCGGCCCGCAAGGAACTGCTCATCCGGTCCGTTGAACACAAGGAAGTTCTCGCCGCCGGTCTCTTTGTATTGCTGCAGCTCAAACGTGCTTTCTCCGGACATTTTTACGCCGATGACCTTATCCTGCTTCGCCAGCTTGGCCAGCAGACTCGTGCTCAGCGTGAAGCCCGTCGTTTGCGGAATGTTGTAAATGATGAACGGCAGGTCCGTGCTGTCGATCATATGCTGCCAATGCGTTTCCACGGCTGCCTCCGGCAGGCGATAATATATGGAAGGAACCGCCGAAATGATATCCGCGCCGCATGCTTCCGCATGCTTCGAAAGCTCTACGCTCTCCCGGGTCGAGTTCGCACCGACATGCACAATGATGGTCAGCTCGCCTTTGACCTCCTCCATGACGGCTTCCAGCACCTGCTTGCGCTCCGCCGCGTTCTGCAGGATGCCTTCGCCGGAGCTGCCGCCGACATAAAGGCCTTTAATGCCTTTGCCTACATAGGATCTGGCAAGCTTTTTGACGCGCTCCTTATCCACGTTGCCCGCTTCGTCATAGGCCGAATACATTGCGATATAAATGCCTTTATATTGAGAAACGATGTCTGATTTCATGTTAACCGCACTCCATCTCTGATTTAAAGTAAGGATACACCGCGCCGTAAAGTGCCGCTTTGTTGCCCAGCTCGGCCGTGACAAGCACCGTTTGCGAAAAGCCGGAAGGCAAGTAAGCTTCCAGATGCGCGGTGATGGGATCCAGTAAAAATTGCTTTTGCTCCGAAACGCCTCCGCCGATGACGATGATGGACGGATCCGCGAACAGGATCATTTCGGCGATGCCTCTCGCGATTTCTTCCGTCCAGCTGTTGATCAGGCGGCTGCATGCCGCGTCGCCCTTCCGGGCGCGCTCGAACAGCTCGAAGCCGTCCCCGCTAAAGCCTTTGATTTCTTGCGTTGCCCGCCGCATCAAAACGGACATCGACGCGCGCTGCTCATACGTCGTGGCTGTATGTTTGTCGTACAGGGTATGTCCGATCTCCCCGGCCCGGTAATGGGCGCCCAGCACCGGCTCACCGCTGCTGAACATGCACCCGCCGATCCCCGTGCCGAGCGTCATGCAGAAGAAGTGGTCGCTGCCCCGGGCCGCTCCCTTCCACCATTCGCCGCGGGCGGCGGCGTTAACGTCATTGGCGATCGAAACGGGAATTCCGTAACGCTCTTCGATCAGCTTTTTCAAATTCGTCCCCTTATACGAAGGAATCGTGCCGCCCGCGAACAGAATCTCGCCGCTCTCCGTATCCACGACCCCCGCCGTGCTGATGCCGACGCCCCGGATATCCCCGTATCGGTTCTTCAGGCTGTTCATCATGCCGCAGATGGTCTCAGGGATTCGAACGTTGGCTTCCCCCGCAGGCGTGGGAACCTTTTGATGATAAATGATTTGCGCATCCGGGCCGAATACGGCTGCCTTGATCTCCGTACCGCCCACATCCATGCCTATGACATGCTCCATCCTTTTAACCCCGCTTGTATCCTTATTCCTTGACGGCTCCGCCGGCAATTCCTCTGGTAAAGTATCTTTGGAACAAGAGGAATATCAGCAGCATCGGCACGGCCGCCACGGTTGCACCCGCCATTTTATAAGCAAAGTTCGGATTCAAATCCTGCATCAGCGTGGCAATGCCGACCATTAGCGTTTTCACGTTTTTGTCCTGACCGATCACCAGCTGCCACAGATAATCGTTCCATACCTGCACGAAGTTCAGAATGAACAACGCGCCGATGCCCGGTTTGACGATCGGGAGCAGGATTTGCAGAAATGTCCTCGTTTCGCCGGCTCCGTCGATCCGGGCTGCTTCCCGGAGCGCGTCCGGCACGCTGTCGAAAAAGCCCTTGAGCAGGAACACGCCGAAGGCCGTAGCCACGTTCGGCCAGATCATGCCCCACAGCGAGTTCACCATGCCAAGGTCCTGCGTAATTCGGAACAATGGCACGATCATGACCTCTTTGGGCACCATCAAACTCGAGATAAAGATGACGAACAGCATGTTTTTACCGAAGAAATTCAGCTTGGAGAATGCATATGCAGCCATCGAGCTGGCAATGACGACCAGAATGGTGCTGATTCCGGCGACGAACAGGCTGTTCAGCGTCCAGCGCAGAGCCGGCTGATTGTTAAACACATCGGTGTAATTGCTGAACGTAAATGTTTTCGGCCACCAATCCGGCGGCATTTTGATGACATCGGAGCTGTTTTTGAGCGAGCTGGTAAACAGCCAGTACAAAGGAAACAAATTCAGCACTGCGAAGACGATAATGATGACATTCGAGACAATATCGTACTTCTCTCGCTTTTTCTTCTCTTTCGTTTGAAGCATGATTTATCCCTCACTTCTCCTTGAACATGGCTCTGAGCTGCGGTATGGACAATAGCATCGTAATCAGGAACATGATGACGCCCACCGCGGAAGCAACGCCCAGCTGGTTGTACTTGAACGCGTTGTTGTAGAGATAATACATCATGGTGACGGATGCGTTGTTCGGGCCGCCGCCCGTCAGCAGCTGGATGACGACGAAGATTTTCAGCACGGCGATGATGTTGATGATCGTGATGTAAATGGTGGTTGGCTTGACCAGCGGAATCAGGATCTGGAAAATGATCCGGACCCGGCTCGCTCCGTCCACCTCGGCCGCTTCGAACAAATCTTTCGGCACGCCGATCATCGCCGCAATGTATAGAATGATCGCCTGACCGACGTTGGTTGCGAATGTTACGAATATGATCACCGGAAGAACCGTGTGTTTATTTCCAAGCAAATTGACGATCGAAAAATCCATTTCCCTGGCCGCATACGATATGAGACCATTGGCCGGATTCAGCAGGAATCCCCAAACCATACTCATGACGACCATGGAAACCATGACAGGGATGTAATAGCTTCCCCGGATAAACGAAACGTATTTCGCATTTTTATCGAACACGGAGGAAGCAACGAATATCGCGAAAGCGACTGTTAGAAGAACAATGAAGACGACAAATATAACCGTATTGTAAATCGATTTGAAAAATACGGGATCATGGAACAGCGTTACGTAGTTGTCGAAACCGACGAACGATTCCTGATTGAATTGAACCTTGTACAGACTGAGCCTGATGCCTTCAATGATGGGATAGACGATAAAGATCAGGAACATCAAGAATTGTGGCAAAATGAACAGATAGCCGGTCACATTTTCTTTCCAGTGATAGTTTCTCAGTTTCATGGTTATCCGTTACCTTTCCAAATTCATGGCCCTGCCGCACCGCTTTTCGCTTGCGGCAGGGTCTGAATCTTTTTTATATGTCTTGTCTGTCTTGCGCTTGCCGAACGTTATTTTTTGAAAATAATCGAGCTTTCCTTCGCTTTCTGAATGACGGCGTTGCCTTTGGTCTGATAATCCTTGATCGCCTGCGCCGGCGTTTTTTCGCCGATGTACATCGCCTGCAGCTCAGGATACAGCACTTGTCTCAGCTCGCTGTAGCCCGGAACGTTGCCTGTGAAGTTGAACAGGTTCGAAGCATTCGCGTCATATGCGGCGAACAGCGGGTATTGATCCTTGAATTCCGCAGCAACGGAGCTTCTCACCGGAATGCTGTTCTTGGATGCTTTGACAAGCTCCGGATCGGTGGAGAAGAACTTGACGAAATCTTTGGCGACTTGGGTTTTCACTTCATCGCCGGTTTTGAATACGCAAGCCCCGACGACATACGTGAAGGAGAGCGGATTTCCGCTTGCGGACGGGATGTTGGCAAGACGGATATCGAATTTCGGCGCTTTGCCGGCTTCCATGTCAGCCTTGGAGTTGTTGAACAGCACCGGATTCGTGAAGCTGATCGCGAGCTGCTGGTTTTGGAACATGGCGTTGGCGTCGTTGGAGGATACGGATTCCGCTCCAGGGTTCGTGTAGCCTTCGCTGTAAATCTTCTTCAGCCATTCAGCCGCTTTCACACCGTTCTCATCATCCACGGTAATGTTGCCTTGATCGTCAAAAAATTTGTTGCCGAACATCCGGAGATAAGCCAGGTTCCAGGTATCGCCTTGGTTGTTCAGAGCATACAAGCCCATTGGGTACGAGCCTTTCGGCAGCTTCTCTTTCAGGGCCTTCAGGATTTTGTCGTAATCGTCGATCGTCCAGGTTTGGATGGCATTCGCATCGCCAATGTAGCTGTCCAGGCCCGCAGCCTTGAACATATCCGCATTGTAGGCGAGTGTGCCCGGGTTGTGGGCGAACGGATAGAAGTACACATTGTTGCCGAAGGTTACGTTATCCCAGTACTTCTGGTCGATGTCCTTCTTGGCCGCGTCGTCGACGATATCGTCGAGCGGTTCCAGTGCGCCGCGATGAACGTAGTCGCCCATGGCGAATACGCTTTCAAAGAAAATATCCGGTGGCGTGCCGCCGTTCAGGTTCACGTTCAGCATTTCGTCGCGCTGGTCGCCTGCAATGACCTGGACATTCACTTTCACGTCATACTTGTCGTATTGCTTGGAGAATTTGTCTGCGGCATATTTGAAAAAGCTGTCATAATCCGCATTTTGCTCCGAAGCATCCATAACGCCTTTCCACTGCGGAGTCAGCCACAAGGACAGCTCCACCTTATCTTTTTTGCCGGACGAAGCATCTCCGCCGCCGCTGCTCTCTGCATCCTTCTGGCTTCCGCCGGAACAGCCTGCCAGCATGGACATCACGAGGACGAGTGCGGCAGCTGCCGAAAACACGCGTTTCTTTAACATTGAATTATGCCCCCTTTAAATCTTGTTGTTCATACTTCATTTAAAACAGATTGCGGTTGATCTTGATGACGACCTTTCTGACATCGGAGGGCTCGGCCTCCGTCAGCCCCGGACGGTGAATGTCCTCAGGAAACAAAACGGTGTACATGCCTGGCGCAAGCCTGATCATGGACTCTTCCCCGAGCTCCGTATAAAGCGAATAATCTTTGTCCGGATGACTCTCA
Organism: Paenibacillus chibensis; assembly: GCF_004001045.1. GTDB lineage: Bacteria > Bacillota > Bacilli > Paenibacillales > Paenibacillaceae > Paenibacillus_AQ > Paenibacillus_AQ chibensis. Next base: position 75,822 of record NZ_BIMK01000002.1, read on the forward strand.
AACGGTATGGTCTGGTCATTTTGCAGCTGCCAGCCGATCATCTCTTCCCCTTCAATGACAAAGTGGATGTCCAGGAAGCATTCATGTTTCTCCGCCGATTGCATCGAAGCCGGCTTGGTGCGGATCTTCGAGATCAGGGCGTACATGTCCTGGTCCCATATCGGGTATTTCCCTTCGTCCAGCAGGCTGAAATCAGTGTCATGCAGAAAATCAATCGCCTTGCGCAGCACGGGATGCGCATACTCTCTTTCCTGTGGCCAGTGCGATAGCGATGAGACAATCATGCTGTGGGATTCCTCCTTACGGCTGAATTAAAACGGCCTCTCAGAATGTGCTTGGATGTGAAAGGCTTATAGGAAAAGTATAGCTGTGATACAAAAGCACAAACAGGAACAAAATTATCAGCTTTATATTCAAGATTTTTAAAACGCTTACATGAAGATGACGTCTGCATTCACTTTTTTCAGATGGGATGTTCACTATTTTTGGATAGGTAAAAAAACAAATCCTCCTGCGGATGCAGGAGGGTCGCATAGACACGCTAAACTTTCGTTTTCTGAAACTGCGCGCGGTATTTTTGCGGGCTGACGCCCTTCATTTTTTTGAAAAGCCTCCCGAAATAGTTGATATTCTCGTACCCCACCTGTTCCGCGATCAGGTAGCTTGGGAGGCTCGTCTCCATCAGCAGACTTGCGGCCTGCTCGATGCGCATCGTATTGATCCAATCCGTAAAACCCATGCCTGTTTCTTTCTTAAAAATCGTGCTGAGGTAGGTTTCGCTGATATTGATTCGCTCGGCCGCCTCCTTCAGCGAAATATCCCGCGTCAAGTTGTCCTTGATATAGGTCAGCAAAGAATTGATATCCTGGCGGGAGGTCAGCTGCATGCCTTGATCGAGAATCCCGGATTTCGTCTTGGCATAGGCGCCGGGCAGTTCTTCCCATGCAGAGAGCGGCCCCGCCGTTTCAGCCCGGAGCGAGATGCCGAGCAGCACCTGTGCGGAGCTTACCAGCCCGCTGATCTGTCTGTCCAAATCCGGAAGCTTCTCTTCCGGTACGGCAAGCACCGCCGCGATGTCACGGCTGTCCACGGTGACCGGATGGCTGTCAAGCAGGGCTTCCAGCTCCGTCTGGACCAGGTGCTCCAGCAGCTTCATGGCGGATGCTTCCGGACCGCCGTCCCTCGTATGAAGCACATGAAGCAGCAGGAGCATGCACTGCGGCTGCAGCCGTAGACCGGCAGGCACCTCGGCTCCAGCCGGATCCCCCGTCAGGATGCTGCGGACGCAGTCCGTCACCTCATCCATGCGCGTATCCTGCCTGGCGCTAATTGCGGCCGCTTCCGGCTGCGTCTTGACGTTGGTACGGGCAATTTTCCCGGCAGCCTCCACCAAAATTTCCAGCAATTCGTCCGGCTTCATGGATGTCTTCAGCATGTAGTCCTCAACGCCAAGCTTCATCGCGCTGCGCACATAATCGAACTCGTTATGGCTGCTCAGCACGATAATCAGCATGCTCGGATACTGAGCCCTCACGCGCTCAATCAGCTGAAGCCCGTTCATGCGCGGCATAACGATATCTGTCAGCAGAATGTCCGGCACGCTTTGCTCCATCAGCTCCAGCGCCTTTTCCCCGTCCGGAGCGTCTCCGATGAATTCAAAACCATGCTTTTCCCAATCGATCAACGATTTGATTCCTAAACGTACCAGCAGCTCGTCATCAACCAGCATCACTTTTAGTGTCATCGCCAATCCCCTTTTGCGCTTTTCTAATCGGCAGTCTGTATTCCACGGTCGTTCCCTCATCCGGATTGCCGCTCAGAGCGATGCCATAAGCGTCACCGTACTGAAGCCTGATCCGTTCATGCACATTTTTAATGCCGATTCTTTCCGGTGCCGGAGCTGCCGAGCCTGCCTCCAGCCGTCTCCGAATTTCCTCAAGCTTCTCCGGGGTCATCCCCGTGCCGTTATCTGCGACCTGCAATACAAAATCGTCCTCGTCATGCCAAGCCTGTATCGTAATCCGGCCCTCTCCCGACTTCGTCTGGAGTCCGTGCACCAGGCAGTTTTCGATGATCGGCTGCAGCATAATATTGATGACCTCCTGATCCATCAGCTCATCCGGAACGTCGATATTAACCGATATTGTATCAGGATGGCTCATTTTCATCAAAGCAATATAATTCTCGATGTAATCCAGCTCCTGCCGCAGGGTGATCAGGCTGCCGCCTCTTCCGATGCTTCCTTCCAGAATGCCTCCCAGATTGGACAGCATGTCGCCCACATCCTTATCGTTACGGATATAGGCCATCCATTTGATATTATTCAGCGTATTCAGCAGGAAATGGGGATTGATCTGCGCCTGCAGCGCCCGGAAGCGCATGTCTTCCTTCTGCTCGTATTCATCCTTCACCCGGCCCAGCAAACCGCGTATTTTTCGCACCATCCGGTTGTAGGTTTCGATCAGCGATGAAATCTCCTGCGGCCCGGTAACGGCTATGTTCGAATAAAATTCCTTGTCCTCCAGCTCCCGCATTTTTTTGCGCAGCAGCTTAAGCGGCTTGGATATGCTGTATGCGATGGAGATCGTGATGAAGGAAAAGACGACGAAAATCGCGAAAAAGATCAGCAGATTCGTTTTGCGGATATCAAAAATCTCTTTAAATACCGTGTCATACGGCACGATCTGAATGATCTTCCAGCTGTTGATGCGTACCGTATCATAATTGACGATCCACTTTTGACCGTCCTTCTCGATAATCTCCTGTCCTCGAGCAGACTTCCACACCTTCGGCATATAGGCTTCTTGCAGCAGGCTCCGCCCAATTTGATTTTTTTCCGGACTCGACACAATCGTTCCGCCGGCATCCACCAGATAGGTGTCCCCTTCAAGCCCGGTCAAATATTTCCGGATATCCTCTTCCCGCACGCTGAATACGATCATGCCGGTATTTTCATTGGTTTGCAGCTCCGTAATCGTCTTGACCAGCGTAATGAGCGGCTTCCGGTCGGCGTACATCAAGTCCTTGTTGTTGAACATCCATTTGATCTGGTAAGGCTTCTTCATCATGTCCTGATACCACGGTGAATCCAGATAGCCGTGGAGCAGCGGGTCGAACATGTAGCTCGTGCTGAGCCAGTTGCCTTCCCGGTCAAACAAGGTGACGTACGAATTGGAAAAATAGGAGCTGAACAGCCGGTTCAGCACGGTATCGTTGAGACGAAGCTTCTCGTATTTACTGTAGGCATCAGGATCCTTCAGCAGCTTCGTAATGCTTGGATTGATCGTAATGTTGACGGAGGACTGGAGCATCTCTTCCAGAAATAATTGAACGTTGAAATTCACCAGGTACAGCGCGTCCTGCGCGGAACGGCCGATCTTTTGCTCAATCACCTTCTCCAAAGGCTTGTCCATAAAATAGAAGGTCAAAAGAAAGGGGATGATCAGAAACATCAGAATGGAGAAAAATATTTTGTTGCGGATCGAATTCAAACGGCCCCATGTTTTTTTCAGGCTTCCCATCATACTCGCTCCCTTATCCGGATGCTGACTGAACCTTGGTGGGTTGTAAGCGATATCATACCAGATTTCAATTATAGGGGCAGTATATAAAATTATGCAAGTAGGCTCCGTCTCCGCGTTCAGCTAGCAATGCCCGATCCGCCTGGCACACGTAACGGCAAAAAAGACCGGAGCTTCCTCCGGTCCTTTGCATCAACACGCCTTACTTCAAGACGCTGCCTCCATACATAAAGCGATACTTCCAGGAATTCGTAAAGTCGGTAACGACCACGCCCCCGGCTTTCTGGGAATAGGTATGCAGAAGCTTTCCGTCCCCCAAATACACAGCTACATGCGTAATCCGCTCCGAGGATTTATTGATGCCTGCGTAAGCCGAGCTGCTGGAGCCTTTATAGCTCATGAAGAAGACAAGATCGCCGCGTTTCAGCTTGTCGATGCTGGTCACAGACGTGCTGTTGTTTTTGATCCATGTCCCCTGCTGGCGGGAATCAGCAGGAAGCACCACGCCCGCCCCTTCTTTGAAGATCTGGCGAGTGAAGTCAGAGCAGTCGAATGTCTTTGTCGTATTGCGGTCGGAGCCATACTCATACGGCGTACCCAAATATTTCATCCCTGTTTGGATTACCTTCTCGATTGCCGCAGATGCGCTTTGCGAGGAATTGGACGAAGATCCCGAAGTGGAACCGGATGTGCTTCCTTCCGGCTTAGACGAGCCTGCGGATGAACCGGAGGATGAACCTCCAGATGCCTTGCCTACGCTTATATATTGATCGGCCGTGCTGACATATCCGGTCTTGCCGGCCGAAGTCTTCACTTTATAAAAATAAGAGGTGCTCTTCTCGAGTATGTTCACCTGCTCGCCGGCTTTCAGATAGCCGAGTACCTTGCCTGACAGCGAAGGCTTGTCCCGGAGTCTTACAGATGCTTGAATCACGCCGGTTTGCGTTGTGGCCGCTGCTTGTACGACCGTTTTGGCCGCTGCCGCATGCGAGGGGGACGGAAGAATGACGGCTGCCGATATGGCCGCGGAAATAGCCAGGCAACCGAGCAGGCTTTTCTTGATGTTAATCATGTAGTTCCTCCTTAAAGTTATTACATTTTTGTAACCAATAGATCATACTTCTGCGCGAAGCTGGATAGTTACCTCTATCTGTTCTCATTATCTCAGAGCATCCTCCATATCACATGGTGCTATTTTCGCGGACTCCCACTCCAAATTATGGGTAAATGTAGGTCTTAGGTCCTTTTTCTTCCTGGAATATGGATTTACAGGAAAAATTACTATTTTGTAATTTTTAAGCGCAATCCGATAAAACAAAAAGCACATCTCCGGGGATGTGCTTGAGGCTTGTTTGTATTTTCAGCCGTTTGAATCGGTGAAGCGTAACGAGTATGCAAGTCCGGCTTGCATGTAAGAGCGATTATTCACAGATTCCAGTGCTAACCTTCAGCTCGGCCTGTGTTGGTGGTACAATGATACGTGAAGCGGCCCTTGTTGACATGCAGCTTGGGGGAGCCATGGCTGTAGAGTTCGCCTGCGATAACGCTTCGGACAATTACATATTCCATTCCAAGGATCAGGAGGAAAAACTTATGCTTCAGGTTTGCCATTTTACTGAGACTCCGAAGGACCCCGCTGTCTCAGACTCCTCAATTCTCACCTTATATCCAGCTGAATCAGCAGATGAGAGAGCGCTTCCTTTTATGCTTGTACTGCCTGGTGGCGGGTACCAGAACAGGGCTTATCATGAAGGAGAGCCCATCGCACAATGGTTCAACGAGCTCGGCATGCATGCAGGCGTACTGCATTACCGACTTGAGGAGACGATCGAACCGGCTTCGCTTATTCAGGATGTTGAGGATGCGCTGAGCTGGGCCCGTGATCCTGAGGTTTCCTTCGGGCTTGCGATTAACCCGAATCAAATCGGGATGATCGGCTTCTCTGCTGGCGGACATCTTGCCGCAATCACTGCCGTGACAGGCAAGATAAAACCTGATCTACTGATCCTCAGCTACCCGGTGATCACGTTTGAGGAGGACTATACGCATCAGGGCAGCCGTTCCCGCTTCTTGGGTGAAGATGCCGATGCGGAACTGGTAGCCCGCTATTCCGCCGACCAACGGGTAGACCGTCATGCGCCGCCGACCTTCTTATGGACATCAGCCGATGACGGAGCCGTGCCAGTGGAGAACAGTATGCGTTTCGCTGCCGCGCTTTCCAAAGCAAAGGTTCCTTTTGAACTGCATGTATTCGAGTCAGGCCGTCACGGTCTCGGTCTCTCGGAGGATAATGCATCATGCCGCCAGTGGCTCGGCTGCTGCGCCAATTGGCTTGAGCATCACCAATTTATTCAAAAGTGGTAGTCATTGAAAAATGCATCGATGGTTCCCGCAGCATATCGAATTGATGAATATTTCCAGGGAAATTGTCTGAATTTCGCTATTCTAAATTAGATAATTCCATTTCCAGCAGGGTCTAGCGACCTAAACCGAAAAAGAAAACGGCATGTATATAATGAAATGGCGTTATTTGCCGCCGCTGCAAAGGAGCTGTTACAACGGATGAATCAACAAATCGGTACGATCATTACGCAAGGCCCCATGCCATGGACGATTCTGCAGCAAAAAGATGGCTTTGCCTCTGTGAAGCTTCAGGGAGCCTGGATTCCTCCGGAAGACGGCAGTACCATCGGTCAAGTTTACGCAAGAATCGTTAAGGAGGACACCTCCGAAAATATCGTAAACTGGATGCCCGCGTACACCGATCAGGTGACCCGAACATGGGACTTGTACCTGGAGAACATTCCAGCAGGGGGCTTGTACCGGCTGGAGACCTCGCTGCAGATGGATGGAAAATCGGCTGCAGAATGGTATACCCGGGGAGATATGATCCACCATCTGGGCGTCGGTGATCTATGGGTCATTGCCGGCCAGAGCAATGCGGCTGGCTATGGCAAAGGCCCTGTGAACGATCCTCCGGAGCTTGGCATTCATCTGCTGCGGCATCATGGAGAATGGGATTTGGCTGCCCACCCTTTTAATGATTCAACCCAAAGTATTCATATGGAAAACCGTGAGAATGCCAATCCCGGGTACTCGCCTTTTCTATCGTTTGCCAGGATCGTCAAAAGAGAAACAGGTTGGCCGGTAGGTCTTATTCCCATGGCTCATGGAGGTTCCGCGCTGAGCAAATGGAATCCGGAGGAAGACGGCATGCTTTACCGGCTGATGCTGGAAACAATTCTTGCCGTGGGCGGCAACATACGAGGCATACTTTGGTATCAAGGCTGTACGGACTGTACGCCGAAGGAATCCTCCACATATCTGCCCCGATTCCGCTCGATGGTCGAGTCGATTCGGAAGGAGCTTGGAAACGAAGACTTGCCGGTATTGACCGTTCAGTTGAACCGCCATACATCGTCCAATGTATCGGAAGAAAGCAATATGTCATGGGGAACGGTGCGTGAGCACCAACGCAGAGCTGCATGCGAGATCCCCCATGTGACCGTCGTTCCGGCGCTGGACTGCCCGCTAACCGATGAAATTCATAACAGCCCTGCAGGCAACCTGCTGATCGGTGAGCGGATGGCGAGAGCGGCGCTGGCGCAAGTCTACGGCAAGCCTGTTATCTACCGCGCGCCGGAGATCCAATCGGCAAGACTTGTTACGCCGTCGGTTATTGAAATGTCCTTTAACCATGTCCAAGGAAATCTTCTCAAGACTGGCCCGCTCGAAACGGTATTCACCGTGGAGGATGAACAGGGAAATCTACCTGCCGCGACTTGCATCCTAACAGGCCCTGCCTCCTTACGCATAACGCTGTCTCGTAAAATTCGGGGCAGGGCTTACGTTCACGGCGCCTATGAACAAAATCCCTCTTCCTATCTCCCGCTGGACAGCTCGACGTATTTGCCCATGCTCGCCTTTTACCATTTCCCGGTAGAATGAGTCCAAGATATAACGCGAAATAGGGAATGGTTTTGTTTGGAATAAGGCATTCTCCTGCGCTTTGCGTCGAATACGCCTCCAGCTCATGGAACGCAAAAAAGCAGCCCGGGGGCTGCTTTTCTCTCCGCTTGATCCACTGCTTTATTCCGGAATCAGCTTCAGCTCATTTCCTGCGCTTCGGTAAATCGCCGGTACGATGCTGGTGGTATGGTATTGTCCGGTCGTCCAATCGCCCACCTGATCATGGTACCAACGGCTGAGCACATGGCCGGACTGTCCCGGGCCAACGACGTTATAAGACCGCATCGGATCCGCCAGATCGATGACCGTCCGCCACGGTGCGCCGTGGTCCACTTCACCGGTCTCCGCATCCCAGCCTGCGGCGCCTACCGTGACCCGGCCGCCGCCCATGGCGGTGGCCTTGGCGTTGAAGATCAGATTGAGCGGCTTCACCGAACCGAGCGGATGCGGAAAATCCACCTGATGGAACTTGCCCCACTGCCACTTGTCAGGATGCTTGCCCTGCAGCGATACCGCCTGGTCAACGGCCAACTGAAGGGCCTTTACGGCAACCTTCTCCAGACCGCCTTGATCATCGATCCAAGGCTCAGGGTCGCCCTGCAGCGACTTGCGGAGCATCTCATCCTTGACGATCGCCTTATTGTTGAACAGCTTCATCATGTCATCGCTGATGTCAGGCTTAAACAGCACATCATCGAATTTCTGCATCCACAGCTCATACGCCAGCGGAGCAGCCTGGTCGGGATCATTTACCTTATTCCAGTTGTGCAATATCTTCAATACTTCCTGGTCGATATTACGCAGTGACGGGTTCTCCTGCACCTTTGCGATCAGCCCATCCACGAACTCTGCCGCCTGGAGATTGCTGCGGTCAAACTGCAGCTTTTGCAGATCCTCGACCGTCAGCTTATCCTTGCCCGCAAGCACCTGCTGAATGCGCTCCTCACGATACGGCTGGGCCCAACTGTCAGTCAAATGATACGGGTAGCGATCCCCGATCACTTTGTTATTCGCGGTGGCGATGAATCCCTCCTGCGGATTTACCGTCGTCGGCAGCTCATCCCAAGGGATATATCCCGTCCATTCATACTCATCCGTCCAGCCCGGAACGGGAATCGAACCGTCGCCATTTTTGCGGATCGGAATCTTGCCGTTGCCCCGGTACGCGATCGTGCCGTCCTTGGATGCAAAAACGAAATTTTGCGCGGGAGCATCAAAATACTCCAGGCTCTTCTTAAAATCGTCCCAATTTTCAGCTTTGGCGAACAGCTGGATCGCTTCCAGCTCCGTCGTCGGATCGAGCGCGGTCCAGCGCATCGCGAGCGCCGTCTCCTTCTGCTGGTCCTTGGCGAACTCCGAAATGATCGGGCCGTGTCTTGTCACGACGACATCGTAAGGCACCGGAGCTTCGCCTTTCACCTTGATTTCTTCCCTATATACTTTGGCATCTTCCCATTTTCCCATGTACTCGAATTGGTTCGGGTTGTCGGGATTTCTTTTTTCGATGTATAGATCCTGCACGTCCGGCCCCAGATTCGTGACGCCCCAGGCGATTTGCTCGTTATGCCCGAGGATGATGCCCGGAACCCCGGCAAAAATGACGCCACTGACGTTCACGTCCGGAGCGGACAGATGTGTCTCGTACCAAATGGACGGCGTGGCCAGCCCAAGATGGGGATCATTGGCCAGCATCGGGCTGCCCGATGCCGATTTCTCGCCCGACACGACCCAGTTGTTGCTGCCGTTAAACGGGTTTGGCACGACCGCCGCGGCCGCGAGCCCGCTCAAATCGAGCGGATGATCCTTCAGCGCCTGAATGATCGTTGCGCCATCCTTCGGATAAGTCGGCATCAAGGACTGAAGCTTCTCCGGCGACAGCTTTTGCGCCATCGCATACCGGAATGCCTGCCCCTCCCAGTTGCCAGCCAAATCATACGCCATGTATTTGCCGATCGTGAGCGAATCGACGGGCTCCCATGGTGCCGGCTGATAACCCAGAATCGTGAATTCGACCGGCAGCGCTTTCTTTGCCTCAGCCTGCTTTATGTAGTCGTTGACGCCCTGCGCGTACCATTCCAGTACCTGCTTTGATTCCTCCGAATAGGCGCTGAGCGATGCCTCGGCAGCCCGGCGCAGGCTGAAGCTGCGGAAGACCTTGTCGCGGTCGATCGCCTTGGCCCCCACCACTTCGCTTAATTGTCCGGAAGCCTGCCTCCGGCTCAAATCCATTTGGAACAACCGGTCCTGTGCCGTGACGTATCCCTGGGCAATATACAAGTCATGTTCGCTTTGCGCCTCGATGTGGGGCACGCCGGCATCATCCCTCCATACGGTCACTTGTTTCTCGAGTCCGGCAACGGCAAGCTCTCCCTTGATGACGGGCAGACTTTTGTCGACCAGCCAATATACGTATCCCCCTGCGCAGGCAATCAATAGAACAATGATCAGAGCAATGATTCCAACGACGCGAGGCCAGCGCTTTTTGCGCGGCTTCAAGCCGGGAACGGTCACCGCGGCCAACAGCTTCATGCAGGACTCCCCCAGACATATTTGGTTATTTATGGATTCCCATCCATTATAGGATGTAAAGCGCTTACAAACAAGATGAATGACCATTCATTTTTTCCGACAAAAAAAACCCGCTTCCGCCTGAGGCGAAAGGGGGCTTTGAAGCTTAATTTCATACTCCTTCATCTATCATCAAAATACCAAACCGATGATCGTTGCCGACAAAAAGCTCACCAGCGCGGCTCCGTACAGCAGCTTCAGCCCGAAGCCGGCGACCACGTTGCCCTGTTTCTCGTTCAGGCCTTTGACAGCGCCGACGATCGTGCCGATGGATCCGAAATTGGCGAAGGAGATCAGGAATACGGAGACGATCGCTCTTGTACGCTCGCTGAAGCCGCCCTGGATTTTGACAAAGTCGAGCATGGCGACGAATTCGTTGGCCACGATTTTGGTGGCCATGATGCTTCCCGCCTGGATCGACTCATGCCACGGAACGCCCATGAGGAATGCGAACGGCGCGAGCACATAACCGAGAATATTTTGAAACGAAATTCCGAAAATGCCGCTGAAAATGCCGTTGATCATCGAGATGAGCGCAACGAAGCCGACCAGCATGACGCCAACGATGACGACAACTTTGAAGCCGTCCAGGATATATTCGCCGAGCATCTCGAAAAAGGTCTGCTTGGTCTCCTCCTGCTCGACCAGAATATCTTCTTCGGGCTGGACGCGGTACGGATTGACGATCGAGGAAATAATGAATCCCCCGAACAGGTTGAGGACCAGCGCGGCCACGACGTATTCCGGCTTCAGCATCGTCATGTACGAGCCGACAATGGACATCGACACCGTGGACATGGCCGACGCGCATAAGGTGTAGAGGCGCTGGCGCGGCAGCAGGCCGATCTGTTTTTTGATGGAAATGAACACTTCGTTCTGTCCTAAAATCGCCGATGCGACCGCGTTATAGGATTCCAGCTTGCCCATGCCGTTGATCTTGCTCAGCGCGAGACCGATATATTTGATGATGAATGGAAGAATTTTGTAATGCTGCAGGATGCCGATGAGCACCGACATGAAGACGATCGGCATCAGTACATGAAAGAAAAACGAATGGATGCCTTCGTTCACGATGCCGCCGAACACGAAATCGGTGCCTTCATTCGCGAAATTCAGGATTTTGGCGAATCCGTCCGCGAATCCCCTGACCAGGAGCTCGCCGATGCTTGTCTTCAGGAGGATCAGGCCGAGCACGATTTGCAAGGCGATCATGATGACGATCGGACGGAACTTGATATTTTTCTTATCGGAGCTGGCGATCCAGGCAAATCCCAGGACAACGGCCAGCCCGAGCAAAGCGATCACGTATTTCATGGTAGTCCTCCCCCGGCTTATTTGTGAATCCAATCACAATGAACTGGAAATCCGTGCCCTATTCTTCCGCAATAATGGTCTCCAGCGCGATCTCCGCCATTTGGTTGAACGACTGCTCGCTGTCTTTATGCGCCGATCGTTCATTTGTGAGCAGCTGGCTTCCTACCGTCAGAATCGACAAGGCTTTCACGCCGTATTTGGCGGCCAGGGTATAGAGTGCCGTGCTTTCCATTTCCACGGCCAGCACGCCGAACTCCATGAATTTATGAAGCCTATCAAGCGTCTCCCGGTAAAATTCGTCGGAATTGTAGATGTTGCCCACGGACACGTTGGCGCTTCGGGCCTTCGCCTCCGTATAGGCCTTCATCAGCATGCCGAAGTCTGCCGAAGGCGCATAATTGCACCCCAGGAAAATCTTCTCCGTCATGTTGCTGTCGGACGAAACCGCTTGGGCCAGCACGATGTCCCGGATCTGCAGTTCCCTCTGCATGGCGCCGCAGGTGCCGATCCGGATCAGCCTTTTCGCGCCGTAATCCTTGATCAGCTCCGTGGCATAGATGCTAATCGAAGGATTCCCCATCCCCGTGCCCTGCACCGATACGGGAATGCCTTTATATAAGCCGGTGTAGCCGTACATACCCCTGACCTCGTTGTAGCAGCGAACGTCCTCCAGAAAATGTTCGGCGACGAATTTGGCCCGGAGCGGATCGCCCGGCAACAGGACGCGCTCCGCGATCTCCCCGGCTTTGGCTTCCAGATGGATACTCATGTTGTAACTTCCCCCTTCAGAATGACTGCAGGCGATTTCGTAATCGCTTACAACACTTATCTTAAAAGGAGAGCGCCCGGGATAATAGTCCAATTTAAGCCGTTGGAAGATGGAGAAAAAGGACCATGAACGCTTTTACGTCAGCAGCTCCTGCCGGATATTGTCCAAATCCCTTTTCGTCGGAATCGTCGATACAATGACCGTCGGTATGCTGCTCAAAGCCACGGGGATTGTGCTGATGATGAAATCGATCCGGTGCTTTGCGACGATCTCGTCGGTCAGGCCGTGCAATATCGAGGTTTCGATCGTCAGGTCGTCGCCGATTTCCCTTTTGATCAGATTGGCCACGTAATGGCGGACGGAAAATTCCTCTCCGACGATAAGAAACGCCTTTTTGCTCCGATATTTGAGGCCGGAACAAATGATGAACGCGAGCTTGGTCAGATGGTAATCATTGTACGAAATGGCGGGGAAGCTCTTGCCCCAGCTCTCCATGACTTCGGTTACAGCCTTGAAGATCGGCTGCTCCGCTTGTTCGACATACGAAGTCAGATGACTGCGGGAGACGGCCATGAGCTCGGGAATTGCATGATCGATCCGCAGCTTGTCGATGAATTCGCCGATTTCGGCGCGGAATCGCTCTCCGGATTGCAGCAGGGGAAAGGACTCTTTCAGCAGGGAGATCAGCTGATCAGCCATGCGGCTAGCTTCATCGTCCTCCTGCGCACGCACCTGCCCTATGCTTTCATGACCACCGTCCGGCACGTGATATTGGCTCAGCGCAAACATGGACTGCAGAAAACAGACCTCCTCCGAGGTCATATTCAACCGGTAGCGCTCCGCCAGCTTTTCAGACAACCGGTTCGCCGGTCCGTAGAATACATTCCGGTCCCAGGCATAGTTACCTCCGTTCAGCTGAATCAAGTGCCCGCGCCGGACCCTTTCTGCCACGATCGCCATCAGAAACGACAAACTGCGCTTGGAATTCAAAAAGTAAATGATGCCAAGCTCCCGCTCCATCTCCGTTACCCATCCATCCAGCAGGCGGTCGTCGATCCCGGGAAAAGGCCACCCCGCCGCGGGGTAGGCTTCGGCATACAGCTTCCACAAGAAATACCGGATGTGGATTTCGCTGCCCTTGAGCGAAGGCGCGGAATACGTCATCCGCAGCTGGAACGGACGCAGCTCCTCCCGGTTGAGACGGATGATCCATTTTTTGAAGGACGAAAAGCTCATAAAAAGGGCCTCTGCCGTTTCTTCGGCGGAAGCCTCTCCGTTATTCGTCAGCATCAGCTGCATCAAGCGAAAATAGGATGTCTCTCTGAACAGCGCTGCCAGCACCTCCTGGACGGTCGCTCCATGCGGATCCCGGTGGAAGATGATCCCCCTGCCCCTGGACACCTCGATGCGCATCGAAGCGGGAAGCAGCGAAGACGCCTCCTCCACCATTCTTTTGACGGATTTGCCCGAAATGCCGAGCGCCTTCTCGATCTCCGCAAACGTAAACCAGCGCTCTTCGCGGTCCAGCAGATGCAGCAGCGATTTCAATTGACTGTATTCCTTGTTCATGCCATCACCTTTTCATCGAACTTTTCCATTCATCTACTGTACGCGTGCATGATTCCGTCTGCAAGTTCCCGACTCAGCCCCACTGCTGCTCCATCCGCTGCTCTCTCCGGAAAATATGCTGATCAATCATGAAATTGAGCAGAATCCGGTTAAACTCCTGAGGCTGGCATAGATGGCTCGGATAAATGGCATCCTCGATCACGGCCTTCTGAGCATAGGAGAACATTTCAGCCGCCTTGTTCATTTGTTTGACGAACCATTCGCTCTGCTGTCCGGCCACGCATAAAATAGGCATCCGCAGCCTCGACGAGTTCGAATCCATGTCGATCTTGAGCAAAGCCATGCGCTGCTTGATCGATTCCGTCGGCCGCTTATGAAACAGCTCATCCCTCAAAATGCTGTAGGCCGGCACCCACCGGTGGTACGTTACCCGCAGCGACCTCAGGAAAAATTCGGCCGGAAGGTAATAGGACAGCCAGCTGCATGCTTCGAAAAATTTCCACAGGCTGCTCCGGGTTCCGTACGGGCCGAAAAAGTAGCTGTCCACCAGCACGAGCGCATTGACCTTATCCGGGCATGCAGCCGCAAACTTCTGCACAAGCAGACTGCCGCTGGAACAGCCGACGAGGGTCACCTTGGACAGATTCAGCTTTTCCAGCAGATCGTTTAAATCTTTGCACTGGGTATCTATGATATCCTCTACTTCGACGTTTAATTTCCCGGAATTCCCGTAGCCCCTCAAATCGAGCACAATGACCTGCGCTCTCTGGCTGAAATATTCGACCTGTGGCTCAAACATATGATGAGTTGAAAGATGTCCGTGGATAAAGACGATCGGCGCACCGCTGCCGTGGATCTCGTAATATATTGTCGTTCCGTTCACTTGTATATTAGGCAACGTTCTTCTCCTCTCTACCTTAGCATGATGTCTAAGATGCCTCTCCTCAGGCAGATAAAAAACAACAAAAAAAAGCATTGAAAAGAGGACCTCTCTTCAATGCTTTTCAGGGCAAGGCCAAAAAAGCCTTGATCATCGTTCGCATGTATAGATTGCCTCTCTTGATACGCTTGCGAGGTTAGCTGACGGATTCGGGCTTAAGAGTAGCCCTACTCAATGTAATGAGATTCACCCCATGTGACAACGGTTCCTGGTCACGGCCGGTTCCCCCGCTTTCCGCTTTAACGGAAATTCAGCGATATAGACATGTATTTAATTTGCGCACACAAAAACACAGAGCGGATACCCTGTGCTGTAGTTTAACGGCTCACAGTTTCACTCCTCTCTCTTAGCGACGCTTACGAGGTTAGCTGTCGGATTCGGGCAGTGAGAGTTGCCCTACGGTAACACGATGTCATCCTAGCGTGCATGACTTGCTCCCGATTCACCCCTTGCATGCGACCTGATCCTGCCCGTTGGCAGAATCCCGTTCGATGCCGTTCGTGGTTCCCCCGCTTTTCACAATGAAAATTCAGCGTAATTCCATGTCGACCATTCAAAAGACTAACAATGAACTGAATATACGCCTGAGCAGGCAAACTGTAAAGCATGCGTTACACAGAATTAATGGCTTTTTCCTTGCGTTTGATGAGAAAGCCATCGCTTATCCGGGAAAGTCTTATCTTTTCTTGATTTAGCTCCCTTTTGCTTTCGTTTAAGTGAACCTTACCCTGTAATCATAAAAGGAATCGGCATCAACGCCGATAACCGGCAAAAAACCGCCTCCCGAAAAATACTTCAGGGGCGGTTCTTTTTCAGTTCATTGACAGCCAGAGCGAGGATTACTTCCAGATTTCATCCGCAATTTCCTTAATAAAAGCAAGCTTCCTCCACTGCTCCTCTTCCGTCAGAATGTTCCCTTCCTCGGTAGAGGCAAATCCGCACTGCGGGCTGAGGCAGATGTGGTTTATATCCACTACTTTTGCCGCTTCCTTGATGCGGTTGATGATCTCCTGCTTATCCTCAAGCTCACCTGTTTTGGAAGAATGCAGTCCCAGCACGACCTGCTGATCCTTCACAAATCGCAGCGGCGCAAAATCCCCTGCGCGGTCCGTATCGAATTCCAAATAAAACGCGTCGATATGATCGATGCCGAACAGCGTTTCCGCCACCGGCTCATAGCCGCCCGCAGATGCCCAGGTCGAATGATAGTTGCCGCGGCAAACATGCGTCGTAACAATCAAATCCTCAGGCAGACCGGAGATCGCCGCCTGGTTGACGGCCGCATACAGCTTCGTTATTTCCGTAACGTCAACGCCATCCTGCTGCCTTGCTCCCCAGTAATTTTTGTCGCAGAGCATGCCCCAGGTGCAATCGTCCAGCTGCAGGCTGCGGCAGCCCGCTTCGTAAAAGTCCAATATCGCCGCCTTGTAAGCCTGGGCAATATCCGCAACAAGCTCTTCCGTGCTGCCGTAGAAAGCGTCCGTGCTTTCCTTGTTTTCCGCGCGCTGGAGTTCGGCCAGGAACTGGGCCGGTGCCGGAATCGTCTGTCTGGCGATGACGTCCTCCCCTGCCGCCTGCTTCAAAAACTTGAAATGCTCGACGAAGGGATGCCCCGTATAGCCGATTCTTCCGTACAAACGCGCGGTTTCGGCTCTCGTTTCTTCCCCCTGGAACAGATAGCCCCGGTCTACCGTCTGCTTCTCAACGCCGTCCAGTCCCCACATAAAATCCAGATGCCACCAGGAACGTCTGAACTCGCCGTCCGTCACCGCCTTTAAACCAACCTCTTTCTGCTTCTCGACCAGCTTGATAATCTCTTGATCCTCTATGCTTTTCAGTTCTGCTGCAGATATTTTTCCGTGCTGAAAACGAATCCGCGCTTCCTTCAATGCTTCCGGACGCAGGAAGCTCCCTACATGGTCATGTCTATAAGGGGTTGCCTGTCTTTGCTGAGCCTGTTCTGTAATTGTACTCATCGTTCATTCTCCTTCAACCGTGGTTTTCATATCTCGTTATGAGAACGATAGCACAGATTTCCGGATATAACGTAACTCTGATTAACTATAGCTGGTTATAGCCAAAAGCTATACCCCAAGCATGCCAGCACCATATTTCAGACCCTTCCCTACTCCGCAATGGCAGCATGCAGTGCCTCAATATAGGCGGACGCCAGCTTGGACAACGCGGCATTCTGATGGCTGATCCAACCGACATGAATCGTCTCCTCGATATCCAGGGGCACCGGGATGATTTCGTTTCCATTCAGATCGGCGCTCAGCACGCCCGTCGAAATCGTGTAGCCATTCAGCCCGATCAACAGGTTGAAGAGCGTTGCACGGTCGTTGACACGAATGCTTTTCGGATGGGACAGGGTGCTTAAAATCTCCTCGGAAAAATGAAACGAATTAAACTCCCCTTGTTCAAACGACAGATAAGGATAATGCTGCAGCTGTTCTACTGTAACGATGGACTGTTTGGCCAAGGGATTATGAATGCTGATGAAAATATGCGGCTTGGCGGTAAACAGGCTCGTAAACTTCAAATTCGCATCCTTTAAAAGCCTGTTGATGACCTTGCTGTTGAACTCGTTCAGGTACAAGATGCCGATTTCGCTGCGCTGGCTTTTGACATCCTGAATAATTTCATGGGTCTTGGTCTCGCGCAGCGCGAGCTCATATTCGTCTTGACCATACTCCCGGACGAGGTTCACAAAAGCATTGACGGCGAAGGCGTAATGCTGTGTCGACACCGAGAAATGCTGCGGGGAAGGCTTTGCGTTCAGGTAGCGGCCCTCCAGCAGTTCCGTCTGCTCCATCACCTGGCGGGCATAGGCCAAAAACTCCGCGCCGTCCTTGGAGAGGACGATGCCTTTGTTGGAGCGCTCAAATATCGTAATCTGAAGCTCCTCCTCCAGATCCTTGATCGCGTTTGAAAGGCTGGGCTGGGATATAAACAACCTTTTCGCGGCTTCATTCATGGACCCCCGGTTGGCGATCTCGATGACGTATTTCAGTTGCTGCAGTGTCATGGCGGCAGACCCTCTCTTTGCTTTTGGATGATTCCATTATAAAAGATCCGGGCCTCATCCGCTGATAAAGGTTGAAGGTTCTCAGGTTTTCTCCCAGGCTTCTCTTTAGCATAAATCATTTCTTTTCATGGAATAATTAGGGGAGAACCGCGAAGGACATGCGCGTGAATGAAGGTAGGTGACCAAAGTGGAAGATCAGCATAACCGGACATTGCTTCAGCACTTATCCTACGATAAACAAAATCCGTTATTGCTATCCCTGGAACGCGCATTTCAGAATGCCGCCGATTTCCAGTCGGTTTGCGTGGGGCATGCAGACGAGAAGCAAATCTATCTTTGCTCCCTGATCTCCCTGGGCGGGTCAGACCATCTCAAATTCCACATGGAGTCTGGCCAGGGCGAGGCGCTGCAAACGAATCTGGACAGCTATACCGGCACCAAATATACGGTTGGGGATTATCCGGCATGCGAGAAGGCGATCTGCGCCGGGAAGACGATCCTCTGCACGCACGATTCCTCAAGCGGCATCATCCTGGATACGGAAAATCCCCGCCAGCGGGGGCTGCAGCAGCCGCAAACGGAAAATGTTATCAAGGGACCGATGTATTCCTTCAATGAGCATTACCTGACGAACATCGCATTGGTCCGCCAGCGGATGCAAACGCCTAGACTTAAAATCTGGGAAACGACCGTCGGCGATATTACGCGCACCAAAGTAGGCGTACTTTATCTGGAGGAGATTACCGACCCGGGACTCATTCAATATACATGTGATAAAATCAGCCGCATCCAAACGGATGGGCTGCAGGAATCCGGCGAAATGCTTCGCCTGCTTAACCCGAAAACCGGTTTGTTCCCGGCCGCCGTGACGACCGAGCGTCCGGACCGGGTATCCGCCTCCCTGCTGAACGGCAAAATCGTGATTCTCCTGGACGGTACGCCGTTTTCGATCATCGCGCCGGGCTCCTTTTTCGATTTCTGGGAATCCGCCGAGGATCAATACCTGACTCCTTTTATCGCCGTCTTTTTAAGGCTGCTGCGGTTTATGGCCTTAATGATGAATCTGTTTCTCCCAGGCTTCTACGTCGCGATTACATCCGTGAACATCGACGTGAACCGGCTGGAGATCAGCCTTGCCGCGGCGGCGGGCAGGGAAGGCGTTCCGTATCCGGTCTGGATCGAATCCATTCTCATGTTATTTCTGCTCGACTGCATCGTCGAAGCAGGCATAAGGCTGCCCCGATCGATCAGCTCGACGGTCACCATGGTCGGCGGCGTCGTCCTCGGCCAAGCCATCATCCAAGCGAACATCGTCAGCAATTTGCTGGTCATCATCTCGGCCACTACCGCATTGACCAATTTCATCGTCGTGGATTACCAAATGGGGTTGGTGCAGCGCATATTGAAATACTTTATATTGGCGGGAGCGAGCTTTCTGGGAATACTGGGCATCGTGTTTTGCTTTTCCATCATCATCATCAGCCTTTCGCGGATGAAATCCTTTGGCATCTCCTATTTGACGCCGCTCGGACCGGATGCGAGAGCGCGATCAAGCAGTCTGGGCTTACTGGGCAAATCCCATCACTTTTCGCTTACGAATTGGCTGAACATCGGAAAAGGGGAGCTGCCATGAAATCCTCGTCAGCGCAGCTGCAGCTTTCGATGACCCAATATTTCGGACTACAGATAATGGTATTCGGAGCCATTTCCTTTTATCTGTATCCCTATTTCGTCATCCACGCCACCGGCCACGGCTTTTGGATTCCGATCCTGATCTGGATGCCCTTAAGCCTCGCCGGCTCTTGGCTCTTCAGCCGGATGCTGGCTCTGCATCAGGGAGAAGATGCGTTCAGTATCGTGAAACGGGAACTGGGATGGACGGGGATCGTATTATTCATCCTGCCCCTGATATGGTTTATGTGGCGTTCGATGGTTGTCATGATCAGCGCCCATATGGAAATCATCTCCATGGCGATTTTACCGACAACACCTGCATGGGTGATCGCAGGCGTGATATGGATTGCCGTATTTCTCGCTTCAGGCGGCATCGGTTCAATCGTGCGAACAGGGATGATCTTCCTGCTGGTCAGCTTTCCAATTTCGCTCGCGTTAACCTTGCTGGGACTCAGCAACGTGGAGTTTTCTCTTGGTAAACCCTGGCTTCATACGACAGGCGACTTCTTGTTCAACCGCAAATTTTACGCATCCTCCTGCATTTGGACAGGTTACTTGTATATGGCGGCTAGCGGGAAATTCACGAAAACGCCGGGGAAGCTGTGGAAACCTTATATTGCGGCATCCGTTTGCTTTTTCCCCCTGATTCTGGGGACGGTATATTTGCCCGTCTTAACCTTCGGAGCAGAAATGTCGCGCAACCTGACCTTACCCTATATTTCCAAGATGGATTCTATCTACCATTACTGGCTGGTGATCGAAAACTTGACCGCGGTATTCATATCCTCCGCGATGCTGTATGTCATATTGACGCTGGCGTTGCTGCTCCATATGATCGTTGCCGCGCTTCGCGTCATTTTCCGGGGCTGGAATGACCGATGGCTGTACGTCATTGTGGGTGCGGCAACATATGCCTCGACGCTTTACGTTCCTTCATGGGATTGGATCGAAAAAGCCGTCGAATGGGATTCTCCCTTCCATCTCTATCTGATGTATCTCTTCCCGCTGGCCGTCATCGTTAAATCGCTGTTTTCGGAAAGGAAGAAATCGCATCCATGAAAACAAGACTCCATCGCATGTTGCTGCTCGGATGCTTAGTCGTGCTCACGCTCCCGCTTTCGGGATGCTGGGATGTCAAGGACATCGACAATCGGCTGCTGGTTACCATCCTGGGCATTGAACAAACTTCAGATGAAAAGGTTCGCATATGGGTGCGAATCCCCCTACCCCAATCGAAAGAATCCGCTGGAGGAGGCCAGGGGAAGGAGTTTCTCACCATCAATCAGATTGGTGATACCGTGGTCGATGCGCTCGATAGCGTAAGGATGAAACTATCTAAATCGCTTGACCTCTCCCAGATTAGAACAATCTTTCTGGATCAGCGTTTGGCGAGAAAAGGGTTCCTGCCTCATCTGGAATTTTCCATCCGGGATCGAATGCTTCCCCTCGATACACTGGTGGCTCTCATTTCCGGAGACATGGAGATGATGTTTGATAAACCGTATCCGACCGGGGAGCTGTCAGGCATCAATACGAAACTGTTTTTCGAGCCTTACGCAGGCGGTACGGCGCAAAAAAACCTGACCAATTTGTGGGAGGTCTTTCGAAGATATTTTAATCCGCTCGAAGAAAACCTGGTTCCCGTGCTGACCCAGGACCCCGTTACTTTATTCAAGCTGCAAGGCAGCGGTTACTTCCGGGGAGATCGCATGATCGGCATGCTGAGTCCCGAGGAAACCTTGATCTATGAAATTGTGACGAATAAAATGGTGCCATTCGAAATCGAAACGGCGCAAAAAATGAATGTCAAAATCCTGAAATCCAAAGCCCATGTCCATGCCGAAGTCAAAGGGAACAAACCGGTCATCCGCATTCGCGCCAAACTCACCATGACGTTGATGGATTCTGCCAGCGGCGAACGCATCGATCCGTTATCTCTTCAGGGTTCCATCAACCGCCTGCTCGAAGAGCGGGCCACCCGGGTATTTGAGCGCACCCAGAAGGAACAGTCCGACATTTTCCAGCTTGGCAACCATTTCCGGAGCCTTCTTCCCGCTTCCAAATATGATCAGTGGCCTGAGCTGTACCGTTCGGCGTCCATTGACTTTAAACTCGAATCCAGATTGGAGAATACCGGACTGCAAATCATGAGAATACCTTCGATTAATCCTTCTACCGAAGAAAACAAGCGATAATCCCCCCGGATGGACGGGACTTATCGCTTGTTTTCATTCTTACTGGCAGATGCGAATTACATCAGTCCAGATTTCTTGACTTCAGCATAGAAATCATGGAACTGCGGAATATTCAGCTGCTGCGCCGCATCCGAAAGCGCCGTGGCCGGATCCGGATGAACCTCCACCATGACGCCGTCCGCACCGGCAGCGAGGGCAGCCTTGGCACATGGAGCAAGAATATCCTTGCGGCCCGTCGAGTGGGTCACGTCGACCAATACCGGCAAATGCGTCTCCTGCTTGAGGATCGGTACCGCCGAAATGTCCAGCGTATTGCGCGTCGCTTTCTCGTAGGTCCGGATGCCGCGTTCGATCAGCATGACCTGCGTATTGCCGCGCGATACGATATACTCTGCCGCGTGCACGAATTCATCCAGCGTTGCCGCGAGGCCGCGCTTCAGCAGAATCGGCGTTTTGACATCTCCCGCCGCCTTTAGCAGCTCAAAGTTCTGCATGTTTCTTGCGCCGATCTGAATGACATCAATGTAGTCGCAGGCCAGCTCGATATGCGCCGGATCGACGATCTCGCTGATCGTTTTGAGTCCGAACTCCGCGGCAACCTCCTTCAGTATTTTCAGCCCTTCAATGCCTAGTCCCTGGAAGTCGTACGGGGAGGTTCTCGGCTTGAACGCGCCGCCGCGCATCACGGTGATGCCCGCTTCTTTAAGAGCTGCCGCGACCGTCCGCACCTGCTCGTAGCTTTCCACGGAGCACGGTCCTGCGATCATGATCGGACTTCCGCCCCCGATGGTCACGTCTCCCAATGAAATCAGCGTGTCTTCCTGCTTTTTTTTGCGGCTGACGAGCAAATGCTTCTTATGGTCAACCTGCTGCAGCGTCAGCGTCGCTTGAAAAATCTGTTTGAACAAATGACGTACCGTCTCATGCTCGAACGGTCCTTCATTGCTCGCAACCAGCTTCTCAAGCATTTCCTTCTCGCGCACAGGATCGAATTTCGGAACGCCCTGCTTTTCCTTCTCAGCTCCGAGCTCCTGCGCGATGCGGGCGCGCTTCGACAGCAGCCCCAGCAGCTCCAGATTGACCTCATCCAATTGATTGCGCAGCTCTTCTAATCTACCCTGACTCATCTCGAATCTCTCCTTTATTCTTCTGGATATAAACAAAAAGACCCCTGTCCGCCAAGGGACGAGGAGTCGTGGTACCACCCTTATTAGACATGCCCGTCTATAAGCGGCATATCTCACTTGAGACCTTTTAACGCAAGGATACGGGTATTCCTACCTTCTGCATCGAAGCAGACATTCAGATACCGGCTCAGGAATGAACTTCGGCGGACAGTGTTCCTCGGCTGCTTCCAGTCTATCGGCATGCCGTCCCTGTCAGGAGCTTGCTCCGCTTACTCTTTCCTTCATTGCTTCTTCAAATTTGAATAATGATGCGTCAATAAATTAAAAGCATTGTAATACAATCGGTTAACTCGAAGCAAGCATCTAAGGTAATGCTGTGACTCTTTATTCTGTTGAAGCAGCTTTGCTCCCCAAGTGGCCATGGGCATCTTTAAGCAACATTCCAGGCATCCCTCGCGTCTAAACAAATAACGACTTCATCTCCAGGCAAACGAAAGGAAGGGAATTTATTGAAAACCAAACGGCTGCTTACATACGCTTCCAGCTTCCTGCTGCTGTCGGCGTTGTCCACTACGGCACTGCTTCCGGCATCGGCCGCAAGCGCATCAACGCAGGTTAGCATCCAGCTATCCTTTAATTCAGAGGGGCTGACAACGGTGAGTCAGGAGGCCGTGATGAAGAACGGTGTTTCTTATTTGCCCGTCTACATGATCACGAATAATGCCGGACTTCAGCTAACTTGGGACAAGTCCGGGCAACGGGCCCAGTTCACGGGCTTCGACAAAAGCTTTGCGATCCGGGTCGGCAGCTCTAGCGGCATGCTGGACGGCAAGCCGGTCGACCTCGGCGGCAGTCCATTCAAGAAAAACAACGAGCTCTATTTACCGGTCAAATTCGTCGCGAAAGCCTTGGGGGGCGGCACGGTGTCCTGGGATCCGAATAAAAAGCTGCTTCAGGCCGGCCAGCTGCATTCCTTCAAGGGTCAATCGGCTACATTCGAAGGTACGGTCTATTCCGTTTCTTACAATACCGGAGACTTATATGCTTCATCCGGAGGGAAAAAGGTCAAGCTTGCCAACCTTGGCTCCGGCCTCGACATTGTCCATTTTAAATTCGACAAAACGCCCAAAGGACTGATCGTCGTCCGTGTCTCCAACTATTACGGCGAGCCGCATCTTTTCTCCGACGAATGTACCCTTTTGCTGAAAAACGGTTCCGTAATCCGCCAGTCCAACCTCAGCCTGAATAATACCGCCGGCAAATCCGCTCTTTGGACGGACGGTAAACTTCTGCTGAACGACGGAAAAAGCCTGCGCATGATTGAGGACGGTACCGGAAACGTACTTGAAACGATCGATCTGCCGGGCTTGATGGGTTCTTCCGATAACCAAGAACTCTCGTATGCGGTAGAAGCCCTGGATTCGGATATCGCCCTCATACGTTCGACGCAGTCCGGCATTTTGACGCTCGTTGACCGCCGGACGGGAAGCCAAACCGAGCTGTACAAGACGTTTTACGGCGACGATGCCCAGAAAATCGAGGGTACGACCGATACGATGTTTCCGGGAGACCGGCTCACCTTCACGGGCCGCAGCGGGAACAAGCTGAATTTTACGTACAGCTACAATAACGAAACAATTAAATATAATTATACGCTGGCCGATCCTAAATAGGCGGAATCACCCAAGCGAAAAAGCCGTTAAATACACGTTGGTGTGTTTAGCGGCTTTGCTGCGTTCAATAGCTCTTTATGATATAAAGCTTGCTCAATAAATATGGCTCTCCTGCTGAAACTGAATTGGATGAAGCTATAGTCTCGTGAAACGGAATCTAATCATCTGCTGCTTCTCCAGGCACAGGTTTATCCCTTAACCGCGCCCTCTGTCAAACCTTTCTGAATAAACTTGGAAATGAACACATAGATCAGCAAGATCGGAATGACCGTCAGCGTGACCGCCGTCGCCATCAAGCCGAAATCCGTACCGTACTGCGAGCTGATTTCGTTCAGCAAGGCAACGATCGGACGCACCTTCTCTTTATTGACGAAAATGAGCGCGGAGAAAAGGTCGTTGTACGACCACAGAAATACGAAAATGCTGGCTGAAGCGAACACCGGTCTGGACACCGGCATGAAGATTTTCAAAAACATCTGCCAGCGGTTGCAGCCGTCGATAAATGCCGCTTCCTCAAGCTCTTTGGCAATCGTAGTCATATATCCGGCAATAACGAGCGTCGCAAAAGTCAGGTTGCCCGCCGTCTGCGGCAGGATTAATCCCCAGTACGTGTTGACCAGGCTTGTCTTGATCAGCAGCTCATACACCGGAACGACCGTGGCAAAGGCGGGTACGAGCAGCGTCGCGTACAAAAGGGAGTATATGAATCGTTTTCCTTTAAACGTGAATCTGGCGAGCACATACGCGGCCAATCCGCCGAACAGCAGCACGAGCAATACCGTACTGCAGGACATAATCAAGCTGTTCATATAGCTTCTGCCGATATTAATGCGCTCAAAAGCGGTCGTATAGTTAACAAAGACGGGATCCAAAGCGAGTGAAAAGGATTTGTTCATGACATCCCGGGATACTTTAAACGAGTTGTTCACGATCCAGAACAGCGGGTAGATCGTCGTCAAAGCCCAGAGCGTCAATACAATATACATGAAGGTCGTTCCCATATTGAAATGGCGTTTCGTCTTCGTGTGCTGGATTTCTCGTCCATTGCGAATGGCTGGCTGCATAACAATTACACCCCTAATAACAACTTAGTATGTGATTTCTTCCGTTTTCAACAAACGATTGGCGAGCAGTGCGATCACGACCCCGAGCACGACCATGTAAATCGCTACCGTCGAGCCGTAACCGAAGTTCTGGTCAACCATCGCTTTTTTGTACATGTACGTTCCGAGCACGTCCGTGCCGTTTTGCGCTCTGGAGATTACCCACACGAAGTCGAACACTTTCAGCGTACCGGTGATCGCAAGCGTAATGACGACCTTGACGTCGCTCATAATCAGTGGAACGGTGAGCTTCACCATCTTTTTAAAGCCGGAAATGCCTTCAATTTTGGCGGCATCATAGTAATCTTCCGGAATTTTGGACATGGCGGTTACGAACAAAA
Organism: Paenibacillus chibensis; assembly: GCF_004001045.1. Lineage (GTDB taxonomy): Bacteria > Bacillota > Bacilli > Paenibacillales > Paenibacillaceae > Paenibacillus_AQ > Paenibacillus_AQ chibensis. Next base: position 101,613 of record NZ_BIMK01000002.1, read on the forward strand.
CGAAGTAAAAGCCGACATAGTGCCAAACGGTAGGAACCGCGATCGCCCGGAGCGCGTTGCTTTCGCTGAGCCACAGCACCTTCTCCAGACCCATTCCGGCGAGCACGCTATTCAGCAGGCCGAAATTGTAGTTATAAAATAGAACGAACAGCAACGAAATCGCTGTACCGGAAATGACGACGGGAAAGAAAAATACGGAACGGTAAAAGCCCTTGAGCTTCGGAATATTATCGACCATCACCGCAAGCAGAAGCGCGATCCCTACCTGGAAAATGATGACGTAAACCATAATTTCCAGCGTATGCAGCGTGGCGGCGCCCAGAAGCTTATCATGAACCAGGCGGTCGTAGTTATCCCAGCCGATGAATTTCTTGTCAAAAAAACCTTTCGTGCGGAAGAAGCTGAAGTACAAGCTTTTAAAAAATGGATAATACAAAAAGATCGTCAAAAATGCAGCCATCGGAAACAGAAAGATCCAGATATACTTGCGATCGCCCTTCATATTCATCACCACTTGAGTTTTATTTTCTCTAGCATCCGGGTTGTGAAAAGATGACGCCGCCTCGAAAGAGACGGCGTTTTTAAGCTGAAATCATACTCTCTTTTCTTCGTCAGTGAAGCTTACTTTTTATTCTGATCCTCGATGTTTTTCGCTTCTTTCAGCACGTCGGCAGGCGATTTCTTGCCCGTTACGACCGCTTGAACGCCGGCACGCAGCGTGGAGAAGGTTTCAGGAGCGACCATCGAGTCGATTGGATTGTTGACAGAAGTAGCGCTTGCTGCCATAGCGAAACCGTCGGTTGCCGTTTGGTTCGCGCCTTTAATTTGAACGTTGGCTGCCGCTGGAGTACCGCCGTTGGCCAACGCGATTTTCTCGATAACCGCCGGGGAAGTCATATGCTTCAGCAATGCAACCGCAGCATCCTTTTTGTCGGCATTGTCATAAGTGGATTTGGAGAGATAGAAGCCGCTTCCGAATCCGCCGATGACGTCTTTGCCTGTGCCAAGACCGCCAGGCATTGCAGGGAACGGCATAACCGTCGTGTTGTCGATGACGTTCGCGTCTTTCCAGTTCCCCATAGCCCAGGAGCCTTCAATGATCATTGCCGCTTTGCCTTCGCCGAAGTAGTTGGAGGCCATGCTCAGATCGATGGTAGCCGCATCTTTAGGGAATGCGCCCAGGTCATACAGTTCCTTCATCGCAGCGTAGCCCTTCTCCCAGTTCGGATCGATGCCGTCTGCCAGCCCTGCGTTGTGGCCTTTGGAGCCTGCGGCGGACAGGATGAAGTGCTCGATTACGTAGTGGGATTGGTCGAACGGAGCCGCGAGCGGAATGATTCCTTTTTTGGACAGGGTCGAAACCGCTGTTTTCATCTTATCCCAGTCCGTCGGCAGCTCGAGGTTATTGTCCGCGAAAATTTTCTTGTTCACGAACAGGCCTTCATAGAAACCGGTAAGCGGTACGGCGTAAATGTTGCCGTCTTTTTGTCTCGTATTCTCGAGCGCCGCTGGAGAGAAGCCGTTCTTCCATTCGGCATCGGCATCCAGGAGATCGTTCAGCGGCACCACTTTGCCTGCATCCACGAAGCCTTGGGCGTCGGTGCCGACGAAGTAGAACAGCAGGTCAGGCTCGTTGCCGGAGTTCATGTCCGTGTTGACTTTGGTTCTGAAGCCGTCGTCATTGGCCGACATGGTATCGTTTTCAATTTTCACATTAGGATTTTTCGACGTGAATTCATCCAATGCAGCTTGGAAAGCTTCGCGAGCCGTATCTGTACCGCCGAAGGTAGAGAACACGCGCAGGGATACATCCTTCTTCGGAGCTTCCGTTTCGGTTTTTGGCGTTTCCGTTTCGGTTTTTGGCGTTTCGCTTGCCGTGTTTTTCTCCTCGGCTTTGCCGCAGGCACCCAGGAGCACTGAGAATGAAAGCATCGTGCTGAGAAGAACCATAGATGACTTCTTCACTTGTAAATCCCCCTTAAACTATATTTTTTTGGATTTGTTTTGTCTTGCGCTGTCTGTACTCATCATACAATAGTTGGAATTAATGTAAGGGGATACATTCCTCTAAATGACGGGGAAATATCCACAATGAGGCGGATATACGGGAATAAACGGGAAAAACACCCTCGGTTTGAGGGTGTTTTCGTTAGGTTTTTATGCTCTTTATCGAATAATCACTCGTTTATGAAGCCGATCACCTGCAGCAACTGCTTCATCATGATGGCGGCTTGAGCCCTTGTCACGGATGCCTGCGGCATGAAGCTGCCGTCCGGATTTCCTTGGATGATTCCTGCAATCCGGCAGGCTTGCACAGCATCCCGCGCGTAGCCGCTGATAAGCCCCGCGTCCTTGAAAGATCCTGCCGTCTGCTCTGCAGCAGATGCCTGAAGCGGCTTTCCAGCGAGGTCGGCGGCTTTCACCATCATGACAGCCAACTGCTCACGGGAAATCGCCTCGGAAGGCTTGAAGCTGCCGCCCGGGAAGCCCGAAACGATCCCAGCTTTGGATAAGGCAGCGACAGAGCCTGCATACCAGTCGGACGCAGATACGTCCGCAAATCCTGCAAAGCTGTGGTCCTCTTCCAGTGCAAAAGCTTTGGCGAACAGAGCGGTCAGCTCGGCTCGGGACATCGCCTTGTCTGGGGAGAACGCCTGCGACGATATTCCCTTTACGATCCGCTTGCCTGCGAGAAGCTCAATTTCGCTTTTCGCCCAGTGCTTGGAAATATCTACGAATGACCGCGGTTTGGCCTGAGCCACCGCATAGGTTCCGTTATCCCGGATGTGAAGAATCGCATTTCCGTCCTTAAATACAGCCGGCACGACCGTAACGGTACCGTCCTTGTTTATTCTCACGGCGACCAGATCGCCCGCCGGGATGCTCGCCGTAAAAGGAATGGTCATGACGGCGTATCCCCCGTTCAAATGACGGATTTCCGATGGGTTGCCGTTCTTATCCGCCGCATACAGTAAAGCCTCGACCGGAGCGCTCTGCGGCATGAAGTCCGCCGTTTTCAACTGATCGCGCATTGCTGTTTCAGCATTTCCGGAACCGGACTGAATGCGGATATTGATGGTGCCTGCGCCGGACTGCGCACCCCATTTCTGGACCAGGCTCTCGAAATCGACAGTGCGAACCGGCAAACGATAGTTAACGTTACCGGCATGCAGCATCAGCACCAGATCCGGCATCGTCTTCGCAGCTTGACGCAGCTCGTCGAAAGGAAGCTGAAGTTGCATTTCCCCGGATTCATGGCCCGTGACGTCGAAGCTGAGTTGATGGTTTGCGGACGGGTCCTGCCGGGCTTCAGATAATGCCTTTTCGAATGTGCCGGCATCGATGACGAGCGTATTCGCTCCCGCTCCGCCCAGGTTTACCGGCGGCTTCGTTCCGCTGCCATTCGTGCCTGTTCCCCCTCCGTTAGAGGTGTTCCCGCCATTGCTGCCATTGCTGCCACCACCGGTGCCTCCGCTGTTTCCACCACCGTTATTTCCGTTATTCCCTTCGTTTCCATTGTTGCCGTTGTTACCTTCGTTACCGTTGTTACCGTTGTTTCCGCCGTTGCCGCCTCCGGCTTGTTTCCGCTCGATCTGCACCATGTAGGTTTTGCTCGTGACTCCATCCTGTGCGGTAACCACGATGTCAATCTGGTTCGCTCCCGGACGGAGCTCGACCGATTTCGGGATCGTGGAAGAATAGAGCGCCCCGTTCAACGTCATGGTTGCTTTTCCGTCAAGGGAGGAAGCCGTCACCTCAACGGATGAAACGCTGTTGTACACCTGAGCGCTGTAATTCAGCTTATCCCTGTCGAATGCCGGAGATAGCGTGACACCCTTCACATCCAGTCCCTTCAAACTGGCTACATCGATCAGCCTGCCGCCGATCATATCCGGCTTCATCAGTTCGTAATCGGACGTTACCTGTCGGTAATAATCCTCGCCCAGGTTCAGGAGCGTCGTTTCAAATGTATTCCATGCCCCGTTTCCGTAAACCTGGCCGATAACGCTCTTCTCGAACGTATCATCCGAACCCGACGAACGTGCATGGGCGTATGCGAATGCTTTCGCCGCATAACCGACGTAATCGGCGTAGTTCTCCTTCGTTTTGAACGTTCCTCCGGAGGCATCCTCGTAATCGCCTTTGTAGAGCGAAATTTTATGCACGAAGAACGAACGCGCACCGCTGTCGAAATAGCCAAGGAAAGGCTCCGGATCAAGGGACAGCTTCTCGTAGGCGGCCTTTACCCTCGCCCCGTCCCCGCCGGGATAGTCATCGTACGCGGTCGTCTGCGCTTCCTCTGCGTTTTCGAACATATCCGGCTTGAACGATTGCTTGACGTCCAGAAGGATATCGTCATCAGAGCTTCCCGTCGCCCCCTCGATCAGCACATTGTATCTTTGGGAGCCGATGCTGCCGAGTCCCTGGTAAATGCGCACCGCGACATCCTTGATTTTGAAATAGTCCTGATGTTCCGCCAGCTTCGTTTGAACGAACTCCGGCGACAGCGTGTCCACGTACTTCTGCCAGTTCAGCTCCACTTCCGCCCGCTCCGAAGCGCTTGGCACCCGGTATTTGTCCGGTTTGCCGGCAACGTTAAGCACGCCGGTCGAATGCTTGCCGTCTGCGGTTGGCACCGTCCACTTCAGCAGCTGGTCGAGCTGGGTTTTCTTGCCCAGCTTGGTCATGATCGTTTTCGTGAATCCGTCGTTCACATGGCTCATATCCAGCTTCGATGCTTCCGTATTCTTGCCGTTGTTGCCGATGAGCGACTGAAGCGTCCGCATGTACTGATCCAGCATATCCCCCGCCAAGCTTCGGATTTCGGCATCCGACATGTCGATTTTCTCGGAATCGCGCGTCAGGTACAGGCTTGACGTCACCCGAATCAGATCCAGATAAAAAGGAGCGATATATGAACCGTCATAATCATTCAGATCAAACACGATATTTCCGGACTTGTCGTCAAAAAAGCCGACATTGGCGAGATGCGCGTCTCCGCTGATCCATGTCTTCACGCCCGAGAGCTTCTTCCAGCTGTCAGGTACCGGGATGACGCCCCCCAGATCCTGATACATCAAATATGGGGCTCCGCGATAAAAGGCGGCCGACGACGCCGCCATGCCGGAGGCTCCGTATTTGTAGCTCTTGGTTTCCGGATCGTGATAATACGCATTGCCTTCTAGAAGCCGCTGCGTCAGTTCCGTCCTGCGCGCTGCGCCTGTTTGAACCGGCGCCTTGTACCGGTCCAGCACCATTCCCGTCATCGGATCAGAGTCGAGCGCCCCTTCTGTCACGACGGAGGAGGCTTTAAGAACTACCGTCAGCGGAATCGGCTCGATAACCGGCTGAGCCGTGGTTCCGCTGACAGTAAAGGTCACCAGATTTGATGCCGGGTCGCCGGAAGCCTGAGCCGTCAATCCTGCCGGCAGGCCGGCGACGCTGTAATCGAGATCCGTCAGCAGGCCTTCCTTGACGGTTCCGGACTTGATCCGGATCGTAAAGGATCCCCCGGCCGTAGTGGGTCCCGTCATCCCTAAGCTGTTCGAAAGGAGATCCCCGGTGATTTTTGGCGTAAAGTGCTCCAGGGTAATTCCTTTAACAATACGCGAGTCGTCATAAGCCCCGGTCGTCACGGCCGTTTTGCGGATCACAACGCCAAGCTCAGCGGCGGACGTAACATCCGCGTTCGCTCTGCCGCCGATCGTGAATGTCACTTGATGAAGCTGCGCTTTCGCCCCGGTGACGGTTAGCCCTGCAGGCAAGCCGCTTACTTCGTAATCCTGCGGATCCAGCTCTCCCGTCTTCAGGGATCCGGTAGCGACGGTTACCGCAAACTGATTATCCGAGGGACTGACGTCCCGCAAGGAGACCATTCGAATCGTATGCTTCTCCGCATCGGCCCGGGCAGACAGCGGTGTGATGTACTGGGCATTATGGGGGGCAAAGCTTCCCAGTTTCGCGATATCGAAATCCGTTTTATTATCGCCGGTGTTCCAACCGTTTCCATACAGCTCCGCCTCGGTGCCGATCAGGCTTGGCACGCCGGTGCCAAGATTCGGATCTTCCGCTTTGCGGACAAGCGTCTTTTGCGCCGACGGTGCCGTGGCAGCTCCTGTTCCGCTATAGCTTAAGGCATCTCCATATCCCACAAAATCCGATACCGATGAGACGGCTGAGCTAGCCGGATTGGGAACGGTTAATGCTGTCGAATTGGTTACAAGGGCAACTTTGCCGGTCTTATTATCCATATTGATGCTTCCCGCATCATCGGGCGTCGGCAGATCGGGAACGCTAGCCGACGGGTCACCCGCTTCCCGGACCAAATAATATCCCTTGGCGCGAATCGTCCCTTGCAGCGGTGTTACCGACCATGAAGCGCTATCCTTTGTGCTCGTACTTGCAGCATACTGAACCGACCAGCCTGACAGATTCACATCGTTATCCGCCGGATTGTACAGCTCGATAAAATCATATTTGTACAGCGCATCATTATTCTGGCTGCCTCCGCCAAAAATTTTGCTGATGACGACGGGTTTGTCCGTTTCAGCCGCATCGTTTTGGGCGGAAGCCTCGGAAGCCATCATTTCGTTTGCTGCCGGAGAGATTCCCCCTTCTTCGGAACTCTCTGGCACAGAAGCGCTCTCTGCATCGTCCATGCTGGCATCCGTACCGGCAGCACCGGTTTGTTCCGGCACGTCGGCCATTCCGGCATTCCCCCCGGATGGTTCCGTTTCGCTATCCTCGGCATAGGCCAACGGATTTCCCAATCCGAAGCCGGCAGCAGCCGGATGCATCAAAAGCGCTGCCATTATCGCAATCGTTATTTTTTTGAAACGCGGGGTCCTGCGGCTCATGTATGACATGTAAATCCTCCAAATGATTGTAGTCTATTCAATTGTATGCTCTCACTGTCATCGGAGGATTTGCGGAATGTAAACTCTGCGGATGACGGAACGCCAAAAGCACGGTTCACTCGTCCGGTGACCGTGCTTTTCGTCAATGTGCATTCCATGCTATTACGGCTCCATTCGGAGATGAAAGCCTTCCATTTCGTTTTCCGCCTCTTGGAATAACTCTAGTACAAGCCTACTGTATTCTCCAAGCTTCGCTTCGCTTTCTTGAAATTTTACCCAACGGATCATAAGCGGCATGGAAGCATAGCCGGTCAGAGCATCCCATAACGCATCCAAATTGCCTCCGTAATAATCGGGCAGCTTCAATTCTTCTTGTAAAAAAGCATGCAATTGTTCCTTGTTATCGATTTTGCCGCCATCCAATATAATTTCACGCAATTTTGAATCCTCCTACCATCACTTGATCGGCTTGAACGTCTCATAGTGATCTTCCGTCTTATAAATTAACCCGTCACTTGAAAAAAGGATCCGGTCTTTGCCGCGATGGCCGGATTTATAGTTGATATCGGCTTCGTACCATATCCTTCCCTTTTTTGCGGGCAGCTTTTTTTCGCGGTTCTGGAACACATCGCCGCCGATGCTTTTCCCGGGCGCCACGTCCTGCAGGTTCCCTCCTTGGGGATCCCAGCCGAGCTTTTTCGCTTCGGCCTTCGTAATGAAATTGTCCGGCAGCTCATGATGGACTCTGATATACTCCGCGACGCCTTCAAACGTGGTGAGCTTGGCGGTTGCTGCAGGCGACTTTGGCGATTGGGTTCCGGATTGGGATTGGGGCTGGGATTGGGACTGAGATTGAGACTGAGATTGAGACTGAGATTGAGATTGAGACTGCGATGGGTTCGCCAACCCGTTTTCGTTCAACCCGCAACCGGTCAACAGCAATAGACAGCTGAGCAGTGCAAACAATACAGATTTTAAAGCTTTCAATGATTTCATCCTCGCTTCTTTGTTGATCGTCACCTGATATGTACGCATCCGCCTCGATGAAGTTTCGCTTTTGAGCGGTACCCGGAGCTTGGTTTTAAGCTTATTGCTGCTCTGGCACCCTGTCCGCAAAATATAAGAAAAAGCTCGATAGACGTTCTTTCTAAGCAGACTTACCGCACGTAAATGTTGTATTTCTTGCGATATCAGGTGAACCATGCATTGAATTTCATAACTTCTGCTATCAACAAATAAGCCTCCCCGAGAGGCGGCTTAAGGTTCATGTGCCGACGGCTTCATACAGGATCACACCGTCCGACTCTTTCGAATCTATTTTTACTGCGAATCAGATTCTTAGTCCATTCGTTGACCCTTTCCTCACTTGGTCGCCATCTTTGGCTTATCCGATCCTTTCTAACTCAGCACGTCTTCCATGCGAGTAGGTACCTATTCGTATCTTTTCAGCGGCATCCCGACATATTCCCGAAACGCCGAAATTCTGTGACCCTCGTATTCGAAAACGATGGCCAGCTCATTCTGGTACGGCGATTCATTCAAGCTCCCTTCGGCACGAAAAGCCACCATGCCCCGCTTGCCATCTTCGATTTCAAACAAAGGCGCCAATCGGACCTCCAGCACCTCTCGCTCGAAGCGGACCAGGTCCTTGAATCGCTCGCCCCCATGCTGCTCCTCCTTCCACTCCTCGAAAGGCAGCGGAACCCGGAACGAAAACTCTCCGGTAATGAGCGCCAGAAAGTCGTCTGTCTCCCCTTCTTCGATCGCCCGTTGAAAAGCTTGAAACGCCCTGGTAGTCCGTCCTTGAACCAGTTCTTCCCCAACATTCGTACCCGAATACTTCTTTTCCATATAACATTCTCCCTTCATTCCTTTATTTTCCTCTCTAAGGTATCATGTAAATAAGACAGTTCCTGTCTTATTTACAAAAATCGCCGGATGTTTGAAAGGAGCCTTCCTTTGCAAAAATCACAGCGTCTTATCGAGCTCATGATGGTAATCAATATGAAGAAAAACGTCACGGTAAGCGAATTGGCCGAAGAATTTGGCATATCCCCGCGAACCATTACCAGGGATTTGCGCGACCTAAGCGAGCTGGGCTTTCCGATATATTCGGTTCAGGGCCGAGGCGGCGGATACAGGCTTTTGCGCGATCGTATGCTGCCTCCGATCGGGTTCTTGGAGAGCGAAGCGATTGCCATTTTTCTGGCTTGCCAGTCTCTGCAATATTTCGGTTCGCTGCCCTTTGAAGAAAGCTCGAATTCGGCGCTTCGAAAGTTCTATCACTACCTTCCGGCAGACGTCAAAGAGCAAATCGGCCGGTTAAAAGACAAAGTCGTCATCTGGAATCCGCGCCGCTCGATGTCGTCGGAGGATCTGGGCACCCTGCTGAAGGCCGTCATGACCCGCTCCGTCGTCACGATCCGTTATCGTTCATCGGAACAGGGAGACTCCTGCAGGGACATCCAGCCGATCGGATTGTATGCGAGCAATGGATACTGGTACTGCCCGGCTTACTGCTTCATGCGCAAGACGTACCGGTTATTTCGCGCGGACCGCATCGAATCGGCTGCCTTGAATCCCGCCGTTCCCTTCCGGGAAGACGTAGATCGAAGGACCGTGTTCGATTGGGAAGCGCCCGAGAAAGAACAGATGGAGCAGACGACATTTGTCGTTCGCCTTACCCCGCGCGGAGTCGCCAAGCTGGAACCGAACGGACGGTTCGAGGGGCAAGTGCAGCGCCTGGCGGATGGCAGCGGGGAAATCCGGATGAGCATACCCGTGAAGGACCTTTCTTTTTATTGCGACATGATCTGGGAAATCGGCGAAGACGCGACCATCGTCGAACCCGAGCAAGCCGTGACGGGTATGAAGGACAAGATCGAAAGAATGAGATCACTTTATGCCTGATCGGATCATGCCGCTGTCAACCGTCAACCCAAAAATGCGCAGCTCCGCATGAACGGAACCTGCGCATTTTTGGGTTTTATTTCTCAGTACATGGCGGCTTTGCCGCGGAAATCCGCTTCGGATTCGGCTTGCTTCGGCGCGCGCCGTTTGGCACCGACGATCCACCTTGCTCCCGGCAGGCGGGACAATGTATAGCTGATGCCGAGTGAGGCGGCGGCGGTCAGGAAGAACGTCAGCAGTGTAACCGGCAGATGGCTGCCCGTCAGCGTCAACGGTCTCGTGAAAAAGGCGATGCAGTAAATGACCAGGGCATGTACCAGGTAGCCGCCAAACGAGTATTTTCCGATCCAGCCGAGCAGCCGCAAAAACGACGCGCTCCGCCCCTTCAGCATCAGCAAAAGGCCATAGAGCAGCAGTATCTGCGCCACGATGATGAGAAACGTCGACGGTTTCAGATAGGTTGAAATGTTCAGGTTGACAACCTCGCCGGATCCCTGCAGCACATCGTATCCCAGCCGGATGTACATGCCGATAAACACGAGTCCGCTCCACGGCAGCAGCTTGATGCACCAGGCCCGGCACTTCTCGATATTCGCGGCCCAGACGGCGCCGGCCACGAAATAGAATCCGTACATAATAAATGAATAACTGCGATATTGAATCAGCTCGCTCCAGGGACTGCCCAGCCTGGACGACCAGCCGCCCATCTGATGATATGAAAGATACAGCAGGCCCATATACATGAGGCCTGTCCCCACTACGATCGCGACCACCCTTCGGCTCCGGGCACGCTCACTCATTACGTCCAGCCGTTTGCGGACATGGCGAACGCCTCCAGCCAGAACCGGAAAGAAAATGTAGAACTGGAGTATCATCAGGATAAACCAGAGCTGATAGCCGGTCTGCGGCAAAAACATTTCCTTGAGCAGCGAGCCGAAATCCTGTCCCCCCTTTTGCCAAAAGCCCGGCGTAAACACGCGGACATACAGCCAATAGATAACCGTCCATATCAGAAAGGGAACATATACGTCTCCGAGCCTTTTTCGTAAAAAAGAGCCATAGCGGATCTTGCCGCCGTAGTGGTAAAACATCAGCACCGCGGATAAAAACACGAACGTCGGCGTGCCGAATCGGGTGAAATGATAGATCATCGTCAGCATAATGGAGTCGGCGGATTCAATATCGGCCCTATAAATGTACTCAGCGATGGCGTGCTGCATCACGATCGCCAGGAAAGCAAGCCCCCTCAGTTGAGTCCACTCTTCGATGCGCGGTTTGCCCATGAAATGATATCCTCCTTCATTAGCAGTTATGCGCAAGTATACTCTTTTAAGATTAAATGAACCTTAAATCGAGGATGCGGATCCAGTGCTGGACTATAACCAAAAGCTTCCTTTTGATGATGATACGGTTGAATTCGTCATGGCATCTCGAAGTTTGAATATGTGGATCATCTTCAAGCCGTGATCCGATTCAATCATTGACGAGGATGAATATATGCTCTCACGGCAGGATGCATGGCCCTTGTTGAAACCAGAACATGCAGTGATGGATTTCAGGGTGCTTCGCATGGAGTTTTTCTACTTTCCTGCGTATCCAGCGGGGTATGATCCTATTGAACTATCTTTATTGAGGCAATCTCAATTAAACGTTGCCTACCAGACGCAGAGCAAATACTTTACGTGAATCCAATACCGTATGCGGAGCAGCATGTGGATTCGCGGAAAAAAGAGCGGCCTGAAAAGCCCGTGAGGCATTCCAAACGCAGAAAAAGAAAGCCGATTAAAAGAAAACTGCGCCGCAGATAAATAGAAGAGCGAAATGTGCGCGGAGCTTCAGCCTCCGGTTGATGTAAAAACGGCGGTCTGCCATCGTTTATCACGAGGCAGACCGCCGTATTGTATTCATGCTGCTTTGTTATCGCCGCCGGCATCAAGCCGGTACGCTTTAGGAGAGCTTGATTAGGAAAGCTTCACCAGGCTGTAGTTTTTCTTGCCTTTGCGGATAATGATGAAACGTCCGCCGATCGCATGATCCGCCGTCACTTCAAAGCCCACGTCGCTGACCTTCTCGCCGTTCATCGAGATTGCACCATTGGTGACATCCTCGCGCGCCTGGCGCTTGGACTTCACGATGCCGAGATCGACGAGCCAGTCGACGATATTTTTCGATTCCTGGGTGGCTTCGAACGTTGGCATTTCTTTGAAGCCCTGCTCAATTTCATCGGCCGTGAGCGATTTGATATCCCCGGTGAACAGCGCGGCGGTAATCCGTTTAGCCTGCTCCAGCAGTTCCTCGCCGTGCACGAATCTCGTCATTTCCTCAGCCAGCGTCTTCTGCGCTTCGCGTTTATGCGGCTCAGTCTCTACCTTTTCAGCCAGCTCATCGATTTTCTCTTTGGAAAGGAACGTAAAGTATTTCAGGTATTTCACAACGTCGCGGTCGTCGGTGTTCGCCCAGAACTGGTAGAACTCGAACGGCGTCGTTTTGTTCGGATCAAGCCAGATGGCGCCGCCGGCTGTTTTGCCGAACTTGGTGCCGTCGGCTTTCAGCATCAGCGGAATTGTCAGGCCGAAGGCTTTTGCCTCGGCGCCTTCCTTTTTCCGGATCAGGTCCAGACCGCTTGTGATGTTCCCCCACTGGTCGGAGCCGCCGATCTGTAGTTGGACATCTTCGTGCTGGTACAAATGCAGGTAGTCGAGCGACTGCAAAATCTGGTACGAGAACTCCGTGAAGGAAATGCCGCTATCCAGTCTGCTCGCAACGACATCCTTCGCCAGCATGGAGTTAATGCTGAAGTTTTTGCCATAATCGCGCAGGAACTCGATCACGTTGATTTTATGCGTCCAGTCGTAATTGTTCACCATCCGGATCTGATTGTCGCCTTCGGTGACGAACAGCTTGCGCATTTGCTCGGTCAACGCGTCTACGTTCGCCTGAACCTGTTCCAGGGTCTGAAGCGAACGTTCAGTTTGACGGCCGCTCGGGTCGCCGATCGTGCCGGTTGCCCCGCCGATCAGAATGACCGGACGATGCCCTGCCAGCTGGAAGCGTTTCAGTACCATGAATGGAATCAAGTGGCCGATATGCATGCTGTCCCCGGTCGGATCCACCCCGCAGTAGAGGGAAATCGCCTTTTGATTCGTCAGCTCGCGCAATCCTTCCGCATCCGTTTGTTGATTGATGGCATCGCGCCATTCCAGTTCATCGATAATATTCACAATCATACACCCCTCAAATTAATATCCTTATAACGAATCGCCATTCCTCCCGTTGAAAAACAAAAAATCGCCCCCTTGTCGTAAGACATAGGGACGATTGTTAACCGTGTTACCACCCAGATTGCACCCATGGAGCTGCGCTGTAACGCAAGCCATGCATGCCGCTCTTCAGGCGAGGTATCGTTCGCCGCTTCCGCTCGGCATTACCCGAGATACTCCAAAGTGTAATTCGCAGGCTTCGTGTGTACCGGGTTTCATCCACCCCCGGCTTTCTGGAACAGGGACGACAGCTGCTACTGGGCTCTTTCAACGTATATCGCATATAAGATTACAGACAGTATATTGAATTACGATTTCAATGTCAACCACGTGATGCTGGAATAACCGGCTGTGATTCTATTGTACTCGGAACTTGAATAATGTTGCGGCAATGCTAGGATCCGATTCGATCGAATGCTCATGCCAGGATAAACCGAGAAATTACCTCCTCATGTCAGCTCAGTCATGATGCGGATTGCCGGGCTCCTTCATATCAGATTTCCATACCTGCTCATATACCTTTTTCAGGGGAATGCCATGAGTTTCAGCAATCTGCCTGCACTCCTCGAACTCCGGCGCCCACTGAACTGCTTGCCCGCCGTGCAATCCTTTTTTGACGGTCACGGGCCCCCATTCCGTCGGCACTTTCTCAAACGTCCGCTCCAAACGGTGCACGCTCAGCGGATAATAACGTATCCCCAACGTGGTCGTCTCGCGGAAAATGATCTCCTTCATCCGTTCGACCAAATCGTTTGGGCAAAGGAGCTGCAGCAGCGTTCCCGGCCTGTTTTTTTTCATATAAATCGGGGTATAGTACACGTCATTCGCTCCGCTTTCAAACAGCAGATCCATGACATATCCGAGCCACTCTCCAGGAATATCGTCAAAATTCACTTCCATCTTGATCATGTTTTCGTCGATATGCTCATGATTCGGAGGTCGTTTGGCGTTCATATGCATCCTCTCCTTCGAAGGAATATCAAAGCGGCGCTTGTGCTTCGGTCATTTAACGGGTTATTCGCCAATAATTACCCGCAGTACATTCGGATGCTCCGCAAAGGTTTTGGTGCCCGCCCCGTATCCGATCGCATTCACTTTCATGGAAGGAATCGGGCCGTACGCCTCGGCAAGCACGGATACAATCGCCGCCCCTGTCGGAGTCGTCAGTTCCCCGCGGATATCCGATTGCTCCAGCGGCGTTCCTCTGAGAATTTCGAGCGTGGCCGGGGCGGGGACAGGATATACGCCATGGTCGATTCGTATTTTCCCCTTGCCAACGGGGACCGGCGAGGATTGAACGGATTCAATGCCCAACTGGCGGAGCAGGATCGCAGCGCCTACGATATCGATAATGGAATCCACGGCACCGACCTCATGAAAATGAACGTCCTCCACAGGAACGCCATGAATTTTCCCTTCCGCTTCCGCGATTTTCTTAAATATTCGAAGGGCGAGCGCCTCAACGGGCTGTTCAAACCCGGCATGCTCAATGAGCCTGGCAATATCCTTGTAAGATCGGTGTTCATGATGATGGTGATGCGAATGTCCATGATCGTGACTATGACTATGGCTGTGGCTGTGATCATGCACATGCACATGTCCGTGCGTATGTTCGTCATGCGTGTGGTCATGGGCATGCTCATTTATATGTGCGTGGTCATGTTCATGGACATGGCTATACATACGTTCATGGTCATGGGCATGCGTATGTTCATGCCTGTGCTCTTGATGTAAGTGACTATGACTATGGCTTTGTTCCTGAGCATGTTCGTGCTCATGACTATGTTCATGATCATGCGCTTGATTGTGTTGATGTTCATGCGTGTGCGCGCCGCCATCTTTCAGCAGCACATCGAATTTGGTGGAAGTGATGCCGTTTTTGTTGACCTTTCCCCATTTCAATTCATATTCCTTATCCATCTGAAGCTTTTTCAGCTCTTCCCCAAGCTTGCCCGGATCCGCTCCCGCATCGATCAATGCGCCGATGAACATGTCTCCGCTGATGCCGGAAAAACAGTCAAGGTATAGTGTTTTCATGCCGGTTTCCCCCTTTATGTACAAGCTGATGTATCAGTGCCGCATTGTAGCCCCCGCCGAATCCGTTATCGATATTGACCACGCTGATTCCGGACGCGCAGGAATTCAGCATCGTCAATAACGCCGAAAGGCCGTTGAAGCTGGCCCCATATCCGATGCTCGTCGGAACGGCAATGACCGGATGGGAGACCAGTCCCCCGACGACGCTGGGCAGCGCGCCCTCCATGCCGGCCACCACCACGGAGACGGTCGCGTTTTGAATGTCTTCCGCATGGCTCAGCAGTCGGTGGATCCCCGCAACGCCGACGTCATAGATGCGCCGTACCGGGCATCCCAGCACTTCTGCGGTGACCGCGGCTTCCTCTGCGACGCTCAGATCGGACGTACCCGCAGCAATGACGGCAATATATCCTTGCGGAGCTTCTGCGTCACCTGCTTCCTTTTTCCAAAACAATATGCGCGCCGTTTCATCGTAAAGGTAATCAGGACACGCCTTCTGAACGGCCGCAGCCTTCTCCTTCGAAATTCTGGTGACCAGAACGCTCTGGTTTCGGGCCTGAAGCGACTGCGCAATCGAAATAATGTGATCGGCGGTTTTGCCTTCCCCATATACGATTTCGGGGAATCCTTGGCGTTTGCTCCGGTGATGATCCACTTTCGCAAACCCGAGATCCTCGAAGGTAGCCAGCTTTTCTTTGGCATCCGCCACACTCAGGGTCCCGTTTTGAACCTGCTCCAAAATGTGCTCCAGCACTTGCCCTCATCCCCTGTCAGCCTGTATTTAAAACAGTCCGGTGACCGCTTTCACTGTTTTTTCGTATTGTTCATACACATGCTTATACCGTTTGCGATTCTCCGGATTCGGCTTGACGGCCTCACCCATCGGGATATTCCGTTTGATTTCTTCGAACGAGCTTACTTTCCCTGTAGCTACCAGTGCCGTCCAAGCCGCGCCCCATGCGGCACTGTGATGATTCTCGGAAACATAGATATCCGCTCCGAACACGTCTGCCATCATTTGCAGCCAGACTATGGACCTGGACAAGCCCCGTTCACGTAGATTTTTTCCGGTTCGCCCGCGATGCTTTCCAGCGCTTTACCGATTTGATAAAGATTGAAGGTGATGCCTTCGAGCACGGCACGGACAAAATGCTCCTTCTGGTGCGTCATGGCAATGCCGTAAAAATTACCTTTCGCTCTCTGATTCCAGATCGGTGCCCGCTCGCCATTGAGATAAGGCAGGAAAAGAAGCCCCTCCGAGCCTGGCTCCACCTGCTCCGCCGCCTTCAGAAATTCCGTGAAGCTGCCCCGGTCCTGGAGCAGGTCCTTGAGCCACTGCAGGGCAATGCCGCCGTTGTTCGTCGGGCCCCCGATGATAGCCGTATCCTTGGTAAAGGAGTAGCAGAAGGTTTCCTGGGTTTCGCTGACCTTCATGTGGCTCGTTAATTGTCTGATGGCCCCGCTTGTGCCCACGGACACGGCGACTTCGCCCGGCAAAATCGCGCCGATCCCGAGGTTGGCCAGCTGCCCGTCCGCCGCTCCGATCACAAACGGGACATCGCCTTGGATTCCTGTTTGCGCCGCGATATCCGCGGCGAGACCATGCAAAACCGTCGTGGGAGGGACCAGCTCCGAGAGCTGCGCTTCCGTAATCCCCGTCATGTCCAGCAGCTCCCGGTCCCATGTCAGCGACGCCGGATTAAACAGACCCGTGGCCGATGCCATCGAATAATCGATCATCCGCTCGCCGAACCAGCTGTAGATCAGATACTCCTTGACCGACATGAAGTAAGCGGCGTTCCGGTAAGGCTCAAACCCTGTTTCCTTCATCCACAGCAGCTTCATGAACGGCGTCATCGGATGAATCGGCGTCCCCGTTCTGGCGTATATATCGCTTTTCGCTTGCGCGGTCATCCGATCCGCCTGTGCTGCACTTCTTCCATCGGCCCAGATCAGGGCCGGCGACAAAGGCTTCACCTGCTCATCTACGGCGACTAGCGAATGCATGGCCGCCGAGAATCCGAGCGCTATGAGCTCATCCTTGCCGATATCCGCTTTCCGGACCGCCTCCCGAACCGCCAGCACGGCTGATCTTTCGATGGCGGCCGGGTCCTGCTCGACCCAGCCCTGCTGCGGATAGTGAAAGGCGTTCATCTCCTCGGCCTCCGCGATCAGCTTGCCGTGAAGGTTAAATACGCATGCTTTCACGCTTGTCGTTCCGATATCCAGTCCCATGACAAGCTCTCTTGGCATTTTCATCTTCCTTTTCATTTTCGTGATGAGAATTTATCTTTAACTTTTAAAGGGATAGAACTTTATTCATGCTGCCGCTCTGGTATCCGACCAGATCCATCGTCACGTATTTGTATCCGTACTCCTGCAGCCTGCGGACGATCGCTTCATGATGGGCAAGCACGGTCTGCATATCCTTCGGCTCCACTTCGATGCGCGCCGTTTCCTGATGCGTGCGCACCCGGACCTGGCGAATCTGAAGGGATTTCAGATAGGCTTCCGCTTTTTCAACCTTGTTCAGCTTCTCTTTGGTGATATATTCGCCGTAAGCGATCCTGGAAGACAGGCAGGCAAAGGATGGCTTCTCCCAGGTAGGAAGGCCGAATGCCTTGGACAGCTCGCGGATCTCCTCTTTAAACAGCCCCGCCTCCAGCAGCGGACCGCGAATGCCGCGCTCTTTGGCCGCCTGCATGCCGGGGCGGAATTCATTCATGTCGTCGGCGATAACCCCGTAGACGATATTTTCGAACGAATGCTCGCTGAGCACAGGCGCCAAATGGTCAAACAGGCTGCTTTTGCAAAAGTAACAGCGGTTTTTCGTATTTTCCGCGTATCCCGGGATGGCAAGCTCGGAGGTTTCGATCACCTGATGCCTGGCGCCAATCAACGCTGCGAGCTCCTTCGCCTCTTCCAGCTCCGTGGTGGGATACGTTTCCGAATCCGCGGTGACCGCAAGCACGTGGTCCGTTCCCAGCGTAACGACGGCAGCCTTCAGCAAAAAGGTGCTGTCCACCCCTCCCGAAAACGCCACGACAACCGTGTTCATTTCTCGAAGGATGGACTGTAATTTTTCGTATTTTTCGGCTAGCACGGTGTTTCCCTCCTTCCGCTTCCGCGTTAAATCGTCATGCTTCCGAATCCGCCGTCCACGCGCAGCAGCGTGCCTGTAACGAAGCTTGAAGCCTGGTCCGAAGCGAGGAAAACAGCGGCGCCCTTCAGCTCCTCCGGCGTACCGAAGCGGTTCATCGGGGTATGCTTCATAATGGACTCGATCCGGTCCGGACTCAGTATTTTACGATTTTGTTCCGCCGGGAAGAACCCCGGAATGATAGCGTTCACACGAATGCCTTCAGACGCGAACTCCCGCGCCAAAAACTGCGTCACGCTGTTCAGTCCCGCTTTGGAGACGGAGTACGTGAACACTTTGGACAGCGGCGTGGTGGAAGATACCGAAGAAATATTGATGATGCTTCCGTTTCGTTTTTGCTCGATCATGCGCCCCGCAAAGATTTGGCAGGTGATGACGATGCCCTTCAGGTTCACGTCCATGATGTCATCCCATTCCTCCATGCCGAGCTCGAAAAAAGGAGTGGAGCTATTTTTGCCCGGCGCGTTCAACAGAATATCCCATCCCCCGGACTAGGCCTCGATTTCCGAGGCGACCTGAACCAGCGAATCCCTGGAGCTTACATCCGCCTGAAAAGCTTTTGCCTCGCCGCCGCTGCTTTGAATGGCCTTCACTACGTCCTGGGCCTTCTCAAGATTGCGTCCCACGATGGCCACTCTGGCCCCATGCTCGGCAAAGCCCATGGCGATGGATGATCCCAGTACGCTGTTCCCTCCGATCGCAACCGCCGTTTTTCCCGTCAAATCAAATAGATTCGCCATCGTTTACTCTCCTTTGTGTGGTATCAAGTTCCCTTGTTCATTAAAGGTAAAATCATAAGGCTCGGAGCACAGCTCCATCTGGGGATGACCCTTTACGTATTCGAATAATGCCTCTGACACTTCGATTTCGCTGAGTACCAGCGTATTTTGGATGCGTACTACCTTGGCCTTGTTAAAATCGAGCACGTTGCTCGTTTTGATCGCCGCCTGAATCGCTTCGCGGTCGTTCGGCAGCGTGGTGGCGATCTTCGTCGGCGCGACGACGGTCGATGTTAAGCCGTTGGCGTACGTCACTTCCCGGTCCATTTTGTCCACCAGCCGCTGTGTCGTAAAATCCGCCGTCCCTACGCCGTTCGCATTGCCTTCGGTTTGCGGAGTCAAATCGAGGACCACCATTTTATTGACGTCCGGACCTCCATGCGCATAGGGCGTCGGATAGCGGCCTGTAATATTCGGGTCCATGCCGTCACCGCTAATATTTTTACCGATCTGATCGATGACGAGCACTTCGAGCTGGTCGAAAAACAGCTTCGGCAGCAGCTCCTTTGCTTTCATCTGCAGCTCCGGTTCTTTCTCGATGATCTCATCCGGCGTGAGCACTTCGACCACAGCGATTTTGTCAAAAGCGTTCTCCACAGTGGCGACGCCGAACAGCACAGGCTTCTGCTCCATGATCATCTTGGCCATCGCGGGGACATTTTCAGCCATATACTTAAAGCCCAGCTGATGGCACGCCTCCGCCCCTTTTTGTTTGCCGAGGCCGATGCTGATCATCTTCATGATGCCGCTTTCCACCGGTCCCCGAAAAGCCGTATGCGGCTTCACGCGGTTAATGACGACGATGCCGTCCGCTTCCGAAGCGTATTTGTCCAAGTAAACCGGAAGTCCGTTCGGGAGCTCGCCCAGCTTTACGACTTCCATCGAGGAACGAATCTCGCAGCCGGCGCTTTCTTCCGTAACGCCAAGATGCGCCAGAACTTCACGCTGCCCTTCCGCCGTAGCGCCGCCGTGGCTTCCCATGCTGGGAACGATGAACGGCTCCGCTCCCGCATCCTTCAAAGCCTTCACGGTCACGGCCGTGAGCTCCACGATCCGGTCCAGTCCCCTGCTGCCGACCGCAATCGCGATCTTCATGCCGGGCTTGATCTTTTGCCGAATCCGTTCCTGCCGCAGCTTTGCCGAAAGCGCGCTCCCCAGATCATCAATCTGTCGATCGTCAAAATTCACTTTCACTTTGGCCATCTTCGGAATCGGAATATCTTTTAACAGCTCCTGCAGAATGCCCATGACTCATTCTCCCTTCCTTAAGGCCGATCCAGAAAAAATTTCTCGGCATTACCGTAGCCGATATTTCGAACCATCCGCTCCAGAGATTTCATGTCGTCCGGTACGAGACCTTGTTCCGCCCATTCCCCGAGAAGATTGCACAGGATACGGCGGAAATACTCATGACGGGCATAGGACAGGAAGCTGCGCGAGTCCGTCAGCATTCCGATAAAATGACTCAGCAAACCGACGTTTGCCAGATCCTTCATCTGCTTCTCCATGCCATCGATATGGTCGTTGAACCACCAGCCCGAGCCGAATTGGATTTTCCCTGGAATGCCTTCCTCGTAATAATTCCCCATCATACCGGCGAGAACGGCATTGTCCTTTGGATTCAAGTTGAACAGCACGGTTCTGGGCAGCGCTTCCTCCTGATCCAGCGCATCCAGGAAACGGGCAAGCCCCGGCGCGAAATTCGTTTCACCAACAGAATCAAAGCCGGTATCCGGGCCGATCCGCTCCTTCATTTTCGTATTGGTATTGCGAAGCGCGCCCATATGCAGCTGCATGACCCACCCTTTGCCTGCGTACATCTTGCCAAGCTCTTTGAGCATAAATGACCGGTAGGCCGCAATTTCGGCGTCCGTGAGTTGATGGCCCTCCATGCGTATGTTGAAAATCTCCGCGACCTCTTCCTGGGAAGCAAGAACGTAATCAAGCTGCGGAATGTCATGATCGGAAGCACGGCCGCCATGCTCGGCAAAATAATCTACCCGGCTTTGCAGCGCCTTCAAAAAAGCATCCAGGGAACGGATGGCCTGACCGCTGACCTCCTCCAATTTCCCGATCCATTCGGCGTACGTAGGCCGTTCAATGAACAGAGCGCCGTCCGGACGGAACGTCGGGGCAATGATGGCTTTAAAGGATTCATCGCGTTCCAGCTTCTGATGGTATTCGAGGTTGGATAACGGATCGTCCGTTGTGCCGATGAACGCTACCCGGGCTCTTTCGATCAGCGATCTCGGCAAAAATTCAGGTTCCTGCAGCTTCCGGTTGCACGCCTCCCAAATTTCGCCCGCCGTGTCCGGACTCAGGATCTTTTCGATGCCAAATACGTTTTTCAGCTCCAAATGCGTCCAGTGATACAGCGGATTGCCGATCAGATAGGGCATCGTTTTGGCCCAAGCCCGGAACTTATCCCGGTCATCCGCATCCCCTGTGATATAACGCTCGCCAATACCATGCATGCGCATCACGCGCCACTTATAATGGTCCCCGCCCAGCCACAGCTGCGTAATGTTCCGGTAAGGCTGGTTCTCCCACACCTCTTTGGGATCCAGGTGGCAGTGGAAATCGAAGATTGGCAGCTCCGCCGCCACATTCTCATACAATCGGACGGCCGTATCGGTGTTTAACAGAAAGTGCTCATCCATGAAGCGTTTCATCATCCATACTCTCCTCTCACAAGAGCCGATTTGAAATTGTAACCCTTTACAATTATTAATTTGTTTAATAAACTAACTAATTATAAGGGTAACTTACCAACTGCCAACGCATTTGTCAATCGACAATATGGAGCCGCTCCAAGGCTCTTTTTACCCGCGTTAAAATGATATAATATCGGAATACTATATTCGATTCGTTTGCTATTAGGAGGATATGAATGATTACGGGTGACGCCTCATATATCAAAAAAATCAACCGGGCGCTGATTATTCGCGAGATTCTGAAGGAAGGTATGATCTCCAGAGCAGACCTCTCGAAAATAACGGCTCTTACGAAAGCAACCATTTCGGCCCAAGCGGCCGATTTGCTGGAGGAGGAGCTGATCGTTGAAACCCAGCTTGAGCACAGCGCCGTGGGACGCAAGCCCATCATGCTTTCCTTGAATGCCGAGGCCGGTTATGCCCTCGGGATCGATCTGGATTTTGGACAAGTATCGTTTATGCTCTCCAATCTGTCAGGCGTCCCGGTATTCACGGAAACGATTCCTCTGGACACGGAAGACTATACGGAAATTTTGCAGCTGCTGATTCAATATATAACGACCTGCCAAGCAAAATATTCGGACAGCCGTTACGGCATCATCGGCATCGTCATTGCCATTCACGGTCTGGTGACGACGGACGAGACCATCCAATACGTTCCCCGCTTCCAATGGGCGAGCGTCGATTTAAAGGCTGATCTGGAGAAGGCTGTCGGCACCCGCATCCATCTGGAAAACAACGCGAATCTCAGCGCTTTTGCCGAGCGGGCGTTCATTCATCATCAGACCGATAATCTGCTGTGCGTAACCCTGTACTCCGGGATCGGTCTGGGCATGATGACGGACAATAAATTTTTCCGCGGCCATGACGGCTTCGCCGGTGAAATCGGCCATATGATCGTTGTCCCAAGCGGCATCCCCTGCGCCTGCGGCAATCAAGGCTGCTGGGAAAAGTATGCTTCCGAGACGAGCGTATTCGAACAATTATCCGAGCGTAAGCAAGTCGAGCCGGTCACCTATGAACATGTAAGGGATTGGCTGGAGGAGCAAGACGCAGATACGCAGGAAACGATGGAGCAATTCATCTATTACCTGGCGATCGGATTAAATAATATGATCAATATGTATAATCCCGACGTGGTCGTGATCGAGAGCGAGCTGCTGCGGCTCTATCCGGCATCGCTGCCCAAAATCCACAGCCACCTTCACTCCAAAATCAGCCATTACCGTGAGCTGACGCTGTCCGGCATGGGACACAGCTCCTGTGTGATGGGAGCCTGCGCGCTGGCCATATCCCGCTTCCTCGATGTGCCGGTGCTGAATTTGCCGTATGGGGACGAAGCGTGATTCGCTGCACAGCCTCGATTATATGTCTGGAAATAAAAGTGCTATAATGAGAGGGTTCAAGATGTCATTTCAGTCCACAACGAGGAAGGAGAAGCATTCATGAATACAACGCAGCTCAATCGAATCCGTACGGGAAAAGGTTTCATCGCAGCTTTGGACCAAAGCGGCGGCAGTACGCCTAAAGCTCTGCTGCAATATGGCGTTCAAGAGGACAGCTACTCGAATGAAGAAGAAATGTATGCCATGGTACATGAGATGAGAACGCGCATTATCAAAAGCCCGGCGTTTAGCTCCGAGCACATTTTGGGTGCGATTCTGTTCGAAAACACCATGGACCGTACCATTGACGGGCAATTCACCGCCGATTACCTGTGGGAACAGAAAGGCATTGTGCCTTTTCTCAAGGTGGATAAGGGTCTCGCCGAACTGGAAGACGGCGTTCAGCTCATGAAGCCCATGCCGGATCTGGACGATCTGCTGAAGCGCGCGAACGAAAGACATATTTTCGGTACGAAAATGCGCTCGGTCATTCAAGAAGCCCATCCCGCCGGCATCCAAAAAGTCGTGGAGCAGCAGTTTGCCGTCGGCAAACAAATTGCCGCGATGGGTCTGGTACCGATTATCGAGCCTGAGGTCGATATCCACAGCGCGGATAAGGAAGCTTCGGAGAAACTGCTTAAGGAAGCCATTTCCGCCCAACTATCGGCTCTGGATCCCGATGTGAAAATCATGCTGAAGCTCTCCATCCCGACTGTCAACGACTTCTACAGCGATCTTATGGAAGATCCGCATGTCGTGCGTATCGTGGCGTTATCGGGCGGCTATTCGCAAGCGGAAGCGAATGACAAGCTCGCGCACAACCATGGACTCATTGCCAGCTTCTCCCGTGCCTTGTCGCAGGGACTGACTGCCGCTCAAACCGACGAAGAATTCAATGCCATGCTCTCGGAATCCGTCCAAGCGATCTATGAGGCATCGATACTATAACCATTGCAGGATGATAACTCTATCAACATATAAGCAGCCTGTCATGCTTCATTCAAGCAGGACTCTCATTGATCTGAACCCTAATATCGTACGCTTCTAAAATGAAGAAACCCTGACCTTGAATACGGCAGGGTTTCTTTGACATACGGACTCGGATTTGTTGTTATGAGCGTAAGAGGTCATGTAGAAGAGGATATTTCATGCTCAAAGGCAGCAACTGTACTTCACATCGCTTCCTTAGCTCACGGTGATGATTACGGATCCTACCTTATGCCCTTCATCCACATACCTGTGCGCTTCCGGGATATCCTCCAACCGGTAGCGCCGATCGATGACCGGCTTAAATCGACCTTCCTCCATCAGCGTTTTCAGCAGCTTCAAATCATCTCTGCGTACTTTTGCTACTTCCAGGCCCTCCACCGTAACGAATGTTCCGTTTGGCGCCAGCGCCTTGCTGCACTTGGATTTTGAAATTTTACCGACGGCATCAAAAATGATATCGTACTGCTCTCCGCTTTTCGTAAAATCCTCTTTGGTGTAATCCGTCACCCGGTCGGCCCCCAGTGATCGGATCAAATCCACATTTTTAGGCCCGCAAACTCCGGTCACTTCAGTCCCGTAGTACTTGGCAAGCTGAACCGCGGCAGTCCCTACCGCTCCGGAAGCTCCGTAAATGAGCACCTTTTGCCCCTTTCCAATGCCAGCCTTCCGGAAAAAATGCAGCGCCGTTGTACTCCCGAAAGAAAGGGCCGCGCCATCCTCGTAGGACACACCATCCGGCAGCAAGAGCGTAAATCCGTTTTCGGGCAAGCTGACATATTCGGTGTACGTTCCACCAGAATTCATTCCCATGAATGCAAACACCCGATCACCTGCCTTAAATCCCTTTACGTCTTTTCCAGTCGCCTCGATTTCCCCAGCCAGCTCCACCCCAAGTATGGGCTGCTTCGGCCTCCGGAAACCTAGGATGAACCGCATCGGAATCTGGAGTAAAAGAGGTGCTCTCAAACCTCTGATTCTGCAATCCCCCGAATTTACCGTCGTTGCCGCTATTTTCACGAGAACTTCATGATCTCGGGGAACAGGCTTAGCGATCTCTTTCAGCTTCAGCACATCCGGTGCCCCATATTTCGTGCATACGATTGCTTTCATGGGCTTCCTCCACAACTCATTTTGTAATGAGTATAACTGGAGCGAGGGATGAACTTGAAGATACTAAAGTATGGTTTTCTCTATTCAAGTCCTAGCTTGGCGGTCCAAAGAAGCTTACAGCAGCCCCAGCTTACGGGCATGGGCGACGGCTTCGGTCCGCCGCTTGACCTGCAGCTTGTCGAATATATTGCGGTTATGTCCCTTCACCGTACTCAGCGCAAGGTAAAGCCGTTCACTGATGTCCTGGTTGGAAAGCCCTTGGGCGATCAACCGCAAAATTTCAAACTCCCGGTCGCTCAAGGGTTCAATGAGCGTGTCCGAAAGACGCCCAGCCGAGTGCTCACGACAGCCTTGTTCTTCATCATTCGCGTCTTGGCTGACAAAGGCTTTCAGCAGCCGGTTTAGATACTCCGGCATAAGTCCTTGGGCGGCTGCGTCCCGAAGCAGCCTTTCCATCGGGTTGCCCCCATCGAGGAAGGTTCTGATAAAGCCGCCAGGGCAGGCAACCGCAAGCACATCGGATAGCAACTTCCGCGCTTTATCCTTTTCGCCGTCGGCGTACAGCGCAGCGGATTGTAAAACCATTATTCGGACCCGCTCATCTTCCCAGCCTCGCTCTTCCGCTTGGCCCCGCAACGAATTCAAGATTGCTATAGCCGCAGACGTTTCCCCTTTTTTCAAAAGGACCCGTGCTTGAATGATCCCCAAACCGTGGTTTTGCGCCAGTTCCGCAGCTGCTGCCAGATTCCCCTGGCGTAGGAGCGCAAGCGCTTGAATTTCAGCAATACCGGGAATTTGGTTCAGAAAGTGCTGCTGACGGGCGGAATGCTCGGTCTCAGACAGCAGAAGACTTGCGGTACCGAAGTCTCCCTGCACCAGTTTCAACCTGGCAAGAAACACCTCTGCCGCGACGGCACGGTCCAAATGTTCAAACTGCCGTGCCAGCTCACCGCGAACTGAGCATGGTGCTCTGCGGCCATCAAGTCATTCCATTCGTAGTTGATCCAGGCCAGACCCAAGTGTGCGTCGCAAGCTGCCGGCAGCGGCGGATCTCCCGCCAAATCCAGCACGCCACGATAGGTATCAGCCGCCGCAGCTAGCCGATTGGCTGCCCGCTGCATGTTTCCCTGCCCAAGCATGGCCATGATGGTAATCATAAGATGTCCAATTTTCCGGCTCTCCGATAAGGCATCCGCGTAAGCTTTGCCGGCCGCAGCTCGATCTCCCTGCAATTCATACGCATATCCCAGCGCCCATGTCGTCGCGGTACGGACAGGAAGGTTATCCGGATACAGGTATTCCAGTGCACGGAGGGATTCGGCCATGATCGTGTCCGCCTCATGCCTGCTGACCGCAAGGGTCGCGCGGATGGAGGCGATATGCCCGATGAGATCCCGGGCCTTGTCGTCCTGCCTTGATGATTGAAGCGCTTTTTCGGCAGCTTGCAGCCGGGGTTCGACGCCGCTGATTCGCCCCACCATCAGAAGTGCCGAAGCATGCATGACGCCAAGCGAGGGCCGGGCGTCCACTTCCTCCCCGGGCAAGGAATCCAGCCATTGCACGATCGGAAGGACGGCACCGCGGAAAAGCAGGGGCATCCCGTTCCCCTCCAGTAAACGACCGGCCCGGTCCAGATCATGCGCAGCGGCAGCGTGGCGGAACGCCTCCAAATCAAGTCCTTGGTCTTCAAGCCATTCACTTGCGCGTACATGTAATTCGGCGATCCCCTCATGCCCGTCCCTGGAGCCGCTCATGCTTTGACGTAAGCGCTGCTGCAGCAATTCAGCAAACAGATGATGATATCGGTACCACTGCCGGTCATGATCCAGAGGAACGATGAACAAATGGGCTCGTTCGAGAGCCTCCAGCATTTCCTGCCCCGAGGGGGCGGATTCCGCTGTCATTCGATCCTTATGCCTATTGAAAAGGGCATCGCACAGCGGACCGCACAACCGGTCAACAATAGATGTGCGCAGCAGAAACGCCTGTATGTCCGCAGGCTGCTGCCGTAATACTTCATCGACCAAATAATCCAGAACATAGCGGTGGCTGCCATGAAAGGATGGAACGAAGCTCGAAGCATCCTCTTGCCCCTGCATGGACAGCGCGGCCAACTGCAAGCCGGCAATCCAGCCTTCCGTTTGAAAATGAAGCACGGATATATCTTCTTCCGAAAGGCGGAGGCCCATGACCTCGCGCAAAAATTCGGATGCTTCGGAAGAAGTGAACCGTAAATCGGCAATTCTCGTCTCCGTGATTTGATCACGGACCCGCAGCCGGGCAATGGGCAGTTCCGGCTCCTCGCGGGACGCGATAACCAGATGCATCTGCGGCGGCATATGCTTCAGCAGAAGAGCTACGGCTTCGCGAATCAGCCTGGATTCGATCACGTGGTAATCATCAAGAACAAGAACGAAGGGGTCTCGGATCGTGCAGATCTCATTGATGATAAAGGTCATCATAGGCTCAGGTTGAAACGGCTGCAGAGCCGAAAGTCTCCCCGGCATCCGGGCGCCCCAATCGGCTCCGACATTCTCCAGAGCAGCGCAAAGATATGTCATGAAACGCTCCGGGTCGTTATCCCCTGCGTCCAGCGACAACCAGGCGGCCGGTCGGGGGCAGCCGGTAAGCCACTCGCTGACAAGCGTCGTTTTTCCGCAGCCCGCAGATGCGGCAACGAGCGTGAGCTTGCGGTGCAGCCCCTCGTTCAGTCGAGCGATCAAGCGGGAGCGCTGCACGATTTTGGCCCGCAGAGGAGGAATCGTTAGTTTGGTGTACAATAGGGACTCCGTCATGGGTACCACCATTTCTGCGCCGGTCTCGGCAGCGGTATAATATGTACAAGTATGTTCGACGGCTTAAGGAAATTCTCCTGTCGATTCGCCTGCTACCCGCTGCCGGGAGGCAGACGAAAAAGAGCGCCCAGACCTGTAAAGTCTGAACGCCCCAAGCTTAGAATCGGTTATTCGCCGGATTCCATCCATTGAAAATGGAAGGTGCCTTCCTTGTCCACGCGCTGAAACGTATGCGCGCCGAAATAATCGCGCTGTGCCTGCAGCAGGTTGGCCGGCAGCCGCTCCGTGCGGTAGCTGTCGTAGTATGCCAGGGCCGACGCAAACGCCGGTACCGGAATGCCGCGCTGAATAGCGATCGATACGACGTTTCTCCACGCTTCCTGATGGTTCCCCAGTACCCAGCCGAAATAATCGTCGAGCAGCAGGTTGGACAGCTCCGGATTTTTGTCGTAGGCTTCCTTGATTTTTTCGAGGAAACGAGCCCGAATGATGCAGCCGCCCCTGAAAATCATCGCGATGCCGCCGAAATTCAGATTCCAGCCGTACGCCTCGGAAGCGGCTTTGAGCTGGGCGAAGCCTTGCGCGTACGAAGCGATTTTGCTCGCATACAGCGCTTTGCGCACCGCTTCGACGAATGCCTTCGCATCCCCCTCGAACGGCTCTGCTTGCGGTCCGCTGAGGACCCGGCTAGCGTGCACGCGCTCTTCTTTCATTGCGGACAAGAAGCGGGCAAATACCGATTCCGTCACGATGGACAGCGGCACGCCGAGATCCAGCGAGCTTTGGCTCGTCCATTTTCCCGTTCCCTTCTGCCCTGCGGCATCCAGGATCACATCAACCATCGGGCGTCCGGTTTCCGGGTCCTTCTTGGAGAAAATATCGGCCGTGATTTCGATCAGGTAGCTGTCAAGCTCGCCCCGGTTCCATTCCGTAAAAATGTCATGAAGCTCCTCTGCTCCAAGATTCAGTACATCCTTGAGCAGATGGTAAGCTTCCCCGATCAGCTGCATATCGCCGTATTCAATGCCGTTATGCACCATTTTGACGTAGTGGCCGGAACCGCCTTCCCCGATGTACGTCGAGCAAGGATCGCCGTTGACTTTGGCGGAAATCGCCGTAAGAATCGGTTCGACAAGCTCATAAGCATCTCTTTGTCCGCCCGGCATGATGGCAGGTCCTTTGAGCGCGCCTTCCTCGCCGCCGGATACGCCCGCACCGATAAAGCGAATACCTTTGGCCTGAAGCTCCTTGTATCTGCGCTCGGTGTCAGGGAAATAGGCGTTTCCGCCATCAATCAGGATATCCCCCTCCTGCAGATGGGGTACCAGCTGCTCAATCAGCGCATCGGTCGGCTCACCGGCTTTGACCATCATCATGATTTTACGCGGCGATTCAAGAGATTGTACAAATTCATCGATGCTGTACGTGCCGACCACGTTTTTGCCTTCGGCCTCGGCCACAAGCTCTCTCGTTTTTTCGGGTGAACGGTTATATAAAGCGACGGAGAAGCCCTTGCTTTCCATGTTTAGCGCCAGGTTCTTCCCCATGACCGCGAGTCCGGCCACGCCGATTTGTTGTCTGCTCATTGCTCTTCTTCTCCTCCCGGATTCCTATGCTGATTACTTGATGCTCTTTTGCCAGTCGGCCGCGAACTTCTCCAGTCCTTGGTCGGTCAGCGGATGTTTGGCCAGCTGGGCAATGACGGAGAAAGGTACCGTCGCAATATGGGCCCCTGCCATCGCTACGCGTGTTACATGGTCCGGATGGCGGACGGATGCGGCGATGATTTGCGTATCCAGCCCGTGCGTGCGGAACAGCTGCGCAATTTTGTCCACCAGCAGCACTCCGTCTTCGGAAATGTCATCCAGCCGTCCGAGGAAAGGCGAAACATAGGTTGCGCCGGCGCGGGCTGCGAGCAGCGCCTGATTAACGGTGAAAATTAACGTGACGTTGGTTTTGACGCCTTTGCGGGACAAGTAACGGCATGCTTCCAGTCCTGCCAGGGTCATCGGCAGCTTGATCGTGATTTTATCGTCATGGTTGTTGATTTTGATGAGCTCATTGGCCTGCGCGATCATTTCTTCCGCGGTTTCGGCATCCGGTGTCACTTCTGCGGAAACCGACTCGACCTCCGGCACGAGCTGCAAAATTTCGGCAATGCGGTCCTCGAATTTTACGCCCTCTTTGGCGACAAGGGACGGATTCGTGGTAACGCCCGACAGCACACCGATTTTATAAGCGGACTCAATATCCTTTACGTTAGCGGTATCAATAAAAAACTTCATTGATCATAACCTCCCGAAAGTATGATTTTGGTCTTAATTCCTCTTCAATCTTGAGTAACATGGAACATCAGACGACGGTCACTTCTTCCACATTTGCAGCCTGTTCCGGCTCCGCTGCGTTTGCCGATGCAGAAGCTGCGGATTCGGACGGTTCATCAAACCACCAGTGGTATCCGTCCCTGGCCAGCAGCGCAGCGGCCGCATCCGGCCCGTGAGATCCCGCCTCATACGGATAAAGCGGCACTTCATTTGCGGCAAAGGCTTCGAGAATCGGCTGAACCCACTGCCAGGACAGCTCAACCTCATCCCAATGCACGAAGAAGGTGGAGTCGCCGTCAAGCGCATCCTGGATCAGCGTTTCGTAAGCCTCCGGCGCTTCCGCCCGGTCCGGGTATATGTCGATGTGAACCGGCTTAAACTCTCCTTTGCGCTCAGGGTCTTTGGTATTCAGCTGGAGCGTGATGCCTTCGTTCGGACCGATCTCGATCACGAGCAGATTCGGAACATACGTATGATCCGCAGGAGCGCTCGAGCTGAGCGGTTCCTTAAATTCGATCACGATTCGGGTGCTTTTCGCCTTCAGGCGTTTCCCCGTCCGGATATAGATAGGAACG
Source organism: Paenibacillus chibensis (assembly GCF_004001045.1). Taxonomy (GTDB): domain Bacteria; phylum Bacillota; class Bacilli; order Paenibacillales; family Paenibacillaceae; genus Paenibacillus_AQ; species Paenibacillus_AQ chibensis. The sequence continues at coordinate 132,509 of NZ_BIMK01000002.1, forward strand.
CCGCGCCAGTGATAATTATCGATATGTAGTCTGCCGGCGATAAACGTATCGTTCATCGAACCTGGCGCAATGCCGGGCTCCGAAGCATACCCTTGAACCGGTTTGCCCTGAACTTGTCCGGCCGCATATTGTCCACGCACGATTTGCTCGTGCACATCCGGGCGGTGCAGCGGATCCAGCGCCTCAAGAATCTGCTTTTTCTTCAGGCGGATGTCCTCCGCTGAGGCCATGTTATGCGGCGCATGGATCGTCAGCATCATCAGCAGCTGAAGCATGTGGTTCTGGAACATGTCGCGAACGGCTCCGGCTTGATCGTAATAACCGGCGCGTTCCTCTACACCGACGGTTTCATCCGCGGTAATCTGGACGTTGGCGATATTTTTGTTCGTCCACAGCGCCTGAAGGACCGGATTCGCTTCCTTTAGCGCCTCCAGCTGCTGCACCATCGATTTGCCGAGATAGTGGTCGATCCGGTAAATCTCTTCCTCGCGGAACGCCTGACTGAGCTGACTGTTGAGCTCCCGCGCGGAAGCGAGATCATGGCCGAAGGGCTTCTCGATGACGAGTCTTTTCCATCCCGATACGGTGCCAAGTCCGCTTTTCTCGATCTGGGATGCGATCATGCCGAAGAAATTCGGTGCCACGGACAGGTAGAACAATCGGTTGGCCTGGCCGTCGATTCCCCGCTCCCAGCCTTCCACCCGCTCCTTCAACCGGACAAAATCCCCGGTATGATCAATATTGAGAATGTTATAGCCGAACAGTTCCGCAAAAGCCTGCAGGGTGTCGTCCTCTTGGACCTCCAGCCGGTAAAAATCGCGCAGAGACTGCTTCACATGAGCCTGAAACGTCTCGTCGGTAAATTCCTTGCGTCCAAGTCCGATCACGGAAAAAGACTCCGGCAGCTGGTTATGGATATATAGATGATAGAGGGCAGGGTAGATTTTGCGCTTGGCCAAATCCCCGGTTGCTCCAAACAATACAAATGTTGTAGGGTTCATTCGATTTGCTCCTTCCTTCCGATTCGCGATGGCGGAAAAGAGTGGTTTTCCTCCCGCGAAACTCTGGTATCTACTTATGGATTTCACTATAATACAAATATGAGCCATGCATGTAATTAATATATTTTCGAGGAGCTATAGACTGCATCTATGACTAATAATTACGAACTATATAAAGTTTTCTATTGGGCCGCCAAAATGGGAAGTTTGACGCAGGCCGCCAAGGAGCTGTATCTGACCCAGCCGAGTGTCAGCCATGCGATCAAGCAGCTGGAGGAACGGCTTGGCATCACGCTATTTTACCGCAATGCCAAGGGTGTGGAGCTGACCCAGGAAGGCAAAGTGCTGTTCTCGTATATCGAGCAGTCGCAAATTCTCATTGCCTTGGCGGAAGAAAAAATGGTCGAACTGAAAAAGCTGGACAGCGGCGAACTGCGGATCGGCGGCAGCGATTCCTTGTTCAAGCATTACCTGCTCCCGTTCCTGGAGGAATTCCATACCCGCTATCCGGGCATCAAGCTCCATCTGCATCACGGCACGACGCCGGAAGTGATTACCTACCTCAAGGAAGGCCGGATCGATCTTGGCGTCGTACGGATGCCGCTCGTGGATTCGCTGCTGGAAGTGTCCGAGAGCATTCAGCTCCAGGATTGCTTTGTTGCCGGTGAGCATTACGCGCAGCTGAAGGGGCAGACCTTGACCATGGAACAGCTGATGGAGTATCCCGTGGTTCTATTCTCGCGAAATAGCCGGGTGCGGATGGCCATCACGGAGCTGTTCGAAAAATACGGTTACGAGCTGAAGCCGGATATCGAGGTGGGAAGCGTGGATCTGCTTATCGAATGTGCCCGCAGAGGTCTTGGTATTGCATTCGTCACGCGCGAATTCGTGTCCAAGGAGCTCAAGGAGGGTTCCCTTTTCGAAATTAAGCTGGATATCGACATCCCGCCTTCCAAGGTCGGTCTCATGATTATGCGCAACATGCCGATTTCCACCGCCGCCACGAAGTTCATCGAAATGGTTCATTGACCGAAAGTCCGACGTATCTTGAAACAGGTTTTGAAATCTAAAAAAGCTGTCCCCTCGTCTAGTCAGAATTAGACGGAGGACAGCTTTTGTTATTCACGGATAATCTCTTAGCGGAACCAGCGGAAATTCGGCGATTCTCAATTTGGCGCTGCCATAAGGAACGAGCTCCAGCGGTTCGAGCGGCGAACCGTTCACGTCCGGGTTCAGCGGCGGCGCGTCCGCATTGTTACCCGCCATCCGCCAATTCCGCACCAGCCGTCCTTTCGTCAGCAGCCGTACCGGAGCGTCCGCAGCCTTGAACGGCTGCGCCGGCATAACGGACAGCTTAACTTCAAAGCCAGCCCCTTCCTGCAGGCCATACTTCCATGGCGTGGCGGGATACACCTCCCAGTCATGAAACCGCTCGCGTTTGAGATGCAGCTGCCAGTTCTCGCCGACCGGAAGCGCGAACAGCAGAGGCCCCCTTTCAATGCTTGCCGCATGAGAACCCCTGGAATGCATTTGGGGTATCATCGGCAGATGGAGACGGATTTGATCCCCATCCCTCCATTCTCTCCGGATCGCGGCATACCCGCTCGTTGCCGTGATTTCCACTTCCTTACCGTTCACCTGAAGGACGGGGGCTGCGCACCACTGCGGAATGCGAAGCCTAATCGCAAAGGTCTCTGGACGCTCCATCTTCACTTCGATGGATATGGTATCCCGGAACGGATAATCCCCGCTCACGGTCAGCTCCGCCCTTACGCCTTCACCGACCCGGGCATTCACGCGGCAGGGGGCATAGGAAACGGCAGCAAGACCGCCGCTTCCGTCTCCCATCCACAGATGCGAGACAAACTTGGGCCAGCCTTGATGCATATTGGCCGTGCAGCAGCCGAAATTCGGCTCGAGCCCGAACAGGTTCGCATCGTCGCCGTTGCTCCAATCCCTCTCGGCAACATTGCACAGAATCTGATTGACCTGCTGATCGTACTGATGCGAGTTCCAATCCGCGGCAATCGCGGCTGGCAATGCGTTAAAGGCAGTCTTTTCCAGCATGTCTCCATAGGCGCCGTCACCGAAAATGCGAACAAGCTGCTCCATCGTGAACATGTATTCGACAACGGCGCACAGCTCAACCCCCTGGCTCGGATGCGTGCCTGACAGCCATTCATCCCCCGAGAAAAGCCCGTGCGCCTGCCCATGGTAGGTCATCAGGCTGCGGATGCCCCGCTGAACCGCTTCCCGATGCCGTGAATCTCCGGTTATTTCATAGAGGACGCCAGGCGTCTTGATACCCATCGCCACATTCACGACATGCGTTCGGTGATCCCATTGCTCCACTTTGCGCCAAAACGGAAAATCATACAGTATGCCGCTCCAATCCATAGTCTGGGACGCCACTTCCTCCGCGAGCTCAAGCAGGAATTCATCGCCGGTACGGCGATGCAGCCAGTGCAGGCTCAGGAGCATATCCGCTCCGCGCGCCTGCGCCCAATCCCGCAGCGGGTTGGCTTGAATATGCTCGCTGACGAAGCGGAAGAATCCGGTCATGAAAGGGATCACTCTGGCATCGCCGGTCGCCTCTTCATACTGCGTCATGACCTTAAGCATGATCATGTAATGCCACCAATCAAAACGCTTATCGATATCGTTATTGACGGTTACGATGCGTTCCGGCCCGAACAAGCCGTTCTCCTTCTGGCTGGCAAGCGCCCATTCGATCCAGCGTTCCGCTTTGGATATCAGGCGTTCATCCTCCAGCAGATAAGCGAGAGGAATCAGTCCGTCCAGATAATAGGGACCGCGCTCCCAGCTTTCGCCTTTTCCCCCGAGCCAGCCATTGTCCGGACCGACATCAGGCCAATGCTCCTCCAAATGCCCGGTCAAACCGTCCGCTTGGATCCGCAGCTGATCCTTCAGCCATGCGAGCGGTTTGATGCTGCCGAGCGGCAAGGCTTGGAATACGCTATGATGCATTGTCAAAAGGAACAACCCCCTTATATAGGCAAAAAATGGCTGACTTTAGATGATTTTACGGCTGCTATTATTCCTGCAGCACGTGAACCACACGGACAAATGAGATCCTTTTGGTTATCCGTTCATCTCGTTGACAACAGGCTTGATATCAAAAAAATCCTGCCTTAATCTTCAATCGCTGCCTTGCGGGAATTGATGCGGCGAATGACTTCAGGATCGAATTTTGGACGTCTGTCATAAGTGTACAGACCGTTCACTTCCTGCTCGACGTCATAGAGCTGGGTGTAGCAAAATCCGAACATCATCGGATGATCCAGCAGCGTGCTCGTGAGTCCCTCATAACGCGTAATAAACGCTTCTTCCGATGCCGGCCGGTCGCCGTAACCCCAAGCTTTGTCGTCCTTCTGGTCGGGATTCCACCATATGCCGCCATACTCGCTGATAAAATAAGGCTGCCCTCCGTAGGTCTGACGGTCCGGGAAGGTGTTATACACCTCGCCGCCGCTTTTCATCGCGTCGTATCTCGCCCGGAAGGTTTCCGGATTCTGATCATAGTCATGCAGATCGAAAATATCCGTTACGACATGAAAGTTGCCGCTGGTGTCAATCACCGGACGCGTCGGATCCATCCGTTTCGTCATTTCGTATACGATGCGCAGCACCTCGTTATTTTGCTTGGCGCCGTCCCGGTCCCAAGTCTCATTGAATGGGCACCAGCCGATAAGCGCAGGATGATTGTAGTCGCGCTCCATTCCCTCCATCCATTCCGGCAAGAACCGCGCCAGACTTTCCGTGGTGGTAATGTCCAGCCCCCAGTTCGCATGCTCTCCCCATACGAGGTACCCCAGCCGGTCAGCCCAATACAAAAACCGGGGTTCGAACATCTTCTCGTGCAGTCTTGCTCCGTTAAAGCCAAGCCCCAGCGAAATTTCGATATCCTTCCGGAGATCCTCGTCACTTGGAGCCGTATAGATGCCGTCCGGATAAAAGCCCTGATCCAGCACAAGACGCTGGAATACGGACTTTTCATTGATCCTGAACGCCATCCCGTCCAGCCGGACCGTCCGCAATCCGAAATATGAATCCACGGTGTCGCTTGCCTGATCCTGCTTGCTCAGGGTCAGCTTCAGATCATACAGCCGGCCATGCCCTGCTTCCCATAAATGCGTCTCCGACAACGGAACGGTCAATTGGACGGAGGGGCCTTGGATGAGCGCTTGGGCATCCCCAACGGGTTTTCCGTCATAGAAGGCAGAGGCTGTCAGCTTCGCTCCCGAGACGTTCCCGACTGTTTTCACCTCCAGATGCACGCATGCATTGCCAGGATCAGCCACTAATTTCATGTCCGAGAGATAGGCTTCAGGCACCTGCTCGAGCCATACGGTTTGCCAGATCCCCGTTGTCCGCGTGTAATCGCAGCCATGCGAGTAGAATCTTTCGCTTTGCTTTCCGCGCGGCTGACCGCCTGACCGGACGTCGTCCTCCGCGTAGACAGTTACCACGTTCGTGCCTGCCACAACATGCGCAGTTACGTCAAAGCTGAACGAGGAATAGCCTCCGCGATGCGTGCCGACGGACGTCCCGTTAACCCACACCTCGGTGTCGTAGTCCACGGCGCCGAAATGCAGCAGAACTCTTCCATTCATCCAAAGCTCCGGGACGGTAAATTCGCGTTTATACCATACGGCTGCCATAAAATCCTTGTACTCTACGCCGGACAGCTTGCTTTCCGGACAGAAGGGAACCGTGATCGTTCCCGAGAGGTCGTGCTCAGGCTGTTGATAGCCGCGCTGCTTTCCGCTTTTGCCATGATCGATTTCAAACTGCCATGATCCGTTCAGATTGATCCAGCTGTCGCGCACCCATTGGGGGCGCGGGTATTCGGGACGGGGTGTTGACACGCTGCTTCGTTCTTCCATCTGCGACTCGCTCCTTTAGTTAATCAAATGGTTAATTATTAATTTAATAATTCTCATGTAGATCTTAAAATAATCGGTATTTTTAGTCAATCATTTTCTTGTTTAGTTAATCATTTGGTTATACAATTAAACTATATCATTTTCATGCTAAGGTGGGTCCCGAAATGGAGATCAAGGTAAGCCAGGAAAATCTATCGTTATTTGTGGCTCTGGCCTCGGAAACCCGGATCCGGATGATTGAAATGCTCAGCAAGGAGAACCTCAACATCCGGGAGATGGCGCAGAGACTGAATATGTCATCCGCAATGATCACAAAGCACGTCCAGCAGCTGGAAGAAGCGGGTATCCTCCATACGGAGCACATCGCAGGCAAACGCGGAATGCAAAAGCAGTGCACGCTTCGTCTGGATCAGGCATCGCTCATCTTCAAACCGGATGAAGCCGGGGAAAGCGCCGAATCCGAGCTAGATGCGTATGACGTTAACATCCCTGTCGGTCAGTACTCCGCCTATCTGGTGAAGCCGACTTGCGGACTCGCCTCCGAAACCAAGCTGATCGGAATGCGCGACGACCCGAGGTATTTTGCGGAACCCGAGCATGTCAAAGCCCAGCATATCTGGTTCTCCAGCGGATATGTGGAGTACCGGATTCCGAATTATGTCTCCGGCAAAAGCAGTATCAGCGGCCTGCGGATCTCCTTGGAAATCGGCTCCGAAGCTCCGGGTTACGACGAGGATTGGGCGTCGGATATTACGTTCACGGTTAATGACGTTCCCGTATGCGTCTGGACTTCTCCGGGCGACTTCGGCAAAAACCGCGGAAAGCTTACCCCCTCGTGGTGGGAGCCCGGAAATACCCAGCACGGGCTGTTGAAGACGCTCTCGGTTACGTCATCCGGCACGTATATGGACGGTGTCCGTCTGTCCGACGTATCCATACAGGATATTCCGATCCTGCCAAGTGAAGAAATACGTTTTCGCATCCTCTCTCCGGAGGACGCAAGGAATGCCGGCGGTGTCAGCCTGTTCGGCCGACACTTCGGCAATTACGAGCAGGATATTCAGGTCAGGATCAGCTATTAGTCTCTGGCTGCAGCAAAAACGGTCATGAATTTATAACATGACCGTTCGGCTGTCTTCATGCCTGTACACGACGGTCGAAAAAAAGGAACCGCCCTAGGACCGTTCCTTCGAACTGACTATTCAGCGCGCCAGCATGCGCCACTCGAGCGGCGTCATGCCGACCGATTTAACGAATGAATCGTAAAATCGGCTGGGGAGGTGAAGCCGACCTCGGACGAGATCGTCTCGATCGCTTGATCGGTATGCTACGCTCACCAAGGCGTGTAAGTTAGGAATCACTTGTCAGCGGCAGCATGATGTCGAATGTCGTTCCCTTCGAGAGAGCGCTGTCGATGCTGATTTCACCTTTATGGTCGCCGATGATTTTGTAGCACATCATGAGCCCGAGGCCCGTCCCTTTTTCCTTCGTCGTATAAAAGGGCTCCCCCAGCCGCGGAAACTGCTTCTCGCTGATCCCCTCGCCCTGATCAATGAAACGAATCCGTACGCTTCCTTGGAGGACGCTGGCTTGAATCCGAATATCCCCTCCGCGGGGCATCGCCTCGATGGCGTTCTTCAGAATGTTTACGAATACTTGCTTGATCTCCATTTCCGAGCAGACCACCTGTGGAAAATCGTCGTCCGCTTCCGTGGCGATGTTGATATTGTTCAGCGCCGCCTGAGCCTCCAGCAGTGTAACCACACTCTGCAAAATCCGGACGAGATCATTTTTCTGAGCATTAGATTGATAAGGCTTGGCTATAACCAAAAACTCATTGACGATGCTGTTGATCCGATCGATTTTGGAGAGCATAATGTCGTAATATTCGCCCTTCTCCGCTCTTCCGGACTGCATGATCTGCAAAAATCCGCGCAGCGAAGTGAGCGGGTTGCGGATTTCGTGCGCCAAGCCCGCCGCCAGTTGGCCTACAGCGTTCAGCTTGTCCGCCTTCCGGTAGAAATCCTCCAATTTTTTGCGCTCGGAAATGTCCCGGGTAATGACGGTCAAAGCAATGATGTTTTCCTCCGCGTCCTGAATGGGAGCCAGCGTAAGAAAAACATGAATGTTTTCACCGTCTTTGCGCGGACGGATCGTCTCTAAATGGATCACTTTTTTGTTCGCATTCAGATGATTGTAAATTTCATCGATCCGGTTTTCCAAGTGGGCCGGAAACATGGGGGCCGGTCTGCCGATGAGCTCGGCATTCTTCCAGCCGTAGATGTTCTCAAACGCCTCGTTGATGCGTATGACACCGCCAGACGTGTCCATGATGCAAATGCCGTCCACGGAGCTCTCGAACAAGGATTCCAGCAGCTCCTTCGTTTCCGTCAGCTCTTTTTCGCTGACCTTGCGTTCCGTAATATCGACGCAGGAAGCGATCACCTCAACGACTTTCCCATGGCGCTTGACGGGACGGAGCGACGCGAGATAGGACACGCCGAGCAGCTCGCCCTCATAGCTCACGTCCTCCTTCCCCTCCCAGGCCTGGCTGTAATACTCCTCTTTGGCAGCCGCAAAATCCTCCCTCAAGAACTCCTTCAGCTCTCGCCCGACCACTTGCTGGGGCGTCAAGCCGATTTTGCCAAGCAGCTGGCCTGTGCAGAAAGTATGTATGAACCTGCCTTCAATCTTTTTAAATTTAAACGTCATGCCCTGCTGCTCCAGAAGCATTTCCATCAGTTCTTCCTGAGAATATTCCACGAGGCCGAACGTCGGTTTCCCCATATGCCCACACTCCCACGACGAATATATAGAAAGCATTTCACATTCATTCGACGAAACGATGCGGGCCTCCTTCCTTGAAGTCAGGCAGGCTTTCAATAATCGATATCAGCGCCGGCCCATTCACCCGTCGCTATCAGAAGGATTCGGCTTCGGTTTCCATATGTTCCGGTACTCTAAAAAAGGGACAGGCTCGGGAGCCTGCCCCTCTCTTCCTCTTCCAGCATGGACGCGAATCAGACGAGCGAATAAATGACCACTCTGGATACCTGTTTCTCCCAGGAGTCGCTGCCCGATAATTCAATCTTCAAATACTTCGTTCCTGCAGGCAGCTGCTGCACGGGCGTATACGTCTTCTGATACCATTTGCTGCCCGTGTAAACGCCCGGCGTGCTCGTATGCGCCACCTGCGTCCAGTTCTGGTTATCCGGCGAAGCATAAAAAGCCACGCCGTCCCACACGCTGAATTGATATAAATCCGCTTTGAACCGGGTCATGTTCGCAACGTTGTATACAAAGCTCTCGGTCGTTCCCGCGCTCCGCTTGACGCGGGACGTATCACCGTTAAAATAACCGCTGTTTGTCGTGTCCATACTCAGCCCGCCGGTATGGGAGAACGTCTTGGACCAGTCGCCTAAGTCGTCCGTCATGGCCTGCTCCTGGGGAACCGCCGAACCGTTCTCACCGACGTAAGTGACCACGCTTTTCGGCGGAATCGCCGTCTGGAACTTGCCTCCCGCCAGCGGGATATCGGGTCCGGCGGCAAGGTTCAAATCGCCGTTAGTCGTGTAAGGAGTCAATTTCCCTGCCGAAAACCCGCTCGGCACCAGATTCACCTGCGCGGTGGCATCGTTGTCGTTCACCGCCAAGATCGCAAACTTGCCGCTGGCCGGATCCTTATAAGCGGAGGTATATACGCCCGATTGCGGGCTGTCCGTTGCGCCGATGCGAACGTAACCCGGCTTGATGAATTTGCTGAAATTGCCGAAGGCATAATACCGTTTCGTCAGCTGGAACGTGCTCGTGGCCTTGTCGACATTGATCAGGCCTTCGTCGTTATTGCCGGGAATGGCGCCGGTCCAGTACATCCATGCGTTGACACCCGCTTTGGTCATGAAGGCATGCGTCTGCTTGGCGAATTTGAGCGCGGAGCCCATCCCCGGATCATAGGAGTCCACCTTGGACACTTCGGTCATCCATACCTTTTTGCCCTTGGAGACCGCGGTCGAAAACGGAGTCGTCGGGAGCTCCGTATTGATCACCGGAACGGGGTAGTTATGGCCGGCTACGATATCGAGCCTTTCTGCCGCAGCCGGATCGTTCAGCGAATCCTTGATCAAATCCTCCGACCACCACGACGATTCGCCCGCGATCACTTTGGTATTTTGGACACCTTCGTTAATCATCGCCTGCTTCAAATGGTCCTTCAGAAAAACTTCGAAGTTGGTCGAATTCCACTCGCTCGAATCCCAGGACAGGAAAGTCATCGAGTTGGGTTCGTTGGCAATGGACACCGCGTACAGATCGAGTCCGAACTGCTGCTTGTACGCTTTGATGAATTTGGACATCAGGAGGGCGTAATCGCCATAGTTCTCCTGCTTCAGGTAACCGCCGCTCGTCGTAGAGTTGTTCGTTTTCATCCAGGCCGGCGGGCTCCAGGTGCTCGCGATCAGCTTATCGACGCCGCGGGCCTTGGCCTGCTGCATGACCCAGACTTGATCGGGTCTTGCACTGAAATCATATTGTCCCGGAGCCGGGTTGAACTGAGGGAACAGCGCTCCGCGGAAAATGGATATGCCGATGCCGGTATCCGGCTTGAACAGCAGGTCCATGACCTGGCTGCGTGCCGGCTCCTGCAGATCGTAGATGGCATCGGACCATCCGGCTTGCGAGACACCGAATCCGTCGATGTCCTGCTTCACGTCGTTCCAGTTGACCGTGACGTCCGCTGCCGCATGTGCGGTAAGCGGTACCGCGACCGCCGCCGTCAATAGGGTGCATAGGGCAGCGCTCATCAGCTTTTTGACCATTTTTCTTCCCACGACAAAACCACCTTTGCTTGAAGATGATGTAACACCCGGGAACCAAGGTACGACTTGTGACGATTCGGCAAAATGCTTCGGCCATCCCCCCTTATCCGTGCACCTCTGCATGCTTACGCGACGATTATATAAAGCCACCGGAAAGCAGGCTACCACTTTAGTGACTTTTTGATCCTACGTTGATGACTGATTTCGATATGAGCTGCTAAGAACGTTGTAAAAGGACTCCGCATCCCGTTGCAACCACAATAAAGCCCGCGTCCCCAGGACGCGGGCCAATCGATGAAGCTTAGGTGTCACCCCGAACTTCCTCTCGCTATGAGCAGCTTATGATATTTTACATCCGCATTCCGCTAATCATTCTAATTCAGAAACTCTCCCTGGTTGACTGAACCCAGAATGCTGGCTGCCGTCCGCAAAGAGTTATTGCCTGCCAGACCGGTCACAATGCTGTCAATCTGGTCGTATACCTCGCGGGGATGCTTGATCGACTCCAGCACTTTGATGGGCGTATCGACATCGGCAACGTTCAAATGAATCGAACCGCAACCGAATACCCGCTGCCAAAACGGCAAAACGATACTCTTATCCAGCACTTTATAAAAATCCAACTCGTCTTCGACCAGGTTAAAGAACCCTCTTCTCGTGACCAGCCGCTTCTCATAAACAAAATATTTCGTAAAAGAAATCGGCAGACCGAAAATGGTGCATTTTCTCCCTGACCAGACTAATGCGCCCCGCGTTGCAGATCCTCCTTGATTCGACATTCATCCTGCCTCCCATATGGTACATATGCATATTTCAATTACTATTACGCAAATGATCCGGTTATGTTTCAGAGCGTGGGCGAAACGAACAATGCATTTCCGTTTGCAAGCAGATAAAAAATGCCTTGAATTCACTTTTTTTGAGAATCATAGAATGATTTTGCGCTTCAACACGCTTTCCAGCAAAGACCACCCTTCCATGCATTCGGGCGTCGTCAGCAAGGGCTCGAAGCCGAAGTTCAGATACATGTTGATCGCTTGGTAACTCGTCGTCTGCGTCGTCAAATAAGCGCGTGGATGATACCCGGCCAGGACCTGAAGCGCTTCCCCGAGCAAAGGCTTGGCCAGTTTCTGTCCCTGGTATTCCGGCCGGATGGCCACCCAATGAATTCTCCCGATCTTCTCTTCGCCCTGAATCGCACCGTACCACGCCGTCGTCGTTCCAATCGCTTCGCCGTTCCCGTTCTCGATAAACAAGCAGCGCGATTCCATTTCATGTGTATGGGAGCCGAATTCTTTGTTAAAATGCTCCAATGCTGCGCTCGCATCCGCAAACTCGCCTACACTTGCTTCAATCTCTGCCCAGATCTTTTCGTCTCCCGGTTGATAGTTTCTCACACGAAATGGGGAAGGAAACGTGTACTGCGGAATGTTGCCAAGATCCGGACGAATCATCGTTAACGGAATTCGCTTCATACGAATCTCTCCTTTCGGCTGCGTTTGGCCAGGTATAAGCTGTAGCCATTTCCGCCGCTATGATTTCACTGCACCCGCGGCCGCATAGATGAACCGCTCTCCTCGGGCCATGACATGAATCGGCAAAGAAGGAAAATGATCGTACACATAGTCCACAAAGTACCCCGGGCGCTCGGCATTGCCTGCAAACAGGTCATAGTGCATGGGAACGGTCATTTTGAAGCCGGCGCCATTCGCCAGCTCCGCAGCCTCCCGGTAGTTCATGTTTCCCACGATGCCTCGTTCACCGCGATAGAAGTCGCGCCCGTTGATCGGAAGGAGCCCCAGATCCACCTCTTCCTCGCGGAGTCTGGCCTGCAGGCCTTCGTAAATGAGGGTATCCCCTGCATGGTACAGAGTCACTCCATTCAAACGGATGATATAACCGACGTATTCATGAAATCCGTCCCGGTCGATGGATAGCTCTTCATGGGCCGCGGCGATCGGCTTAATGACTTCCTGTCCGCTGTATTCCTTGCCGGTATCCGCGATGTGTAACCGGTCTGCTCTCATGCCCCGTCCCAGCATCGTTTCCCTGCAGCATGCCGGTGCGAAAAACAGGGTCTCCCGCGCTTGTTCCGCCATGGCCTGAATGGTGTCGGGATCCAGATGGTCTACATGATCATGCGTAATGAGACAGTAATCGGCGTTCGTGATGTCTTCCGGCCTGACAGCCGAAGGATAAGCTCGGCGAAGACCGTGCCGGCTTTCGACCAACGCATCCTCTATCGTGAACGGATCGATATATATCGTCGTGGATCCGCCCTTCACAATGAAGCTTGCCTGACCCAGGCACCAAAGCGCTACCATGCCGTACGGCACGTTGGTTTCATCGATGTCCTGAATCAACGCGTTTCTAGCCTCGTTCGCTGCCTCTTTATTCCTCATCAATGGACTTGCCTCCTTCTCGTTGCTTCCTCCATCCAAGCAGGAGGATGATCCCTTTGAACGAATCATGTTCCAGAATGCTCTTCGAGAAAGGCGGGCTTATTTCCTTCTGCCGATCGCATGTTTTTGCCGCGGCGGATCAAAGAAGCGCCGCAAGCATGATTAGCTCGCGGCGCTGTTCGTGATAGCGGGGCAAACATCCTCCCCTACGGCTGCCAGTCGACGGTTACCGTCGCCGTGCCGCTTGCGGGAGTCGTAAACGAGTGGTTGGAGCCCCCCTCCCACGTGACGGCAGATCCGTTTTTCTTCATGAATTTGAACTGAATCGCCGTGCCAGCCGGCACGCTTACATCGTAATACCATGTCGGATAAGATTTAATGACGGCATTGAACATCGGGCCGATGGCGCTTGCCGGCGCCCAGTTGCCCAGCTCGTTGACGCTGCCCGCCAAATAGACGTTCTCGCCAAGCGCTGTCGTGGCATTGTTCACGATAAAACGTACGCTGACTTGTTCGCCCGTCAGTACGTTAAAGTTGCTGATCGTGTTGCTGTCGACCGCCCCGGATGTACGAACCTTGACCCCATATCGGCCAGCGGCAACGCTTGGCACGATCGCTTTAATCTCCGTATCCTCCCACGACACGATGTTCGCGCCGCTTACAGCCGTCGTACCGAAGTAAACGGTTCCGGCCGTGCTGCCGAAGCCTGTACCGTCGATCGTAACCGTCGTACCCGGCTTTTCCATCAGCGGACCGACATGGCCGATCACCGGAGCCGTTGCCGCCTTCGTGTAAGACCAGACGCCTACGCCGCCGGCTTGCAGTGTGAAGGTGTTGACTGCGCCGCTGCTGCCTACGGTAATGGAATTGCCGCTGAGCGAATTCGCCAGAACGTCCGTGTACGTTCCACTTGGCAGGGACGTATTGAGTCCCGCAATCGAGTAAGAGCTGGTCAGGTTTTTATTAATGGCCACCACTGCCACGTTATTACCGAATTTGCGCTCATATATGTAGACGTCGTTGTTGATCCAACGCTGCTGCGTCGTACCATAGGCAATCGCAGGGTTCGACTTGCGCAGCGGGGCAAGCTTGCTGATCACATTATAGGCGGTCGTCGACGTGGAGAACGAGGACATTTTCGCCCGGTTGTTCGGATCGCCGTTACCTGTCATGTATTGCTCCGTGCCATAGTAGATTGCGGGGACGCCGCGGGAAGTCAGCGTCAGCGCCAATGCCTGCTCCAGCTTGCGGCCATTCGCGCCGGACACCTGGAAACGGTCCATATCATGGTTGTCCAGGAACGTGACCTGATCATTCACTGAATAATAATCCGCCGCCGTCGATGACAGCATGGAATCCAGGCCGTACATCGTATCCGACCCATCGCGGAAGACTTGGCGCACCTTCTGGCTGAAACGGAAATCGAGCAGGCTCATGCCGCTTTCATTCGCAAAATACGTGTTGTTGGCATCGGTTTCGTTCGTGCCGAGGAACCATTCGCCGAACGTGAAGACCGGCTTGTAACTGTAAATGGACGACATCCAGTTCTTTTGCCAGCCAAACGGCATATGCTTCACTGCATCCACGCGGATACCGTCGATGCCCATATCGAGCCACAAGCGGATCGCGTTCTTGAAATACGTATCGATCGTGCTGTTGTTATGGTTGAGGTCGGCGAGATCGTACAGATTTTTATAAATGCCGTTCTCGAGCGTAGAGAAATCCGTGCCGCCGTTATGATGGAAATAACCATTCGTATCGCCCGTATAACCGCCGAGCAGCGTGCCGTTGTCATACAGCTTGCCGTTCTCGCCGAAGGAAGCGTTCGTCTCCATCGCCGGGGACGTGTGGTTCGGCGCGAAGTCGATGACGACTTTAATATTGCGGCTGTGTGCTGCTGAAATCAGATTGGCGAAATCCGTCATGCTGCCAAATGCGGGATTCGTCTTCTTGAAATCGCGTGCCCAATAGCCGTGATAAGCCGTATTGTTCACGCCTGAGTAGTTGATGACGGAATATATATTTTCGACGGGCTGCGAAATCCACAATGCCGTAATGCCCATGCCCGTAAAATAACCGTCGTTGATTTTGTTCATGATGCCCTGCCAGTCGCCGCCGCAATACAGCTTCAGGTTCGTGCTGCAGGTGGCATCATAAGCGGAGCCTGCCGGATTGTTCGCCGTATTCCCGTCCACGAAACGGTCCGTTACGATCTGGTAAATGACGTCTGTGCTAAAATTCTGCTTATTGCTGACGGACGTGGCCGGCGCTGCTTCCGCAGGCGCGACACTTCCAAAGGCTATGGCAGCCAGTAAAGCGATCAAAGCCGGAATGTTCAACCATTTCTTGTTCATCAGTACCCTCCGATATTTTTTCATTTGTGAATCAAACAGTCGTCCAAGCAAGAACGAGCAATCAAATGATAGCGATTTCATAAAACTGCTGGTTTGCGTTCTCCTTTTCTTCACACCCCCTAGTCCAAGCTTGGGGAAAACACAAACAACCCCGGCTTCTCCACAGGAGATACCGGGGTTGTTTCAAACCGAATATGTCGGCTTAAAAAGCATAGCCCTCAAGTTGGCATTGTCTTCCACTCGTATTTTAAACGCAACTTATTTTCGTTGTCAACCATCGAATTGACTTGTATAACGGCTGGGGAAAGGGAATGATTCATGCGGGGTGACCCCAACTTTCATTGAAAGTTCTAATCGTTATTTCCCTGTTTGAGCTAATCTATTCAGCAGAACCGTTACAGCCTCCGCTCTGGTCGCTTGATCTTGCGGTGCAAACCGGTTATTGCTTTTCCCTTGCATCAGACCTGCTTCCTGCGCATATAGGACGCCGCCTTTCGCCCAAGCCGCAATATCCTTGTCGTCCGCAAAGCGGGTGGCAGCATGGCCTTCGGTTGCCATCCCCGAAGCTTTAGCAAGCATGACGGCCATCTCTGCACGTGTAATCGGATCATTCGGATGGAAAGCGCCGTCTTGGTATCCTGTAACAATACCTGCTTGTACCGCCTGCGCGACTGCCGTCCTTGCCCATGCATCGATTGTCGCATCGTCCGTGAAAGACAGCGTTCCTGCTTCACGCTGCGGCTTCAACGCATTCATCAGCATCACGGCGAATTCTGCGCGCGTTACCGTCGCATTAGGCTTAAACGTTCCATCGGTATACCCTTTGACGATGCCGCTGGCGATCGCTCTTTGAATATTGGCTTCAGCCCAATGTCCGGCGATGTCGTTGACGTTGACGTTGATGGTCGTCGTTTGCTGAGTGGCGAGAACCGCAAACTTGGTGAAATGATTGACATCGACCGTAATTTTATTTCCGACGACTTTACCTCCGACTTTCACCCAATTCTTATTCGCTTCATCGTAATAGAAGACCGCGGCTTCCTGCTGATCTTGGATGAACGATGGGTCGAAAGCGAAGGTTAACGTAATCGGAGAATTGAAGTTTTCCGCAAAATTTTTCTCAAGCTCATACACCGGGCTGGCAAGAATCTCGCTATTTTTCAACAGATTGAGCGTATCCTGCACTTTTTTAATGATTAATTGCAGATCTTTCACCGTAGCGTTTGCCGGGATGGAGATTGTAATCCCGTTCCCGAGGCTAACCTCGCCTACTCGGCCTGCAGGAAGGGTTAGCTGACCATTATTCGAAGTAACGGGCGCATTGTTCGGCTTCGGCGAACCACCGCCGTTTGCTGACGGGGTACCGCCGCCCGTTGAAGGGGTTTCTGATGGTGTCTGTGCCGGACCAAGCAGCGAGACGGTATACGTTACCTGCGTCATCCCGTCTTCTGCTGTAACAAGGACTTTTTTGCCCGTATTCAACGTTTGTGCAACATGAGTCCCGTCCGCATCATAAACTTCAAAGACTGCATGCGCTGCCGGCGTAATCGCGGCTTTGAACACCGCAAGTGCCGTGCCATACGGGATGTCTTTAATCGTTTCCTGGCTTGTCCCGCCTGTACTCACTTTTCCAATGGCCGACGTCAATGTTGCTAATGTACTCACATGAACCTTCAAGGAGACCGCATCGGAGACACTGTCATAGAACGTATCATCGGGAGTGCTCGCCGATCCCCAGCCCTGAAGTTGTAAACGATGCCTTGCCATTGGACAAAGAAGCCTGGCCAATCTGCTCGTCCCCGTCCCGGAAAACAACGGAGCCTGTCGCTGTACCGCGATCAGCACTGCTTACCTCTGCCGTCAAGATGATCGGACCACCATGCATCGTTTCCGGGCTGCTGCTCGTCAAGCGGGTCATTGAGCTGTTCAGATCGACTATTTGTATATTGGCAGTTCCGCTGTCTGCGTGAAGATCATCGCCACGATAGACAGCGCTGATCAAATTCATCCCGGCAGGAAGAGAAGAGACAGCACGAAGAGTGGCATTCCCCTCATCATCCACAATAGCTGAGCCCAGAGGCTTCATCTCACCGTACATGAAGTCCACGGTTCCTGTAATAGAGTCCCCTGCAGAAGAGGTTACCGCTGCAACGAAATCGATAGGATCCCCCTTCAGCGAAGGATTGTGGCTTGAACTCAAATTGATGAACGACGGCATACGGCTTACGGTGTGATTCAGAACGGGCGATGTGCTCGCGGCGTGATTATTGTCTCCAGAGTAAACAGCCGTAATCGAGTGCCCGCCGATCCCCAGATCGGAAGTTGTAAAGCTGGCGGTAACCGGGGTACTCAGGAATTCACTCTTGCTCAACGTAATCGTTTTGTTCCCTTGGCCCCAGAAGATGATGTTGTCAGCATCCGTCGTAATCTGCCATAAATAACGGGCTCCCCCTTTCGCCCATTGCTTAACCATGTTACCGGACGCATCGTAAGCGACGATCAGCATGGACTCGGAATTGTCCGAGGCACTGTACGCCCAATAGGTGTATTGTCCCCATTGAATAATGGGGCAAGGAGCTTGAGCCGTGCCATTGGGACCAGGTATACAACCATTTTTATAACCGGGAGGAATTTCCGCTGTTGTCGTTGCAATCTTAATCTCGGGTTCGGTTGCGGATAATGCAACGGTTGCAAGAATCTGATCCCCATCCATGAAGGTAGCTGTCCCGGTAGGAGATGTTCCATCGATTGCCGGATCGGCTACAGTCGCAGTGAAGGTAACGTCCTTCCCATAGGTCGAAGATGGAGAGCTTGCCGAAATCTCCGGTATCGTCACACCCTGTGCAAGAGCCGTGCCCGTCCCGGCATCCATCAGTGTAGGTACCGCCACAGTACCTACCGTGTTCGTACTTCAATTGAATTGGCGTAAAGGTTCGGAGGCAAGCCGTCTGAAATCGAACTCCGATGCCTCCTCATCTTGATCGAGCAGATCCCGAACAATCTCATAATAAGACCTGGCGTCGTCTTCCCTGTTCATCAGGAGTAATAGCGAGATCATTTTGGCATGAAGCCGCCCGCTCAAGGGATTCAGCTCCGCCCATTTGCGCATCGGATTCAGCGCCATATCGTAACGCTGCTGCCGCACGTAAACATGAACGATGGCTTCAAGCAGCTCCAGGTAACCCAGCTCGAGTTCGGCTTGCCGCGGCGTCGCCCATACGTATCCGCTTCCCGATAAATAGCCCTCTCCGTATAATTGGACGGCCTTCAGCGCGTGCGTCAATGACGATTTACGCTTAAATAACCGCATTTCCTCCTCATAGGAATCGACATCAGCGAACGATGTCCGCCAATGCAGGCTGTAACTGCCGCCCGCCGTTTTCGTCTGTGAAATCAGATCGGATAACCCCCAAGCCTCCAGATCCTTGCGAAGCTGATAAATCGTCGTGTATAAGTTGGCTTGCGTCCGCTGCTCGTCCTGCCCGTGCCAAATGACTTCTATGATTTGCGCTTTGCTGACCGGTTTCCCGCGATGATGGTGGAGATACGCCAGAAGCTCTTTGGACTTGGAATTACGAAAACGGATCATGTCGCCATTCTCCGTCAGAACGTTGAAGGGACCGAAGCGTTGAACTGCAATTCCCCGTACTGGCTGATCTGCAGCCTCATCCCCGCTGCCTGTGCGCTTCACGAATCTTCGAATCGTGCGATCCAGGTCATTCTGCAGGATGGGCTTCAATAGAAAATCGATCGCCTCCACATCAAAGGCATCCTTGGCGAACTCCTCGTAGGCTGTCAAAAACGCGATATGAATCTCCGGCCTGCATTCGCGAAGCCGTCGTGCCAGCTCCAGACCGTGCATCGCAGGCATCTCCATATCGACCAAGGCAAGATCGATTCGATCGGGCTCCGTTAACATATATTCCAAGCAAGCCGTCGACTTATCGAACAAGCCGGCCACGTGAACTTGCGGGAATTGTTCCAACAGCTTTTCAACCCTGCGAAGCGCCGGCTGCTCGTCGTCGACCGCGATGATCCGAATCATGAGCTCCCCTCCTTTATTGTGTCTTTAGGGATGCGTATAGTGACTTTCGTGCCACCCTCTACACCCGAACCGATCTCAACGCCTGTTCCGAACAGCTTTACCAATCGGAGATGGATGTTGCGCAGCCCTATGCCCCCTTTCGGCTCTTCTTCTTTGGAAAGCAGGGTCCGAGCCCCATCGGGCATGCCTATGCCATCGTCCTCAACAGTTAGAAGCATGAAGCCGGAATCTTCTCTTACCGATATCGTCACCGTGCCGCCGTTTTCTTTTGTCGTAATGCCATGCCGTACCGCATTCTCGACAAGCGGCTGCAGCATTAACGGCGGAAGCATGCCATCAGCCTCTTCGTCCACCTCGTATCGGATTCGAAGCCGTTCACCGAACCGGGCCTGCTCGATCCGGAGATAAGCTTCGGTTAGTTCCAATTCACGCTGTAAAGAAACCAGTCTCTCCTTGCTCTTGAAATCGAAGCTGCCCCGTAAATACCGTCCGAGGTTCAGCAGCAGATCCTGCGTCATCTGCGGGTCTTCCAGCGAGAAGGTAACGATCGTATTCAGGGCGTTATAGAGAAAATGAGGCTTGATTTGTGCTTGCAAAAATGCGAGCTCCGAACGGACCGCGTCTTCAGCGGAGCGTTTCATCTGCAATAGCGTTCGGGTGCGCGCCCGCAATTCGTAAGGCTGGAAGGGCTTGGTCAAGTAATCGTTGGCTCCAGCCTCGAACCCGATCATGACGTCCGACGGATCATTGCGTACGGTCGTCAGTAAAACGGGCAGCTCGCTGAGTGAATACGTCTTGCGAATTTGCCTGCACGTTTCAAAGCCGGATTGCCCGGGCATCATGACGTCAAGAATGACCAATCCGATTTTGCTTCCGAACCGCTCCAGCATATCGAGCGCCTCTTTTCCGCTGGACACCGCAATGAATTCAAAGGGCTCGTCCGCCAATACCGCTTGAAGCACCCTTAAATTTACCGGATCGTCATCGACGGCAAGAATGGCGTGCTCCCGTTCCACTCCTGCTCCATCATTCGGCACGGCGGCTGCCGTGACCGCGATCTCGCGCAAGCCGGACGACATGATCGAAGCAGCTTGAGATTGCTCGATCGAACGCGATTCCGCCTTCCGGTCAAAGGGATTCCCGCTCACCGGAAGCGAGACGGTAAAGACGGAACCTCGACCCAATTGCGATGTTACCGAAATCCGGCCACCGTGCAGCTCGACCAATCTTTTGGTAATGCCAAGACCTAAACCCGCACCGCCATATTCTCTCGCCACGGAAGTACCCACTTGCTCGAACGATTCGAAAATGGCATCAAGCTTATCCTCCTCGATGCCGATCCCCGTATCGGCGACCGCCATATGCAGCATCCCGCCTTCAGCCCAAGCCGAAACCGCAACCTCGCCTTCAGGGGTAAATTTGATCGCGTTCCCGATCAAGTTATACACCATTTGCAGCAGACGGCTCTCATCGGCATACACACGGGGGAGCGCCTCCGGCCAATCAAAACGCAAAGCGACAGGCTTGTCCCCGATATAGTGAAGAAATACGTCCCGCTGCGACGACACGACGGCGCGAATATCGACAGCACCGAGCTCCAATTGGATGCCGCTGTTTTTGAGGCGCGACAAATCGAGAATATCGTTAATCAAATTGGACAAGCGGCGGGCAACAGCAACGACGACTTCCAGTTGTTCCCGTTGACGTTCGTTTAAAGGTCCCGACCTCTCTTCGGTCAATGCAAGCGAAAGATTCATGATGCCGTGCAGCGGCGTCTTCAGTTCGTGTGAGGTATTGGCAAGAAATTCGTCCTTCATCCGATTTGAAGCCAGCAATTGCTCCGACATATCGCCGATCACGCGGTAGGCGTTCGTAAACCGGCGCGCAAGCTCCAATGCTTCGATAAACACAAGAAGAATGAATCCATAAGGAACGAGCTGAATATCGCTCCAGATGACCTGATCTACACTGTATAAAATATCATGGAGAGCCGCCCCGATGAAGATGAGCCAACCGATTAGCTGGAGCACCGCTCCTCCCCGTCCCCGCCAAAAGGCGAGCACGATACCAAACAAAATATACGCCAAGCTTACGATTGAGACATATTTGTATCCTTCCATGAAGCGCGTATACCACTCGGTCGGCAAAAGCAAAACGGTGCCGATAAAACCACAGCCTATAACGGCTAGCGATTTCGTGACCGCCGTGTGATACTCCTTGGGATAAAGCTCCTTCGCGAATAATAACGCAGCGGTTACGCCGCCGTAGAAGGTCAAATACTCCAAGAAGATCAGTGCGCGAATATCTATATGAGGATATAACCGGACGATATACATCTCCCCGACCGCACCAATCCGAATGGCCCCGAGAAGGCAGCAGATGCCAAAATACAAGGTCGAGCGATCCGACCGGCGCATCGCGTACAACGCGATCTGATACAAACCGAGTAATGTGCAGCCACCGAAAACGGATATTTCCACAATATCCGTACGTTGCTTTAAGAACAGCATCGAATGCTCGGTACCCAGCGTCAAGCCAAACCAAATACCGCCCTCAGGATATAATTCATTCGCAATCTGAATATAAAGGTCGAACGTTCCCCCGGGGGGATCGAATGAAATGGTTTGAGGCAAATAAGCCGCTTGTACGCTTGCCCGTTCGGACGACACGACGCCGGTTTCTGCGATTAACCGATCATCAACAAACAGGCGGTAAGCGGGAGATATTGCGGGGATTCGCAGCGCTAACGTACCATCGTCTCCTGATGTACGTATGGTCAGACGGTACGTTGCATAGCCTCGCCCCGGCAGCCCGTTCTTTTCCCACTCGCCGGGTACTTCTGCGAATATCGGCTTGGTGGCATCCGCCCGGGCCATTTCCGGTTTCGTTAGTAACTCCTTCCAGTAGAGAGACCAACGACCGTTGATCTGAACAGGACCCTCATCCTTCAAACTCCAGTGGGTCAAATCAAGTATTCCATCCACTGCGCGAGGATTCTTTTTGGCAGAAACAGGGTCCGTCATAGGTATAAACAAAGCCCCCGCTATGAGGAACAGACCTACCAGGACGGCAAGCTTTTTACGCCAGCCTTGAGACATTGAAATTCCGTCACCGCCTTTAAGCAATCGCATATTCAGTTCCCATTGTAGCATAGTCTCTCGTTTTCTCGGGGGTTCATTAAATCAATGATTGACAATTCAAACGGTTTGAGGTTACATTTTAATAGCAGCTTAATTGATAATGATTATCATAATCAATAACTACATATTCAAGAAGGAGATTACAAGAAATGAAGAAATGGTTGTTGCCTCTTATGATGGTGATCGTTCTGGTATTAAGCGCTTGCGGTAATAAGGCGAACAATAACACCGATGCTCCGGCAAGCGCAGGCGGCTCAGCAAGTCAAAGCGCAAACGGTTCTGCGGAAGACAGCGGTTCCGGTACCATTACCTATCAATCGGAGAGTGGTCCGATCGAAGTTCCCGCGCATCCGCAGCGCGTTGTCGTCCTCTCCGGATATGCGGGCAATCTGCTGGCGCTCGGCATTCCCCTCGTCGGCGTCGATTCATGGACCAAAGCCGATCCTAATTTCCAGGATCAATTGAAGGACGTCGCCGAAGTATCCGACGAGAACGTGGAGAGCATTCTGAACGTTAAGCCGGACTTGATCATCGCCATGACGGACATTAAAAATGCGGATAAACTGAAGCAGATCGCGCCGCTCGTTACTTACACCTACAACAAGGTTGATTATCTGACACAGATTCTGGAGATTGGCAAAGCGGTGAATCAGGAACAGAAAGCCGCGGACTGGATCGCCGATTTCAAGAAACGTGCCCAAAAGGCAGGCGAAGAGATCAAAGCCAAGATCGGCGCTGACAGTACCATCTCCATTATCGAGGGAGATTCCAAATCGCTGTACACCTTCGGTGACGCCTGGGGACGCGGCACGGAGATCGTCTATCAGGCTATGGGCTTGAAGATGCCGGACAAAGTCAAAGAAATGACGGCCAAAGAAGGCTATTACAATTTGTCTCTGGAAATCCTACCGCAATACATGGGGGACTACGTCATCTATAGTAAAGACCCGGCGGCCGATGCCTCCTTCCAGCAGACGTCGACTTACAAGAATATCCCGGCCGTCAAGAATAATCATGTCTATGAAGTAGACGCCAATACGTTCTATTTTAACGACGCCCTGTCTCTCGACTATCAGCTTGATTTCATCACCAAGTCGTTGCTGGGAAACTAACCGCAAGCTCAACAATTAAATGAATGGAAACGATATGCCAGAGAAAAGAAGGAGCGCTCTTTGCGTTCCTTTTTCTGCAGATAAAGAAGGAACGGATGATCACGATGATAATGAAGTCTCGACTTAAACCGTCAAGCTCGATTGCGCTCAAGATACTCGTTAGCTTTGTCATACTCGTCGTTATGTTCGCCCTGGCCGTCATGCTAGGCGCTAAGAATGTCTCTCTAGCCGATATATGGAGCGCCATAAGCAATCCGCATGCGACGGGTGAGGATATCTCCGTCATTCGCGAGCTCCGGCTTCCCCGTGAAGTGGGCGGCGTGCTGGTCGGCTCGGCGCTAGCCGTTGCCGGGGCAATCATGCAGGGTCTGACCCGTAACCCACTTGCCGACCCGGGATTGCTAGGCGTAACTGCGGGCGCCAACGCTGCGCTGGCCGCTGCTTTCGCGTTCTTTCCCGCCGCCAGCTATTTCGGCACGATGGTGGCTTGTTTTATTGGAGCTGCATTCAGCGTGATGCTGGTATTCGGCGTAACCGCCCTGCGGAGACGAAATCTATCGCCCCTGCGGATGGTGCTGGCTGGATCAGCCGTTTCGGCACTTCTCGCGGCCGTAGCCGACGCCATTAGCATCCATTATAAAATTGCCAAGAACGTCTCGATGTGGACCGCCGGCGGGCTCATCGGAACCACCTGGGGGCAGATCGCGACGATCGCTCCGGTCATCGTAATCTGCCTCATCGCTTCCGTTCTGCTGTCCCGGCAGTTGACGATCCTCAGCATGAATGAAGAAACCGCGGTCGGACTCGGACTTCGAACGACTCAGGTCCGAATTGCGCTATACGCCCTGATTACGCTCCTGGCAGGCGCAGCCGTCGCTCTCGTCGGCAATCTGGCGTTTATCGGCCTCATGATACCGCATCTCGTGCGCGTCTTCGCCGGAACCCAGTACCGTACCGTTCTGCCGTTGTCCGCGATTGCGGGCGGCACTTTTATGGTGTTCGCCGACACGCTTGGCCGGATGATTAACGTCCCGTACGAAACGCCGGTCGCTTCTATCGTGGCGATTCTGGGTCTGCCTTTCTTCCTGTTTATTGTCCGCAAAGGGGTGCGCTCGTTCTCATGACAAAACTACAGCTTTTTAGTCGACAGCAAGTCGTTGTTGCGGGCCTGATCCTTCTGATTCTGGTCACCGCCTTGATCGGCTTGGGGATCGGCTCGTTCCCCGTTTCGTATGACAGGCTGATTCCGACGATTACGGGCCATGGAACGTTCGAAGACCGTTTCGTGCTGTTCTCCGTTCGACTGCCCCGGATGCTGATTACGCTGTTGTCGGGCATGGCGCTTGCGTTGTCCGGCGCTATTCTGCAGGGGATTACCCGCAATGAACTGGCCGATCCGGGCATCGTCGGCATTAATGCGGGCGCGGGAGTCGGCGTTACCGTCTTCTTTCTGTTCGCCCCGATTAAAGTCGGTTCGTTCGTATACGCGATTCCGCTTATGGCCTTTGCCGGAGGTCTCGGTACCGCCATTCTGATTTATGCGTTTTCTTACGCACGCGGCAAAGGCCTCCAACCGATCCGGCTCATCCTTACCGGAGCCGGGTTATCCTTGGCGCTCTCCGGAATCATGGTCGTGCTCATGTCTTCGGTTGACCGGACCAAGGTGGATTTCATCTCCAAGTGGCTGGCCGGAAACGTATGGGGAACGGATTGGCCGTTTGTCCTTGCCTTGCTACCCTGGCTGGTCATCCTGATTCCCTATGCGCTGTACAAATCCAGGGCTCTGAATTTGCTGGCGTTAAACGAACCGACGGCCATCGGGGCCGGCGTAGCGATCCACAGGGACCGGATCCTGCTGATGCTCGCGGCGGTCGCACTGGCAGCTTCGGCTGTCTCGGTTACCGGAGGCATCGCATTCATCGGCTTGATGGCGCCCCATATTGCCAGAGCGCTGGTTGGTCCCGGACATCAGCGGATGGTGCCGGTGTCCCTTCTGATCGGCGGTTGGCTGCTGCTGCTGGCCGACACGATCGGCCGGAACGTATGGGAGCCGGAAGGCATCGCGGCCGGGATTGTCGTTGCTTTTATCGGCGCCCCTTATTTCCTTTATCTTTTATTATTTAAAGACGAATAAGCTGTCATGCCGTGACCCGATAGCTCCATTCAGAATGATTCCCGCTATTATTTCCAATCGTAAAAACCCGTTAAACAAGAGGAGTCTCTGGTGTTTAACGGGTTTTCTCATGATTTGCTTAAGGGAATAGGCCCTCGCCTAATGAACTATGCCTCTGGTTAGCTGAGAAAGATAAAGATTGCTACTCAGCCATAGAAGGCAGCTTTAAAAATCATGCCCTAATCGAATCATTGGCTTATATGTCCATTCGTTGAACGAGTGTGACCACTTCTTCCGCCGTGCCGCAGCCTAACGCTTTCGCTGCGAGCATGCGCGTCTCTTCCGCTGACAGCTTGGACATTTGGCTGCGAGCCGGAAGAATGGAACTGGCGCTCATGCTGAACTCGTCCAGCCCCAAACCGAGAAGCAGCGGGATCGCGGTGGCATCCCCGGCCATCTCGCCGCACATGCCCACCCATTTGCCCTCCGCATGTGCAGCGTCGATGACCATTTTCACAAGACGAAGGATAGACGGGTTATACGGCTGGTACAGATAGGAGACTCGCTCGTTCATGCGGTCCGAGGCCATCGTATATTGAATCAGATCGTTGGTCCCGATGCTGAAGAAGTCTACTTCCTTGGCGAAAAGGTCTGATAAAACCGCGGTAGACGGAATTTCGACCATGATGCCCAGCTGGATCTCGCCGGAAACCGGAATATCCTCGGCCTCAAGCTTCGCTTTCTCCTCAAACAGAATCGTCTTGGCTTGACGGAATTCGCCTAGCGT
Organism: Paenibacillus chibensis; assembly: GCF_004001045.1. Lineage (GTDB taxonomy): Bacteria > Bacillota > Bacilli > Paenibacillales > Paenibacillaceae > Paenibacillus_AQ > Paenibacillus_AQ chibensis. The sequence continues at coordinate 159,184 of NZ_BIMK01000002.1, forward strand.
TGCGATCATCGGAAACATGATCCGAAGGTTGCCGTAGACGCTGGCCCGAAGGAGTGCGCGCAGCTGTGTGCGGAAGATGTCCTGACGCTCCAGACAGAGGCGGATGGCACGGAAGCCCAGGAAGGGGTTCATTTCCTTCGGCAGTTCAAAATACGGCAGCTCCTTATCCCCGCCAATATCCAGGGTACGGACAACGACGGGTTTGCCCTCCATCCGCTCAAGGACAGCCTTGTAGGCCGTAAACTGTTCCTTTTCCGAAGGCATGCTGTCCCGGCCCATATACAGAAATTCCGTCCTGAACAACCCTACGGCTTCTCCCCCGTTCAACAGAACGTTTGCCACGTCCGCAGGCGTGCCAATATTAGCCGCCAGCTCGACGTGTTTCCCGTCCTTCGTAACGGTAGGCACATGCCGAAGCTTGGCCCATTCCGCCCTTTGGGCTTCATACTGCTCTTGTTTGAGGCGATATTCAGCCACGGTTGCGTCATCAGGATTCAGCAGTACGGTCCCCTTCATTCCGTCCAAAATGAGCAGATCCCCGTCCTTCACCTGCTCCAGAACTTCCTTCGTGCCTACAACGGCTGGAATCTCCAGTGAACGGGCCATGATGGCTGAATGCGAGGTTTTGCCGCCGACGTTCGTAGCGAAGCCTTTGACATAATTACGATTAAACTGCGCCGTTTCCGAAGGTGTCAAATCCTCGGCGACTAGAATGATCTCCTCATGGATCGCTGCCAGATCCAGTACTTTGGCGTTGAGGAGATGGGAAAGTATCCGCTTCGCCACGTCCTTCATATCCGATGCTCGTTCCCGCAGGTAAGGGCTCTTCATATTTTCAAACATGGAGATGAAGCCAGCGGAAACTTCATGCAAGGCGTATTCAGCGTTGATGCCTTCCTTTTGGATTTTGTCTTCGATCGGACCCAGCAGCTCCGGATCGTGCAGCACCAACAGGTGAGCTTCAAAAATCTCCGCCTTCTCAGCTCCAAGCTGCTCCAGCGTCCGCTGCTTCAGCTTCTCCACGTCCGCGATGGACCGAGCCAGAGCCTCCCGAAATCTGGTTATCTCCATATCTCCATCCTGAACGGTACGCTTCTCTACGCTAAGCTCGGTACTTTCCAGTACCAACGCTTTGGCGATGGCATAGCCCGCTGCCGCTGCGATTCCCTTGATGTTAAGCATGAGCGATTCCTAAGCTTTCCTTGGCGAAAATTTCGTCGAGTGCCTCAAGCACCTCGGACGCATCTTCTCCTTCCGCAATGAACGTGACGAGATCTCCGGGTTCCAAACCGAAGGAGAGAACGCCAAGGATGGATTTCATCGTAACCTTGCGGTTGTTTGCTTCTGCGAATACCTCTGATTTGAACTTGCTTGCGGTGTTTACCAGTGCTGTAGCCGGGCGCGCGTGAATACCGTCTTCATTGGTGATTTTATAGGTTTTTTGCATGGAATTTCACACTCCTATGATTACTCATTCTATATAGGTGTTTATTTAAGCCGAGTTAACGATGGAATGAACCTTTAAACTTCTGACCCGTTGGATGCAATAACCTGCTTATACCAATAAAAACTATCTTTTCGGATACGTTCTCCGGTTCCATTGCCTTCATCATCGAGATCGACGTATATAAAGCCGTACCGCTTGGACATTTGCTGCGAAGAACAACTAATAATATCGATGGGTCCCCAGGCACAATAGGCAATGACGTCAGCGCCATCATAAATGGCACGTCCTACCTGCTCAATATGACTTCCCAGATAGGATATCCGATAATCATCATGAACGGAGCCGTCTTCAAGCTTGTCATACATCCCGAATCCATTTTCGGCTATGATCATAGGCTTGTGGTAGCGATCCCAATATTGGGAGAGTGCATTGTATAATCCTTGCGGGTCCACATTCCAGCCCCATGGGTTCGCTTCTAGATGGGGGTTTACGCTGGTAGAATCGGGTTTATTCACATTTTTGGCGGAATCCACCATTTGCGAGAAGTAGTAGGAAATCGCCAAGTGATCCATGGTATTCTCTTTCAACAGCTGCAATTCCTCTTCCGTCATCTGCAAATCATAATGATGTTCCCGGAAGTAATTCAGCGCAAATTTCGGATACTCCCCCAGAAGTTGAACATCGGTGAAAAGGTACTGCATACGGTTATGCTGCATCGCGAGCACCACATCATCGGGCTTGCAGGAATTAGGATACACCGTGCCGTCAGCAACCATCGTCCCAATCTGCAGATCATAACTCAGCGTTTTGGCATGCTTTTGAATTTTAGCCGAGGCCACCATTTGATTATGCACGGCTTGATATAACGCTTCTTCCGTCGAATCATATTGATCGCTGCATATGCCGAGAGACAAAAACGGTTCGATTTGTATCATATTGATTTGATTAATGACGATCCAATACTTCACGCGATCTCCAAAACGGTCCAGCAGCACGTTGCCGTAACGTTCAAACATATCGATCACAGCTTTATTTTTCCATCCGCCATATTGCAATGTGATGTGTATTGGAGTCTCATAATGCAGCATAGTGATAATGGGCTCAATGCCGAGCGATTTCATTTTATTGATCATCTTGTCATAATGCATTAAGGCCGCCTCGTTAGGCTCCTTCTCATCCCCCTTAGGGAACACTCTCGACCAATCAATGGAAGTTCTAAACGTTGTAAAGCCCATTTCCGCAAGCAGCTCTAAATCGCTTTCAAACGTGTGATAGAAATCAATGCCGAAGCGTTTTGGAAAATAGTGCGACGTATCCACCAGGTTGTTTTTCACCTGTTCCAACGTCATCCCCTGCATCTCCAACTGCTGAATTTCCATATTGGATAAACCTTTTAGGTAGGGCTGAACATCGGATGAATTGGGCAGCTTGCCATCTTCCGTGTATGCACCATCTGCTTGGCTGGCCGCAATGGCCCCTCCCCATAAGAAGTCTTTTGGAAAAGCCGGATAGTTATTTTTACGCATCGGTTTTATTCCTCCTCTAACAGTTCCATATCTTGTTTGACCGCCTGCTTATCATAGATCTTGAAAAATGGATAATAAATGAGCCAACTGATAACAAACAAAATAACGACAAACAATATGCCACGAACGGATTCCGTTATAATCCAGCCTTGGATCACCGTAGGCAAGTACCAGAGCTGAAATGGCTTATGCGGAACCGGAACAAACCCGATTTTCATGACAAGCCAGGTTAACACCGGCCCTACGATCCCGTTGATCCACATCGGAATCATCAAAATGGGATTGAAAGCGATCGGTGCACCAAACACAACCGGTTCGTTAATATTGAAAATAGCCGGGATCAGGGAAGCTTTGCCTATCATTTTTAACCGCTGTGATTTAGCCATAAATGAAAGCATGATGACCAGAGCCAGCGTCGCACCGCCGCCACCGATCAAGAACAGCGCTCCCGCCTCATTCGTGAAAATGCTGGTAGCCGCTCTGCCTGCCTCAAAGTTGGCCTGATTCGCGGCAATAGCAGGCAATGCAATGGCACTCGAGACCGGATACAATACCCAGCTCGAAATCCCGAACGTATACAAGAATGCAAAACCCAGGAAGTTGATAAGTACAAATCCCCAGAAACCTTGCCCCAAATGAATGAGCGGCGAAAAGATGGAATTGACCACATCGTACAAATTAATATTTAATTCAAATGTGAATAGCCAGCCGATTAACAAAATTAAAGTAATGGGAATGAGCGTATTGAACCACGTTGCAACAAAATCCGGAATCGGAGAGTCTTCACCGATAATTTTCCATTTAGAGAACAGGTTCATGATCATACCTACAAACAGCCCCGCAATCAGAGCGGCAATCATGCCCGCTGTACCGAACGTGTTGAGATCAAAGCTGATCCGGCCTTCCGCGGTAATCGAAGGAAACACCAGGATGAGAAAGAATGCTAATCCGGCAAGACCGGCTTGTTTGGAAATGCCTTTGTGCCCCTTATTGTTCATGACAGCTTCCGGAATCAGGTACGCAAGAAACAGCGAGAATAGTCCGAATGAAAATGTGCTCAGCAGCGAAAGGTCCGGAAATCCCTTCCAATAATCTTTAACAATAGACAATATCGTTGCGAACGAGCCGATGAAAATCATCGGCATCGCCGTTAGAATGGCGCTTTGGACGGAAGTGACCCAAGGATTCTTTGCAATCTTATTTACCTTTGGCGCAAAAACATCGGTCATCCAAGACATCAACTTATCGAACATCTTTGCTCCTCCTTAGAGTCTCTTGTACAACTTGATCATTTCCCGCATGATGTTCATTTCTGATTTCACGGTCATCATCGTATCTTGCGCATGGGCGAATAAGGGTGAGAACGGAAATTCAACACCGTCCGCTTCTTTTTGCAGCGTCTTGGTTTGAGCTTTATGGGCAATGACGATTTCTTTGTTTGCTTCATCCATCAGCTGATCTGCTTCGTCAAACTCCCCTGCCGATGCTTTGTCCACCGCTTGAAAAACATAATCGCGAGCGGTACCGGCATGCATAATCACATTCATGGATATGGTGGCGAGTTCCTCAAGTGTGATTTTTTCCATCGTTATTTATCCCCCTCCAAGAAATCCTTAGCGACATTTACCAATCCTTGACCATCCAAAGAACCGTATACTTTTTGCGGGATAATGCCATATTTAACGCCTGCTGCTTCACATACGTCTTTAACCTCTTCAATCATGTACTTCAAATGCGGTGCTACGAGCAGCAAATCAACACTGCTTAAATTCTCTGCAAGTTCAGCCTCGCTCTTCGCTTTAAACTCTATATCTTCACCTGTTTTTTTCACGGCCTTCCGCGCAGCCGCGGCCATAAAACCGGATGATGCTCCTGCTCCACACACCAACAACACTTTTTTTGTCATGATCGTTAGCCTCCCTTTGGTTTACACGTTCAGTATGCCATGTTCCGAAAAGCCAAACTAATATGAAACTTTCCTACCCCTAGGAAAGCCGGAATCGCTTCGCTTCCTTTGCGCTCTTCTTATCAGGAATGTCCGTGTTACACCAAAAACTTTCCTAAGGGTAGGAAATTTCTAAATCCCGAGTATTTTTATGTCTGGATTATACTAATACTATGAAAAAATACATCCAGAAATAATAAGGAGGGTTAGCTGGTGAAAAGTGCTAAATTAACAGCTTTTCTTAACTACCTGGAAGCACAAAATGACTGGGTCACTGCTGCCGCCTTAGCCAATTATTTTAAAGTGTCCACCAGAACGATTCGCAATTATGTAAGCACGATCAACGATGAAACCCCCATCATTGCATCCAATTCAAATGGATATAAATTAATGATGCAGGAGAAACGAAACGTGACCGCTTCCCTGCAAACTCAAGATACGCCGTCCAAACGAATGAACATGATGTTGAAGGAGCTCATTGTAAACACGGAAGGGCTCGACATGTTTGATTTGAGCGAAAAGATCTTTGTCAGCACATCCACCATTGAAAGCGATATTATGAGCGCCAATCATCTCATTCTTCCATTTCATATGAAAGTGAAACGCAGAGGCAATAGGCTGATTTTGGAGGGAGAGGAATCGGAAAAGCGCAAGCTCATGAGCCACATCATTACCCAGGAGGCCTCGCCGCAATTTTTAAGTACGGTTAGCGTTCAGGAGATTTTCGAGGAGTATGACATCGATCTATTAAAGCGTATCGTTACGGGTATTCTGGAGAGGTATAATCTTCTAATCAATGAATACACGATTAACAGCATCCTCTTACACTTGGTCATTACCATGGACCGGATCAGAAACAACCAATCGATTGAACAGACGCTGCATGCAAGAAGCGTGAAAAGCAATCTGGAGATGAACGCGGCAATCGATATTGCGGACAGGATCGGAGCCGAGTACGGGATCGTTTTTAATGAAGCCGAAAGATATTATTTAATGCTTCTGCTTTCGAGTAAAACGACATTGTTAAACTATCAGAGCCTCACGCCCGAGACGCTGCCCAATTTTGTGGACAAGCACTACATGGATCTTGTTTATACGCTGCTGGAAAAAGTGAAAGAATCTTATTTTATCGACCTTTCCGAAGATGAGTTTATCGTTAAATTCACGCTTCATATTCGAAATTTGATATTCAGGGCGAGAAACAAACAGTGGTCAAGAAATCCGTTAACTTACAGTTTTAAAGATACCTACCCGTTAATACATGAAATATCCGTCTTCATCTCAAACGAATTGCAGAAATTGGAGAATATTTCGATTGTTGAAGATGAGATCGCGTTTATTTCTTTTCATATCGGCTCCTTTTTTGAGCGAAAAAAAGAACTTGAGACCAAAATTTTATGTGCTGTCGTATGCCCGAATTACTATGGTATGCAATTGAATCTCGTTCAAAAAATCGAAACGAAGTTCAAAGATGTCATCGAGATTATGCAAGTCGCTTCGGAAATTGATCATTTGCATCATACCAACAAAATTGAATTTATCATTTCGACGCTTCCTACGAAGTCGCTGCACATTCCAACGGTATTTGTCCATCCGTTTATCACGACAGAAGATTTCGAGCAAATCCAGAAAGTGATTGTTAAATTAAGCGAGCGGAAAAATATTTTAAACGTGAAAAATTATCTTGAGATGTTTTTTGACGAGGACCTGTTCCTGAGAAACATTTATTTAAATAGCGCTGAAGACTATATTAAGTTTATGTCCCAAAAGCTTCTGGAAAAGCACTACGTAAAAGAAGATTATTGCGAGTCAGTATTGGAACGGGAGAGAATGTCTTCGACAGCCTTTAACAACAACGTGGCCGTGCCTCACTCCATCACGATGGATGCCAATCGAACGGGGGCATGCATCATTATCAACGAAAAGCCCGTCAGATGGGGAGAAGAAAAGGTCCAAATCATCACCATGATTGCAATCAATAAAACGGAAAGGCAGCTATTTAGCCATATCTTTGAAAGCTTTATAAACATTCTTTCGGAATGGGAAAATATCAAGGAATTAACCAAAGCAAAAAATTATCAAGACTTTCTAAATCAAATTACGCTCCTCATGGATGAAATATAAATTAAAAAAAGCGCTAAAATAATAGCGCTTTTTATAAAACAAAAAAACCTTGATTCCTCAAGGTTTTTTATCTATGGAGCCTAGGGGGATCGAACCCCTGACCTCATCGCTGCCAGCGATGCGCTCTCCCAGCTGAGCTAAGGCCCCTCATTATGTATTTCGCTCTCAAAAAGAGCACTCCTATAATATAGCATAGGGAGCAGGCTTGCGCAATACTTTTTTATAAAAAAGCAGGAAGTTCAAATATAAAAAAGGACGCCTGCAAAGTCCGGTACAGACGATATCGCAGCGTCCTTTCATGCTTCGCCCTTAGGCCGTGCAAAAATTCAATTCCTGGCACAAGAATCTCCCCTTTGCATCGCTGAAGAATTCAGGTTTCCTCAGTGGTTGTGTCACTTGATACTCATTTCCTACTCGTCATCCGCCATCGTGTTTTTGGACAGCAGTCCTTTGAGCTCCTTCATGAACATGTTGATGTCCTTGAACTGGCGGTACACCGATGCGAAGCGCACATAAGCGACCTCATCCACGGGATACAGCTGCTCCATCACCAGCTCGCCGATCTGACGGCTCTCCACTTCCGCTACCGCCGTATTGCGGAGCGCCTTCTCCACCTCGGAGACGATGGCTTCCAGCTGTTCCACGGACACGGGACGCTTCTCGCACGCACGGATCAGGCCGCGCAAAATTTTGTCCCGGCTGAACTCCTCCCGGCTGCCGTCTTTTTTGATGACCATCAGCGGTGTTTCCTCCACCATTTCGAACGTCGTGAAGCGCCGGCTGCACTTTTCGCATTCGCGTCTGCGGCGGATGGATTTGTTGTCGTTGGCCGGACGGGAATCCAGCACCTTGGTCCCTGCGTAGTCGCAATACGGACATTTCATGGCAAACTCACTTCCTTTATTCTTTACATGGGATAAATCAATCAGATGATTGACTTCAAAACAACTGAATGCCGCTCCCTGCTTGGGTTCACAGGTTATGGCTAATATTTCCAGTTAAAATCCTTCGAAAACAGTTATGAAGATTCAACATTCGAGACATAATACTTTTACCAACAGCGAGGAGGTGAACATCAATGGCTCAAAACAACAGTTCAAACAACCTGGTAGTATCCAAAGCTACTGCAGCCCTCAACCAAATGAAATATGAAGTTGCTCAAGAACTGGGTATCTCCATCCCACAAGACGGATACCAAGGCAACATGACTTCCTATGAGAACGGTTCGCTCGGGGGATACATCACGAAACGTCTTGTAACCCTGGCTGAACAACAACTGGCTGGTCAATTCAAATAATACATGCTTTTATCAAAAGGAGTATTGGAGCAGCCCGTAAGCTGCTTCAATACTTTTTTGCTTTATCAGCAGCTAAAAATCGCTGTAAATGCGCGTGTATTGATTGTAATAATAAATCACCCGCTGAATGTAATGTCTCGTCTCACCGATGGGAATATCCTTAACCGATTCCAGCTTTCCGTCCCAGACCCCTTTTTTAAGCCAGCCTTCCACCTTACCCGGCCCCGCGTTATATGCGGCTATGACCGCGATCCGGTTTCCTTTGAACTGGTTGTCCAGACTCCTCAGGTACCAGGTTCCGATTTCAATGCTAGCCTCCGGCTTATGCTTGATGTGATCCATCGTCACTTCGGGGATCTTCGCTTGTTCCATCGCCCATTGGGCCGTATCCGGCATGAGCTGCATCAGACCGAGCGCCCCTTTTTTCGATTCCTTGCCCAGCTTGAAGTTCGATTCGACGCGAATAATGGAGGCAATCAGGAACGGGTCAACATCATACCGCTCTGCCTGCTCCCTGATGTTCTCTTTATAATAAATCGGGTAGAACCATGACATCCAGTTGGTGTTGAAGAACAGCACGACGACAAAGCCAAGAAACAGCACGAGAAGGACTCTCTTTTTGCGAAGAAAATGCAGCAGCTTCATGCAAAATCCAATCGGAGCCAGAATTCATCGATTTGCCGCTGCGTCTCTTCGGCGCTGCCGCTATTGTCAATGATAACATCCGCCTTCCGCTTCTTTTCTTCAATATCCATCTGCGAGTTGATTCGAGCCTCTGCCTCTTCTGCAGTCAGTTGGTTGCGGTTCATCAAGCGTTCCTTCTGGATCGAAGCTGGTGCATATACCAGCATAACCCGCTCAAACATCGATTCCAGTCCCGATTCAAACAACAAAGGGATATCCACGACGACAAGCCGCTCCGGATGCTCACGCTCCAGCGACTCCATCTGCCGGCGGATTTCCAAGCGGATGGCTGGGTGCGTAATTTCATTCAACGCTTGGCGCTGGGCCGGTTCGCGGAATACGATATCCCCCAGCTTTTTACGGTCCAGCGTCCCGTCCGCAAGCAGCACGGCTTGTCCAAAATGCTCGGCAACCGCCGCCAAAACGGGATGACCCGGGAGCATGACTTCCCGGGCGATCACATCGGCATCCACGAGCAGCGCTCCCTTCCGGATCAAGAGCGCGGACACGGTGCTTTTTCCAGTTGCTATACCTCCGGTTAACCCGATAATCATGTGCAAAACTCACCTCATAACAGCTTTATTATTCCCATGGCTATTAATAATAACGCCGGAAGCGCGGTAAAATGCCGCATCCACGATCTGGACGCAAACCTGAAGCCGGTCTTCATGCCGAGTACCAAAAAGGTACCGCTGAACAGTGCAATGACCAGAGCCGTCCATACGGGCGAAAATCCCAGCAGTGCAGCTCCCAGTCCTGCGCCGAACGCATCCAACGACAGCGCTATGCCGAGCCACATCGCTTCAATCCCGGAAATGCTTCCGGATTTATCGATATCCGCGGAGGAAGGCGTCCGCAAAATGCGGATGACCAGACCCAGCTTACGGATCTCAAGCGAAAACACGGTTTGCTCGGCTTCCGCCACCCGAGCGGGTTCATGTACGGATCGGATCACGGCCGTATCTTTATCGTCACGATTCTTTTCTTTCTGCATCAGCAGCTGAATCAAAGACCAGGAGCCCATAATAATCAAGATAACGGCTCCGACAATCGAAGCGGCATGGGGCGATACGACTTTGGCCAGCAGCACGCCTACCTGCATCGAAATATAAATGATGATGCCGGAGCACATGGATATGATTACGACGGACAGCGGTGAGATTTTCATCTGCCTAAGTCCATATGTAATCCCGACGCCAAAACTGTCCAAACTTAATGCGAAAGCAAGCAGGAGCAGCGTAAAAACATGACTGAGCACCCCTGGATTCCCTCCCCTTGATGAAACGGTCCATTCAAAGGCCGAGTGGTAAGGGCCCTGACGTACCGCTTCCCCTGAAGTCCAATTCTGTATCAGTATATGGAAGGGTCGAGCTAGGGGTGCACGCCTATGCTTTTATTTCATTATTCTGAAGAAGGATCCGCATTCGTCGTGAGGCATGATCCTGCTTCCAGCTCGTTACTTGATCGTCTGGCATACCGGGCAATAATGCGTGCCGCGTCCGCCGACGACAGACTTCTCAATCAACGTTCCGCAAGTAAGGCAGGGCTGGTTCTGACGCCCGTAAATCTTGAGCTGATGCTGGAACATGCCCATCTCGCCTTGTCCGTTAACATAAGACTTGATGGAAGAGCCGCCAACTTCAACCGATTCGGATAAAGTCTCAATGACCGACTGATGCAAGGCGCGGAGCTGCTCGTCCGTCAGCGTGTTCGCCAGCTGCTCGGGATGAATGCCCGCCCGGAACAGGGACTCATCCACATAAATATTCCCGATGCCCACGACATATGACTGGTTTAGCAGCACCGCCTTGATTTTTGACGTTTTGCCCGCCAGCGCCGCCTTGAACTTCTCCAGGGTAAATGCCTCATCCAGCGGTTCTAGCCCCAGCTTGGATAACGGAGGAACGGTAAATTCCTCTCCGGGGCTAAACAGATGCATCGTTCCGAACTGGCGCACATCCTTATACCGCAGCTCAGTTCCATCATTGAAGTGGAAAATGACATGCGTGTGTTTTTCCACCGGTTCGGTGCTTGCATACATCCCGTAGCGTCCTTCCATCCGCAGATGCGAAACGAGAACCAGGTCATCCAGTATAATGCGCAAAAACTTACCGCGGCGTTCCACACCTTGAATGGTATGTCCGGCCAGCATAAATGCAAACTGATCTATATCGTCAGGGCGCTGGATAATCCGCGCCAAATTTACGGTAACATGGTCAATCATTTTCCCTTTGACCAGCTGATTCAATGTTCTTTTGACTGTCTCGACTTCCGGTAATTCCGGCATGATGTCTTCACCTCATCCCCATTATAACGGAAGTTTGTCCTCTATGGGGCATTATTTCGCTTCATACCAATTGGTACCATAACTGACCTCGGCTTTGAGCGGCACGGACAAGGCAAGAGCCTTTTCCATCGTCTCCGGCACAAGCTTTTTCATCAGCTCCAGCTCGTCCTCCGGAACCTCAAACACAAGTTCGTCATGCACCTGCAGCAGCATGCGGCTCTTCAGCTTTTTCTCCGCTAGCGCCGCGTCCATGTGAACCATGGCCAGCTTGATGATATCGGCCGCCGTACCCTGGATCGGCGTATTCATCGCGGTGCGTTCCGCGAAAGAACGCAGATTGAAGTTGCTGGCATTGATTTCCGGCAGATACCGTCTTCGTTCCAGCAGGGTCGTCACGTAACCGTCCCGCTTCGCATCCTTGACGATCTCGTCCATGTAACGGCGAACACCGCTGAACGCATCGAAGTATTGGTCGATAAAACGCGCGGCTTCCTTCCGGGTTATGTTCAGGTTCTGCGACAGGCCGTAATCGCTGATGCCGTATACGATGCCGAAATTGACCGCCTTGGCCGAGCGCCGCATATTCGAATCCACTTCGTCCGCCTGGACGCCAAACACGTCCATCGCCGTCTTGGTATGAATGTCCATATCATGCAGGAAGGCATCCTTCAGTCCGGCATCATCGGAAATATGCGCCAGCACGCGCAGCTCGATCTGCGAATAGTCCGCCGCGAGAATGTACCAGCTTGGATCGGATGGAACGAATACTTTGCGGATCTTGCGTCCCTCTTCCAAACGGATCGGAATGTTTTGCAGGTTCGGATATTGGCTGCTCAGGCGCCCCGTTGCCGCAATCGTTTGCCGGTAATAGGTGTGCACCTTGCCGGTTTCCGGCGAAATTTCCTTGAGCAGGCCTTCCACATACGTGGATTGCAGCTTGGCAATCGTGCGGTACTGGAGAATCAGGCGGACGATATCATGATAAGGCGCAAGCTTTTCCAGCACCTCGGCGTCCGTGGAATAGCCGGTTTTGGTTTTTTTGACGACAGGCAGCCCCAGCTTCACGAACAAGATTTCGCCCAGCTGTTTGGGTGAATTCAGGTTGAATTCGGTGCCGGCAATATCGTAAATCTCTTTGACAAGATCATTGATTTGGGCTTCGAATTCCTTGCCGAGCCCGACCAGATCATCCTTGTTGACCGAGATTCCCTGCTTCTCCATATCGGCCAGGATCCGGGATAACGGCATTTCGAGATCATGGAAAAGCGACTTCATTTCGTTGCCCTCCAGCTCTCTTTCCTGAATCGGGATCAGATCCATGATCGATGCGCTTTTGGCAGCCAGGTGCTTGCTGAGCACATCGGCTTCAGGCACCTTGTATTTCGCTCCCTTGCCGAATACGTCATCATCGGAGGCAAGCGTCTGCAGGCCGTACTTGGAGGCCAGGGCATGAACGTTCTGGTTCGATTCGGTCGGGTCCAGCAGATACGCCGCAAGCTGTACGTCAAAGGATGCACCGGCGAACTCGATGCCCTTCCAGTGAAGGGCCAAATCCGTCCGGTGCAGGTCATAGCCACGCTTCGGAACATTCGGGTCTGCCAACCATGCCCGCACCGGCTCCGCCGCTTCCGACTTCAACAGCTCATATGGCACATAATAATGCTGCTCGGGCGAGGAGAATACGGCTCCAATCACATCGGCATGATGAGGATTATCCCCATTCGTCTCCACATGGAGCGCTTGAATCGCACCCAACGCTTCGATCAGCTTATCGATATCCCCTTCACCCAGGATTTCCACGTTGATTTCCTTGGAAGGTACCTGTTCCCGTTCCGGATGCTCGCCATGACTGCCCTCTGCTTTAAAGGACAGACGCTCAAGCAAGGACTTGAATTCAAGCTTGGCAAGCGCCGGCCCTGCCGTTTCCTCCTTCAAGCCGTTAAAGACCATCTCGTCGAATGACTTGTCCAGCGGAACCTCCCGGAAAATGGTCGCCAGCTTCTTGCTCATGACGGCGTCATCCGCATGCGTCTCAATCTTTTCTTTCATTTTCCCTTTCAGTTCGCCGGTATTTGCCAGCACCTCTTCCACCGAGCCGAACTGATGCAGAAGCTTCAGCGCCGTCTTTTCGCCGACGCCCGGTATGCCCGGAATGTTGTCAGAGGCATCGCCCATCAGCCCCTTCAAATCAATGATTTGCAGCGGTGTCAGGCCGTATCTCTCCTGAATCTGCTCGGGAGCGTACGTTTCGATTTCGGTCACGCCTTTTCGCGTCAATCCAACCTGGACATGGTCCGAAGCCAATTGAAGCATATCCTTGTCCCCGGTCACGACCAGAATTTCTTCGCCCGCTTCCTCCGCGATCCGCGACACGGTACCGATAATATCATCCGCTTCGTAGCCGCTCAGCTCGAACTGCGAAATGCCGAAGCCCTGCAGCAGCTCTTTGAGGAGCGGAAACTGTTCGGACAGCTCGGGTGGAGTCTTTTCGCGGCCGCCTTTGTATTCCTGATAGCCTTCGTGGCGGAACGTAATTTTTCCCGCATCAAAAGCAACCATCATATGTGTAGGTTTATGATCCTCAATCAGGCGCAAAAGCATATTGGTAAATCCATAGACGGCATTCGTATGCAGCCCCTTGGTGTTCGTCAGCGGAGGCATCGCGAAAAACGCCCGGTAAATGATACTGTTTCCATCGATCAGAATCAGTTTGCTCATACAGCACCTTCCCTTTTTAACTTTCTTCTATTTTCCGATAAAATCCATCGAGCTCTTATCCCACGAAGAAGATTCCCTGCTCTTGTATAAGATGAACTTAAGATGTTCGGCTACTCTTTAAAGACATGCGTATATACCTTCTCATATCTTAACACATGACCCTCCATTCGAGAAAAAAATCAGGACCGAAAAACGCAAAAACACCGGAGTCGGACTCCGGTGCTGTCGCTTTGTTCCTATTTTATCAGATTACCGGAATTACCGGTTCAGGTCGGGACGCTTACCGGTTACCAGATAAACGGCACTTTCCCCGATATTCGTTGCATGATCGGCGATCCGTTCGATGTAACGCCCAACCAGGGTCAGGAGCAACGCCTGCTGCAGCGAGTCCGGATTCGACCGCATGTGACCATATAATTCCGTCAAAATCTGGCTGTACAGATGATCGACCTGATCATCATCCTGAGCCATTTTATAGGCAAGATCCGTATTTTCGTCCAAATAAGAGGTGATGGCTTCCTCGATCATCACCTTGACGATGCCCGTCATTTGCGGGATGTCAATCAGCGGCTTGATCAGCTTCTCGCCTTGCAGTCGCAGCGTCACTTTCGCAACATCCAATGCCAGATCGCCCATGCGTTCCAGATCACTGGATATTTTAAAGGCAACGAGAATTCTGCGAAGATCCTTGGCGACAGGTTGCTGTGTGACGATCAGCCGTGAGCCGATGTCCATAATTTCCTCTTCCATCTGATTAAGCTGGGCGTCTGCCTGAACGACTTCCTGCGCCTTTGGGCAGTCCTGCGTTTTGAGGCTGTTTACGGCCTCGTCAAGCGCATGCACCACATGCTCTCCCATCTTGACAAGCAGTGAGCGCAGCTGCTCGAGGTCCTGATCCAATTCTTTTCTCCGAATCATGGCTGATGTTTCCCCCTAATTCTTGTTTGGTTTCTTTATATCAGCCGAAACGGCCGGAGATATAATCCTCTGTTCTCGAATCACGCGGATTGCTGAACAGTGTGTTGGTATCGTCGGCTTCGACGACTTCCCCGTTCAGGAAGAACACCGTGCGACCTGATACGCGGGCGGCCTGATGCATATTGTGCGTAACCATCACGATCGTATATTTCTCTTTCAGCTCCTGCACCAGCTCTTCGATCTTCAGCGTGGAGATCGGATCCAGTGCGGACGTTGCTTCATCCATCAGGAGAATATCCGGCTCGACCGCCAGCGCGCGGGCAATACAGAGACGCTGCTGCTGTCCCCCGGAGAGGCTGAGCGCCGAACGCTTGAGATAATCCTTCACTTCTTCCCAAAGCGCTGCCTGCCGCAGGCTTTCCTCCACGATCTCATCCAGCTTCTTTTTGTTCTTCACCCCATGCAGACGCGGACCGTAAGCAATATTGTCGTAGATCGATTTTGGAAAAGGGTTCGGCTGCTGGAATACCATGCCGACGCGTTTGCGGAGCTCCTCGACGAATACATCCTTGCCATAGATGCCTGCGCCGCCGATTTTGACGGAGCCCTCGATCCGCGTGCCCGTGATCATGTCATTCATCCGGTTCAGCGTCCGAAGCAGTGTCGATTTGCCGCAGCCGGAAGGACCGATAAAGGCGGTAATTGCCTTTTTCGGAATATCCAGATTTATATTTTTCAAAGCATGAAACTGTTCATAATATAGGTTTAAATCTTCAATCTCGATAATGTTTTCCATGTTCTATTCAGGTCTCCTTATCGGTTCAATGGGGCATCCCTGGGTTCTATCGTCAAATATGTTTAGGACCTGTGACTCTTATCCATTGTAAAACCTCTATGTAAAAGCTGTGTGCCACAATTGTAAACTCTGTGTAAAATGTGAACCGGGTGTTATCGGGCTATCATCCCGAGGTAAGTGTCCGCTCGAGCTCTCCCTTCACACCAAGCGCCTGCTTTGCCGTATCCCGCGCCAGCTGGTGCACGGATCTGCCCGTCTTCTCCACGGACCCGACGGCTTGCTCCAGTTCACCGAACATCCGGCTTCCCTCTGTGAGCTGCTCCGCGCCGGCCTGGATTTGCCGCACCCCTGAAGACGTCAGCCTGCCGGTTTCGGCTGCAAGCTGACTGATGCGCTCGAGCAGCCCTGAAATATCCGAGGCCAAGTTTCTGGTCTGCGCAGCCAGCGACCGGACCTCGGCCGCCACGATCTGAAAGCCTCTGCCCTGGCTGCCTGCATGCGCAGCCTCAATCGAGGCGTTGATGGCCAGCAGTCCGCTCCGGTCCGCCAGCTCCGCAATGCCTTGCGTCAGCGAGGATATTTTCCCCGCGTCCTCGATCAGCCGCGCCACCTGCTTCTCGTTCCGATTCATATGCGCGACGGCTTCCTCGTATGACTGACTCGCTTCGTCCAGCTTAAGCCTTCCTTCCGACGTCCACTGCTTCATGCGCAGGCATTCCTCTAACGTAAGACTGGCCGCTTCGGCCACCTCGCCCAAGGACATTTCCATTCCACTGACATGGCTATAGTTTTCGGAGACCGTCGCCTTGCGCTGCTCCTCGGCTTCCATCTGCAGCTGCCCCGACATCTTGAGCAAATCCTGAACAGTCAAAACTCCCGCAAACCGGTCATTCTCCGTCACAATGACGCAGTCATAAAACCGGGATTCGGGTCTTTCCAACGCACGCTGAATCATATGTACCGGATCTTCGTTGATGTCCATCACCAGAATATCCTCTTCGGCGAATTTCTTCACAGAACGGTCGAAATACAGATCCGCCGCAAATCGGCCGGTAAGCTTCCGGTAAAACGCATCCTTCATCAGCAGCCCTTCCGGACGCTGGTCTGGTCCGCAAATGACCATGCACGGAATATGAGGATTTGCCTTTAGCATGCCCAGCGCTTCCTTGCAGGTAACCGATGCCGTCAAAGCCGGCACGGTCCGGCAGCATTCAGCGGCAGATACAACCGATATTTTCTTTTCTGCCAACGCGGCGGCAGCAAATCCCTCTGTGCCTAATGGATTGGATTCTGCCTCTTTCTTTCTCTCCTTGAATCCCTCTTGCTGTGTGATGCTCGTTCTGTTCTCCGCTTGCAGCGTGCTCAAGGCTGACTCCCCCTCCAGAACTTCTCTTTAGCCGCATCATAACTTTAAAATGTTAGCGGGAAATGCTCCTTAGGTCAGAGGAATGTAAAATAACCAAGCCGTACCATCCCCTCGGAATTGTTTACATTTTAATATATAAAAAAAACGTCTTTCGACGTACCTTCAAAGAAAACAGACCGCGTCTAGCTGAAGTTTTTCTTGCGATTATAGAATGGTTCAGCTTTGCTGAAAATTTATAAATTCTATAATCTAAAAAAAAGCCCCCATCACGTTTCCTGGTGATGAGCGCTTCTTTTCTTATTAATAACCAGCTTATATCCGACGCCGCGGATGGAATCGATATGCACGGAATCCGGATCCAGCTCAAGCTTTTTGCGCAGCGAGCTGACATGGACATCCACGGTCCGCTGGCCGCCGATATAGTCAAATCCCCAGACCGCATTCATCAAATCGTCACGGGTCAGCACGACTCCCGGTTTGCGGGCAAGATACAATAACACTTCGAATTCCTTCGGTCTCAGGCTGATGCTTGTGCTGCCCAGCATAACCTCGTATTTCTCGGGGTAAATCTCCAGCTGCCCGAGGCGGATGGCGGAATCCGACGTTTCCGGAATCACTTCCTCCTTGGCCCCTGATACGCGCCGCAGTACCGTGCCTACACGAGCGAGCAGCTCGGACACGCCAAATGGTTTGGTAATGTAATCGTCTGCGCCAAGCTTCAGTCCCTGCACCACTTCTTCTTCCGCATTTTTGGCCGTCAAAATAATGACCGGCGTCGTGATGGCATTCCCTCTAAGCTTGCCAAGTATTTCGAACCCGTTCATTCCCGGCAGCATCAAATCCAGTATGATCAAATCGAAAGGCTCATGCACTGCACGCTCAAAACCTGAAGTACCGTGATCTTCGATCGTAACCTCATAACCTTCCTGCGTCAGATTATAGGATAACAATCTGGCCAGAGTCGGCTCATCTTCAATAACCAGCAAACGCTGCGTCATTTCATAAATACCCCCGTTCTAAAAAACAATGGTTTCGGATACTGACAAGCCCATCGTAACACCCGAATGTTAACCCTGTGTAAAAGCAAACGGGCATGGCAGCACCTTTTTCAAGATTTTATTGAATCTGTAATGAAAACAGGATTAGCGCATCGTTTCGTAAATCGTAAAATTAGGCGCGCGTCTTTATCTTATTCCTGCAGCATCGGCAGTTCAACCGTAAATGTCGTTCCGAGGCCGAGCTCGCTCTCGACCGAAATTTCGCCGTGATGCTGCTCCACCAGATGCTTGACGATCGAGAGCCCCAGACCGGTACCGCCCGAGCTCCGGGATCTCCCTTTGTCCACCCGGTAAAACCGCTCGAATATGCGCGGCTGGTCTTTTTTCGGAATGCCAATGCCCGTGTCCACGATTTTGATCAGCACCTTCTCCGCACCCTCCGCGTCCTGCCGGTCCTGTACGGTCAGCTCCACCTTGCCTCCATCCTGGGTATAGCTGACGGCATTGGACAGAAGATTAATGAGAATCTGACGCAGCTTGTCCTCGTCCGCTTCCACGAACAGTTCTTCCGGAATATCCGAAGTAAGGGTTATCTTCTTCTTCTTCGCTACGGTGGATATCGTATCCATGATCGACGCGCAGAACGAAGCCAGGTGCACAGGCGCATAATCCATCGGCGATCGCTTCGATTCGATTTTGGACAAGTCCAGGATATCGCTGATCAGGCGGTTCAGCCGCTCGCTCTCGTCATAGATGATTTGCAGGAAGGACCGCGCGGTTTCCTCATCCTTAACGCCCCCGCCAAGCAGCGTTTCGGCGAATCCCTTGACCGCAGCCACCGGCGTTTTGAGCTCATGCGAGACGTTGGCGACAAATTCGCTCCGCATATTTTCCAGGCGGCGGATGGCGGTCACGTCTTGGAGCAGGAACAGCATGCCCTTGAAGGACTGCTCGTCGCCAAACATCGGCACCCCGTCCAGGCGGAGGATGGTTTCCTCCGGCTGATACAAGATCCGCTCCTGATGGATGACCTCCCGCTCCGTGATGCCGTCCTTAATCAGCCGTGTCAGCTCGTAATACTGCTTGAGCTCATGGAAGGAACGGCCGCTGAGCTGGCCGCTGGTGACATGCAGCATTTTTTCCGCCGCCGGGTTGATGAGCGCAATGCTGCCCTCCGCATCCACCAAAAGAATGCCGCTCGTCATATTGTCGAGTACGCTTTGCAGCAGATCCTCATTATCCCGTATCGTTTGGAGCTGGTTTTGCAGGCTGTCTGCCATGCCGTTGATCGCTTTGGCCAGCTCGCCGATCTCGTCCTTGCGTTGCATGTTCACCCTGGCATCATATTCCAGCCTGGTTATTCTACCCGCTACTCTTGTGATTTTCTCCAGCGGCGAGGTGAGTCCGGCCGCGACGCGGTAGCTCACCAGCGCGGCAACCGCGAACAAAATCGCCAGCCCTCCCGCCATGAGCGTCCAGCCTTTGCGAACCCCCTCGTCTACGGAGGCCAGGCTTACGGACAACCGGATGAACCCGTCATAATTGCCGCCGGAAATAACCGGCACCGCGACATACAGCATATCCTCTTTGAGCGTGGAGCTGTAGCGGATTGCATATCCGGAGCCCTTTTGAACCGCGTCTACAATCTCTTCGCGTTTGCTGTGGTTGTCCATGTGCTTGGGATCGCTTTCCGAGTCTCCAATGACCGTTCCGTCCTTTGCAATGAAGGTCACCCTGGAGTCGGTTAAAGCTGCCAGGTCCCGCGACTGCTGAGTATAATAAGATATCGCGCTTTCCCCATCATCAGGGCGAAAGTCAAAGGTCCGGCTCAGAAGCTTGATCTCGCGGATCATGTTTTCCTCCAGCGCGGAAATATGTGATTTTTTGAATACCTGGGCCATCGTGATGCCCGCCCCTACCATCGATATTCCGATCATGATCATTAAGATCAGGGTGAGTCTGATACGAAAGGGTCTCATTACCGTCTTCCTTTTCAACAGTTTCATTTTATTATTGTAACCTATCTCGAATCTTCAAGCATGAAAAGTTATTTTCCGTCGGGTTCTATAGCTATGAAGCACTGTGGCCCGTAAATTCGGGATAAGAGTATAATAATAGTGAATTGTTAGGGCTGGATTAAAGCCCGTTATACTTTTTAAAAGGAGCGTAAACGAATTGAACTTTCCATTAGCCGCTTATATGTACCGTTTGCAATACATCCGGCGCTGGAGCCTGATGCGAAGCACAACTCCCGAAAACGTCGCGGAGCATTCCTTTCACGTATCGCTGCTGACCCATATGCTCTGCCTGATCGGCAATACCTTTTTTGATCGCAGGCTGAATGCGGATCATGCCGCCACGATTGCGCTCTATCATGATGCCGCCGAGGTATTCACCGGTGACATAGCCACGCCGGTCAAACATAATAACCCGCAGCTGCTCGCGAGCTTCCGTGAAATGGAGCATATTGCCGCCCAGCGCCTGGCCGCGATGGCCCCGCCCGAGCTTCAATCCATCTACGCGGATCTTCTCCAGCCTCGCGGGGATGACACCGAGCGGCGCGAGCTTCTTCGTTACGTCAAAGCCGCTGACAGTCTGGATGCTTACCTCAAATGCGCCTTCGAGGTGGCTTCCGGCAACCGGGAATTCGCTGTAGCCAAAGAGCAAACGCTCGCCAAGGTGAAGCAGCTGCAGCTTCCGGAAGCGGACTATTTCCTCGAGCATATGGCACCCAGCTTCGAGATGTCGCTGGATGAGCTGTCCCTGCTATCCCCCGATGCGCATGAGAACAAAAAAGATTGAGCAGAAAATTCTGCCCAATCTTTTTACATTTCATATAGCATCGCTCGCTGAGCGGGAATCAGCCGTTCACGATTTCTCCGCCGTTCACATGGATTACCTGTCCGCTCACGTAAGAAGAGTCATTGGATGCCAGGTATACATAAGCGGGAGCGAGCTCCTCCGGCTGTCCCGGACGCTTCATCGGCTGGGTGGAACCGAACTCGCTGACCTTCTTGGCATCGAACGTGGAAGGAATCAGCGGCGTCCAGATCGGCCCCGGAGCAACCGCATTAACGCGAATGCCCTTTTCCACGACGCTCATGGATAATGAACGGGTAAAGCTGACGATCGCACCTTTCGTTGCGGAATAATCGATTAGCGTCGGATTGCCTTTATAAGCCGTAATGGAAGCTGTATTCACGATGGAGCTTCCGCTCTTCAAGTGAGGCATTGCCATTTTGGTCATATGGAACATGCCGAAAATATTGGTTCGGAACGTACGCTCCAGCTGCTCGGCCGTAATGTCCTCTAATTTTTGCTGCGGATGCTGTTCCGCCGCGTTGTTAATCAGGATATCCAATCCGCCGAGCTCCTGCACCGACTGGTTCACCGCGTTTTTGCAAAAGCCCTCGTCCCCAATATCCCCGGCAATCAGCAAGCATTTGCGTCCTTCCTGCTCGACCTGACGCTTCGTTTCCTTCGCGTCTTCATGCTCATTCAGATAAATAATCGACAGATCGGCGCCTTCCTTGGCAAAGGCTACGGCCACAGCACGTCCGATACCGCTGTCACCGCCCGTGATGATCACTTTTTTGCCTTTCAGCTTCCCTGCCGCTTGATAATCGCTAGGTTCATATTGGGGGAGCGGATTCATTTCTGATTCGATCCCCGGCTGCTGATTCTGATGCTGCGGAGGCAGCGTTTGTTTATTTTGTGAATTTCCTGACATGATTTCTTTCTCCTTTCCAAACGAATCTTTTTATACTTCCTTCCATCCATCAACGCAGGATGGCATCCCTTATTAGGATGGCGTAAAATAAACCCTTATATGCTCCAACGCTTGTTAATTACCACGCACAGACGGTCATCAAACAAAAAAGAGCCTCTCCCTGTAAGCGGAGAAGCTCCTGATTCGTTGATTGTTGCCAATTAGATAATGGTTCTGTAAACCATGAAGAACAGCATCACGAGCACGCAAATCGCAATAAGCGCGCTGAGCGTACGGATTTTGCCCGTCTCTACCGAAATGTCACGTTTGTTCTTAATACCATCCATTGCTAGACGAAGCGGTTTGCCCATCATGCCGCTGATCGCGCCAATAGCCAAGAACAAGATTACGATGACAACCATCCAAGGTACCGAATAGTCGCCTTGGCTCATCAGATATCCGCCTGTAAGCAGTTGAATCACCAGCGCAATTTGTGCGTAAGTATTGAGGCCGCGAATCGCTGCCGCGCTGCCTTCTTGCGCAGGAAGCGACAGCTTGGTCACTTTGCCTACCACGAACGGCAAAATCAAATAGAAGCCAAGTGCTGCGGCGCCTAAGATATGTATAAACAACATTACCATTGCCATGATCAAATTCCCTCCACGATTTCTATGATTTAGATTACATCCATTATCATTTTACACCAATCAAAAGAAAAGAAAACCTCTAATTATGAACAAACTTAGAGGTTTTCCCTTTTTATTTATGACCCTGCTTCACGAAAGTTACAAGTCCACGACTTGAATAACGCCCCGAACGGATTCGGCGGATTTGTCCAAAGCGGCCTTTTCATCAGCCGTCAGCTCGAGCTCAAATACTTTCTCGATGCCGTCGCCGCCGAGGATGGCAGGCACGCCCAGGAACAGATCCTTGTAGCCGTATTCTCCTTCGAGAAGAGCGATCACCGGAATGATCCGCTTCTTGTCTTTGAGAATCGCTTCAGCCATTTGTACCAGGGACGCTGCAGGTGCATAGTAAGCACTGCCGTTCCCCAGCAGGTTGACGATCTCGCCGCCGCCGACGCGGGTACGCTGAACGATTTCCTGAATACGTTCGGCAGGAATCAGTGTGTCGATCGGAATGCCGCCCACGTTCGAATAACGAACGAGCGGGACCATATCGTCTCCATGTCCGCCGAGTACGAATCCGCGAACATCCTCCACGGAAACATTCAGCTCTTGTGCGATGAACGTGCAATACCGTGCCGTATCCAGTACGCCGGATTGGCCGATAACGCGGTTTTTAGGAAAGCCGAGCGTATTGTAGGCCACATAAGTCATAGCGTCTACAGGATTGCTCAGAATGATTACAATGGATTCCGGAGCGACTCTTTTTACATTTTCGCAGACCGCCTTCATGATTCCCGCGTTGGTGTTCACGAGGTCATCACGGCTCATGCCCGGTTTGCGGGCAACGCCTGCAGTGATGATGACGATGTCGGAATCGGCAGCGTCGTCATAGTTCGAAGTGCCGGTGATCTGGCTGTCAAAGCCTTGTACCGGACTTGCTTCCATCATATCGAGCGCTTTCCCTTTGGTCGGGTTCTCAAGCTGCGGAATATCGAGCAGCACCACATTGCCAAGTTCTTTTTGAGCCAGCATCAGAGCAGTCGTTGCACCGGTAAAGCCGGCGCCTACGACAGTAATTTTTTTGCGAGTCAAAGCCATTGTTTTACCTTCTTCCCTACATGTTATTGATCACTTGGTCGGCAAACTCAGAGCATTTCACTTGCGTTGCGCCTTCCATCAGGCGGGCGAAGTCATAAGTTACGGTTTTATTGTTAATGGAAGTTTCCATACCTTTGTAGATCAGGTCAGCCGCTTCCTGCCATCCCAGATGCTCAAGCAGCATAACGCCGGACAGGATGACGGAACCAGGGTTCACCACGTCTTTGTCGGCATATTTAGGAGCTGTACCATGGGTAGCTTCGAAAATAGCGTGTCCTGTTACGTAGTTAATGTTAGCGCCTGGAGCGATACCGATACCGCCGATTTGAGCTGCCAGTGCGTCGGACAGGTAGTCACCGTTCAGGTTCAGCGTAGCGATGACGTCAAAGTCGGTTGGACGGGTCAATACTTGCTGCAGCGCGATGTCTGCAATCGCGTCCTTCACGATGATTTTGCCTTCAGCTTCAGCCGCGCTTTGAGCTGCGTTTGCTGCATCCGTGCCGTCTTTTTCTTTGATGGCATCGTATTGTGCCCAAGTGAACACTTTGTCGCCGAACTCCTGCTCAGCCACTTCGTAGCCCCAGTTTTTGAAGGCACCTTCCGTGAATTTCATGATGTTGCCTTTGTGAACCAGCGTTACGCTCTTACGGCCATGCTTGATGGCGTACTCGACAGCAGCGCGCACCAGACGTTTGGAGCCTTCGGAGGAAACCGGCTTGATGCCGATACCGGAAGTTTCAGGGAAACGGATTTTGTTAACGCCCATTTCTTCCTGAAGGAATTTGATGACCTTCTTCACTTCCTCGGAACCTTCCTTGTACTCGATCCCTGCATAAATGTCCTCGGTATTTTCACGGAAAATAACCATGTCCACTTGTTCAGGATGCTTAACCGGGGAAGGTACGCCGTCGAAGTAGCGTACAGGACGCAGGCAGACGTACAGATCCAGCTCTTGGCGAAGGGCAACGTTCAGGGAACGGATACCGCCGCCGATTGGCGTCGTCAATGGTCCCTTGATCGCTACGATATACTCACGGATGGCTTCAAGCGTGTCGTTAGGCAGCCACTCTCCGTATGTATTGAAGGCTTTCTCGCCGGCGAATACTTCGTACCATGCGATTTTTTTGGAACCGCCGTAAGCTTTCTCCACCGCAGCATCCAGCACGCGTTTGGAAGCTTTCCAGATATCGCGGCCTGTACCGTCACCCTCGATAAAAGGAATGATCGGATGGTTCGGCACCTGAAGCTTGCCGTTTGTAATTTCGATTTTGTCACCTTCGGTAGGAAGTGCAAATTTCTCCAATTTCATGATTATGTCCTCCTTCATTTTCATAAGTATACTTTCATTTCACAGACGGACAGTCACATAGGGGCGCCGGCAGCTTTGCGCAAAAGATGCAGCCCGCCGGTTCCCCTATTCTCTATTGTCCATTAAGAACGCTGTTCCACCGGTACGTACTTCTGATCCATCAGACCCACATACTCGGCACGCGGACGGATAATCCGGTTGTTCTCGTACTGCTCGAGAATGTGCGCAGTCCATCCGGAAACGCGGCTGATTGCAAAAATCGGGGTAAACAACTCGTGATTGAACCCTAGCTGAGTATACACAGAAGCGGAATAAAAATCCACATTCGGTCTCAGACCCTTTTGGGTCGTCACGAGATCATCGATCTTCACGGACATTTCGTACAGCGTCGTATCGCCCTTCATTTCGCCCAGCTCGCGGGACATTTTTTGAAGATGCTTCGCGCGCGGATCGCCGTTTTTGTAAACGCGATGTCCAAAGCCCATGATTTTGTCGCGATTGTCCAGTTTTTGCTGAATGTAAGGCTCCACGTTTTCCATGCTTCCGATCTCGCTCAGCATTTTCATCACCGCTTCGTTGGCACCGCCATGCAGAGGACCTTTCAAAGCGCCGATCGCCGAAGTCACGCCGGAGTAGATATCTGAAAGCGTAGCCACTGTGACGCGCGCGGCAAACGTTGAAGCGTTCAGCTCATGGTCTGCATGAAGCACAAGCGCCTGATCCAGAGCTTTTACCGAAACCTCTTCCGGTTTTTCGCCTCTGAGCATGTACAGGAAGTTCTCTGCAATCGAGAGTCCCGCCTGCGGTGCAACCGGCTCCTTGCCTTCGCGGATGCGTGCCAGGGCAGCGATGACGGTAGGCAGTTTGGCCTGAAGGCGGATCGCCTTGCGCTCGTTCGCTTCACGGCTCATGTCGTCGGCTTCCCCGTCGTAGAGGGCCAATGCCGATACCGCCGAACGGAGAGCAGCCATCGTATTTGTATCTTTAGGATATAATTTCATTTGCTCGATCACTTGATCCGGAATGCTAGCTTCCGTGCCCAGATCCTCATGAAGCTTTTTCAATTCTGCTTCATTAGGCAGCTTACCGAACCAAAGCAAATAGGCTACTTCTTCAAAACTTGCATTAACTGCAAGGTCGTCGATGTTATAACCGCGGTATGTGAGCACACCGTCCACGATGGAACTGATGGAAGAAGCCGCTGCAACAATTCCCTCAAGGCCTTTAGTAGCTGTCATCGTACATCTCTCCTTTATAAAACGGATTTTGAAACTGGATTAAACGAGCCGTGAAAACATTTACATTTTATTCAAAAGGAAAAAGACGGCCGTCCGCCATTCTACCTGACATCAATTCGCCAAGTAATGGAATCACTATTATCATAAAGTATTTTGTCGGATATGTGAACATCAGTGCGCCTTATAAAAGCATCAAATTGTTTTATCAGACAGATAAAGATATTTTTATCACCCTTCAACGGACTTCGTTTAACGGCGATAAATCGTGATTTTTCCGTTTTTCATTTTTCGTTCCAGCCATTTTAGGATCAGAAAGCGATACAGCGGACGCGTCAGGGGAAACACCATCGTAAATCCGACGATGTCCGTGACGAAGCCTGGGATGACCAGCAGGATGCCGCCAAGAAAAACGCAGAGCCCATCCACCATACTTCTCCCCGGAATTTGTCCGGCATTCATCCGGGCCCTCGAATCCTCAAGCACCTTCCGTCCTTCAAAACGCATCATGAGCATCCCGATTGCGGAGGTGACGATGGTGAGCAGAAAGGTGTTCCCTCCCCCAACCCGGCTGGCAACGAAGTTAAAGCCGAATATCTCGACCGCAGGGACAATAACGACAACAGCAAAAAGCCATTTCCACACTACTGATCTCCTCCCCCGACAAGCGACTGCTCAAGAGCGCTGTAAAGGCCTGGAGCACCTCTATCCAGCCTGACGGGCTGCCAGTCGCGGTTTACCCACACATGGCTGGTCGAACCCGACACAAGCAGCTCCCCGGGCATCTCCTGTCCTTCGGTATATTCCTTTTCACGCAGAAGGCTTCTTTCCTCTTCCGAAAGCCTTCTGACTTCATAAGCATATTTGATTCTTAACTTGGAAAACGCGGTCATCCGGGTAAAAATCGTGATCTCGTCATCATAGCGGGCCGGCTGGCTGAATTTCATTTCCAGATCGGTCACGGGAAGCAGTACCCCTTGTTCTTCCATGCTGCGGTATGTAATGCCAAGCTCGCGGATCATCTCGGTCCGCCCGATTTCGAACCAGTTCAGGTAGTTGGCATGATATACCACGCCCATCTGGTCGCTTTCCTGGTAACGGACCCTCACGGAAGTCTGAAACCAGCGCCCGAGCTTGTCCATCCTGTCTTTTGCCATGTCTGTCAAAGTCCCTTCTTTGAAATGATGAAGCGTTATTCCAAGTATAACATAGGCTTTCGCAACTCTCGAATCCGGGGCAGGTGCCCGGCAAATAACCAGATAAAGGTAGTCTGTGCCGGTTGTCCACCATTCATGCATTTACGGTTATAACATGCAAAAAAGGCTGCGCAGGGACATCCTGCACAGCCTTTCTTTATTCAATAATAACGTTATCGGTACGCTCAACAAGAAGCGAAATTTACGCGTTTGGAACCAGGCTGACTTTCACGAGGTTCGTCGAACCGGATTGTCCGAGCGGAACGCCTGCTGTGATGACAACCAGATCTCCGGATTTCACCAGGCCGGATTCAACTCCGCCCTTCAGCGAGTTCTCGAACATTTCGTCCGTCGAGCTTGCTGTCTTGCCTTGGATCGGCGTAACGCCCCAAGTCAAAGCAAGGCGGCGCAGCGTGCGCTCTTGCGTCGTTACAGCGATGATTGGCGCTTGCGGACGGTATTTGGATACCATACGTGCCGTATGTCCGGATTCCGTGGAAGAAATGATCGCTTTCGCGTTCAGGTCCAGTGCGGAGATCGCTACGGATTGGCTGATTGCTTCCGTGACGGTCGTTTCCTGGGCGATTCTTTGCTTCAGGAAAATCTCGCGGTAGTTCAGCGCGGATTCCGCTTTTTCGGCGATGCGGGACATCGTCAGTACAGATTCCACAGGATATTTGCCGGCAGCCGTTTCGCCGGAAAGCATGATGGCATCGGTGCCGTCGAAAATGGCGTTTGCCACGTCGCTCGCTTCAGCGCGCGTCGGACGCGGGTTGCGCTGCATGGAATCCAGCATTTGGGTAGCCGTGATAACCGGTTTGCCTGCAACGTTACATTTTTCGATCATGCGTTTTTGTACCAAAGGTACTTCTTCCGCAGGGATTTCCACGCCCAGGTCGCCGCGGGCAACCATAAGACCGTCAGAAGCTTCAAGAATCTCGTCCAGGTTGTCTACGCCCTGTTGGTTTTCGATTTTAGAAATGATTTGAATGTGTCCTGCATTATGCTTCTCCAGCAGTTCACGGATTTCCAGAACGTCGCTTGCTTTACGAACGAAGGAAGCTGCGATAAAATCGATGCCCTGCTCGATACCAAACACGATATCGTTTGCGTCTTTCTCTGTAATGCCCGGCAGAGAAATCGCTACACCCGGTACGTTAACGCCTTTCTTGCTCTTGATTGTACCACCATTGACAATGCGGCATTTGATTTCTGTGCCTTCCACGCCAACAACCGTCAGACCGATCAGACCATCGTCGATCAGAATGGTGGAGCCAACCTCCACGTCGCTTGGAAGATCATTATAAGTAATAGAAATGCGGTCTTTGTCTCCCAGAATCTCCTCGGTTGTCAAGGTGATATATTCGTCTTGAACGAGCTCGATCGGCTCTACAGCCAGCTTGCCCGTACGAATTTCCGGTCCTTTGGTGTCCAGCAGAATTGCAACGGTCTTGTTCAGCTCCTTGCAAGCCTGACGGATGTTGTTAATCCGGTTGCCGTGCTCTTCGAAGTCACCGTGGGAAAAGTTCAGACGGGCTACATTCATGCCAGCGAGAATCAACTTTTTGGTGTTTTCCAACGATTCACTGGAAGGTCCGATAGTACATACGATTTTTGTTTTACGCATTTGGGTTTCCTCCGTTTTCCTTAAAATCTCTCTATCCATCCAACAATTAAATTTACTACATATTAAAGATTTTGTATAGGAACTTTGTCATATCCATTCTTGACAGGAAGTGCCTATTCTATCACACCGGCAGACGAAGATTGCTCAAACGCGAACTTTCCGATTTTGCGGAATTTCTGATATCTGTCTTCTTTTAAAGCCGCGCTGTCCATGGCGGAGAGCTCCTCCAGATGACGGATCAGCGCATCCTTGATGGCGGATGCCGTCCATTCGTAGTCTCTGTGGGCGCCTCCAACCGGTTCCGGTATGATCTCCTCGATGACTTCGAAACCGAGCAGGTCCTTGGCCGTAATCTTCATGGCCTCGGCTGCCTGGTCGGCCTTGGACGCATCCTTCCAGAGGATGGATGCAGCCCCGTTAGGCGAAATGGCTGAATAGATAGCATGCTCCAGCATCAGCACGCGGTTGCCTACGGCCATCGCAAGAGCACCGCCGCTTCCACCTTCGCCGATGATGACACAAATCACAGGAACGCCGAGCGCCGACATTTCCCGCAAATTGCGGGCAATCGCTTCGGATTGTCCCCTTTCTTCTGCTGTATTACCCGGATACGCACCTTTTGTATCGACAAAAGTAATGATCGGGCGTTTAAATTTATCCGCCTGCTGCATCAAGCGCAGCGCTTTACGGAAGCCTTCCGGATGCGCGCTGCCGAAGAAGCGGGCGATATTATCCTTCGTATCCTTGCCGCGCTGCTGGCCGATGACCGTTACCGGTGTTCCGCCCAGCTTCGCGAGTCCGCCGATTACGGCCAGATCGTCGCCGAACAGGCGGTCGCCGTGCAGCTCGATAAAATCGCTGAAAATCAGCTGGATCAAGTCCAGCGAGGTCGGGCGCTGCTGATGTCTCGCCACATGCATTTTCTGGTGCGGCGAAATATTGGAATAAATCTCGTTCTCCATCTCGGCATAGCGCTCTTCCAGTCTGGAAATTTCATCGGTAAAATCAATACCCTTGTCCTGTCCGAACTGCTTCAGTTCGTTGATTTTCTGTCTCATTTCTACAAGGGGTTTTTCAAAAGGCAAATCTCCAGGCACTTAATATCCCCCTCTCACACTGTGCAGCTCCAGGAGCTTGTACAGCATCGGACGCAGCTCTTTGCGATGAACCACCAGGTCCAGCTGACCGTGCGCCAGATTGAATTCAGCGGTTTGGAAATCATCAGGCAGCTTCTGGCGGATCGTCTGTTCGATCACGATTCTGCCTGCGAATCCAAACACGGCTCCCGGCTCGGCGATGTTTATGTCACCAAGCGTGGCAAAACTGGCAGAAACACCGCCAGTCGTCGGATCCGTGATTACGGAGATGTATAAGCCGCCCTTTTCGTTAAAGCGCGACAGGGCAGCGCTGGTTTTCGCCATTTGCATCAGGCTGAGAATGCTTTCCTGCATCCGTGCTCCGCCTGACGTGGAGAAAATAATGAGCGGCAGCTCCTTCTCGGTCGCCACTTCAATTGCGCGTGTAATCTTCTCGCCTACGACCGATCCCATGCTTCCCGTAAAAAAGTCAAAGCTCATCACCGCGACGACGACGGGCAGGCCTTCGATCGTTCCTTGGCCGGTAATGACCGCCTCACGCAGACCGGATTTCATTTTCTGCTGTTCCAGCTTTGTCCCGTATCCCGGAAACTGCAGCGGATCCACAGAAACCATGCCGCTGTCGAATTCCTCAAAGCCTTCCTCATCCAGAATCATATGAATGCGTTCCACAGCGTTCAGACGCATATGATATCCGCAGTTCGGGCAGACCTTCAGATTTTTCTCCAGCTCTTTGCTGTATTGAATGGTGCCGCATTTGCCGCATTTATTCATGAGCCCTTCAGGAATTTCCCGTTTGGGTCTCTCGCTTTCGCCAGGCTCACTGCCTCTTCCTACACGATCTGAAGGAATGGTCGCGTACTTTCTTTTCTTCTGAAATAAGTCTTTAAACACAACTACACCTCTCCAGCCGTTATTTGCTCAGCCGCATCTTCCACTCTACCATATTCAAACGTACTCTCTCGTTATCCGGAGATCAAGGATGCAAGATGGAATTCAATACTTCTTGGACTTCCTCCAGCTCTCCGGAGGGCACCAGAATTTCGAATTGCTGCTTGGATAAGTTGACCGGACGGCTCTTCACCAAAAATCCTTCTTCCGTTAGCTTGGCCTGGATCATGTCCGCTACCTTAGCGGTTGGCGCGATATAAATGACCGTCCACATTCCTTTCGGAACCCCCTAATCTCATGTTCTGAGCCCGTATAATGAAACAATGATAACATAACTCTGTTTTTTCCCGCAACAAAGGGCTTCGAAACAAATCCAAAGATCAAGGGGCGCCAAAAGGGGCCGATATCGCTTTCAGGCACCCTAAAATCAAGAGCCATGCGGATACTTTTTTGCTCCTTCGTAACGGTGGGCGATGCGCGCGGAAGCCGCCGCAGCCAGTCCCGCCACGAGATCATCCAGAAAAACGTGAATTTCGTCTTTTTTATCGTTAAGCTCCGCAATAATTCCCGTCTTCTCTTTATCGAGATAGCCGAAGCTGGTCAAGCCGATCATCCCGTACACATTGGTGATGCCCAGCGCCAGTGTTTCATCGACGCCATACAGGGGTTCGTCCGCTTCCATAATCGCTTGCAGCGGCTGCGGCAAAAGCCTGCGCTCCGCAAGCTCGTCGAGCGCCATACCCGTAAACAGCGTATACTGCACCTCCCGCTTGCCGAGAACTGCCTTGACGCTGTCCACGCAGTCCTGCATCGTCAAAAGCGGGTGATACACCAGCTGCAGCCGGTACACGATATCGGCAATATCCTCTACCTTGACTCCACGGCGGCCCAGCATGGCCACCACTGCCTCATACGACATCCGCAATTCCTCCCGCATACACGCCCTAAAGCTCCCGGCGCGTAAAATGTTGTCCCTTGGATAGGTGTTCCTAAGTGTATGCGGGAGAATGCGGAAACGTTCGTAATTTCTGGGTTAAACCTTGCATGCCGAAAGCCAGGTTCATCGGCTGCCGATCTACACGAAAAGGCCTATCCTCGACGCTTTATTTCATCCGGACCGTTTCTCTGCCGAGAAGCTCTTCCATCCGAGCAAACAGCTCCTTGGAAGGATGGATGCGATAGCCGTCGCTCAGGGCGAGCAGCTTCTGGCTCGCTTCGTAGAACAGCACCGTCTGCACCGCTCCCGGATGCTCCTGCAGCAGTATTTTCAGGCGGGTCAAGAGATCCGGGCTATGCTCAGCCTCCGGTGTAATTTTAACGAAAACGCGCTGCCCTGCAGCGTCCCGCGGCTTGGTTGCAGCACCTGCAGCCGCTGCGGTTGGCGCGGCAGCAGGGCTCGAAGCCGCATCCGCCGCAGGCCGCTTGCCGTCCGGCCGCTGAGCGGCCGGACGGGCGAAGCTCCTACCGGAAGCAGGTTTCGTGCGGGACCGTTTGACCAGCTGCGCGAGCGCCTGTTCATCCAGCGGCATCACATCCTCCGCCAGCAGCTTGAAGCCTTCATCCTGCTGCTGTACCTTAGCCCGAAGCGCAAGCAGCGCCCCTTTATCGATATACCGGGAGCTCCGTTTCCACACCTCCGGGAAGAGCACGACCTCGCATCGCTCGATCTGGTCCTCCACTTCCATGAAGGCCATCGCTTTGCCCTGTTTGGTCGTAATCGTCTTCACGGAGATAACCATCGCCGCCACGACCGTGTACGATTCATCCGCAGCCTCCTCCAGGTCCATCAGATGGTCGATGCCCGGACCGTTCAGCGCCTCGTCATAATCGTCGAGCGGATGCCCCGAAAGATACAGGCCGAGAAGCTCCCGTTCCAGCTCCAGCTGCGCTCCGGCGGAGAAAGCCGGTATTTCCGGATACTCGATATCCCAGTTCGGCGTTTCGACAAAATCAAACAGCTGAATCTGCAGATCCTCGCGCTCCTTGCGCCACTTCACGGCAGCTTCGACCGTCTCGTCGAGCATGGCCAGCAGTTGGGCGCGGTGGCCAGGAAGCGAATCGAAAGCCCCCGCTTGAATGAGCGACTCGATCACCCGCTTGTTGCAGACCCTAAGGTCGATCCGCCGGCAGAAATCCAGAAGACTTTCAAAAGGCTTCTCTTCCCTGACCAGCATCATATTCTCCACGGCCTGCGTTCCTACATTTTTAATGGCGCCGAGCCCGAAGCGGATATGGCCCGGCCCGGCGGATTCAACGGCCTCCGGTCGTTCCGCACCCGCGGCGACCGGCGTAAACAGCACGCCGCTCTCATTGACATCCGGCGGCAGCACGTGAATATCCATCCGCCGGCATTCCACTACGTATTCCGCCACCTTGCGGTGGCTGCCCATCACGGCCGTCAGCATGGAAGCCATGAACTGTACCGGATAATGCGCCTTCAGATAGGCTGTCTGGAAAGCCAATACCCCATAAGCCGCGGCATGCGCCCGCGGGAAGCCGTAGTCGGCAAACCGGACGATCATGTCATACACCCGGTTCGCTTCGTCCTCGGTGTATCCCTGCTTCAAGCTGCCCGCCACGAAATGGCTTCGTTCCTGATCCAGCACCTCGCGCTTCTTCTTGGATACCGCGCGGCGGAGCAGGTCGGCTTCCCCGAGTGAAAAGCCCGCCATCAGGGACGCAATTTTCATGATCTGCTCCTGATAGACGATAATTCCGTACGTATCCTGCAGGATCGGCTTCAGATCCTCATGCGGATAATCGGCCTGCGCCTGTCCATGCTTGGTCTGGATGAACTTCGGAATGAATTCCATCGGACCCGGTCGGTACAGCGCCAGGACGGAAATGATATCCTCGAATACGGAGGGCTTCAAGTCTTTGAGCACGCGTCTCATGCCGGCGGATTCCAGCTGGAATACGCCGGTGGTATCCCCGTTTCCGAGCATGCCGTAGGTCTTGCCGTCATTATCGGGAATCGTTAGGAAGTCCGGGGCATTCCCCGTCATTTCCCGGATCCAGTTCATACAGCGCTCGATGATCGACAAGGTCCGCAGGCCGAGAAAATCCATTTTAAGCAGACCGATGCTCTCCAGATTTTCCATCGAATATTGGGTGAGAGCCGTCTGTTCGCTTCCTTCCTGAAGCGGTACGGCATCCGTCAGCGGATCGCGCGAAATGACGACGCCTGCGGCATGTGTCGAAGCATGTCGGGGCATCCCCTCCACCTTCATGGCCATATCCAGAAGTTCGCGTATTTTCGCGTTCTGCCGGTAATTCTTCTCCAGCTCCTCGCTCAGCTCGAGCGCCCGTTTGATGCTGATTCCGTGCGCGCCGGGAATCAGCTTGGCTGCTTTGTCCACGTCGCCGTACGGCACGTTCAACGCCCTTCCCACGTCACGGACCGCTGCCCTTGCGGCCATGGTTCCGAACGTAATAATCTGGGCCACATGCTCGCTTCCGTATTTCTGAACGACGTAACGGATGACTTCGTCCCGTCGCTCATCATTGAAATCGATATCGATATCCGGCATCGTCACCCGTTCGGGATTGAGAAACCGTTCGAACAACAAATGATATTTAATCGGATCAACATTGGTAATCTCCAGCACGTAAGCGACCAGGCTGCCTGCTGACGATCCCCTTCCGGGACCTGTCGTGATGCCTTGACGATGCGCGTACGCAATGAAATCCCATACGATCAGGAAATAGTCGCTGAAGCCCATGCTGCCGATAACCTCAAGCTCATAGTCGAGGCGCGCATCCAGCTCTTCCCGGCTCTTTGGCTCTGACCACAGCTCGGTCTTTTCATAACGTCTCACGAGACCTTCTTGGCAAAGGGTACGCAAATATTGCGCGGAATCCATGCCGTCCGGAATGGGACGGTATTCCGGCAGGATCGATCTGCCGAACTCCAGCTCCAGATTGCATTTATCCGCAATGACCGCCGTATTCTCCAGCGCCTGCTTCACATGCGGGAATAAACGGGCCATTTCCTCGCCGCTTTTGAAATACAGCTGATCGGTCGGTATCTGCAGCCTGCCCTCATCCTCGACCGTCTTGCCTGTCCCGATGCAGATGAGCACGTCCTGCATGGCGGCGTCCTCGCGATTCAAGTAGTGCACGTCGTTTGTCGCCACCAGCTGAACGCCAAGCTCTTCAGCGAGCTCAATCAGCTGCGGGTTGACGCGTTTCTGCTCAGGAATGCCATGATCCTGCAGCTCCAGATAAAAATCCTCACCGAAAATATCCCGGTAACGGATCGCGGCCCTGCGTGCTTCCTCGGTTCGGCCATGCAGCAAATGCTGAGGCACTTCGCCGCCCAGGCAGGCGCTCAGGCAAATGATTCCCTCATGATGGGCCTTCAAGGCTTCCATGTCGATCCGCGGTTTATAATGATAACCCTCCAAATGGCCAATCGAGCACAGCTTCATTAAATTGCGGTAGCCGGTCTCGTTTTTGGCCAAAAGAATCAAGTGGTATATGGGCTGGTCCTTCCGGCTTCCTCGCTCCTTGCGCGAGCCTGCGGTCAGGTAAGCCTCGCAGCCGATAATCGGCTTGATGCCTGCCGATCGGCAAGCTTTATAAAATGGCACGGTACCGTACATGACACCGTGGTCCGTCAGCGCCAGCGCCTTCATCCCGTTTTCTGCGGCCGCATGGACAAGGTCCGAGATCCGTGCCGCTCCGTCCAGGAGGCTGTATTCGCTATGCACATGAAGATGCACAAATGAACTCATGTCTCTTCTCCTTTTTGTCCGCTTGAAGGTCGGAAATAAAGTCTTCTTCTCTTTATATTATTTTATCATATTACGCAAGGCACCGCCCATAGAATGGATTAGGAGATCATCGGACAGGCGTTGCTGCAAGCCGTCCCCTCGCGAAAGGACTGGAAATGAATGAGCACTTTTATATCCAAAGCAATTCTCGATTTCTTCATCGCTTTCGGCATCGTCATCGGCGGGGCCATGGTAGGCGGCGTCGGCGCGGTCATTTCCCTGCAGCCGCCGACCCAGACCATGCTGGATGTCGCGGACAGGATCAAAATATGGGCGCTGGCGGCGGCGGTCGGCGGAACGATTGACCCCATGCGTGTCATCGAAAGTAATTTTCTAGGGGGAAATCTCTCCCCGGCGATCAAGCAGATTTTGTTCCTCGTATCGGCCTTTCTCGGAGCCCATATGGGCAGCGAACTGGTGAAGTGGGTCTGCGGCGGCAAGGAGTAGCCATGAGGATCCCTCCATTCAAGCGTTACCGCCATATTTCCCAGACGTTCGCCGTGTTCGTCCTCGGAGTCGTGGTAGGCAGTGTCGTCTACAACGCCATTTTTCATACGAGCTTTAATCAGCTGTGGCTCTCCAATCTGGATTTGGAAGGACAGATTAAGCAGTACGAGGACGACATCGATACCCTCAAGAAATACCGCCATCAGCAAACCGTCATCCGGGAAATCAAAATCAGAAGCGAGCAGAAAAACCCGCCGATCGATCCGGCCGCCATTAAGGCGATCATCGCCAAGCTCGGGGACGACCTGGACGTGCTGCGCGGGCAGAACGCTTTCGAGATCGACACCTACAGCAAATTCGTACGGGCGCTGCTGGACAAAAAAATATACAAGGTCCGCGACAAGGAATATTCGGTTGAGATCAAGACCATGCTGCTGATGGAAGGCATGCTCCAGATTTGGGTGGATGTCTCTCCCGTTCCAGTGCGAAATCCATAGATTCGTGGTACAATATTGCTGTTAAAGAGGTTTACATAAGCCTCCACTATGGATACGTTAAGAAGGAGCTGCAGCATCTGATGGTTTCTGTCATCCGTTATCTGCTTTACGCGGTGCTGGTCATTGCCTGCATTTGCGCCGCCCTTTACAGCAGCCGTTCCCGGCGTTCGAAGGACGCCCGCGAAAGAGGCCTGTACGGTGCTACGACGAATATTTTTATGGGAGTCATGCTGATCATGCTGGCATTGATTTTCATGTTTATCTTTAGCGGCTCGACGGTCGCCGTCATTATTGAAGCGGTATTCCTCGTTCTGGGTGCATTCAATATTTTCGCCGGCATCCGCAACCGTGGTTACTACAGCCGCATGAAATCCGACAGCAACATGTAAGCCAAACAGCCGGGCGCTCATCGATTGGAGCGTCCGGCTGTTTGGTGTTGGCAGCCCGGGTGAATCCCCGCTTCAGGGCTGTTTATCCATGCTCAATGGACTGCAGCGTCAGCACGGCTTTCGCAACCAGGGTGTCCATATGCGTCATTTCAATTTCGAGCTTGCAGGTCCGGCGGCTTGCTTCGAGCAGCCGGGGCATGACGACCACCGGGTCCTCAATCTGAACCGGACGCACAAAATATGTGGACATGTTGTCGAGCACGAAATCGTTGCCCGTCATGTCCTTTGCCGCCCGCAGGGCCGCCTGCGTCATGACCGTCGTCAGAATTCCTTCGGATATCGTCCCGAGATCCGTCGCCATCTGCGGCGTAATAAACCCGTGGAAAAAGAGACGCCCCTCCTCGTCGCGCTCATCCGCAAAGCCGTTCCAGATCAGATGATCGAACGTCTCTCCCAGCTGCGGCTGCTTGCGCGCATCGCGCATCGCCTGCAGCACTTCCTTCCGGGAAACGGTGGCTACCAGCTTGCGGTTGCGGTCGACAATCGGCAAAAAATCGATCCCTTCCCACATCATCAGCTGCGCCGCGGAAGCCAGAGAGGTCTGCAGCGTCGCCGTCACCGGATTGCGGATCAGCACCTTCTCAATGCTCTGCTCGGGCGGAAGGCTTCCGATGTCGCTTCGGTTCACGATACCGAGCACCCGGTTCCACTCGTCAACGACCGGCAGGCGCGGATCCCCCTTCTGCTCCGACAGCGCCAAGCTTTCGCCGACGGTGCTGGAGAGCTTCAGCGCATGGATTTTGGGCTTGCTTCCTACGATATCCTCCACGATCATGATCTTCTTTTTGATCAGCCGGTCGAATATGGCGCGGTTAATCAGCGATGCCACGGTGAACGTATCATGGCGCGAGGAAAAAATCGGCAGGTTCAGCTGGTCGGCCAGCGCCTTGACCTCTTTGCTCGTGCCGAATCCGCCCGTGATGAGCACGCCCGCTCCCTGTTCCAGGGCGAGCGTATGCGCATTGTCCCGGTTGCCGACGATGAGCAGGCTGCCCGCGTCGATGTAGCGGACCATCGCATCCACCTTCATTGCGCCAATCACGTATTTATGCAAATTTTTATGGAGTCCGTCCGCCCCGCCGAGCACATGCCCTTCCACAATCTCCACCACGTCGGCGAAGGTAAGCTGCTCCGATATGTTGCGCGGCTTCTTTTCGACCCGGACGGTGCCAATTCTCTCCTTCGTAATCACGATTCCCAAGTTTTCGGCATCCTTTAGAGCACGATAGGCCGTTCCTTCGCTGACCGACATTTCCCTCGCCAGCTTGCGGACGGAAATTTTGGTGCCGACCTTCAGTCCTTCGATATGCAGCAAAAGCTGTTCATGTTTTGTAATTGCATCATCGCGGCCCTCCAACTGTTACACCCCCATATATCTAACTGTACTATTCTGTATCTATATCATAGCATTCTAATCCATACAAAAAAAGCTGGAGCAGCATCTGCCCAGCTTTTCCCCACCTTCGCCATCATCCATTACATATTTTCTTGTCTTCTCTGCGCGTCCTCCGGCCATTTCAGCTGAAGCTGATGCATCTTGACCGCCTTGATGCGGTCCAGCGACTTCTGCTTCTCTTCGTCCACGCCAAGCAAATAATGAAGATGCGCCCCGATGACCAGAAAAGCGAACAAGGCCCAGGCTGCGCCGAAGGCCGATACCAAGGACCAGCCACCGCTGAATGAAATTAAAGGCAGGGCATACACCAGCATGGCCAGTGCCACAATCAGATACAGGAAATGTTTGAATTTGTTTCTTTTTTTCATGTCGCCAGCTCCTTCACAAAGTGAATCTATATTTCTACTCTATGAAGGTTTGACCGGAAATATGAGACAGGCTGCAAGAAAATTGTTGCAGTCCATTATATAATTATAGGCTTTGCCCGCCATACAGGTCCTGAAGGCTGTCCGAGATCATTTTATTGATATCCTCAATAATCGTGCTGAGGCGGCGTTCCGCATCAAACAATCGGCGAATGTTCAGGTTCAGGCTGAGCACGTCAAAAAGCTTTTCCATCTTTTCCATCTCATCCTGGGAAGGCATGTCGCCGGACATCATACGCTGCTGGATTTCCATCTGGCGGTTTCTGAAATCATCGAGCATGTTTTTGCTCTCCGGATCCTTTTCGATCAGACTCATCGCCGAAGTAATGTCCTTAACTTCTTCGCTTTCCTTCAAGGCTCTCGCCAATTCATTCGCTTTGTCGTAAATATTCATATGTCCTTCCTCCTTAGAAAAATGAAAGCTGTAAATCCCTATTTTTAAAAATTGGGTCAATCACCAAGGGATATATGTCCTCATATGATGCATTACATGCAAAACGCAGATGCTCCTTATCTGCCCTGTAGACATCAAGTTGCTGTTGGAAGGAGATCCACGATGTCCAAAAAAATGCTACCGGTCCAAATGTTCGCTCCGGGCGCGATTAAGGAAAACGCCATTGTTCTCGGAGAGAGGCTGGTCAAACAGTGGAAGATTCCAACCGACCGTCCGCTGCAGTTGGCATTTGGTTCCTTCAGACAAGAGATCACCGTTGTGGCCGCAGCCAAATCGAGCGGACTGCGAATCAGTGAGCCTCAGGCCCGCCGCATGGGGCTTTTTTCTCGTCCGGTACTAAGGGCGACCTACAGTTCAACAAGCCGGACGCTCAGACTCGGACCTCTCATCAGTGTGCTCATCAGCCGGGATCATCCAGATCAGCCGGATAAACCATTCGGCTCCATATCCATGTTTTGCCGGGAGCTCGTGAACGCCTGCCGGAAGCAGGGCGCGTATGTATACTTCTTTACACCGGATCATATCCAGGAAGGTTCAAACAGCATACACGGCTGGGTGTACGATGACGGGTGGCGCCAAACGCCGATGCCTATCGCGGATGTCGTCAACAACCGTCTCACAACCCGCAAAATGGAGAATAAACCTAGCGTACAGCATTTTATGAAAGAAGTAAAATCCCGGCACGGGGCACATGTGTTCAACGAAAGGTTTCTTGACAAAAACGAGGTTTTCGAAATGCTCAAGACGGACGCTTCCCTAGCCAAATTCATGCCCGAGTCCCATCTGCTCACCGGCTTAACCGTATTCAAAAAGATGTGCCAGCAGTACCCCGTCGTATTCCTGAAGCCGGTCCGCGGCAGTCTCGGCAAGGGCATCATCCGAATCGCAAGACAGCCGGACGGAACCTATCATACCCTTGCCACTTCCTCAGGCGGCGCGCGCAGGCAGATCTATCCGAATCTTACCAAGCTGTTTGCAGGCATATCCGGCAAAATGAAAACCACCCGCTACCAGATTCAGCAGGGACTTAATCTGATTGATCATGGCAAAAGACCGATCGATTTCCGGGCGCTCGTGCAGAAAAACGGGCAGGGAACCTGGAGTGTGACATCCATCGTGGCGCGAATAGCCGGAGGAAATCACTTTGTTTCCAATCTGGCTCGGGGCGGAACGCTGAGCACCGTCAAGGATGCGGTAAGCCGCTGCATGCTGCCCGCGGAAGTCAAAAACTCGGCTTACGCCAAGCTCCACCGGGCATCGCTCGATGTTGCCAAAGGAATCGACAATTATATTCCCGCGCATTTCGGTGAGCTCGGTATCGATCTGGCCATGGATGCATCCGGCAAGATCTGGATGCTGGAGGTTAATTCTAAACCTTCAAAGAACGACAATACACCGCTTAACGAGCAAAAAATCAGGCCTTCTGTTAAAAGGCTGCTGGAATACTGTTGTTATCTGTCCGGCTTCTAAGGAGGGCTGTCATGAACGGCAATGTGATTGGAACGCTAGGTATCATGTGCTGCAGCCGCCAAGGCAGTCCGCCATTCGCAGATGAAGGCTACAGCCGAAGACTCACCCTGCTCGGCAAAAAGTACGGCATCCGGGTTGTCGTCTTCCGCCCGTCCGATGCCGCCCGGGACCGCAGCTTTGTGGACGGCTTCACGTACTCCTCGGGACAATGGCATCAGAAGCGGTTCCCTTTTCCGGATCTCGTCTACGACCGCTGCCTCTTTCACAGCGGGACTGAATTCGCCGCAGCGCACAGTCTGCTGTCGGAAGCCAGAACATCGCAAAGATGGCGGCTTTGGTCCAGGGGACTGCCGGGCAAGTGGCAGGTATACCGGATTTTGAAAAGAGACCCCCGCCTTGCTCCTCATCTACCGCCTACCACGGTTTATCAGGGCAAGAAAAGCCTGCTGTCCCATTTGAAAGCATACGGCGGCGAAGTATTTATGAAGCCCAAGGGCGGCTCACAAGGAAGAAACACGCTGTTCATCCAGCAAAATCCGGATTCCGCCCATCTTCACATCAAAGGCAGGGATGCCGTGAACCGTCGGGTGGAAATGAGCTTTGCAGCTCTAGGCGAGGCATCTGCATGGATTGAAGAGTTTACCGGCAGCCGTGAATACA
This sequence comes from Paenibacillus chibensis, assembly GCF_004001045.1. GTDB lineage: Bacteria > Bacillota > Bacilli > Paenibacillales > Paenibacillaceae > Paenibacillus_AQ > Paenibacillus_AQ chibensis. Next base: position 200,654 of record NZ_BIMK01000002.1, read on the forward strand.
TCATTCAGCCTTTTCTGCATTTGTACGGCAGAAATGATCGGCCTTTTGATGTCAGGGTACTCATGCAGAAAAATGAAAAAGGGTTGTGGATGCGAACCGGCATGGCAGTCAGGCAGGGCGCCTCCGGGAGCATAACCTCCAACCTTCACGGCGGCGGAACAGCCCTTCCCGTTCTGCCGTATCTAAGCGAACAATTCGGAGCTAGGCAGGCAGAGAAAATGACGGAAAGGCTGGGGCAGCTCTCGGATATCATTCCGCCGATTCTGGAAAGTCATTATGGCAGGCTCGGAGAACTGGGTATCGATTTCGGAATCGATACGAAAGGAGAACTTTGGCTGCTGGAAGTCAACTCCAAGCCGGGACGCACCTCCATCCGGCTGGCCGGGGATCCGGACAGCTCAGAACTCGCGTCGGAAAATCCGCTCCGTTATGCCCGCTATCTATTGCTTCGACAACTTAGGAGGGTAAATTGATGAGTTTGACTTATTGTAATGTTCATTTTTCGCAGCAGCCCGAGAAAGTCGTCTATATATCCAATACGCTCATGAAAAGCTTGAATCTGTCCGGCAAAAAAAACATTCAACTCCGTCTCGGCAGGGATTCGATTCAAGCAGCCATCAAAACCATTAAAAAGCCGGGCAAACATCTGATTCTCGGCTCCGCCGTCCGCAGCGGCATCCATGTCCCTTCAGCCGGCGGCGTTTATATAAGGAACCTGGATAACGAGTTTCATCTCGGCCCCCTGATCGGCGTGCTTTCGGATGGACCCACGAACACATCGCAGCCGTTTGCTTCAAGAACGGGGTTCATCAAGCAGCTGCTGCGGGAAAGGAAGAAAAAATGCTATATTTTCGCCTTTACGCCGCGCGACATCAACTGGCAGAAGGAAACGGTCAACGGCTACTTTCTGAATGATAACGGATCCTTTTACCGCAAAACCGTCCCGCTTCCCGACGTGGTGTATAACCGCCTGCCAAGCCGCAAAGCGGAAACCTCTTCCTCCATCAGCCAGCTGAGGGAACGTCTCGGACGCAAAAAAATCCCTTACTTCAACTGGAGCTTCTTCAATAAATCCGATATTTACCGCCTGCTTGAACATGACAACACCGTGAACCAGTATGTGCCTGAATCCCACATGAACCCGACGCCCGAGAGAATCAAGGATATGCTGGAAAGGCATCAATTTCTGTACTATAAACCCTCTGGAGGCAGCCTCGGGAAAGGCATTTACCGTCTTACCTATTTGCCTAAAAGGGGATACTTCGCACGCTACCGGAAAGGCAACGGCAATGTGCTGCTCCGTTTCAGCAGCTTTAACAGCATGATGCGGATGCTGCAGTCCAGACACGGACGCTCGCTCGATTCATACGTCATCCAGCAGGGAATTCGTCTTGTGGAGATCGACAATTGCCCGATCGATTTCCGGTTCCACATGCACAAGAACGGCAACAACAAATGGGTTGTCGTCGGCATTGGGGCTAAAAAAGCCGGCAGGGGCAGTGTAACGACGCATTTGAAGAATGGAGGGTCTTTGCTGACCCCTGAACAGGCGCTGAGCCGCACTTTTGGTTCCAGATCGGATGAAGTGCTGCAAAACGCCAAACGGATCGCCATTACGCTTGCGGAGGCGATTGAGTTCCACCACCAGCACCTGCTAGGGGAAATCGGATTCGATATCGGAATCGACCAGGATGAAAAGGTTTGGATGTTTGAAGCCAATGCCAAACCCGGACGTTCCATTTTCAGCCACCCCTCCTTGCGGTCGGAAGGGAAAGCCTCTGTGGAGCACATCCTTGAACACTGCCTGTACTTGAGTAAATTCCGCAGGAGGGATGCTGAGTGACGAATGTAAATGAGGAGGAAAGCAAGCCCGTCGTCGCCATCTTGACCATGCCTGGCGGGCGAATACATTTCCGGGGGAACCAGGCCAACTTTCAGGATATCGTCAGGACAGGACAGGAAATGGGATTTCCTGTCTATGTCGTGACGATCAAGGATCTGAAGCTGAGCGGAGAAACCATCAAGGGTTATACACTGAACGAAAAAAAAGAATGGGAGCAGCGCCTCTTTCCCCTTCCGCAGGTCATCTACAACCGCATACCGCAGCGCGAAGACGAACTCAGACCCGCTGTCCGCCGCAAAATCAAGGAATGCCTCGTTCACCCGGCCATCCGGTTCTATAACCCCTACTTTTTTAATAAATGGCACTTGTTTGAATGGCTTAAAAAGTCCAAGTCAACCGCCCATTTCGTACCCAAAACCAAAAGGCTGCGGGGCGAAGCCGGACTCCAAAAAATGCTTGAGCGTTATCCCTGCCTCTATTTGAAGCCCGAAAGCGGAAAAGCAGGCAAAGGAATCATGATGCTGAAATATCAGAAGGATAAACTCCTTCCCTACCGCCTCAAGGTCCAGAATCATAAGGGCAGCACGACGTATAAAGGAGCGAATATCCAGCGTCTGTGGGCCCGGATCCGGATGGAGACCGGCGCAAGCCCGTATATTATCCAGCAGGGCATCGAGCTGACCGCCGTCGATAACCGTCCGTTTGATTTGCGGGTATTGCTGCAGAAAACGGAGAGGGGACAGTGGGGCGTCACCGGCGTTGGCGCACGCATGGCCGGAACCAAAAGCATTACTACCCATGTCCCCCGCGGAGGGAGCATCGAGGATCCGAAAGAAATGCTGGCCATCGTATTTGGCGCGGAATTTGCCCCGGGGATCATGAACCGGGTCAGAAACACCTCGATTATCATTGCCAAACAAATTGAGAAAGCCTCCGGGTACACTCACGGTGAAATGTCCATGGACCTTGGCATGGATGCCTCCGGCAATATCTGGTTTTTCGAGGCAAACGCGAAACCGATGAAATTCGATGAGCCTCACATCCGTCAAAAGTCGCTTGAGCGGATTTTCCATTATTGCAAGCATCTCGCCAGCCATTAAACGTCGTCCCGATAAG
>NZ_BIMK01000003.1 GCF_004001045.1 Paenibacillus chibensis
AGAAGACAGACCGCGATCAGCGGAAGTTTTTTTGCGAGATAAGGATGTTTTACCTCGAATGTCAGTACTTTCTTATCTCTTAAAGGAAGTGAATTCACCCATGCAAGTTGACTCCCTGCACGATTACCCCCGCAACGAATGGAGCCGCCAACAGGCCCGCGTCTTGCGGTTTATGTTCGAGCACGGCGGAAAGCGGGCTCTGCACGAAGATTATGTCAAGCTCGCCTGCGCGACTGAATCCATCCTGCAGCAGACCGGCACCTCTTTGCTTACGGCAACCGTACGCGGAGAGGCCGGCCCCTTTCTGATCGGAGCAAGCTATGCTCAGAATTTCGGAAGCGATGCTTTTCTGATTGCCGTCCATCCGCTTTACCGGCGGAGAGGGATTGGCTCACGGCTTATGACGGAACAGATGGCTCAGCTTGGACATATACAATGCAGCGCCGGTCTCAAACAGATACCGTTCCTCGGGATGTGCTTCCGGGCAGGACTTACTGCCTCCGCCATGGTTCAGGAGCAGCCGGGTAGATATGTCCTGAACCTCATAGGAGAAAACAACAATCCGGTTCGCCTTCAGGCGGTCCCGAGCGAAGAAGGTGAAACGATGTGCCGGTTCCCGTCTTAGGGATTTTGACGCTTTATTTGAACGATAAAAAGGTTTTGGAGGAAAAGGCTGTTTACCAGAAAATGATTATCGAAGGCCGCAAAATCGGCTTGGATGTTTATGTATTCACGCCGATGGATGTCAACGACAGCAAACGCAGAATTTTCGCTATGGAGTATGATGCCAAAAAAGGTACATGGGGACGCAGCTGGCGGCACTTCCCGGATATGATCTATGACCGATGCCGAATTCAAAAAGGATACCGTTTCTCGCAGCTGATTGAGTTTCGGCGCAGATACAGCCATCTTCTGTTTCTGAACAGGCCGCTCCGGAATAAATGGACGATCTACGAGGTGCTTTCCCGAAGGCCCGAATTCCGGAAATATCTTCCCGAAACCCATCTTTATCATGGACTGTCCGATGTACACCAGATGATGAAAAAAAAGCCTGTCGTTTATTTAAAACCTATCAACGGCACAGGCGGGCGCGGGATTTTACGGGTTGAGCGGCTCAAAGAACGTCATCAGTATTATATTCAGGGCCGGAATCAGGAACGGAAAATCATTACTCCGCAAAAAATCCACACCTCCCGGCTGGGTGCCATCCTGAACAGCTGGCATATGAAGGAACGTTATCTCGTGCAGGAAGGCATCCCGGTAGATCTGCCGGACGGACGCGTTCACGATTACCGGATGCTGGTGCAAAAAAACGGCGAGGGATATTGGCAGCTTACCGGCATCGCCGGCCGGGTCGGAGCACCCCGAAGCGTCACGTCCAATTTACACGGCGGTGGGCATGCCGTATCCATGAATGTCATCCTGGAGAAATGGATTGATAACGAGGAGAACCGTGCCAAAGTAAGGAGAAACTGCGAGGAGCTGGGAATCGGCGTCGCGGCGTATCTGGAAAGACAGTACGGCGCTTTGTGCGAGCTGGCTCTTGATCTGGCGATCAACCGAAAGGGAGAAATTTATTTGCTGGAGGTCAATCCCAAGCCCGCCAGAGAGGTATTCTCGCAAATCGGCGATGCCGAGCTGTACCGGCAGGCGATCGTAAGGCCTCTTGAATATGCCGCCTGGCTGTACAATCAAAAAAAAGAAGCTCCAAAAACCAACCAGCCGCAGTAACTCTGCGGCTGGTTGGTTTTTGGTTCGGAAATGTCATGCTATATGTACTTAGGAACCCGATTCCTCATACAGCTTCAATAAGTCGGAGAATGACGAGATCAGTACATCGGAACCCTTCAGTTCATCATGATTGCCAAAGCCGGCATACGCGCAGCCAATCACGCTAAGACCGTTTTTCTGCCCGGCCTCCACGTCCGAAGAACGGTCTCCCACCATCCAGGCGGATTTGACCTGCTCTTGTTCCAGCAGCAGCTTAACCAGGTCCACTTTGGTCAGGGTGCCGTTCTTGCCGGCGCTGTACAAACCGCTGAAAAGCGTTGAAAGCTCATGCGTATCCACAATGCCGCTGATATAATGCTCGAGCCCATTGCTCGCGACATACAGCTTAACGTCCTGCCGGTGCAGCGTCTCCAGCGTTTCCTTGACTTCGGGATACAGCAGCGTCTCTCCGCCCGCCAGCCCTTCCAGCTCCAGCTGGAGCAGCAGCTCGTTGGCACGGTTGTGAGCCTCAGGGCTTCCGTCAGGCATCACGACCTTCCAAATATCCTCCAAAAGCATGCCCAAACTGCCGAGCATCCGTTCTTCCGGAGGGGTGGGCGACGTATACAGACCTTCGCTGCGCAGGGTGTCAAACAGCTTATGATATGCGGGTAGCAGGACGGATTCCGTCTGAAACAGCGTGCCGTCCATATCAAAAATCATGGCCTCGGGCCGGGTTAACTTGCTTGAAGAATTCATCGTCAGCTTCGTCCCTTCTGTGACTTCGGTATCTTGCGTCATAGCCTATCATAAGGGAAGGCCCGGAGGATGTAAACCGCGCAAAACAGGCGTTCCCTCAAGGGAACGCCTGTCACTCCAACCATTGTCGCGGTCAAAATATTCTTTTTTGCATGCGATCATCCTTGATGATTTCGACGGCTTCCCTGAAGCGGGTGGCATGGACGATCTCACGTTCCCGCAGAAACTTGAGGCTATCCTGCAGATCCACGTCATCCGTCATGTCGATCAGCCATTGGTATGTAGCCCTGGCCTTTTCTTCAGCCGCAATATCTTCGTACAAGTCCGCCAGCGGGTCCCCTTTGGCCTGGATATAAGCCGCCGTCCAAGGTACGCCGGACGCATTCTCATAGAAGAGGGCCTTATCATGCGCAGCGTAATGGGCGCCGAGGCCTGCATTTTCCAGCTGTTCGACGGTGGCATCCTTGGTGAGCTTGTAAACCATCGTTGCGATCATTTCGAGATGGGCAAATTCTTCGGTGCCGATATCATTCAACAAACCGATGACTCTGTCGGGAATGGTGTAACGCTGATTCAAATATCTTAGGGCCGCGGCCAATTCGCCGTCAGCACCGCCATACTGCTCAAGCAAATACTTCGCCATTTTCGGATCACATTTACTGACGCGAACCGGATACTGGAGCTTCTTCTCATATACCCACATGCGCTTGAGACCGCCTCCTTCAAGAAAATGAATTTACACGCTCATACCTGCCATGGCCATGGCGTCTGCGGCCATTCAAAGGGAAACCTGGAATAGGCATGGCCGAAGTTCATCAAGGGCCCGTAGAGCTCCTGAAACTTTCTGACGAGCGGAATGCGCTCCTGGGCGAGCTGATTGTACTGCTCAACGCTTTTTAGATCATCGGGATGCGTATCCAGATATAAATTCAGCTCGACCAGTGCAAAATCAACAACCTGGATTCGCTCCAGCAGCTCGTAATAATGCTGATCGATCGCCGCTCCCTTCACCATTTCCGGTTTAACGCTAGATTTGTCCGGCTTCATGTGAGCGGGACCGACGTTGCTCGGCATCACGTTGGCCGGACTCACATTGCTCGGCATCACATTAGCCGGGTTCACATTGTTCGGCATCATGTGAGCAGGGCCCAAATTTCCTGAGTTTGCATTTTCCGACATTAGGATCCCCCTTCCTGTACATTGCGGTTGGGATGATACGGGCTGAACAAATTCGGCCATAGCGTTCCTCTCGTCAATGCTTCCTCCAGGCTGAACTGCGGCCAATTCAGCGGCTGAAAGGTAATATATTGGTTCGGGGGAACGACATAAGTCCGGTATAGCATTGGCGGGCATGGATCAAAAGGTCCGATAAAGGGCTTGTAGACGCGTACCTGGTTGCTGTTCACATTCACCCAAGGCTCCTCCTTTTACAACATGATATAAGACCGATGACACCAAGAGCCCATCAGCCTCTTCGTAACTAACATATGAGGCATTCGTGGAAACTGAACAAAAAATCGCAAAAAAAACAAAAGAACTCCCTCGAAACAAGCCGAAACTTGTCCAAAGAAGTTCATGGAATACCCTATAGCTAAAATTTGATTTTGATCTGAAATAATCCCGCTTTGCGGACAGCCGAATAGATGATGACAACCAGGGGCCCGATAAAGACGCCGATGACGCCGACCAGCTTGAAGCCGATATACATGCTCACCAGCGCCGAGAGCGCCCCGATGCCGACGGAATCGCCGATGACCTTGGGTTCGATGACCCGCCTTGCCACTGTGATGACAATAAACAAGAGGGACAGCCCGAAGCCGGTATAGGAATCGCCGACAATGAACAGATAGACCGCCCAGGGAATCAGGACCGATCCTACACCGAGGATCGGCAAAATGTCCACAAACATGATCAGCATGGCGATCGCCAGCGGGTAATTGATCTGCAGAATAAGGAGACCCGTCAACGTAACGATATACGTAAAAGCACTAAGGATCATCTGAGCTTGTATAAACCCGAATATCGACCTTTTCAGACTGGCGAGCACCTCCTGGATCTGTCCCTGCATCTCATCCTCAAACAGGGACAAAAGACCGGTGCGGAGTGCAGGCAGTCCAAAGCTGAACAGGTACAAGGCAACGAAAAAAACGACGAAAAAGATAAACATGCCGGGAATCCCTTTGGCAAAGTTCAAAAAAGCCGAAGATAATGAATTCACAAAGGATTCCGCATACTGCGTGACGTTGGACAGCAGAACGCGCAGGCTCTCAGCCAGGTCAGGCTGAATCCGGTCGAGCCACCCCCTGGCTTGTATCATCGTATTTTGCGCAAAATCGTTGGCGGCGGCAAAATACGATGGGGCGTTCTTCCAATACTCCACCAATTGACCGAATACCTGCAGCCCCATCATGTACACCAGGAGCAGAACGAGAAGCAAAAACAAGGTACATGTGAGGGAAGCGGCCGCGACCCGGTTCCATTTCAGCTTTTGCATCATCATGCCATGGATGGGCTCCAGCGAAATGGCCACCAGGGCAGCCAGCAAAAACGGCGCTCCTGCCGTAAACAGAATATACAGCAGCAGCAGCCCGATTCCGACGAGAAGCAGCTGTTTCCCTGACACAAGCTCCCCCCTTAATCCCCGTCTGCCGCACCTCCCTCTTCGGTGACCGTATCGGCTGCGGCAACGCGGTGGATGTTGACCCGGGTGATCCGGAGTCTCGTTGATTCCTCAACTTCAAATATGAAATTGTTCAGTTGAATCATTTTGCCTTTGACCGGATTGCCCTCCAGCTCTTTGAAAAGCCACCCTCCGATGGAATCGACCTCATCGTCCTCGATCACCACACCGGTAAGATCATTGACGTCTTCAATCAGCATGCGGCCATCCACGGAGATAAAATCCTCTTGAATTTCCACATCGGGCCGTTCATCCTCGAATTCGTCGTACAGCTCGCCGACGATCTCTTCCAGGATTTCTTCCGCGGTAAGCATTCCCGCCGTTCCCCCATACTCGTCCACGACCAGCGTGAGCTGCGCATGCTTTTTCTGCATCAAGCGCAGTACATGGCTGATTTCCATGGATTCCGGCACATTCAGGATCGGACGCACCAGCGTCGTAAGCTCTTTTTGATGTTCCTCGTCCGCCATCAGAAAATCGGTAATATGTACAAAGCCGAGAATCTGGTCCTTGTCCTCCACGGCAACGGGATAACGCGAGTGCTTCGTGTCGCTGATGATTTTGAGGTTCTCTTCCAGCGTGTTGTTCGTGTACAGACAATCCATGTCGGTACGGGGCAGCATAATTTCGCGTGCCAGCAGATCGGAGAATTCGAAGATGTTGTCCATCAGCTTCATCTCATCCTTGTCGATCACTCCGCTTTTGGCACTCTGATTCATTAATATGCGGATTTCCTCTTCAGAATGCGCAGCTTCTGATTCCGTGGCCGGCTGAACGCCTACCAGTCTCAAAATAACATTGGCGGATGCGTTCAGGAGCCATATGAACGGGAAAAATATTTTATAGAAAAGCATCAGCGGTGCGGACAGCAGCAGGGCTGCGCCTTCCGTTTTCTGAATCGCCAGCGACTTAGGAGCCAGCTCTCCCAGTACGATATGCAAAAACGTGATAATACAGAATCCCAGAATGACAGAAACCGTCGCAGTCAGCGTAGTGTCCGTGATTCCCGCTTTATACATGAGCGGCTGTACCAGGAGATGCGAGATGGCAGGCTCGCCAATCCAGCCGAGTCCCAGGGATGCCAGCGTAATACCGAACTGCGTTGCGGATAAATAGGCATCCAGCTTATTGTTTACTCTCAAAGCATAATTCGCCATGCGGTTGCCCTCGCTCACCAGCTGCGTCAGCCGGGACTGACGCATTTTGACGAGCGAAAACTCCGCCGCGACAAATACTCCGTTAAAGAATACAAGCAGCAAAACCAGGAAAAGGTTGAATAATAGCTTGCCTATTTCTAACTCGCCGTCCAAATGAAACGCCCCATTTCTTATGATTTCTGATTAGATGTTAGCTTGCCTGATGCTGAAATCGATATCTTTGTAGTACATATCCTTCACCAGCAGATTCGGTCCGCAGCAGCCTGCGGCGTCACAGTGGCAGTTGATCGTTTTATTCAGCGGATGATCCGTTTGCCATGCATTAAAAATATCGTCCAGCCGACTGCTTTGAATGTTCCCGAACGCGGGAACATCGGAAAAGTCAGTCACATAGACATCGCCGGAGAACAAATTGACATTCACGCGGTTTCTGCCGTCCGGATCATTGCGAACCGTTACGTTCGGTTCCGACGCAAGCCGGCGGATCAGTTTCATGTCATCCGAATGGTCGCTGCACGCAAAAAAAGGCAGCGTGCCGAACAGCATCCACATATCCGGATCACGGACATCGAGCAGCGAGTGAATGGCTGCACGGGTTTCATCAAGCGAAAGAACCGGCAGGGCAGTTGCGAAATTGGATGCGTACATCGGATGAACCTCATGGCGCTTGCATCCCATTTCCTGTATTAGTTTGTGAATTCCGGCCAGCTTTGTATGCGTACGATAATTAATCATCGATTCAGCCGATATAAACATGCCCGCTTCACTAAGCTTGATGGCATTTTCAATCATTTTGTCGTACATGCGGTAAGCCGTTTCTTTGGGAACCGGATGGTTGCTGTTGGCGAAGCCCACTTCATGGAAATCATCGCCGTTCAAATAGTTGAATGAAATATGCATCACATCCAAATACGGAAGCATCTTCTCGTATCGGCTGATATCCAAAGTCAAATTGGAGTTGATCTGCGTCCGCACGCCTCGTTCCTTCGCATACTTGAGCAGCGGTACAATGACCTCGTTCACGGTTTTTTCGCGGAAGGAAGGTTCTCCTCCAGTCAGGCTGATCGTCTGCAGATGCTCGACCTCATCCAGACGCTTCAGCATGAGCTCCAGCGGCAAAAACTCGGCTTCCTTCATGACGAGCATATCTCCTACAGCGCAGTGCTCACAGCGCATGTTGCATAAATGAGTGACTGTCATTTCCACGCTCGTCAGCACATGACTGCCGTAAGTACGGAGCGAGCCGATCGGATCCCAGGGATCATTCTTGGGCGACAGTTGTAATGTATTCATGTTTTTCCTCACCTTATTTCTTTATTTAAACCATCCAAGCAGGCATTCCGCCATACTGTCTGCGGTGATTCTCAGGGAATTTCCGGCTGAAAGTCACCGCATGGACAAGAGGCTTCCTTTTATCATACCATGAAGCAGGCAAAAACTCTCCCGCCAACCTTCATGCAAGCCATGTTCTCCTTAGCCTTCATCCCTTTCCGTCCTTGCCAAAAACGACATCCAGCGGGGAATCCACCAGTTGGCTCTGCCCATCAGCTTCATCAAAGCAGGAACCAGCAGAATGCGAACGACGGTCACATCAATCAGCACGGATGCGGTCAGCCCGAGCCCAAGCGCCTTCATCAGCTCATTATCCGTAAACATGAAAGCACCCGCGACAACGGCAAGAATCAGCGCCGCCCCAGTGATCATGCCTCCGGTTCTCTGCAATCCTATGGCCGTGCTGCGTTCATTATTCCTTTCATTATGATAAGCCTCCGAAATGCGCGAGAGCATCATCACTTCATAGTCCATCGAAATACCGAATACCACGCAAAAAATCAATACCGGCAGTACCGCGAACACGCTGCCTGTATAAGTAACATGAAGCCATTCGGCTCCGAATCCCCGCTGAAAAACGAGCGTGACTAACCCGAAGCTGGCTCCAAGGCTCAGCAGATTCATGACCACCGCTTTCAACGGCAGCAAGACGGAGCGGAAGGCAGCAAAAAGAATGATATAAGTCAGGATCAGAACGGTAGCGAGTACATAAGGAATACCGCTCTGAATCCGATCCATAATATCCAGCTTATAGGCCGGCGGACCTGTCACGTAAAAAGCATGTACGCCACCCGGCGGCTGCTGCCGAAGCTCCCGCACCAGCGTGACCGTTTCCGGATCTGTTTCTCCGCCCTCAGGCACGACGGCGATAAGCACCGCATGACCTTTCGCAGCATGACGCTGTTCGATCTCGCTGCGAAGCTCGTCGCTGACGACGGCATCATCCTCCTTCAGGAAGCTTGCATAGCTTTCAACCCGGTGGACTCCCGGGTGATTCCGCAGCGAAGACATATATGACTTGACCAGCTTGATCGAGGAGGAATCCTCATAGGGCCGATCCAGTTCGATCGCGATCGTGATGGCGCTTAGTTCTTTCATGTCGTAAGCCTTTTTCATCAGCTCCGATCCATAACGGGAAGCATACGTCGGGGGAAGCACTTCTGCTGAAGGAATCCCGAGCTTCATATGTAGAGCAGGCAGCATGGCTGCGAGCAGTGCAGCCACAACCATAACGGAGACGATCGCAGGCCGGGCCATGATAAGATCCGAGATGCGTACCCATGCCCGGCCGCTCTCTTCCCTTTTCACCTTGAGCCTGACCGGCCAGGCAAATATCCGGTGTCCCAAAATGGCAAGCAGCGCCGGCAGCAGCGTGCTGGCGGCCAGCACAGACACCAGGACGACCAGCATGCCGCCAAGCGCCAGCGACCTGAAAACGGGAAGCGGGATGAAATTCAGGGCCAGAAGTCCGGCCATGACGGCCCCTCCGGAATAAAGCACCGACCTGCCCGCAGTCCGGCATGCCGCATTCAGCGCTCCCTCTACTTCGCCCTTTTTCAGTTCCTCGCGAAAGCGGCTCACCATGAACAGCGCATAATCGATGCCTACGGCAAGGCCGAGCATCGTAACCATATTCGGCAGAAAATTACTCAGCGGCACGCCCCGGGCCGCTACAAAATAGAGACTGCCCAGGGTTACCGCCACACTGCCAAGCCCGACCGCTACCGGCAGCAACGCAGCCGGGAAACTGCCAAACAACAGCAGCAAAATCAAAAACGCCGCTGGAATCCCGAAGGATTCAGCGCGGAAAATATCTTGCCTTACCGCACTGCTCATATCGTGATACACCGCCAAGTTGCCGGTGATATAAGCACGGGTTCCGCTCACTTCGGGAACGGCTGCTTTGATCTCCTCAAAATGGCCCAGCGCATCACCGGATGGCTCATTGAGCAGGACGGTAAAGGCCGTAATGGAATCCTCGGCGGTCTGCCGTGACGCAATGCTTGCATACATGTCCCGGACAAACGGCTGGGCGCGCAGCGGGGCTAGTTCTTCCCACAGCCTTTTCTGCGCTGCGGATGTGGTCAAATTCTCTCCGTTCGTGCTCTCAAGCACGATCTCCAGCGAAGCGGCGGACATGCCCAGCTTATCCTCAAGAAAGGCAATCCCCCGCTCGGAGGAGCTTCCGGTCGGCGTAAAGCCGCTGTCCTGCAGCATCGAAGGCGTACGGACAGCGAAAAACCCGAGAAGACAAATCAAAAAGACCCATGCCAGAGCGACAGCCCAGCGGTAGCGGAACATGATGCTGCCCCACTGCCGGTTTGGTGCTTTGTTCTGTCGCTCCATCATGGGATCTGCCTCCTTAATACTCCAAAGAAACGGGCATGGCATCTGTTCCGTCCACATCCGTGATAATGACGGATAGCTTACGGGCCAAGTCCATTTCATACGGCGTCTGCAGCGTTTGACCTTCCGCGTCGCCGAATATTCGAATGACAGGCCGATGCGGCGTGCTCAGATGAATCTTTGATACGACGCCCGTTTCGCCCGTGCTCAGTTTTACGGTTAATCCCGGCGGATAGATCACGACCCTGTCCCGGAACAGCTCCAGCTTTTTCTGATCATATAACGTGCCCGAACCGGCGTACAGAACCTCCGCTGCCTGATGAGGAAGCATCGCCGGTCGATAAACCCGATGCGAGGTCATCGCATCATAGGAATCGGCAAGGGCTACCCACTGCGCGTATTCGTGGATATCGTTGCCTTTGATGCCGCGCGGATACCCGCTTCCATTCAGCCGTTCATGATGCTGGAAAGCACAGTGCGCCGCCAAGAGGGGGATGTTGGGCTCATCTTTTAATATTTTGTATCCAATCTCTGTGTGTGCCTGCATCATATGGAACTCTTCATCCGTCAGCTTCTGCGGCTTAAGCAGAATACGCTGCGGTATCTGGGTCTTGCCGATATCATGCAATAAAGCCCCCAGACCGAGCACCATCAGCTGATCCTCCGAGTAGCCGTTAGCGATCCCGAGAATGAGTGAATACACGCATACGTTAAGCGAATGCTTATACAGATAATGGTCTGCCGTATTCATATCCATTAGCAAAATCATCGATTCCTCTTGGGAACTGACATCCTTCAGGATGGATTCCATGACTTTGCTGAAGTCCTTTCCCAGGTGAAAATAGCTTTTGACCATCTTGGAGGTTTCCGACAAACGCTGAAAGTTTTTCCTTATGTTCTGAAGGGCGTTGCGGCGTGTCTCCTCTTGAAGCATCTCCGGAATGGCTATGCCCTCCGTCAAACTGTCTTCTATGTAAATATAACCGATGTCCAGCTCAATAAGCCGCCGAATCAGCTGAGCCGTCAACGTGACGCCATCTGCCAGAAGAATGACGCCCTCATCGCTATAGATCTTCTTGCCGATTCTCATTCCTTCCTGAAGCTTCCGAACGGGTACCAAACGCAAAGCATATCCTCTCCTGCCCTGAATAACGGACTAAAGGCGGCCAAGGCGCCGTTATTCGCTTATTCTGTATGAATCCCTATGAATTCCAGTGCCGATACCGTGATTCGTTTCCGCCTGCCTTGGCCAGGTAAAGGAAGAATCAGCGCATGATGAAGAGCCAAAAAACAATGGCCAAAAGGAAGCGGTACACCGCAAAATGGGTAAGCCGTATTTTTTGGATCAGTTTCATGAACACGATCACGACAATATAGGCAACCACAAAAGCAAGAATAAAACCGATCGCGAACAATCCCAGCGTATCCTTGGACAGATTCTTATAGGAATCCAGCATCTCATAACCGGAAGCCGCGACCATGATCGGAATCGCCATCAAGAACGAAAAATCAGCCGAAGCTTTATAGCTTGCCCCTGCAAGCATCCCCCCGGAAATCGTGGAGCCCGAGCGCGAAAAACCAGGCCATAATACGGACAGAATTTGATAAATGCCGATCATGAACACCTGCTTGTAAGACAAATCATCCATCGTTTCAGCCGTAATTCTGGCCTTAGACTTATTAAACCATTCTGCAAAGATCATAAACACACCGCCAGCGATCAATGCCCAAATCACGGTGCTGGCGCTGAACAGGCTTTTAATGAAATCACGCGCAAAAAAAGCGACGATTAGTGCCGGCGCAATGCCGATAATAACATGCAGCAGATTCAGACGCTTGCGCGGAACAAGGCTGCCTGCATCGTTATTCATTCTTTTGATGCCGAATAAATCGAGAATTCTCCGCCAATACACCAGTGCGATCGCGAGGATCGCCCCCAGCTGGATAACCACCTCGAACGTTTTCATCACCGGATCCTGATCATTGTAGCCAAGCAGCTTCGAGGTCAGAATCATGTGACCGGTAGAAGATACGGGAATAAATTCCGTGATGCCTTCCACGATACCTAAAATAATCGCCGTAATTGTATCCATTGCTTCCTCCCTCAGGAAATCTTAACGGGCCTGCACCCATCTCTTGTGCTCACATTCGCTCAGGCTGAGCGGCCGCTGAAGTTCAAGCCGCAGCAAATCGCGGAGAAAGTCGGGCAGCATAAATTCGGGATCCTGTCCCTTGGCAATATGTTCGTAGCCGATGCCGAATGTGAACATATCTAGCGTACCGACCTCATATTCTTGTTCGTCCTGCAGCGCTTCGCCCGAGAATGTAATTTGGACAATCCTATCATAAGGGATTCGGGCTGCATCATACAAGACTTCTAAACCGTCCACCGCAACATTCCCCAAAATTTCGCCACGGAAGCCGAATCCCCTGATTTCCCTGCTCCAGAATTCGGAGAGCAGGCTTTGCTCGAGCGTAAGCCGAATGTCCTTGCCTTTCAGCTTGACGATGCAAGCGTTAATCGGCGACGGACAAAGCGTATGCAGCATTCCGGCCGATATCTCCCCCTCTGGAAGCGGACCTAGCAGCTGGCCTGTATTGACCAGCGAAATGCCGGTTTTGGTGTAGCTGCGGACCGCTTGAGCCAGCAGGTTGCCAAAAGGGGATTCCGCCGTATGGTCCAGCGGCAATATGCGATCGGTTATCGCCACGGTCTCGCTTAATGTATCTTCGGCATGCATGCGGTGTTTGGCCAGGGCGTTTCCTACTGTTTCGTCCAGAATGTGTGAATCGACAGGCACACACCCTCCTTCCGTCACCCGATAGGTGCCATCCGGCTGTTCCTGCATCCGAATTCTGCCCACATAGCTCCCGAACTTTCCCGCCCCGCAGACCGTTGTATTGCCAATCTGAAGCGGTTTTTCAAGCAGGTGATGGGTATGTCCTCCCAGAATGACATCCAAGCCTTGAAGCTCCTCTGCGAGCCTCTGGTCCGTTGACAGCCCGAGATGGGACAACAGAATGACGATGTCCGCTTCGGCACGGAGCATCTCCACCTCACGTTGAATCGCCTCCTCCGGCTTCAGGGCGCGAAGACCCAACAGCTCGTAGAATGCCGAAAACGGAGCCGTTGCCCCTGTAATTCCCAGCTTAATGCCGCCTTTTTCAATGATCGTATGCTTTTTCATCCAGGAGGGCGGCTCCCCTGTAGCCTCCTCGACAATATTGCAGCATACCACCTGCGCGAGTAACCCGGCGTAGGCTCTGCCCAGATCCTCCGGCGTCAACGTCAGTCCCTCATTGTTTCCTATTGTAATAACGTCATATCCGGTCAAATTTATTATATCGACATTGGCTTGACCCATCGTGCCTTCGGTTTCCACCGCCATCCGGTCCATGTGATCCCCGATATCCACCAGCAGCAGAGGACTTCCTTTTTCCGCTTCACGCTGATTGGCAACGTAGGCAGCAATGGAGCTAACCTGTTCGAAATGGCTGTGTATATCGTTCGTATGCAGAATGGTAATGGTTTTAGGCTCGCTTTGTTGCATTGCTGTCGTCCTCCCTTTCTTTCCGGGTCCAGTCTGTCCTATCGTTTGCTGTCCTCTAGGGCATAAGCATAACATTTTCAAGGCGGATATGGTATATTGAAGACACTAACATCCTTGTTCGAGGTGAAAAATATGCTTCTTCGCATTCAATTATTCGCAGGTCTTGCAGAAAGACTGCAAACATCCTTTCTTACCTATTCCGTGCAAACATCCGAAATTACCGCCGATGCGTTGAAACTAGAGCTGTCCAAGTCCTATCCGGAGGCTGCTTCGCAGATCTCCGTTTCTTTTGTTGCCGTCAATCAGGAATATGCTCCGGGGGACTACCTTATTACGGAAGGCTCGGAAATCGCCCTCATTCCACCCGTCTCCGGCGGGGATGGACAAGCCCCGGTTCATGCCGAGTCACAGGACGGCCGCTACTGCATCACGGACCAACCGCTATCGGTGGACGAAGTAACCCGCAAAGTGCTTCATCCGGATCATGGCGCGGTCCTGTCCTTTGTCGGCACCACACGGGAAATGACAGGCGAGCAGCGTACCGTCCATCTTGAATATGAAGCCTACATCCCCATGGCACTCTCCCAGCTGGAGTCGATCGGAAAGGATATTGCCTCCCGCTGGCCGGGAACCCTGTGTGCCATTTCCCACCGCATAGGCAAAGTCGACATCATGGAAACCAGTGTCATCATCGCCGTGTCAACAGGACACCGGGATAACTGCTACGAAGCAAGCCGCTATGCAATAGAAAAATTGAAGCAGTCGGTCCCGATTTGGAAAAAGGAAATCTGGGAAGACGGTTCGGAATGGAAGGGCCATCAAAAAGGCCCGTGGGACCCCACCGCAAGTTTGTAAGTTCGGTAATATCAGCATTGTCAATCCATTTTTTTCTTGATATGATAGTTGATAACAGATGTCGAATTTTGAAGAAATGGAGTGACGGATTGCTTGAAAGTGCATGTCACAGACTTAAAACCAGGCGACAGACTGATGGAGGATACCTTCAATGAGTACGGCCTTCACGTGTTGCAAAAGGGCACAGAGCTGAATGAGGAAGAAATCAGAAAGCTGATGCAGCATGGCGTGAACTATGCGGACATTGACCCTGCTGTCCATCAGCCTGTGATCCCTATGATCCATCCGCAGCAGCATGAGCTCCTATTAAAAACCAAGCCCTTCATTGAGCAAGCGGTAGACGGATTCGAAAGCATGTACTTGGAAGCGTTAGCAACCGGACGCTTTAATGAAAACGTGGTAGACGACATCATGGAGCCTCTGGTCGACCAGTTGAAAGAGCATAAGGATGTTGTGTCTCTCATGCTCTGCTTTGACCAGAATGACGATTATACATACAACCACTCGATGCAGGTAGGCATCTTATCCTACTATATCGCCTCCTGGCTGGGATTCTCCAGAGAGGAAGCTTACGAAGCGGGCAGAGCCGGTTATCTGCACGACATCGGCAAATGCCAAATTCCGGGCAGCCTGCTGAACAAGCCAGGCAAGCTTACGCCTGAAGAATTTGAAATTATGAAGCAGCATACGACATACGGCTATGAAATCATTCGCAGCTCCACCGTTGATACGATCCCGGCACTGGTTGCGCTGCAGCATCATGAACGTGATGACGGAAGCGGATATCCCCATGCGATCGATAAAAAGGAGATCCATCCTTTCTCGCGGATTACCGCCGTGGCGGACGTATTCAGCGCCATGAGCATGAATCGCGTGTACCAGTCCAAGCAGGAGCTGCTAACGGTCATGCGGGAGCTGCACAGCATGAGCTTCGGTAAACTGAGTGCGAACGCTACCCAGGCCTTTATCCGCCATATGCTTCCCAATTTCATTGGCAAGCATGTCATTCTCACAACCGGAGAAACAGGTACTATCGTGATGACCAACCCGGCCGACTTCTTCCGGCCGCTCGTCAATACCGGGGACCGCTTTATCGACCTCTCCTCTGAACGTGATATCGGCATTGATCAAATCTTTTTATAAAAGCAAAAAAGGTGCCCGAGCGACTCTGAAGTCGCTGCGGGCACCTTTTCTATATTGTATTCGCAAAAGGCAACCGGTATCTGGCTTAGCCAGATTAGCCGATCGAGCCCTCCATCTCGAACTTGATCAAGCGGTTCATTTCTACCGCATATTCCATCGGCAGTTCCTTCGTGAACGGCTCGATGAAGCCCATAACGATCATCTGCGTCGCTTCCGCTTCCGTCAGACCGCGGCTCATGAGGTAGAACAACTGATCCTCAGACACCTTCGAAACCGTTGCTTCGTGTTCCAGAACGATGTTGTCGGTTTTGATCTCGTTGTACGGGATCGTATCCGAAGTGGACTCGTTATCCAGAATCAGCGTATCGCATTTAATGTTGGATTTGGCTCCGTCCGCGTTGCGACCGAAGGAAGCCAGACCGCGGTACGTTACTTTGCCGCCATGTTTACTGATCGATTTCGATACGATCGTGGACGTCGTATCCGGAGCCAAGTGGATCATTTTCGCACCGGCGTCCTGATGCTGGCCTTTGCCGGCAACCGCGATCGACAATACCATGCCTTTCGCGCCGCGTCCTTTCAGAAGGACCGCAGGATATTTCATCGTCAGTTTCGAGCCGATGTTGCCGTCAACCCATTCCATGGTTGCATTTTCTTCGGCAACGGCACGCTTGGTCACGAGGTTGTAAATGTTAGGTGCCCAGTTTTGGATCGTCGTGTAACGAACGCGGGCATCCTTTTTACAGATGATCTCTACGACCGCGCTGTGCAGCGAGTTCGTGCTGTAGATCGGAGCCGTACAGCCTTCAACATAGTGAACAAAGCTGCCTTCGTCAGCTATGATGAGCGTACGTTCGAATTGTCCCATGTTCTCGGAATTGATCCGGAAATAGGCCTGCAGCGGGATTTCGCATTTAACGCCTTTCGGAACGTAGATAAAGCTTCCTCCGGACCATACCGCGCTGTTCAGAGCCGCAAATTTGTTATCGGATGGCGGAACCACCGTCGCAAAATGCTCTCTCAAAATTTCAGGATGCTCTCTGAGCGCCGTATCGGTATCCATGAAGATAACGCCTTGGTCTTCGAGGTCCTTTTGCATATTGTGGTATACGACTTCGGATTCGTACTGGGCGGATACGCCAGCGAGGAACTTCTGTTCCGCTTCTGGAATACCCAGCTTGTCGAAGGTTTCCTTGATTTCGGAAGGAACCTCTTCCCAGGTCTTGCCTTGCTTTTCGGAAGGTCTTACATAGTACTGGATATCGTTAAAATCCAGCTCGTCGAGGTCGCCGCCCCATTTAGGCATCGGCATTTTCTCGAACTGCTCAAGGGATTTCAGACGAAACTCCAGCATCCATTCCGGTTCGTTTTTGATTTTGGAAATCTCGGTCACAATTTCACGGGTCAAACCTTTGCCTGTTTGAAATACCGCTTTATGTTCGTCACGGAACCCGTATTTGTACTCTTCTATTTCAGGGGCCTTTTTAGCCATGGGTTCGAACCTCCCTATCATTTATGATTATGCTGATCCTCGTCAATGCCTTTCCGCAGCGCATTCCACGCTAGCGTGGCGCATTTGATGCGGGCAGGAAACTTGTTAACTCCGGACAAAGCTTCAATATCCTCGTAATCGTCGAATTGGACGTCTTCCCCTTGCATGAGCGAGGAGAATCGGGTTGCCAGCTCCTTGGCCTCTTCAACCGATTTGCCTTTGACGGCTTCGGTCATCATCGAGGCGGAAGACATGCTGATGGAGCAGCCTTCGCCCGTATACTTGGCATCCTGAACGATTCCATCTTCCACTTTAAGCTGCAGTGAAATCTTGTCGCCGCAGGTCGGATTATTGAGATCTACCGTAACGGTTCCGTCTTCGAATTTACCCCGGTTGCGCGGATTTTTGTAATGATCCATAATCACGCGCCGGTACAAGTCATCAAGTTGCATTAGCCAAAATACTCCTTTGTCTGGATTAATGCGCTGATCAGACGGTCCACATCTTCTTTCGTATTATACAGATAAAAGCTTGCACGGGCCGTTGAACTGGCTTCCAGCCAGCGCATCAGCGGCTGGCAGCAGTGATGTCCCGCACGGATGGCAATACCGCTGGCATCCAGAACCGTCGCCACGTCATGCGGATGAACATCCCCCAGATTAAACGTCACCAGGCCGACTTTCCGCTCGCGCGGACCGTACAGCTTGAGTCCTTCAATCTCGGTCAAACGGTTGACCGCGTATGCAGCCAGCTCATGTTCATGTGCCTCTATGGCGTCCATGCCGATGCTCTCGAGGAAATCGATGGCTGCTCCGAGTCCGACGGCTCCGGCAATAATCGGAGTGCCGCCTTCGAATTTCCAAGGAAGCTCCTTCCATGTGGAGTCATACAGACCGACGTCATCGATCATTTCGCCACCGAATTCCACGGGTTCCATGGATTCGAGCAGCTCCTTCTTGCCATACAGCGCGCCGATACCGGTTGGACCGCACATTTTATGGCCGGAAAGCGCGTAGAAATCACAATCCAGATCCTGTACATCCACCTTCATATGCGGCGTGCTTTGCGCTCCGTCAACAACCATGATGGCACCGTGCTTGTGTGCGAGCGCCGCGATTTCCTTCACCGGATTGATGACGCCCATCACGTTCGAAACGTAAGCCATAGCCACAATTTTGGTTTTGTCCGTTACGACCTTCTCGACCTCGGACAACGTTACCGAACCGTCTTCTTGTAGTTTAACATATTTGAGCACGGCACCGGTTGCTTTTGCCACCTGCTGCCATGGAATAAGATTGCTGTGATGCTCCATCGGCGTCAGGACGATTTCATCGCCTTCGCCGAGAACCGAGCGCGCGTATGACGAAGCGACCATATTCAAGGACGTCGTCGTACCGCGGGTAAAAATGATTTCCTTCGTGCTTTTGGCGTGAATGAACTTCGCCACCTTTTCGCGTGCGCCTTCATAAGCATCGGTAGCACGGCTGCCGAGCGTATGCACTCCACGGTGCACGTTCGCATTATCATATTCATAATAATGCCGCAGCGCTTCAATCACGGCCAGCGGCTTCTGGGAAGTCGCTGCACTGTCAAGATAAACCAGCGGATGGCCGTTAATCTCCTGCTTCAGAATCGGGAACTGCTCGCGAATGGCGTTGTTCATTGTCCCAACTTCCCTTCAATGACAGCCTGCAGTTGCTTTTGAAGGCTCTCAAGCGGAATTTGGGAAACGACAGGAGCCAGGAAGCCGTAGATGATCAGGGACTCGGCAACCTCGCGGGAAATACCGCGGGACATCAGGTAGTAGATTTGCTCCTGATTGACTTGACCTACGGATGCCGCGTGCCCTGCTTTCACATCATCCTCGTCGATGAGCAGAATCGGGTTCGCGTCGCCACGGGCTTTAGGGCTCAGCATGAGCACTTTTTCCGTTTGTTGACCGTCGGATTTCGTCGCGCCATGCTCGATCTTCGTGATGCCGTTGATGATCGCCTGAGCTTCTTCGCGCATGACGGCGCGGGTGATCATTTGGCTTTCGGAAGATTTGCCGAAATGGTTGGCGCGCGTTGTATAGTTCAGCTTCTGGGAACCGGAACCGACCGCGATGATCTTCGAATCGGACGTCGAACCGTTTCCTTTCAGAACCGAATGCGTGTCGCTCATCGTGTCGCCGTTGTTCATTTCGCCGACGATCCATTCCATGGATGCGTCATTGTCAACGATCGCGCGGCGGTAGCTCAGATCCGTTACGTTCGTACCCATTTGGTGAATGGTAGCGTAACGCACCTTCGCGCCGGATTTGGCAAAAATCTCAACTGCACCGTTATGGGTAACAGCCTTCGAGCCCTCGGATACGTAGTTGTCTACATAGGTTACCGAGCTGTTCGTGTCGGCGATGATGAGTACATGCGGCGCAAACGTCGCTTCCTCATTATCCGTCAGCAGCACGGCCTGCAGCGGCGACGATACCTCCACGTTCTTCGGTACATAGAGGAAAACGCCACCGTTCCAAAGTGCCGCATGCAGTGCGGATACGGAATGCTCATCCGCGGTTACGGCGGTGTGCAGGTGAGCTTTCACGAGGTCTCCATGTTCTTTGATTGCTGTTTGCAGATCCGTGAAAATAACGCCCTGTGCCGCCAGCTCAGACGACAGCTTGGTGTATACCACACCGGAGTTGCGCTGGATAATCAGGCTTCCGGACTCCTGATCTTTGACCAGCTCTTGAATGGAAGCAGGCGCTTCGGCCAGGGAAGCAATGCTTCCGCTCTCCTTGCTGCTTCCGTAGTTTTGAATATCCCAGCGCTCAATGCGCATTTTTTCGAGTTTTGGCAGTTCCAGCGTTGCCGCCAGCTCCAATGCCTTGAGGCGATTTTCCGTAAGCCAGGTTGGTTCTTGTCTTTGCTCCGACAATTGACGCAAGCCTTCAGCGTTAACCGGAAGAATGGTTTGTGTTGTCATTTGGGTGTTCCTCCTTCCGTTTTTTTACGCTTCTTGACCTACAGTCTCGTCTTCAATGCCAAGCTCTTCCTTAACCCAATCGTAACCTTCGGCTTCCAGTCGCTCAGCCAGCTCAGGACCGCCGGACTTCACGATACGGCCTTGCATCATGACATGGACGAAGTCCGGTTTAACGTAGTTCAGCAGGCGTTGGTAGTGGGTAATGATCAGGAAACCGCGATCGTCGCTGCGCATAGCGTTTACGCCGCTTGCTACGATTTTCAGGGCATCGATGTCGAGACCGGAGTCGATTTCGTCCAATACGACGATGCTAGGCTCGATCATCATCATCTGCAGAATTTCGTTACGCTTCTTCTCACCGCCGGAGAAGCCTTCGTTCAAATAACGATGCGCAAATTCAGGGTTCATGTCGAGCTCTTTCATTTTTGCTTCCAATTGGCGGATAAAACGGATCAAGGAAATTTCCTGACCTTCTTCGCGGCGGGCGTTGATGGCACTACGCAAAAAGTCGGAATTCGTTACGCCTGTGATTTCGCTTGGATACTGCATAGCCAGGAACAGGCCCGCACGAGCGCGCTCGTCAACAGCCATGTCCAATACGTCTTCTCCGTTCAGCGTTACGCTGCCGTCCGTTACTTCATATTTGGGATGGCCCATAAGCGCCGATGCAAGGGTACTTTTACCGGTTCCGTTAGGTCCCATGATGGCGTGAATTTCTCCGCCTTTCATCTCCAGGTTAATGCCTTTGAGAATTTCTTTGCCTTCAATTTCCGCTTTGAGTCCTTCGATCTTAAAGTGAGTAGCCATATACGTTATTCCCTCCGTTAAATGTTTTACCGAAATCAGAAAGTCTATTTAAACAGGGATGACCTACCCTGATTTCAAGCAATCATAATTATCAATTTAAAATAAATCTAAATTGATTCTCAGTGATTATCACTAATTTTATAATAAACTCAGGTTCATATCAACCGCCCGGCCCTGAAAGGTTGAAATAATTACAGAAAGCAGGCTCAGCTTACGAAAAGCCAAGCCTGCTTCTATATTTGCGTACTTATATTCCCATAACTGCCCATACTTGCTGAAACGGCACCATTCTGGGGATATTTGCGCAGCATCCGGCACCGGCATTTCTCTGCTCGTCACCGGATGGCTAATCATATCCCAGCGTGCTGATGGCTGCTGAAGCAGCCATTTAAAGGAAGAATCCCGTGATGATTTATGCAGCAATCATGGGAATGGATCCTTCATAACCGGCGAAGGCGCTCGGCATAAGGAATGAAACCCGAGTCATAGACTCCATATTCCTTTTATGTATCGGAATAATGATGAGGAATGGATCCTTTTTCCTGCTACCGTACATGATGCCGATTCTTGCCTCTGTCTTCTTTTCTTGAGAAGCACCGGTGTCAAATCAAGCCTCAAGGAAGGCGCCAAAAGGGTGCTCCGGTGAATTTTTTCGTCCGGGCACCCCAGTGGGGATCCTTTTCAGCTGTCCGGTAAGGATGCAGGTTCTTATCCGAGATAAGAGCGCAGCATCCACATATGTTTTTCTAGATCGTTTTTAATTTTGATGAACAAGTCGCCTGTCGGATGATCTCCGGCTTCTTCCGCCAGATGGATACCCTCGTGCATTTCCTCGGAGACGGTGGCGAAGTCCTCGATCAGCGTTTGCACCATTTTGCGTGCATCCTCTTTGCCGGAGGCCTCTTGCACCGTTGCAAGCTCCAGGTATTCCTTCATCGTAGCCGCAGGGCTGCCTTTAATGGTCAGCAGGCGCTCAGCTACCTCGTCCATTTTCAGCGTGATGTCATTGTAGAGCTCTTCAAATTTTACGTGCAGCGTAAAGAAATGCTCTCCTTTGACATACCAGTGGAAATTATGGATTTTCACATACAAAACGTTCAGGTTTGCAACCTGTTGGTTCAATATTTGTTCGAGTGTTGCAGTTTTGGATTTGGATGTTGTTTTGGCCATGTTTAATCCCTTCCTTTTCGGTAATAGTTAAAGTACGGCCTGCCGCTGTTTCGTTGGCCGCTCTGTAATATGTGCTGTTTAAATCGCTTCATTCGGCGGCGATTCACCGCCTCAGGGGCTCTGTTTATATTTTACCCTGCATGCACTGGCGCGAAACAAAAACACGATTTTATCCGGCACCCGAATTCCATCCAATCTGCACAGCCCTGCCGCTGAAATAATAACTGCTGTCCTCCGGCTACCCGTGCTAACGGATTTTATTTTAGTATTCCATCATCCAGCCCATAACGTCTGTGATAAAATTATCATGATCCAACAGCCTTTACCTTATGCGATGAATAATTTGCAGCAGCAAAAAAACCGGCCCGCAAAGGGTCCGGTTTTTGTTTTTTGTTCTAAAGCAGGTTCAAACATGGGTTTTCAGGCATATAGAACCCGGCTACAGCATCATTAGAAGCGCTTCATGTCCGGCCATACCCGGACTGATGCCAAGGGCGGCCGCTTCCGAGGTAACAGATTCGAGCGGCGCTTCAAGAAGCTCCTTCAGCGTTTTGACTCCAACCGCCCTGCCTGCAATAATTTTGCGATCGCCCAGGCGTTCATTCAAAAGTCCTACATCGAGTGCCCCGCACATGATATATCCGCGTGCGGTGCTGATCGTCAGCAAGGTCGTTTTTGGCAGCTTAACCTCTACGCCGACCAGAGTGTGTTCTCCTATTGAAATGGGCTCCATCGTCACCATGGGCTCTCACCTCCCTCTTTGGATAAAGTGATCAACATATGTGTATGCTCAGGATTATCACGATGTGTATCTAATGGAGGATAAAACCTGATTTCCGTCTAGGAAGAAAGGTATGCCTCACTCCGACATTAGGACTACCCAGTCTTACGTGTTCATGATATGATTTAAACAGTTCAAGACTTATTTTTGCACTTGGTATAGGCTGGGGGATTTATGGAAAACAAACAATGCATTGAAGATTCAGGATATTTGTTTAATGTGGATATTCTGATCAAAAGCCGCTCGAACGCGCTAGCTTTGCAGGCTATGATTGAACTGCTGAACAACAGTGACAACATCGCAGATTTTCGGATCAAATCCGGAATGGAACTCGGACATCTGATCGAGTCCATGCTTCAAGACAAACGGAAATCACTACTTAACAAATCGGGTGCTGCAGCGGCAACGCCTTTGCCTGACAACCGCACCAAACCGAAGGCAAAGACCGAGCCACCGGCCAAAAAACCCAGCTCCCCCGCTGATCACAAGATAAACGGCTCAGAATACAGCTCTCAACTGCATGAATGGATTATGGAATGCATTCAAGACAACAGGCTGATCCGGCTGACCGCGAACCGCGGCGGACAACCGTCCAGCATGCCCTGCCGCATTTTGAACTTTGACGAGGCCAATCAGCTGCTGAACGTGTATCATGTAGATGAAAAGCAGGTATATGCATTTAAGCTTAATGAAATCATTGAGGTCGTCTAACTTACATTAAAGCCCTTGCCGTCCATATCGGACAGACAAGGGCTTTTTTACGTTTATTTTTTCTTGTTCGAAACCGCCTCGGCCATGAGGCAGATCCAGCCGATGATGAAAGCGACGCCGCCAAACGGGGTAATAATGCCCAAAGGCTTGATTCCCGTAATCGCGATCAGGTACAAGCTTCCCGAGAACAGGATGATGCCGATAAACAAAAGCCATCCCGCCCAGGCCAGCTTGCGCGATTCCCCCCAGAAACCGGCTGCGACCGCAATGAGTATAATTCCGAGTGCATGCACCATATGGTACTGGACTCCGGTTTCATATACTTTCATTGCAGACTCGCCGACTATAGGCTCAAGCAAATGGGCTCCAAAGGCACCGATGACTACCGAAAGCATCGCCATCAGCGCGCCGATAAACATGAATTTACGCTGCAAAACTCTCCAACTCCTTGTCCGATGAAATGATAAGCAATCTGTCATTCATATTACCCTATACAGTATATCATTTTCCACCGTGAACGCTCTGTGAACGCTTTATGAAGCGCTAAACCCGGCTTGATTTTTGGCTCATTATATGGAAGAGTAATAACCATACATATTTTATTTTGGTAAGGAGAGACATGAACCATGGAATCACAGCAGCCTCCCCAGCACCCGCCGCAGTTGAAACGACACTCCGGTCCCGGGATTGCTTCATTTATTATCAGTCTTATATCGATGCTGGCTTATATCGTAAGCGTAGGTGCCATGGGAGCTATTTTTTCATCGAGCCTGAACGGAGAAGGCCTATCCTGGTCTGACAGCTCCACGACGGGCGTGACGGTCATCACGATTATTCTGATCGGACTGTTCGCAGCGAATCTAATTGGCATTGTTTTGGGTATTGTCGGTCTCGTTCTCCGCAACCGCAAAAAAATCTTCGCCATTCTGGGACTGTCTTTGAATACAATCATCATTTTAAGTTTTGGCCTGATGTTTGTCATTCTGATGCTTCGGGCCGGAAGGGGATAAATCATGTCACAAGTTAAAATTTTTGCCGACAGCACCTGCGATCTGCCACGGGAGTGGCTGCAAAAATACGATATCGGCTTGATTCCCTTATATGTAACGTTCGGAGATCAGACTTTCAAGGATGGGGTGGACATCACGACCCAGCAGCTTTACGCGAAGGTGAGCGAGACAGGCAGCCTGCCCAAAACGGCTGCGCCTTCACCGGCGGACTTCATTCAGGCTTTCTCCCCATCTATAGAAGAAGGTCGGGAGATCGTTTATATCAGCCTCTCGTCGGAGCTTTCCTCCACGTATCAAAATGCCGTCATTGCAGCGGATGAGTTCCCGGAGGGGAAAGTCACGGTCATCGATTCGCTGAACCTGTCCACAGGCATCGGACTCCAGGTCATGAAAGCGGTCAAAGCCGCCGAGCAGGGCAAGACGCCTGGTGAGATCGCTGAGATCATTGCGAGGGTCAAGCCTCGCGTCGAAACGGAATTCGTAATCGATTCCCTTGACTATCTGTATAAAGGCGGCCGCTGCTCCGGCATGCAGAACCTCGTCGGCAGCCTTCTTAAAATCCGGCCGGTCATCAAAGTGATCGACGGCAAAATGACCCCGGCGTACAAGGTCCGCGGCAAGCGGGAGAAGGCTCTGGAGCAAATGCTGAGCAACGCTCTGGAGCAGCGGGATCACATGGACAATGATTTGATCTTTGTGACCCATTCCCTGGCGGAAGAGGACGCGCTGGAGCTGAAACGCATTCTTGAAGAAAAGACCGATGCACGCGAGGTTGCCGTATCCGATGCCGGCTGCGTCATCTCCTCCCACTGCGGAGCGAAAACAATCGGTATATTGTACGTGAAAAAGGAGTAGCATTCCTGTCCATAAGCCCCAATGACATCAGCCCGTTAGAAGCCATCCTCCAGTATCCTGTGAGAAGGCTTCCTGCGGGCTGTTTGACATGCTCCCTCGCAAGCTCCAACGTCTGTCGGACAGGGACGGACGCTTTTGGGGATCCGCTGAACGATCCCCGCAGGCAAGATCTGTTGAATCATTGGCAGCAGGCAGCATTCCCCTCGTTCTTACCCGCTTGTCAGAACGTCAAATATCCATTAAAGTTATATCCAATCAGAATTTCTGATACCGTTGAAAGAAGCATATTTTTAAGGGAGATGTTCATGCCAAATCTTAAAATTTTTACGGACAGCACCAGCGACCTGCCGAAAGTGTGGGTGGAACAGCATGATATCGGGATCATTCCGCTATATGTCGTATTTGGGGACGAGGAGTTGCGCGACGGGGTCGATATTACACCGGCCGAGCTGTACGAGCGGGTAGCCCGGAACGGGAACCTGCCGAAGACCGCCGCCCCCTCCCCTGCGGATTTCATGTCTGCATTCGAACCATACGTCAATCAGGGGGATGCGATCCTGTACATCAGCCTCTCCTCCGAGCTTTCCGCCACCTATCAGAATGCGCTCATTGCTGCGGCCGAATATCCGGATGCCTCCATTCGCGTCGTCGATTCCCGTAACCTCTCCAGCGCCATAGGCCTGCTTGTGATGAAGGCCGTGCATGCCGCCGCGGAAGGCAAGAGCCTCGATGAAATCGTTCGGATGCTCGAAGCGGTGCGCCCGGAGATCGAAACCGAGTTCGTGATCGATACCCTCGAATACCTCTATAAAGGCGGCCGCTGTTCCGGCGTTCAAAACCTGCTCGGAAGTCTTCTGAATATCCGTCCGGTCATCAAGGTCATCGACGGCAAGATGACGCCTGCGTATAAGGTCAGAGGCAAAAAAGAAAAGGCCATGAATCAAATGCTCCAGAATGCTTTGGAGAAAAACGACCGGATGGACAATGATCTCATCCTCGTCGTCCATTCCTTCGCCGAGGAAGAAGCCCGATATCTCCAGCGGGTGCTTCAGGAAAAGACCCGGGCCCGCGAAGTAGCGATATCTACCGCCGGCTGCGTCATTTCCAGTCACTGCGGTCCGAAGACGATCGGAATTATGTACAGCAAAAAGGTGTAACGCGATTATCGCTGCAATTCATTCCGTCATACTGAGGTCTCTATATGGAGCTCATCATATATGCAACAAAAACAAGGACAGCCCTTAGGGCTGTCCTTGCTGCTTTATTTCTTCTTACCCGGATCGATGTCCTTCGGATTCAGACCAGCCCAAATGTTCGGAATGTTCACGTCCTCAGGATGCTCAAAAACGAGAAATGCCGTCGGCAGATAACGCTCGCCATACTCGGAGGAAGGCTTATTCACGATTTCATTATCCTTGACCAGCACGGTCGACGATCCTCCATCCAGATTGGCAGCGATCACCGCGCCATGCTTCAGCATGATTTGCTGCACATCATACAGGTTCGCACCGATGCTGTACGTCGGCTGCCGGCCGTCAATCACCACAAAAATGATCGCGCCGTCCGCCCGTTGTCCCATCGCCGTACGCGGGGCGATGCCCCAGCCCTCTTTGGCATTCTTGATCAGGCCTTTGCCATTGACGATGATACGCGGCTGAAACGTAACGGCTTCCTGAACGCCCATGTTGCTAAGTTCCTTCAGTGAATAGTTACCGGCGATCATTTTACCGGTCTTGTCGATGCCAACCACCTGCGTGGAGGAAGCGCCGGCCAAGCCGTTATAATACAGCTTGCCTTGGGAAATGACGATGCCGATCGGCTTAAAGCCGTTCCCCTTCCAGTTCGGATCGGCAAAACCGCCGGCGTTGACGCCGGCGATAGCCCCCGTCCGCTTGACCATACTGGAGACTTTCTCGCCCTTGCCCCGCGCCTGCGGAACACCTAAGCGGATTTTGGTCGGATCATTAACAGTCATGACATAACCATGGTAGCCCGTGCCCGAAATCTCTTCCACTTCCACTAGCGGCTTCTTCTCGTTCTCTTGGCCGGCCGACGTCTGCTGCGGAGCCGGAAGGTGAATCTGATGATTATCCTTTTCCACTCCCATGGACTCAAATCGGTTGTTGTAATCTGCCACCCTCTTGTCGAGCTCAGCCTGACCAATGATGTATTTCGCAAGATAACGGTGCTGCGTCGTAATCAGCGTGTCCGCCACCAGGAAACGGTATTCATTGCCCCACGGCGTCAGGAAAAACCAGCCCGCCCCCAGCATCACCAGGATCAGCAAGGTCCAGAACACGCGCGACATAAACCGAATGAAGCCTGATTTACGTTTTTTGCGCTTTTTCTTATATTTGACGGCTTGATTTTGTTGTTGCTGCCTTACCGTGGATCTTTTTGGCAGTGAAGCTTGGTCCATCGTCCGTTTCCCCCATGTCTGTCAAAATCCTAGCGTGAATTGCTTTCGTAGAATAGACGTTTTACAGGAATTAAATGTTTCAAATTTCCAGATAAAAAGACAAATCAAGCGATTCAACTTAGGATTTTCGCCAAATGCGGAACTCTACGCTCTCATACAAATTGATGGCGCCGGAGAGACATTTGCGCGGCCATGCCACCTTCGTGAACAGTTGATAGACCATCACGGAAGCCAATATCCCCAAGATTGCCCCGCTCAGAAAGTCGCCGGGATAATGAACGCCGTTCCAGATTCGTGAAAAAGCGATCAGTGCCGCAAGCAGCATCCAGCAGATCCCGTCCTTTTTGCGGAAGAGGAAAATCGAGAATGCGATCACGAAGGAACCGATCGAGTGGCCACTCGGAAACGAAGCGTTGGCTGCATGCTCAATCATCTGGTGCACTTGGTGGGTCACAAACGGGCGATCCCTGTAGAACAGATGACTGAGAATGGTTCCAATTCCAAAGGCGAGACAGGCGGAGGCCAGAGCCAGCGCAACCATCTTCCGGTTCTCCCTCTTCCGGGTAAACCAATACACAATAACGGCAAGATAAAACAAATATTCGGCATCCTCGGACAAGAAGCGCATCACCGCATCGATCAACGGATGATTGCCCGCTGCGTTATTAATCCAGCTGAATACCGAGTAATCCCAAGATGTAAAAGATATGACGATCTACTCCTTCCCTGCTGTACTTGCTCTTCGATGTCTAAGTTTATAGCAAATGCTCCGGGTACGATGTCCAGTATAATAGATTTGTGCATCCGCGTTCAAATGCTGCTCTGCTCTCGCCGCAAAAAAGCCCGCCCCATAAGGGCGGACCTCATTATCAATTCTTCTACCAGCTGGCGCGGTCATTGATTTTTTTCATTTCGTTGTCCGTCCACTTGCCATAGAGGAAAAACGACAGATTCGATATGTCAGGGAAGTTGGTCCGGATGCCCTGCTGCACGTTATGATACTGCGCATTCGTCCAATCGGTATCCAGCGCGGCAATGATTTCGGTATTACCGATTTTTTGGCGCGTCTGGCTGAGAATGCCGTTCTGATCATAAACCCAGGTCTGCGGGAACTCCCAATCGTCGAAGTAGGCCATCGGTGAGATAAAATTCATGTACGGCATGAATTTGGCGATATCCTGTCCACATTCCACAAACTCGGGCGGCAGAATGTAAGCCCCGAAGAAGAGCCCCGGTGTGACGCTTTCAAGATCGCTTCTGACATCACGCACGTACTCTCCAAGTTTCGTCGTTCTCCACTCATTCCATTGCTTACGCTTGGCATTGTCCGTGTTGAAGTTGATGGTAATGGGATCATAGCCATAGGTGTTTTTATACTGCGTCCGGGTGTAATCCCCCATATCCATGTTGTAATCGTCAAAACGGATCCAGTCCAGGACTACGCCATCGATATCGTAGTTCGCCGCAACCTCTTTAATAATCGAACGTTCGTAAGCCTGCACACCCGGGTGGAGCGGGTTGACGAAATATTCGCTGCCATTTGAACCTGTAAACGGCTTGACCTGGCCATTCACCAGGGAGCGCATCTGCCAGTCACTGTTCTTGTCAAAAGCGGCACGGTCGTGGAACTGCGGGATCCATGCGCGCACCTGAATGTTCTTTTTATGCGCTTCTGCAATGACATCTTTGACGGCATCAAAGCTGCTGTAGCCCGAGGCGATCGGCGCGATGCTGCTCTTATAAAATACATAACCCGAAGGAACCTCGTCGTCCTCATCCTGCTTCACGGCCAGATTGATGACCGATATGCTGCGCTTGGACGCATTGCTCACAAAGCTGACCACATCGTTGTGATTTTTAAAGTTGGCGACTGTCCGCACGATGATTTCGGACACGAAGGGACCGCTTTGCGCCGATGTCGTCTGTGCGGGCACGGACAGCATCAAGCTCATCAGCAGGGCTGGGAGAGCCAGCAGGAGAGCGCGTTTGCTTTTCCTATTACTTTTGCTTTTACTTTTACTCATCGATTCATCCGCCTTTCGAAATTGGGAATATGCTTCGGCAAGCCGGGGCTCTCACGCCCCATGTATCCTCCTCCTTCACGGCCGCGTTCGCAGGCTTATCGAAAGCCCGTCATCCCTGTAAACGGCCGGTTGTTGCATCCGCGGAATCTGTATGATGAAAATAAGGGATGATCAATTGAACGGTGGTTCCGATCCCGAGCCTGCTGAACAGCTTGACGCCATAGGCATCACCAAACTGCAGCTTGATGCGTTGATCGACATTGCGAATACCGTACCCTACTTTGATGCCGCTCGGAGAAAATATTTGCCGGATCGTTTCGGCAGTCATGCCAATGCCGTCATCGATGACTTTGAAAGCAATCCCGCGCTCCAGCGCCTCGGCCGTAATCCGGATATGGATCGAATCCCCGTAAAAGGCGTGTTCCAGAATGTTCTCCACGAAAGGCTGGAGGATCAGCTTGACGGTATCGAACCCCAGCACGTTATCGTCAATGTCGATATTGAACGTAAGCCTGTCCTCGTATTTGATCTTCTGGATCTCAATATAGGTCTGTACCTGCTGGAGCTCCTTCTCGACCGGAATCATCATTCTGCCTTCGTTCAGCGTCAACCGGTAAAATTTCGCGAGCCCGCTGACCATGGAACGGATTTTACCGATCTCGCCGAACTGCGCCAGCCGGTTGATCGACGAGAACGAATTGTACAGAAAATGCGGATTGATCTGGGCTTGCAGGATTTCGAGCTCGGCTTCTTTTTTTTGAAGATTGGACAGATACACTTCCTGAATCAGACGATTCATGTTCTCGCCCATATCATTGAGCGCAAGCGCGATCTGATTGAATTCGTCCTGGCCGCCGTACCGCAGCCTTTTATGTAAATCTCCCTCCTGAAAGGAACGGAGAACGGACACGATTTTTACGACACGCCTGGAAAAATACCTGGAAAGCAGCCAGCCTGCCGCGGAAAAAAGGGCAATCATGACAAGGCAGACGATGATCGTGACGCTTTTGACCTTCTGAATGTCCTGCTCCATCACCCGGTTTGGAATATTAGCGGCCAATGTCCAGTTCAGTCCATCGATCGGCACCTTGATTTGCAGGTAGTCCTTGCTTTCCATCACCGGTATCTGATCCGGCCGCATGCTTTTGTCCGCCGAGGAAACATAGATCATGTCATTCTGTTCGTTCTCGATGTACAAGGTGCTTCCGTTCCGGAATTTGTCTTCGTTCACACTCTCCAACATGTCAGCGATCTTGACGGTAATCCGCACGAATCCGAAGGGCTTGGGGGCAGTGGGCTCATACGTGTCCATCAATCTGCGGAGAAGCGATATGTTGCCGAAGGTTCCGTCCTCCTCAATCTGCCGCCATTCCATCGTCAAGCCGTACTGCTCCCTTGGAAAGTCTTGAAACCAGGGCTTGTTCACAATCCGTTTCTGGTGGAACAGCTCGTAAAATCTGCCCTTGCTGAGCGGATCCGTGCCTTCGTAGGAGTAATACACCTCCGGGATGGTGTCATTCTGGATATAAACCGACAGCGCGATATTCCGGTTCGTTGCGTGAATTGTGTTCTGCAGCGTCGGCATCAGGTAGCTTTGCAGCGTTTCGAAGCTGTACCAGCCGTCATCATACCGCCTGAGCGAGTCCGCAAGCGTCCGGTCATAATACAGCAAATCCGTCAGCCGCTGGATGTCCTCCACCTTGTAATGAATATTGTCCTGAATCTGCTGCAGCGTGCCGCGAATGTTCGCCTTTGTTTGTTTGCGGATGGATTCCACGGAGGTGTTATAAGCAAACATGCCCACGAAAGCGACGGGGACGATCAACAGCGCGATATAAGAGATCATCAGCTTGTAGCCAAATGACAGAAACCGTTTCTTCCGCTTCATGGAAATTCCCGCTCTCCTTCGGTCAGCACTGCTTGCGGTAGTCGCCTGGCGTCATGCCGTATTTGTCTTTGAACTGCCTGCTGAAATAGGTCAGGTTTTTGTAGCCCACTTGTCCGGCAACCTCGAATATTTTATACGCGGGATCCCGGAGCAGCCTGCATGCCTTCTCCATCCTCCGTTCTACCACGTAATCGCTGAAATTGACGCCGGTCCCCTGCTTGAACAGGACCCCAAGATGGTTCGGGGAAAAGGAAAATAAATTGCTCACGTCCCTGAGCGCAATATTTTGATCCAGATGCTCCTCCACATATGCGCATACCGATTCAAGCAGCTTATTGTTCTTTTTCTGCTTCTTCAAATGCAGCATTTCGGAAATCTCGAATACCCTGCGGCGCAGCCAGGACTGGATATCATCCATCGTTTCGAATTTGAACAGGATATCGAGATTCTCCATCCGCATGCCGAGCATCTGGAACAGATTCTCGTGCAAGCCCGCCAGATAGGCATCCAGCCGGGAAATAATCTGAATGGCGAAATTATAAACCGTGGATCTGGATTTCATCCGGCGGATCAGGGTGAAGACGTTCTCCAGCTCGTCATGAAGCTGGACCAGCCTGTAATTCGCCATTTCGGCAAACAGAGCGTCCAGCCGCATCTCCAGGCTTTGCACCTCTTCCACACCGCCGGATTCCAGCTCGGCATAGCGGATAAGCCGGCTCTTGCCGGCCAGCATTTTATAATCCAAAGCTTGCTTTGCTTGTTGATGGGCATTCTGCGCGGATTCCAGGGAAGCCCCCTCCTCGCTCAAGCCGATGGTGATCGTGACGGGAAACCGCAATTCTACCTCCTGTATCAAGCTCCCCAGGATCGCTTCGTGCGCTACCATCGGTTCCCCTTGCAATATGATGGCAAACTGGCGGCTCGTCAGCCTGCACAGCGATTGGATTCCGTACGCTTCACAGTGGTCCGCTACCATCTGCTGCAGCCGGCCAACGATTTGCCTGGCTTCGGTTTCGCTGTATGCATTCAGCTTCCAGGCGACATCGTCAATTTCGATCACGGCGGCTAGATGCGGAGCTGAAGGGATCAATCCGCACTGCTCCAGCAGAATACCGTCACGATAGATGCCCTCATCCCCCGAATGCCCTTCCAGCCAATCGACCAGCCTGTCATTTTTCAGCATCGGGAGCGTTTTGTAGTAATCCGATTCAAGCCTGGACTGCTGCGCCTCATGATCCAGCTGTCGCTTCACCTTATGCAGGACCTCGATCATTTCCTCATCCTGGACCGGCTTCAGCACATAGCTTTGAGCGCTGAGCTCCATCGCCTGCTTCGCATAGTGGAAATCCTCGTATCCGCTCACGAAAATGATTTTCAGCTGCGGGAGCAGCTGCAGCGCTTCGCGGGACAGCTCCAAACCGGACATGATCGGCATCCGTATATCCGTGATCAGAATATCAACCCTATGCTGCCGGATGTAATCCAGCGCGGCGAAGCCGCTGCTCACGACCGACGCCACATTCATCCCGAGCCCGTCCCATGGAATGAAGCGCTCCATTCCTCTGAGATCCAGCACCTCGTCATCTGCCAGCAATACGTTATACATGCATGCTCTTCCTCCCGGACATCCGCAAGTTGAAATCTCGCATTTCTGATGATCCCATCATATAACATTTCAATTTTCTCGTGTTGAAAAGGAAACAACATCATTG
This sequence comes from Paenibacillus chibensis, assembly GCF_004001045.1. GTDB lineage: Bacteria > Bacillota > Bacilli > Paenibacillales > Paenibacillaceae > Paenibacillus_AQ > Paenibacillus_AQ chibensis. Next base: position 33,364 of record NZ_BIMK01000003.1, read on the forward strand.
CAGAAGTCTATAAATCGTTGTTCAAGTCAGTGTTTTTGCCGGAACGCCTCCTTTACCATAAATTTCAGCAGAGTAAACCGCAAAGGACGTGTTCACATGAAAAAAAGCATCTCATCTGCCCCGCTTGCCGGAAACCGCCATTCCTTCTGGGTTCGGTTCGCCAAGCAGCTGGACCTCCAGCTGATGGTCATTCCCGCCATGATACTCATCCTGATGTTCTCGTACCTGCCGATGTACGGCGTGCTGATGGCATTTCAGGATTACGACATTTTCAAGGGATTCCTGCACAGCCCCTGGGTGGGCTTAAAGCATTTCCGGACCTTCTTCGAAGCCCCCGAATTCTGGACCGTTATGCGCAACACATTCGTCATCAGCGTTCTCAGGCTTCTCATCGGATTTCCGGCACCGATCCTGCTTGCGCTCATATTGAACGAGGTCATCCACCTGCGCTTCAAGCGGATCATCCAAACCGTGAGCTACCTGCCGCACTTCCTGTCCTGGGTCATCGTCTCCGGCTTCGTGGCCTCCATGCTTGCAACAGACAACGGCAGCTTGAACATGCTGCTGCAGAAGCTGCATCTGATCGGTGAGCCGGTCAACTTCCTGTCCATCCCCGGTTATTTCTGGGCGATCTTGATCGGGACGGGTGTCTGGAAGGAGATCGGGTTTTCCGCCATCGTCTATCTGGCCGCCATTGCCGGGATCAATCCCGAGATTTACGAAGCAGCGTCCATGGACGGCGCTAACCGGCTGAAAAAAATGTGGTACATCACCTTGCCCGGCATCTCCGGCGTCATCACGATATTCATGATTCTTGCGGTTGGCGACATCCTGAGCGCAGGCTTTGAGGATATACTGCTTCTTGCCAAAAATCCCGTGCTGCAGGACGTATCCGATGTCATTGATACCTACGTATACCGCGTCGGCATCCGCAATTCCCTGTTCTCCTATGCCGCTGCGGTCGGCCTGTTCAAATCCGGGATTAGCGTCATTCTTCTGACAGCTGCCAATATGATGGCCCGCAAGCTGGGAAGAAGCTTATGGTAGCACTCCGCCCAAACCGCAATTACATTACGGAAACGCAGGTGATCACGATATGAAAAACAGCTTCGCCGACCGTCTTTTTCTAAGCCTGATTTATGCTTTGCTCATCCTGATGGCTTTTGTCATGCTGTACCCGTTCTGGAATTCCATCGTCATTTCCTTTAATGCGGGATCGGATACGACCCTTGGAGGCATTACCTTTTGGCCAAGACAGTTCACGCTGGAAAACTACAGTGTGGTTTTTCAGGATAAACGGTTAATGACAGGCTTTCTCATCTCTGTATTGCGCACAGTGATCGGTACCGTTCTCTCCATCGTTTGTACGGCCGTTTTCGCCTACGGCATGTCCAAAAAACAGCTCATGGGCCGGAAATGGTACATGATCCTCTGCATCGTGACGATGTATTTCAGCGGCGGGCTCATTCCTTCTTTTCTGATAAACCGTGAGCTCGGCCTGATGGACAGCTTCTGGGTCATGATCGTGCCGAACATCATCAGCGTCTGGAACATGATCATTTTCCGCACGTTTTTTCTGGAGCTCCCGGAGGGACTCGAGGAATCCGCCAAAATCGACGGCTGCGGCCATTGGGGCACCTTTTTCAAAATTGTCGTTCCGATTTCGGGACCGGTCATTGCGACTCTTTCCTTGTTTTCCGCTGTATGGCATTGGAACGACTGGTTTACAGCCAGCATTTACATCACGTCCGAGCATTTCCTGCCGATTCAAACGCTTCTCCAGCAAATCCTGAGCTCCAACATTATGTCCGAGCAGATGATGCAGACGAACGCGGCTGCACGCAGCCATATGTCGCAGCTGCAAAGCGTCACGACCAAATCGCTTACCATGTCCACGATGCTGGTGGCGACCATTCCGATCCTGCTCGTCTATCCGTTTTTGCAAAAATATTTTACCAAGGGCGTCATGATCGGTTCCATTAAGGAATGAGGCCGGATATGATCGATGTAAAAGCCTTTTCAGGCTTGTACATATAAAAGAACAATCTGATGGGGGTATGAAGATGTCAGCCACAAAAAAGTCAATGATGCTGCTCGTCTGTTTGCTCGGTTTGAGCATGATGCTGGCAGCCTGCGGCGGAAGCGGCGGCGGGGATGCAACGAAGCCTGAAACGAAGGATACGGCCGGGACGGACCCGTCTAAGCCGTTCGTGCTGGGCGAAACGCCGCTCACCTTTTCCTTTTACGGAAATTACGACTGGTATACCATGAATCCTTGGGGTCAGGATCCGGCAACCCGATGGATACAAGATAACAAAAAAGTCACCGTACAGGCGATCCAGTCCGGCGGTGCGGCGCTGCAGAAATTCAACACGATGATCGCTTCCGGCCAACTGCCCGATGTCATCTGGGGAGATCGCGGAACGGATGTGGAGAAGCTGAGAAAAGCCGGCAAGCTCGTCGCGCTGGACCCTTATCTCGAAAAATACCCGAATCTCAAAAAATGGGCCGGCGAAAAAACGCTCAACATGCTCCGCTCCGAGGACGGCAAGCTGTACCAGTTCCCGAACTGGTACACGAAAAAACCGATGGGTAACGGCGGTTATGCCGTGAACAATAAAATTTACAAAGAGCTCGGTTCGCCGAAGCTCGAAACCTTCGATGACCTGTACGCCTATCTCAAGCTCGTCAAAGAAAAATATCCGGACATCGTACCGTTCGAGGTTGGCCTGCTGGGACAGGGCATCGACTTCCTCTATGCCGGCATGGCCGAGAACCGCAATGTCGGTCAGGTATCCCTGCGCGCCGTTCCGGACGGAAACGAGCTGAAATCCCTTTTCAGCGATCCGGTGTACCGGGAATCCATGGTGTTCGCCAACAAGCTGTTCCGGGAAAAGCTTATTACCCAGGACGCCATCACGCAAACCCGTGACCAGGTGAAAGAAAAGGTGAATAACGGACGCGTCGCGATCTATGGCGATTTCGATACCACCGTTCTGGGCACGGAAGCCAACAGCATGCTTCGGGCTAAGGATCCTGAAGGCGGATATACCATGATTTGGCCTTTGCACAAAGCCGGCGTCGACCCGAAGAAAGTCTGGGTCAACGAATTCGACTCCCTTGGCTGGAACGTCAGCGTCATCACGACGTCTGCGAAAAATCCGGAAGGCATATTCGCTTACCTGGACTGGCTGACGGGAGAAGAAGGCGAGCGCATTATTTTCTGGGGACCTGAAGGCATGTACTGGCAGGGCACCAATGATAAAGGAGCGCCTATCTATACGGATACTTATAAAAACGAAGTCGAAGAGCGCTCCAAGCTGATGGCCATTTGGGATACGTTCCAGTGGGCAGGCAATACCGCCTTCATTGACGGCTCCAAAGCCGAAAATGAAATGGAGCTGCCTGAGGACAAACGCGACTGGGCCACGGTTTCCCAAACGAACGTTGCCTGGAAGACCTCCTTCGACGCGACGGAATTCGGCAATATCCAGCCGCTGCCGGATTCCGATGAGGGTATGATTCTGCAGCGCGTATCCGATATTGCCGACAAGGTTCGGGCGAAAGCCTTGTTCGCCAAGGATGAGCAGGAAGTCATCGCCCTTCTGGACAAGGCCGAGCAGGATGCCCAAAAAGCGGGCTATGACAAGCTGCTCCAATTCGAAACTGCCAAATGGCAGGAAAATTTGAAAAAAATCCACGGCAGCTAAACCGGCCACCATGCGAAAAAAGGCATCTCCTTGACGGAGATGCCTTTTTCATGATGCCGCGGCGTTCGCGGTTTCAGTAGGTTTTCACTTGTAAAGCATCCAGACTCTTGAACTCATAGCCCTGCTGCCTTGCCCCATCGATGATGCGTCCAAGCGCTTCCGTATTGTCCCTGGAGATCGAATGCAGAAGAATGACCGCTCCCGGGTGCAGCTGCGCCATCACCTGTCTATACGCATAATCGGCTCCCCGCTGGTCGTTGACGTCCCAATCCTTGTATGCGATCGACCAGAATACGCTCGTATAACCTTCGGCGCGGCTGACGGCGAGAGAACGATCGTTGAATATGCCCCGCGGCGGCCGCACGAAGCTCATGACCTGCTGCCTCGTCGTTCCCAATACGGCCTCCTTCACCCTGGACAGCTCTTTCTTCAGCTCCTCATTAGAGATCTGCGTCATATCGGGATGAGACCAGGAATGGTTGCCGACGAGATGCCCCTCCGTCACCATCCGCGTCACAAGCTCGGGCTTGTCCTTTACGTAATGGCCCGTAAGAAAGAAAATGGCGGGTACCTTCTTTTCTTTCAGCACATCGAGTATTTTTGGCGTGAACCCGTTCTCATAACCGTTATCAAACGTCAGATACAGCTCCTTGCGGGTCGTATCTCCCAAAAATATCGCATCATTTTTCTGCAGAACGTTTTTAAAGCCTTCCTCGTTAATGGATGGAAGCTGACCGTTCTTGCTTTTCTTGAAGCCGAAATGGTAAGGACCGTCCGCAGATGCCACCTGCTGGTAACCGCAGCACAGGAGCAGTACCGCAGTCAATGCGATCACAAAGCGCTTCATGTGGATATCACCCCTCCATCTGAATTCACAAACTAGAGGTAATATGCCACAGCGCAGGCAAAGTTATGTGTGTTTTGTTTGCTTGCCTGCATTAATTATTGCGCATATGCCTGTATACGCGGTACGTCAGGAAGATGCAAAGGCCTGCGGTAAAGAGGCTCATCGCGTAAAAGACGCCGTTCGTGATCCAAGCGCCGCTGCCGCTAAGCGGCGGAAAGGCCGTTTTGGAGCCGGACATCTTTTTGTAGATGCCGATGGCTGCCAGCACGCCCCAAATGATGGCGAACACCAGCAGATCCTTATGCGAGGACAGCTTGTTCTTCTGCTCGAACATGGCCTTGCACTCCGGCGACATGACATCGCGTTTTTCCGGCCGGATCAGACTCACGCCGACGTACAGCACCAAAGCTAGCGCGATACTCCAGAAAATGACCGGGATGCCGAAGTAGCCCGCTCCGCCGCTTGCCGCGTAAGGGCCGCCAACGTTAATCATCATGAACAGCGTAACGGCCGAGGTAATGATGCAGCCCCAGAATGCTGCGGCTTCGGTCGTTTTTCTCCAGTACAGCGCCAGCAGCACGAGCGGCGTCAATGCAGAAATCATGATGATCTGCATGGCGACAGCCGCCATGACGATGCCGTTGTTCGAGATGAACGGCGTAAAACCGAGAGCGAGCAGGCCGATGGCTACGGTAATGAGGCGCGTCAGCCGGAGCTCCATTTTGGTGCCGATATTCGGCTTGATTCTCAGGATAATGTTTTTAACGATAATGCCACTGCCTGCGTTCAAGTACACGGAGATGGTGGACATCGCCGCGGATACGACAGCCGTTACCACCAGCGCCGCTCCGATCAGCGGAAGAATCTCCCGTGCGAGACGGATTACGACTTCGTCGGTATTGATCAGACCCGGCAGCAGAATGGCGCCGAAGCCGCCGAGCAGGACGAGAATCCACGCGTTAAACCAGTCGACCAATGCATAGAAATAAACGCTCTTGCGTCCGTCCTTGAGCGTCTTGGCCGCAAGGGAGCGCTGAATGAAGCCCAGGTCGATCGGAATCCAGAAGGAAGTCGCCATAATAAAAGCGATCAGTCCCATGATCGTCTGCCCTGGAGGAAGCGTAAACAAGTCGGTAAAGCCCGGGAACAGCGTCAAGCCTTTGCTTGCATCCGTCAGGTTGAAGCCGGTATCCCCGACATATTTGGACAAGAAGTCGGTAAAAAGGCCGTATTTGGCCGTAATCATAAAGAACAGGAGTCCCACGCCCAGCACGATGATCAGCATTTGCGCCGCATCGGTTATGACAACCGCGCGCAATCCGCCGGACATCGTATACAGGATGGTAATGATAGCAATCGGCGCGATCGTATACTGCCATGGAATTCCGAGGATGACTTCCAGCACGAGCGACACGCCGAACAGGGACATGCCCACAATGAAAATTCCCCATACGACCTGCCAGAGCGAGAGAACGATTTCAAGTCTGCGGCTGTTGCCGAAACGAGCATTCGCCAAATCACTGATGGTCGTCAGGTTCATCGAGCGCAGCCGCACGCCGATCCGCGACAGAAGCAGCACGGAAATCGTCTCGGACGACAAGCTGGACCAGAATACGTAAGTAAAGCCGATCGAATAAGCAAAGCCCGGCTGGCCCATAACGGTCGCTGTATTTGCTACGGCTGCCGCAAAAGTGAGGGAAAGCACGTACCAGGGCAAATTGCGTCCGGCCAGAATATAATCATCTAATGTCTTGATCTGCTTGGACATTCGGAAGCCGATGAGGAGCAGACCCGCAATATAGACGATCATAACGATCATAATTACAAGCGTTTCGTTGCTCAATTAAACCTCGCCCTCACTTGTCAGAAAATGGGATGTGACTTTAATAAAATCATCCTGCTCTTCAATGAACGGCATATGTCCGCTATGCTCAAAAACATACAGCTCGCTATTGGGGAGCAAGCGGTTCATCTCTGACGCCTGGGAAAGCGGTGTCACCCAGTCGTACCGGGCTCCGATAATCAGCGTTGGCACGTGACAGGATGGTAGCAGCGGACGAACGTCGTACTCGGGTATAAAATGCTTAAACGTGTAGTTGGCTACGTCCAGCGCACCGTTCGGGCGATTTCCCGTCTCCCGCATGATTTGCTCGTCCTTATGGTGGAAATACAGCGGGAAGCAAAGATCCCACCACTCGGTTAGATGGGCTTCATCGCGGATGCGTCCCTTGAACAGCTCGGGAATGACCTTGAGCTGCTCCTCGCTCGCGCTCTTCGCGGCAAATTCCAGTGCAGCCGGATAAAATTCCCGGCTTGGTGCCGTACACAACAGCACGAGCTTATTCAGCGATGCCGGGTAACTCGTGGCGTACACCTGTGCTACCATGCCTCCAAAGGAGTGGCCCATCAAATGGATTCGGCCAAGCCCCAGATACTTGCGCAGTTCCTCGATGTCATCGGCAAGCTGCTCCAGCGTGCATGTGTCCGGGTCTACGCGTTCGGACTGGCCGTTGGCGCGCTGATCCAAATATACAAGCTGAACGGATTCCGAAAGCGGTGTCAGCCACGGCTTGAAATCGGAGTGATCGCTTCCCGGTCCTCCATGAACGACAAAGCATACCGGTTTCGCAACCATGCGCTCTCCGGCAGGCACGTAACCGGATCCCTCCACATCGAAGTAAATTTTTACTCCGTTGATTTGTGCAAACATTTTTTCACTTCGCTTTCACCTAAAATTCGTGTTATGACGACTGAATTCGACAGTATTCTCATAGGAATAAAATAAATGTTATTCGTGTCCCGGTTTATTGTCAACAAGTAAGTTACAAATAAACCGTCATCTAAACCCAAAAGGGCATATCTTCGCCTGTCCGCGAAAACATGCCCTTATATCAAGTACGCTTGCTCTATTGTTATAGGAAAATAAAATGATTATAACTCCCGGGTTGCAGCGACTTCCAGCATAAGCTCCTTGACAATACTTAGGAAAAGTTTTAAATCAATCGGCTTGGTGATATATTCAGCAAAGCCTGCTTCCCGCCCGCGGGCAATATCCGATTCCATCGCATAGGAGCTGACGGCGATGACCGGAATATGCCGCGTATCTTCTCTCTGCTTCAAGTATTCCAGCGCTTCATATCCGTCCATGCCTGGAAGCTGAATGTCCATAATGATCAAATCCGGTATTTCTTCTCCCAAGATTTCAATCGCTTGTTCGGCTGATTCTGCTTTTAATAGTCGAATTTGGGAGTATTTTTTGAAAATATGATGCATAAGAGCCATATTGATCGGATTGTCCTCGACGCAAAGTATGACACAATGATCTCTTTTCATCATTCCCCTCCTCCCCATTAGAAAAACGGTGTAACTTAAAGCCACCTATACCGACGGCCATAAAAAAAGCCAAAGAAAGAGCTGACGGCTCTCTCTTTGGCTTATGTTCAGCTCATGCACCAGCATGTCTGATTCATTTCTGCCAATTACGGATCCTTAAATATGCACACGATGACACTTTTATTACGGTCAAAATCCCAATCCACATAGATCTCCGACAGCTTGCGGCCGACAGCCGTGCTGATGGATGCTTCTTCCTCAAAATATCTCTTCTCCAGCTTCCGCTTCGTGGTGCGCAGCACTTCATCATAACCGAGCTGAATCATTTCCTTTTCGAGCAGAATCAGCAGCCCTTCACGAACCACAATCAACGTCTTTGGGTTCACCCACCAGGAATACACCCTCTCAGGCTTTTTCTGGACGATGCTGGTCACCCGCTTGATTTGATTATGTACTTCGTCTCTTCCATTATAAGTCTCCGATGAACGCGAATGATTGGCGAAGAGTCCTACGATGATCCCGGATGCGTCATGCAATCCCCAGTCATAATAAAGATCATCAATCTTCATATCCATTTCTTGTTCCAGGTAGGCTTCCAATTCAGGTAGCAGCGACTGCATCATCAGTTCCCGGGTGTAACGGAAAACCTGTTCTTCCTTTTGATTAAGCAGAAATTGCTCTACTGGGCCGATAAAGTTCCGCAGATGAAGCATGACGCATTGTTTGTTTGCGGACACATGAATGGATTCGGGGCCTTTTCCGAATCGGTCGCGGAGGAGCTTGGCGGTATAGGATGCAATTTGGTTGGTGCGGTCTGTTGTATACATAACTTCATCTCTCCTTCTAATAATAGTGCAATAAAGTTGCTAAAGCAATTGAATTCGAAGGATCCTCCGCTTCTATAGCGTGCTCCATCTCTAGACGTATATACCCAAAAAATAACCGCACACAATCATATTGTGTGCGGTTATTACAATATAGGAGTTGGAAATGCCCTTATTCCCGCTTATCTTCCGTCTCATCACTTAGGGTCGCATCGTTTAGGGTCTTTTCACCAGATGTCTCTATCTTTGAACCATGATTCATTTCCTTGCGCTTTCTTGCTGCCTCCTCGCGTGCCTTCGCGTTCGATCTTCTGACCAGCCATACGATAAGCAGGATGATCACCGCGATGACGAGAAGAGGCAGCGAGCCGGAGAGGATGACCACAATCCACTGGAATACCAGCGTGATCACGTCTACACTGCCCTGAAATGCGCTCGAAGCTCTTTTTCCAAGTGGTGCTTGGAGGGTATCTTCTTTTTTCTTCAGCGGCTCCTTTATCTCTTCATAGAGACGGACTTCCACGGTTGAATAGGAAACGTTTTGATTGATATAACGCATACGGCCTTTAATCTGTTCGATTTCAGATTGTATGCGTTCCAGCTCATTGGCAAAAGCGACGAGATCATTCGTCTTGGTCGCTTTTTTCATGAACGCGACGTACTGCTCCTCCATTAATTGCTTTGCCTTCAGTCTCGAATCGAGATCGACGTACTCCTCCGTCACATCCTGTCCTTCGATACTTCGCTGCAGGTCATCATGCTTGATGTTCTCCAGGCTGGCCAGGAACGGCGAAAAACCGGACGAAGGAACCTTAATGACAAAGGTGCCGCCTTTTTCGCTGGCTGACTGCGTTTCATTGAAGTTCATGATATAACCGCCCGCCAGGGTAACCTTATTGCGAATGTCCGACTGCCCTTTTCCGTAATCCTCGACCTTCATCACGATGTTCGCCTTATAAATCAGCTTTTTGTTCAGCGCGCCGGAGAGATCCTGGGCGTTGAAGCCCACAGCCCCTTCCGAGGTTTGCGCCGATGAATCGGGAAGGCTTGCATCCCCGCCGGCAGGTGTCTCTTGCTTGCTTTTGTCCGCGGCTTTGTCACTGCTGCTGGCTGCTGTACTATCCGCCGTGCTGGTCACTTGATTGGATAATGACGCCTCGGCTGACTTCGATTCCGTACCGTCGCTTTTGTCCTGCGATCCTGACGAGCAGCCGCTCACCAGCATAACGATGAGCAATAGTACAGCCATCCATGACCCCCATTTTTTTATCACAGATAGCCCCCCTGATATCAATATTCAAATCTTATATTTACTAACGAATCCATCATTTGGAAGGTTGCAGCCATACAAAAAAAGCCCCCCGGGAAATTCCCGGGGAGCCTTGTTTTACAAAAATATATTATCTTGCCGATACGCCGCCGTCGATCGCAAGCTCGGCGCCTGTGATAAAGGAGGATTCATCGGAAGCCAGGAACAATACGCCCTGCGCGATGTTTTCCGGTTTGCCCAAGCGAGGAAGCGGGGTGTTGGACATGAACCATTTTGTCATGTTTTCATCCGCGAGAAGGTCTTTGGTCATCGGTGTTTCAATATATCCAGGGTGAATCGAATTGCAGCGGATGTTGTCCTTGCCATAATCGATCGCAACAGCCTTGGTCAACATGCGAACCGCGCCTTTGCTTGCCGTGTAAGGGCCAGCGCCGTTGCTGCCTGTGAGGCCTGCGATGGAAGAAATGTTGATGATGGAACCGCCGCCATTCTTTTGCATTACGGGAATCACATGCTTCAATCCGAAAAATCCGCCAGTCAGGTTGATCGACATTACCTTGTCCCAATCCTGCGCTGTCGTATCGATGAGCGCTTTAGCCAGAGAAATTCCGGCATTATTGACGAGAACGTCGATTTTACCCCATTTTTTCACGGTTTCGTCCACGATATGCTGCCATTCTTCTTCGGAAGTGACATTATGACGGAACCCTATCGCTTCGCCACCGTTATGGTTGATTTCCGCAACAACTTCGTTGACCTTATCTTCCTGAATATCAGTAACGACGACTTTCGCTCCTTCTTGAGCCAAAAGAATGGCGTCTGCCTTACCCATACCGCCTGCAGCGCCTGTCACGATTGCAACCTTGCCGGATACTCGACCCATGATCAAAAACTCCCTTCAATAATAAAAATGATTTTGGTGTAGAATGCCGAAACACTCCGGAATATTTGTACAAATTTTAAGGATCTGGGCATACTATGCCGGAGTCGTGATATAATGACTATCATTATGATATCGATTATATCACCACTCATTTTCATTCGCAATGACTTACATCACAGCAAAATAGGATGGATTGACTTTCCGCAACCCGTCTGATAGCATTCTACAATCGAGCTTACACTGGTGGTATCATACAACAGTAATATAAGAATTTTTTCTAAAAGGTCGTGAACATGTTATGGATCCAAAAAGCAGATGGGAGCTGGAACGGCAGGAAGCCAAGCAGCAGCGGGAAATCAGCATTATCGAGGCGGCTGAGCGGGTTTTCATAAAAAAAGGCTATGACAAAGCGACCATGCGCGACATTGCCGCAGAGGATAATGTGGGCATTGCCACCGTGTTCCGATATTTTCCGAAAAAGGACCGGATCGTCGTTGCCGTGGCATCGAGAATCATCGGAGCGGAGTTCGAGGCTTTCAAAACCATTTCCGAGCAGCCGGAAACGGGCATCCGCAAAATAGAGATGCTCTTCGACCACTTCATCGCGGATACCTCCTCTGCCTATATGAACCGCAACAAGCTGATAGAAGCTTTCGAGAGCTATGCCGCGCAGCAGGCCGAGCCGCTCGACGGAATCGAGGAATACAACGAGGTTACGCGCAAGGTGTACGGCATCTTTAAGCACATTATTCAAGACTGTATTGACGACGGCTCTATCCGATCCGATATTCCCGTCCACGAGACGCTGGCCACCCTTGTGAATGCTCTCGGCATCTTCTCCAAAAAGCTGTCGCTGCAGAGCCACATCGTCATGTTCGAGGCCGATCCGGATATGCTTGTCCAGCTTACGATCGTCAAAGAAATATTTTTAGAGTACCTGAAGCCGAAAGCATAGCGAAGAGCTACATCCTGTGTTCAAAAAAAAAACCTGCCCCACCCTGATGTTCGGTCAGGATAGGACAGGCTTTTTCGGTTGCTGCGGGATGTTTCACGGTTTAACGGAAGTCGCTTGCACGTCCGGCGCAGCCGCACAGCTGCATTTTTTCCATCGCAGCCTTTTTCAATGCTTGCTTCGCAGGCACCATGTATTTGCGCGGATCGTTTTCCTCCGGATTGGCCGCAAACACCGCTTTAATGGCATCGGAGAAAATGATGCGCAGCTCGGTAGCCACGTTCATTTTGGCCATGCCGAGCGACACGGCGCGTTTCACCTGATCCTCCGGAATGCCGGAGCCTCCGTGCAGGACGAGCGGTACGCTGACTACGTCGGCGATGCGCTTGATGCGGTCGAAGTCGATGTTCGGATCGCCTTTGTAAATGCCGTGTGCTGTTCCGATGGCCGGTGCCAGCGTGTGCACGCCCGTACGTTCCACGAATTCGGCGCATTCTGCCGGGTCGGCAAGCAGCGCGTCCCGTTCATCTACGACGATATCGTCTTCGACGCCGCCCACTTTGCCAAGCTCCGCTTCGACATTGATGCCGATGGCGTTGGCTGCCTCCACGACCTTTTTCGTAATCGCCACATTCTCCTCGAAAGGCGAATGGGAGGCATCGATCATCACGGACGTATATCCCGCCCGGATGCACTTCATAATGATGTCAAATTCAGAGCAGTGGTCCAGATGCAGGGCGATCGGAACACTGGAGCGGTTGGCGGCAACGGTGGCTGCGGCGGCAATGTAATCCGGTCCCAGGTGTTTCACGGTTCCCACCGTGGATTGAATGATCAGAGGCGACTGGGCTTCCTCCGCCGCTTCCACGACGGCCTGCAGCATTTCAAGCGTATGCACGTTGAACGCGCCGATCGCGTATTTATTTTGTCTTGCTGTTTGCAATAAAGAAGTAGAAGAAACGAGTGCCATGGTAATTTCCCCTTCATGTTTGAATTGGTTGCCTTTAATGACAGGACGGCTTATACCGATGCGCCGATATGCTTCTGCTTGGCGTACATGGCGCTGCCGGTCACCCCGGCGTCGTCGTTATACAGTGCCGTGACCACCTTCAGCTGCTCCCGGTAATCCGGCAGGATGCGGCTGTACAATTCCCTCTTCAAAGGCTCCAGCAACCGGTCACCCGCCAAGGCACCACCACCGCCGATAATCACCAGCTCCGGGCTGACGAGCGGAACGGCATATGACAAGGCGCGGCCAAGCAGGGCTCCAGCCTGTTCCATCAAGCTGATGGCGTATGGATCGCCCTGGTCGTAAGCTCGCGATAGATCGGCTGCGGACAGCTCCTCCAGCCGCTCTTCCGGAAACCAGCTCTGCAGGATGGACGCCTCTCCGCTGCGAAGCGCTTTTTTCGCCTGCCGCACCATGCCGGAGGCCGAGGCGAACGTTTCAAGGCAGCCGTTCAGCCCGCACGGGCAAGGATCGGACAGGCCTTCCATTACGATGTGCCCCAGCTCGCCCGACATATTGCGGAAGCCGTAATACAGCTTTCCGTCATTGACCATCGCGGAGGCAATGCCGGTGCCTACGGTAATCCCGAGCACGTCCTTGAAGCCCTTGCCCGCTCCGTACATCGCTTCCCCGTAAACATACGTTCGTACATCGTTATCGATATAAACCGGCAGATTGAGCCTGGCCTGCAGCCGCTGTACGGCCGGCAGGTTCCTCCAGCCCAGATTGCCCGCAAACCGGGCGATGCCTTCGTCCGGATCGACGAAGCCCGGCAGACCGATACCGGCTGCAACGACCGCGATATCCGTGCCAGACTGCTCGGCATAGCCCACTGCGGCCTCCTCGATCATCGCCGCGATTTTTTCCAGAACCGCATCCGGACCCTTCGCAGCTTCCGTTGCGCGTTTGATTCGATGCATGACCTTGCCGGAGGAGTCGACCAACCCGCAAACGATGTTGGTCCCCCCAACATCCACGCCAGCATATACTTCCATCTTCACACCCGCCCTGGATTTCATTCATTTTTTCAATTCATAAGCCCATATCACTCAGGCGTCACAAAAACCTTGACCTGCTCCGAAGCCAGGCGACCGCGGAGCTCTTCTCCGGGATCCTCATCCGTAATGATCCCGTAAAGCGACGTCACCGGAGCCACCTGAAACAGGGAGTTGCGTCCCGCTTTCGTATGGTCGAATACCGCGATCGTCCGTTCCGTCCGCTTCATCATCATTTTCGCCGTATTCGCTTCAAGCTCCGAGTACGTGCTGACACCCTGTTCCACGGAAAAGCCGTCAATGCCCATGAACATCGTGTGGATATTCAGTGCTTCCAGCGTCCGTTCCGCAAGCGGACCGCACAGCTCGAAGTTCTTGCTGCGGAGCATGCCGCCCGTCAGCACAACCTGAACATCCTCGTTCTCCGACAGCTCCATCGCGATGTTCACCGCATTGGTGACGACGGTAATATTCCGACGGTTTTTAAGCGCCCGAGCGATCAGATAGGTTGTCGTGCCGCCCGTCAGTCCGATGACATCCCCTTCTTGCACCAGGGACGCCGCCAGCTGGGCGATGTTCTCTTTTTCCCGGTAGAGCCTGTTCTGCTTTTCGTGAAATGGAATCTCCCTTCCGGAGACCAGTCCGGCCGGCTTGGCTCCGCCGCCCATAGTCCGGATAACCTTGCCCGCCTTTTCCAAGGCTTCAAGATCCCGTCTGGCCGTCGCCTCCGAGCATTCAAACTGCTGGACCACCTCCTGCAGGGAAATAGAACCGTGCTGCTGGACATAGTCCAGTATTTGTTCCTGACGTTCTTCTTTCGATCCATTTCGTTCACGCAAAGCTGATTCGCTCCTTTTGAGATTAGATTTTGACCACCTGGGTCAAATTCCGCGGGCTGTCAGGATTTCTGCCTTCCCGCAGCGCCGTGTAGTAACCGATATATTGAACCAGCGGCATATTAAGCGCCGATCTGGCTTCATCGCTGAGATGACTTCCGCCTGTGGTAAAGACGAGATCCGCAAAGGCGGTATCTTCTCCCGCTTCCGCCGTCACGATCACCACGAATGCGCCGTATTCCTTCATTTCCTTCGCGACCTTCACTTCATAGGCTCTGGCATTTTCGGAAAGGAACAGGCATACCATCGTACCTGGCTCCACGACCGATTTCGGACCATGCCGGAATTCCATTGTACCAAAGCTTTCCGTCCACACACAGGACATTTCCTTCAATTTCAGACAAGCCTCGTGAGCAAGGCCGACATATGCGCCCATGCCGAGGTAGATAAATTTGTTCAGCTCCGGATGCCCGTCGATCACCGCTTTAGCCGCTGCGTCTCCTTGAGGCACGATCTCTTTGCTTAGCTCCATGACTTCCTTCAATTCAGCGACATGCGCTTCGCTTCCGGCCGCTTGAGCCATGGCCGCCTGGAGCATAAAGGTCATGCTGCTGAAGGATTTCGTCATTACGGTGCTTTTTTCCTTGCCGAGCGGGGACACAAGACATGGCACGTTTTTCGCCATCGTGCTTTCCTCATCACAAGTCATACCGCAGGTCGTCCAGCCGGACAGGTCCTTCACGGAATCCAGCGCCAGAATGACTTCGGAGGATTCACCGGATCGGGAAATGCCGACGAGAAGCACTTCTTTTTTCGAAGCCACAGCCTGCTCTCTAAACAGATAGATCTCGGATGAAGGATGCGCGCTAGCGTTCTTTCCTGTCCATTTGCGGAACGTGCTTGCCGCGGTTAAAGCAAGATAATACGATGTCCCAGATCCGATGAAAACGACCTCGTCGTATTTGTCGCTCATAAAATACTTCTCCACCCAATCCTGCTGCTGCTCCAGCTGCTTCCATGCGGCAGCAAGCGCTTCGCTTTGCCCGCCGATTTCCGGATACGTCAATACGCCATACTGTTCTGACATGCAATATCCACCCCAGTCGTTAATAATGTAATGATGAATCGTTATGTTGATAGTATATTTCACTACAATGAAATATTCAATCATATTTATGATAATTTTTTGCAAAATATGATACCTGATGCACAAAAAAAGGATACTGCAAAGCGCGATAGCGATCCTTTGCAGCATCCTTTATATAATACAAACACGATTTTATTAAAAAAAACGGATTATGGATGCCCAACGAACAGCGCCCCGGCACCAATAATCCCCACGTCATCCTTCAGTTCGGCCGGTTTAATGGCAAATGTGCCCCGGTAAGGTTCCATGACCAGTTCCTCGGTCTTCTTCAGGAGAGGTTCAAAAAAATCCGCCCCTGCTCTGCTGACGCCGCCACCGATCACGATGCAATCCGGATTGAAGCTGTGAATGATGTTCATGAGTCCGAGACCGGTGTAATGAACAATCTGCTCCAGCACTTCGCCAGCCATCGCATCCCCCTTGCCTGCTGCCTGAAACACATGCTTGGCACGAACGGGAACGCCTTCCTCATCTGCCAGCAAGGTCATCTGCGTGGCGGCAGCCGACTTCGCTATCGCTTCATGGGCTATTCGGGCAATCGCGGTTCCCGATGCAAAGGTTTCCCAGCACCCCCGCTGACCGCAACCGCATAACGCACCATGAGGATCCACAACCGTATGCCCCAGTTCTCCGGCAAAAGAGCTTGCTCCGAGAAATAATCTGCCGTCCAGCACCAGACCCGAGCCGATGCCCGTGCTCAGCGTGACGTATACCATGCTTTGCGATCCGCGTCCGGCTCCGTATATGTATTCTCCCCATGCGGCGGCATTGGCATCGTTAATCAATCGGACCGAAATGCCGAGCCGCTCCTCCAGTTCCGATTGCAGGGAAATGCCATCCCAATCGGGCAAATTGACTCCGTTCAGAATGATGCCGTTCTTGCTGTCCACCATGCCCGGCGATGCCACGCCGATCCCGCCAATGTCGCGCTGACCGCGAACCTCGTTTATCGTCTCCACGATCGTTGCAATGACTTCTTGGGAGCTTCGGAGTCCAGCGGTCGCCTTCTGGCTGCGTGCCAGCAGGCGGCCAGAAGGATCCAGCAGGCCCGTCGCGATTTTCGTTCCTCCCAAATCTACACCGATCACTGCTCTCTTTTCTTTTTCCAATGTTGTATTCACCACAGTAGTCATCATTTTTTGTTATCCTGTCATTCCTTGAAGTATGTCGTTCAAGATCTTCTTCGCGGCTTGGACCCGTCCGGGATCCACGGCCTGCAGATTGTCGCCGCCGCGCCGCAGGGCGGAACCGAAGTGAACTTCCCGTACCCCTGTCGCAAGCTGGAATTCCTGAAGCACCGGCACGGAAAGTCCATATCCGGCCAGAATGCCGATGCCGGTGCCGGCGGCCGCTTCAACCAGTTTCTTGATCTGGGGTGCGGATTGCGGCGCAGGCGAAGGGCCTCCGGAAGTCAGGATCCGGTTGATCTGCGGATAGGCAGACAGCACCTTCAAGGCCGACAGCTGATCCTCGATTTCGTCAAAAGCCCTGTGAAAGGTGACGTTCAGTCCCGCCGTATCACCCAGAAGCAGATCTAACGCCGCCGTATCCACCGCACCCGATGGCGTCAATGCGCCAAGCACGATGCCTGCCGCTCCGCTCTGCTTGATAAAGGCGATATCCTCCCGCATGGTCTGCAGATCATGCTCGTCGTAGACGAAGGATTGGCTGTGCGGACGAACCATGACATGCACAGGAATCTTCAGCCGATGGACCGTTTCCCGGATCAGTCCGGGTCCCGGGGTGAGTCCGCCCTCCAAAATACCGGTGACGAGCTCGATCCGGTCCGCTCCGCCTTGCTCGGCGAGAAGCGCGTCCGTCAGGTTGGTGGCAATGACCTCCAGCTTCATGAAATCCCTCCTCTATCCTTGGCGGCAATACGTTCGCAGACAAAATCGGCAAGCAGCCTTACCCCGTAGCCCGTGGCTCCCGTCACTTTATACCCGCGCGTGGAAGGAACCTGAACCGTGTTGGCCATGTCGATATGGCACCAGCGCGCTTTCGAATCCACGAAGCGGCGCAGGAACAGCGCGGCCATATTCGCGCCTCCGTAAGGATTGGAGGCTAGATTCGCCATATCGGCATAAGGGCTGCCGAGCAGCTCCTCATCTTCGTCCACCAGCGGCAGCTGCCAAATCCGGTCGCCGCTCTGTTCGCCGATCCTCATGAATTGCTCCGCAAATTCCGCGTCTCCCCAGATGCCGGCAACCTTCAAACCAAGCGCGTGTCCCACGGCCCCGGTCAGCGTCGCCACATCAATGATTTGGCTGGCACCGCTGCGGATGGCATGCAGGATGGCGTCGGCCAGGATCAGGCGTCCTTCGGCATCCGTGTTCACCACCTGCACGCTGAGTCCATTCGGATACCGGATCACGTCCGAGGGCAGGAAGGACCCGCCGTCCGGCACGTTGTCCGCAATCGGAATGATGGCGCTGATCCGCGCCTTGACCCCGAGTCTCGTCAGCATGTCCATGGCGCCGACGACGGCAGCCGCGCCGCCCATATCAAAGCGGGCATCGCTTAAATCGCGGGCGTTCTTGAGATTCATGCCGCCCATATCGAAGGTAATGCCTTTGCCGATCAGAGCCAGATGCTCCGCATCCGGATCGCCGGCATACATAATTTCGACCATGGCCGGCGGATGCTTGCTGCCTGCCCCCACGGCCAGCAGCCCGTTCATCTGCCGCTGCTTCAGCTCCTCGCCCTCGTAGACATGAATCTTGACGTTCCGGTTCGCAAAAATATGCCGGATACGGGCCACGAAAGCGGCTGGATGCAGATCGCCCGCAGCCTCGTTGCACAGATCTCTTGCCAAGGCTGTCGACGCGGCGCGGACTTGACCGAGCTCCGCCGCGGCGGCGTCCTCCTCCCTGGAATGCGGGCTGAGCTGCAACCACTCCACCGTCTGCTGCGGATCAGCCGCTCTATATTTGTTGAAGGTGTACGTTCCAAGCTCCCAGCCCTCAACCCAGGCCGTAACCGCTTCTTGAGGCCAAACGACTGAGCCGAAAAGCTCGCTTAAGCAAGCCGGATTCACCGCGGCCGTTGCCTTTCCGATTTCCTGGATCGCACGGCCGGCACTCCCGGCAGCTTCGCGTAAAATTTCCATGCTGAACCGGGCGCGGGCGCCGAGCCCGATGATCAGTATATCCTGTTCCCCGGAGCTTCGGCCGTAAAACCAGGCCAGAGCTCCGCGCTCTTTCATTTTTGCCGAGACCGGAAGTTCGGGTGCGTATCCTCCATCACTGAATACCAGTTCAATCAGCACGTTTGCATGCTGTTCTGTTCCCGTTTTGAGTTCCATCATTCCATGCATCCCTTTGCAAAAAGATTTGTTCGTTTCCCGTTTTAGAGCACCAGATTTCCCAGTTCATAGACAGCCCTTGCATAAATCGCCGTGGATTGCACCAAAAGCTCGACTTCCATGTATTCATTGGGCTGATGCGCCGTCGACTCCATTCCCGGCAGCAGCGGCCCGAAGGCCACCCCCATTGGAAAATGGGCAGCGTACGTGCCCCCTCCCGTGGACAAAAGCTCCGGCTTTTGCCCGGTTTCGGCCGTGTAGGCGTCCTGCAATGCCCGGATCATCGGATGATCCTCCGGCACGTGATGCGGCTTCTTCAAGCTTGGAGGTTCGATCTCGAGCGAATAGGCCGCAATGCTTGCCCGAATGACGTCCAAAATATCGTCATAGTTGCCGCAGATCGGAAATCTCAGATTAATATGAAAGAAGGTCTCCCCTTGCGGCTCATACTGGAGAAGGCCGCTATTCACCGTCAGCGGTCCGCTGATGGCGTCCTCCATCGCAATACCAAGCGCATGGCCATAAACGTCATCGTACAGCAGCGTATCGACGGTATTCAGATAATGACCGGCACCGCCGTTCCATGCATAATCCTTCAGAAAATGAATCAGCTTCAGACCCGCATTGACCCCCAACTGAGGTTCCATGCCATGGGCTGCTTTTCCTGCCAGCTGCAGCGTTATATTTTGATCGCCATGCGATACGCTCCCGCGGAGGCCGATATCGCTGCAATAAGCTTGATATGCAAGCTCAAGCGCCATTAAACGATCCTTATCTCCGGCCACGACCGCTTCAGCCGCTTCCGGAACCATGTTCGCCACCACGCCGGCATGAAACGTCACCAGCTCGAATTTCCCGGCCACTTGCGGCTGCTCCGGCCCGGAAGGGAACAGGATCCGCGTGTTGATCTGCCCCTTCTCGGCGCAGACGATCGGAAACTCCGCGTCCGGCGTAAAGCCGCATGCAGGCAACGGCTCAAGCTTCTTGTAATGCTCCATGCACTGGTGGGTCCTTTCTTCATCGGTTCCGAAGATCAGACGGATGCGGTGCTTTAGTGGCAGCCCCAGATCCTTGACGATTTTCAGCGCGTAAAAGGAGGCCATGGCCGGCCCTTTGTCGTCGATCGCTCCGCGAGCATAGATCCTGCCGTCACGGATGTCCGGCTCAAACGGAGGCGTCACCCAATCGCCGGATACGGGAACGACGTCCAGATGGCTGAGGACGGCAATATAATGCTCGGCATCTTCCGGGCCGTATTCGGCGTATCCGACGTATCCATCATGATTGCAGATCCGGAAGCCTTCGGCCCTGCAAAGATTCAGCATATAATGGAGCGCCTCCGCAATACCTGCACCCATCGGCTTCCCCGGTCCCGCCGTTTCCGCATCATGGATGCTCTTAATGGCGAGCAATCCCTTCAAATTCCCCAGCATCTCAGCCTTCCGGCTGACGGTCTGCTCAATCCAATCCATGTACCTCAGCTCCTTGCGTGTCCGGAATCGAAGCTACTGCTTGCTGCTGTCCATCGTAAAGATGACAGGCTACGTAATGTCCCTTGGCAGCCTCCTGCCACTTCGGCGCTTCTTGCGCACATACCTCCATGGCAAAAGGGCATCGCGTACGGAAACGGCAACCGCTCGGCGGGTCGATCGGGCTTGGCAGGTCTCCCTGCAGCACCATGCGTTCCCGGCTGCGTTCCAGCTTCGGATCCGGCAGCGGTATCGCCGACAGCAGCGTTTGCGTATACGGATGGAGCGGGTTATCGAACATCTCGTCGCTTTCGCATAATTCAACCATGCCGCCCAAATACATGACGCCGATGCGGTCACTGATATGCTTGACCATCGACAAGTCATGCGCGATAAACAGATAGGTAAGCCCGCGCTCGCGCTGCAGCTTCTTCATCAGATTGACGACCTGTGCCTGGATCGACACATCCAGCGCGGAAATCGGCTCGTCGGCGATGATAAAGCTCGGATTCACGGCAAGCGCCCGGGCAATGCCGATCCGCTGCCGTTGTCCCCCGGAGAATTCATGGGGAAAACGCTCCGCGTGGCTGCGGTTCAGCCCCACCGTATCCAGCAGCGCATGCACCATGTCGAGTCTCTCTTTGCGGTTCTTCGCAAGACCATGGGCATCAATGCCCTCTGCAATAATATCGGTCACCGTCATCCGTTGGTTCAGCGATGCATAAGGATCCTGAAAAATCATCTGGATTTCCCGTCTCAGCTGCTTCATCTCGGACTTCGACTTGTTTCCGTGAATCGAGCTTCCTTTAAAGGTAGCGCTGCCCGAGGTCGCATCGTAAAGCCGGATCAGCGTACGCCCCAGCGTGGATTTGCCGCAGCCGGATTCGCCGACGAGGCCGAAGGTTTCCCCCGGATAGATATCGAAGCTGACATCGTCCACGGCCTTCAGAATTTGTCCTCTTCCGACGTCGAAATAACGTTTGAGATGGCTGACTTCCACCAGCGGCTTCTTCTCCGTCTGCATTACCGTTCACCCCCTGCGATCGGACGCTCCACCTTCGGCGCACGGCTGTCCTGCAGCCAGCAAGCAGCCTGGTGGGTTCCTGTATGTTCTGTATAGGCCGGCATTTGTTCATAGCATATTTCCATCGTATAAGGACAGCGGGCGGCGAATGGACACCCCTTCGGCGGATCGCTCAAATCCGGCGGCGTCCCCGGTATGGCCAGAAGCTCATCGGTTTTCTCGTGCAGCTTCGGCATGGAGGCGAGCAGTCCCCACGTATACGGATGCTTCGATTCGTAAAAGATTTCGTCCACGGTACCGGTTTCGACGATTTTCCCCGCATACATGACCGCGACGCGTGATGCCATGTTCGCTACGACGCCCAAATCGTGGGTGATCAGAATGATGGACGTGCTCAGCTCCTGCTGCAGCTTGTTCATCAGCTCCAGAATTTGCGCCTGAATGGTGACGTCCAGTGCGGTTGTCGGTTCATCCGCAATAATGACTTTGGGATTGCAGGCCAGCGCGATCGCGATCACGACACGCTGCCGCATGCCGCCGGATAGCTGGTGCGGGTACTGCTTCAGCCGTTTTTCCGGATTCGGTATGCCCACCTGATTCAGCAGCTCGACCGCTCGTTTCGCGGCATCCATCCTTCCCATATTCCGGTGTTTGCGCAGCACCTCCGTGATCTGTTTTCCAATGGTCATGGTCGGATTGAGCGAGGTCATCGGATCCTGAAAAATCATGGAGATATCTTTTCCGCGAATGTTCTGCATCTGTTTCTCGGGCAGGGAAGCAAGCTCCCGATCCTCGAACCGGATCGAGCCGGTTTTGATTTTCGCCGATTTGGCCAGCAGCCGCATAATGCTTTTCGAGGTGACCGATTTACCGGAACCCGATTCGCCTACAATCGCCAGTGTTTCTCCTTTGCCGAGGGAAAAGCTGACGTCACGCACCGCCTGAACCTCGCCGGCATATGTGTAAAAGCTTACCTGCAAATCCTTCACTTCCAGCAAGCTGTTCATGGTGTTCCCCTCCTATTTCCGCATTCTCGGATCAAGCGCATCCCGCAAACCGTCACCCAAAATATTAAATGTCACCATAATCAGGACAATGACGATGGATGGATACAGCAGCAAGTATGGCTGGGTATTGAGCGATGAGAAGCCGTCGTTGATCAGCACGCCGAGTGACGACATCGGGGACTGGAGCCCTAGACCGATGAAGCTCAGGAATGCCTCCGTGAATATCGCCGACGGAATGGTGAACATCGTATTAATGACAATAATGCCGATCGTATTCGGAATCAGGTGCTTCCATATAATGCGGGAAGTCGGCGTTCCGAGCGTACGCGCGGCCAGCACGAACTCCTGGGATTTCAGCTTCATGATATGGGCCCGCACAAGGCGCGCCATATTGACCCAGCCCGTGATGGACATGGCGATCATGATCGTAACGATTCCGGGCTTCATAACCATCATGAGCAGGATGATAATGATCAAGCTCGGAATGCCGGTCAGAATTTCGATGATGCGCTGCATCACATTGTCTGTCCGTCCTCCAAGCAGTGCGGAAACCGCGCCATAGGCTACGCCAATGACTAAATCCAGCGCGGCGGCAAGCACGGCAATGAGAAGGGATATCCGCGTCCCCTGCCAGATTCTTGCCCACTGGTCCCGTCCGAATTTATCGGTACCGAACCAATGCTCCGCGTTTGGCTTCTGATAGACCGCTCCATAATCCGTCGAATAATAATTATGATGGCCGATCCATGGTCCGGCGATGGCGAGCAGCAGCATGACAATCAGTATGACGAGGCTGATAATCGCAGCCTTGTTTTGTCTGAGACGTCTCCAGCTGTCCTGGAATGCCGAGAGGGATTTCTTGGAGATTTTCTCCTGATCCCCCGGCCGGGCCGCAGCCGGTTTGAATAGCGCATCGATGTTATGTGTGTCCTGCGGCATAAGCTTACCCCTTTCCTGAAGCCAGACGGATCCGCGGATCGACAAGGCCGTATAGCAAATCGACGACGAGCATGACGAGTACGTAGAAGGCGCTGTAGAACAGCGTAATACCCATAATCGTCGAGTAATCGTTCATTTTAATGGAATCGACGAACAGGCTGCCGATGCCGGGAATGCCGAAAATATTCTCAATGACGAGCGAGCCCGTCAGCAAATTGACGACGATCGGGCCCAGAATGGTGATCACGGAGATCAGGGAGTTGCGGATCACATGCTGAAACATGATTCGTATGGTACCCAGCCCTTTGGCCTTGGCCGTCGTGACGTAATCCTGATCCAGCACTTCGAGCATTTCCGTCCGCACGAAGCGGGCAATCAGGGCGATGACGCCAACGCACAAAGCAACGGAGGGCAGAATCGAGCTCGGGTAGCTTTCCCAGAAAGCCACGGGCAGCAGCCCCCATTTGAGACCGACATAATACTGCAGCAGCGCGGCCAGCACGAAGTTCGGGATCGAGACGCCGAGAACCGCAATGATCATCGTCGCGTAATCCCAGCCGGTATTATGCCTGTAGGCGGCGACAATGCCCAGGATCAGGCCTACGGCAAGTCCGAGCAGCACGGCCTGAAGACCGATCAGCGCCGAAGGGAACAGCCGGCCGGAAATGATGTCGGTCACTTTTTGCCCCGTATAGAAGAACGAGGTTCCCAAGTCGCCTTGCGCGACATTTTTAATATAATTGACGTACTGCGTGAACACCGGTTTATCGAGGCCGTAGCTCGCATAAATCATCTGCTTTTGTTCATCGGGAAGCTGCGCCAGCTTTTCTTCGTCGAAGGGCGTGCCGGGCAGTGCTTTCATCAGGAAGAAGGTTACGGTTGAAATAATGAATAAGGTAATGATCATGTAAATGATTCGGATACCGATATAGCGTTTCAATGCTGCACCTCCCGGAAGCATGGGGATCTATCAACCAATTTGTATGGTGGGAAAGGAAAGAGAGAAGCAGCGCTTCTCTCCTCTCCCGGAACGCCAGAAATCTGCGTTATTTTACATCCGCGTATTTGAAATCGACAGGGTTGCCGTACGGATGGTACTCCAGATTTTGCACCTTGCTGTTCAGCAGGAAGGAATATCCTCCAAAATAGATCGGAACGACGACCACATCATCGCTGAGCAGCGTCTTCTCTGCAGCCAGCATCATGTCCAAACGTTTCTTCTCGTCAGTTTCCTTTTTCGCTTCAGCAATCAGCTTGTCATAGTTGGCATTCTCATAGTTACCGCGGTAAGGCGTATGATTGGCCCACAGATCGAGGTATGTCATGGCGTCGTCGTAATCGGCTCCCCAAGCGGTAATCGCCATCTGATAATTGCTGTTATCCATCAATTGGCTGCGCGCTTTGCTTGTTTTGGTATCGATCACCATGTCAATGCCGAGGTTCTTCTTGTATTCGCTTTGCATAAAAGTCGAAACGTCTTTCACTTCGGACGTATCCGCGACCAGCATCGTGATTTTCGGAGCTTTTCCAAGCTCTTTCACGCCCTGATCCCAATATTCCTTGGCTTTGGCCGCATCGACGCCGACCAGATCCCCTTGCGTTTCACGGAAGGACTTGCCGTCAACCCCGCTCATTTCGTCAGGAATCAAGCCTGTAGCGGCTTTGGAGCCATTGTTCAGGACTTGATCGGCAAGCAGCTTGGAGTCGAAACCGTATTCAAGCGCCTTGCGGATGTTCACGTTGCTTACGCCGTCTGCCTTCAGATTGAACTGCAGGTACGTCGTTCTAAAATTGATACCTGTTCCAAAACCGGGATCCGATTTCGAAGCATTCACATCCGAGGAAGCCAAGAGCACGCGATCCAGCTGGCCTGCCTTGTAAGCATTCAGCGCCGTGCTTTTCTCTTTGATGACTTTCAAGTCGACTTTCTCCACCTTGACGTTGGCCGCGTCCCAGTAGCCCTGGTTCTTGACCAGAACCGCGCCGCTGGCCGCATCGACTGAGCTCAGGGTATAAGGGCCGTTATACAGCATGCTGTCGGCGCCAAGCGCATAGCCTTCACCTTTGGACTTCACGAACTCTTCCTTCATCGGGAAGTACGGAGCAAGCGAAGTCAGACGCAGGAAATAAGGCGTAGGCTGCTTCAGCTTCACGACAAGCGTCTTGTCATCCTTCGCCTCGATGCCCACCTGATCCGCCGGGCCTCCGGCTGCATACTCGGCTGCGCCGACGATGTAATCAGTCATAATAAAGGAATATCCGTTCGTTCCGGTTTTCGGATCGATTTCGCGAAGCCAGGCGTATTTGAAGTCCTGAGCCGTGACGGGCGTGCCGTCACTCCATTTGGCATTGCCCCGAAGCGTGAACGTGTACGTCAGCTTGTCTTCGGATACATCCGTTTTTTCAGCCATGGCAGGCTGCGGTTCATTTTTCAGATCCAGTCGGTACAGGCCTTCGTTAACATTGTTCAGAACGGTGAACGACACGTCATCCGATGCTTTCCACTGGTCCAGATCCTTAATCTCGTTCTCTACGTACAGCTTCAATTCTTTGGCAGATCCTGCCGCGGAAGATCCCGTCTGGCCGGAAGCGCCGCTCGAAGCGTTGCCGCCGTCACTCCCCGAAAACGAACACCCCGTAAACATGGCGGATACGACGAGCAGCGATGCCAACAGGCCCACCTTTTTCTTTTTCATCACATGTCCCACTCCTTTTGTTCCCCTTTGATGTATGATTGCACCGTCACTTCCCTATGGAAACAACGAACGAACCCATGTACAAGAAAGCAAAATCAGAACTTAAATCATGTTAAAAAGTAAAAGCAGCCTTCCGCTCGCCGACAATGATGTGATTGTCATTCTTGATTTCCTTCGGCACGACGGAATACATTCTTTCAATCGTTTCCTTGTTGCTGTAACCGATCTGTTCCAGAATCGAAGCCACGATAATCGGCCACGGCGTTTCCGAACCGTCGATCACTTTAAGCGCAAAGGCAACGCGTTCCCGGATTAAAGAGAAACAATACACGCCTTTGGCCCCGCCCTTCGCGACGATGTTGTCGTCACGCAGCAGCTCGGAACAAATGAAGTTGTGGCTTGCGATGCTGTCAGGTCCGGCGTGCATATATGCTGTCATTCTTTTGACCGCTTCGCGGGTTTCCGCGTCCCGGATCAAATCCGGGCAGGCCAGCTTGAGGTAAGCCTTGGCGATGTGTTGCAGTGGAAGCGCGAAGATCGGAAATCCGCAGCCGTCGACACCGATTTGAATTTGCTCTACCGGAATTTCAGCCATGTTGGCCAGCGTATGCAGGATATCCTGCTGGATCGGATGGGACAGCTGCCAGTAGGTTTCGGTATCGTAGCCCATCTCTCTCGCCGTGGCGATAATCCCCAGATGCTTGCCTGAGCAGTTATGATACAGCCTTCTTGGCGGCTTGCCTTCCCGCATGCAGGCGAACTTCGGCTCGTCGTTCAGCGGATATGTAGGGCAGCAAAGCAGCTGATCCTCCGTCAGGCCGATTTTGGCCATGATCGATTCCAGCGCTTCGATATGATAGGTCTCCCCACGATGCGATGCGGCAAACATGGCTGCCTCCGTATCGGTCAATCCGTATTTTCCGGCAATATTTTGCTTCATCACCGGAATCGCCTGAAAAGGCTTGGCTGCGGACCGCAGGAACGTCACATGCTGCGCGTTTCCGACTTCATGAATCAGTTCGCCTTGATCATTTACGCCGCACAGCACGCCCAGATGAACATTCTCCAGCACGCCTGCGCGGAATTCTTCCACTAATGGTTTGTAATACATCTCTATCCCCCGCTTTACTTGTTGTTCAAGATGCTACTTCCTTAAACTTGCTCCACCTGTTCCATCTGGCTTCCGATATCCAGAAACCGGCTTTGCGCCAGCAGGCCTGATCCGATCACAACGCCGTCGTTCTCGAAAGCCGAGTAAACGATTTGGAAGGTACCGCGCAGCGGCTCCCAAACGAACTGCTGCATGCATTTCTCCGCGATGAATTCCCTCACTTCAGGAAATCTCTCGACCAGCTTGCCGGTCAAAATCACGGTATCCGGATTGTACATGCAGGCAATATTGCTGATCGTCACCGCCACGAAGGTCATCGCCCGGTCAAGAATGCTTGAGGCCCAGAATTCACCGTCGCGTCTTGCCTGAAACAATTCGTCCAGACTGGCGATCGGTTTGATTTTCTGGGATTGTTCGATTAAAGAGGCTTCCGCGATGTAGGTTTGCAAGCATCCGACTTTGCCGCATTCGCATAATATACCGTTCGGATCCACGACGGTATGTCCGATCTCCCCCGCGCTGTTCGACTCGCCCCGATAAATCTCACCGTCGATGATGAGCGATGATCCGACGCCGCTGCCGAAGCCGATCAGCACCGAGCGGCTCGATCCTTTGGCGGAACCATACATGTGCTCGGCCAGGGATTTCACCTTTAGTTCGTTATCGACCGCTACCTCAAGTCCGGTATGCTCCTTCAGCACGCCAGCAATCTCCGTCTGCTTCCAGCCAAGCTGAGCTGATAGCACCGCAGTGCCGCTGGCATAGTCGATAATCCCCGGCAGCCCGACGCCGATACCGACGATTCTGCGGCGGTCAAAGCCTTCCTCGTCAATCAGACCATTGATTCCGCTTGCAATATGTTCAAGTGTTGCTTCTGAAGCTTCGTTCGCCTGCCGGTCCAGGATTCTGCTGCCGATCACCCTGCCATCCAGGTCAATGACGCCGATCCGGATACTCGCTTTATCGATTTCCACGCCGACGGACAAGACGGATTTTGGATTCACCTGGAGAAAAACCGCTTTGCGTCCTACGCTGGTCGTCTCCTGCTCAATTTCATGCATGTAATCCAGATGGTAGAGCTCGGAAACGATTCTGCTAACCGTGGTAGGGCTCATTCCGGTTAATCTCGCAATCTCAGCACGTGACAGGGGAGAATTGTTTTTGATGATTTCAAAAACAGTCGTTCTATTTTTTCGTTTGATAAAATCCTGATCGTGCTTTTGCATTTCGCGGATTGCTCCTCCACTATCATTTAATTATTTTCACCTATGGAGAAATACACCTTACATTTAATGATATATTTGCTTTTTACTCATCTATATATGCCTTTTATGTTGGTTATAGCTCTGTTATTCATTTAATTTCTCCAGTGATGTTATTAAAGAACTTTAATTGTTTTTCATAGGCCTGTCAATAACTTTGAAGAAATATTGGTTCTTGAAAATTTTCATGAAAAATACAATAATTACAGAAAGAAAAGAAGCGTATTCAGAGAAAGGTTGAAACATACATCATGAGTCATCCATCCCAAGCTTCACGAGTATCATCCGGAAAGAAGGATCCTTTCCCTGTCTCCATCCTTTCGCTGACGGTAGGCGCCTTTGCCATTGGCATGACGGAATTTGTGATCATGGGCATTTTGCCGAATGTCGCCGAAGACCTCCATGTAAAGATCTCCACGGCCGGGCAGCTCATCACCAGCTATGCATTGGGGGTTGCCATTGGTGCCCCGGTGATGACGATCCTGACGCATCGGCTGCCGCAAAAGCTGCTGCTCTGCCTGCTCATGGCTTTGTTTATTCTCGGAAACGGCATCGCGGTCATCGCGCCGAATTATAACGTCCTGATGGGTGCGCGTCTTCTTACGGCTCTCTGCCACGGTACCTTTTTCGGTGTGGGTGCGGTCATCGCATCCAATCTCGTCAAGCCCCATAAGCGGGCCGGAGCGGTCTCCATCATGATGGCGGGACTCACGATCGCCAATATAATCGGGGTTCCCATCGGAACCTTTATCGGACAGCATCTCGGCTGGAGGGCTTCCTTCGCGGTTATTATGGTCATGGGCATCGTCGCCCTGATCGGTATTATGATCTTTATCCCACGGATTCGGCAGGACGAGCATGCCAGCCTTATCAACCAGTTCAGGGCCCTTGCCCAGCCCAAGCTGCTCGTCATCCTGCTGGCCAGCGCCATCGGTAATTCCAGCCTGTTCGCGGTTTTTACGTACATCGCCTCTCTGCTGGAGAAGGTTACAGGCTTTCAGGAGCATAGCGTCACATGGATTCTTGTTCTGTTCGGCATCGGCGTTACGCTCGGCAATATTGCCGGCGGGAAGCTGGCCGACTGGAAGCTCATGCCGGCGGTTTTGGGCATCTTCGCTACCGTGTGCATCGTGCTGACGATATTTACGTTTACCGTTCATCATCCGGCGGCCGCGGTCATCACCATTTTCTTCTGGGGAGCCGCTTCGTTTGCCGTCATGCCGGGCATCCAGGTCAAAATCATGAATATGGCCCAGGAAGCGCCTGCGCTTGCCTCCACCTCCAATCACTCCGCAGGCAATTTAGGCAATGCTTTCGGTGCTTTCTTCGGCGGTTGGGTCATCGATAACATGGGACTCACCTCCCTGCCTTGGGTTGGAGCCGTGCTGGTCGGCATCGCCCTTCTGATCGGCTTCAGCGTGTACGCGATGGAACGCAAGGCGGCCCATGCCCCTTCGGGCCATCACACCGAATCCCAAGGAGCATCGCTATAAACCCATGTCCACACAAAAAGGCAGCGTCCTGCAGAAGCAGGCGCTGCCTTTTACAATTGAAGACCGGTGGTTTGTATTCGCAAGACAATGTCCACCATTTATGATAATGTCTGAATGCGATCAAACGCAGGCTTCGGACGGTGCCGCTCATCAAATAGAAACGGCCAATTTTTACGGCCAGGCACCGGAAAACCATCCAGCCAGGTATAATCGTCTGCCGCCCCCCAGAAGGTGACCGAGCTGATAACATCGCGATATTCCCTCAACAGCTTGAACACCGCTTCATAACGTTCGGCCTGCCGCTCCAGCATGCCCGGTTCTGGCGCCGTCAATCCTTCGCGTCTGTCCTCGAACCGGAACACCGACATGTCAAGCTCCGTCAGCTGAAGCTGCAATCCTAACGATGCATATTTTTCGATCGCCGCCCGGATATCGTCAAGCACCGGGTCATACAAATTCCAGTGCGCCTGCAGGCCGATGCCATGGATCGGCACGCCCCGCTCCAGCAGCGACTTGACCAAAGCATAAATTTTATCCCGCTTCAGCGGATCGGATTCGTTGTAATCATTGTAAAACAGCACCGCTTCCGGATCGGCTTCATGCGCATACTCGAATGCTTTGCCGATAAAATCGGGACCGGCGATATCCAGCCAGCGGGACGGCCGCAGCAGCTCTCCGCCTTCGTCCGCAATGACCTCGTTAACCACGTCCCAGGCGTAAATATCCTGCTTGTAGCGTCCGACGACCGTCTGAATATGGGACCGGAGCCGTTTGAGCAGCTCGGCTTGGTCAACCGGCTGCCCCTGCCGGTCCTCGAACAGCCAGTCGGGCGTCTGGTTATGCCACACCAGCGTATGCCCGCGCATGGCCATCCCGTTGGTCCGGGCGAAGCGGGCAAGCTCATCGGCGGCTTCGAACGTGTATACTTCCTCCTGCGGATGCACGCTGATGAATTTCATCTCGTTTTCCGCCGTAATGCTGTTGAAATGGTGCGTGAGCAGCTCCTGCTGCGTGACGATCGTTAGCGGATTGACGGCCGCGCCGATCTTGAAATCGTCCGCAAACCGCTTTTTAAGTTCCGATTCGGTACGTATATGGATCGGATTCATTGGTCTTTCCTCCTCGCTGTCTTATTCCATTCCGGCAGTAAGTTTTACGGGATGCAAACCGGACATAGCCTTTATTCCTTCACACTGCCCACGTTCAGGCCCACCACAAAGTATTTTTGCATGAAAGGATATACCACCAGGATCGGAACCGCCGCGACGACCGTCACCGCCGCCCGGATTGACAGCGGAGTCACGAGCGAAATCGCCGAATCCTGCGTCATCCCCACGCCTGCCGCTACGTTCGGATTGTTGTTCGAATTCATGCTTGAAGACAACAGCTTCATCAGCTCGTACTGCAGTGTGCTCAGATCCTGCTTCGACGACGTGTACAGGAACGCATCAAACCATGAGTTCCATGCACCCACGGCCACGAACAGGGCGATGGTCGCCAGCACCGGCGTGCAAAGCGGAAAGATGATCCGCATAAAAATCTTGAAATCGCCCGCGCCGTCTATTTTCGCCGACTCCACCAGGCTTTCGGGAATCGTCCCGATATACGTGCGGATGACGATCATGTTGAACGCGCTGATCATCGAAGGGAAAATGTACACCCAGAAGCTGTTCAGCAAATGCAAATCCTTGATGAGGAAATACCCCGGAATCAAGCCGGCGCTGAAATACATCGTCAGCACGAAAATCACCGTGATCGGCTTGCGGAAAATGTATTCCTTGCGGCTGAGCGTGTACGAAAGCATGGTCGTCAAAAAAATATTGAGCACGGTCGACAGCACCGTACGGGCTACCGAGATCCAGAAGGCGTTATAGATCGTGCCCGAGGCGAACACCGCCTTATAATTTTGCAGCGTCCACTGTCTCGGCCACAGGTAGATGCCGCCGCGAATCGTATCGTTGCCCGCGTTAAACGAAACCACGATCGTATTCAAAAATGGATACAGCGTCACAATAACCAGTACGATCATGAAAACGGAATTGAATGTATGAAAAAGAGCCGGTTCCAGTCTCCCCATGCCAGAGCTTGGTTTCATGGCAACACCTGCGGAACGCTGCGGGCTGAGTTTTCGATTATCCATGGTCATAACAGCCTCTCTTCCCCGAGCCGCTTGGCGGTTTGATTCGCCAGCAGCAGCATCGTCACACTGACGACCGTTTTGAAAATGCCTCCGGCCGTTGCCAATGAATAGTTTCCTTGGGCGATCCCGTACTTCAGTACGAAGATATCGACCGTCTCGGCCCAATCCACAACCAGCCCGTTGCCAAGCAGGTATTGGACTTCAAAACCGGCGTCGAGAATATGTCCGATGGACATGATGAGTAGGATCACAATCGTCGCTTTGATACCGGGTAGGGTCACGTACAGCATTTTTTTATACCGGCTTGCTCCGTCGATTTCCGCCGCCTCGTACAAGGCCGGGTCGATCGAGGCCATCGCGGCCAAATAAATAATGGTGTTCCAGCCGACTTCCTTCCACACATGCGAAGCGCCGACGACGCCCCAGAAATACTTGCCTTCGCTGAGCCATAGAATCGGCTCCTTGATCAAGTGCAGCTTCATCAGGACATCGTTGACGATGCCATCCGATGCCAGCGAGGTGGCGACGATGCCGGTTACGATGACCCAGGACAGGAAATGGGGCAAATACGAAATCGTCTGAACGGTTCGTTTCCATACGATCTTTTTGATCTCGTTCAGCAGCAGTGCCAGCACGATGGCCGTCACGAAGCCGAGCACGAGATTGATCAAGCTCATGCCGATCGTATTGCGAAGCACTCTCAAAAAATCATCATCGGTGAACAGAAATTTAAAATGCTTGAAGCCTACCCAGTCCTGCTGGCTGAAGCTTCGCGCCGGTTTGTAATTCTGGAAGGCCATCGTCCAGCCCCAAACCGGGACGTAGGCAAACAAAATAATATAAAGCGTTAACGGAACCGACATCCAGATCAGCTGCTTCTGGCTTTTGATCAGGGACCAGGAGATCCGCTGCCGGGCCGGCTTTTTCGATTTACGGACGGCTTTTTTCTTCCCTAGTGTCTCCTCCATGTCAAGCTGCTCTCCCCACAAACCTTATTTCAGAAGGGCGGAAACGCTCCGCGCATCCTGATTTTAGAAAGTGGAAGGCGCAGGGCGCCTTCCACTTCTCCTATCCGGCTTATTTGCTCCAGTGGTCGATTCTCCACTTGATCTGCTCATTGATGCGATCCTCGTAAGCTTTCACATTGACTTTACCGATCTGGGAGGTGTAATCGCCCCATACGGAATCGAAATCGGCCGGTTTCGCCAGGATGGCTTTCGGCAGGAACTTCGTGGACAAGTCGTTCAGCTTCGTGTTGACGATTTTCGCTTCCGAGCCTTCAATCAGGTCGATGGTCCATGCTGGGTAGTAAACCGGATTTTCCGGCGGTTCGCTGAAGAAATCCACGTAGCTGTTATAGCCGTAAGCCTGCAGGAACTTCTTGTCGTATTCTTTCAAGCCTGCTTGATATTCTTCCGGCTGCGCCGCGGCATCGGTGGCATTCCCGTCGCTGAAGCTTCCTTCGATCTTCGGCAGGTAGGAGAATAAGGCGTCAGCCTTGTTTGCCAGCTTCCAGGTGCCGTCCGTAAATTTGTCGCGCTGCTCCTGCGTTTTCATGAAGCGGCCCTTTTCATTCACGATATAGTCCTCGCCTTCGACGCCCCAAGTCAGCGTCTTCTGCCAGTCTTCCGTAATCAGGCTATCCAGCAGCTTGATGATCTTCACCGGATCCTTCGCATTCACGCTGATCCCGAAGCCGTTGTTCAGGTTCAGAGGCGAGCGGTCGCGGTAATAGTCCTTCGTGGACGAATCATACACGAGCGGGAGCCCGACATAGGTGCGATTGTCTTTCTTCTGGGTGATCAGGGAGTTTTCCGCGTTCTGGAAATTCCAGTGCTGGTCGAACATCCCGAGAACCGTTCCGCTCGACAATTTCGCCAGGTACTGGTCATAGTTTTGCACGAACGTTTCTTTATCGATCAAACCTTT
The DNA here is from genome assembly GCF_004001045.1 of Paenibacillus chibensis. Classification (GTDB taxonomy): domain Bacteria; phylum Bacillota; class Bacilli; order Paenibacillales; family Paenibacillaceae; genus Paenibacillus_AQ; species Paenibacillus_AQ chibensis. The sequence continues at coordinate 67,544 of NZ_BIMK01000003.1, forward strand.
ATCATTCATTTCATTCAGCTTTTTGTAATATTGCTTGGCATAATCCTTATCCGCGAAAATTTCCGCAACTCCGTCCTTCACGACGACACCGCCGTCATTCGGATGTCCGATCAGATGCTGCGGCGCATTGAACAGACCCCAGTTTCTCCAGTCATAGTTCAGGATTTCGAAGCCGATGGTCGGACTGCCGTCAATCGTCGAATGCTTTTCTTTATATTTCTCGATCAGGTCGAAATATTCGTCCAGTGTCTTAACTTTCGGATAGCCGGCTTCCTCCAGCACGTCCTTCTGGATCCAGAACGCCGGTCCGGAATACCAGGTGCTGTTCAATTTTCCGTTGTATACGCCATAGTTCGGCAATACGTAAATGTGTCCGTCGCTTGGATCCTTCATCATGTTCCAGTAGTCCGCGTAATGCTTTTTCAGGTTCGGAGCGTATTTCTCGATCAGATCCTCCAGCGGAATGAAGGCCCCTGCCGCCGTCAGCTTCGTATTACCGGTCATCAGGTCCGGGTAGTCAGAGCCTGCGATCATGACGCCCAGCTTCTGATTGATGTCCCCGGCCAAAAACTCAAAATTAAAGGATGCGCCGAGTTCGTCTTTGATCTTTTTGTAGATCTTGTTGTCCGGCGTCGGCTGCTGTCCAGCTTCCCCGATGAAAACACTGACATTAAATGGTTCAACCTTGCCGTCTTTTCCGTCCTTGTTATCATTGCTACCCGTCTCTGCTTGTTCCGTGGAGCCTTTACTGCCATCTGTGCTTGACCCCGCATTCTTGCTTCCGCCGCAACCCGACAGAACCACGCTGAATGCCAGCACCATCAGCAGGCTTAGCCGTAGCAACGCTCCTGACTTACCCCCCATGTAAAGCACCTCCGTCATTTTCTAGCTACATTTTGTAAGCCTTTTCATGTAACCTGTCTTTATTGTAAAAGCGCTGCCAAGGCCAAACTATAGCGCAATTAAAGGAGTAACCCTAAAAACTTTAGGACCTGTTTTTTCGGTATTCGGTGGGGGAAACTTTCATCCTTGCCTCGAACTGTTTCAGAAATTGCCCGTATTGGCCGTACCCGACCCGCTCGGCGATTTCGCTGTTCCTCAGGCTGCTGTTCTCCATCAGCGACGCGGCGGCTTCGATGCGCAGATTATGCAGCATTTCATGAAAGCCGATTCCGTTCTTCTTCCAAAGCAGCTGTCCGAGATATGCGGGATGCAGATAGAAAACCTCGGCCAGCTGCTTTATGGTAAGGCATTCGTGATAGTGCGACCGGATGTAGGCATTAATCTCATGAATGATGCCCTGGGATTGTTTCGCACGCTCGCTTCGCAGCAGAGAGATGCAGTCCAGCCCGCAGGACAGCAGGCTGAACTCGATATCTTCAAGCGTCGGAAGAAAACGCCCCTGAGAGCGGGCATATGTATCGATTAAGAGCTCTGCTTGCTTTCCCGCCGCTTCCTTCACCAGGTCCATCATGCGGAACATCGTATGGATCGCCAGCTTGATCACGGTTTCCGGCTCAACCATCCTGTCGCGAAAATCTTTGACCGCCGTGCTCACGGCCTGGCGAAACGCAGCTTGATCCAACAGGTTGACCGCTGCAACGGATTCTTCCACCAGCCTCATGACATCGGATCGGACGCTAAATGTCCGGTTCCGTATGTTTGCGTACCAAACGATGCCGTCATCGTCTTTTCCGTAAAAACGATGTCGTAATGCTTCCCTCGCCGCAGCGTAGCTCTTGTCGATCGACTGCAGATCCTCCTGCTTCTCCCCTACGGCCAAAATCGTCCGTGAGGAAACCGGCTGCAGTTGCGCATGCAAATACCGCGGCAGTTCCTCTTCCCTGTGCTCTTGCGCGGAACCAAAACCGTATACGACTCCGAAACAGTTCATTTCCAGATCCACCAGGTATGCCGCCTCTCGCTGCTTCAGCAGCTCAAGGGTACGTTCTTGGGCATCGGCATAACATGGCGGCTCTGTCCGGACCAGACAAATATTCCAGCCGGCAGCAGCTGCAGCGATCCCGCTCAGGATAGCCTGATCGCCCCGTTCTTCCGGCTCGCCTAACAGACGCCTTTTCAGGCATTGGGCAATCTCCTCGCGCCTTGCGATCCGCTCGACGCTTTGCTTTTCCGTTGCCTGCGCCAGCTCGTCATAGATCTCCCGAAGCGCCAGCTCCGCCTCCTCGGGAATGACCGGCTTCAAGAGGTAATGGTTTACACCGATCTGAATCGAGGTCCGGGCGTATTCGAAATCGCTATAACCGCTTAGAACAGCGAACTTCACCTGCTTGCCGCCATCCCGCTGCCAAGCCGAGATCATCTCCAGCCCGCTCATCAGCGGCATCCTGACGTCGGTAACGACCAAATCCGGCTGCAGCCGCTCCATCATCGCAAGCCCCTCGATGCCATTGCTTCCCGTGCCGCAAACTTCGAAGCCAAGCATGGGCCAATCCACCCACATCTGCAGCCCCTCAAGCGCCCCCGGCTCATCATCAATCAGCAGCACCTTGAATTTCATACCGTCCCCTCCCTTTACGTTAAACTGCCTGCTCCAATATACGGACCGGAATTTCGAAGAATACCGTCGTGCCTTGGTTCGGCGAGCTGACGATATCGAAACGGACCTGGTCGTTATAGTACAGCTCCAGCCGGCGGTATACGTTGCGAATGCCGATGCTGATTCCGGAAGATGAATCCTCGGTGCGGACAGACAGCAGAATTTCCTTCAATTTGGCCGACTCCATCCCTCGTCCATTATCCGAAATGTTCACGCGAAGGCGTCCGTCGATGACGAATGCGCTGACCTTCACCATACCCACGCCGTCAATGGCTTGAATGCCGTGCTTGCATGCATTTTCCACGAGCGGCTGGATGCTCATTTTCGGAATTTTGTAGCGAAGCACCTCCTCGTCGATGTCAAACCGGTAATCGAACTTATCGCGGAAGCGGAACTTTTCGATCTTCAGATACATTTCGATGAACATCATTTCCTCTTCAAGCGAGACGACGTCTTCTTTCCAGCTCAGCAGCCGGCGGAGCAGCTTGGACAGGCTTTTGATAATATCCGTGACATCGGTGTAATTGTTCTTCGTGCAGACCACCAAGATGGCATTCAGCGTATTGAACAAAAAATGGGGGTTCATCTGACTTTGCAGGAAATTGATTTCGGCGCGCACCCGTTCCATCTCCAGATCCTTCTTCTGGATTTCCAGCTTATAGACGTTGTTGATCAAAAACTTGATCCGGGCGGTCATGCCGTTGAAATTTTGAATCAGGCCGCCGATTTCGTCGCGCCCCTCGGCAATTTGGATCAGGTCAAACTTCTCGTTCGTTACCTTCTGCATATGCCGGGACAATCGTTTTACCCGGTAATTATAGCTTCGGAGCATGATGAAAATAAAAGTCGTCGCGAATAAGGCTACAAATGCGGCCACCGCGCCGATATAGAGCCTCATCTCCGTCATCGCCTTTGATATGCGAACCCCTTGGGTAATGCCGACCAGCCGCCATCCCTTCACATACCTTGCCGTCCCGATCGCCACCGTGTGAACATCCTGTTGCCTGTCGTCTTCCTTCAGCTGAAATACCGGATAGCCTCCCGTCTTGCCGCGCTGGTATCCGCTATCCGCCGACATGATGATCTGATTGTTTTCGTTGACCAGGTACAGATTGAGGTAATCCTTTTCACGTACGATCACGTCGTAAATTTTGTTCAGATCGATATCAATTCGAAGCAGCTTCTCATGTTTGTTGTAGGAGTCATAATAGTCCATCTTTTCGATCACGCTTAAGTACGGGACCGTCGAAGCGGTATTGTTCGCCTCCATAGCACGGTACGCCGCCACGAACACCGGATTTTGCGACGTTTTCCAGAGCCGGTACCAATCGCTTTTCAGCACGTCGTCATTGACGATATGATAGTTCCCCCCATTGACGATGGTCGCGTTATCGGTATAAATCCCGATCCGCTGGATCTGATTGTTTACGGGGATATAGCTCGTTACCCGGTTCCGCAGCTGCTCATCGAAAGTATCATAAAAGTCCAGCTGGTTCTTATACTCCCGGTCCAGCATCTCATACAGGGTCTTGTCGGTGCTTAGGGCATGGCTGACCGCGACGCCCCCGTCGATAAAATCGTGGATGTCCTTCCTTGCCCGCTCCAGCGAAATTTCCAGGTTCTGCTCCTCCCTCGCCTTGATCAGCGTAGACATCCGGTCCATGACCAGTAAATTGATCACGAGGATCGGAAGGAGGACACCAACGAAAAAAATCAGAAAAAACTTGTAGTTCAGCGGAATATCGTTGACAAAGGACCTCAGCTTGAACATTCTTTTCAGCATGAAGGCTCCTCCCCTTCCTTTCCTGCCGAGCTGCCGGCTTCCTTCTGGAACACGGAGGGCAGCGTACCCGTTTTGAGCTTGAATTTGGCAATAAAGTAGTCGGTATTTGGAAATCCGACCTGAACGGCTACCTCGGCGATCTTCATGGAGGAGCGTTTCAACAGCCGCTTGGCTTCCTCAATCCGTTTGTCGTTGATATATTCGTTAAAAGGTTTCCCTGTATTTTTCTTGAACAGCTGTCCCAGATACGTGGAATTCAGATGAAAATGCTTCGCCAAATCCTGCAGCTGCAGTTTATTTCGGTACTCCCGGTCCACATACTGGATCACATGAAAAATGGTATTGCCCTCGTTTTGCCGTTCTAATTCGCGGAGAACCCCGGCAGCTTGCAGGCACATGCTCTCCACATACGACTGCAGCCTTGAAAAATAATGAATTTCTCCCAAGCTGCCATACCCTTCGCTAAAGTTTGCCAAGCATGCATCCGGCTGCCCCCGCATCTCTTGGACGGATCGGCACAGAGACAGCTCCAAGTCCGCCACCTGCGCTTTTATGTTTTCAATATCCAGAGCGTCCGCGGCAAAGCATGAGAAAATTTCTTTCACATTCGCTGAAATCTCCTCCGGGCTTTGAGACCGTACCTTTTCGAGCAGCGGCTTGAACCGGTCGGACTGAAGCTGACGGCGTTTGTCCGCAAAGACATTGCCGCAGTAGAAGAACAGACCGCTTTTCCCCTGCGCCTGCTTGATCTGCGACATTTCTGCCGCCTGCACATACGCCTCCCGAAAGGAACGGATGCCCTCCGATTCCTGACTGACGCATGCGGTTGCCGGTCGGCCGGTCAGCTCCGTTATGCGGCGATATATGACCTGCACCTGCTCCTCGAGATGCCCGTCCATGGGACCGTTATCCGCCTCAATGAGCAGGATGCCGTTTCTCCCGCTACCGTCCTGAAAGCAAACTCCCTCTCTTTTTGCGCAAAGTCCTTCAACAACGCGCAACATTTCATCAAATCCAAAAGCGCTTTCGATGAGCAGGCAGCGTATTCGCTCCCGGCCTTGAATATTCAGCAATCGGCATGCCTGAGCCACCAGATCTTCTCTGTATTCGCCATGAAGCAAACGATTGATCATATGGTTGATCGCAAGCTGCTGCCGTCTTGCATAACGATCCCTGGCAGCCGCCTCGCCCTTGATTTTTTGACTTAAAATCGCAAGCAAAGCATCCATTTCCTCCTCGTCGACGGGTTTGAGCAAATATCCCGCCGCTCGCTGGCGCATCGCCGTTCGGGCATAGTCGAAATCGTCATAGCCGCTTAATACCACGAATTTGGGCGGCTTCTCCAGCATCCGGTTCGATTGCTCCATGAACTCGAGTCCGTTAAGCATCGGCATCCGGATATCTGTGACAACGAGCTCCGGCCGGTAATCCTGGACCATCCGGAGCGCATCGCGGCCGCTGGAAGCCTCACCGCAAACCCGGAAACCGTGTTTTTCCCATGCAATCATCGTTCGTAAGCCTTCCAAAACCCATGGCTCGTCGTCAACCAGCAGCACATTAAACATGTCGGTTCCCCCCTTTACTTGCATCAGCATATCTGTAAGCGCATTCATTAATACGAATGCATACTTCGCATCCAGGTTGAAATTAAGCCTGATTTTAACAGAGGTAGTGTAAAAAGGAAACCACCTTTCTTGAATGCCAAACATAGCCTATCTGACATCACTGTGAAAAAAACAGTAGACATATTAGCAAAAATAAGGACAATGACAAGTAGCGGAAAACGCTTTAGCGTATCCATCCAGATATCGAAAGTAACGGAATAACAGAAAGGTTGGCTCGCATGCCTATCAAACTGAACAGATTCAATACCCTCCGGAATCAGATGCTCCTTGGTTTTCTTTTTGTCATGCTGATTATCCTGTTTGTGGTCGGGACCGTCAATTTCGACTCGGTTTCCAAGCTGCTGAGGAACAATGCGGAAAAGCATATCCAGCAAACGGCCGTTCAGGCCAACGGCAGACTGGAGGCCGTGCTGAACCAGATCGATTCTTTAACGACCCAGGTCGCCACGAATCAATACGTTCAGCAGTTGCTTTTGAATGAACAGGCAGGCAGATTGGCCACGTTTTCTGAACGCCAGGCGCTTTTAGCCAGCATTAAGATCGTGCAGACCTACGCGGAGGGGGTCAATTCCATCGAGCTGTACAGCAGCAGTAACCGCAGGCTTTTTCCATTGGACGAGGGCGACCTGACCAGCAAGATCAGCCAGGAATGGATTGACAAAGCTAAAGATGAAAAGGGGCGTATCGTCTGGGTCGGCATCGATCCCATGGATCCTGAATCCGTTCTGGCCATCCGCAGCGTACGGCTTATGGATCAATGGTTCCAGCCAGGGGGCTACCTGCTGATCCGGATGAACCGGGAAGTGTTCAAAATTACGGAATCGCTCTCCGAAGAAGACGGACGGGAGGCGATGCTCGTGGTGGACCGGAATTTCAACCTGATCGCCGCCAACGACGAACTTTTGATCCCGAGTGAAATCCAGTCCCTCTTGGCAGCTGATCAATCCGTCGTGGCCATCGACAAGAAAAAATACATGCTCGTGACGCAGCAATCCGAGGTTACCGGGTGGACGCTGCTGATTCTAACGCCGATTGAGGCCATCACCAGCGGTATTACAGTCCTTCGAACGGCTATTCTGGTTTCGGCCGGCATCGGGACGATTTTGTTCATCCTGCTGTCCTTTTTGTTGTCAACCATCATCACCCGGCCCGTATTCAGGCTGATCAAAACGATGCGCAGCGCGCGCTTGGGAGGACTGAAGCCGACATCTCAAATATCCTCCACCATCGAAATCAATGAATTGAATCACTCGTACAACCAAATGGTCGAGCATATGAACGATCTGATCAAGCTGGTTTATGAGAAGGAAATTATTCAGAGCCGAACCGAGCTGAAAGCGCTTCAGGCCCAGATCCATCCCCATTTTCTATTCAATACGCTGGAAGCACTGTACTGGTCGCTGCTGGAAAAGCAGGAGGAGGAGCTTGCCGAATACGTGGTGGCCATGTCTGATTTATTCCGGTATACCATAACCGGCCCGAACAAGGAAGAATGGGTGACGCTCGGTGACGAGCTGGAGCATATCGAACGCTATCTGCTGATCATGAAAATGAGATTCGGTGATCGCCTGGCCTGGTCCCTCTCCTCTCACCAGTCCTTCGCTTCCGTTCCGATGCCCAAGCTTCTCATCCAGCCGCTCGTGGAAAACGCGATTCTCCATGGCGTGGAAAGCCGGATCGGGCCCGGAGCGGTATCCGTGGAAGTCGAGATGAGCGAAGATCAACGATTCGTGACCGTCACGGTAGCCGATAACGGCAAGGGAATGGACGATGATACGCTAAGCCGGATCACCTCTGCGCTTCGCACGGGAAAAATGCCTTCCTCCAAGGGCTCCGGCATGGGGATCTTGAACGTCCAGCAGCGGATCAAGCTTTATTACGGGGAGAATGTGGCGGAGCTCACGGGACTCTCCATTCGCAGCGGCAGTGAAGGAACACAGATCAAACTCACGATTCCAATTCAGACGGGAGAGGTTTAACCTTGTACAAATCCAAAACGATCCTGATTGTCGATGATGAGCCCCGTACCAGACAAGGGCTGAAAAACATGCTGGATGCCTGGAGCGGCGGAAGCCTTGAGATCCAGACAGCCGATAACGGCAAGGATGCCCTGCTGATCCTAGAGCATTCGCCGGTTCATCTGCTGATTACCGATATCCGCATGCCGGAAATTACCGGCCTAAACCTGGTGCAGCTGCTTAAATCTTCGTCTTTGTCCTTCAAGCCGGCCGTCATTCTCATTTCCGGTTATGCTGAATTTGACTATGCTCATCAAGGCATTCAATTGGGAGTGGTCGATTACCTGCTCAAGCCGATACGTAAAGAAAGGCTGATTCATGCCGTCGAGCAGGCGCTGGGCGTCCACGAGGAACGGGCCAAAATGTCCAAAATGCAGCGTATCGTCGACAGCAAGCTGATGGAAGCCTCTGAAGATCTGGAGGTTCGCAGCGAACCGATCCAGGTCGCACTCCGTTATGTGCAGGAGCATCTGGACCAAAACTTCGGGCTGCGTGAGGTTGCGGAGTATGTGCATCTGAATCCGAGCTATTTCAGCGCGCTCTTCAAAGAACAGATGCAGGTGACCTTCATCGAGTACGTGACACGTACAAGGGTTCAAAAATCCAAGGAACTCCTGCTTCAAACCCGGCTGTCCGTGGCAGAAATTGCCGAGCGCGTCGGTTATCAGACAACAAAGTATTTCAACAAGGTCTTCAAGGAATACGAAGGCCACAGCCCGGGCTCCTACCGAAAAAGCAGTCTCAGCGATACCTAAATAAAGTGGAAATATACCTAAAATTTGTACCCTTATGCTTCGGCTCAACCGAGTGATACACTTGCTGCATAGATAGAGAAAGCGCATACATTCCTTGCGATGATGAGAAGGGAATACGGATCCTTATGAAAAGTAAATTACTTACGGCAGCCATCCTTCTGCTCGTATTAACGCTGGTGCTGGCCGCTTGCGGCGGGGATAGCAAATCGAGTTCCGTCAGCAAAGGCGGAGGCAAAGCGCATTCTTCCGACAAGGTGACGATCAAAATGATGCATCTATGGCCGGATGGCAGCAATTCTGCCCAGAACAAGCTGATGAAGCAGATTATCGGAGAATACGAATCATCCAATCCGAACGTGAAGATCGAGACCGAGGTGCTCGAGAATGAACAATACAAGAATAAAATCAAAGTGCTTTCGGCGTCCAACAGCCTTCCGGATGTCGGGTTTACCTGGGCTGCCGGATTCCTGGAGCCGTACGTGAAGGGCAATATGTTTGCCCCCCTCGATGATCTGCTGCAGGGCGACCTGAAGGACAAGTTCGTCGCCGGTACAACGGAAGCTTTTGCCGTGGACGGCAAAACGTATGCCCTGCCGGTCGAGCTCAATATTGTGCCGGTCTATTACAACAAGGAAATTTTCGCTAAATACAATCTGCAGCCGCCTCAGACCTACGAAGAATTCAAGGATGTCATCAAGACGCTGAATGATAATCATGTGACTCCAATCGCCCTCGGCTCCAAGGACGCCTGGACCGGTTCCTTCTGGTACATGTATCTCGCCGATCGAATCGGCGGACCGGATGTGCTGGATCAAGCGGTCGCGAATCGCACTTTTAGCGATCCGAGCCTGATCCAAGCGGCTAAGGAAGCGCAGAACCTGGTCAAGAGTAATGCTTTTGTCAAAGGCTTCAACGGGCTTTCGAATGAGGAGGCCAAATCGGAGTTCATGAACGAAAAAGCGGCCATGTACGCCATGGGTACCTGGGAAGTGCCGAACTATACGACAAACTCGGACATCCCTCAGGAATTTAAGGATAAAATCGTTTTTTTCAAATTCCCGACATATGACGGCGGAAAGGGCAGCGTTAATGATTGGGTGGGCGGCGTTGGCGTCGGGTTGTTCATATCCGAAAATTCCAAAGTGATGGATGACGCCAAAAAATTCGTCAGCTTCTTTGTTAAACGATGGGGCGAGTTATCCGTAACCGATGCGGGAATTATCCCGGCGACGAAGGTGGACACGTCCAGCGTCAAATTGCCGCAAATGTTCATCGATGTGCTTAACGAGCTCAATAATGCCAATAAAGTCATCCTTTACCTCGACGTACAGATGAAGCCGGTGGCTTCCGAAGCACATTATAATTTGACCCAAGCGCTGCTCGGTAACGCCGTGACGCCGGAGGAGTTCGCCAAGAAACAGGAAGACGCGCTCAAGGCCGGAAAATAAACCATTGCCATGTAAGCACGTCCTCCAGAAATAGTTCTACTTGAAGAAACGGACTCCGGCCGATCATCGCCGAAGTCCGTTGTTTTGTGTTTGCTGTTCAACGCTGCAGCGGCAAGAGTTGTCTCCAAAGAACGCTGCTTCATTAAATACTGGTAAACCTGAGCCGTTGTTCAAGCCGGAGCTCTTCTGCGCCACTGGATCTGGCTTTGGTCCAGATTCGCAGCCACAATCTGCTTGAAGACGGTCTGATCCTGCATCGATCCGAAGGACTCCTTGGGGATAATCAATGATCTGCTTGTGGACAGAAGGATCAGAAACAGGTTCGCCGTTTCTCGTACTTTATAAATATCGGACCAGCGCATTCTGCCGGTCTCGGATGCCGATTCATAGTGCACACCTTGGCCGCTAACAAGAAAGGTATACCGCTGCCTGATCAATTTATCGCTTAAATAGGCCTTGCCCGATCGTTTCCGGATGCTGCTTTGATTAACAAACCACAACATGATGCTGATGATGACGTCCATGACCAAAATGACCATCAATTCACCTGCATTTCGCTGCCCGTCCACCAGCAGGACAATCCCTATAAACACGATGAAAAATGCAAAAGCCAGCATCATTCTGGATGCTCTCGTATACACCAAGTTCAACTCCTGTACATCTTTCATTTCAAGATCCGTGACAACGGTGACTTGTTGATCCATACGGTTTCCCTCCTTTGGCCGAATGGAAAGCTTAATATAAAGGATGACTTAAACTATACTATAAACATTACGCAAATATTGTCATATTTTGCATGTAGTAGGACTGTGGACCCTGAAGCTTAAACCGATCTTTTTGTAGTCAGAAGCATATCAAGCAAACAAGCCTGCGAAGAAAATCCGCAGGCTTGTTCGCATAATCATTTGGATAAACTCCGTCCGAGAGAGGGCGCGGAAGAACTTCGAGCTTTTTTTGCCCGGCTAATTCCTCATCGATCCCCCAACGTCTACCCAAATACCTTTCATAGACTGCTCAATGTGGAACCTGGGAACTGAAATCATCCCGGCTGGACTGATTTGCGTTATAGAAAACGACGTCGCCGTCGTTTACCCCAAAGCGGTTCCCGTAAGCATCCTGAATATTCCGGCTAAATCCCTCGAGTGCCCACTGATTCATCAGCGGCGCGTTCATGTACTGCAGATGCGGCTGCTTCAAGTCCCCCTCCTGGATCGATTCGATATTGAAGTTGACGACAATGTAGCCATCTTTAAGGAAGATCGGCGATTTGCTGTCCAGTCCGCCATGCGTCCGTCCATATTCCGCAACGTTTGTTCCGGCTGCGACAACAAAAGGCTCCGCAGGCAGGCTGTATTCCCCGTACCATTTTTGAATCGACACATTGGCTCGTTCCCGGTCCACCGAAGCCGGAATATTTTCGGAAAGTCTAAGAAAGGTCCGTAACTGCTCCGGGAGAATCAACAGGCTATAGCTGCCGACCGGCGTTTTTTGTTTCGTGATGATGTTCGCATAATTTTGAATGTACTCACTCAGGCTCGATCGACCCGTTTGTCCATAGTGGTTGTATTTGTAGCCGGCCGTATCGGTCAGTTCAACCGCAGGTACGTTTCGCAAACGATCATTCAGAATGACGTAGCGCTGAACCTGATCGGAGGCGGAGCCGATTTTGACGAATTGATTGGTGCTGGTATTGTAGTACAAATCGACCGGAATTCGCTTATCTCCCCTGGCATTGATGGCTTGGCCATCCTTGCGGACGAAATAAAAGCTAGGCGTAATCCGGATTCCGTCCAGGGGGCCGAACATGTTGCCTTTCGTTTTGAAATCAAACTTGAAGTGGTACCCCGTTTTGACGGACACATTTTTATAGCCCTGCAGCGGATGGCTCCCCGGGCGAATCGGCAGGGTGAATGGCGCCTTATTGCCCCGCGGTGCACCGTCGATCGCATTTTGGCCGACCCAATAGGAAACGCCCGTCGGATTAGCGCTGCCGGATTGCGTCCGGAATACCTTTTCCCAGTTGTAGTCCGCAATATCGGTAATATGAAAATCATACAGTCGCCCGATCACCTCTACTGGAACCTTTAACTCCGCTGCGTGATGCGTTAAATCCGTGTTGGCATTCGTTTGGGAGGAGTAACCGCCTGGCGCATTTTCCGCAATGTTGCGGAAGGTAATCTCGTAATCCCCCTCGTCCACCCACACAGGCAGATAAAAGTCGGTATAGATCTGATTGACGGCAATGTCCACCCATGTCTCTTTCGGTATGAACTGTGTCCTGCTCTCGTTATATACGTCAAAAGGGAACTTCACTTGCTTGATCCGAAAATACTTCGCATAATCGCGATTTCCGTAACCCGGGTAGTTCACATGCTGCCCGCTGGTCGGAATCGTGACTCTGAACGGCCGCTCCAATATGAGCGCTGATCTGCTTAGGTTCGGCTGGGTCTTCTGGTTATGCGCCGCGTCATCGGATACCGTGGAATAGTTCACGACCGGCGTGTGGACCGTCACCGGATTGATGCCTGATATGGAGAACGTCTGGTCTGTCCCGCCGTTAATATTGCCGGGCATGATGGCATAGAATATTTGCCCGGAGCTCTGCTCATTGCTTTTGTTGATTTTGGAGCTGCTAATGATATGGCCTGGGCTGTACAGCACATTCTCGTTAATCATCTGCGGAGCGGGAATCTGGGAGGGAGTTGGGCCATTTTCGGGCGTGCGCTGGCTGTCCATAATTTTGCGGCCGTTGAAATTCAGCGAGTCATTCTCGACCTCCACCTTGCCCACCGCTTTCTCGGCTATTCCCTGAAAAGCCCCCTGCTCATTGGGAACGCTTGGCCTTGACTCGCCCCCGTTTAACGTTTGAGACGGTGCTTCCACATCTTGCGGCGGAGAGGGCGGGACATATTTGCCGTCTTGTCCGGCCTGAAATACAGGCGGATGGTATCCCGCAGGTTGGATCGTGATTTCGTCCCAGGCATAATTTTTCAGGGTGGCATGATCGATATCGTATACCTCGAGCTGATCGATTTTCCAGAATGAATACGGCCGCTGGATCGTATACGTGTACACCTTCTGATCTTGATCATGCTGAGGGTCCGGTTCTTTATGCTCCTTCCCGTCCGGGCCCGTAACCTTTTTGCCTGGGTCCCACTCCAAAAGGTAGGTTTTCTTGACGTTTACCGTATAGGTGCAAACGCCCTTCATCTGGGTGAACTTGTTCTGGTACAAATATTCCTTGGATTTGACATTTCCGTACAAGCTTTCCGAGGTCGGAATTCCCTGCAAAACATCGAAACGTTCGCTGCCGCGGCTGTCCGCTTTTATCACGGCAGATACGCCGGGGTCCATCTCTTTGCCACTGATCGTCTGGGAAGGCTGCGGATCGGTGCAGGATACATCTCCTGGCGGATGGGGCTCCTCCACGGGAGGGACGTCTCCGTCTTCAACCGAAACGACGATGTTATCGTAGAGCGTGTACATGCCGCTTTCCCACTTAACGGTGATCGTGGCTTTCCCTTTCGCCATAGCCTTGAACTGACCGGTATGCGGATCAACGACGTCCACGACGGCCTTATTATCCGAGCTCCACGTCGATTCCGGACGGGTGGTTACATCCACGGGCGTTTTGAAGCCTGTATCGCTCGGCTCAGCGAACGGCTTGGTCTTGATTGCGGCCGTGAAACCTCTGGTTTCACCGATAGCCATCTTGTTGGAGCCGGATAAGCTGATTTCTTTGATTTCTTTGACGGTGCCTTCCCATACAAAATCAATTGGGACGTTGTAATTAAACTGATACTTTACGTATCCGTTTGGCCTCGGTTTAATGTGAGTAAGGGCTACTTTGTCTGAAAATGGTTCGCCTCCGGTTGTGACAGTAAAGATGACGTATCTTTTGTCAGGGGTAATGGTTAATGATCCTTCGGAATAAAATTTATCGCCACCTTTTTGGAATTCAGTAGTCTTTGTCAATGAAGAATTAATCGAGTCAAACGGGAATTTCTCTATATCCTTTGGTACACTATTGTTATCTTCAAACTGTCCTGGTTTATAATTATAGGAATCTACCTTCCCTGTTACAGGCTTTTTTCCAGGTAATGGGTTATCACGGTTATCCCCAATATTTTTAGTCTCTATCTGTGTTCCATCATACTGGTCGGCTTGAAAATCACCGTCATCCATTTGATACCAGTAGACACCAGGCTTACCTGTATTTTTAGCATGCACAGGTTTTGTCACTGCTTGTCTTTTTTGAAAACCCTTTGGGCTAATTTCCGCATCATATGGATACCCTGGTGCTTCATTAGGATTCGTAACTATAGCCGCCTCAGCTATCGCTATATATTTTTGTTCAAACTGTAGCAACATTAGAATGAGAGTAAAAGGTAGAATTATTGATAATATTTTTATTTTCTTCATACTTATTGGCACCATAATCTAAAATTTAGTATAGACAACTCTAATTTCTGTACCGTCAGTAGCTGTTATAGTGGTTGAGTATCTATTTTCGCCTTGATCAAATAATTTCACAAACATCCCTGCCGACCACATTCGGACTCCCTTTCCTTTATCAAAAAAATGTGAACCATCATTAGGAGGTGTTTTATAACCAAATTTTTTAGATACATCTCCTTCCACTCTAAATCCAGCTTTAAAATCATTATCAATTGCTCCCAGGTACTTTTGATATGTGAAGTTATCAACATTAGGTGTTACAGTCTCATCAATCAACACAAGATAATTCTTTGAATTAACCATATATTCTTTATCCACAAACATTCTCCCGTACACACTTCCTAGATCCGCCAACGTCGATCCCGGAATAAAAATAAAGTGATGAATTTGAACCGTAGCGATACCATTTCTCAGATTTACATTCTTTCCATAAATCTTTTGTAGTCCTCCATCGGTTATAGCCAGATTCGGTGCCACCGTCCTTACATTCGTCCCAGTCAGTCCGACCTCTCTCAACTCATTTAGAGCTTTAGAAGACTCTGCTGCCTTCCCCTGCGTCCCCGCATAACGCTGCAAAATCACCGCTACTTCCGCACGCGTCGTCGTTTTACCCGCTCCGAAGCTGTCGTCCGGATATCCGGACATCAGTCCCGTGCCGAGGGCAACCGACACATACGGATAATCGGCTTGGTTCAAGCCGCCTTTGTAATACTCCGTCACCGGCACAATCGTATCCTTCGTATCGGACAAAGCCGTCTTATAATCCGCATCCTTGGCCGCCAGGCCGGTAGCCATCCACTTAGCCATCTCCACCCGCGTCAATGGCGTGTTTGGTTTAAATCCGCCCGGATAATCGCTAGCCTGGAAAAAGCCTTTTCCAGCAGCTTCGCTTACCTCTTTCTCGCTCCAATGCCCTGCCAAATCCGAAAACGTCCCTGTACTTACGCCCGTCTGCACATCATTCGTGGATACCCGGTCCAAAATCGCCGCAAACTCCGCCCGCGTCACCGCTGCATTCGGCCTGAAATTCCCGTTCCCCTCGCCTTTTAAATATCCCTTCGACACCGCATCATCGATCGCATTTTTGGCCCAGTGGCTGGCCGGAACATCCTTAAATGCAGCGGGCGCCGCCGTCGCATGATTCCCCTGCCCCATGCTGAACGCACCCAAAACCAAAGATCCTCCTGCCAGGAGAGCCAGAATTGTTTTTTTCATATGTACACTCCCTATCAATCACATTTTTTGATCAAACTCACAACCGTAGCCGTGCATAATCCTGCTTCTTTGGGTCTTATCCTACGGGACTGCTTGCCCACGTGAATGATTCGGAGCACACCTCCCTCAAACCTATGTATTCATGCTGCTACAAACGCTACAATCTATTATGTTCCTACGCCCTGCATACATGTTTCGCAGCTTCGCATACCCTTCCCTTCTTCACGAGGCGTATCATCCGAAGAAAAGAGGTTCTTTCGTCTTTTTATGCAGGATACTTGCAGTATACACCATCTTTTTTGCAATATTTGTCATAAACAGTCGAATACGACCCTTAATATCCTGAATATGGGTTTATTTACAATCGATTGAACTTCGTTATTTTACGCTGTCCCATCACATATCGTCCCTGCGCGTGAATATACTTGATTCATAAGCATTCAATGCCGTCAAGCCGAGTATGCGCATATGGGAGGTGCTGAATATGCATTCTGACGATCATTCGCTGTTTGTCGTATCCAAAGAGGACTGGTCTCTGCACCGCAAAGGTTATCAGGATCAGGTCCGTCACCAGGAAAAAGTAAAAGAAATGATTAAGCAGAACCTGCCCGATCTCATTACCGAAGAAAGCATTGTGATGTCGGACGGTAAGCAAATCATCAAGGTCCCGATCCGGAGCCTGGACGAATACCGTTTTATTTATAACTTCCAGAAGCAAAAGCATGTGGGCCAGGGAGACGGGGACAGCCAGGTGGGCGATGTTCTCGCGCGCGATCCGGCGCAAAAGCCCGGTCAGGGCGAAAAAGCCGGCGATCAGCCGGGATACGATATTATGGAAGCCGAGGTCAGCATGGAGGATTTGGAGAATATGCTGTTCGACGAGATGGAGCTGCCGTTCATGAAGCCGAAGGAGCAGCAGGACGTCGAGACCGAATCCATTACGTTCAACGACATCCGCAAAAAAGGCATGCAGTCCAACATCGACAAAAAGCGGACGATTCTCGAGAACCTGCGCCGCAACGCCACCACCGGCAACCCCGGTATCCACCACATCAGTCCCGACGATCTGCGCTACAAAACCTGGGAGGAAATTGTCGTTCCCCATTCCAGCGCCGTCATCATTGCCATGATGGATACGTCTGGCTCCATGGGCTCATTCGAAAAATACTGCGCACGCAGCTTCTTTTTCTGGATGACCCGCTTCCTGCGGCGGCAGTATGAAAAGGTCGATATCGTATTTTTGGCGCATCATACCGAGGCGAAGGAAGTAACGGAGGAGGATTTTTTTACGCGGGGAGAAAGCGGGGGCACGATCTGCTCTTCCGCCTACCAAAAAGCGCTTGAGATCATCGACCGCCGCTATCCGCCTTCGAAGTACAATATTTATCCGTTCCACTTCTCGGACGGCGACAACCTGACCTCGGACAATGAACGCTGCGTGCGCCTGATCGGCGAGCTGCTCAAGGTCAGCAACATGTTCGGGTACGGGGAGGTCAACCAGTACAACCGCAGCAGCACGTTAATGTCGGCCTACCGCAATATCAAAATGGACCAGTTTATGTATTATGTCATCAAGGAAAAGGGTGAGGTGTATCATGCACTGCGCACCTTCTTCAAGAAGCAGGAAGGGGCTCTCACCTGATTGCTGAGCTGCCACTTTTGAAACCCGCATGTTCCTAAAAAAGGCGTTGTCTGGTTACCGTTCGCGGTCTCCAAACAACGTCTTTCATGTATAGCATTGTCTCGCGGTTCATACATCCTCTTCCGGCGAATATGTATAAATAAATCCCTGCGCACATGCTTCCGCGAAAGGAAGGAGCCATCCTCACATGAATAATCAAGATGAAATCAAGCAGCTTGAATACGCCATCAGCGAAATTATGGAAATCGCCGACGGATTCGGCCTGGACTATTACCCGATGCGCTATGAGATCTGCCCTGCGGATATCATTTATACCTTCGGCGCCTACGGCATGCCAACCCGCTTCTCGCATTGGAGCTTTGGTAAAACCTTCAATAAAATGAAAATGCAGTACGATTTCGGCCTCAGCAAAATTTACGAGCTGGTCATCAACTCCAACCCCTGCTACGCCTTTTTGCTCGACGGAAATTCGCTCATCCAGAATAAGCTGATCGTGGCGCATGTGCTGGCGCACTGCGATTTTTTCAAAAACAACTTCCGTTTCTCCGCCTCCAACCGCAATATGGTCGAGAGCATGTCGGCGACCGCCGAGCGGATCAGCCAGTATGAGATGGAATTCGGTACCGAAGCGGTCGAAAGCTTCATTGACGCCGTGCTGAGCATCCAGGAGCATGTGGATCCGCAGCTCATCAAGGCGCCCCATCTCGACAAGCAGCGTTACATGGAGCATAAGATCAAGGAGCAAAAGGAATCCGCCAAACATGATCCGCCTGCCGGCGATTATGACGATCTGTGGAGCCTGGATGCGCCAAAATCCAAAGAGAAGGATGCATCCGCTTCGCGGCATTTTCCGCCGGAGCCGGAGAAGGACGTCATGTGGTTCATTCAGGAGTTTTCCGAGGTGCTGGAGGAATGGCAGCGGGATATCATGAGCATGCTGCGCGAGGAGATGCTGTATTTCTGGCCGCAGATGGAAACGAAAATCATGAACGAAGGCTGGGCTTCCTACTGGCATCAGCGCATTATCCGCGAGCTGGATCTGACCAGCGAGGAAACCATCGAATTCGCCAAGCTGAATTCCTCGGTCGTGCAACCGTCCCGCAACAGCCTGAATCCTTATTACTTGGGGCTGAAAATTTTCGAGGACATTGAACGGCGCTGGGATCATCCGACGAAGGAGGAACAAGAGCTCGCCGGCCGAAAGCCCGGCCAGGGACGCGAGAAAATATTCGAGGTGCGCGAGTTCGACTCCGATATCTCATTCATCCGCAATTACCTGACGAAAGAGCTGACCGAGGATCTGGACCTGTATGTTTTCGAAAAGAAAGGTCCGGAATGGAAAATCACAGACAAGGGCTGGGAACGCGTACGGGATCAGTTAGTCGTCTCCAGAGTGAACGGCGGCAATCCGTATCTGGTCGTCTCGGACGGGGATTATTTGCGCAATGGCGAGCTGGTCCTTCGGCATGAATACGAGGGCACCGAGCTGGATCTGAAATATATGGAACGGACGATGCCATACGTATATCAGCTTTGGGGCCGCACCGTCCATTTGGAAACCATTATCGAGGACAAAAAGGTGATGTTCACCCATGACGGCAAAAAGCTGCATCGCAAGTTCGTGTAACAGATTTCAGTCGTCCTAAAAAACGCAAAAGACCCGGAAACCCCCCGGGTCTTTCTGCTGCTCAACCGACTCAATCCAGGGAGTCTGTCAGCGATCCATATCCATGCTAACCTGTTCACTATCTCTAATAATCTCTAAATTACGTTGCAAGCGGTTATTTCCCTTGCGCAGTGTTTATCATACCTTGCAATGATTGCCTGAATGTTTCGAAATGTTTCCGGCTTGTAAACTATTTCTCCATCGCTTTGTAGCCGATGCCATACACCGTCTGGAGAAGATACTGCGCATTCCCGAGCTTCTTGCGCAGCCGCTGGATATGAATATCCACGGTGCGCGTGCCGCCGAAGTATTCCATGCCCCACACCAGCTCCAATAAATCCTCGCGCGTATACACGCGCCCGGCATGCGAGACCAGAAGTGCCAGCAAGTCGAATTCCTTCGGCGTCAAATCCATGGATATGCCATCGATGTCCGCGGTCCGGCGCACGGTATCGACTTTAAGTCCTTCCAGGCGGTATACTTCCGAGTCTGCCGCCGCGGATGGCCCGTCGCTCCCTTTATCCAGCCGGCGCACGATCGATTTGATCCGGGCTACAAGCTCACGGATATCAAACGGCTTGCTCATGAAATCATCCGCGCCCAGTTCCAGCCCCAGTACCTTGTCCACAATGTCGTTTTTGGCGGTCAACAACAGAATGCCCAGTCCCTTGACGTCCTCCAGCCGGCGGCATACCTCATATCCGCCCAGCCTCGGCATCATCACGTCGAGGACAAGCATATCCGGACGGAAGGAAGCCACCATCTGCAGCGCCTCTTCTCCGTCGGCCGCAGTGTCCACTTCAAAACCTTCCCGTTTTAAAGCATATGTGATCGCGCTGCGGATGCTCTCTTCGTCATCGACCACCAGCACTCGTTTCTGATCCATAGGAACCCCTTCCGTTTCCATCTGAAATTTAGTGATTTCATTCATTATAATGAATTATAAGCCGAGATGAAACGTAAGCCCAAATAGAAAGAGCATGCCACCCGCGGCATGCTCTTTCTTCATTGCCTGTTTCAATGGACGTCGCCGGAAACCGGCTCAGAACATCTGGCCGTGGATTCCCGGACGATCAGACTGGACGGCTCCGTCACGACCGGAGGTGGATAATCCGCACTCTTGATCATGGAGATGAGCTCTTCAATCGATTTCACGCCGATCGAATGTATATGCTGGTTGATCGTCGTCAGCGCCGGTTTAAACAGCTCCGCTTCAAAGATGTTGTCAAAACCCACGACCGAAATGTCGCCCGGAACCGTGAGGCCATGCGCCTCAATGGCATGAATCGCCCCAAAGGCCGTCATATCCGAAGTACAGACGATGGCTGTCGGCCTTTGCGCGAGCTCGAGCAGCTTTTTCGTCCCTTGAATGCCGCCGTCGTAAGAATAATCCCCGTTCACCACGTATTCCTCGCGGTACGGAATAGAGGATGCTTTCAGTCCGTCCAGGTAGCCGGCCAAGCGGCTCTCATTCACAGGCTGTCCCGGTATTCCTGCCAGATAGGCGATCCGCTGGTGCCCCAGCTCGATCAGATGCCGGACTGCCTTATGTACGCCATTGCGGTTATCTGTCGTTATATTGCCAGCCCGTTGGCCCGTAGCATCCGTATCGACAAACATCGTCGGGATGCCGGATTCGATCAATTCCTGAATGCTGCGATGATCCTTTTCCACCCCGAACACCACGACCCCATCCAGATTCCGGCTCTGGCAGTGGTCGATAAAGGAGTAATCGGGATCATTCAGCCTTGCCGACAAACGCATCAGATCGTAACCGCTGTTTTCCAGCGCCGTCTTGATACCCTCAAGCAGCATCGAAACATAAGGATTGGTAAAAGGTATATTAATCAGAACCCCTACAGTCCAGGATCTCCCGGTCACGAGACCTCTTGCGATTACATTGGGCCTGTAGCGAAGCAGTTCGATCGCATTTTTCACTTTTCTTCTCGTTTTCTCGCTAACATCCGGATAATGATTAATTACTTTGGACACTGTCGCTACCGAAACTCCAGCTTCCTTCGCCACATCATGAATTGAAGCCATAATCAGATCACCTCGAACTACGGATTGCAAACCTGTTTCAACAGTTCTTCTTTTATCCCTTTATATTCATGATGTTGTACTCTATTATACTTGAAAAGGC
Organism: Paenibacillus chibensis; assembly: GCF_004001045.1. Taxonomy (GTDB): domain Bacteria; phylum Bacillota; class Bacilli; order Paenibacillales; family Paenibacillaceae; genus Paenibacillus_AQ; species Paenibacillus_AQ chibensis. Next base: position 88,857 of record NZ_BIMK01000003.1, read on the forward strand.
ACATCAGAGATATAGAAATTTCTGCTTGAAAATGGAAAATAAGCAATCCTTTGGACAACTGTGAATTCTAGCTTCGTTTTTGAATCTCCGCCAAATCCTGCGTCAGCTTCTCGATCATCGTGACGAACGATGCCAGCTCCTGCGAACTGCTCGCCTGTTCTCTGGCGTGCACTGTCGTTTTTTCCGTCTCATTGCGTACGCTGCTGAGCCGCTCCATAATGCCGGACACCTTTTCTTGAATCTGCTCCAGCGCTTCGCGCGAATGTGCCGCAAGCTTGCGGACTTCACCCGCTACCACGGCAAAGCCTCTGCCCATGTCCCCGGCGTGCGCGGCTTCAATCGCGGCGTTCAGTCCAAGCAGATGCGTCTGGTCTGCAATCGCTTTGATCAGCACACCCATGCTTTCGATCTGCTTGACGTCCTCGTGAAGCTCGTCCATCAAGCCATGCGCGGTATCCTGCGAATCCGCTGTTACCTGGGCCGACGTGGCAATCTGTGCCGCGCTCTCGTTCAGCTCCGCAATCATGCCCGTCAGCTGTTGTACGACATCTGTAACCGCTTGCAGCACATGCTCCTTTTCATCCGCGAGATCCTTCAGCTTTTCCTTCTCTTTCAACTCATAGGCTTCAAGTACCAGCTGCGAATCCAGATTGAACATTTTGCTCAGCGAATGGATGATAGAGACCCATTGGTCCGGCACGACCTGGCGCATCAAATCCGTCGCGATATCCAGGTATGTCATATAGCTTCCAAGATAGTATTCCACGCTCAGACCGACACGGGAATGCACGAGTCCGATGGCGATCCTTTTCTCCAAGTAAGCGTCATCGATTTGGCCGTCGGCGAGCGACATCCAGTATTCCCTCTGCGTATTCTTCAATCTCTCAATCGTCGTGGTCCGCCCGATGAGCTCCATGAGCTCGGGCTCCGTGGCGATATGCTTGTAAAAATGGTTCACGACTTCCTCAACTACTTTGGCGAATACGGGCCGGAACTGCAGCAGATTTTCCATGTCCTGTTCGGTCAGACGGATATAATCGATCTGCTTCTTCCGTTTGGGGGATACATTAATCATGTAGAAAGGCGCTCCTTCTTTATACCTAAATTTTCCGTTGATACAGCAACTTTGTATATTATAGACTATATCGACAGCGAAGCCACTAGATTTAAATAATATTTTTACAAATAAAACGAAAACCGCCCTCTCTTGAGGACGGTTTGACCCTTTACCGGTTCAGCAGGCTTCCGACATATTTCAGCAGCTCGTTGGCGCACACCGGGCAGTACCCGTGATCGTCCATCAAACGCTTGCTGACTTCATTGATCCGCTTCAGCTGATTGGCATCCGGCGTTTTGGTGGACGTCGTGATCTTGACGATATCCTTCAAATCCGTGAACAGCTTCTTCTCAATCGCTTCGCGCAGCCGGTCATGATTATGGTATTCGAACTTCTTGCCCTTACGCGAGTATGAGGAAATGCGGATCATGATCTCTTCCCTAAACGCCTTCTTCGCATTCTCCGAAATGCCGATCTGCTCTTCGATCGAGCGCATCAGCCGCTCATCCGGATTCATTTCCTCATCGGTCAGCGGATCGCGGATTTTGGACATGTTGCAGAAGGCTTCGATATTGTCCAGGTAGTTCTCGAATAAGGTTTTGGCCGACTCGTCGAACGAATACACGAAGGCTTTCTGCACTTCCTTCTTGGCCAGCTCGTCGTATTCCTTTCGCGCGACGGCGATGAAGTTCAGATAACGCTCGCGTTCCTCCTTGGTGATGGAGGCATGCTGATCAAGTCCGTCTTTGATGGCTCGTAAAATATCCAGCGCGTTAATGCATTGAAGGTCTTGCTTAATCAAAGCACTGGATATCCGGTTGATGACGTAACGCGGGTCAACGCCGGACATGCCTTCTTCGAGATATTCGGTCTGCATTTCCTTCAGGTCGGCTTCCTTGAAGCCCTCGATTTCCTCTCCGTTGTACATGCGCATTTTTTTGACCAGATCCATGCCGTGCTTCTTCGTTTCCTTCAGCCGGGTCAGGATCGAGAAAATTGCGGCGGAACGCAGCGCATGCGGCGCAATATGCACATGCTTCATATCGCTCTGCAGAATCAGCTTGTTATAAATCTTTTCTTCCTCGGACACCTTTAAGTTGTATGGAATCGGCATGACAATCATCCGCGATTGCAGCGCCTCGTTTTTCTTATTCGATATAAATGCCTTGTACTCCGCTTCGTTCGTATGCGCCACGATAAGCTCATCCGCGGAAATGAGAGCGAATCGGCCCGCTTTGAAATTCCCCTCCTGCGTCAGGGACAGCAGGTTCCACAGGAACTTCTCGTCGCATTTGAGCATCTCCTGGAACTCCATCAATCCGCGGTTCGCCTTGTTCAGCTCTCCATCGAAACGATAAGCGCGCGGATCGGATTCGGAGCCGAATTCCGTAATGGTCGAAAAATCAATGCTGCCGGTCAGATCGGCGATATCCTGCGATTTGGGATCCGACGGACTGAACGTCCCGATCCCCACCCTGGCATCCTCGGAGATGACGACCCGGGTCACAGGTACCTTTTCAATGTCTCCGCCGTACTCGAGCTTCAAGCGCATCTGGCATGACGGGCATAAATTCCCTTCAATGCGCACGCCCAGCTCTTTTTCGATCTCGGGACGCAGCTCCAGCGGGATCAAATGCAGCGGTTCTTCGTGCATCGGGCAGCCGTCAATGGCATACAGCGCTCCTTCCTCCGTACGCGAATACTTCTCAAGCCCCCGCTTCAGGAGCGTAACCAGCGTGGATTTACCACCGCTCACCGGACCCATCAGCAGCAGAATCCGTTTGCGAACGTCCAGTCTGCGTGCCGAAGAGTGGAAATACTCCTCCACCAGCTTCTCCACGGAACGATCCAGTCCGAAGATTTCCTGTTCAAAAAATTTATAGCGCTTATGGCCGCCCACCTCCTCCACGCCATGCGACATGATCATGTTATACACGCGCGCATGAGCCGTAATGGCCGCTGAAGGATTTTGACGGAGCAGTTCAACGTAATCTTTAAAAGTGCCGTTCCATGCGAGTTGATCACTTTCTGCCCGATAGGCCGCTACGCGTTCGAAAATATCCATGCTAGTACCTCCTATGACTACGTTTTAAGTTGTCAAAAATTCCATCAAAGCGTCAAGGGTCAACTTCCCCGGTTAGAACCCGTTTTATCGCATTGCTCTCAATCAAAAAGTGTATTACATACCTATGCTGAAAATGGGGATTAGTTGACCTATTTTTTCGCGAAAGGAGGATTGTCTTTTATCGAATGTTATAATATAGGAAATGAAAGAAGACACGGCCTGGCCGTCGTTCTGCAAAGGGGAATTCGCATGAGCGTACAGCATGAAACCGAGCTCTATGAGCCGCTGAAGGCTTTTTTTGAAGAGCAGGGCTATGCGATTAAGGGAGAGGTCCGAAACTGCGATCTGGTCGGAGTCCATCCGGAGCAATCCGAGCCGTTAATCGTTGAAATGAAAAAAACGTTCAATCTCGCGCTGCTTCTGCAGGGGATGGAACGATTGCAAATGAGTTCACAGGTATATTTGGCGGTGGAACGCAGCAGAACCAAACGCGGAGCCGTGAACCAGCGTTGGGGCGAAATCACGCGACTGTGCCGCAAGCTGGGCTTCGGCCTGATCACGATCACCTTTTTCAAGACGAAAAAGCCTTTTGTCGAGGTTCTCTGCAAACCGGAAACGCAGGAGCCTCCCAAAATCAAAAAAAGACGCACGGAGCGCCTTTTATATGAATTCCATGAACGCAGCGGCGATTACAATATCGGCGGCAGCAGCCGCGCGAAGCTGATGACCGCTTACCGCGAAAAGGCGCTGCGTGTAGCCCTGGCGCTCGCAAGCGCGCCGCCGGAAGGCGCTTCGCCCGCCTCGCTGCGCGATCTGACCGGCATCGGCAACACCGCCGCAATCCTTCGCCACAACTACTACGGCTGGTTCGACCGGATCGGCCGCGGCCGCTACGTTCTTACCCCGGCAGGCCAGGAAGGCCTGAACCTCTATGCGGGCGTACTGGAAACCGCTCCTTCTTCTTCCGCGGCTGATTCCCATCCCGGCGAGGAGGTTTAACTGCGGGCGGTGAATTCCGAGATGGCTTCGCCGATCAAATTCATGCCCAGGAGCAGCTCATCCCGGCCCGGATGGGTAAAGTTCAAACGTATATTTTCGCGGCCTTCGCCATTGGCATAGCAGAGAGTTCCGGGCAAAAAGGCAGCTCCCTTACCCAGGGAACACTTCAGCAGCAGGGCGCTGTCCAGGCCGTCCGGAAGCTTCACCCAGATGAACATGCCGCCTTCCGGGACATTATAACTCGTATTTTTCCATGCCGGACGCTTCAGGAGCTCCGTCATCAGTTTCTGCCGGGTTTGATATTCGCGATTCAGCAACTGGATATGCTCGTGAATATCGAAAGCCGAATATTCCAGCAAATAATGCAGCAGGCATTGGTTAAAATGACTCGACTGCCAATCGGCCAACTGTTTGGCCATAACCATCGCATCGATGATGACCTTGTTCCCTGCGGCCCAGCCCGTGCGGAGCGCCGGGACCACCGTCTTGCTGAACGAGCCGATGTACAGCACCTGCCCGCCTTGCCCCGCTTCGTCGAGCGAGAATAAGGACGGGTATTTGTTGTAGAATTCTTTTTCGGTCATGCCTCCGAAATGCAAATCTCCGTAAGCATTGTCTTCCACAATCAGAATGTTCCGTTCACGGCAGATGTCCAGCACGGCCTTGCGCCGCTCGGGACTCCACAGAACCCCCGTCGGGTTCGTGAAGTTCGGCGAAACAAGCAGCAGCTTGGGACGAAGCTTCTCCGTTTGCTCCAGCAAATGCTCCGTGCTGATTCCTTCCGTATCACCCTCCACCGGAACGATGACCGCACCCTGCATTCTCAGAATTTGCAGAAAGCCCGGCGAGGTCGGATGCTCCACCAGCACCGGATCTCCCTGCTCCACATAAACGCGGGCAAGCAAATCGACAGCCTGCTGGCTGCCCGTGGTCAGCAAAATCTGACTGGAGTCAAGCTCCGTCTGCTTGGTTTGCTTGAAGTTATTGCACAGCCATTCCCGCAAAGGCAAATAGCCCTGGGGCTCGCCGTATTGCAGCGCCGCAGGGCTTTTGGATATAACGGCCGCCGCAGCAGCCTCCAGTGATGACAGCGGGAACAGTTCCTCGGCAGGAAGCTCTTCGGCAAAAGAGATGAACGAATCGCGTGTGGTTAGCGATCTCATGAAGTGAAGCGGCGACGCCAGCATGGATTTCGTACGCTCCGCAAAGGAATACTGCATGCTCTCTCCTCCTTCTCTCGGTCCAATCCACCAATCTCTGGTCTTTATCTTTGTTCCACATCAGGGATTCTCGTGAAATCCCTACATGTATATATATCGCAGCTTAACTCAAAACAGGACTCTTTTGACGGGAGGTAAGAGCAAACTTTTCAATGGCCTGAGCCCGGGTGGATACGCCAAGCTTCACATAGATTTTCCGCAAATAATTATCGATCGACCGCCGGCTGACCGCAATTTCCGTGGCGATTTTGTCGTATGTAATTCCTTGAACGATCCGTTCCATAATGAAAATCTCCGTGTCCGTCAGATGGTACTTGCCGCCGTCGATCACCGGAGTCTGCACCTGCCAGATCCCGTTCTTCAGCCAATCCATCGGAAGCGTGGCGAGCCCTTCCCGCAATCCTTCAATCATCAGCATCAGTTGTTTCGCGGAAGCTTGTTTGGACAAGATGCCGCTGCCGCCGAGATTGACGACCGAATGCAGCAGCTTGATTCCGTCCGTGTCCGTCAAAATAATGATATGGCTGGAAGGTGACGCATCCAACATTTGCTCGAGCAGTGTTTCTGCCGTTCCTTCCGGCATTTGGTAGTCCAAGAGCACCAATTCCGGCTTCTGCTCCGTTACAAGCATCAGTCCTTCTTCCCAATTCGAGGCCATGCCCGTTACTTTCAGCTCTTCCCTTTCTTCCAAAATCAACTTGGTTCCCAGCATACTTGTGGGGTGACTGTCTACAATCACAACCCGCCAAACCTTCGTCATTTCGATTGAAACCCCCTGCTAAATAGAGTGGAATGATGACACGAATGTAAAATTTTGCTATGTCTAAAAACGCGTTAAATGCTTGTTTCAAGACGTATGAAACATGTAGAATTGTGTCGGAGGTATTCCCTAGTAAATTTTGTTAAAGTTTAGCTTGGCCCTGCTCTGGCTGCAGATAATCTAACAAGATTGTATCGCAACGATTCTATCCGGTGCAATCTCTTTTTGGGCGTTTCTGTGACTTTAGATTCATTTTTGCGAAATATACAGGGGAATGTTAGAATGAGGTCTGGAAAGAAAAGCCTCTTCGTGGCGTTCCACGGAAGACGGTTCGCATTTTGCGGAAGTTTCAAATGAAAATACAGTCGCAACCGGGGTGATGAAATGCAAACTTCAACACAGCCTTCCGCACCTTACCAAAACCGGACAAAGAAATCTCCTTCAGTCAAAATCGTCTTGCTCATCTGGATCCTGCTCATCGCTGCAGGCATAACCGCCGCTTATTTATACAGCAATCATCTTAAACATGAAATGCTTCAGCAGCTGCAGGCAGATTCACGACAGCAGATGAATGAACTGAAGCTCAGCTATGAAGCTAAATTCGAAGCGTTGTCCGGTGAAGTGAAGGAGCTGGAAAGCAAGGTACAGTCGTTTAATGAGCTGCTGACGTTCACAAAAGATAATGCCACCAGCAAAACCGATAACAGCAACAAGCTGTACACCCAGCTGAACGAAGTGAAAAAACAGCTTAGCGTGCTGCAGCAGAAAATGGATCTGCTCAAATGAATCTCGAAAAAAAACAGATTAACCGTTTTTTCCTGCTCGCGACTGCGCCCTTTGTAGGCCTTTTTATAGTCTTGTTATTCAGTATGAAACCCTTGCACCTGGAGGTCGATCCCGTTCCCTACGCGCCCGAGGGCACACTAAAGGAGCAAACCGTCATCCTTAAGGAGCACCTGGACAAGGCCGATCAATCGGTAAAAGTGACGCTCGCTTCCATCCGGAAGACCGCAGCGCTGTACAACCAGACGACAGCTGCCATGACCTCGATCGTCACGAATGCGCGGACTCAGGCGCTCCGCCCGGAAATCATTTATAACCGGCGGATTACGGCCAAGCTGGGCGTTCCTTTCGAACGGGTCGAAAGCGACCGAATCCGCATTGAGCTGTACCGGGTAAATCCGGGCGTCTACCAAGGCTATGCGATGAAGGTAAAGCTGAAAGACCCTGCCGCGATGAAGATGAGCCTGGGACGAGACTGTGTCGGCGGTGCGGAAACGACGATGCAGGCGGTGGCCAGGCATGGGGCAGTGGCCGGCATTAACGCAGGCGGATTCGCCGACAATGGTGGCAAGCGTTATCCGCTCAGTACAACGGTCTTAAACGGAAAATACCTGACCGGCTTCGAATCGAGCTTCAAGGATCTGTTCTTCGTTGGACTGGACCCTTCCGGCAAGCTGGTCGGCGGTAAATTTTACAGTCAAAGCGAGCTGGACAGCCTGAAGCCGAGCTTCGGGGCAACCTTCGTTCCCGTGCTTCTCAAAAATGGACAGCCCATGCCGATTCCGGAAAAATGGAAGGTCTCGCCGAAACGCGCTCCGCGTACGGTGATCGGCAATTACAAGGATGATCAGCTCATCATTATCGTGGTTGACGGGTATAATGAGAGCGGAAGCTCCGGCGCTACGCTGCAGGAGCTTCAGAGCAAAATGTACGGCATGGGCGTCGTGGATGCGTATAATCTTGATGGAGGCGGCTCCTCTTCGCTAATCGTAAACGGAAGAGTGGTTAACCATCCGTCGGACGGCAATTTACGCCCGGTTCCAACCCATTTTTTATTTTTCAAATGACCGCCTGGCTTCATAAATTCATAAACTTGGACAATTCTCATTTATTTTTTACGGAAGTGTGGGTATAATATTCTTAATGAGCATGGTAGATTAGCGGGAGGTGGCCTTCATGTCGTTCTCATTAGTGTTTTGGATTACTGCTGTGGTGCTTGTTATGTTCCTGACAGGCATCCTAACCGCAGGTTATAACGAAGATAAAACCAAAGGCCTGTAAATCACGGCCAAGAAGGCTTCCTGAACCGGGAAGCCTTTTTTGTTGCCTTTTGAGCCTAAGATCACCCCACAAAGTGGGGCTTTCTCCGAAGAATATTCAGGTACTTTGTGGGGACCCCGGTAATTTATAAATTGTATCATGTCAAGAAAAAACATCACGAAAGATCGTGATGTCTGAACAAAGGCTTATGCGTGTTTTTGCAGCTGAGCCATATCGGATTGGCACTGTCCACAAATATAACGTTCTTTAAACTCGCTCACATCATCCATGGAGCCGCAGAATACGCATTTCGGGCGATAACGTTCCAGGATGATATGATCTCCCTGCACCAGAATTTCTACAGGGTCCCCCTCATTCATCTGATACCGTTTTCTTAAAGATTTGGGCAAGACGATTCTTCCCAGCTGATCGACCTTGCGAACTACACCAGCAGGTTTCATAGACCAACTACACCTCTCCTATAAACTAGTCAACTTGATTAGAAAGTACTCCCGCGCGAGCAAATCCGCCTTTCCAATCAAAAAAAATGGGTCTTTCTTAATAGTTCGATATGAGGATGTCGAATCCTGCTTACAATTTGAATTTTTATTTCTTTCTTTAAGAAACTTACTTCATGTCGGGAAAATCCAGCTGCCGCAGCGCTTCGAATACAATGATCGCCGCCGAGTTGGATAGGTTCATCGAGCGCACTTTATCCGTCATCGGCATCCGGATGCAGGTGTCCGGGTTAGCCGCCAGAAGCTCTTCCGGCAGGCCTTTGGTTTCTTTGCCGAACACAAAGAAATCCCCGTCGCGGAACTCGACATCGGTGTATCTTTTGCTCGCTTTCGTCGATGTGTAGAAAAAGCGGCCTTCCGGATACTTCTCCTGTACCTCGGCAAAAGAATCATGGTACTCGATCTGAACCGCATACCAGTAATCCAGCCCTGCTCTCTTCAGCTTGGAATCATCGGTACTGAAGCCGAGCGGGCGAACGAGATGCAGATGCGCCCCCGTAGCCGCGCAGGTTCTTGCGATGTTGCCGGTGTTTGCCGGTATTTCGGGTTCTACAAGCACGATATGCAGTGCCATGAATAAATCACTCCATCCTCTAGTTATGCATTAATTTATTTTTTTACGCTGCCTTTTCAGTAACGAAAAAGCCCTTCGCCATATGGCGAAAGGCTATGCGTTCAACAGGCTGAACCCTTGTCAGCTTGCATTATCCATGACGCTTTTGGAAATCGGCCATGAAATCAACCAGAGCTTTGCAGCTGTCGTAAGGGACCGCGTTATAGATCGAGGCGCGCAGACCGCCGACGCTGCGGTGACCCTTCAGACCTACGAAACCTGCCTGCTCCGTTTCCTTGATGAACTGCTTCTCGAGTTCTTCCGATGCCAGGCGGAACGTCACGTTCATGATCGAACGACTGCCGGCAGCGACAGGACCGCGATAGAAGCCTTCGCTGCTATCGATTATATCATAAATCAAGCCCGCTTTCTTGCGGTTGGCCTGCTCGACGCCCGCCAGGCCGCCTTGCTCTTCGATCCATCTCAGTACTTCGTTCACCATATAGACAGAGAAAGAAGGAGGCGTATTGTACAGAGAGTCATTTTTCAAATGCGTGTTATAGCGCAGCATCGTCGGAATATGCTTCGGAGAATCGGCCAGCATGCTTTCGCGCGCGATGACGACCGTCACGCCGGAAGGACCCAGGTTTTTCTGAGCGCCCGCATAGATGAAATCGAATTGGTTCGCGTCGAATTCCCGGCATAGAATGTCGCTGGACATATCGGCGATCAGCGGTACATTGCCCGTTTTCGGGTACTGCTGATACTGCGTGCCTTCAATCGTCTCGTTGGAAGTGACGTGCAGGTACGCTGCATTGTCCGGGATTTCGATGCTGCTCAGATCCGGGATGGACATGAACTTGTCTGCTTCCGAAGAAGCCGCGATATGCGTCTCGCCGATCAGCTTCGCTTCCTTGACCGCTTTATCGGCCCAGCTGCCGGACAAAACATAGCTGGCTGTCTTGCCTTCCGTCAGGAAATTCATCGGAATCATGGCAAACTGCGTGCTGGCTCCGCCCTGCAGGAACAATACCTTGTACCCCTCAGGATTGCCGAGCAGCGATAACAGACGGCTTTCCGCTTCATGATGAACTTCCTCATAGACCTTGCCCCGATGAGACATTTCCATAATGGACATGCCTGTTCCCCGAAAATCCACAAACTCCGCCTGCGCGCGCGTCAAAACCTCAAGCGGCAGCGCCGCCGGTCCCGCATTGAAATTGTAAGCTCTCTTGCTCACGATAACTCCCCATCCTCTCTCTGTAACTGATTTTATAAAATGATAGCAGGTATATCGGAGGGCATCAAGTACCAAAATGCACAAGCAATGATCCTCCGCTTCGTCATCCCTTTCCATTCCACTTTAGCACATTTCTTTTACTCTTATAAAGCTTTACAGAAATAAAATCTAGAGGTTGTCTGCGTACACGAGGGGATGGACCCGCGGGACCAGAGAACCGGTGGCGATAAGCGGCTGATAAACGAAAAAACCCGTCCGCCAGGGGCGGACAGGCATGATTGATGTTCGTTTTTAATATGGATCGGCCTCATGGCCCAAGCGTTCCGCGTCTTGAACCGCCGCCTTGCGCTGGTCTACCTGCGCCGTTTGAGCGGTGTTCTTCAGCCCTTCCGCGACTCTGCGGCCGTAATCCTCGTCCGCCCGGGTAAAAAACTCCACCATCTGGTCCTGAATCGCCCGGTCGCACTGTTTAAGCGCATCCACGAGATTATTAACGAGGTCTTCGCGCTCCCACTCCTCAAAAGCCCGGTAGGTATGCCCGGCCTGCTGAAAATCATTGGCCCGCTCGATTCTCTTGCGCTGGAGCTTCGCATGGTATTCAGGCTCGTAAGGCTTCGCATGCTGCTCTGCTTCCACAAGCCCGTCCGTCATGGATGGCTCATAATCCACATGCGGACTCTGCTCGGGTGCCATGTCCACAAAATACTGCATTTGCCCGGCACGCTGATTGGTAGCTACACGCTTCTTCGGCGCGTTGATCGGCAACTGAAGGTAGTTTGTACCTACGCGGTAACGCTGCGTGTCTGAATACGAGAACGTGCGTCCCTGAAGCAGCTTGTCGTCCGAGAAGTCGAGACCATCGACGAGCACCCCGGTGCCGAAGGCGGCCTGCTCCACTTCGTTATAGTAGTTTTCCGGATTCCGGTCGAGCACCATTTTGCCCACTTTCAAAAAAGGAAACTGTTCTTCCGGCCACAGCTTGGTCGGATCGAGCGGATCAAAATCAAGCTCCGGATGATCATCGTCGCTCATAATCTGTACGCACAGCTCCCATTCCGGGTAATCTCCCCGTTTGATCGCCTCGTACAGATCCTGGGTCGCGTGGCTATCGTTCATGCCCTGGATCGCACTTGCCTCGCCCTGGGTCAGGTTCTTGATCCCCTGCTGCAGCGGCTCCCAGTGGTATTTCACGAGCACCGCTTGCCCTTCCGCATTGACCCATTTGTACGTATTCACGCCCGAGCCCTGCATCTGACGGTAGTTGGCCGGGATTCCCCACGGCGAATAGACGAACGTAATCATATGGACCGCTTCAGGCGATCTGGACACGAAATCGAACATGCCTACCGGACCCGGTACATTGGACACCGGATCGGGTTTGAACGCATGCACCATATCGGGGAATTTCAACGGATCGCGGATAAAAAAGATTTTAAGGTTATTACCCACGAGGTCCCAGTTCCCCTCCTCGGTATAAAATTTCACCGCGAAGCCGCGCGGATCGCGCAGCGTCTCTGGAGAGCCCGTCCCGTGTATAACGGTCGAAAACCGTACGAACACGGGCGTCCGTTTGCCCTTCACCTGAAACAGCTTGGCCCGGGTATACTTGGATACCGGCTCCCCGCCTACGCTGCCGTAGCTCTCAAAATAACCATGCGCTCCCGCTCCTCGGGCGTGAACGACTCGCTCTGGCGGACGCTCCCGGTCGAAGTGGGTGATTTTCTCGAGAAAATGATAATTCTCCAGCGTTACCGGTCCGCGGCTGCCTACCGTCCGCACATTCTGATTATCATGGATCGGATGTCCCTGGCGGTCGGTCAGCGTTTTCTCCTGCTCGATCTCCCCCGCCGTGCTTCCGGCCATTGCGCGTTCTTGCTCCAGCCCATCGCGTCCCTGTTGGTCGTTGTCATGCTCCAGCATTGTTCACACTCCTGTTGTATGTAATATTCATTTGGTTAATGTGTCCAATGGGGGGTGAAGGTATGCGGGAGGCGGGGTTGTGACCCAGGTGAGAACTCCGATGGACGCTCCATGAATGAACGTTGCTGCAATCGCTGTTGTCACCCGGATCATTTTGATTGAATGTTATAGGTATCATCCGGGCGACAAAGGCGAACGCTGTCGCTTTTTTCGCAATCGTTCATTCTCTGCGCTGCTGGGTGCTTATAGTTTCATTGGGATCGACCTTCTTGAATTAATGACCTACACGTCCTTCCGACGAAAAACTTGTCGTACACAAAAAAAGACTGCCCCTTACGGGACAGTCTTCTTATGACGCAGGATTAGCAGTCGAAATACAGGCTGTATTCATGCGGATGAATGCGGATGGAAACGGCTTTCGCTTCGCCGCGTTTCAGGTCGATGAAGTTATCGATGAATTCTTTGGTGAACACGTCGCCTTCCAGCAGGAACTCATAGTCGGCTTTCAAAGCGTCAAGCGCTTCGTCCAGCGTTCCAGGCACGCTGCGGATTTGCGATTTTTGATCGTCGCTCAGCTCATAGATATTTTTGTCCATCGGACCGTATCCGAGCTCAACCGGATTGATTTTACGCTTGATGCCGTCGAGGCCGGCCATCAGCATTGCGGAGAATGCCAGGTAAGGGTTCGCGGTGGAGTCCGGTGTGCGGAACTCGATACGGCAGCCTTTTGGCGTGACGGCAGCGACCGGAATGCGGATTGCCGCTGAACGGTTCCCTTTGGAGAATACCAGGTTTACCGGTGCTTCATAGCCTGGAACCAGGCGTTTGTAAGAGTTCGTCGACGGGTTGGTCAGAGCCAGCAGTGCAGGCGCATGGTACAGGATTCCGCCGATGTAATGCAGCGCCATTTCGCTCAGGTTGGCATAGGCACCTTTTTCGTAGAACAAAGGCGTGTCGCCGTTAAAGATGGATTGGTGAACGTGCATCCCGCTTCCGTTGTCTCCAAAGAGAGGCTTCGGCATAAAGGTTGCCACTTTGCCATACTGACGGGCGGTGTTGTGCACGATATATTTGTATACGAGCAGGTTATCTGCTGTTTTCTTGAGGGTATCGAAACGGAAATTGATCTCAGCCTGACCAGCGGTAGCCACTTCATGGTGATGGCGTTCCACGCGCAGTCCTGCTTCTTCAAGCAAACGGCACATTTCGCTGCGGATGTCCTGCTGCGTATCGACAGGAGCGACCGGAACATATCCGCCTTTCACGCCTACCTTAAAGCCCAGGTTGCCGCCTTCCTCTTTACGGTTCGTGTTCCATGCTGCTTCTTCGGAATCCACATAGAAGGAAGAGCTGTTCATGCCGCTTTCGTAACGGACATCATCGAAAATGAAAAACTCGGACTCCGGCGCGAAAAATGCTGCTGTGCCAACGCCGCAGGCTTGCAGGTACTCTTCGGCTTTCGCTGCAATGCTGCGCGGATCGCGCTCGTAACGTTCCCCGTCCGGCGTATAAATGTTGCACATAATGTTCAATGTCGGATGCGCGGTGAAAGGATCAACGTATGCCGCATCAGGATCAGGCATCATAACCATGTCGGATTCTTCGATTCCACGGAAACCCTGGATGGAAGAGCCGTCAAACGCCACTCCGTTCACAAACGTTTCTTCATCCACTTCTTTAGCAGGCAAAGAAATGTGATGGGCACGGCCAGACAAATCTACAAAGCGAAAATCTACCCACTCAATTGCATTATCCTTGATTGTTTTCAACACGTTTTCAACCGACATGATCTCTTCCTCCCAATATCCGAACATTAACCCACATATTCAGTGCAAACGTTCAGTATCTAATATTTATGTCGTCATTATAAAACGAAAAACCTGACATCGTCAATATCCATGTCAGGTATTTTTTTTAATTTGTGTTAGGTATCCTCACACCTTTAGGCGATTACCCATTTAAAGCGCAACAAACAGCCTGCCTAGCGGTTTGCACCAGCTTGGCAGGCCTATATAGGTGTTAGTTATGAATAAACAATTTAGACGACAAAGGCCTCTGCAGGCGCTTTTTCCGTGTTGAAGGTCCGGCCGACGAGCGGTGCCAGCTTCTCCAGATCCTTCAGCAGTGCCGCGAATTGATCCGGGAACAGAGACTGCACCCCGTCCCCCGTCATCGAGTTATCCGGATCGGTATGCATTTCAATGATAAGGCCGTTCGCCCCCGCAGCCACGGATGCTTTGGACATCGGTTCTACCAGTTCGCGGCGTCCTGTGCCATGGCTCGGGTCAGAAATGACCGGCAAGTGGCTCAGCTGCTGTAATACCGGGATCGCGGACAGGTCGAGCGTATTGCGAGTGTAGCTCTCGAACGTACGGATTCCGCGTTCGCATAGCATGACGTTCGGGTTGCCGCCTGCCAGAATATACTCTGCTGCGTTCAGAAGCTCATCATATGTCGCGCTGAAACCGCGTTTCAGCAGAACCGGCTTACCGCAGGTTCCGAGCTTGCGCAGCAGGTCGAAGTTCTGCATATTCCGGGTGCCGACCTGCAAAATATCGGCGTATTCCGCGCAGATATCGACATACTCCGGTGTCATGACCTCGGTAATCGTCAGCAGGCCATGCTTTTGACCGGCTTCCGCCATCATGATCAAGCCTTCCACGCCCACGCCTTGGAAGCTGTAAGGACCGGTACGGGGCTTAAAGGCTCCGCCGCGGAGCACCTGTCCGCCCGCCGCTTTCACAAGCGCCGCGATCTCATCAATTTGCTTTGGCGATTCAACCGCGCATGGACCGCCCATGATAACCAGTTCTTCGCCGCCGATCTTCACGCCTTTAATATCGATCACCGTGTTTTCCGGATGAAAATCACGGCTGGCCAATTTGTACGATTTGGTAATCTTCACTACATTCTCAACGCCTTTCATCTGCCGCAAATGCTCTGCGATGACTGGATCCACTTGACCGATCAAACCGATCACCGTACGATCCGAACCTCTGGAAATGGAGGCTTGAAGCCCGTTCTTCTTAATGACCCGCACGATATCCTGAATTTGCTCCTCCGGAGTCGTGTTGGAAGTAATAACGATCATGATTACCATTCCTTTCTGTATTCAAGCGCAGAGCTTGCTGCGCAGCCTTGATATTTTTTAAATCGAGCATTCCGCAGAAACAACAACATCGCCCAGTCACTAATTTACTTAGACGCGTTTTAGCTTTTAAGCTTTTAATCACTAAAGCAACTATATCGTATTCATCCTGTTACGTCAAGACCAAGTCTGCATAATACGCAAAAACAGGCCTTCCCCTAAGGGAAAGCCTGTAATTAGACGGAACTTACTTATTAGCCCTCACCGGTGGCAGCAGCTTGCTCATGTTCACGGTCCGCTTGATCTCCCACGTGTCCGGATTACTTGGATCATACTGCTCCAAATAGGTGATGACTTCTTTGGTAATCGGCGTCGGCGTAGATGCCCCGGAGGTGACGGCCACTTTCGTGATGCCTTCCAGCCATTCACGTTTAAGTTCGGTAATATCCGCGATCCGGTGGGCATTGACATGGGCGATCTCTTCGGATACCTGTGCCAAGCGGTTCGAGTTGTTGCTGCGCGGATCCCCGACAACGATGACCAGATCGGCCTGACCGGCCTGCTCTGCCACCGCTTCCTGACGCACTTGGGTCGCCAGGCAGATCTCATTGTGCACTTCAGCTGAAGGGTACAGCTCCAGCAGTCGTTTTACGATATGCTTAATATCCCACTGGCTCATGGTCGTCTGATTCGTAATGATGATGCGTGAAGAGGTTACCTTCAGTTCGGCAATCTCCTCTTCCTTTTCGATCAGATGCACGTGATCAGGCGCAATGCCGATGGCACCTTCCGGCTCCGGATGGCCCTTTTTACCGATATAAATAACCTCGTACCCGTCGGCCACTTTTTCACGGATCAGGTCATGCGTCTTGGTCACGTCCGGACAGGTCGCATCGACCGTCGTCAGGCCTTTATCGCGGGCCATTTTACGAACCTCAGGCGATACGCCGTGAGCCGTGAAAATCACCGTTCCTTTATCCACCTGATTGAGAATGTCCAGCCGGTTCGCTCCGTCGAGCGTAATGATGCCCTCGTCCTCGAACGAGTTCGTGACATGACTATTATGAACAATCATGCCGAGTATATATATAGGGCGCGGGAGATCTAGATTTTGCGCAGCCTGGCGCGCTAGCACCATGGCATCCACGACGCCGTAACAGTAACCCCGCGGTGATATTTTAATGACTTCCATGCGCTGACTTCACCTGCTTTCTCATGCTTACAAGCTATCGACATCCATTATACCCTATTCGAGGGGCGTCGGAAAGACGATGGGCAGCCAAATGACGAAGGTCGTTCCCTCGCCGCGCGTCGTGACCACTTCCACCGAGCCCTCCATTTCGTCGATGATCCATTTGGCGATGGACAGGCCCAGGCCGATGCCTTCGGTCACGCCGCGGGATTGGTCCGCACGGTAAAACCGCTCGAAAATATGAGGCACTTCCTCTTTGTCCATACCGATTCCCGTATCGCTGATCCGGATACCGACTTGGTTCTGGTAAATGAACGCATCAAACGTTACCTGGCCTTCTGGCGTGTACTTGAATGCATTTTCGATAAAAATGAACAGCATCTGCTGCATGTAATCCTTGTTGCCGTTTACATAAATACCGTTCAGCACGGAAAAATCACCCGTAATCCACTCCGCCGTACGCGGAAGCATTTGCGCCCTCCGGGCGACCTCCTCCACGAGAATCTCGAGCGGAACAGGCTCCTTCTCAAAAGTACGCCCCGTGTCCGCACGGGCCAGGGACAGCATGTCGCTGACCAATCGGCTCATCCGCTTGGATTCGTCCGCAATATCGCTGATCGCTTCCATCGACATCGTATGCATCGTCGCTTCGTCCAAATTCGGTCGTTCAGCCGCGTCCTTGCTCCACATTTTTTGCAGCAGATCCACGTTTCCGCGGATGGTGGTCAGCGGCGTCCGCAGCTCATGGGAGGCGTCCGAGACGAACCGACGCTGCGTCGCATAGGATTCCTCAAGATTTTTATAAAAGCCTTCCATCCGGCCCAGCATCTTATTCACCGTATTGATCAATTGCCCAATCTCATCCTGCGGCCCGTCGTAAGCGATCCGCACGCTCAAGTCTGCTCCGTTCTGAATCTGGTCGGCAGCCTCGATGACTTTGCCGATCGGCGCCATCGATTTGCGGGCCAGGAAAAGGCCGAAGGTGGTGGCCATGAGGATCATGATGGTGGCACTTATGACAAGAATACTCCGGAGAAGCCTTAAGAGTTCTTCTTCGTGACCAATGAAAATGCCGAGCTGAAGAAACCCAATGACTTTATCCTGAATGACATATGCTTTTTGATAAACCAGAAAAGGATTCCCATTCAGACGTATTGTCTCAAACTGGTTTACCTTTGCTGCATTTTTCTCACTAGGTACAGGGAATGTACTTTTTAATTTGTTCAAATTATCTGTGATGATGTTTTGATTGTTAATATAATCATGAAGCTGCCCATAAACTTGAGAAGAATAAAACTCGGAGCTAGTGCTAAGCCCCATTGAATCAAATTTGAATCCTCCTCTTGATACATCTAAATAAAGATTTGGCTTGATTTGACTACTTTGTTCCCTAAGCGTATCCTTCACCTTCGAAAACGTATAATAATGCACGACCGCATACAAGGCTGACCCGAACAAAATCAGCGACACTGCCAAAATGCAGGTATACCAGGCCGTAAGCCGGAGTCGTATGGACATGTTTATGAGTCACCTCTCAGAATGTAACCCGCTCCCCGGATGGTTTGGATCAAGCGTTTGCCTCCATGTTCCTCCGTTTTTTGACGCAGCATCGCGATATAAACCTCAAGCACGTTGGATTCGCCGCTGTAATCGTAGCCCCAAATTTTATCCATGATCAGGTCGCGCGACAGCACCCGCTTCGGATTTTGCATGAACAAATGCAGAAGCTCGAATTCCTTGGCGGTCAGCTCGAGCCGTTTGCCGCTGCGCAAGACCTCTCTCGAATCGACGTCCAGCACGATATCCTCGAACGTCAGTCGATGATCTTCCGCGTCCTCTTGTCCCGGCTTTCGGCGAAGAAGCGCACGAACGCGGGCCAGCAGCTCTTCCAGAGCAAACGGTTTGACCAAATAATCGTCGGCACCGATATCCAGCCCTTTGACACGGTGCTCCACCTCGTCTTTGGCCGTCAGCATCAGGACCGGTACGCGAATGCCTCCCTCGCGCAAACGCCGGCATACCTCAAAGCCGTCCACTTGCGGCATCATGACATCCAGGATGACCAGATCCGGTTCGCTCGCCAGTACGCTTTTTAATCCTTCCGCCCCATTGCTCGCCGTAATAATGTCATAGCCTTCAAACGCCAGCCCTCTGCGCAGCATGGAAATTATTTTTTCGTCGTCATCAACAATCAATACTTTAGATCGCATATATGGATGGCCCCTTCATTCCTGTACTCGTTTCCTTCATATCTCTTGCTTCTATTGTAGCAGTGAATATTTGCGTTTGCATCTCTGTACAACAACAGCGGAAGGGACCTTCCCTTCCGCTGTCAAATGATATCCCTCTGGGTATTCCTTATGGTTATTGCTGATCGGTGCCGTCAGAGGTAACGTTGTATTTATTTTTGTCGCCGACCGTTACTTGCAGGTCAATTTTCTTGTTATTGCGGACGACGTTCAGCGTTACGGTAGAACCAACCTTTTGCGTTTGGATGAAGTTAACCAGATCCGTATTGGTTTTATAGCTGGTTCCGTTTACGCCGGTGATAATGTCATACGGACGCAGGTCAGCATCATACGCCGGGGATTTATAGGTCACTTCCACGACAACGTTGCCTTCCTTAATATCTGTTTGCATTTGCTTGGCAACTTCATCGGTCAGGGTCATCAGTTTGGCTCCAATAAAAGGAATCGGGTCTTTCGGAATTTCCTGATTTTTCTCCAGCTTGTCGACCACGTTCTTGATGGTGCTGGTTGGAATCGCGAAGCCGATGCCTTGGGAATCCGCACTGACAGCTACGTTCATGCCGATGACTTCACCGCTCATGTTCAACAGCGGGCCGCCGGAGTTACCAGGGTTAATGGACGCATCGGTCTGCAGCAAGTGTTGGTATTTGCGCGTGCCGCTGCCTGTTTCTTCCTTAATATCGATCGACCGTTCACGTGCGCTCAACACACCGCTGGTTACGGTATGGTCAAACCCTTGCGGGTTACCGATCGCAACGACCGGCTGACCGACTTTCATATTATTGGAATCACCGAGGGGTACAACCGGGAAGTTGCTGCCTTCGATTTTCAAGACGGCCAAATCCAGATCTTTCGATTTGCCAAGCAGCTTGGCTTCATAGATCTTCTTGTCGTTTTCGATAGTAACTTGAATCACGTCGGCATTCTCGATCACGTGCTCATTCGTCAGAATGTAGCCGTCCTTGCTGTAGATGAACCCGGAACCGATACCGTATGGAATCAGCTGGGATTTATTTTGCGACTGGGATTGGGATTGAGACTGAGAGTCGCCGTTCGACTGCGAGTCCCCAAAATAATCGCTGCCGTCTCCGCTTTGGTCACCGAAGAAGTATGAGAACGGATCGTTCAGGAACGGATTCGATTGGGATTGGGAGCTCCGGGCGCTTTGCTTGACGAGCGTCTCGATTTTCACGACTGCCGGTCCTGCTTCCTGCACCACCCCGGAAACATCCGTAGGCTTACTTAAAGGAAGCGAGGTGTTCGATGTACTTCCACCGCTGCCGCTGGTTTCCGGTGCGGCGGAGACGGTTGTGCTTGGCTGCTCTGCCGATGACATCGCCGTGTTTGGCGTAAACAGGTTCATGCGGTCCGAGGTAAACATCAGCGCCCCGACGACAACGACTCCTGCCAAGAAGGAAATCAAAATCGCTTTAACGGATGTTTTCGGCGGCTTCTGATTAAACTGCCAATTTCCGTTGCCGCCACTACCTCCCGCTGCCCCGCCGCTTCTGCCGGCATTGCCGGAATCCGTGGAGGAGTAGTAAGGGTTGACCGATGGAAGCGGCCTTACCGGATTCGGAGGCGTAATTTCGACATCCTCCTGATTGTGGCTTTCCACTCCGCGTTGCTCCGCGTTTTCCTTTCCGATGGATTGGAACGGACCGTAGGAATAGTAGTATGATGAGGAACCCGATTCAGAAGTTTCTTGCCGCTTCATGTTGTCGTTTTGAAAATCGTCTTCAGGTTGACCGGATCTGTTTCTTTCGTCCATGTTTTATGCCTCCTGTACCCTAATTTATATCAATTAAATATGGGGATTTGTTTAACTGTTTATATCATGTACTATAAACCTTAATAGCAGATTAAAAACAATTAAAAAGGAGATAAGAAAACACAATTATCGATGCAATTCTCAGAAGCCAGACCGCTTCTAGATGTTGTTTTTCTTGCGAAATCAGGTCAGCTTCTCAATGGTGCTTCTCAATCTGATTTCTAAAAGAAAACACAATTATCGATGCAATTCTCAGAAGCCAGACCGCCTTTAGAGGTTGTTTTTCTTGCGAAATCAAGCAGCTTTGTCAGAGGTGCGTATCACTCTGATTTCTAAAGAAAAACAATGGAACGATGAAATTTCACAGTTGCCAGACCGCGACTAAAGGAAGGTTTGCTTGCGAAATCAAGCAGCTTTGTCAGAGGTGCGTATCAGTTTGATTTCTAAAAGAAAACAGGATGCGTCCCACAAACTAGACCGCGCGATGATAAACTTTTCGACGAAACGTTACATTATAATGGCTAATATGAAAAATCAGATTGAGCACTTCTGAAAGTGCCAATCTGATTTTTAGAAGAAAGAAGGTGACTTTGCCTTCAGGCATTCTTACTCGGACTGCACCCATCCCTTGCGATGCGCGTAAATGGCCAGCTGCGTCCGGTCCTCCAGCTCGCATTTCATGAGCAGGTTGCTGACATGCGTCTTCACGGTTTTGATGCTGATATGCAGCTCTTCTGCGATATCCTTATTACTCTTGCCCTCGGCAATCAGCAGCAGCACTTCTTTTTCGCGTTCGGTCATCCCCGAAGAGTCTCCCTGCACGGTGCGTTGCCGAATTCCGCGCGTCAGCGCCTGTGACACGTCGCCGGTCATCACCGGCATGCCGCGGTTTGCACCCTGCAGCGCATAAATAAGCTCATCCGCCGATACCGTTTTGAGCACGTAGCTGACCGCGCCCGCCTCCACGGCATCCACGACCAGGTCATCCTCCAGAAAGCTCGTCAAAATGACGATTTTCATGGACGGATACTCTCCCAGCACCGCGCGCGTCGTTTCGACGCCGTTCATCACCGGCATCATCAGGTCCATCAGGATCACATCGGGAAACTGCTCGGGCGAAGCATTTTTAAGCCAATCCAGCACTTTGGTACCGTTGTCCGCCTCACCGACGACTTCGATGGACGGTTCCAGCATCAAATACGTTTTGAGGCCCATCCGCACCATCTCGTGATCGTCCACAATCATCACTTTCATGATATCCGTCATTATTCCTCTTCCTCTCCCATCTTATGTTCCAGGCCAGCCGCTTCTTCCACAAATTTAGGTATATGTACGCGAATCGTCGTTCCGGAACCTTGACGGCTGATGATTTCCACTTTACCGCCCAGTTTTTCCGCGCGCTCCTGCATCGTCGTCAATCCGTAAGATCCCGTCTTATGCGGTACTTCATTAAAGCCCTGTCCGTCATCACTGATGCTGAGCACGACCTGCCGCTGCTCTTCGCGGAGCGACATGCTGACCAGCCGCGCATGGGCATGCTTCACGATGTTCGCCATCGCCTCCTGAATGATCAGGAATAGCTGATGCTCAATCGCTTCGGATAATTCCCCTTGCAGCTCGACCTCTTTCATGCCCTTTAAAGCGTTTTGGCGGCAGTAGTCCGGGAACCACATTTCCAGCGCCTGCGCCAGATTTTTGCCCTCCAGTTCAATCGGGCGCAGCTGGGCGATCAAAGCCCGCATCTGCTTCTGCGCCATTTGCGACATGGAAATCAGCTGCGTCATGACGACTTGCCCATGCTCTGCGTTTCGCTCCAGCACCTTGGGCAGGGAAGAGGCCGACATATGTATGGCGAACAGCTGCTGGCATACCGTATCATGCAAATCCCGGGCCATGCGCCGCCGCTCTTCCAGAACGGCCCGTTCCGCCGCTTTTTCTTTCTCCACGACCTCCTGCTCGCCCATCCGCTGCAGCAGCATCATTTTCTTTTCCATGGCCTCCATCAAATTGTTGAACTCATGATAAAGCCGCGTAAAGGTGGGGTCATCGGATTCCCCGATCCGTACGGACAAATTGCCCTTCGCCACCTGCAGCATATTGTATTCAAGAATATCGAGGCGGCGCTGAATGCGCTGACCGGCCATATATCCGATCACGATCGATAACAGCAGGAAGCCCAGGCTTGTGTACACCCAAACCCAGGTTCCTTTGACGACCAGATATCCGCTGTCCGCCCCGATGTATAGAACCGCACTCATGAGGAATCCGGTCAACAAGAAATAAAACAACAACATCCATTTGGTATTCTTCAATATACTCCGCATGCGCTCAACCTACTTTGTTCACTTTGATATCGCCGATAAATGCGCTGATGTTAATCCGGATTTTTTTTCGCGCATCCTTGTAAAATGGAGTTTTGCTCTGGAAGCTGCTCATGAACCCGCTCCGCGACTCGCTCAGCACGGACATGTCTCCGATAAAAGAGCTGGAGTTGACTGAGATGCCAAGATCCGTGTCCTCAGGAACGTATACCTTGATATCCCCGATAAAAGCTGAAATGTTGATTTTCGTTTCTCCGAACGGTATATGCGCATTGGTCAAATCGAGTACCGTATCCCCGATAAATTGGGAAAGGTTCGTCGGCTTCAGCTCAAAATAATCGCGCCCCAGGTGGATATCCCCGATGAAGGACGATCTATTGATTCGGCTTCTGTCATGTTCCGTTTCGACATGCCCTTCCCAGCCCGAATGGCCATGGCGTCTTTCATGTCTCATCTGCTGCCGCAAATGCTGGTGGTGCTTCTTCTGCTGTTTATATTTCTTTTTGTACTGCTTGTATTGATCCTTTACGTCCCCATCTTCCCTATCATCCAGGTCGAAATCATCATCGTCGTCATCCTCGACCATAGCGCTAAAGCCTTTGCGCTCTGCTTCCTTCCGCTCCGTGAACGGGATGCCGAACTTTTCTTCAAACTGCTGGTCAAGCGTCGATTTGGCCGTCAGGTCTTCGGGCTCCGGCGGTTCGGGCGTAAAGTGCTCATCCTTTCGATGCGGGCGCGGCGGCGGAGGCGCGTGATGGTCATGCGGCTTAAATATAACGTACAGCCCCGCGATAATCAGCAGTGCCGGAATGATGATCTTAAAGAAGCTGCCCGGCGTAATCCAATCCCAGCCTTCGTTTCTCCCCAGAAAATAAGATCCGAACAACAGCAGCACCGCAGCGCCTATAAAAGAGGATCTTCTTCCTTTAAGCAGCTCCTTGATTCCCAGAACGATGAGAATGACAGGCCAGTAATGGCCAATGATGTAGCCCAGACTGACATCAATGACTCCCAGCTGGTTCAGCAGGAACAGCGCGCCGATCCCGATCAGCACAACGCCTCCGAATAGCCGGTCCAACCATCGTGTTTTCATGTTACATATCCCCTTTAAAAGTTAAACTGTTTGCCGAAGTGGAGCATCCACTTGGTGGATTTGATAACAGTGTACAACATGTCGGCACGCTTCGGATAGCGGCGCGGGAATGATGTTGAGCTCGGTCTCGGGACCGAGGCGTCTGGATATCATTTACAAAAGCAAAAGCACCCGCTTCAAGCAGCGGATGCTTTCGGATGAATCGTTATGGCTCGATGGTTAGTTCTTCTCTTTAAACTCTTCGTCGAATTTTTCATCCGGCGTCTTATAGTTGCTGCTCTTTACAGCTTTGGAGCTCTTCTGGGAAGAGTTCTCTTCAGCAAACTCAGCATTGAACTTCTCGTTCGGAGTTTGGTAGTTGTCTTGAATTTTCTGCTTTTTCATTGGCTTAAGTCACCTCCCTGAAAGCTTGTCGTTCATGGCAAGCTCCACTTGCCTGGGGGCTGATGTTCGTTTCCCCAGTCCGTAGTATGTGAAACGGGGAAAAAATTATGCAAGCGCCTGCCTGTCGGCTCACAAAAAAAGCCCTTCAACCCCGCACACTGGCGAGTTTAAAGGGCTTTTGTCCGTATTGAGATTAAATGGCTTCTTACAACAATGAGGCTGGAACCGATTTGTAGGTTTGGATCGCTTTTCCGAGCGCGTTCAGCATCTTTTCGCTGCATTTGCCGTTGCCGCGTTTGATGACTTGAACCTCAACCTCTTTCTTTCCCCATTCCTTGTAAACCTGCTTGGTCGTAGCAAAATAAAGATCGATTTTACGTCCTTTGATCGCAGATCCCACGTCAGCCACAATGGCGTACCCATACTCAGGAATATAGAGCACCGTACCGAGCGGGAACACGCGCGGATCGGCAGCGATGGTCGAAATGGTGTTCTTGTCCCGGCGTACTTTTACACCCGAATAAGTAATGCCGTACTGCGGATGAGACGGAAGCTTCCCAGTCGATTCATAGCCGGCGGTATACCCCGTGGCCATTACTTTCATCGTATGGATGACTTGCTCCTGTTTGGGAGCCGACACGGCCACTGCACCCTGTTTATTCACGCCCTGGGCCGGTTTGGTTACGGTCCCTGCGATTGCCGGCAGCGCCTTCGGCGTGAACTTCGGCATAAACTCGTTTTGGGTCAAGGCCGCTAGCTGGTCAGCCTTCTTCTTATTGACGTCGACGATTTTGAACATATCCGGTTTGGCTGCATATTTTAACGGTTTGAGATAGTAGTCATTGTTAGAAATGATGGATTTGCCGGTTGTGCTGTCAGCCATATAGCCGGGCGTAAGCGAAAAGGCGGCCGCATACAGATTTGGCGTTTCCGCGAACAGCCCAAACAAAAGCATGCATAATAAAATCCTCTGCCATGTTTTACCTTTAATCATTTGAAATCCTCCCCCTTACTAGCGAGGATGTCCAGATGAAATGGCATTTATACATGTCTTTTGAACATGCTTCATGGCAGAGGACTACATTTTACTTAAAAAGAATGACTTAAAACCTCGATGAAGGACCGCTCCGGATGTTAAAAATCCTAGAAAATTACGCGGTTTGTGATTTGTTCCTTCAGCATGGAAACCGCTTCGTCCAGCGGCTGGGCGCCAAGGTCTCCCTCGCCGCGCTTACGGATCGACACGGAGCCTGCGTTCATTTCGTTTTCGCCGACGATGAACATGTACGGGATTTTTTCCAGCTGTCCCTCGCGGATTTTGTAGCCCAGCTTTTCATTGCGCAGGTCGGCATCCACCGTTACCCCGCTAAGCTGCAATTTCTCGGCTACTTGCTTCGCGTAGTCTTCGAAAGCCGTCGATACCGGAATGACCTTCACCTGTACCGGAGAGAGCCATAGCGGAAGCGAGCCGGCAAAATTCTCGAGCAGGAAGGCTGTAAAGCGCTCCATCGTACCGAGGATACCGCGGTGGATGACGACCGGACGGTGCTTCTGACCGTCATCGCCGACATATTCAAGTTCGAAGCGTTCAGGCAGCAGGAAGTCCAGCTGAACAGTCGACAATGTTTCTTCCTTGCCAAGTGCGGTGCGGATCTGCACGTCCAGCTTTGGACCGTAGAATGCCGCTTCGCCTTCCGCCTCGAAGAACGGAATGCCGGTTTCCTCGACAACCTCGCGCAGCATGCGCTGGGACATTTCCCACATTTGATCGTTCGGGAAATATTTCTCGGTATCCTCCGGATCGCGGTAAGACAGACGGAAACGGAAATCATGGATGCCGAAATCCTCGTAGACCTTCGTGATCAGCTGGATAACGCGCAGGAACTCTTCCTTGATCTGATCCGGACGGCAGAAAATATGCGAGTCGTTCAACGTCATGGCGCGTACGCGGTGCAGGCCGGTCAGAGCGCCTGACATTTCGTAGCGGTGCTGCATGCCAAGCTCGGCGATGCGGATCGGCAGATCGCGGTAGCTGTGCATAGAGCTCTTGTATACCATCATGTGATGCGGGCAGTTCATGGGGCGAAGCACGAGCTCTTCATTGTCGAGCTCCATCTTAGGGAACATATCCTCCTGATAGTGCTCCCAGTGACCGGAGGTTTTGTACAGCTCCACGTTGCCGAGCACCGGCGTATACACGTGCTGGTAGCCAAGGCTTTCCTCCAGATCCACGATATAACGCTCCAAAGTGCGGCGCAGCTTCGCGCCTTTCGGCAGCCACATCGGCAGGCCTTGTCCCACAAGCTGGGAGAAGGTGAAGATTTCGAGCTCCTTGCCGAGCTTGCGGTGATCGCGTTTTTTGGCTTCCTCCAGCAGATGCAGATGCTCGTCCAGCTGGGCTTTTTTCGCGAATGCCGTTCCGTAAATCCGCTGCAGCATTTTATTTTTGCTGTCTCCGCGCCAGTAAGCGCCGGCCACGTTCATCAGCTTGAACACTTTGATTTTGCCTGTGGAAGGCAGATGCGGTCCGCGGCAAAGGTCGAAGAATTCGCCCTGCTCATAAATCGTAATAATGCTGTCTTCAGGCAGCGCATTGATCAGTTCCAGCTTATAAGGGTCTCCCAGCTCGCCGAATACGTTCAGCGCTTCCTGACGGCTGACTTCCTTGCGTACGATCGGCAGGTTTTCGCCTACGATGCGTTCCATTTCCTTTTCGATCTTTTGCAGATCTTCGGGATTCAGCGGATGCTCGAGATCCATATCATAATAAAATCCGCCTTCAATTACCGGGCCCACGCCAAGCTTGACCTCTTTGGCACCAAATAGACGTTTAACCGCCTGGGCCATCAAGTGGGCTGTACTGTGGCGCATGACTTCCAGACCGTCCTCGGAATCCAGGGTTACGATTTCAATCAGCGCGCCATCTTTAAGCGGAGTGGACAAGTCCACGACGATGCCGTCCATTTTGCCGGCTGCCGCATTTTTTTTGAGTCCGCTGCTGATGGATGCCGCCACATCCTCGATTGTACTTCCTTCTGCATATTCCCGGCCGGAGCCGTCCGGAAGCTTGATACTTACTGACACGTGAATTCCTCCTTCAATTTTCCATACCATTTGCATCATATTTCCACAAATAGAAAACAAAAAAACACTCATCCCTTGAGCAAGGGACGAGTGTTTGCACCCGTGGTTCCACCCAAATTCGATCATCGCATCCGTCCGGAAAGAGACAGTCGCATGATCCTTCATCAGCATCTGATAACGGAATGACCCGGCGGTTCATACTGGCATAACGTTCCTAACCGCAGCTACAAAGGGGTAGACCAAAACCGGAATAACGTAAGGAAATTTCAGCCGATGTTTCCTCTCTCTGCACCGTCCGTTTTTCAATCCATGTCTTTGTCAACGCTTTTAATTATGCAGTAATTATAAGTCCCTCATGATCCTTCGTCAAGTTACAACTTCCCCGTTTCGCGGAAATACGCGTGGCAATCCGGGCAGTATCGGCATATCTCGACCCTTTGCTCAAAGATCTGCGTCAGCGTCCGGATCACTGCCATATGGGGCTCCCGCGTGTGGATGACGATTTTGGCCGGGGAGACGGAAATGAGGGTTGTGACGACCGCGTCCTCCATCTGCAAATCCTGCTGATCCAGCCGTTCCACCACGACGCCTTCGTCGGCCCGGTATTCGAGGGGATTCAGATCTTCGTCCAGCAGGAGCAGCTCCTGCCCGCCTTTATGAATGACATGCACGAGCGGAACCTGCGGCTGCTGAAAATACACGAAATATTTGAGCATCCCCACGAACTCCTCGTATTGCCGGTCCATCAGAAATTCGTCCACCGCATATTCCACGATCTCCTTCAGTTCATTTGCATACGCTCGGGAGCGGAAGGTAAGAAAGCCGTCTACGTGAAGCAGCGGCCTTTCGGTTAAGCACTGCTGAAGCCCCTGCACGAGCATATCTGAACGGCGGTTCCACGATTCGTTGAGTTCCTGATTTTGGCCCAAAATCATCCTGCATTGCTTGAGGATCTGCTCATGCTCTTCGGGATCGGGAAAATCAAACTCCTCCTCCAATATTTTCTCGACCAGCCGCTGTTCTTTATCCTGCAAAATGTATTTCGCCACCGTCCTGGCGGCCGTTTCATATACCTGCTGGAGATGGTTCCCCTTGAAAAAGCGCGGATCATCCTCACGACAGCCCCAAAGCACGACATTCTCATGGACCGTGCAGCTGATCGATAACGATTTGTACTTTTTATGTAAATCCTGATTCGCTTCCGAAACCATGCGGCTGTATCGCTCCGCTTCCTGCGGGTTGGAGGTTTGGGCTGCAATGCTGAACAGTTCCATGGAGTTCACTCCTTTCAATATCCTTCTTACAAAGTATATGTGTATGCAGAGGGGATATACGGGAGGGATCGTTGGAAAACAGGCTAACATTTCTCAGGCCCAATCGACAGAAGGCTCTTTGTGGTCGGGTGTTTGCAGTATTTGCATAATACGTTATAACCTGACATGAAATCAGGCCTCCCCCTTCGCAGATTCGCAAAAGAAAGAAGCCTGATATGTTCGTTTGATGATTACAATCTGCCGGCCGCTTTCACCTTTACCAACAGCGCATTGCCGGGCAAATAAGCAATGGGAATGTCCTCCGCCAGCACGATTTGAACCGTGGACCGGTCCGCGCCTGCAAGCACCGCCTGCTCGATGGCATGGTTTTTCGCAGCCTCCTTGGCCTCATCGTAAGTCATTTCATCCAGAGAATAGATCCGCTCGGTCTCGCCGCTGACTTCACCCAGTGCCGCGCCGATGGCATTGGCCGCATCGTAATAATCGGGTCTGACGATCCTCGCAACCCCTTCGAGCCGCTCCGCGACAAGGATGCTGCCGCCGCCAACGAGCACGACATCGACATCATCTGCGCTCGTTTTCATGCGATCAATCGCATCTTCAATAGCCCGGGTAATCACCTCATCCGCCTTCCGGCAAATCGTCTCGTCCAGATCTTCAGTCATGCCGCCTTCCCAGGCATAGCGCCCAAGCTTGACGGCCACATCCGTTGCCGTCAGTGTATCGCCGCCAAAGATGCGGCCGCGCCGCAGCAGCTCGTAGCCGACGCTGTCCGGTCCGACGGTGACGAGATCCTTGGCGGTTTCAGCCCGTACGATCGTACCGCCGCCGATTCCGATCGAGAGGATGTCCGGCATGCGGAAGTTCGTGCGGACGCCTCCGATTTCGACGGCAGCCGAAGATTGGCGCGGGAAGCCCTGAGCCAGCACGCCGATATCCGTTGTCGTACCGCCAATGTCCACGACCAGGGCATTGCTGAGACCCGATAAATGCGCCGCGCCCCGGATCGAGTTGGTCGGACCGCAAGCAATCGTCAGTATCGGATAAGCGAGCGCGTATTGGCTGCGCATCAGCGTGCCGTCATTTTGGCATATATATACGCCGGCATGGATTCCGAAACCTTGGAGCGCCTTCTCAAAGCCCTCGACGACGCCCGCGATGACTTTCAGCAGGGCTCCATTCAAGATGGATGCATTCTCCCGCTCCAGCAGCCCGATGCTGCCGATTTCATGAGATAAAGTGACCGGCATGTTTTCGCCCAGTACTTGTTTGGCAAGCTGCTCGACCCGTTTTTCCTGCGCGGTATTGACAGGCGAGAACACGCCGCAGACCGCAATGGCATCGACTTGGCCCTTCATGCGCGCGAAGCATTCCATCACTTCGGCTTCATCCAGATCCACGATCGTACGGCCGTCGTATTCGTATCCGCCGTTGACGATATAAGCATGCGTACCGACCGCGTCTTTCAGCGTATCATCCCAGTCCGCCTGTGGCGGAATGGAGGTTGTTGCGGGTGCACCGAGGCGAATCAAGCCTACTTTGCCGAGATGCTTGCGCTCAACGATGGCATTGGTGCAGTGAGTCGTACCCAGCATCGCATACCGGATACTTGCGGGGTTCACACGGCTCTCGGAGAGCAGACGGCGTATGGATTCCACGATTCCCTCGTTCACGTCCCGCGTCGTATGCACTTTTACCGTATGAATGGTGTTCAATTGCGAATCCAGCAGGGCAGCATCCGTATTCGTACCGCCGACATCGATCCCGATCCGGTACGCTTCCTCATGTCCGATAATGGTCCAAGTCATTACAGCTTCTCTCCTTTCCCGCCAGCCAGTTCCTCGATCGGCACATACGGCACGTCATATCCAAAATATTGCGGTCCGACGGTATCCAGCCCTTTCGGTGTCCGCCATTTGGGATCGCACGGAAAACCGACTGCTACGACTCTCGCTCCGTACTTCAAATTTTCGGTCGTAATCGGCATTCCCGTATCCTGGTCCAGCAGCGAGATGAGATCCGGTGTAACGGCCAGGGACTTCCCTTCCTCCGTTGCAAGCAGGAACTCATTCTGGAAGAATAAACGCATCATGCGGTCCCGGCAGGCGTCCGTTCCTTCGAAAACCGCCTCGCCTTTCGTGAATCCGCCCTCGGTGCGCCGCCGAATATCGACCGCTTTGCCTTGAAATAGCGCATACCCGTGGAGCTGCTCCAGCAGGGCTTCAATCGGATTTTGTTTCAAATCCTTCGATTCAAATAACGTTTTCCCAATATCGTAGGCCAAAGAAAGGGTGTGCGGGATGGCGCTTTGCTTCGCCTGCGCACCGGACACCGGGTAATCGCAAATCGATGCTGATCCTCCCATCTGAATCGTAATGGCGCGGGCCATGCGCTCCTCCCAGATCCCGTCGATCGCGTGCATAAGCACACCGTTCCCGCGTTCATCGGCCATCGTGATCGGACTGCAGTCGATGCCGTCCAAATAGAAGGTCACCATCTGGGATTCCGGAAAAGCACGCCCCATCGCATCCGCATCCAGAATAGGAATGCCCCGCTCCGCTGCCGCGAGGACGGGCACAAGCGAATTGCCGCCGCCGACCTCGATCGGCATGATTGCAGTCACTTTACGGCCCAGTTCTTTTTCAATCAAATCCAGGGGCATCGCCATTTGCTGAACGGAAGGGATTTTCTCATTCATGACGGTTGGCGCCCCGATCATCGAAAGTGGTACCACCAAATCGTCATCCGCAAGCTCCTCCGGGCTCAGCACGCGGACGGGACCGTATTTGCGGATCGCTTCAAGCGCCATCAATTTCCCGATATGGGGGTCTCCGCCCCCGCCGGTTCCGAGTACCGCCGCACCAACCGCGATATATTGAACCGCCTGTTCATCTAATTGCTTCAGTTTGTTATTCATGATGTGTTCCTTTCTTGCTTACTATTTTTCCGAAGATCCACTGTACGATAAACGCGAAGACAAATGCGTCCAGGGCCGGCACCCGCGTCAGCTGGAACAAGCCGAATCCGTCCGGTGCCGCCGTCGTCATATAAGCGAACAGCGTCGCAGCGACCCATACGAGCAGGGAACGGATGATCCATTTCGGATTGCGGTCGATCGCTTCGAAAGTGAATTTCTTGCGGTCTACCAGCAAATATTCGGCCGTATAGACGCCGCCGATCGGTGACACGAACATCGTAATGACGTTCAGGAAAGACAAGAACTTGTCGTAAATGCCGAAGACGGCCAAAGAAGTCGCAAAAAGTCCGGCAATGACGGTAATCCATTTTTTCGGAATGCGCCGGAATACGACCGAGAAGCCGAGCGACGCGGAATACAGGTTGTTCGTATTGGTCGTCCACTGTGCCAGCGTCAACACGATGATCGCCGGCAAACCGAGGCCGAGCGAGATGAAAATATTCGTCAAGTCATCCGTATCCATAAGCCGCGACAGGAAAATGGCGATAACCGTCATGAAGCTGTTGCCGATAAAAAATCCGATGAACGCCGCCGTGACCGCATGCATCGGCGTCCGGGCCCAGCGTGCGATGTCCGGCGAAAGCACCGTACCGACGATGAATATGCCGATGACGAGCGATATCGCGGTTCCCATCGGAATCGGCGCTGCGCTGATCGGCTCCCAGATCGCCGAGGTGCCCTTTGTTTTAAACGCCATGACGATGGCCACGCCGATAAAAATAATCAGAAGCGGCACGGACCAAACGCTCAGACGCTCAATCGAGCGGTATCCCCAAATGGCCGTCGACATCATCAGCACGCCGCCGATGAAGGAAAGTACGCCTAGCGATAAATCGATCCCCCACAGCTTGTGGAACGCCGTTTGCATGTTCGAAGCGAAAAATCCGGCCTGTACCCCGAACCAGCCGAGCGAAAAGATGCCGAGCACCACCGATACGATGCGCGCCCCGACGTTGCCGAACAGGAACCGGCTGATCATCGCTGTCGACAGCCCCGTTTTCGCGCCGACATAAGCGCACAGAGCGCCGATAAGCCCCAAAATGAATGATCCGATAATCGTGGCCGTTAGCGAATCAGCCAGATTCATGCCGTTGCCAAGCTCTGCCCCGAGAAACATCGCCGATAGATCGATGCCGATCGCGATCCAGACCAGCGCCATGGACAGCCACTGTTTACGCATATGCGCAGGAACAGGCTCCCTTTCGAAATCTTGCGCTCCTTCACTTCCAATGACTTGACTAATCTCACTCATGTTCCCATCCCCCTGTTGTTGTGAAATCTTCCTTTGCTGCTTGTCCGATTTCTAGGAGCTTACGCCGTTCCAAAACGTATCGAAGGCATGGTTCAGCTTACGCTCATAGACTTCTTTGGAGGTGTAATAGAAATATTGCATGGCTAATCCATCCATCACGTTGAGAAAGGCATCCACGAGAGGCTGCAGGGACTGATCCGGAATCGAGCCCTCTTCCATGCCCTGCAGAATGAATTGTTCGATGATGCTTGTCAGCAGCCCGTCGGAGTTCAGGAAGGCTTGTTCGATCGTTTCCTTCAGGAACGCCGGCGGGAAAACCACGTACCGCAGCACGAGCACGCTTTCCTCCCGGTGCCGCTGGTAGAACTCGTACTGCCTGGCCAGAACCCGGCGCAGGCTTTCCTTGGCGCCAAGCTTTTTCTTTTCCCCCGAAAGCTCCTGGACGTAAGTGTTATACGAATCCATCGCCTCACGGAACACCGTCATGAACAAATCCTCTTTATTTTCATAGAAGGCATAGATCGCCGGCGTCTTGACGCCGACTTCCTTCGCGATTTCCGAAAGCGCCGTACCGTCGTACCCTTTTTCTCCGAATAATCGCATAGCCGCTTCCTTCAACTTCTGTTTGGTGGTCATGAATATTTCACGCTCCATTTTTAATTAACGTTAATTAAGTAGAATATACATATAAACGCATAATAATACAATACCTTTTTCAGATCATACAGATTTCATTTTTTTCCATAAGGTTCTTTAATACGCTAGACAACGACTTTCCAAGACTTATTAGGAGATTCTGGGGCTTTCAATCCACACAAAAAATCCTGCTTCATCACCGAAGCAGGATTTGATAAAAAATATGAATTAGTTCTGCATTACAAAGTCGCGCTCGATTTCCGTGCCTTCTTCAAACACTTTCAAAATATCATAGCGGGTATTACGCTGCGCAGGAATTTTGCCTGCCTCGCGAATCAGCTGCAGAATCGAAGCGATGTTGACCTTGTGAACCGCGCCTGCGGAAGAAACGACGTTCTCTTCCATCATGGTGCTGCCGAAGTCGTTACAGCCGTAGCTGAGCGACAATTTGCCGACTTCAGGTCCCATGGTAACCCAGGAGGACTGCAGGTTTGGAACGTTATCAAGCACCAGGCGGCCGATCGCTACCGTCTTCAGATAAGCTTCCGGCGTTTCGCGTTCGCGTTTGAGGCTCGTGTTATCCGGCTGGAACGTGAACGGAATGAAGGCCAAGAAGCCCTTGGAGTCATAGCCGTTTGCAATGCATTCGTCCTGCGCATCGCGGACGCGAAGCATGTGCAGCGCACGCTCCTCCATCGATTCGCCGAAGCCGATGACCATTGTCGCGGTCGTATTCATACCGATTTTATGGGCCATTTGCATGACGTCCATCCAATCGCGCCAAGTGCCTTTATGCCGGCTGATCTTTTTGCGGATGCGGTCATCCAGAATCTCGGCTCCGCCTCCTGGCAGGGAATCCAGGCCGGCTGCCTTCAGATCGCGCATGACCTGTTCCAGGGAAAGGCCTGAAACCTCCTGCATTTTGCGAATCTCGGCTGGGGAGAACGAGTGCATCGTTATGTTCGGGAACCGCTGCTTGATGCCGCGGAGCAGATCGGTATAGTAGCTGAATGGCAGATCGGGATTCGTGCCGCCCTGCATCAGAATTTCGGTACCTCCGACATCCTCGGTTTCCTTGATTTTCTGGAAAATAACTTCATCGTTCAGCAGATACCCTTCATTGTGTCCCGGTCTGCGGTAAAACGCGCAGAAGGTACAGAATGTGTCGCATACGTTCGTATAGTTGACATTCCGGCCAATCACGAAGGTCGTGATCGGATCGGGATGCTGTCTTTTCATCATGACATCGGCGGCATGGCCCATTTTCTCAATTTCATCACTCTCAAACAGGGTTACACTGTCTTCTAAATTCAGACGTTCACCCCGCAGCGCTTTGTCCAAAATCTGATTTACGGTGCTCATCTCCGGCAGCCTCCTTATCATATGGCGAATTTTGAATAAACCTAGAACTTATTTCCTTCAACCAATCCACACCATCTTACCATATTTTTTGTTTGAGAAAAACTTCACTTTCTTACCAAACTGCCATGATTTTGCGTAAACATTGTCATATCAAGCTCCCAATTCCCGTGTTTTCACAAAATAGACACAAAAAGAAAGCACCGCCGAGGGCGGCACTTTCTTCTATTCATTAACCTTGCAGGGCCTGATCCAGGTCTGCAATCAGATCGTCGATATCCTCCAGCCCTACGGAGAAGCGCAGCAGTCCGTCCGTAATGCCGCGCTCATGACGAACCTCGGCCGGCATTGCCGCGTGGGACATCATGGCCGGGTAGGAAAGAATGCTCTCCACCGCTCCAAGACTGACGGCAACGAGCGGGATCTTGACCTTGTTCAGCACTTGCTTGGCACGTTCGCCGGAGCCGACGTCGAAGGAAACAACGGCTCCATAGCCCTTCGACTGCTTTTCATGGATTTCTCTCCCCGGATGATTGAGCAGCCCAGGGTAGTAAACGTGCTGGATATCCGGCCGCCCTTGAAGCCATGCCGCCAGGACGGCTGCGCTGTTCTCGCTATGATTCATGCGCGCCTGCAAGGTTTTCATTCCCCGCATCAGCAGCCAGGAATCCTGAACGCCCAGCACCGTTCCCAATCCGTTCTGCAGCATCTTCAGCTGCTTGCCGATGGAAGACGTACGCGCAACCGCGAGCCCTGCCAGCACGTCGCTGTGTCCGCCGAGGAACTTGGTGGCGCTGTGCAGCACAATATCCACGCCCAGCTCGATCGGGCGCTGGTAATACGGCGTCATGAACGTATTGTCGAGCATCGTCAGAAGATCATGCTCCTTCGCCCACGAGGTAACGGCAGCAATATCGGTAATTTTGAGCGTCGGATTCGACGGCGTTTCCATATATACGGCTTTTGTATTCGGCTTGAGCGCCGCCTTGACCTGATCGAGCTCCGTCATGTCCACGAACGTGCTCTCGATGCCCAGACGGTTCAATATGCTGGTAAGCAGACGATATGTACCTCCGTAAACATCCTCGGTCACGATCATATGATCGCCAGCGGACAGCATCATGAAGGTGCTCGAAATCGCGGCCATACCGGAGGAATAAGCGAAACCGCGTACCCCGCCTTCAAGCAGCGCAATGTAGTCTTCAAGCGCCTGGCGCGTCGGGTTGCCGGAACGGCTATAATCATGTACCGGAGGATTGAATACATCCTCATGATGGAATGTCGAGGCTTGATAAATCGGAACGCTGGACGCTCCGGTCGTGCTGTCGATTTCAGATCCGAAATGCAGCAGCTTGGTTGCGAATTTCAATTGTTTTTCGGTGCCGTTTGGCTCCTTGGCTTGATCACTCATGCTTATGTCCCCCTTCAATTTCCTCGATGGCCGCGTCGAGTGCTCCGCCGAGATCGGCGATCAAATCGTCGATATGTTCAATGCCTACCGAGAAGCGCAGCAGCCGGTCATCGACGCCTACCGCCTTCCGGATTTCCTCCGGGATGTCCGCGTGGGTCTGCACCGCCGGATACGTCATAAGGGATTCCACACCGCCCAGGCTTTCCGCGAAAGCAATCAGCCGGATATGGCGGAGAACCGGCTCCACATAACGGGCATCCTTGACCTTAAACGAGAAGATCCCCGTGTTTCCGCTGGATTGCTTGTTTTGAATCTCATGGCCCGGATGATCCGGGAAGGCAGGGTGATACACTTCCGCAACCGCCGGATGCGTCTTCAGAAAGTCCGCCACGGCCTTGGCATTGCTTTCATGGCGTTCCATCCGCAGCGCAAGGGTCTTCATGCCTCTCATAAGCTGATAGGAATCGCTCGCGCCGAGCACGGCCCCAATGGAGTTATGAAGGAAGAACATTTCTTCCGACAGCTCCTTGCCTTTGGTAATGATGAGGCCTGCCAGCACGTCATTATGTCCGCCCAAATACTTGGTGGCGCTGTGGATGACGATATCGGCTCCAAGCTCGATCGGACGCTGGAAGAACGGCGTCAGCAGCGTATTGTCCACGATCGTCAGCAGCTGATGGCGCTTGGCCCAGGTAGCTACCTTCTCGATATCCGTAATCATCATCAGCGGATTGGTCGGCGTTTCGATAAACACCGCCTTCGTTTCCGGGCGTCTCGATTTTTCCAGCTCGTCGAGATCATTCGTATCCAGGTACGTTGCGCTGACCCCGAATTTCGAAAAAATCCTTTCGAGCATGCGGTATGTGCCCCCATACAAATCCAGGGAAACAATCAAATGATCCCCCTGCCCGAACAGTGAGAAAATCGTTTGCAGCGCAGCCATGCCGGAGCTGCAGGCAAAGCCGGCATCACCCGATTCCAGCTGGGCTGCCGCCTCCTCAAGAACCTTGCGGGTCGGGCTTTTGGTCCGCGCATAGTCGAATCCTGTGCTCTGGCCGAGCTTCGGATGACGGAAGGCCGTTGCCTGGTATATCGGAAAATTCACCGCACCCGTCGCCGGATCTTCCAGCGAGCCGATCTGTGCGAGCCTGCTTTCAATATTCAATGGTTTCTTCTCCATGTTGTTCTCCCCCATATTTTCCTGTGATGGATGCTCCGGTTAAATCTGCGGCCAGACTTCAGCAGCCTCTCCGATATCGTAAGGCGTTTCCTGATATACATAGTAATTCAGCCAGTTAGAGAATAATAAGTTTGCGTGGGCTCTCCATACTGCCGGAGGAACACGGGACGGGTCATCGTTCGGGTAATAATGTTTGGGAATTTCCATGTCCATGCCCTTCGCAATATCGCGTTCATACTCCCATTTCAAGGAGTAAGGATCGTATTCCGAGTGGCCCGTGACGAAGATCTGTCTGCCGTCCTTGGTGGCAACGAGATAGATGCCGGACTCCTCGGACTCGGATAGAATCTCAAGCTCATCGATGCTCTCAATGTCCTCGCGCCGTACCTCCGTATGGCGGGATTGAGGTACATAGAACACTTCATCAAACCCGCGTAATAGCTTCACATTTTGCTGGTTAAGCGTGTGCGGGAACACGCCGAAGCATTTTTTCGCCAAATCCCATTTCGGCACGCCGAAATGATGGTACAATCCCGCCTGCGAGGCCCAACAGATGTGCAGCGTCGAGGTGACGTTCGTTTTGGACCAGTCCATGATTTCCTGAAGCTCATCCCAGTAGTTCACGTCTTCGAATTCCATCTGCTCCACGGGCGCCCCCGTGATAATCATGCCGTCAAAGCGGCGGTGACGTACCTCGTCAAATGTTTTGTAGAACGCCTCTAAATGCTCCTGGGACGTATTCTTGGACGTATGCGAGCTTGGATGAAGCAGCGTGATCTCCACCTGCAGCGGGGAATTGCCCAGGAGGCGCAGCAGCTGCGTTTCGGTCGTTTCCTTGGTCGGCATAATGTTCATGATGGCAATCCGGAGCGGTCTGATGTCCTGGTGGTAAGCCTTGCTGTCGTCCATCACGAAAATATTTTCTCCGCTAAGAATCTCTTTAGCCGGCAGCGCGTCCGGAATTTTAATCGGCATGATTCAACACTCCTTTTTGAGGTGGCGAAAATCATTTTAGGGAGCAAGGTGTATATAACAAAAAATGACCTTCTCCAGCATAGAGAAAGGTCATCACGTGTATTCATACGCCTCTCTCATCTGTCAGGAATCATCTGCATGGGTCGCAGCATGCTCCTGCAAGAATTAGCACCGTGCGTAAGATACGCCGGTTGCCGGGTTTCATCGGGCTAGTCCCTCCACCTGCTCTTGATAAGATTTCGCAATATTAAGTTAGGTAAAATGAAAATACAAACGATCTTGTTCATTACTTTAAATCATAATCCCATCCTTCGTCAAGAAGCTGCGGGGCTAACGGCAGCATAAATTTTTTCGAACGTATTTCCAGCCTTTGTCATACGCTGTAGACGGGTATCATCCGCCAGCCATTTTCTTCTTGAAAGGTCCATGGCCCGGCGTTATACTAGACAAGTGTTTAAACCGATATGACAGAGGTGACATGAAAGATGGAAGGCGACCCGAGCCCGAAGCTGAGTGCAAACGAACACAACTGCATAGAATCGAAATCAGCTTGCCGGCACAGGGAAGTTTTCATTGTCGTGTCCTTTGCAATTTCTGACTAATCCTCATTTTTCCCAAACGGTGAAGCTGATTTCTTTCCTATGCTCTAATCAAGCATATCCCGTATCATGCGCGGCATGACGGGTTGAAGGAGTGAAATCATATGAAAATCCGGTTGGTGAACGACGGCGTTTTCAGCCCGATCGATGATATCCAAACCACACTGACTGCCCCGCCTGCAGGATTCTTCTGGATCGATGCGGATGTTGACGACCTTGCTCTGCTGCAGCCTTTGTTTTCCCTGCATGATTTGGCGGTGGAAGACTGCTTGAGCGATGAGGAACAGCGTCCCAAGATCGAAATCTACGAAAGCCATTACTTTATCGTTGTCAATTCCATCCGCTTTGATGACGAGGAAATTTTCCTGCGTTCGCTCAACGTCTTTTTGGGCCGGCATTACATCATTACGGTTACCAAACAAAAGATTCATGAGCTGCGTTCCCTCAAACCGATTTTGTGGGAGCAGGAAGTCAGCACGCCGGACCGTTTTCTGTACCTGCTGATCGACCTTGTCGTGGACAATTACTTCACCGTAAGTGACCGCATCGAGGCCAAGATCGAGAAGCTAGAGGAAGACATCCTGATGCATACGAAAAAATCCCATTTGAACGAGATCATTGGTCTGCGCAGTGAGATTTTATGGCTGAAAAAAGTGCTGGGGCCGCAAAAAGAGCTTATCAACACCCTGAACAAACGAGATCTCCGGCTGATTGACGATCAGCTTCAAAAATATTTCAGCGACATCTATGAAAATGCCGTTAAAATTTCCGAAACCTTCGACACGTTCCGCGACCTGATGGGCAACCTTCGTGAGGCCTACCAATCCAGTATCGCCAACCGTGCCAACGAAATCATGCGCGTGTTTACCGCCATCACGACGATATTCATGCCGCTGACGGTCATTACCGGCATTTATGGCATGAACTTCGATTATATTCCCGAAATCCACTGGCAATACGGCTATTATGTAATTATCGGCATCATGGTTTTACTGGGCATCAGCATGGTGCTCATATTCCGGAAAAAAGACTGGATCTGAAAGAAACGATGGATCCTTTTATACGAAGGACGAAGGTGCGATGGATTCTCAAAGATCCCCCTTCGTCCTTTTTGCGCTTATTTCCGGCGATTATCCCGCATTCTTCTGGCTCTCCGCTTCCCTGCGGTAACGCATCCGGATCAGCCGCAATCGCTCATACCGCTGCTCCATGACAGGCCCAGCCGCCGATTCCTGGCCGTACACATGCTGCAGAACGGGCTTCAACAACGTGTCGCCCAGCTCGCCAAAAGCATTCCATACCTCCTCCTGTTCCGCCTGCGGCATGTCCGCAAGCTCCATGGCAATCAGGAGCTCGGCGTCATAGCCTTCCTTCTCCAGCTGTTCCAGCGCTTCCACCAGCTCCCGTCTCGTCAGGCTGCTCTCCTGCTCCAGCTGAGCTAGGCGCTTGCCTTCGCTGATGCCCCGCAGCAGCAGCTGCTGGGTCCGGTATTTATCGAGATCCTGCTTATATTTCAGTTCCTTTTGTTTGTAGACCCAGGACGCAAAGATCTGTTCATCCAGCTCGCCTAGCACCCAGTCCAGCGGAAAATCACGGTGCCGATCCCGTCCTGACGTCATGTCCAGCAGCTCCGCGCCATATTCGGCGGCTTTATTGTCGCCCACACCCGGGAGCTGAAGCAGCTCATCCGCGTTCCGGGGTACGAAGGTGCTGATCAGCCGCAGAAGCCTGTTGGTCGCGACAAAATAAGGGGCCTTCCGCTCTGCCGCCGCCTTTTTACGCCTCCAGGCACACAGCTCATTGTAGAGGTCCTCATCGCAGTGCAGCTCACTGTAGCAATAGAGCTTTTGAATCCGCCGGGTTCCCCCCTTCTGCTCCTCCTCTTCATGCATCATGCCGTCGATCAGCGGTCTGAAGCCTTCACCGAGCTTAACGGCAAGCTCATGCCGATAAATGTACAGCATTTCATTCCACGATGCGCCTTCATACCAGATGCTCTCCTGCAGCCCGCCGTCTGCATGCAGTTCCCTCCAGCCCAGCTTCCAGGCGCCCTCATCCTCTCCGATCCATACTTCGGCCGAGCCATCCGCGCCTTCGATTTGATTGACCATTCGATTCATGAATACGATCTGCATCCTTTCAACCTCCACCACAAAATCAGCACAACAAAAAGCACCTCTCTTGAAATGCAAGAGAGGTGCTTCCCCGAAAGATTATGCTGTTACTCAAGATCATACCATATCGAGGGAAATGGTCAATGATAATCTTTGCTTTTTGCTTTATAATATCAGGAAGATAGAACCGAAATTCAAGGAGTGATCGGACATCATGCCTCGACATGGAGAACTGGATTTTTTAGCGGATAGCACGGAGCAGACGTCCACCCGTTTCGTCACCTTTTTAGGCCCGTCAATGAAGCGCTTTGATCTGGCCATTACGACGACCGCGCTGTTTTACGGCAAAAGCCTTGTAGCGGATTTGCAGCAGGGGATTTGCGCCGTTATCGGAGCGGATGATCTGGAGGAGCCTGGATATCTGGAGGCCACCTTCAAGATCGGGGAAACGGAGGCCGAAGAGTTAAGGGAATTCCTGCAGATGGTCGTCGGCATGCCGTATTTTACGGATTAACCTGATATCAGCGCCCGGAAGCATTAAAAAGACCCGTCCGCATGCCAATGCCGGACAGGTCTTTTTTGGGTTCCTAAGCTTATTTGTAGTAAGAGGTCGTTAGCGGAACGAACATGGCACCGCTTTTTTTTACATCGGCATACACGAACAATTCGCTCACGCCGGCAATATCCACTTCGATCGTTTTCAAGCCGTCCTTCACCGCAATGCTTTCGGTCTTGAGCTTCACGTTCTTATCGCTGTCTTCAACGAAAAAGTTGTCGATGTTTTCACCCACGGCTGCCACCTGCAGGTAGAGCTTCTGGTACTTCCCTTTCGGAAAGAGCATGAAGCTGCTGGAGCGGGCGCTGCCGGCGTTATCGAAGTAAGCCTCCTTATAATCCTTGCCCTGATAGGTGGTTTGCGCCGGATCTTTGGTGTAATACATGCTATCAAAGCCTTTTGCGATGGCCACGCCTTCAGCCTTCTCACCCAATTCCACCGTCGATGTTTTCGAGTCGTACGATACCGCTACTCCCATGACATCGGCCACGGCGCGAACAGGCAGGTACGTCGTACCATTGTATGTAATCGGCAGTACCGCATTTCCTTTTTCGTCTCTTGCCTGCACCGGCATTCCGTTATACTTCAGTTGAATATTCCCGTTAAGGTATGCCTTGATTTCCTGCAGCTGGGTACCGGCGTATACCCCTGTCCCCGCTGTCAGCATGAGCGCCGCCGTCGTGCCGAAGATGATCCATTTCTTCTTCAATCAATTCTCTCCTCTCGGTTTCGTGATTTCGGATATCGATTTTCACAACAAGAAATATAGAGATTTGCAGCTGTGAATACAAGTGACTTTATGATCATAAATTGTAAATCATTACATCGTGAACATGAAATAACAAAAAGGCATGGAGGTCCAAGGGCCACCATGCCTTTACTCCCATAAAGGAGAGTCCGTGCTTTGTTTTATGCTTCCGCCAATGCCTTTCTCGCAAGGGCCAGCGCCCCGCACAAGCCTGCATTGTCACCAAGCTGCGGGGATACGATGTACTCGGCAATATTCTCGTTTATGGCAGGCGACTGGACATAACCGTTCAGCAGCTCCTGCAGTTTGGTATGAATCAGCGGAAACAGCTGCTGCTGCTTCATGACGCCACCGCCCATCACGATCTTTTGCGGAGACAGAATCAATATATAGTTCATAAGCGCTTGCGCCAAATAATAAGCTTCCATGTCCCACGCGGGATGATCCGGTGTCAGATCCGCTCCGGGAACTCCCCAGCGCTTCGATAGCGACGGGCCGGCGGCCACGCCTTCCAGGCAGTCGCCATGATAAGGGCAGAAGCCTTCGAATTTGTCTTCGGGATGGCGGCGTACCAGAATATGACCCATTTCCGGATGAGATAAGCCATGGATCAGCTCTCCGCCTACCACTGCGCCGGCACCGATGCCGGTTCCCACCGTGATATAAAGACAGCTGTCATATCCTTTGGCCGCGCCCCAGGTATATTCACCAAGCGCCGCGCCGTTGACGTCCGTATCGAATTCGATAGGCACCTGAAAATGCGAGCCCAGATGACCCACGATATCATAATTGCTCCAGTAAGGCTTCGGCGTTGTCGTAATCCGTCCGTATGTAGGACTGCCTTTAACGGGATCAATCGGTCCAAAAGATCCGACCCCGATGGCCTCCACGCCTTTATCTTGGAAAAATGCGACAACCTGAGCCATCGTTTCCTCCGGCGTAGTGGTCGGAAAGCTCACCCGTTCCAGCACGGTTCCGTCTTCCTTGCCGATTCCGCATACAAATTTCGTTCCTCCGGCTTCAATTGCTCCCAGAATACTCATCGTTTGCAAACCCTCCTGCATCATTCTCATTGTCTGTTTTTTTCATGAGGTCTTTTCAGTATGAAAACCTATCCATAACCACGGGCATTATAGCCCAGTTGCTTCAAAAAAGTCAATTCGCAGGCTCACATCCTGCGCAGGTCCAGACGTTCCAATGGCGCGGAAAGCCAAACCAAAGGGGATGCCAGCGTGATGCCAGCATCCCCTGCGATCATTTATTTATAAGGACGTCGCTTAGACAACAACCCCGAGCAGGTGGCAGAGGCTCTTCATTTCAAGCTCCTCGAATTTATCCACAACGTTTCGCTCATCCAGCGATAGCTCGCAGATGTCCAGATCGCATGCCACAGGCACGCAGCAGTGGATCTCTGCCAATTTGCGGGACAGATGCAGCATATCGAGATCCGCCTCAATTTTGACGCGGACGCTTTTCGATACCTGGTCCAAATGTTCCAGGATTCCATCCACCGATCCAAATTCCTGAACGAGCTTATGCGCGGTTTTCTCGCCGATGCCGCGGACGCCAGGATAGTTGTC
The DNA here is from genome assembly GCF_004001045.1 of Paenibacillus chibensis. Lineage (GTDB taxonomy): Bacteria > Bacillota > Bacilli > Paenibacillales > Paenibacillaceae > Paenibacillus_AQ > Paenibacillus_AQ chibensis. The sequence goes on from NZ_BIMK01000003.1 coordinate 133,075, forward strand.
GCTCGCGTCGCCCATCAGGGCTTTGACATCGATAATCTGGCGCGGATGAAGCTGCTTTTCCTCGTATAAGGACTCCGGCGTGTAGGCCTTGTAGTTGCCATGGCCTTTTTTCATAATAATGACGGTCGTCCGGTCGCTGACAAGCTGCAGCAGATCATGGTCGCCGGACAGGATCATCACATCCATATCCTTGCTGAACTGCGTCGCCAGCGTACCGATGCAATCATCCGCCTCATAGCCTTCAGCGCTGATATTCGGCACGCCCATGCTGTCCATGACATCACGAATGATGGAGAACTGGGGTACCAGATCATCCGGAGCTTCCGGACGGTTTCCTTTATAAGCAGAGAACTGCTGACCACGGAAGGTCGAGCCTCCGAGATCCCAGCAGCAAATCACGTGGGTTGGATCAAAATTTTGAACGGCATCCCAGAAATAACGAATGAAGCCGTAAATGGCATTGGTCGGAATTCCTGATTTCGTACGGCGGATATACCCGCTTGTGGCGGTCGCATAATAAGCTCTGAATAATAATGCCATCCCGTCAACCAGCATGACGGACTGGCGTTTATCATTAGGTATCAATCTTTGTGTCTCCCCTTGTCTGCCCTATTCCCTCTGCAGGGTCGGCAATTCTGCCTCTAGTATAACACAACTCCGGGGAGCTTTTGGGCTCTTTCCTGTTATCCCCACTCGGATTCGTACTGATCCTCTTTGAACCCGACCGTCACTTTGCTGCCATCGGTCACGATGGGGCGCTTGATCAGCATCCCGTTCGAAGATAATAGCTCGATCTGCTCTTTTTCATCCATGCCGGCCAGCTTGTCCTTCAGACCCAGCTCCTTGTAGACCTCACCGCTCGTATTGAAAAACTTCTTAAGCGGAAGTCCGCTTCGCTTCACCAGCTCGGCCATGACCTCGGGCTTCGGAGGTTCGTCCTTGATATGGTGCAGGGTCAGCTCATGGCCATGGGCCTGCAGCCATTTGACGGCATTACGGCAGGTACCGCATTTCGGATATTGATACACTTCCAGTTTACTCATTGGATGTCAACTCTCTTTTTGTAGGAATTTAGTCAAGCAGGTTCCTCCCTAGGCTTCCAGCTTCTGTCGCAGCCTTGCCATATCCTCGGGGAGCGGTGCCCGGAAGGTCATCTGCTCATGCGTCACCGGATGCTCGAAGGACAGCTCAAACGCATGCAGAGCCTGCCTTGAGATGAAGTTGTCCAGCTCCATGATTTCAGATACCGGTTCCGTGGGGTGACTATGCGGCTCCGGATCAGCCAACGATGACCCAGGTTCTCCGTGCTCCCCCTGCCTGTCATAGATAGCATGCCGATAGAACTTGTCGCCGATCAGGGGACAACCGATGCTCGTCATATGTACGCGGATTTGATGCGTTCTTCCCGTCTCCAGCTTGAGCTCCACGAGCGAACCCTTTGTCCAGCTTTCCAGCACCTTATATCTCGTCAGGGATGGATAGCCGTCTGGCGTGACGATCCGCCGGTGCGGCTCCTCGGGATCGCGGTCAATCGGGCCGTCCACTTCTCCCTGCCGTGGATCCGGAGTGCCGTGCACAAGGGCCAGGTACTTTTTGTCCACGAGGTTATCGATCATCTGCTCGGATATGTGCTGGTGCACATAAGGATTTTTGGCGATGGCAAGCACCCCCGTCGTTTCCTGATCCAGACGGTGGACGGCGCGAAACCGGTACGCTTCGCCTTTTTGGAGCCAGTAGTCTACGACCCCGTTCGCGAGCGTTCCGGTGTAGTGACCATGGGTCGGGTGGACGATCATCCCCGCTTCTTTATTAACGATCAGGATGTGTTCATCCTCGTATAGAATGTCAAAAGGGATCGGCTGCGGCAAAATATCGTCAGAGGTTTCCTTTTCCATGCGGATTTCCACTACGTCCCCGGCCTGAACGTGTACGCTGATATAGACTCTCCGGCCGTTTAAGGTAATGCCTTCTTCTGTCAGCTTCAGCTTCGACTGCAGCTTGCGTGACACGTGCATGCGCTTCGCGAGGATGGTTTTGAGCAGCCAGCCATTCTCTGCTTCAGGCACGATATAAACAATAGGCGGATAATAAGCTGTCATTTCTTGTTGCCGAAAACCTTTTTGCTGCGAATATATTCGATGTCGGGGACTTGGCAGCGGGCGTTGGCCGTACGGGAGATCACGAAGAAATAATCGGACAGCCGGTTCAGGTATCTGCGGACCTCCGGATTGATCTCCTTTTGCTGTCCCAGCGTCACCACTCGGCGTTCCGCCCGGCGGCAGACGGTTCTGCATACATGCAGCGTTGCGGACAGCAGCGTTCCGCCCGGTAAAATGAACCGTTCCAGCTCCGGATTTTCTTCCTCGTACCGGTCCATCCACTGCTCCAGCCGTACCACCATCTCGGCATTCACTTTATATTTGCTTTCGCTTAATTTCACAAAGGCCAAGTCGGAGCCGCAATCGAACAATTCATGCTGGATTTCCAGCAGATTCTCCTTCAGGTCCGCAAAAGCCTCCCCTTCCATCAAACTTACAGCCTGTCCAACATAGCTGTTCAGCTCATCGATAGTACCGTAAGTCTCCACCTGCAGATCGTCCTTGAATACGCGTCCGCCGATGACCGAGGTTTGGCCCTCGTCACCCGTTCTTGTATATATTTTCATTGGTTGAAACCTCCTTCTGCAGGATCTCTATTATTCCGTCATAGCCTTGATTGCTTTCAGTGCGTTATCAATGTGTTCAGAAGAAATCGGGATCGTCACGAACAGCTTATCCGGCGTGTATTTCAGATCCTTGAACATCTTCAGGTCCTTCACGGGAATGCCGTACAGATGCTCGGTCTTATCAATCGTCTTGTCGTCTTTTTCTTCCATACTGGCAAAGACGCCCTCCGGATACTTTTTCGCATCGAAATGATCGTCCAGTGCTACGTGACCGCCAAGCTTCCCGTAATTTTTCATGTCGTCTTCCGACAAAATCATGATGTCATGACCTCCCGCGGCATATTCAACCATGAGCTTTTGCGGATTATACAGCGGACTGGCAATGACTTCGACCTTCAAATCCGGGCCGAGCTTCTCCTGAAGCGTCTTCTCCAGCTGATCGGAGACCTGCGTCGGATCGGAGTTTTGGTCGATCATGAACACCGAAACGTCAGGCTTGTCTTTGCCGCAGCCTGCAAGCATAAAAACCGCCAGTAATACCACTACCAATTTACCGTATGCCTTCAATCTCTGCTCCCCCTCTTTTCCCCAATAGGTTCAATATATCACACATGATAGAGACAAAAAAGAAGTGCCCGGGCAAAGGATGCCCAGGCAGGTTTCAATGGATTCTATTCATCTATTTAAAATGAAACTAAAGATTCACCTTGCTTCGATTTTGATACTCTGTAATAACATAAAAAATCCCCTTCGGCCGACAACGAAACACTCCGGATTCATACCGGCTTCACGATCGGCGCCAAGGGGACCCTTGCTACATATGTACCGTCAGGCTTTATTTTTCTTTGGGCAAAGCTTCATATATTCGTTAATCTTCAAGTCCAGCAGACTGCTAATTTCGATGACGATTTCCGAAGTAAAGGACTGTTCCTGCAAAAAGATCTGTTCCATTTTCTTACGGAGCATCAATATTTCGTCTTCCAAGGATAAATTCCTTATTGAATCCGTCGTTTTGGTTGACCACTCACCGCGCTGATCGCCTTCTGCAGTGTAGTCACCGCGGTACGAGGGCAAATCATATTCAGCACAGAACAAAGGTAATCCCTCCCTGGTAAGTCTATTCTTGCTCCTAAACCAAAATTATAACATACATACGCATAAAATAAAGTGAATTTTTTGTTAAAATATACAAAAAACAGAATAATATCGATAAGAATGAATGAACTGGAGCCAAAAACCAGCTCCAGTTCATCGTCGATCCATTATGATTCACGCTTCAGCTTGTTCAGAAACTCTCCCATACGGTCGAGCGCCTCGGTTAGCTGCGCGACCGAAGTTGCATAGGAGCAGCGCAAAAATCCTTCGCCTCCGGCGCCGAACGCTGTCCCCGGAACCGCGGCAACCTTAGCCTCAAGGAGCAGCCGCTGAGCAAATTCATCGGAGCTGAGCCCCGTCGAGACAATGCTCGGGAACGCATAAAAGGCACCTTGTGGCTCATGGCACTCCAGTCCGATATCGTGGAAGCCCTGGACAATCAGACGTCGGCGCTGATTGTAGGATTCGACCATCCGGTCTTTTTCCTCCATCCCGTTCTTCAGCGCCTCCAAAGCGGCCACCTGACCCATGACCGGCGCACACATCACGGTATACTGGTGGATTTTCAGCATCGCAGCAATGATATCCGGATGCGCACAGACATATCCCATACGCCAGCCGGTCATCGCGAACGCCTTGGAAAAACCGCTGACCAGAATGGTACGGTCCATCATGCCCGGAATCGAGGCAAAGCTGACATGCTTCTGATTATAGGTCAGTTCAGCATAGATTTCATCGGAGATGACGATCAGATCATGCTTTTCCACGACTTTCGCAATCGGCAGCCAATCCTCGTAGGTCATCGTTGCTCCGGTCGGATTGCTTGGATAACAAAGAATCAGCACCTTGGAGTTCGGCGTGATCTGCGCTTCCAGCGCTTCCGCCGTCAGCTTGAAATCATCCTTGGCATAGGTTTCGATCCCTACCGGCACGCCTCCGCCGATCGATGTGATCGGAGAATAGGATACGTAGCAGGGCTCCGGAATCAGAATTTCGTCCCCGGGGACGATCAGTGCGCGCAGGGCGAGGTCAATAGCTTCGCTGCCGCCAACCGTAACGATGATCTGATTCTGTGGATCATAGCCTACGTGAAAGCCGTCATAGAGATACTGCGAAATGGCTTCACGAAGCTCTATCATTCCGGCGTTGGATGTATAGGCGGTCACTCCGCGTTCAAGCGAATACACGCAGGCCTCCCGGACATGCCAAGGAGTCGTGAAGTCGGGTTCACCCACCCCGAGTGTGATGATGTCCTTACTGCCGTTGGCCAGATCAAAAAATTTGCGGATCCCGGATGGCGGGATATCCCTGACCAGCGGAGCAAGGTAGGAATTCATCGATTTGACTTGCTGCTGTTTGGTATCTTCATTCACGATCATGACACATCTTCCTTTACGGTGAGACCATGAGACGGTTATCTTCTTCACGGTCTTCAAAAATAATTCCGTCTTGTTTATATTTTTTCAAAATGAAGTTCGTTTTCGTTGACAGTACAGAATCGATCGGCGAAAGCTTCTCGGATACAAAGTTCGCCACTTCCCTCAGGTTGCGGCCTTCCACTTCGACAAGCAGGTCGTAGGCTCCGGACATCAAATACACGGATTTAACCTGCGGATACAAATAAATGCGCTCGGCAATGCCTTCAAAGCCTCTTCCGCGTTCTGGAGTAATCTGCACTTCAATCAGCGCCGTAACCGTTTCTTCCTCAATTTTGCTCCAGTTGACCACCGCCGCGTATTTTACGATCACATGGTCCGCTTCAAGCTCGGCAATCGCCTCCTTTACCGCTTCCTCCTCCACGCCGATCAGCGTCGCAAGAAGCAGGGGAGACCGTCTCGCATCCTCGTTAAGCAGGTCGAGAACCTTTAATTTCAGTTCAGTCAGTTCTTTCATACAGTGTCCTCCAGCATACGTTTCACGGGTTGCTTACAAAGCATGTCATTCCCGGGAAAGAGATTAATACTAATATTACAATAATTTAGGGTGCATGCAAAGAAAAACCGTCTCTATGGCGTGGGCCGAATTAGAGACGGTAAAAATGTACCATGCTTCACTGCAGCATGCGGCGGGTTACATTATATTATAGCCGTATTGCTTCCGGAATGTGCGGCGCGGCGCAGGATTTACATGTAATAGGGGTTTTGGTTATTCTGCTGATGAAGCGGCACATTCGGAGCATGCGCATAAGGGCTCATGCCGCTTGTTTTTTGCTGAACGAACTGACGGCATTGCTGCTGTGTATTACGGGCATCCTGGATCTGCTTATCCAGATCCTGGCGCAGCGCCTTTCCTGATGTGGAGTACATATTGTTCTGCTTCATCAAGTTGTACAGCTCCCCTTGGAGGCGAAGCGTATCGTTGTTCAATTGGGAGAACATTTGACGGACCATGGGACACGAGGACTCGGTTGCTGCTGTCGTATATTCTCTGACGGTTCTTTTCAGATCGGCCAGAATGGTGTACAGCAAATCCTCTTCCTGCATGAAGGCCGATTGGTTCTGGTTCTGATAATACATGGTTTGGACTCTCCTTCGTTAATTTATTGTTGCGGCTGCGTTGGCGCAAGCTGCTGATGCTGCTGCAGGGACTGCACAAGCATATCCAGATGATGATCCATCGAGCGAATGTATTGCTGCAGCGCCTGCTGAATGGCCGGATTTTGCGTAACGGCAGCCGTGGCCGCACACTGTTTGATCAGCAGATCTTCATTGGAAATCGAATCGACAATATACTCGAGCTCTTTGCCCGTAATTGCCTGCATTTGACCGGATTGCATATGTGTTTTTCCTCCTCTGGGGATGTTTAACTCATTGCATATTATGTCCAGGGCATTTTTTTCTATGTGCCTTCAATAAACCGCATTTCGAGAGCAAATACTGAAATAGGAATGAAAAAAGGAGCGAAACCACGATGATCTTAAACAGCGGAAAGCTTGGATGGCCCCATACTCTAAATCCCGTACCCGAATATCCTGCGCTGGACCGCGATCTCAATTGCGACGTGCTTGTCGTCGGCGGCGGGATGAGCGGAGCGATGCTGTCCCATGAGCTGACGAGCCGAAATTTGAATACCGTCGTGATCGACAAAGGAAAAATCGGCGGCGGCAGTTCCTCGGCCAACACGGGCCTGCTGCAGTTCTCGAACGATAAGACGCTTACGTCGATGATCCATACCTTTGGCGAAGAAATCGGGGTCGCTTTTTATAAGCTTTGCGAACAGGCGATGCACAAGCTGATTGAAACCAGCGGGCGTTTATACTCGAATCCCCAGCTCATTCCCCGCAGCAGCTTATACTTTGCCAGTCACGAGGGCGATGTACCTATGCTTCAGGAGGAATTCGAGACCTTCAAAAAGTACGGCTTCAACGTGGATTATTGGGATCAAGCGAAAATCGAGCGTCATATGCCTTTTTCCAAGCCAGCCGCCCTGTATACCCACGGCGACGCCGAGGTGAATCCTTTCCGCATGGTGCATGCCTTGGTCGAAGCCGCTGCACGTCATGGGGCGCGCGTGTTCGAGCATACGGAGGCCGTGCATTTTGAATACGATGAGGACGGCGTGACCTGCTATACCGGAGCCCATAAAATCCGCGCCAAAACAGTTGTCTTCACGATGGGCTATGAAACCCAGGAAATGAAAAGGGATCGAAATGCCGTCCTGAAGGTTTCCTACGCGATGCTGACAAGCCCGGTAGAGGATCTTTCAGATTGGCATGAGCGCTGCATGATTTGGGAGACGGCAAGACCTTATTTGTATATGCGGACTACTCCGGACAATCGTATTGTCGTTGGTGGACTGGATGAGCATCCGCCGGAGCCGGATCAGCGTGAAGCGCGCGCCCTTCATAAAAGCGAGATTTTGCTGGGTGAGGTCAAAAAGCTGTTTCCCCGCTACCAGAGCCTTACGGCCGAGTATGCCTGGGCTTCTATTTTCGGCTCAACGCATGACGGGATGCCGATGATCGGCACGCATCCCGATTATCCGAACAGCTATTTCATCGAGGCCTACGGCGGCAACGGGACGGTATATTGCATGATCGCGGCGGATATGCTCGGGGATGTACTCACAGGCAAAGAACGCCCGGATATGGAGATGTTTTCGCTTCAGCGGACCAGCAAGCCGTCGCCGCATAAACCGGTAACCATGGGCTGAGTTCTCCCCTGCCGCGTAAATCCATGAACCTAAAAAGCAGGACATGCCCTATGGACATGTCCTGCTTTTTTACACATTCAGCCGGATGATGATGGTCGTACCTTCCCCAAGGCGGCTTTCCACCCGGATGTCTCCGCCGTGCGCCTCCACAATGTCATGGGTGATGGCCATGCCGAGGCCAGAGCCCTTATGCGCTTCCCCTGTGTTCGTACCACGGAAATACCGGTCAAAGATCCGGTTGACTTCATCCTCCCGGATGCCCTTGCCGTTATCTTCGACCCGGATGAATACATGCTGCCCGGTCTTTTCGACGCTGACAGCAATGGCCGCGCTTTCCGGATTATGAACGATGGCATTGTAGATCAGATTGGTGACCGCCCTCCGGATCAGGATGTCATCGACCTCGGCCTTGATCACCTCGTCGCTGCACCGGAAATCGATGCTGCGGCTCGCGTATCGGGAATCGTTCAGCGTATCGATGACGGTGCCGCGGATCAGGCTGACCAGATTGATGCTTTTTTTGCTGAGCGCAAGCTTTTTATTTTTCAATCGGGTAGAAAGGTTCAGATCTTCGATGAGCTCCCGCAAGTACACGGATTTGTGCTCGATGATCTCCGCATATTCCTGCATTTCCTCGATGCTGAACCCGTAATCCTTGTCTTTCATCAGCTCCGCATAGCCTTGGATGGAAGCCAGCGGCGTCTTGATGTCGTGCGTGATGTTGCTGATCCATTCCTCTTTCATCCGGTCCAGATGTTTCCGTTCCGCCTCGCCGGCCTGAAGCTGCTCGCTCAGCACGTTGAGGTTATAGAATACGTTCTTGTAGATCCCCTTGGTTTCGTACCGCGCACGATAGTTTTTATGGGCGAGCTGCTTGATGCCGTCAATCAAAGTACTCAACGGCCGGGTCAGCCTTTTGCTGAACATGTAAGCGATGCACAGGGCGATGAAGCCGTCGACGCAGATCAAAGTCAAGGCTCCGACCTGAAGGAAACGTCCGACCTTCCGGATATCGTACGTCAGGACATACCGCTCCATATAAGGATGCTGGAAGCCGACCAGATAACTGTAGCGGTTCCCGTTCCCCTGCTTTTCTCCGATGAAAACAATCGACATCAGTTCTTCTTCCATATACTTATAAGTCTGAACGATGTCCAGCGGCGTGTATTTCGTTTTGGCCCCGGCAGGCACGCGGTATCCATATACCGCTCTGCCGTTCTCGTCCAGTACTTGCACCCAAGCCTGATTGCTTTCAAGCGTTCGCTTGCCCTGGTCCGTGATAGAAATCCCCGATCCCGAAATGACGATCTCCTGGCTGAACGAGCGCGTCATGCCCTCTGCCGAGGCTTCGCCCTGCTGAAACGGTGATTCCTGCTTTTGGATATGGTATATATTAAACCCAAGCGCGACCAGAAGGTTCATGAAGATGACGATCACCACGATCAGGACAACCGATGCCAGGTACCTTCCAGTCAGCCGCCATTTCATCGTTTGCCGCCCTCCAGGGCAAGCTTATACCCCAAGCCCTTCACCGTCACCAAATACTGCGGATTCGAAGGATCCTCTTCGATTTTTTCCCTCAGCCGCCGAATGTGAACCATGACCGTATTGTCGAAACCGAACGAGTCTTCGCCCCAGACCTGGTCGTACAGGCTTTCTTTGCTGATAATCTGGTTCGGATGCTTGAGCAAATGAGTGAAAAGGCCGAGCTCTTTCGGTTTCAGTTCGATGACTTCCCCGTTTTTCTTCAGTTCGAATTTTTGTTCGTCAAGCTCAAAGGGACCGGCCGTCAGCGTATGCTCCTGCTTTTCTTCCTCCCGGGCAGCCTCCGCCCTTCTGAAACGGGCCTTGATCCGATAAGCCACTTCCTTCGGGCTGAACGGCTTGGTGATATAATCGTCGCCGCCGATGGCAAAGCCCAGTATTTTATCGATTTCTTCGGCCTTCGCGGATAAAAAGAAAATCGGCACGTTTGACACACTGCGTATTTTTTGGCAGACGTCATACCCTTCACCGTCCGGAAGCATGATATCCAGCATGATGATGTCAGGATGCTTGTCCTGGAACTGCAACCAGGCCTCTTCCGCTGTGGCGGCCGTATACACGTGCTCGAAGCCTTCCTTCAGCAGTACGGTTTTCAGCAGCCTTACGATATCCGCTTCATCGTCCACGATCAATATTTTTTGGCTTAAAGTCAAAATGGTTCGAACCTCCTTTCTGCGAAGCGGTGCAGATGATCTGTGCAGAGATGACATCTCCGTCATCTTTTCCCACCCTGTCATTTACTATAACCATATTTTCAGGAGCATGCTTACAAAATGGCGCTTCTTAATCGTTCGCGAAAACTCCGCCTTCAAGTTGGCCGTTTTTCCCTTCATCTTGGTTGCCTGCCCGAGTATGCGCCCTATTGCGCTCCTGCCGCAATCAGCTTTTCCTTCGCGGGACCCGGCAGCTCGCTCGCCTGTACCTCTTGGTATGAGCTCGCTTCGTCGCCTTTCATGTACACCTTCAGATACGCGTCCCTGCGCAGATCCTTATGTGCGGTGAAGGTGACGCTCTTTTCCTTGCCCTGCTTATCGAAGCCTTTCAAGGTGTATTCGTAGTAAACGAACTTCTTCCCGCTGCTTTCCTTGCTCTCCATCCGCTTTCCGTCCTCGATTTGCACGTAATATGCGGCGGCGCCGAGCCGGTTCAAATTGACGTTCTGGATCAATACGACGAAGCCGACAAGTAAGACGACGATGACGACGGTTATGCTAAGTCCTTTTTTCATCTTGGATTTGCTCCTTTTCGTGTATTCGTGGTTTATTTTTCATTCATAACGATGCTGCTGTAGGCACGCACGGTCATAAAGTAATAGATCAGATAAATACAGGTGTACACGCCCATGCAGATGATAACCGGAATCACCAGGTTCGCCTGCATCAATCTCGACAGGGCCGACAAAGCCACTGCGCAGTGGACGATTCCCGCCACCAGCGGCAGCGCGAACACGAACAGGACCTGCTTGGCTACCGTCTTACGAATTTCTTTTTTCTTCACACCGATCTTGCGCAGAATCGCATAACGCGCCTTATCGGAATTCGCTTCGGTCAGCTGCTTGAAGTAAATGATGCTGCCCGTTGCGGCCAGGAAGACGAGTCCCAGGAATCCACCCATGAAAATCATCAATCCGGAGGACTCCATGCCGCGGGCATAATCGCCATAGAAGCTCGAGAAACCTGCTTTTTCCGGCAGAATGCTTTCCAGATCCTTCGTTAGCTGCTTCGCCTTGTCCTGATGCGTGATGCCGTAAGCTTCCACTGTCATCGTCTTGGCGTGCGGCTTCAGCTTGGCGAACATCTCGTCGCTGATCACGATGGTGGAATAGACGGTTCCCTGATTCAGCACGCTGTATTTTTTCAGTTCGGTAAAATCAAGCTTTTCCCCTTTATCGGCTCCGCTAAGCGTGATCGCCGTCCCCACATATTCCGGCGACATTCCTTGAATGAACATCGGATCCAGCGCAGCAGCTTCATTCGCTTGAAGCTCAAGCGCCTCGTTTCGTCCTTGAAGCTTGGCCAGTTGGTTGAAATCGCGATTGGACAGCACCGTAAAGGTCTGTTCCTCCGAGCGGCCGCCTTGCTCCAGTCCCGATGCATCCGCATCGACTTCAAGCAGTGGAACCGATTCGTGATACTCCATACGATGGCCCTGCGCGCTTTGAATCGCCTTCTCCGCCTTGGCGGATGTGCTGCCGTCCACATCCAGGAACATGATGCTGTTCGGATTGAACTGCGAAACCGAGCTGCGGTTGCTGTAATACATGCTGTACGCGGTCCCGACAGCCGTTAACGTCGTCGCGCTCAGCACCGCAATGATGGTTAATGTCCGCGCGTTCCCCTTCATCCGGTATAACAACTGGGAAGTCGTGATGATGTTCAGGCCTTTCCAGAAGCTTCTTTTATTTTTGCGCGACAGCTTCAGCAAGGTAACGGTCAAGGTATTGAACAATAGATAGGTTCCAAGGATGACGGTGATCAGGATCACGAGCGGCGTCATCATAAAGCCCAGCATCTGCCACGCTTTGGAGGTTGCCAGGTTTTGCAGCGCGAGCCAGTATCCGACACCGACAAGAAGCAATGACAGGATCGCGGTCAGCCAGGAAGCCTTCGGCTCCTTTTCCCGCTGCTGGTCCGCATGGAACAGCTCAATCAATTTGAACCGGTAAATCAGCCGGTACCCTTGCAGCGAAGTAATCAGCGTAATGATCATAAAAACGACGAAGGTGTTGATGATCGCCGCCATCGAGATGGAGAAGTCCGTCATCGCCTCATATCCCATGACCTTCATCAGGATCAGGACAAAGAAGCGGCTCAGAACAGAACCAAGCGCAATCCCCACGATCAGCGCTACGATCCCCATCAGGAAATTTTCGTAAAACAGCATGCGTCCAATCTGTTTTTTGCGCACCCCGAGCAGAGAATAGAGGCCGACCTCCTTTTTGCGCTTGCGCGTGAAGAAAGAGTTGGAGTACCAGATAAAGATCGCCACGAAGATGATCAATACGACGGCCGCTGCACTGAAGGCAGAGGAGATTTTGGGCGATCCGTCCGACGCGGCTTGAATGGTGTTATCGTACTTCAGCGACACGAAGGTAAAATAGATCACGATGCTGAAAATCATCGACGCAAAGTACAAAAAATAGTTCGTGAAGTTTTTGCGTATATTTTTTCTCGCGATACTAAACAGCGTCATGATGCCCACCCCCGAGCGATGTCAAAACCTCGATGATTTGCTGGAAAAATTGCTTGCGCGTCGACTCCTCCTTATGAAGCTCCCGGAACAGCTCGCCGTCATTGATAAAAATGACCCGTTTGCAGTAGCTCGCGGCATTGGCGTCGTGCGTAACCATCATAATGGTCGATCGATTCGACGCATTCAGCATGCTCAGGCTTTCCAGCAGGCTTGTCGCCGATTTGGAATCCAGCGCGCCGGTCGGCTCGTCCGCCAAAATCAGGCTCGGATTCGCTACGATGGCTCTGGATGCCGCAGCACGCTGCTTTTGTCCGCCGGAGATTTGATAAGGGTATTTTTCCAGAATGGCGCGAATTCCGAACGTATCGGCGATCTCATTCACTCTCCGTTCAATCTCCGAAGAAGGAACTTTGGACAAAGCCAGCGGAAGGAGAATATTTTCTTTGACCGTTAACGTATCCAGCAGGTTGTAATCCTGGAAAATAAACCCCAGCTTATTCCGCCGAAAATCGGAAAGCTTCTCTTCGCTCATGCTGACGATATTCTGTCCGTCGATGATGATCTCTCCGGAAGTCGGCGTATCGATCGTGGAGAAAATGTTGAGCAGCGTCGACTTTCCCGCTCCGGACGGTCCCATGATGCCCACGAACTCGCCTTCCTCAATGTTCAGGCTGATATGCTGAAGAGCCGTATATAGATTTCCTTTGGTTCCAAAGGTTTTGTTCACGTCTTTTGCTTGCAGTATAGTTTTCATAGAAATCTCCTTAAGGTCGCTTGATATGGATGAACACATTTGTAATGATAATGGCTGTACCTTACAGGGATTTAATGCGAACCTTACATGAACCTTAAATCTCCGCAGCACAAAAAAACCCTCAGGGCCACTTTACAGTGTTCCTGAGGGTTGCTGTTTTCATAATGAAGTGTTTGTTCTGCTCATCAGGCCGAAGAGCCGTCCCGGAGAAGCTTTCTCACAAAAATCCAGCTGAGGATAGGAGAGGCACCCAATATAAGCATTACGATTGTAATCGTCAGCGGCGTTTTGCTCATCATGACCACGACGATAAATGCAAAAGCGCCCAGCAGCCGCCCGGCCATAAGGCTTAGTTCACGGAGTACAACAAGCTCCACCCGCTTCTCGACCATTTCATCGCTCGTACCCATCAAGTCAAAACCGGACGAAATCATCGGTAAGATGTAGAGCGGCATAAATATGGCCGAGCCGATCCCGAGTACGAGCAAAGCGGAATACCCCGTGCTCCAAAGGAGCGGAAAGATCACAACCCACAAAAGCAGTGCGCCCAGAAGCATTCCAGCGCTTCGGTATCCGGGCTTGTACCATTTCCCGGCGAGCCAGTACGTCAACAGTGAGATTGCGGACGTAATCAGCGTGAATTGTCCCAGCTTGGCCTCCTTATTCGTAGCCACGAACACAAGCAGGCCGATCAGAAAGGCGAATACGCCTTCACGTATCCCTTGCGCCGCCAGCCCCGGAGCCATCCGCCGCCACGGGCTTCCCTTGGCGCGCAGCTGCGTGATCGGCTCACTCCAGCGATAGCTGCCGCCGCTTTTCCTCTTTTTAAGAAAAAAGCTGAGCACGACAGCAATTGCATAAATGACCATCGAAATTGTAAAAATGACCCGGTATCCCCGGTCGCCCTTCAGCCACGTAATCAAAAGCCCGGAAAACCAGGGGCCAATGATTCCGGTAATCGAGCCCAGCAATCCGACCCAGCCGTTAAACAAATCACGATTGGAGCGGTCTGTCACTTCAAAATATACGACGTTAAAGGCAAGCCAGAAAATTCCGAGCGATACGCCGAGCAGCAGGCCAAGCGGCCAAATCCAGTGCACGACGTCCGAACCGATCCATAACACAACCAGATAAAACAGTCCTGACAGGACAATACCTGCACGCAGGGCGTTCATTTTGTTGTATTCCTTTACCCATTTGCCGCCTATCCAGAATGTCAATCCAACGGCTACCTGTTGAGCTACGGTAAACCATCCGATCATGGCGTAGTCCTGCTTGCTCTTCCACAAATACACGTTCAAAAATGTGCCGGAAAGAGCCCCCGCCAGAACGATCAACCCATTAACGGCCAGCAAAAGCTGGGATTGGCGGTCAAAGTGTGCCGACGTTTTCATAAGTCCCCCCTTGCTTACCGGACATGTTCTGTCTTAACATGCCCCAAACAAAGGAATCTCATTTGAAAACAATCCTAAAGGATCGATTATGCTGCTTAAGCCTGTTCGCTGCTCAGGTGATTGACCATACGCAGACGGTCTTCCTCCGTCAGATTCGTTTCCACATGGAAGCAGCCGGTGCAGATATACACATTCACACGGAAAGGCGGCTGGATAACGGGAGCCTTAAGCGCGCTGAATCGCGACGGGACAAAGCCCTGTCCCGAAAATTCCTGGGTGCCTGCCAGAACCATATAATCTCGGCACTTCGGACATTCAGGTACCTCCTCCTGCTCATCCAGAATCTTCTCCACGCTTTCTTCGTAATTCATCAGATCATGACTCTCTTCGAATTTATCCAGCGTCCGGATGGAAGGCGGAAGCTGATGCTGCATATCCTCCTCGGCCCAAAGCGGCGTATCATCGGCTTCTTCGCCTTCCTCCCAGTCCATATCCTCTTCGCTGTCTTCTTCTTCCTCATCGCCTATTTGAATATTGAGCGTGCGGTATCCCTTCAACTCATTCTGGCAGTAAGGGCAGTTGTCCTCAGGTCCGATTTCCTCATCCCAGACGATTTCGGTCTGGCACCATGGGCAAACGGTCGTTTCCATTGCCTTTCATCTCCTCAATGTCTCTTTAAGTACATAATGCCGACTGCAAAAAAGATGACAGCCGCCACAAATAGAATTCTCGACAGATTTTTCATGCCTTCCTCCTAGAAAAAGCCTGATCCCGGCCTTAGCGGCTGTTCTCTCCTTAACAAGTCAAGCCGCCTGTCGTTATTGGCTCTTACGATTAAAAAATGCATGCCCCGATCACATAGGATAACGAGACGGAAATCAGCAGGGAAATTGCTCCCACGGCCCGGTTATCCTTCTGTATTTCCCCGTCCACGGAAAACACGGGTGTTAAAAACTCAAACAGCAAGTACGCAACAAACAGCAAAACAAAGCCAAAAAATGCCCATTTCATCGTGTCGTAAATGGAGGTCTTCGCCTCAATGCTGTACCTCAGCACATTGCATATGGCGAATATCTTACCGCCTGTCGCGAGAGCAGCCGCAACGTTTCCGCGGCCGATTTCATTCCAGCAGTTATACCTGGCCACCAGCTCGAACAGGTATAAAAAAACAATCAAGCCCAAGATGGCCACCGAGAAATAACCGATGAGCGTTCCCAGCGGATGGGTCAACATTTGATCAACCCAATTCTTCATATTTATGCCTCCTTCAATCTGCCCTGGAGCATTTTTCGCGTCTTTATTTCAGCTCAGCGACGGTGACGCCTGTCCCACCTTCACCGTAGTTGCCCAGACGGAAGCTTTTGATATGCTTATGCTTTCGCAGGTACTCCGTAATACCATTGCGCAGGATACCGGTTCCTTTGCCGTGAATCAGATAGATCTGGCCCAGGTTGCCAAGGAATGCCTCATCAATAAAGCGGTCCACTTCAATGAGTGCTTCCTCCAGATTGGCTCCCCGCAGGTCAAGCTCGCTGCGGATGTTATCGTCTCTCGTCCGCTTGACCGTCGTTGCTTGCCGCTGGGTCTGTTTCGCCGCAGCTTCATGTGTCTTCACAAGCTCCAGATCATCCAATCTTACCTTCATCTTCATGATGCCGAGCTGCACGACCGCTTCCTTCGTGCCTGCCAGCTCAACCACATGTCCTTTTTGGTTTAGGCTGTATACCATCACCTCATCGCCTGCTTCGATCTGGCGCGGTGCCTTCGTCTTGCTTCGTGCCGGGGTTTTCTTCTTCTGCTGCGGCTCGGCTTCATCCAGCATTCTGCGGGCGGCGATCAGCTTATGCTCCTTGACGGAGGCCCCTTCTTCCTTGGCGAGCTGACGTAGGTCACTGATGATTTCCTCCGCCTCGCGTTTGGCTTTGGCAATGACTTCTTTGGCCTCGGCCTGAGCCTTCTCAATCAGACGGTCGCGCTGCTGTTCGAGCTTCTCCAGCTCCTGCTGATGCCGGCTTCGCAGATCTTCCATCTCCAGCCGCAGCTTCTCGGCATGCTCCCGCTCCACTTCGGCTCCGAGACGGTTTTCTTCGAGCGAGGCGATCATATGCTCCACGCGCTGATCCTCTTCGTTCACTTCCCCGCGGGCGAACTCCAAAATTTTGTTTGGCAGCCCCAGGCGTTCGGCAATCGCGAATGCGTTGCTTCGGCCCGGCACCCCGACGAGAAGCCGGTAAGTCGGGCTTAACGTGTTGACATCAAACTCCATGCTCGCGTTAATCACACCCTTACGCTCATAAGCATAGGCTTTCAGTTCACTGTAGTGCGTCGTAGCCACCATGCGGCAATCCATCTGGTGAATATGCTCCAAAATGGAGACGGCCAGGGCCGAGCCTTCCGCAGGATCCGTTCCCGCACCCACTTCATCCAGAAGCACAAGGCTTTTCGGCGTCATATTTTTAAGAATGCGGATAATGTTCGTCATATGGCTGGAGAACGTACTCAGACTCTGTTCAATGCTTTGTTCATCGCCGATATCCGCATAAATCGCGTCAAAGACGCAGAGCTGGCTGCCTTCCTCCGCCGGAACATATAAGCCCGACATCGCCATCAGGCTGAGCAGTCCGATCGTTTTCAGCGTGACCGTCTTACCTCCGGTATTCGGACCCGTAACGATAATCGAGGTATACGAGTTGCCAAGCTCCACATCAATCGGAACAACCTTGTCCAGATCGATGAGCGGATGGCGGCCCTTGCGAAGCTTCAAATATCCGCGATCATTCATGCGCGGCAGCGTCGCCTTCATGACATGAGCCAAACGGGCTTTGGCGAAAATAAAGTCCAGCTGTCCGGTCAGATCCAAATCAAACTGCATAAGCTCAGCCTGATCGCCTACCAATGCCGTCAACTTTTGCAAAATAATTTCGATTTCCCGTTCTTCCTTCATCCGGGTCTCGCGCAGCTTGTTGTTCATGGCAACAATGGATTCCGGTTCGATGAACAAAGTCGCACCAGAGCCGGACTGGTCGTGTACGATGCCGCCGAAGTATGAACGGTATTCCGCTTTCACGGGAATAACGAACCGATCGCCCCGGATCGTAACCAGCTGATCCTGCAGCATTTTGGCAACCGAGGAAGAACGGATCATGTTGTCCAGCTTTTCGCGCATGCGAACTTCACCGGAGCGCAGCTCCCGTCTGATTTGCGCAAGTCCGGGACTTGCCGAATCCAGCACCTCGGCTTCCTCGGAAATGCAGGCCTTGATGGCATCTTCCAGCGCTTTTTGCTCGGATATGTTTTCACTGATTCCCGCCAGGAGCGGAGTAGGCTCGTCCTCATTCATTTGCGTAATGAAGCGTTTGATGCGTCTGGATCCATGGGCCGTGTTGCTGACAGCCAACAGTTCCTGCGGGCTAAGCGTGCCGCCGATTTTCGCCCGTTTCAGGGCGGCGGAAATGTCGCTGATCCCGCCGAAAGAAGGCGTACCCTTCAGCCGCTCCACCGTATAAGCCTCATCGGTACCTTGAAGGAGGCGTTTGACCGTTTCCAGGTCGGTATCCGGTCTCAGGCTTTCCGTGATTTGCTTTCCCATGGAGGTCTGGGTATAACTGACACATTTATTTAAAATCTTGCGGTATTCCAGCGTATGCAAAATTTTATCGTCCAAAAATTTCACTGCTCCTCTCATACAATGCCTTTATTATATACGAAACCTCTGCTCCTTCGCCATTTGCCAGAGGGTTTCGCTAAATTTCATCAAGCCGATACATAAGATCCCGTGAATTGAATACAATAAACGTTGCATACAGAATCCATTTCATAATGAGTGAAGACGTATTTGTGAAATGGACTTATCAACGTATCTTTTAGGCAAAGGAGGCCAAGTGGCATGCATTTTTTGGGTCATGTCGTACGATTCATCGTTTCCGCGATTGTGCTTATGATTGTCGGCTGGATCGTTCCACAATTCTCCGTTGGCGGATTCTGGAGCGCTCTGCTGCTGGCTCTGGTCATTGCTTTGCTGGGCTGGGTCATTGAAGGGATATTCGGCAAGAGGGTATCGCCTTTTGGTCGTGGCATTGTCGGCTTTGTGGTCAGTGCGCTGGTTATATACATCGCCCAATTTATCGTGGGCGGGGTTCATGTCACTATTCTTGGCGCCGTACTTGCGGCCCTCGTCATCGGGATCATCGACCTGTTCATCCCGGTATCCGCGTTCAACGCAGCCAAGGACCATAAATAACTTGTCACGTACATCGGTATCACGTCCCAAAAACACCCCCTGTTCCCGCGGAACAAGGGGTGTTTTCATTTAGGCCCATTCTTGGTTTCAGATCGAAGCGACCTTCCCTTCAATCGAGTCCGCCAGAATCACATCCGAAGCTGTTATTACTTTATTTTTACCTGTCCTTTTAGCGTAATAAAGCGCACTGTCCGCCTTCCGGAATAATGACTCCTTGTCGTCCCCCGGCTGGTAATCGCATAGACCAATACTTACCGTCACCGGTCTTCCCTTCATGTTGGCATGCTCCACGCCGGAGATTCCCTTGCGCAGATCTTCTGTTATCGCCTGTGCCTCTGCCAATGTTTTATCGGCAAAGATGACAGCGAATTCTTCTCCTCCGTAACGAGCCGCAAAATCATTCGGCATCATGATAGAGGTCAGGGTTGACGCAACCTTTTTCAGCACAAGATCGCCTACCCAGTGCCCGTACGTATCATTGACTTTCTTGAATCCGTCGATATCGATGATCGCCAGCTGCAGCGGCAAATGGTATTTCTCGGAATGTTCCAGCAGCGCATCAAGATATTCATGAAATGTTTTATGATTGTAAAGATCGGTCAAGGCATCCATTTTAAGAAGCTTGTCGGAAATCGTCTTCTCCACGAGCAGCTGCTGCTCGGACTTCATGACGGATTGCAGGTAACTGATGAACTCCTTTACCCTGACCAGGATCGTACGTCCGATGATGAGGCCTACAATAAATACGCATTCGGTTTGAATAAACTCCTGAATGGGTTTGCCGTACCATGGGCGTTCCATCAGGAAGTAAAGCGCTCCATATGTCACGATCGTAAATAAGCCGAAGCCGTACAGCAAGACGCGGTCAAAATACACGACCGAAATCAGAACGGGCAGCAGCAGCGCCATCTGGGCGCCGTCCGCAGTCGGCTCGATAATAAAATAAACCATATACGACATGAAGAAGCCGCAGCCGATAATCGCCTTTTTCTGATGTACTGGCCATTTCTTAATCCATATCTCGGTTGCGATGAGCAGCAGTATAATAAATCCGTTAGAGCCTGCGAACAGGATCCAGGACCCTGCATCCCTTTCTACAGTATCGGAAAAGACTCCCCCCGACAGCAAAAAGGCGGCCTGTGCCGTGAGGAACATCAACATGACAATCCAGTAGGCATTCAATATATTGCGGTGCCACCGGTCCTCCAAAATAACATTTTTCCTGTCCATCAAAAGGTCAATCCCCTACTCTAGGAAAGATAATTTCGCAAGACGAAAATGATATGAACTGTGATTATTATTATATCTTAATAAAAAGACAAATACATCCCTTTATCTGTAAAGAATTTGAAAATTACCCGTGAATATGGCGTTCAGCGTTCATGTTGACCGGTGAGTTCACCAATTTTTCAAAACCGCAATGTTCCGTAATTCCATATTTGGGGTATGATGACTACTAGCATTGTCACAAAAATTTAGGTTTTGAGGAGGATCACATTGAAAAAGACCCTTGCTTTTGTTCTTTCCTGCATGCTTCTCCTGGTACTTTCCGCTTGCGGGTCCGAAAAAGAAGACGCTTCGACCGCGAGCAGCGGAGTCAGCGACACAAGTGTTGCCCCTAGCGAGGAACTGGTCATCAAAGCGACGAACTTTGCTTTCGATAAACAAGAATATCATCTGAAAAAAGGGGTTCCCGTAAAAATCACGCTTGAGAACAAACAAGGCATGCACGGCGTATTGATCCCTGGCCTGGAGCTGCAGCTCGACAACAAACATAAATCCAAGGTCGTAACACCGGAAAAAGCCGGCACCTTTGAAATGACCTGCTCCTTATACTGCGGTGCGGGACATACGGCCATGCTTGCGAAAGTGATCGTGGACGAGTAGACATCTACATCTTGGCAACACAGCAAATCCCCTCCGGCTCCGTGATCCAGAAAAGAGTTCAATGCTCCTGGTTACGGGCTGTGAGGGGATTTTTCTGTCTGTTCGCAGCGATCAGCTTTGATCCTGTTCTATCAGTTCGATCCATTCGTTGTATTCGGTTTGAAGCTTGGAATATTCATCCTGCAGCTGGCTGTGCTCTTCCTGCAGCTTGTCCGTCTTTTCCTGCTGCAGTTCAAGCTCAGCCTGCAGCAACCGGTAACGGTTGGCCATCAGCTCGAAGTTCTCGCCTACCTCGCGAAGACGGGCGTCGGTCTGATCCTTCTCGCTCTGCAGTTTATCCATCTGTTCTTCCCCGGAAGCGATTTGAAGCTTCCACTCTTCAAGCTCTTGCTTCAGATCCTGCTCTCGGCTGTTCCAGTCTTCCTGGTGGTTCATCATTTCCTCCAGCTTTTCCTGGTAGGTCTGCATGGAAAGCTCGCTTGCGCGCAGCAGTTCCCGCTGTTCGCTTTCTTTGGCGGCAGCTTCGTCCAGCAGCCGTGCAAGCTCGTTAACCTTGCGCAGCGCCTGATCCTTCTCTTCCAGAACCATCAGGTATTCGAGTTCGGCATCTTCCTGCTGGCGCTTGATGGCGTTTCCGGTTTCTTGAAGCTTGTCGTACTGCTGCTGCAGGTCATGATAACGCTGCTGCAATTGCTCGTACTGACCCTCCAGCTCCTGATGAAGACGCTGCATGTCGGCATATTTCTCCCCGGACTCCCGGGATTGACGTTTGGCTTCCTCATAGGCCAGCTCAAGCTCCGCAAAATCGTCTTTAACACGTTCCAAGCTGCGGCTGCTCTCGGTGATTTGACCCTGCAGCTCCTCGTATTCGAGCAGATGCAGCTCATACTGGTCTTTCAGCACTTCATGCTGCTGCAGCGTTTCTCCATGCTGGCGCTGAAGCTTTTTATACTGCTCTTCCCTGTCCTCTATCGACTGCCGGAGCTTCGACAGCTGCGCATCCTTGGTTTCCACGGCCTGCAGCAGCTCCAAATATTGAGTTTCTGTCGCGTCGGCAGACTGCTGCAGCTCTGCATACTGCGCTTCGTTCTCCTCCAGCTTCCGCTTCAGCTCCTGCGACTGCGCCCTGCCCGACTCCAGTGCCTGCTGCAGCTCCAGCGCCTCGGCTTCGCCCGCTTTGAAGGCCTGCTCCAGCTGCTGATATTGCGCTGCAGACGCTTCGAGCGATTGCTGCAGCTCCAGCGTACGGTTCTCGTATTCCTCGAGATCCCCTTCCATCTGCTGCTGCCGGATGCCCTGCTCCTGTAAAGATTGCTCCAGCTTTTGCGCCAAGGCGCTGCTTGATTCCAGCTGAGCCGCTTGCGCTTGCAGCTCCTTTTCCTTCGCGACCAGAAGCTCCTTCTGCTCTTCAATGGAAAGCTCCTGCAGCTGGAGCGTTTCATCCATATCCTTCAGCTTCGCCTGCTGCGAATCGATGAACTGCTGCTTTTCTGCCAAAGCCTGCTGCAGATCGCTTACGGTTTCCTCCGCCGCGGCAGCCTTCGTTTCTTTCTCCTCCATCTGCTCTTTCAGCACGCTCAATTCGTCATGAAGAAGCTTCATGCCCGCTTCAAGGGCATCGTTCTGCTCTCCCGCTTCCAGTACACGCAGCTCCAGCTCGCCGATTTCTTCCTTCTGCTTGTCCGTTTGAGTCCGCCAGGAGGATGCTTCGGCTGCAAGCTTCTCAAGTTCGGTCTTCTGCTGATTTGAAGAAGCGCTGTATTCCTCAAGCAGCTTTTGCATCCGGCGCTGTTCCTCTTCCGATTGAGCCGCTTCCTCCTTCAACCGGCTGATCTGTCCGTTCAACCGACCCTGCTGCTCCTTGAGCGTCTTCAGCTCGGTCTGCGAAACTTCTTCCTTCTTCAGTGCCGCCTGATGCTGCTCCTGGAGCTTGGCATAGGCGTTCTTCGACTGCTGGAGCTCTTCCTGCAGACTGCGCAGCTTGCCTTGCAGCTGCGAGCTTCCGCCCCGCAGTTCATCAAGCTGCTTGTTCAGCCCGTCCAAGGCCGCCTTATGGCTCTGTTCTGCATCCCGCAGCGCCTTCTCGTGCTTCTCGCTCGACTCCTTCAGCATTGCCTGATGCTTCTCCTCCGCAGATTTCAGCAGCTCAGTATGCTTCTGCTGAGCAGATTGAAGGGCGGCGGCATGGCCGCGTTCAAGCTCCTGAATCGCCGCTTTATGCCTTGCTTCCAGTGCCTGCCTGTCACGCTGCTGCTGCTCGGCTGCCTGCTTCTCCTTGCGCTGCAGCGACTCCCGCAGCTCCGTTTCCTTTTTCAATGCTGCGCGAGTATCTTCAAGCTCTTTCCCGAGCGTGGTACGCGTCTTCTGCAGTTCTCCGGAGAGCGAAGCCTTCGTCTCCTCGAGCTGCTTCAGCAGCCCCGCCTTCTCAGCCTCCAGCCGCTTGCTCAGCTCTTCCTTCGCCTGTAAACCGGCCGCATGTTCCTCCTGCAGCTTCGCAAACTGCTCCTGCTGCTTCGTCTTGGCCTCCTGAAGGGCGGCCATCTCCCTGCGCAGCTCGCTTCTTTCGCCGGTCAGCATTTTGACCTCGCTTTGAATTTCCTGCATCTGGATGGCTTCCTCAGCCATATGTACGGCAGCGAGTACGGCCAGCTTCGGCGTATCGAGCCGGGAATGGCTCTTGGAAATGAAGTGCATCCGTTCATCGACATAAGTGGCAACCTTTTTCATATAGTCGGCACTGCTGCCTACCAGTTTATAAGTAGTCCCGTAGATTTCTACGTTGACACGTGTACGATCAGGTGTAGTCACAGTTGTGCCCTCCTTCATATGTGTGTTGACTCTGAGATGTCTGTTATTGTGCAAAAAAGCCACATCGAATCTTTATGTAACATGGATTCGATGTGACTTCATTCAATTCCTGCTATTTTCTCAATTCCGCATGAAAAGTTTGCTCAAGCTGGCTGACAACGGCTGCATGCGCGGACGAAACCTCTTCATCCGTCAGCGTACGCTCATGGTGACGGTACACCGTCGAAATCGCGACGCTCTTTTTGCCTTCGCCCAGCTTGCTGCCTGTGAACACATCGAATACTTGGACCGACTGCAGCAATTCGCCCGCAGCCTCACGAATGACGGCCAGCATCGCTCCCGCTTCCACGCTGTCGTCAACGACGACGGCAATATCACGCTCGGAAGCCGGGAAACGCGGAAGCTCACGGTACCGGATCTCCTGGTTGGCGTAATCGTACAGCGGCTGAAGCAGAATTTCGGCCGTGTATACATCGCCTAATCCCCGTTCCTGCTGAAGCTCCGGATGCACCTGACCCAGGGTGCCGATCAGCAACGGCTCTCCACCCTCATGGGTCAGATATACGGATGCCGAACGCCCTGGATGGTAGCCTTGAGGCTTGTTAGCCACGTAGCTGATCGAATCCTGGAGACCAAGGTATTCGAACACCGTTTCCAGTGCACCCTTCAGATCGAAGAAGTCCACTTTCTCCGGCGTTTGGTTCCACTGCTTCTGCCCGCGGCTGCCGCAAAGCAGAAGCGACAGCACCGGAAGCTCCTTAGGCTGGTCCGTCAGCTGCTCCTCCCGGCTGTAGAACACGTTGCCCATTTCGAACATCGCCAGATCATACTGCTTGCGGTTGGCGTTATATGCCGCCACGTCCAGCAGCTGCGGAATAATGCTCGTACGCAGCACGCTCCGTTCCTCGCTCATCGGCATGGCCAGCTTGATGGCATGGCTTCCTTCCGTCAAAGCCGGGAAGAGCGCGGTCAAATCCGGATGCGTAAAGGAATAGCTGATGACTTCCTGCCATCCCCCGTGGGTGAACAATTTCCGGACTCCGCGGCGAAGCGACTGCGGCTTCGTGTAAGCTCCGGGCGTTGTCGGTCCTTCGATCGCGGTCGTCGGAATGTTGTCGTATCCGTACAGACGCGCGATTTCCTCAATAAGATCCACGTCGCTTGTAATATCGCCGCGGCGGGTAGGCACCTTGACTTCCAGAATGCCCTGCGCGGTATCCGCGCAGCTGAAGTGCAGGCGGTTAAAGATCGTTTTGACTTCCAGCATCGACAGCTCCGTACCCAGGAAGCGGTTCAGCTTGTCGAAGGAAAGCACGATCACTTTGTCTTCGGCCGAAGCGGGGTTCGATTCGACGATCCCTTTATGAACCGTTCCGGCCGCATAACGGGCTATCAGCGCTGCCGCGCGGTTCAGGGCCGGAATAACGGCGCCGGGATCCACTTCCTTCTCAAAGCGCAGACTGGCTTCGGAACGAAGACCGAGCTGTCTCGAGGTCTTGCGGACGATGCCGCCGTCAAATTTGGCCGACTCCAGCAAAATGTTCACGGTGCTGTCGGTCACTTCGGAGTTCAATCCACCCATGACGCCGGCAAGGGCGACGGGCTTCACGCCGTCCGTAATGAGCAGCATGTGCGGCTCCAGCTTGCGCTCCTGACCGTCGAGAGTAACCATCGTTTCGCCTTCTTGGGCCAGACGTACATCGATAGCCCCATTCGTCAGCTGATCCGCATCAAAAGCATGCAGCGGCTGGCCGTACTCCAGCATCACATAGTTGGTGATATCGACGATATTGTTGATTGGACGCACGCCTGCGGCCATCAAACGATTTTGCATCCAGAGCGGCGAAGGGCCGATATGGACGCCGGTAATGTATCTGGCAGCATAATGGCTGCAGTGCTCCGGCGAGCTGATACGGACGGAAATATGCTCGGCAGCCGCATCGGCGACTTCGACCAGCTCCTTTTCCGGCTCAGGCAGCTTCACGTCGCGGCCGAGAATCGCCCCAACCTCATAAGCCGCGCCGAGCATGCTCAGGCAATCGGAGCGGTTCGGCGTCAGGTCGAATTCCAGCACCTCGTCGTTCAGACCCAGCACCTGGCCGATCGGCGTTCCGATTTGCGTGGATTCCGGCAGCACCAGAATGCCTTCCTGCTGTTCCTTCGGCAGCAGCTTATCGTTCATGCCTAGCTCTTTGGCGGAGCAGATCATGCCTTGCGAAAGAGCGCCGCGCAGCTTGGCTTTTTTAATCTCGAGTCCTCCAGGCAGCTTGGCTCCCACCAGCGCCACAGGCACCTTCTGGCCGGCATCCACGTTTTTCGCGCCGCAGACGATCTGGAGCTCCTCCTCTTGCCCGGCATCGACGATGCAAATGTTCAGCTTATCCGCATCCGGATGCTTTTCCTTCGATTTGACGTAGCCGACAACAACGTTCGAAATTCCTTTGTTGCGGTTTTCGATCTCATCGATTTCGATTCCCGCGCGCGTAATTTTCTCAGCCAGATCCTCGGCTGCCACATTTTCAAGCGAAACATAGTCCGCTAACCATTCCGTTGATACTTTCATCCCGGGTCCCTTCCTTCTTTCCTTATTCGGCTTGCGCTTTCTGTTTCCGCCTACATGCGGGCAAACTGTTTCAAAAATGCCATGTCACTGCTATAGAAATGACGAATATCGTCAATGCCGTATTTCAAAATTGCGATCCGCTCTACGCCCATGCCGAAAGCAAAGCCGCTGTATTTTTCCGGATCATAGCCGCCCATTTCGAGCACCTTCGGATGCACCATGCCGCAGCCCAGGATTTCCAGCCAACCCGTGTGCTTGCACATCCGGCAGCCGCTGCCGCCGCATTTCACGCAGGTCACATCCACTTCCGCGCTTGGCTCGGTGAACGGAAAGAAGCTCGGACGAAGACGGATTTGCGTATTGGGACCGAACATCTCCTGCACGAACTGAAGCAGCGTGCCTTTCAGGTCGCTCATGCGGATGTTTTCGCCGATAACCAGGCCTTCGATTTGATTGAACTGGAAGGAATGCGTCGCATCGTCGTCATCGCGGCGGTATACCTTGCCCGGGCAGATGACTTTGACAGGCACTTCTCCCTGCATTTTTTCCATGGTACGAATCTGTACCGGGGAAGTCTGCGTACGCATGAGCAGTTCTTCCGTAATGTAGAACGTATCCTGCATATCGCGGGCAGGGTGGTTCTTCGGAAGATTCAGCGCTTCGAAGTTGTAGTAGTCGGTCTCCACTTCCGGACCTTCCGCGATGTGATAGCCCATGCCGATGAAAATCTCTTCGATTTCCTCCACGACCTTGTTCAGCGGATGGATCCCGCCCTGCGCCATTTTGCGGCCCGGGAGCGTAACATCGATTTTTTCCGCCTGCAGGCGCTGCTCGGTTTCGGCTTTTTGGAATGCCTCCTGCTTGGATTCGATCAGCTCCTCGATCGCCCCGCGCACATCGTTCGCGACCTGGCCGATGACCGGACGTTCTTCGGCGCTAAGTCCTCCCATGCCGCGCAAAATCTCGGTCAAAGCACCTTTTTTGCCCAAATATTTGACGCGCAGATCATTCAGCTTCTGCACATCTTCCACACCCTGAAGCTGTTCCAGGGCTTCCTGCCGCAGCGCTTCGAGTTTTTCCTTCATCATCTTTGCCTCCTTCTCAAAATAAAACGTACCGCTGGTGCTGTCCCTTGCCTGCTACAAACGCGGATCTGCGCCCGCCGCTGCAAGCCCATAGGGCTTTCGGTGAAAACAAAAAAGGCCTTTTCTCCCGGAAAGGGACGAAAAGACCGTGGTACCACCCTTGTTAGAACCGCTCGACCCGTAAACGCTGTCTAGCCTGTTCTCACTTTCATCGCTGTAACGGCGCGAGCGCCGGTATTCCCTACTTAACGCTTGCCGGTCATGCCGGCCAAATGTTCAGGAAACTGCTCCGGAGGGAATTTCGGCAGCCTGTTACTGTAGAAACGCTCTCAATCTGCGGCGTCTCCTCCCTGTAAAGTGGCACTGCTTACTTGTCTCCATCATGGCATTTCAAATTGTTGTTAAAATCATCTTAGGACGTTATATTCATGCTGCACACTATAGTCTACTATTATAAGTAAAAAAGGCGGACCTGGCAAGTCATTGCCTGGCCCGCCGGGTTAATGCCGATTACAGGCTCTCCAGTTCCTTCCTCAGTCGGCGGATTTCGCGCATGCGCTCCTCGCCGCCCTCCGCATCCTCGATTCCAAGCAGTCTCGCGACTTCCCATTCAAGCCCGAGCCGGCGGTTTTCCCGCTCCGCGTCCTCCTTCACTGCTCCGCCGTTTCTCTTCAGACGCTCTTCCTCTTCTTCCACCGTGCCTTCAAACAGCTCGGGCTTCCGCTCCGGAGAGAGCGTCAGGAGCCGGTTGGCCAGCTTGCGCACGAGCATCCGGTCATGCGACACGGCCACCAAGGCCCCCGGATACGCGGCAAGGGCTTCCTCCACAACCTCTCGGGTCTGAATATCCAGGTAATTCGTCGGCTCATCCAGCACCAGCAGATTAGCACCGCTGAAATACAGCTGCACGAACGCGGCCCGGCATTTTTCTCCCATGCTGAGATCGCCGATGTTTTTAAACACGTCTTCCCGGGAAAAGAGAAAGCATCCCAGAATCGTGCGCGCATGCGTCTCCGTCATATTCGGCAGGCGCAGCAGGCTCTCCAGCAGCGTTTCTTTTTCATTCAGTCCCTCCAGCTCCTGCGAGAAATAGCCGATGCTCACGGCCGGGTGCAGCCATACGGCGCCTTCGTCCGGCGCAAGCTCCCCGAGAATCAGTTTCAGCAGCGTAGACTTGCCGCTTCCGTTTACTCCCCTCACCGCAAGCCGGTCACCCCGTGACAGCAGCAGATCCAAATTGTCGAACAGCCGCTGATCTCCGTAGCCGAAGGATACCCCCTCCAACCGCAGCAGAATGCGGGCCGCAAAGCCCGCATCCCCCAGCTGCATGCTCATCGCGGGGGCGTTCTTCGGCTTCTCGACGCTGCTTTGCTCCAGCCGCTCCAGTTCCTTTTGCTTGGCATGGTATCTGGAAATGTTTTTCTTGGCCTTGGCTTTGTAATAAGGCGTCGCTGCCTTGGTTTCCGTATTTTTATTGGCCGATTTTTCGGCATGATGAAACCATTCCTGGTAGTTGCGGATCGATTCCTCCAATGCTTCCCTGGCCAGCTTCTGCTTCTTGTACAGCGACTCCTGCTCACGCAGCTCCCGGTCCTTCTCCCGCTTGTAGTCGGTATAACCGCCCTTGTATTTCTTGACGCCCTCGGCGGATAGCTCGCATATCCCCGTCGCGACATGGTCCAGGAATGTCCGGTCATGGGATACCAGCAGCACGGTGCCCTCGTAGCGGTTCAGCCATTGCTCGAGCCAGCCCAGGCTGTCTTCGTCCAAGTGGTTGGTCGGCTCGTCGAGCAGCAGGAATGCCGGACGCTTGACGAGGAGCGCCGCCAGCCTTACCCTCGTTTTTTGCCCGCCGCTTAAATCGGCGAACGGTACCGCCCACAGCTCCTGTCCGATATTCAGCATCGTAAGCGTCTTTTCCAGATCGATTTCCCACTGGAAACCGCCATGCTCTTCATACCGCTCCAGGGCTTCGCCGTAAGCTTCGAGGACTTTGCCGTCTGCGGCTGCGTCCGGGTCCGAGAGTTCTTTTTCCAGCTTACGAACCCGCTCCTTCATCTCCCACAGCCCGCCGCTGTCCTTTCCGGCAGCCGCCAGGGTCGTCAAGGACATCAGGGAATCGGAGCTTTGGTCCATCATCCCCCATTCCGACAGGGGAAGTCCCCGTTCCACGGTGCCGAGGTCCGGCAGCAGCTGTCCGGTCAACACTTTCATCAGCGTCGTCTTTCCGGCTCCGTTCACCCCGAACAGTGCCAGCTTCTCACCTTCGTATATGTCAACATCCACATTCTCGAAAATGGTCTTCCCTTTAAATTCTTTGGCTAGGTTTTTCGTTTTCACAATGTTCAACATTAAGCATCACCCTTTAGGTCAGATATAGGTAGAAGCTTCGGTAAAGCGCAGTCAGCCCTTCAGCGAAGGACGGGATGCTGTTCGAAAGCTTCTCTGGCTTGCCGGATTGCCGTTTCCTCTGAGCTTGCCTTTCCGGCAACAAAAAAACCGCAGGCAGGACGCCTACGGCAGGGATTTTTGAATCATTGATGCCTATTGCAAACAAGGGTTGCGCAAAAGCCATGGTCTACAGCTGCAAAAAACCATAACCTTCCGTTAGGTCATGGACGCTTAAAAACGCTTAAGAACACAGAAAAAAGCATTTTCCGCATCCATAAACAAGGTCCACGAACACCCTCAAATAGACATAACAATCCTCTTCCCTGCGCTAGGCGCAGAAACTGCTTGGTTTCAACATATGCATGTTGGCTCGCAGATTAAAGAGAACAGTCATGTATATCCATCGTCTGTGTGGTTACCTCATTTTCTACAGGATAAATGCTTGCCGTTATTTTAACAAATTCTCCAGTAAATTGGAAGCCTAAATAACAATCCAAGGTCCGTGTACATCTCCGGGTGTATATGCACATCTCATAATCAACATGCGGAACGACGTCTGCCGATGGCTGCCTTGTTATGCTGTACTCATCACAAAAAAACAAAAGGTGGTTATCGAAATGAACAGTTATACATCCTATATTGTCATGATTATCCTCGTCATTTGGCTGACGGCAAGAGAAAAAGCGGTACGGCCCTCCAGAATGTGGATTGTCCCTATACTGTGGTCGTACATGGTTATTTCCGGCATCCGGTGGCAGTCCATTGACGCAGAACAGCTCGCCATGTTTGCCGTCTGCCTTCTTCTCGGTTTGGCAACCGGAGTCTTCCGGGGTAAAATGGAAAAAATGCGTTCCGGTTCGAATGGGCAAATTACCGTGCAGGGCTCCATCGCGAGCATCGCTTTATTCGTTGTCGTGCTGGGCCTGCGCATGCTTGCGGAATACTGGGGGCAGACGCATTCCTTCTTTAATATTGCGAATGCGCTTCTCTTCATCCCGCTCGGATCCGTTTGCGCGCGCAGTTATGTAATCTATCAGCGTTATCAGGCGATGAGCAGTCCCAGCCGGGGCCGCAGTATGTAAGCAAACATTTGCCGCTTGCCTGAAGCAAGCTTGAAGGAGTTCGGCTATGGAAACCGGTTATGACGAGACGAGAGCCCAAACAACCAATTCGTTTATCAGAAAAATACTCCTGAGCTCGCTCCTCGTCTATTTTATGATCCTCAATATGAAGAGCGGCCTGCTTGAAACGGCCCTGCTGGGAGTACTTCTGGCTATTCTTGCATTAATTCTGGTCTGGAAGCCGGAATATGTCATCCGGAGAGGTCCGGCCGCCGCTTTTTCCGTGGTGATCCTGATTGGCACGCTATCGTATTGGATCATGTATGTTCTTGGCGGGAACACTTACTTCGTTATTTTTTTCCTGATCGGGTGGTCCACTTACCGGCTTCCGCAAGCCTACTCCGCTGCATATACGCTTTTGAATATTGCTGTTTCCGTCATCCTCTGGTTTATTCAGGAGAAGCAATCCGTGGAGTCGGTACTGGCCCAGTGCATGGTCTTGACCGCCGTTTACCTGCTGCTATGGGCAGGAAGGCTCCGAAGAGAGACAAGAATGATGAAAGAGGAGCATCTCAAAGAGCTTACGACCGCTCATCAGCAGCTGGAAACGGCATACAGCCGCCTCCGCCAGGCGCACGAGGAGCTGGAGGAAACCTCGGAGCAAGCCCTGCGTTACGCTGTTTTGGAAGAAAGAAGCCGCATTGCCGCGGATATTCATGACAGCATCGGGCATGGCTTGACCTCCGTCATCGTTCAGCTGCAAGCCCTTCCCTATATGATCGAAGCTTCGCCGGAAGAAGCGGGCAAGACGCTGCGGAACGTGACGGAGGTCGCTCGCGAATGTCTGCAGGACGTAAGGACGGTCGTCCACGAGATGGGGCTTCCCCGCCACAGCGAAGGCATCCTCGAGCTGAAAAACATGGCGGTTAGCTTCAGTGAGCAGAACGGCCTTCCCGTTTCTTTTGCCGCGGATGTGCAAGGAAAGATCCCTTCGGAGCAGATTTACGTGCTCTATCGCGTCCTGCAGGAGGCGTTGACCAACATTCTCCGGCACGCCCGGGCTACCCGCGCCGAAGTTGTATTATCCGGAACCAAAGACGGCATCGTCATGAGCATTCGCGACGACGGGCAGGCTGAAGGCCCGGTATCTCCCGGATTCGGCCTGTCTGCCATGAAAGCCCGATGCGGGAAAGCAGGCGGGGCTTTACGGATCGAACCTCTCCTTCCCCACGGACTGGAGATCAGAGCCGAGCTTCCGATGAAATCTGAACCGCTAAAACCAATAACAGAGGGGAATGAAAGCTATGCTCCCTGAACGGATCCGCGTAATCATCGCGGATGATCAGCCCTTGATCCGGCATGGCATCGGGTTCATCATTAAAGCCCAAAAAGATATGGAGTGGTGCGGGGAAGCAGGTGACGGGCACGAGGCCGTTTCGCTTGCACTCAGGGAACACCCGCATATCGCGCTCATGGACGTGCAGATGCCCGGCTTCGACGGTATCGAGGCGACGCGTGAGCTACGGCGCCTGCTGCCGGACTGCAAGGTCATTATTTTGACCACCTTCGATCTGGAAGAATACGTGTATGAAGGCATCCGTGCCGGAGCCGTCGGATATTTGCTGAAAGATGCGGCCCCGGAGGAGCTCCTGCATTCCATCCGTGCGGCCAGCCGCGGGGAGGCTATTTACCGTACCGGCGCCGCGGCAAGAATGATCACCGAGGCGCTGCGCCTGGCGGATGCCTCCGGAAGCCGGAAAGATACCCTGACCTCGCTGCCCGATCCGCTTACCGACCGCGAGCTTGAAGTGCTGCAGGAAATGGCATACGGTTTGAAAAATGAAGATATCGCCGTCAAGCTGCATATCAGCGAAAGCACGGTGAAAACCCATGTTCACCGCATCCTGCAAAAAATAGAGGCCGAAGACCGCACGCAGGCCGTTGTGCTGGCCATCCGGAACCGCTGGGTGCAATAAACCGAGCCCAGCCCGCAATTGGAAACTTTCGGCTCTATATAGTAAAGGACCCTCCTGGCTTCAGGAGGGTCCTTTACTATTTTTCCTACTATAAATGGTTTAGACCTCTTCGAGAATCATCACGCCTCGGCCGGGAAGCTCCGTCATGCCTTGGACCGTTTGTCCGGACAAAAGCTCCCTCCGTTGGCCTTCTCCGACGTTGACGCTTGCGTTCTCCGCATTGTGGTTCAGCAGGAACAGGAAGGAACGTCCCTCCTTAACCCGCCTTACGGCTTCGACGCCTGCAGGAATCTGTTCAATCAGAGGCACTATCCCCTGATCCGCGCACAGGTCCTTCAGGAAGGGCTGGAGGAATTCAGGGCAGGCGCTGGATGCCACATAATACGCTTTGCCTTTGCCGAAAGCATTAACCGTCAAAGCCGGCATCCCTTTGTAGAAGTCCGAGCCGTATTCGGCCAGCACTTCGGCCCCTTCCGCATGGATCAGATCAAAGAGCAGCTCGCAGTTATATGAACCCTTCAGGCTGCCGACAGGCTTTTTCATCACGATCTGGTTGTACTGGCCTGCAGGCAGCGCATCGATTTCCTCGGCCCAGATGCCCAGCAGCTTGCGGAGCTCACCCGGATATCCGCCGAGCGTTACCAGATCATTTTCATTGACGATGCCGCTGAAGAAGGTTGTCACGAAGGTACCTCCGGCAGCCGTAAAGGCCTCCGCCTTCTGGGCGAAACCGGATTTAACCATGTACATCACCGGAGCAATCACGACATCGTACCGGCTGAAATCGGCCTCCACGCCGACCATATCCGCCTGAATCCCCTGCTTGAACAAGGCGTCATAATATTTATGCACTTCGTTCGCATATTGCAGCTCGACCGTCGGTCCGCTTGACAGCTCTATCGCCCAGCGGTTCTCCCAGTCGTAACAAATCGCGACTTTGGCGTCGGAACGGGCATCCAGGAGCGTATCGCCAAGCTTCGCCAGCTCCTCGCCGAGCTCTGCTACCTCGCGGAATACCCGCGTGTTCTCGTGTCCGGCATGTTCGATCACGGCCCCATGATACTTCTCGCAGGCCCCGGCAGAGCGCCGCATCTGGAAAAACATCACCGTATCCGCTCCGCGCGCCACTGCCTGATAGCTCCACAGGCGCATGACACCCGGACGCTTGAGGGAATTGTAAGCCTGCCAGTTCTGCTGGCTTGGCGTCTGTTCCATCAGCATGAACGGATCGCCGCCCTTGAGTCCGCGCATCAGATCATGCACCATCGCTGTTTCGCTCACCGGCGTCGTCAGCGAAGGGTAATTGTCCCATGAAATGATATCCATTTCTTTGGCCCAGTCAAAATAATTCAGCTGCGGGAAGGTACCCATCAGATTCGTCGTGATCGGCACCTCCTTGCTGAATTCGCGGATCGCATCCCGCTCGATTTTATAGCAGTCCAGCAGGCTGTCCGACATAAAACGGCGGTAATCCAGAGAAATGCCCTGAAATGCGCTGACGTTGCCCTCGCCTTCCTCGCTCAGGCCGTTCGGCAGCACGATCTCGTCCCAATCGTAAAACGTATGCCCCCAAAAGCGCGTATTCCAGGCCTTGTTCACCGCGTCCAGCGTACCGTAACGCTCCTGGAGCCATACGCGGAAGGCTTCCGCGCATTGATCACAGTAGCAGTATCCGCCGTATTCGTTTGAGACATGCCACAGCAGCAGCGCGGGATGATCCTTATAGCGCTCCGCCAGCTTGGATGCCATCCGCGCGGAATACTTGCGGTAGGTGGGACTGTTCGGGCAGGAATTATGCCGTCCGCCAAACGTCCGCTTTCTCCCGTAAAAATCGACCCGGGTCACATCCGGATGGCGCTTCGCCATCCAGGCGGGATGCGCGGCCGTGCTCGTGGCAAGCACTACTCCGAACCCCTCCGCATGCAGCCGATCCATCGTCTCGTCCAGCCATGCAAAGTCATACGTATTCTCGCCGGGCTGATTGAGAGCCCAAGAGAACACGTTAATGGTCAGCACGTCAATGCCGGCCAGCTTGAACATGCGGTGATCCTCTTTCCATTCCTCCGGCCCCCACTGCTCGGGATTATAATCTCCCCCGTACCACATTTTCGGCAGTTTCTCATTGATCAAGTTCAGCACTCCCTTTCCCCGATTCCCGAGCCCTTTCAGCGGGCTCAAGGATCTCCGTTGGATTTGTTGTTGCAGTTGACGGGTTACTAGCACCAGGCTTCAGCGTAAGGCATAACTGTTCACCCGGTTGTGTCTCAAAACCGGAAATCGCCGATAAGACCGTGCCGTCCGCCCGCTGAACCCAAAGGTCTTTCCCATTCAAAATCCGGCAGGTCCGGCCATGCGTTGAAGTAATTCGGGCATAGGTCAGTCTGCCTTCGTTCCACTTCATATCGACGGTGAATCCTCCGCGTGCGCTCAAGCCTCTCGCTTCACCGGATTTCCATGTCTCGGGGAGCGCCGGCAGCAGCGTCAAGCCGCCGGCATGACTCTGAAGCAGCATTTCGGCGATGCCTGCGGCCGAGCCGAAATTCCCGTCGATCTGGAAGGGCGGATGATTGCCGAACAGATTCGGCAAGCTCGAATCCGAGAGAATCCGTCGGATACAGCGGTAAGCGCCACCTCCATCGCCCAGTCTTGCGTAGAGATTCATGATCCAGGCCGCGCTCCAGCCCGTATGCCCGCTGCCTGCTTCGAGCCTCGACGACAACGAGCGCGAAGCAGCCGCTGCGAGCTCTGGCGCCGCCTCGGCTTGAATGGAGCATCCCGGATACAAGCCGTACAAATGGGATACGTGACGGTGGCCAGGCTCGTGCTCCGCAGCGTCTTCGCTCCATTCGCGGAGCCGTCCGTCCGGCCCGATGCCGGGATGGGCCAGCAGCCCTTTGCGGGCAGCCATCTCGCTCCGAAGCTCCAGATCGGTACCAAGGATCTCGGCTGCTTGGATACAGTGCCCAAACAGCTCATCGATCAGCGCCATATCCATTGCGGACCCCGTGCTAACGCTGCAGGGAACGCCTCCGGCTGCTTCAAACCGGTTCTCGGGCGACGTGGATAAAGGCGTTGTCCACTTCCCGTCCGGCCGCCGAACAAGCCAGTCCAGGCAAAACAGCGCCGCGCCCTTCAAAATCGGATACGCGGTATCCCTAAGAAACGCCGGATCCGGCCGGAACGCAAAGCGCTCCCACAGATGCCTCGACAGCCACACGCCTCCCATCGGCCAGAACGCCCACATGGCTTGCCCGTCCGAAGGCGTCGACATCCGCCACAGGTCCGTGTTGTGATGAGCCGCCCATCCCCGGCAGCCATAATGAATGGCTGCCGTCCGGCTGCCGCTGATGCTGAGCTCCCGGATCAGATCGAAAAGCGGCTCATGACATTCGCTCAAACCGCATATTTCCGCCGGCCAGTAATTCATTTCCGTGTTGATATTGGTCGTATAATTGCTGTTCCATGGCGGCTGCAGATGAGGGTTCCAGATGCCTTGAAGATTCAAAGCCTGGGTCCCGGGTCGGGAGCCGGAGATCATCAAGTAGCGGCCGAAATGAAAGAGCAGACTTTCCAGCTCCGGATCGGATGCCCCGCCCCGGTAAGCTTTCAATCTTTCGCCCGTCGGCTGTGCCGCTGCGGGCTCCAAGCCGGGTTCCGGATCAAGCGTAACATCGCAGCGGTCGAACAACCGGCGGTAGTCATCCACATGACGTTTCCGCACTTCAGCATAGCCGGACGGAGCTTGTTCCAAGATGCGCTTGCAAACGGACAAGGGCTGAATGCCATCCTCTCCGGGCATGACGTCATAACCGGCAAAATCGGTGGCGGCCGTCAGAAACAGGGTCACCGAATCCGCATGGGACACGGTTAATCGGCCATTCTCCGCAGCTGTTTCTCCCCCTTCGGTCCGAACGTGAAGAAGGGTTGTGAAGCTGAGCCCAAGCTCATCCTCGTACAAGACGGAACGTGGATGATCCCCGCGGTAATTGTCCGCCACATGCGATGGTGATCGCCCGGTCAGGACGAGCGATTCGTCTCCCTGCTCCACCTTGCATGGATGCGGAGAGGACAGCCATACTTCCATATCCGGAACCTGTGCCCTGCCGCTACCGTCCGTTTTTTCGGCACGGATATGGACCGCGATCAAGTCGTCCGGATGACTCGCCAGGATTTCCCGGATCACGCGGATGCCGCCCGTCTCATAACGAACGGCGGCTACCGCATCCTCCAGCTGCAGATCGCGGTAATAATTCGCAAGCTCCCCGTCCCCATGCCACGCCATATGCAGATCGCCAAGCGGCTGGTAGGACTCGCTGCGGCGCCCGACCATATGCCGTTCAATCAAAGCCTCGGCTTCCACGACCTTTTCCTGCGCAACCAGCTCTTTGGCCTGATTCAGATAACGGAGAGCCTCGTAATTCATCGTATCGCGGGGGAATCCGGACCACAGCGTATCCTCATTCAGCTGAATCAGCTCTTTGCCGGCTCCCCCGAAAACCATGCCGCCAAGTCTGCCGTTTCCGATCGGAAGCGCCTCTTCCCAAGCTTCGGCAGGCTGAGTGTACCATAGCCTTTTCCCGTTACTGCCCATGATGTTCTCCTTCCCGGTTGTACTTCTCTTCCAAGAATACGTAGGCTTCCACCTTCCGGCTCTTAATACCGGATCTTCAGTTCGGAGACCCCGGCATGCGGTGTCACGCACAGTCCTTGATCCGTCATTTCCGCTTGGCCGCCTTCCACGCTCAAGCTTTCCTTGCAACCGCGCAGAACCGCTTTCCACGCTTTGCTTCCGGCGCCCTCCACCTGAATGGAAAGTTTGCCTTCCTGCAGCAAAGCCCTTACGGTCCATGCTGGATTACCCTTCATATCCGGCACGGTTACCTGGATCTCATTACCTTCCACCGGGGCGAAGATATGCAGTTCCAAGCCGTCGGCATAATCATAATCCGGCTTGTCATCGACGGCACCCATCGGAATAATACTGCCGGAGCGCACGTACAGCGGCAGGCTCATGAAGCCGTGCTGCTCGGAAATCCAGCGACCGCCTTGAACGGTTTCGCCGGTCAGCAGCGAAGTCCATGTACCCGCCGGCAAATATAAATCAACCCGGCCGTCTTCGCTGAAGACCGGGGCCACCAGCAGGGAATCGCCCAGCATGTACTGCCGGTCGAGCGTATGGCAGCCATAATCTTCAGGGAATTCGAGCACCATCGCGCGCATCGCCGGCAGACCGAGGACGGACGCGTCGACCGCCGTGCCGAACAGGTATGGCATCAGACGGCATTTAAGCTTCGTAAAGAAGCGCATGACGTCGACAGCCTCTTCCCCGAACAGCCATGGCACCCGGTAGGATTGATTCCCGTGGAGACGGCTATGGCTCGACAGCAGCCCGAAGGCAGCCCAGCGCATATATACGTCAGCCGGAGCCGTGCTTTCAAATCCGCCGATATCATGGCTCCAGAATCCGAAGCCTGATAAGCCTAAGGAAAGCCCGCCGCGCAGACTCTCCGCCATGGAATCATAATTGGCCGTGCAGTCACCGCCCCAGTGTACCGGGAATTGCTGCCCGCCTGCCGTCGCTGACCTTGCAAACAGCGCCGCTTCACCTTTGCCGAGCTTCTCTTCCAGCACTTCAAATACCACCTGGTTATACAGCTGCGTATAATAGTTATGCATCCGATGCGGGTCCGATCCGTCGAAGTAGACGGCATCCGTCGGAATCCGTTCGCCGAAATCCGTCTTGAACGAATCCACGCCCATATCGACAAGCTCGCGCAAATAGTCGCCGTACCAGCGGCAGGCTTCGGGATTCGTGAAATCGACTATGGCCATGCCCGGCTGCCAGCGGTCCCACTGCCATACGCCGCCATCCTGATTTTTCAGGAAATAGCCATGCTTTTCCCCTTCGTCGAACAGCCTTGATTGTTCACTGATGTACGGATTGATCCAAACGCAAATTTTCAGACCCTTTTGCTTCAAACGGCTCAGCATGCCGCGCGGATCCGGGAATACCGCCTCGTCCCATTCAAAATCCGTCCAGTGGAGCGGCTTCATCCAGAAACAGTCGAAATGAAACACATGCAGCGGCAAATCGCGCTCCTTCATGCCGTCCACAAAGCTCATGACCGTTTCTTCATCGTAATTCGTCGTAAAGGAAGTGGTCAGCCATAGACCGAAGGTCCAGGCCGGAGGCAGCGCCGGTTTGCCGGTTAAGGCCGTGTAGTTCTGCAGCACGTGGCGCAGTGTTTCACCGCCGATAATGAAATACTCCAGCTGCTCGCCTTCAACGCTGAATTGCACCTTCGATACTTTCTCGGACCCGACCTCAAAGGATACAAGTCCCGGGTTATTGACGAACACGCCATAGCCTTTGCTCGACAGATAGAATGGAATGTTTTTGTACGCCTGCTCCGTGCCGGTTCCGCCGTCACGGTTCCAGATATCCAGCGACTGCCCGTTTTTAACGAATGGCGTAAAGCGTTCGCCTAGTCCATATATATTCTCGCCGACGCCCAGATCGAGCTGGTCGCGCATGAACGTCTGACCGTCGTCCCTCGTGATGTAGCCCATAGCTCGATG
This sequence comes from Paenibacillus chibensis, assembly GCF_004001045.1. Classification (GTDB taxonomy): domain Bacteria; phylum Bacillota; class Bacilli; order Paenibacillales; family Paenibacillaceae; genus Paenibacillus_AQ; species Paenibacillus_AQ chibensis. Next base: position 172,462 of record NZ_BIMK01000003.1, read on the forward strand.
CCCGCTGCCGGTGATGCGTTTATCTCCCTTATAGAAGGAGATTCCCCAGTCCCCGCCGCGGCGGATGCTTGCTTTGAGTTGACCGCTTTCAATCCATAATTCTTCCTCGTTCAGTCCCGTTGTGACTGTCGCGCCCACCTGCTCAGCAATGTGGAATTCCGGTTTCAGCGGCGCGCCGCCTTTATGATGATGAACGGAAACACGAATAACGTCCTCCATGGGGGAGGAAAGGCGTACCGTCAGCAGGGGAACATCAAGCATGGCCCAACGCGGCGTCAAGTCCCTCGGAGACGCGTACACTTGTATTTCTTTTTCTTTGGCCCGGGGATCATAGGCCTGAACAGGGCTCATAATTTCAAAACCGGGAAGCGTTAGCCAATTGCCGTCACTGAATTTCATCTCGGGGTCACCTCTAATAGTCGGCGGGAAGCTCTGGCACCAACCAAGCGCCAAAACTTCCCGCCACATGTTTTTTTGTATGCTTTTACACGCTCAACCTCTGCTGATTATTCATTCCACAGCTTCACGCGTTGTTTCACCAGTTCTTCGCGCAGCGTCTCCGCTTTGGCAACGCCGGCTTTATCCAGCTCCTTCATGTAGGAATCCCAGACTTTGTCGAAGTCGGCCGGTTTAGCCAGAATCGCTTCAGGGATTCTCTTCCATGTGATGTCTTTGAGCTTGTTATCGAGAACGACAATTTCGCTGTCTCCAGGAATGTTGATGTTCCAAGCCGCGCCCCAAGGTCTGACTTTGAATTCGTCTTCTTTCGGGAACAGCTCTCTCCAGGAGGTTACCTTGTAAGCTGCCAGCGTTTTCTTCTCGACGTCATTGAATTCCGTCACGATTTGCTCAGGGAAATTCGTGGTGTAGTAGTTGCCCGTCGAGTCCTTCACGCCGTCGCCATAGTGAACGCCAAGCGTTTGGTACAGGCCGATGCCTGTTTCTTTCGTGAAGTTCGTTGCATCGTTCACTTTGCGGTCGAGGACCTCTTGAGGAATGACGCGCTTACCGTTTTCAACGTTGTAGTCTTTTCCTTCGACGCCCCAGTTCATCAGCACTTGGCCTTCATCGGAAGCCAGGTAATCGAGGAACTTGATCGCACGGACAGGGTCTTTGCAATCTTTGCTGATGCCGATGCCGTATCCGGCCATAAAGCCCGTTGGCCAGAAGGAGGTTTCTTTGTAATCCTTAGTCAGTGTTACCGGATAGTGGCCGTAACCCTGATCGTATTTTTTCGCCGTTTTCAGCGCTTTCTCGGCGTCTCCGTATGCCCAGTCTTGGTCGATCAGGCCGATAACGCGTCCGGTGGCGATTTTCGCTTTGTATTGGTCATACTTTTGCACGAAGCTTTCCGGATCCAAAAGTCCGATATCGTTCATATGATTCAGCCAGCGGAAATATTCCTTTTCAACAGGACGCTTGAAGTGATAAGTCACTTTTTGCGTGTCCACGTCAATGGCATATTCGCCGTCATCCGGAGATCCGGTTGTATAGAAGGCCGGGTTGGTTACGGTGATGTACATATACCAATCGTCGGCATTCAGGGTCAAACCGATGTTTTTGTTGCCGTTCTCATCTGTCGGATGCTTTTCAATGTAGGATTTGATAACGTTCTCATAATCCTGCACGGTTCTGATTTCCGGATATCCCGCTTCAGCCACCGCACGATGCTGCAGCTCGAAACCGCCGCTGACTTTGAAGTTTTCTTGATCGACGCCGGCATAGGTCGGGATGGCATAAATCGCATGGTCATCATCGCTGTAGCGGGCACGTTTGATCGAGTCGCCCAAAACTTTCTTGATATTCGGGGCATACTTGTCGATCAGATCCGTCAAATCCAGCATAGCGCCGGCATCGACGAGCTTGTTGAGATCATTTTTGGCGCTGATGAGGTCAGGATATTGTCCGCTGGATGCGATCAGAGCTACTTTTTGCTGAGGATCACCGACGGCGAATTCGGCATCAAGCGTCACTCCCGTTTTTTCGGTGATGATTTTACCGACTTCATCCTTCATGCCGGTCCAGTTTGGACTCGGGTCTGCGCTAAAAAAAGACATCGTGATCGGTGAATTATCGTCCTTGGCCGTGGTGGCCGCGCTGTTTGTGCCGTTGTTCTCCGCCGTTTCATTCTTGCTGCCGCCGCAGCCGGCAAGCATGCCGACGAATAAAGCGGAAACGAGCAGTAAAACGGAAGCTTTGGTTTTTATTTTTCTCTTGCTTTCCATACTTACACCCCTCCTGATGATTTGTAGTTCCCGTATTTCCTCTCCATCTATTCGTATAACAGGGGCATCCCGGAAACACCCCTGATGATACCATGTCTCAATTGCCAACCGTTAGCTTTTAACCGCACCAAGCGTCATGCCTTTGACAAAATACTTCTGAAGGAAAGGATACACCAGCAAGATTGGCACGGTAACGATAATTGTAATGGCCATTTTGATCGATTCCGGCGACACCTGATTCACGGCCGAAGATACGAGATTCGTCCGGTAATCGCCGCCGCTGCCTGCCGTCGTGCTCTGCAATACCTTCATCAGCTCATATTGAAGCGTGGTCAGCGATTCTCTGGAGCCGTTATACAGATAGGTATCAAACCAGGCATTCCATTGTCCTACAGCAAGGAATAACGAAATCGTCGCCAGCGCCGGTTTGGTGAGCGGCAGGATGACACGCCAGTAGATCGTAAAATCATTGGCTCCGTCCAGCTTGGCCGATTCCTGCAATGCGTACGGAATGCCGTCGATAAAGGAACGGATGACGAAGACGTTAAATGCGCTTACGACGCCGGGCAATATGTAGACCGCGAACGTATTCATAAGGCCCAGATCCTTCATCAGAATGTACGTCGGAATCAATCCTCCGGAAACGTACATGGTCAGCGCCAAAAACGTGGATACGAATTTACGGCCTTGAAAGTCTTCCCGGCTGATTGTGAACGCCAGCATTGAAGCGCTGATGAGTCCGAGAAGCGTGCCGATCACGGTACGCAGCGCCGAAATTTTAAAGCCCGTAATCAAGCCGCTGAACGTGAAAATCTTAATGTAATTATCCCAGGTAAAATGCCGGGGAAATATGGTTATTCCACCGCGCACGCTGTCGATTGAATCATTCAACGAGATCGCGAGCACGTTCAGGAACGGATAGACGGTGATCACTACAACGAAAAGGACGATAATGTACACCAGCGCGTCAAACATCCGGTCGGACCAGGACTTGCCGTGCACAAACGCTGTTTTGCCCACAATCACGTTCCCCCTTTCCATGAATGTTGTTTCGTAGAAGCTGCTGCCGGCTATCCCGGCAATGAAGCCATTCTTTAAAGCAAGCTTTCTTTTGTCGTGCGCTTGAAAATGCCGTTAATGGTAAATAAAAGCGCCACGCTGATGACCGAGTTGAAAATATTAATGGCTGTACCAAAGGAATAGCGCGCCATGCCGAGACCGTATTTCAAAGAATACAGATCCAACACCTGCGAGTAATCCGTCACGAGATTGTTCCCGAGCAGGAACTGCTTCTCAAAGCCGATATTCAGCAGGTTGCCCACCGACATGATCAGCAGGACGATAATGGTCGGCCGGATTCCCGGCAGCGTAATATGCCACATCTGCCGCAGGCGGCTTGCGCCGTCCACGCGGGCCGCTTCATACAGCTCGGGACCGATGCCCGCAATCGCGGCGAGATAAATGATCGCGTTCCATCCGGTTTCCTTCCATACATCGGACAAGGTGACGATCCCCCAGAACAGGTGGCCTTGAGCCATGAACTGGATCGGCTGATGTATAACGCCAAGGCCCATCAGCAAATCATTGACAAGACCGTTATCGGTCGATAGCATTTTGGTTACGATCCCCGCTGCGACGACCCAGGACACGAAGTGAGGCAGATACGAAATCGTTTGTGCAAAACGTTTAAAGAACCCAAGTCGAACCTCATTCAGCAAAATAGCAAACATAATCGGGAAGATAAATCCCGCAATCAGCCCCATGGAGCTCATCGCCAGCGTATTTCGCAAAGACAGCAAAAACTGGTCGTCATGGAAGAGCGTTTTGAAGTGATCGAAGCCCACCCACTCCTGCTCAAAAAAGCTGCGCGCCGGTTTATATTTTTGAAATGCCATCGTCCATCCCCACAGGGGCAGATAACTGAATACGAACACCCAGATGACGAACGGAATGGACATGAAATACAAGTATTTCTGATTTTTAAAAGTTCTCCAAAAACGTTTTCGTGATCTGGTTGGTTTACCGGGCTTCTCTCTTGGATCCGGAGTGCTCTCTGGTATGACTGTTGCCGCTTTCAATGGTAATGCCCTCCTCTCTATGTCCTTATTCTAAGGGTTTGAAAGCGATTGCAGTACCCACAAAATTAGAGATAAAATCATATAAAAATTAGACATTTCACGAGAGAAATCCGGGCATCATCCCCTTAAAAACAGAAAAACCCCTTACCGTTATTTTCCCTTTCGGTAAGAGGTGGGGGATACCCCGACATATTTGCGGAACTTCATATTAAAATAATCTGGATTCATGTAGCCAACCCTCTCGGCCACCTCGTATACCTTCATACCCTGCTCCAGCAATTCCTTCGCCTTATCGATCCGCACCTTGTCCAGATACGTGTTGAAATACTCTCCCGTCGTACTTTTGAACATTTTGCCGAGGTACGCGCTGTTGTAATTAAATAAATCGGACAGGTTTTCGAGCTTCAGATTTTCGTTATACCGCCGATGGATGAGAGCGATCATCTTCTGAATATCATTGCCGCTGTGACCCCGATTGATCTCATCGGAAATCTCCCTCAGATAGGTTATGGTCTGCTCCGTCAAATCATGGATATGACCGCTTTGATACATCGCGCCGACGGGTGCGGCATGCGCCGCCAAAAAAGTGCGCAAATCCGGATGCGAGGACTCCAGCCTGGCGTGAATGCTGCCGACAAGACGGATCAGATGCTCCTTGAGCTTTAGTTCCTCCATGCGGATCGCGGCCAAATGAAGGGAAATATCGGAAACTAGCTCTTCCATTTTGAAGACATTGCCGGTTTCCATGTACAGCAGAAGCCTGTTTTCGGCTTCGGCTATATCCATCTCCTGCTGTTCATAAGTCCGCTCAGCCCCGTAGTCCTTGGCGGGCACGCGAATCAAGCTTCCCTTCGGCATGAAAAAGCTCATCTGCAGCGCATCGATTGCGGCAGACAAGGACTGGCAAGCCTTCTCCGGTCCACATACGCATCCCCCTGAAGCCGCGCTGAATTCCAGGCGCTCCCCGTGAATGATATCCGCCATGCTCTGATACAATCTCTCTTCCATTTCACAATCCCGCAGCGGCTCGGTTAGCAAAATGCCTATATAAGGCGAATACGGAAAAACCATGCCAATTCCTTGGCAGTTAACCTTATCTCCGATAGCCTCCCGGATTCCTGTCAGAAGCTCCTCACTTACGGCATGCATCGGCTGCAGCTTCAGCAGCACCACTTCGCAAGGCGAGTCCGGGATACCAAGAGATCCGGCTAGTTCCTTTAGCTGTGCAGCTCCGGCTTTCCCTGCCTCCGGTTGAAGAAGCTCCTTCAGGATCGCCTCCCTGTTGCGGGACGGCTCTTCCTCCTGCCACTGGCTAAACCGGTGTTCTTTGACAATCGTATCCCGCAGCTGGTCCAGATAGGACATCATTTCATCCTCATCCACCGGCTTCAGCAGATACCCGTCGATATGGTAGGAGATGGCCCGCTTCGCGTATTCAAAATCGGCGTATCCGCTTAGAATCAGCACATGGCTCTCCGATCCCCTTCCGCGGAGCTCTTGAATCAGTTCCAGCCCGTCCATTCCCGGCATTCGAATGTCGGCAATGATCAGTTCAGGCTTGTATACCTGGTATTTTTCCAAAGCCTCATGTCCGTTGGCCGCGGTATCCACGACCTGATACCCCTTTTCGTTCCAGGGTATCAGCGATTTCAGGCCTTCGCGAAGCTTTGGTTCATCATCTACAATCAACACTTTTATCATCGGGCATTACCCCTCCATGGGAATGATGAAGGAGATGGCCGTCCCCTCGCCGGGAAGGCTGTGAATGGACAAGCCATAGGATTCTCCATAGGTGAGCTTCAATCTGACATGGACATTGCGCAGACCGATCCGTTCGCCTTCACGCTCCTCCGGATCCGCAAGCGAATTCATGACCTTGTGTAATCGGTCTTGCGAAATGCCGATCCCGTTGTCGGTAATCGTGAAGAGAGCATCATTGCCTGAACGGACAATCTCCACCCTGACAAGGGCTCCTTCGGCATTATTGTCGAGGCCGTGCACGACCGCGTTTTCCACGAGCGGCTGTATGATAAGCGGGGGGACATGCAGGGATTCGATCTCCGGATCGACGCCGAATTCGTACCTGAGCCGATCTTCATATCGAAACTGCTGAATGTCCAGATAACAGCGCACCATTTCCAGCTCCTGCTTCAGCGGGATTTTATTGTTGCCGACCTCCAGGTTGTTGCGCATCATTTTGCCGAGCAGCCGGACAACTCTCGCAATTTCGGTCTGCCCTTTCATATGGGCTTCCATGCGGATCGACTCCAGGGCATTAAACAGGAAATGCGGGTTAATCTGGCTTGCCAGCATCTTAAAACGAATTTCACTCTGCTTTTGCTCCATCAACCTGTTCTTTTCATTGGATTGCGTTACTTCCTCCATCAGGTCATGGATGCTCCGCACCATCGAGTTGAACTGCCTCGACAGCAGGCCGATTTCATCCTTGCCGTCAATTTGCAGCGTGGTGTCAAAATCCCCCAGCCCCACCCGGTTGATATGTTTGCTAAGTCTTAGCATCCTTCGTGAAAAGAGTGACGAGACACTGTAAATCAGCAGAAAGGCCAGAATAATGCTGATCACAATCACTGTGAGCGCAAGCCGGATAACCTTATTGGGTTCCTTCACGATGCTGCCGATGGAGAACACGGAAATAATGCGTATCCCATTCTCGCTGGAAACCGGCTTAAGCTCGTCAATCAATACCTTGGAAGGAACCCCGTTCAGCGTAGCCTCGAAGGTTCCGCTTCGTTGGTTCATGATATTTTTATCCAGCGACAGATCGGTCAGCTTTTTATCGTTCCAATCGCTGCGGTTCGCCGCAATAATGTAATCCTGATCGTCCACAATCATCGTATCGAACGTTTCCTGGCTCAGGATCGATTTCAGCATGCCGGTGTTGACATTCAGAACCAGCACGCCGTATTTCTTCAGGCTCTCGAGCTCAATCGCCCGTACGAGACTCAAATATTTTTTATGGTCCCGTTCATCTTCAATATACCGCCAGCTGACCAGACCGTCATGCTTGAGGGCATGCTGGTACCAGTCGCTCGCTTTAATATCGTCCGTCGCATTGATCAATTCCCAGTTGTTCAGCAGCGTCGCATTGTCCGTATATAAACGGATATTGGAAATCTCTTTGTAAAGGCGCAAGTATTCGCGCATGTCCGGATAATCCCGGTAAGCTTCAACGACGTCATACACGCTTTCGTACTGGCGGTTAGCCAGCTTCTTCAGCCGGGCATCATTGGAAAGACGATAGGAAATATCCAGCGAGACGCGGATGACCTCCTCCGTTCTTTTCTTGATCCGGTCCACGTTCGTGGATGCCTGCTCCATCGCATTGTGAAACGCCATTTGCTTCATTTCGATCGTCAGATACCCGCCGACCAAAAGAACCGGCAGCAGCGCCGCCAGCAGGAAGGATAACAGCAGCTTGTTCCGTATCTTGATATCGTTCAGCAGCGTTACGATCCGGTGCCACATGTCTATCTTCCCCCATGGCTGTATTAGCCGGAATAGCGCAGTCTTTCCGAAAAGGCTGCTTCAGCTCTATTCACTTTATATCTTATTGGCGGAATGCTGCAAGCCTTTCGTTCAAACCTCGGGTTTGCCCGTATACATTCTGGTATATCTCGAACAGCTCCGTGTACGCATCGGCTTGCTCCCGGTTCGGTGCATACGTCTTGGCGGGACGGATGAACGCTTCGGCGCATTGGGCCAATGATGTGAACCAGCCACAGCCGTAAGCGGCCAGCATCGCTCCCCCCAAGGCAGGCCCCTGCTCGCTTTCCAGCTTAACGATTTCGGCATTGAAAATGTCCGCCTGCATTTGCAGCCATGCTTCATTTTGAGCGCCGCCGCCGATGGCCGTCACTTCGGTAATCTCCTTGCCCGACTGTCGGATGATATCGATGGACTCGCGCAGCGAAAAGGTAATGCCTTCCAGCACTGACCGCGCAAAGTGCTTCAAGGTATGGCCCGAATCCATGCCGATGAAGCTGCCCCGGATATTCGCATCGGGATGGGGGGACCGTTCACCGGAAATATACGGCGTGAACAGCAGCCCGCCGCTTCCTGCCGGAACCGATTCAATGCCTTCAAGCAGGCTGTCGAAGCTCATGTCCTTGGCAAATGTATCCTTGAACCAGGAGAGGCTGTGTCCCGCCGCGAGGGTGACGCCCATGACGTAAAAAGCATCCTTTTCGCCGTGATTGAAGAAATGCATTTTTCCCTGCGGATTGATATCCTTGCGGCTTTCATAGGACAATACCACACCCGAGGTCCCGATGCTGCACATCGTTTTGCCTTCGCCGAGAATTCCGGCGCCGATCGCGCCGCAAGCATTGTCCGCACCGCCTGCAAATACCTTCGTGGAAGGCAGCAATCCGGTGGCTTCAGCCACCTCCGGCAGCAGCGTCCCCGTCAAGTCTGACGAATCCACCAGCTGCGGGCACAAGGATAACGGCAGATCGAATGCGCCGGCGATCTCGGAGCTCCAGGCTTTGCCCGCCACATCCAGGAGAAGCGTGCCCGCCGCGTCGGAGTAGTCCATCGCGAAGCTGCCCGTCAGACGGTATCTGACGTAATCCTTGGGCAGCAGGAAAACGTCCGCTTGCGACAGAATTTCAGGCTCATGCTCCTGGACCCACAATATTTTCGGAAGCGTGAATCCTTCAAGCGCACGGTTTCTGGCGATATCGAGCAATTGGCTTCCCAGCTTGTCTTCGATTTTGCGGCACTGCGGGGTCGTCCGGGTGTCGTTCCACAATATGGCCGGACGCAGGACCTGACCGTTCGCGCCCAGCAGCACCAACCCGTGCATTTGGCCGGAAAAGCTGAGGCCCTCGACTTCCGACGGATCTACGTTCGATTTCACCATCAGCTTGCGCAAGCTGATAATGGTTTGCTCTGCCCAATCCTCCGGATTTTGTTCGCTCCAGCCAGGCTCGGGCCTATGGAGCGGATAGCTCTCCGAGTGCTCGCAAACGACGCGGCCCTCCGCGGATACCAGCACCGATTTTACCGCGCTCGTTCCAATGTCAATTCCGATAACGTATTTCATGGTTTGCCTCCCTTAGGCTCAAAATTCATGATTATACCAACGCTCATACAGGTGCATAGAAACAAAACAGAGGCTGCCGAAGAACGCTGTCTTCAAGCAACCTCCGCTGCATGCTATTCATACTTTATTTATTCAATTCGAATCACGATGAAGCACGAGCATGCCCTTTCGAGACCCGTTTACCTTTACTCAGCCAAAATGTATTGGTTCAAGAGCGCCTTCAGCATCTCCTGGCGACCGGATTCGTTTTTGCGAGGCTGTTCATTGTTCAGCGCATATTCAGCCAGGGACGCAAGCGTCGCTTTGCCAGATACGACATCCGCGCCGATGCCTTCTTTGAAGCTGCTGTAGCGCTTCTCGACAAAATCGTCGAACACGCGGTCTTCAATCAGTTTCGCGGCCACTTTCAATCCTTTGGCGTAGGTGTCCATGCCGGCAATATGAGCGTGGAACAAATCTTCCGGCTCGAAGGACTGACGGCGCACTTTGGCGTCGAAGTTGATGCCGCCTTTGCCGAGACCGTCATTTTGGAGCACTTCATACAGCGTCAGGGTCGCATCGTAAATGTTGAGCGGGAATTCATCCGTATCCCAGCCGAGCAGCATATCCCCTTGATTCGCATCGAGAGAGCCCAGCATGCCGTTGATCCGTGCTACACGCAGCTCGTGGTCGAAGGTATGTCCCGCCAATGTCGCATGGTTGGCTTCGAGATTCAGCTTGAAATGCGAATCCAGGTTGTATTTCTGCAGGAATGCGATCGTCGTTGCGGCATCAAAATCGTATTGATGCTTGGTAGGCTCCTTCGGCTTCGGTTCGATCAGGAACTGTGCATCGAATCCGATCTCCTTCGCGTAGTCCACTGCCATGGTGAACAGGCGGGCCATATTGTCCATTTCTAGCTTCATATCGGTGTTCAGCAGGGTTTCATAGCCTTCGCGGCCACCCCAGAATACATAGTTTTCCGCTCCGAGCCGTTTGCCGACTTCAAGGCCTTTCTTGATTTGCGCTGCGGCATGGGCATACACGTCAGCATTGCAGGTCGAACCGGCTCCATGCATAAACCGGGGGTTCGTGAACATGTTCGCCGTGTTCCAGAGCAGCTTTTTGCCTGAGGCTTTCATCCCCTGCTCAAGCAGATCCACGATCGTATCGATGTTGCTGTAGAACTCCTTCAAGCTGCTGCCTTCCGGTGCGATATCCACGTCATGGAAGCAGAAGTACTGCAGATTCATTTTATCCATGAATTCGAATGCGGCTTCAACGCGGGCTTTGGCCTTGTCCATGCCGCTGAGATGATCCCAGCCGCGGATTGCGGTATCCGTGCCGAACGGGTCGCTTCCGCCCGCCGTCAGCGTGTGCCAGTATGCCATGGCGAAACGCAGATGCTCCTCCATCGTTTTTCCGGCCACCACTTCTTCCGGATTGTAATGCTTGAATGCAAAAGGGTTGGTCGAGCGGCTGCCCTCATAGTTGATTTTACCGACGTTTTCAAAATATGCCATGTAAATGCTCCTCCTTCAAAATACCTTGATCGCAAACGTTTACAACAACATCCTAACACAATGATCCGACTTTGTATATTGCTTAAACAAAGTTTTTTTAAGAATATCGAATATATCAGTTTTCGGCTGGGCTAAACCAACGATAATTGCAAGTAAGGCTGCTGCTGAATGCGGTATGTCTTCTTTGGATGTCAAGCCGATCGACGTTTTTCTATTTTCAATCCCCCCTCTTTATCATCTTTGAGACTACGCGTTTACCCAAGGATGGCCTCCTCCTTCCGTATTGCATTTTATACAAGAAGCTACTAGACTAGGGGGCAGTTGCAAAAATCGAAACATTCCTGAAGGATGTGTTGTTCGTGAAAGTCACAGGCGATCAGGCGCTCGTCAAAAAAATAAACAAGTCTTTAATCCTGCATACGATCCGTAAGCATCCTGAGCTGTCCCGCGCCCGGATATCGGAAATGACCGGTCTCAATAAAGCGACGGTATCGAACCTTGTGGCCGAGCTGCAGGAGGATCAGCTGGTATTGGAGGCCGGTCCGGGGGAATCCAGCGGGGGGCGCAAGCCTCTTATGCTCCATTTCAATGCCATGGCCGGGTGCGTCATCGGAATGGAGCTGCGCGTAAAACAACTGACCGCCATCCTGTGCGATTTGAACGGGAATGTGCTCAGCGAAGCGGATTCCCTTCTCCAGCGCCATGATCTGGACGATGTGCTGGCAGAGATGAAAACCATGATTGGCGAACTGATCGCCAAAGCGCCATCCACCCCTTACGGCGTCGTCGGCATCGGAGTCGGCGTTCCCGGTATGGTCGACGAAAACGGCGTAGTCCTGTTCGCGCCCAATCTGGCTTGGGAGAAGGTGCACTTGCGTGAGCTGCTGGAAGAGAGCTTTTCGATCCCTGTCGTCATAGACAACGAGGCCAACAGCGGCGCTTTCGGCGAGCTCAATTTCGGAAGAGGCGAAGATGTGCGGCATCTGCTCTATGTCAGTGCAGGCTCCGGAATCGGCTCGGGGATCATCATCGCGGGTGAGCTCTATAAAGGTTCCCGGGGTTATGCCGGCGAAACCGGGCATATGTGCATCGAAGCCGAAGGCATTCCTTGCAGCTGCGGCAGCCGGGGCTGCTGGGAGCTGTACGCTTCGGAGAAAGCGTACGATCTCGCGTCCATGGAGCTGCCTGCTCATCGCACCCCGGATCTTATCGGCTTTGCCGCTCGGGGTGATGCCGCCGCTGAGCGGCAATTTTCCGAGATCGGCGCCTATCTCGGGATCGGTCTTACGAACCTGATTAACAGCTTCAACCCTGAGCTGATCGTGATCGGAGGTCCGCTCTCCGAAGCCAGGGAATGGCTTGAGCCATCCATGCAGCAGATGGTTGCCAAGCGGACGCTGCCTTACCACAAGCAGCAGCTCGAAATCGCGTTCTCCACGCTTGGAAGCCGCGCAGCGATGATCGGTGCCGGCTTCTCGGCAGCGATGCATTTTCTCGGGCATACCCGCGTGATGGTATAAGCATGCAAAGGCCGGTGGATCGGGTAATCCGCCGGCCTTGTTTTTTGCGAATTTTGGCCATAAAAAACCTCCGGCAAGATCAACTTACCGGAGGACTGGGCCGATTGGGATTACCTGTTCTACAAACAGCGCAGATTCAAGCTTGCACCTTCATGTGACTTTACATCGTCAATGAAAGTTTATTTGCCTATGTGGTAGAGAGCCTGTCAATATCGCAAGAATTAATGATTCATATCGTACAGACCAGGGCTGTGCTCATTGGCGAGCTCGGGCATGGTTGGTACCGGGAATCCCTCCGGTGGCTGAACGACATGGAGTTCGCCCCCATTTCGGCTTGGTGTCTGGCCTTTAAAAATTTCCCCGATCCGGGTATCATCCAGCCTGAAGTTAAACTGGGCATTGTGAAATCCCATATCCACGTATTTTTGGCATTCCGGATATTTGTTTATATCATAATTAGGCACCGGGAACAGCTTGCCCCAATCCACACCTAACGTTTCCAGCGCTTTTGCGAAGGCGTTTTGATGAGCATTGTCCCGCACAATCAAAAAGGCCAGCGTTTCACGGAACGTTTTATTGGTACTCATTTCGTAGATTCTCGACTTTTGAAGCACCCCCGTTGACTCCAGCACCAGGTTATCCAGCAGATTGCTGATCAGATTGCCATGGTCGTACACGTAATTTCCGTTCCATGGGTTGCCCGCGGCATCCACCGGCAGTGAGCTCTGCGCGCCCATAATGAAATGATGAGGATTCGCATGCTTGATGGCTTCGTCTAACGGAGCGCCGTCCGTACCGGCATTTCCCGCCCCTTCGGCACCCGAACCCGTCAGAAGCTGATTGATGGTGTGCTGAACCAATTCCACGTGGCTGATTTCCTCCAGGAAAACGCCGCGGATCAAATCGCGAAACGGGGTAGCGTTCCCGCGAAAATTGCTGCTTTGGAAGAAGAACTGCATCATGGTGCGCATTTCGCCGAACCGTCCGCCCAACGTCTCCTGAATGACCTTGGCCGCCTCCGGATCGGGCTTGTCCGGTACGATCAGATTGATCAAATCCTCTTTATAAAAATACATGTCGCATAGCCTCCTGAATGGTAGTATCTAGACCAGTTTGCACCGAGGAGCGGCCATTAATGCATTAATGAACGTTGTTCAGCATCCTCTCCATAAGAAACGAAACATATGGGACATAATAATAACCGAGACAACTAACCCATCATTTTTTAGAGGAGAGATCATCCATGGATCAGGAAATGAGTTACGGAAGTGATTACAAATTTATACCTGCGACATCCATCGAAAGCGGCCATGGAATTGAAGTGTTACCGGATCTGTATTGTTATACGGTCCAAATCGTCAATTTCTGTTTAGTGGGGAATCCGGAAACAAATGATTTTGTCCTGGTGGATGCCGGAATGCCTAAATCTGCCGATGAAATTATTTCTGTCACCGAGGAACGGTTTGGCGCAAACAGCCGACCGAAAGCAATCGTCTTAACCCATGGACATTTTGATCATGTCGGGGGATTAATTGAATTGATCGAGCATTGGAAGGTTCCGGTCTATGCGCATGAATTAGAGTTGCCTTTTCTGACAGGTAAAATGAGCTACCCGGAACCCGATCCCACCGTTGAGGGTGGTATGGTAGCGAAAATGTCACGTTTCTTCCCCAATGAGCCGATATTTTTAGGGAATAACATTCACCCACTGCCTTCCGATGGAACGGTTCCCCATATGCCAGATTTTAAGTGGATTCACACACCTGGACATGCTCCCGGTCATATTTCGCTATTTCGGGAAAAGGATCGGGCTTTAATCGCAGGAGATGCTTTTGTTACTGTGAAACAGGAGTATTTATATAAAGTATTCACACAGGAACAGGAAATCAGTGGTCCTCCCCGCTATCTAACAACAGATTGGGCTGCTGCCAAAGAATCGGTTATGAAACTAGAGGCGTTAAAACCTACCGTTGCCATTACCGGGCATGGCGTGCCCATGTCAGGCGAAGGGTTAGCAACGAGCCTAAGAAAACTCGTGAACGAATTTGATCAGATTGCCGTGCCCGATTATGGGAAGTATATAAACTAACAATTGTTGACGCTCGTCCTCGGTCTGGCATTCCTCTGATGATGGCTCGGACGGTCGCACCCACGCGCGTGGGTTCTCTCCCCGCAATCCGCTCCCAACAAAAAAAAACGCCTTGCGGCTTTTACGTGTTATGTATGGAGCGGGTGATGGGAATACTCAACATTTTGATTAAAAGGCGAGCCTCCGGCTCGCTATAGCGGAAATGTTGACGCGCGTCCTCGGTCTGGCATTCCTGGATGATGGCTCGGACGGTCGCACCCACGCGCGTGGGTTCTCTTCCCACAATCCGCTCCCCACAAAAAAAACGCCTTGCGGCGTTTACGTGTTATGTATGGAGCGGGTGATGGGAATCGAACCCACGCTACCAGCTTGGAAGGCTGGAGTTCTACCATTGAACTACACCCGCAATAAAAGAATCGGGACGACACGATTTGAACATGCGACCCCCTGGTCCCAAACCAGGTGCTCTACCAAGCTGAGCTACGTCCCGTTACTCATATCTTCAAGTTAGTGAAGACAAGAAATAATATATCATGAGTAAGCGGGATATGCAACTCTTTTTTTTGCTTGTTTATAGGGAATCCTACTTCACTGCAGCAGGAAGGTTTTTTCGAAAACCTCCGGCAGAATCGGCTTGCTAAAATAATACCCTTGCCCTTCATGGCAGCGCTGCTCCCTCAGAAAAAGCAGCTGTTCCTCGTTTTCCACGCCTTCGGCCGTCACTTTAAGCTGCAGATGATGCGCCATCGACGTAATCGTCGATACGATGGCCGCATCATTATGATCGCTCATGACCTCATGCACAAAAGAGCGGTCAATCTTCAATCTGTCAATCGGCATATTTTTCAGATAGTGAAGCGAGCTGTAGCCTGTGCCGAAATCATCGATACTAATAAACACGCCCAATTCTTTGAGTCTGCGCAGCTGTTCGAAGGCGGTCTCCTTGTCAAACGTCATGCTTTCCGTGATTTCAAGCTCCACATACTTCGGATCAAGCCCGATTTCGCTCAGGATTTGGCCGATTTGGTCTGCCAGCTGCGGCTGCAGGAACTGACGCATCGACAAATTGATGGACACGCAGATCGGCTTGTACCCGGCCTCCTGCCAACGCTTATTTTGCTGACAAGCGGTCCTGAGCACCCACTCCCCGAGCGGAACGATCAAGCCGTTCTCCTCCGCGAGCGGTATGAATTCCTGCGGCGGCACGTTGCCTCGTTTGGGATGCTTCCACCGCAAAAGCGCCTCCATTCCGACGATTTCCGTCGTCTCCAAATGAACCAGCGGCTGATATTCCAGGTAAAATTCGCTGCGTTCCAATGCCTTGCGCAGATCGTTCTCCAGCTTCAATCTTTCCTTGGCTTTCCGCTGCATCGAAGGCACGAAATGCCGAACGTCAATCCCGAACTCCTTGGCATGATGGACCGCGGTATCCGCATGCTGAATCAGCTGCTCCGCCGTGTCTCCGTCTTCAGGATATACGGCCATCCCGGCGCAAAGCGAAATGTGATAATCGTAATCGTCAATCGTCACGGGCTTTTCGAACAGCTCCAGCAGTTCCCTGATCCTGCCCATAGCCGATTCCACGCTGACAAGCGAAGGCATGATGAGGGCAAACTCGTCCCCCCCCATGCTGAATACTTCTTCCTTGGGAAGCAGGTTTCGCTTGAGCCTGTCGCCCACGAGCTGCAGCAGCCGGTCCCCTGCCTGATGGCCCAATGAATCGTTAATCGTTTTGAAGCGGTTGACGTTAAACACTACGATGCCGGTCTGCGTCTGCCCCCGGCCCTGCATCAGCTTGTCCAGACGCTGGGTTAGACGGCGCTTGTTGGGCAGTCCCGTTAAGTCGTCATGAAAAGCCAAGTAATTCATTTTCGCTTCAATACGCTGCTGCTCCCGGAACGGATCTTCAATCGTGAGTCTATACACGCCTTTTAGCATCAGGTAATAAGACAAGCTGCCGCAAAGGATGCCAAGTAAATAATTGATATCGTATGTATGGTTAGCACTGATGATCAGACCCTGCCCGATTGCCACATAGATGAGTGCACGGATGATAATCAGCTGGGATGGGGCTCGTTCTTTTCTCCCACGGTACACAATGGAAGCCATGCCGCCTAAGCATGCCGCCAGGATGCCCAACCCCAAAACCTTCATAAGAAAATTGATCTCGCCATGGTTTGCAAGCAAAGGCAGCGCGTGCTGCCAGACGGCAAAGGCTGTGGCGGACAGGAGCATAAGCAAGCAGGACGTCGTAAGAACGACACTTTTATGCGCGAGCGAAACCATGGAATCCTTCAAGCTGTAGATCCACAGAATCCCGACAGAAAAAAACAGTTTGGATAGGACAAGCAGCCACATCGCGTCATTTTCGGACAGGGCATATCCAAAAAAAGAAACCCCAACCAGGCTTAAGGACTGCAAGAGGTCCACGACCGCGACGCATAAAAACAAAGCAGCCGTGTATAAACGGTAACGGGACAGCTTATGCGAGAATAACAGCCAGCCTTGAGAAAAGATGGCGAAGCTCGCTGCCGCGCAGCAGCTGCTCAAAAGAATAAATACCGTCCTAAATGCATCTTTATCCATAACCTGAAAATCAAAAACCGATTCTGCCAGTTGAACTGCAGCAAACAACATTATTCCCCATAGGGCTGCTTTGATCGTTCGTTTCTCCTCTACTCTTGTACGCATAAAGCCATCTGACCCCCGGGTTATCCTAAATTAATGAAGATGGTTTCATGCTAAATAATTCCACGTTTATCCTTCTTTTCCTGCTAGGATCAGACAATAATTTTCCGGGCTCCGTCACCCTTCGAAAGCGCGAAAATGAATAAATATTTGAATCCTTTTTCCATTTCAGCCGTAAAATAAAGTATCACAACTGAAGGAGTGAGCAAGAATGATCGTTGTAACGACGGAAAACATACATAACCATGAGGTTGTCGAAGTGCTTGGCACCACATTTGGCGTCGTCGTCCGTGCACGGGGAATCGGCGGCGATATTATGGCTTCGTTAAAGGGGCTTGTAGGCGGTGAAGTCAAGCAGTACACCCAAATGATCGAGGATGCCCGCAGACAAGCGATGGACCGCATGGTACAAAACGCGCACGCCATGGGCGGGGATGCCATCGTCATGATGCGCTTTGACAGCGGGGATATCGGCAACAACATGAGCGAAATCGTCGCATACGGAACCGTAGTCAAAACAAAACGCGTCGGGTAACATGAACATTCACATGGGAGCGATGATATCGATTATCGGGATTTACGGTATTCAAATTGTTGTGTTTCTGCTGCTGCTTTGGCTCAGCTGGCGCTATTTTGACCGCAGGTATCGGCGAAAAGACGAGGATGCCATGCAGAAGGACTTACTGTACGGTCAATTTGCTCCGACGCCCGAAATATTTGTTGACCCCCGTGACGGCTTCACGTATCAGGTTTACTATAATAAGGAAACCGGCGAACGGGAATATGTCCGTATCAAGTAATGACGCCGCAATGCTAAAAAAGCTTGACCGCAAACTCATGCGGCCAAGCTTTTTTCGTGTTATTCAGACCTGTTACTTCGTGTCGAAGTTAACTTCAGGCGTCGTAAGCTTGTCATAAAATTCGACATATTTATCTTTATCCTTGGAAGCGCGCTGTGCCATGGCCGAACGCGGGTGTTCTCCGAGCGTGCCTGTAATCATGTAGGGAATGAGGTATCCCCATTCTTCCTTTTCGCGGAGCGGGATCATGTAGCGTTCAATAATATCCAGTACCGGACGCAGACTATAATGGGTATTTTTCAGATGCGTGACCAGCAGTTCGGTTGGACAGTTGCCTGCCGCGCGTCCCATGCCGTACACGGAGGCATCGAGAAGCTCTACGCCATGTTCCGCTGCGATCAGCGTATTGGAGAACGCCAGCTGCATGTTGTTGTGCGTATGTACGCCTAAGCGCTTGTTAGGCAGATGGGTCTTGAACTTCTCTACCAGGTACGCCACGTCTTTGTGATCCAGGCTGCCATAGGAATCGACGATATATACCACATCGACCACGCTGTCCTTGATCATTTCAAAAGCTTCAACCAGCTCATTTTCCATTACGTTCGACAAAGCCATAATATTCAGCGTCGTTTCGTAGCCACAGTCATGGAATACCCCAATCAATTCCAATGCCTTATCCACATCTTTAATGTAGCAGGCAACGCGGATCAGATCGAGCATGCTCTCCGTACGAGGCAAAATATCATCCACGTCCACGCGTCCGATATCCACCAAGGCCGATAGCTTGGTTTTCCCTTTCTGCGGAATGACTTCTCGCAGGAAATCATCGTTCAGAAAACGCCATGGACCTGCCTGATCGGCACCTTTGAGAAGCTTAGGAGAGTTTTTGTAGCCAATTTCCATATAATCAACGCCAGCCTCATTCAGCCCGGCATATAAGCTTTGTACAAATTCAACGCTGAAATCCCAATTGTTCACCAGTCCACCGTCACGAATTGTACAATCCACGATCTTGCAGGGATTTGTCTTCAACAGAAACTTCTCCTTCCGAGTTATAAAATGAACGAAATTTGCCTCTTGCGCGCCCTTGGCTTGTTGTCCAGCAAGAAAGCTTCTTGTTCCTTCCGTTCAATTTATAGAGTTGAAATTTATTATATCATCATACTTGATTCACAGTGCTAAAGTAAAGAAGAATCGGATTTTTTATTCGCCAGCTCCTTGACCGTTCAAAATTTATACATATTGGAAAAAGGATCGATATTGTAGCAGCCCATTTCGCATGCTATATTACATAGTGAACATATTGAGAGTGATTATCACTCTCTTACGGAGGAATTACCATGAACCAGCCAACAACGCTGATCCATCTGCAGCCCGGCACTGCCGGCTCCATATATGCAATTCATAAAATGAATCCGATTCTGCGCCGCCGTCTGTATGATCTTGGCGTACATGAAGGCTCCATCGTCTCCATGAAGCAGCGCGGACCCTTCGGTGGTCCCGTTACCCTGGAATGCAACGGCCAGCTGGTGGGAATACGGTTGAAAGAAGCCAAGGAAATTGAGGTGTCGGTCTGTTGAGCTCCTTCGCTCTCGTCGGCAATCCGAATACCGGCAAAACCTCACTATTCAACACCCTGACCACTTCCTATGAATATGTAGGCAACTGGGCCGGTGTTACCGTGGAGAAAAAAGTTGGAGACCTGAAAAATGGGGGCGGCCAGCTGGTCGACCTGCCGGGGATTTACTCCCTGCACCCCCTTTCCAGAGATGAGAGCGTCGCCGCTCAGTATTTAATGGAGGAATCCCCCTCCGCTCTCATCAACATCGTCGATGCTTCCCAGTTGGAACGGAATTTAGCCTTGAGCATTCAGCTCCTTGAATACGGGCGGCCGATCATGCTCGGACTCAACATGATGGATGTCGCCGAATCGCGCGGCATTCATGTCGATCCCCTAAAGCTCGAGGAGCTGCTCGGCGTTCCCGTGATTCCTCTGGTTGCCCGTACGGGTAAAGGCAGCTCACAAATCCTGAGCATGCTGAAGGAAGCTCCGACTGCAGCCATGCCTGAGTTTAAGCTGGATTACGGAACGGCCGAATCGGCCATCGCAGAGATTGAAGCTCTGTTAGCGCCGATACCCGGTCTGCCTCAACACCGCTGGGTTGCGCTCCAGCTGCTCGCGCAAAACCCGGTGATTCTGCAAGCGCTCGAATCCACGCTTAATATGAATGCCGTGAAAGAAATTGTTATGCGCGGTGAAACGGAATTGCAGCAAGCAGGGCACAAAACCTCGCTTGCGGATTGGATCCGGACGGTCAGAAACGGTTATATTGATAAGCTGTGCACAGCCGCGATGGATCGTTCATCGCAAAAGCCTCATAATTTGACGGAACGCCTCGATGCCATTTTGACGCATCGGATTTTCGGCATTCCGATCTTTCTCTTGTTTCTGTTTATGCTGTTTAAAGTGACGTTCGACTGGATCGGCAACCCGCTCTCGGATGTACTGGATGGCTTCATATCCGGCCCGATCAGCAGCGGAATCAACAACGCGCTGGACATGGCGGGCGCGTCGGCTTTCACGCATGCCTTGATCGTCGACGGCATCGTGGCTGGCGTCGGCGGAGTGCTCGTATTCATTCCGCAAATCTTTATTTTGTTTCTTATTATTTCCTTTATTGAAGATTCAGGATACATGGCGCGCGTCAGCCTGCTGATGGACAGCTTGATGGAAGCGGTCGGCCTGAACGGCAAAGCCTTCATTCCTTTTATTATCGGGTTCGGCTGCAACGTTCCTGCCGTCATGTCCGCTCGCAGCATTGAGCAGCCGAAGGACCGGCTGCTGACCACGCTTCTCATCCCGCTGATGTCCTGCTCGGCAAGACTGCCGGTATATGCACTGTTCGCTGGCGTTTTCTTCCAGAGTCATCAGGCGCTCGTCGTGCTGTCCATGTACGTACTCGGAATCGCAATGGCGCTGCTGCTCTGCAAGGTGTTCTCGGCTTATCTGCTGAAGAACGAAGCCTCGGTATTCATCGTCGAGCTTCCGCCTTACCGTTTGCCTCAGGGACGCAGCCTGATGCGGGGAACCTGGGAAAAAGGCAAAGGCTTCCTGCGCAAAGCCGGAACGCTCATTCTAGGCGGATCCGTGCTGATCTGGCTCCTCTCCTATAGCGGTCCTGGAGGCTTCGGCGTGGACATGGACAACAGCTTTCTAGCCAAGATCGGCGGGCTGATGGCTCCGCTGCTCGCACCGCTCGGCTTTGGCACATGGCAGTCCGGCTCATCCCTGCTGACCGGATTTCTGGCCAAAGAAATCGTCGTTTCGACCATGAATATCATTTATCATGTACCGAATATGGAGGGACTGCAGGGGCAGATCGCGCTTAGCTTTACGCCGCTGCAAGCATTCAGCTTCATGGCGTTTGTCCTGCTGTATACGCCTTGCCTCGCTACCGTAGGCGTTATCCGCAAGGAAAGCTCTTCCTGGCGCTGGACCGCATTTTCCATTGGTTACGCGGTCGTTCTCGCTTATCTTATATCACTCATTATTTATCAGGGCGGACGCTTGCTGGGATGGTCTTAGGAAGCCGTCTGATCAATAGAAACGAGGTGCATCTCCATGATTGATTTCCTCATTATCGGCATTATTTTCGCTTATGCAGCCTGGACGCTGTTCCGTTACGTAAAAAAAAGCAAAAAAGGCGCCTGCGCTTCCTGTGCACTGAATAAATCCTGCAAGTCCGCCTGTTCCCTTCCGGGAACAACCTTGCATCATGCCAAGGCCGCGGACGACAGATCCCAACCTCGTCTTTAAACGCCTTGTAGACGCCTAATAGGGCAATGAGATCGCTTCGTTCCCGATAAATTTGGGACGCGGACAGGATACAAACTTCCTCTATTAAGAAAAACGTTTATCGACGTACCTTCAAAGAAGACAGACCGCGTTTAGCTGAAGTTTTCCTTGCGATTATAAAATGGTTCAGCTTTATAATCTTCAAAAAGGGCAGTCCTCGGGTGATTACATCCCGGGAGCTGCCCTTTTATTATGCTTAATGAAGCATCACCTGCTGCGACAGAATCCATTCGGTAATGGTTCGTACCATCACGCCGGTGGCTCCTTTCGGGTTCACGCCCCGCTCCTTGCTTAGAAAAGCGGTTCCTGCGATGTCCAGATGAATCCACGGCAAGCCCTCCGCAAAGGTGCCGATAAAGAGTCCGGCCGTAATCGCCGCCCCCCTGGAGCCGGTACTGTTGCTTAGATCAGCCACATCGCTTTTCAGCATATCCCAGAATTCCTTATAGGCTGGTAGGGGCCAGACCTTCTCTCCGGTCCGCTTGGAGGCCATAATGAACTCCTCGAGCATGACGTCATCGTTCGTGACCGCCCCCGTCGCCACATCCCCCAGAGCCGAAAGGACAGCCCCTGTCAGCGTCGCAACATCGATGAGCTTGACGGCGCCCTGCTGCCTTGCGTATGTCATCCCGTCCGCAAGCACAACCCGGCCTTCCGCATCGGTGTTCAGCACCTCAATCGTCCGCCCGCTGAGACTCCGGATAATATCGCCCGGCTTAAAGGCATTGCCTCCAGGCATGTTTTCCGCCGTCGGAATGACCATCACGACATTCACGGCCGGGCGAAGCGCTCCGAGAGCGTTCATAACGCCCAGGACAGCGGCGGCGCCGCCCATGTCGCTGATCATCTCCTCCATCCCAAGCCGCTTTTTCAGCGAAATGCCGCCCGTATCAAACGTAATGCCTTTGCCGACAAGACCGATGACGTCTTCCCAATCGGATCGGCCTTGATATTTAATCATGATCAGCCGCGGCGGGTGCACGCTGGCCTGTCCGACCGCGATCAGCCCCCCCATCCCCAGCTGCTCCAGCTCTTTTTCATCCAATACAGCGGACTCGAGTCCATGTCTTTCCGCCACATCAAGCGCTGCTCTGGCCAAGTCCTCCGGCACCAGAAAATTGCCCGGCAGATTGGTCAAGTCTCTTGCCAGGCATGCGGACTCCGCATAAACCCGGCCATGCAGAATTCCTTTCTCCCAATCCGCCAATTCAGCAGCCGAAACCTTGCCTTTCCGCAAAAATATCAGCTGCTCAATTCCCTCGTAGGAGGAGGTGCTGCTTTTCTTGTACTGCTTATGGCGGTAGGAGCCGAGAATCATGCCTTCCGTCAGCGCCTGAGAGGCAGCCGAAGCTTGCTGTTCCACCGTAAAGGTGACCAGCGGAGTGCTCAGCTCCCAAGCCAGCCTCTTCGCTCTCATCTTTCGGGCTGCTCTGGCAGCCTGCGCAGAAGCGATTCGTAGTTCTTCGGACGAGAGAGGGCGTTCTCCGGTGCCTACGAAGATCACGGTGCGATACTCCCCCCGGCCCGGCAAAGGCACGGCATACGTCTGAAATTTGGCTGCCGAGAACAGATGGCTCTCCATCAGCGGAAGCAGCAGTGAATTCCATACCTGGCGCATGCTTCCCTCTTCGGTGCCCTGAGGTGATACCAGAACGATGA
Source organism: Paenibacillus chibensis (assembly GCF_004001045.1). GTDB lineage: Bacteria > Bacillota > Bacilli > Paenibacillales > Paenibacillaceae > Paenibacillus_AQ > Paenibacillus_AQ chibensis. Next base: position 195,944 of record NZ_BIMK01000003.1, read on the forward strand.
AAGCATCGACATCATACTGTGCCGCATCCAAGTCTTCTTTCCAATCGATCGAAACCTGTATATTTTCGGAACCGGATGGTCCTTTCATGGGCGATCTTCCTTTGTCTTGAAGTTTTCGGACGTCTAATCATATATATTATTCCACGTTTGTCCAAAGCAACTCCAAAGACCGTTTCTTTCGCCCAAAAATACGCGCTAGATCATCTCGACGATCGGCAGGGAAATGACAAACTCCGTTCCTTTGCCCACCATGCTGTTCACCGCGATATAGCCTTTATGGTTTTTAATAATACGATAGCTTACAGACAGACCCAGGCCTGTCCCGCTTTCCTTGGTGGTAAAAAAAGGATCGAATAAATGGGATAAGGTATTATGGTCCATCCCTTTGCCGTTATCCGAGATGCAGATATGTACGTTCTTGTTATCGCGCTGTGTCCGGATTTCGATAAGCCCGCCGTTCTCACCGCTCAAATGGTCGATCGCATCCATGGCATTTTTGACCATATTGAGGATGACCTGCTTGATTTGCTTCACGTCGACGGAAATATGCAGCGGGAGGATATCGTCATGCAGCATCACCTGGCAGCCTTTCATCAGCGCCTCACTTTCGGTCAGCAGCACCACTTCCTTGAGCAGGGAGGATACCGGGATAACGGTGGTCTGCGGTGCCGAAGGCTTGGATGAATTCAGAAACTCGTATATGATATCGTTGGCCCTATCAATCTCCATCAGAATAATGCGGGCGTATTCGTCTTTTCCCAGTTTAATCAGATGGGGGCGCAGCAATTGAATGAAACCCCGGATCGCGGTCAGCGGGTTGCGGATTTCATGGGCGATAGAAGCGGATATTTTCCCAAGCATAGCGAGCTTATCATTCCGATAGGCCGTTTGTTCAATCTGCTTAAAGTCCGACACATCCTTGACGCTAAACAAATAATCTCCGTCCATCTGATCGCCGTACGTTACCGTGAGCAGCCATTGCCTGCCGGACTCATCCGTCAACTCGTGATATTTTTTGCAGTGGAAAATGGTTTCGCGATATACCCGTAAAATTTTCTTTCTCTTGAACCGGCTGAGCTGCGGATGGTGCAAAATCTGCAATAAAGTGCATCCCGTAAGCGATTTGCGGGACACTTCGAGGAGCCTGGCCATTTGAACGTTAATAAATGTTAATACACCTTCGCTATCAAACAGCATCACTCCGCTATCCAAGTGCTCCAAAATATTTTCATACTTGTTCTTCACCAACTGCGTGGATTGAAAAGCCTCAAGGGACTGTAAAAGCGTTTCTTGGATATCGCTCAACACGATACTCCCCCTTTTCAAGAAAATGAAAGACTCATTCTCTCCCCCATCTCCTATTCTTTCAAGCGGTACAGAATAAACACGGAATTGCATCATCCTCTTGCCCTGCATAGTTATACTGGAGAAGGTATAGGAAAATAATAGAAACGATAGTTTTATCATAGACAAGCCGGCTGGAAAACTCAATCAGAGATATTGTCGAAAAAACAAAATTACCGTTAAATTTCCTAGGAAAAAGGTACTGCCGCATTCCATCCCAGAAATAACGGGATTTCCCACCATGGGAAGACGGGCCAAATTACGTAAAACAAAAGCATCAAATACATACCTGCGCATGTACTGATGCTTGATGATTAAACAATATAGTAGGATTTAATTCCTATTTAGGTTAAGTGCATCTTGGACTAAGCCTTATGCTGCAGTCTTAATCGCCGCTGGCTCATCACGGCCAATCTTCTCTTCAATTCGCCCTCCCATTTCTCGTCCTTCATCTGTTTGGCTATGGTCAACAAGTCCAGTGCCATATCGATTTGGCTTTGTACGATATCTTTGGGATCCTCCTTTTCGCAGTTGACGACGTTCTCGAAAATGGCCTCGTCGTCCTCTGCAACATAGTCCTGGAAGTCGATCTCCGCGGCTCCGTCACCATGCGCATATTCAGCTAAAATTTCATATTCATTCTCAACTTTGTAATGAACTTCAACCCGGTGGCACACGGGACAGAACAGCAGGGGAACATTGTGGACCTGAGTGCGATAATGTTTTAAGGTTCCCTTGGTTCCAACCATACTCGCTCCGCAGCAATAACTCATGCCAGTTCACCCTCCTCTTGATTCCACCGTATTCTTCATAATGTATTCGCTTTATTCTATGTCAATTCCTTTTTCAATTCAATGCGGCTGGATAATTTTCCTGCTGAGTATTCTTGATATATATCAACGAAATATTCCCTGTTTAAACCTGTTTCATTACTTATCCCCAAGGTGTAAAAAGCCCCCGTTACCGGAGAAGAGAATATTCTCATTCCCGGCAAAGGGGGCTTGTCCATATGAATGCTTAAGCAAGCAGGTTTTTGTCGCCTGGTTTCCAGTTCATCGCGCAAAGTCCGCCGGATTGCAGAGCTTGCAGCACGCGGAGCGTTTCTTCAACACTGCGGCCTACATCATTGTGGTTGACCACTTGATATTTCAGTTCGCCTTCAGGGTTGATGATGAAGAGACCACGCAGAGCTACGCCTTCTTCTTCGATGTATACGCCATAGTCTTTAGCAACGGATCTCGTGATGTCCGAAGCCAGCGGGAAGTTGATTTGTCCCAGACCGTTGGAATCTCTTGGTGTGTTGATCCAAGCTTTGTGGCTGTGGATCGAGTCCGTGCTTACGCCCAGGATTTCAGCGTCAAGAGCTTTAAATTGGCTTGCAGCTTCGCTCAGTGCCGTAATTTCAGTTGGGCACACGAATGTGAAATCCAATGGATAGAAGAAGAATACGAGCCATTTACCGCGGTAGTCGGTCAGGCTTGCTTTACTAAAATCGGAGCCGTTACCCAAAACGGTTTCCATTGTAAAATCAGGAGCTGGTTTACCTACTAAACGTTCTGCCATGTTAAAAAATCCTCCTTTGAGATATCTATAGAACGGACTGATAGCATACATCTATCATCCATTCTATATGAAAGAAAAACATAAGTTTTTCTTATTTCATCCTATATTTGATCCCGGTGGAATCTACAATTAAAATGGTATCATTCGTCCATTTCAAAGTCAAGATTATATCCGTTATTTATTTATAATAATTATAAATAAAACAAAATCGTGAACAAAAGCTTCCTATTAAATATAGGCATAAGCGGAGACTGTTTTTCTTGTCGATTTAAGCCCACGTTTTTTTCTGATAAACATGTAACAAGCGGGCCATCCCTTTATAAGAGGATGTGCCCGCTTGTATTGTCAAACCAGCAACCGGTTTTACTTTTGGATAGCCGCAACGATCAGATCGCCCATTTCACGGGTTCCGACCGCCTTGCTCTTGTCAACCGCAATGTCGCTGGTGCGATGTCCTTCATTAAGAACCTGGGCAACCGCCGCTTCAATCGCATCGGCTGCATCTGCATAACCGAAGGTCAATCGAAGCATCATGGCCAGCGAGAGGATCGTAGCGATCGGGTTCGCTAAGTTTTGTCCCGCGATATCCGGTGCGGAGCCGTGAACCGGCTCGTACAAGCCGAATGCTCCTTCGCCCATCGAAGCCGATGCCAGCATGCCGATCGAGCCGGTCAGCATCGCTGCTTCATCGCTGAGAATGTCACCGAACATGTTCTCGGTCACGATGACGTCGAAGCTTGCCGGACGGCGCAGCAGCTGCATCGCGCAGTTATCGACGAGCACATGCTCCAGCTCCACATCCGGATAGTCTGCCGCTACGCGGATCACGACTTCGCGCCACAAACGGGAAGTTTCCAGGACGTTGGCTTTGTCGACGGAAGCGAGCTTCTTGCGGCGCTTCTGGGCGATTTCGAATGCCTGGCGTACGATCCGTTCAACCTCTGCCACGTTATATACGCAAGTATCAACGGCCTCTTCGCCATGCTCACCCTGGCGTCTGAACTTGTCTCCGAAGTAAATGCCGCCGGTCAATTCGCGAACTACCATCAGGTCCGTTCCTTCAAGCACTTCCGGCTTCAGTGTCGAAGCATCCTTCAGGCAGTCGAATACAACAGCCGGACGCAGGTTGGAGAATAATCCAAGCGCTTTGCGAATGCCCAGGAGGCCTGTTTCCGGACGCAGCTCCTTGGGATTGCTATCCCACTTTGGACCGCCTACGGCGCCAAGCAGTACAGCATCGGCATTTTTACAAACGGACAAGGTCTCTTCCGGCAGCGGCGTCCCCTTCTCGTCAATGGCAATCCCGCCAAAGAGAGCATGCTCTGTTTCAAAAGAGTATCCGAAGAGCTCTTCCGCACGCTTCAATACCTTTTCGGCTTCTGCTACGACTTCCGGTCCGATTCCGTCCCCGCTGATCACGGCAATTTTCTTCACTTCTGGCATGTTATCCGTCACTCCTTCTGGTTACTTCTCTCACTGATCTAATTATCTATCTACTGTTGTATCATATTCTCGCTGCAGTTGACCAAGATATAGAATCTATCACCTTTATAGTATTTTCCTATAAGCTGTACCGGAAGTGATCCATTCACCCCCAAACGTAAATTCTCACATTCCTATTCCCTTTTGAAGCGGGTACAATGGTATCGTAGAGATCCAAAATTAGGCTGAAGGAGATGAACGATTTTGCAATACACCTATCTCGGTAAATCAGGTCTTAAGGTCAGTCGCTTGTGCCTTGGCACGATGAATTTCGGCCCTGCCACGGATGAACAGGAAGCGTTCCGGATCATGGATGCGGCCCTGGATGCAGGCGTCCAGTTTTTTGACACCGCTAACATTTACGGCTGGGGCCAAAACTCCGGTCTGACGGAAACGATTATCGGCCGCTGGTTCGCTCAGGGTGGAGGCCGACGCGAGAAGGTCGTGCTGGCAACCAAGGTGCACGGAAATATGCATGACGAAGCAGACGGTCCCAACGGCACGGAAGGTTTGTCCGCCTACAAGATCCGCCGCCATCTGGAAGGCTCGCTGAAGCGCCTGCAAACCGACCATATCGAGCTGTACCAGATGCACCATGTGGACCGCAGCGTCTCTTGGGACGAGCTGTGGGGCGCTTTTGAACGGGCCGTGGCCCAGGGGAAAATAGGGTATGTCGGCTCCAGCAACTTCGCCGGCTGGCAAATCGCACAGGCGCAGGGCGAGGCGCAAAAGCGTCATTTCCTCGGTCTGGTCGCAGAGCAGCATAAGTACAATCTGAACTGCCGTCTGCCGGAGCTTGAGGTTCTGCCTGCCGCCAAAGCCATGGGACTCGGCGTCATTCCCTGGAGCCCGCTTGATGGAGGCATGCTTGGCCGCAATGCGCTCAAGAAGCTGGAAGGCACGCGCAGCGGCAACAACCCGAAAAAGATCGAGCAGCATCGTGCCCAGCTGGAAGCCTTTGCCGAGCTGTGCAATGAGCTCGGCGAACCGCAGGACAATGTCGCGCTCGCCTGGCTGCTGACCCATCCGGCCGTGACGGCGCCTATTATCGGCCCGCGTACGCTGGAACAATTCGAAAGCTCCCTTCGCGTGATCGATATCAAGCTGGAAGAAGACGTCCTTAAAAGATTGGACGAGATATTCCCCGGCCCCGGTGGAGAAGCCCCCGAAGCCTACGCCTGGTAAATCATTGGACAATACACCAGGCACTAGCCCTTATAAATAAGCAAAATGTCTATCGACGTAATTTCTCAGAAGACAGACCGCCATCAGTGGAAGTTTGTCTTGAAATATCAGAAAGCCATGACTCTGTAGTTTATACTTTCTGATATTATAAGCAAAGGCAGACCGCATCGCGGCCTGCCTTTTTGATTGGCTTTTCGGTTTACAGGGTTGCCCGTTCTCTTTTGCTGAACGTTTTACGCTTTTCGATCAGCTGGTTAAGCGCGTCCACGTAAGCGCGCGCGCTGGCCTCGAGAATATCCGTGCTGAGGCCGCGGCCCTGCGCGGATACATCGTTCTGGGTCAGCACGACATGCACCTCGCCTTGTGCGTCTTTGCCGCGGGAAACGGACTTGATCGAGTAGTCCGACAAGGTAACTTCCTCGCTTGTGGCTTTATCGATAGCGTTGTAGATAGCATCTACCGAGCCGTTGCCTTCGGCTTCCTCTTCGAGGATCTGTTCGTGTTCCTTGATGATCCGCACCTTGGCTGCAGGAACAGAACGGTTTCCGTAGGTGACGTAAATCGTCTCCAGCTGATATACTTCCGGCGTATCCACCAGCTTCTCTTCCACCAAAGCCATGATATCGTCGTCGGAAACTTCCTTTTTCTTGTCCGCAAGCACTTTGAATCTCGCAAAGGCCTGGTTCAGCTGCTGCTCATCCAGCTCATATCCCATATCCAGCAGTTTTTCGCGGAAGGCATGGCGACCGGAATGCTTGCCAAGCACCAGCTTGCTTTCCTTGAGGCCAATCGTCTCGGGAGTCATGATCTCGTATGTCGTCTTTTCCTTCAACATGCCGTCCTGATGGATACCGGATTCATGGGCAAACGCGTTTGCTCCGACGATCGCTTTGTTGCCTGGAACCACCATACCGGTCAGCTTGCTCACCAAGCGGCTCGTACGGGAAATTTCGGAAAGGTTCAGCGAAGTCTTGGCTCCGAAAAATTCATTACGGGTTTCCAGCGCCATTGCGATCTCTTCGATCGCCGTATTCCCTGCGCGTTCGCCGATGCCGTTAATGGTCCCTTCGATTTGGTCCGCCCCGTTTTGAATCGCTGCCAGCGTATTGGCCGTTGCCATCCCCAGGTCATTATGACAATGGGCGCTCAGCTGCACCTTTTCAATATCGGGAACATTGTCCTTCAAGTGTTTGAAAATCGCCCCGTATTCTGCCGGGTTCAAATACCCCACCGTATCCGGTACGTTCACGACCTTCACGCCTTCATTGACGGCCATGGACACCATTTCCACCATGAAGTCCAGCTCAGTGCGGCCTGCATCCTCCAAGGAAAATTCAACCTTGGAAAAATACTTTTTCGCGTAACGCAAAGCAGACTGGGCCGTTTCCAGCACCTGATGCTTTTCCATCCGCAGCTTATGCTTCCGGTGAATCGGCGATGTCGCCAGGAAGATATGGATGCAAGGATCCTGCGCGCCGATCAGCGCTTCCCGCACCGCATCGATATCCTGCTCCCTGGAACGGGACAGGCCGATGACCGTAACGTTCTTCACCGCTTTGGCGACCGCGTTCACGGCTGCCAGGTCTCCTGGCGATGCTGCCGGGAAGCCTGCCTCCATCCGGTCTATGCCCAATTTTTCCAGCTGATAAGCGATTTCAAGCTTTTCGCGAGTATTCAGGTTTACGCCAGGAGACTGCTCTCCGTCACGCAAGGTTGTGTCAAATACATAAATTTTTCGCAAGCCCAAGGCACCTCCTTCATCATCCAAACCCTTATAGATCATGCTTCAGGTCCTCCCCGGCTTCCGCAGGGCTTCCCCATAAAGCAGCTGATTAAACTTCTGATGCGGCTCACGCATATGCACGGCCGCATCAAAATGGATCAATATCGTATAAGTATGATTATTTCTTATTTTTTAATCCAATGCATCATTTCGCGGAGCTGCGCACCCACGACTTCAATCGGATGGTTGGCTTCGTTGCGGCGAGTCGCATTCAGGAATGCGCGGTTCGATTGGTTCTCCAAGATAAAGTCGCGAGCGAATTTACCTTGTTGGATGTCGGAAAGCACTTCCTTCATCGCCTTTTTCGTTTCTTCCGTTACGACACGAGGTCCAGTGACATAGTCGCCATACTCGGCCGTATTGGAGATGGAATCACGCATGTTAGCCATGCCGCCTTCATAGATCATGTCGACGATCAGCTTCATTTCATGCAGGCATTCGAAGTATGCCATTTCAGGAGCGTAGCCTGCTTCTGTCAACGTTTCAAAGCCGGCTTTGATCAGAGCCGTTACGCCGCCGCACAGGACAGCCTGCTCACCGAACAAGTCGGTTTCGGTCTCTTCACGGAAGGAGGTTTCAATAACCCCTGCACGGGTACAGCCGATGCCTTTGGCATAAGCCAGACCGATTTGCTTGGCTTGTCCAGTTGCATCCTGCTCGATCGCGATCAGGCCAGGAACGCCAAAGCCTTCAACGTAAGTACGACGAACCATGTGTCCAGGAGATTTAGGTGCTACGAGCAGCACGTCTGCGTCTTTTGGAGCCACGATTTGTCCGAAATGGATGTTAAAGCCGTGGGAGAACATCAATGCCGCGCCTTTTTTCAGGTTAGGCTCGATGTCGTTTTTGTATACAGAAGCTTGCGTTTCGTCCGGCATCAAAATTTGCACGATGTCTGCTTTGCTTGTCGCTTCAGCAACGGAGAGAACCTCGAAGCCATCGTTTTTCGCTTTATCGAAAGATTTGCCTTCGCGAAGGCCGATAATCACTTTTACACCGCTGTCACGCAGGTTTTGTGCTTGAGCATGCCCTTGGCTGCCGTAACCGATTACGGCTACTGTTTTACCTTTCAATACGCTAAGATCTGCATCCTGTTCATAATAAGTCGTAACTGCCATTGTTAAAATCCTCCTTTAATTTTAAAAGAACCCTTATGAAGAGCGGGTGTTTCAAGAGACCCATGCGAAGGTTATCAAGTTCGTGTATCGATCTCCTCAAACCCCCGCTCTTAGGCGGGTAGTTTAGTTCATTTCATCAAACTGCATGTTTATACATTACCACGGATCATTGCTGTTACGCCGGTACGGGAAAGCTCTCGGATACCGTACGGCTTCAGGAGCTCGATCATTGCGTCGATTTTGGTGGTATCTCCCACCACCTGCACCATCAGATTACGACTGCCGATATCAACGACCGATGCGCGGAAGGTTTCGACCACGCCCATAATTTCAGGGCGCTCTGCCGGCTCGGCGTTGACCTTGATAAGCGCAAGCTCCCTGCCTACCATAGGACTGATGCTGAGGTTAATAACTTTAATAACATCAATCAGCTTATACAGCTGCTTCTCGATCTGCTCGAGTGTCTGCTCGTCGCCAATGGTCACGATAACCATCCGCGAGAGTCCCGGTTCCTCGGATTGTCCGACGGTGATACTCTCAATATTGAATCCGCGGCGGCCGAAGAGGCCGGATACTCTTTGCAAAACACCTGGCTGATCATTCACTAGAACGGCAATGGTATGTCTCGTACTCATATTTATGCATCTCCCAACAACATTTGATCAATGGTCGAGCCTTGAGTTACCATCGGGTATACATTTTCACCCTTGCTTACCACGAACTCGACAACGACAGGTCCCGGTGTTTCCAGCGCTTCGGCCCAAGCTTTGCGGGCTTCTTCCTTGTTGGTCGCCCGAAGCCCTTTTACGCCGTAGGCTTCCGCCAGTTTGACAAAATCAGGGCTGCCCTCCAGGTTGATGTGGCTGTAGCGGTTATCGTAAATCAGCTCCTGCCACTGCCGGACCATGCCGAGAACCTGGTTGTTGATGATGACAATCTTGACCGGAATGTTATTGATGGCGCAGATGGCAAGCTCCTGTGAACACATTTGCATGCCGCCGTCACCATTGATCGAGATGACGAGCCGTTCCGGATGAGCCATTTGGGCACCGATTGCCGAAGGAAGGCCGAAGCCCATCGTTCCAAGTCCCCCGGAGGTGATCCAGGAACGCGGCTGGTTGAATTTGTAATACTGTGCCGCCCACATTTGATGCTGCCCGACGTCGGTCGTTACGATCGCTTCGCCCTTCGTCGTTTCGTTCAGCATCTCGATGACCCATTGCGGCTTCAGTACCGTCTCGGAATCCTGATAGCTGAAAGGCACTTCCGCATTCGATTGCTTGATCCATGCTCTCCATTCGTCTGCGCGATCCGCGCGCTTCACTTCCGGATTCAGCATTTCCAGCACCGTCTTCACGTCGCCGACGATCGGGATGTCTGTCGGAACGTTTTTGCCGATTTCGGCCGGGTCGATGTCGATATGCACAATTTTGGCATGCGGCGCGAATCCGTTCAGGTTGCCGGTGACCCGGTCGTCGAAGCGGGCGCCGATGTTGATCAAGAGATCCGCTTTTTGAATCGCCATGTTGGACGTATACGTTCCGTGCATACCTGGCATTCCGGTCCAAAGCTCATGGCCGCTCGGGAAAGCTCCGAGTCCAAGCAGCGTTGTCGTGATCGGAATTTCGGTCTTCTTCACGAACTCGTAAAGGGCTTCATGTCCGCCGGAGTAAATCACGCCGCCGCCGGCCAGAATCATCGGACGCTCTGATTCCTCTATCGCCTGCACGAGTTTGTCGAGCTGCAGCTTGTTCGGAACCATCCGAGGGTTATAACCCCGGAGATTTACCGCGTTGCTGCTGGGCTCAAACAAAGTCAATGTTGCTGAAACATCCTTCGGAATGTCGATTAACACGGGACCTTTGCGACCGGTCGAAGCAATGTGGAAAGCTTCGTGGATGACTCGCGGCAAATCTTTCACATCTCTGACCAGGTAGCTGTGCTTCGTAATCGGCATCGTGATGCCGGTAATATCCGCTTCCTGGAAAGCGTCAGTTCCGATCAGGGTTGTAGCCACGTTGCCGGTAATGACAACCAGAGGAACGGAATCCATGTAAGCTGTGGCAATTCCTGTGACCAGGTTTGTCGCCCCCGGTCCCGATGTTGCAATACATACGCCGACTTTACCGCTCGCTCTTGCATAGCCGTCCGCCGCATGAATCGCTCCCTGCTCATGACGAGTCAGCACATGCTTGAAATCCTCAAATCCATACATCGCATCATAAATATAAAGCACTGCCCCGCCCGGATATCCGAAAACACACTCGACGCCTTCCAGTAAAAGGCTGCGGAGCAGTATTTCCGAGCCGGTAATGACTTCCGGCTTCATCCATTTCTCACGTAGTTGTTCTGTAGACCGCACTTCAGGAGTTTGCGCGCTCATCAGTCATCCTCCTCCTCATAATTTACATACATGTAACATGCTAAGAAAACAAAAAACCTTCCGTCCTCCACGCAGAAATATTCTGCGTGAGGGACGAAAGGTTGTGCTTCCGTGGTACCACCCATTTTTGCCATGCATCTCGCGATGTCAGGCCTCATCAAGTATAGAAATCAGGATAACGCTGTAAAAGAGTCAGCCGTTTCCCCATACCCACCGTCCGTAACGTGGACTAACGATTCTCCCTAATAGGCTTTAACGCGTTTCAGGAAAACAGCTCCGAGGTGAGCTCGTATAAAAGGGATTTTGGTGGAGGTTGCAGCTGTTCCTCACACTCTCTGAGCAAAAGGGCCCTTTAAACTTCGTCCTCTTCATTGCCGATCACGATATATTCGTTAAAATGTTTAGACACATTATATGATCCCTCGAACTTAAAAGTCAATACCCATATTTTCAAAACGGCAAAAACGTCTACGCCGTTGACTACACACCGACGCCGCCCCTCCCTCATATGATGACATGTATTCACCTTTGGCAAAGCCCATCTTGAAGGGAGGACAGACGTCATGATCAGGTATCGGAGACCCAAACAGGATGATGCATTCATTCTTAAATTAATCGATTCCCAGCTTGTCCCGCTGTCGCATTTGAATGCGACCCAGCTCGAAGCCGTTCGCAAAGATATCCCGAAACGACTGGGGCGAGGCATTACGCTCATTGCCTGTCAAAATGTTGAAGATCATCCAGTCGGATTTGTTCATTTCATTCTGCATGGCGACCTGCTGTATATCGATATGTTGGCCGTCGCACCCGAATCCCAACGCAAAAGGTGGGGCAATACGCTGATGTTTCACGCGGAAAAATTTGCGGCGTCACGCGGGTGCAAGCGGTCCAAAGTCATGGTAGATGCCGGTAACGCCAGCGGCTTATCTTTTTATCAAAAGCTGGGTTATGTGATGGTGCGGTACCACACTCAAAATCAATGCCATGAGCTGGAAAAAACATTGTAAATCATACGGATTCCGAAGAAACTTCTGGTCTATTGAATCTTAGAAAAACCCAAACCCGCCTGGGTATCCCCCTGGATAACCGCCGGGACCATATCCCGGTACGCCGCCGTATGGAACCGGGCCGGGGCCGTAACCAAAGCCGCCGCCAAAACCGCCACCATAGAAACCTGCATAAGGCGCTGTTCCGATGGCCAGAAGATCGAACAAGACGAGAGGAATTATCGCCTTGGTTTGTACGTTTTTCCCTTTGCTGCGCTGAAGAATCAGGCGATTGCCGGATATGCGAACAAGTTTGCCGGTGACGAGATTCCCGTCTTTTTTAACCGCCACGATATGCTGACCGATCAGCTTTTGCGCTTGTTTACGGGTAACAGTCTGTTGCATGAGATCCCTCCTCCAAATGTGTTCAATGATAGTCTATTCCGCACATATCGAACGCGCCTGTTCCATAGCCCGGTGTACCTCCAAGTTATTAACCTAGCGTTGCGCCGCCTCTATCCTTCAACAACGCAAAAAGGCTGCATCCCTATGAAGGAATGCAGCCTTTTTTGACTTGCTTGTATTCGTTTTATCGCTTGCCCGGATCGTACGGTTCCCCGAGTGCGGCAGGTGCCGAAGATTTCCCGACTGCAGCCACGAGCACGATAACCGTGAGCACATAAGGCAGCATGTAGATAAACTCTTGCGGAATATCCTTGGACCAGGCGAACAATTGAAAATAATTTCCAATTGCCTGGGAGAAGCCGAAGAATACGGCTGCGCCAAAGGCGCCAAGCGGATTCCATTTACCGAAAATCATCGCCGCGATCGCGATAAAGCCTTGACCTGAAATCGTATTATACGAGAACGTATTGGTCGTGGTCAGCGTGATCGTCGCACCGCCCAGAGCAGCAAGCGCGCCGCTCAAAATAACGCCGATATAGCGCATGCGAAGCACCTTGACCCCCACCGTATCCGCAGCGCTCGGATGTTCGCCGACCGAGCGGAGGCGAAGTCCAAACGACGTTTTGTACAGCACATAGAAAGATACCAGCACCAGAATTATCGCCAGATACGTGGTCGGGTAGTTGTTAAAGATCCCTTCTCCGATAATCGGTATTTTCGACAGAAACGGAACAGGCCATTTATCCAGACCAAACTTCAGAAGCGTCGTTTCGCCAGCGCCGTCGAACAGCAATTTAACCATGTAAAGCGTGCTGCCAGCCGCCAGGAAGTTAATGACGACACCACTGATAACCTGATCGGCCTTGAAGGTGATGGACGCGACGGCATGAATCAACGATGCTATAATCCCCATGACCAGCGCAGCCAGCAAGCCGACATACGGAGAAGCACCTTCCATGCCGGCATTTTCCGCATAATAGGATGCGACGCCGGCAGCGAATGCGCCGAAAGTCATCAATCCCTCGATACCAATATTGGTGACACCGGAACGTTCAGAGAAGATGCCGCCCATGGCAGCAAAGATGAGCGCCGTAGAAAATACAAGCGTCGTATTAATCAGCTGGCCGATTGTTGTCATCCAATCCATTTACAACACCTTCTCTTTCTTGCGCTTTAGATACAAGGGTTTGAGAACCCAGCGCACAATACCTTGTGCAGCAATGAAGAATATGATCGAACCGATAACGATCCGAATAATTTCAGGCGGAACATCCGCACCGAAGCTCATGCCTGCGGAGCCGTAAGTCAGCACGCCGAACAGCGATGCGGACAACAAAATACCGAATGGATGGTTCATGCCGATCAGCGCCACCGCGATGCCGTCAAAGCCTACGCCCGGCGAGCCCGTAAAGATGGCCTGGTAATGGAACACGCCCAGAACCTGGAAAGCTCCGCCCAATCCGGCAAAGACACCACTGATAAACATCGCTTTGACGATGTTTTTCTTCACGTTCATGCCGGCATATTTCGCAGCATCCGCATTGTGTCCAACCGCTCTGAGCTCATAGCCCTGCTTGCTCTTCCACATGTAGATAAAGAAGAACACGGCTGCTAATATCGCAATGACCGTCCCCCAGTGCATCCGCGCATTATCGAATGCATCGGACAACCAGCCGATCGAAATAGAAGCGGTATCCTTGATTTCCTCGGATTTTTGCTGCCCCTTCTGGAGCAGGAAATTTCTCACGATATAGTTACCGAAATACAGCGCGGTCCAGTTCAGCATGATCGAGATAATAACCTCATTCACGCCGCGTTTGGCTTTCAGGTAACCGGTAATGCCAGCCCAAATGCCGCCGGCAAGGCCGCCGGCAATAATCGCAACCAGCGCATGCACGACGATCGGAAGACCGGACAGTTTGATCCCTACTGCTGTAGCTGCCGTCATCCCCATAATGTATTGACCTTCCGCACCAATGTTAAACAAGCCGGCGCGGAATGCAAAGGCAACCGCCAAACCCGTCATAATCAGCGGCGTAATTTCGCGGATCGCTTCCCCGAAATCATACGGATTGCCAAAAACGGTTGAAAACAAGGAGCTGTAAGCAAGCAGCGGATCATAACCGCCGATCAGCATAATAATGGCACCAACGATGAGGCCGAGAATAATGGCTACGACAGGCACCAGGAGGTTGTTCACAGAAAAGATTTTAAATACTTTGCTCATTATGCCTTCCCTCCCGCAATCTTACTGCCTGCCATCATGAGACCGAGCTCCTGGTCATTGGTTTGCTCCGGAAGCACTTCCCCGACGATTTGCCCCTCATAAATAACGGCAATCCGGTCGGAAACGTTAATAATCTCATCCAGCTCAAAGGAAATAAGCAGTACGGCTTTGCCTTGATCCCGCTGCGCTACCAGCTGCTTTTGGACGAACTCGATGGCACCGACGTCCAAACCGCGAGTCGGCTGGGCCGCGATCAGCAGATCCGGATTTTTATCTATTTCCCGGGCTATAATCGCCTTCTGCTGGTTACCTCCGGACAGGGAACGGGCTTTGGTCTCAATGCTTGGCGTTCTGACGTCAAAATGCTCGATCAGGCGTTTCGCCTGCTTGTCGATTGCGCCTTTCTTCAAGAAGCCGCCGCGATTGTACGGCGCCTGATAATATGTTTCCAAAACCATATTTTCACTCATGGAGAAATCAAGGACGAGTCCATGCTTATGACGATCTTCCGGTATATGAGATACGCCGCTTTCCGTGATCTGGCGCGGACTTTTGTTCGTAATGTCCTTGCCGTTCAGCTCAATGATCCCGGTATCCACATGTCTAAGGCCGGTTAAAGCCTCGATCAGCTCGCTTTGTCCGTTGCCATCCACGCCCGCAATGCCCAGGATCTCGCCTGCACGGACTTTAAGATTCAGATTATTCAGGACCGCAATAGCATCCTTATTTTTAGCCGTCAGTCCTTTAACCTCAAGCACCGTTTCTTTCGGCGTCGCCGGCTTCTTGTCCACTTTGAAGGACACGCTGCGTCCGACCATTTTCTCGGCCAGCTCATTCGGATTGGTTTCTGCCGTTTTCAAGGTATCAATCACCTTGCCCCGGCGGATGATCGTCACCGTATCCGAAATCTGCATGATCTCTTTCAGCTTGTGGGTAATGAGAATGATCGACTTGCCTTCCTCAACGAGGCGCTTCATAATCCCCATCAATTCGCTGATTTCCTGCGGTGTTAGCACAGCCGTCGGCTCGTCAAAGATCAGAATATCCGCACCGCGATAAAGCGTCTTCAAAATTTCGACGCGTTGCTGCATGCCGACGGAAATATCCTGAATCTTGGCATTCGGATTTACTTTGAGACCGTATTGGTCCGAGAGCTTTTTAATCTTGGCAACCGAAGTCTTGTAATCTACCTGAATGCCCATTTTCTTCGGCTCCATGCCCAGGATGATATTTTCTGTTACCGTAAAAGGCTGAACCAGCTTGAAATGCTGATGCACCATCCCGATGCCGAGCTCAATCGCCTTATTCGGGCTGTCAATCATAACAGGCTTGCCATTCACTTCAATACTGCCTTCATCCGGTTGATACAATCCGAAAACAATGTTCATCAAGGTTGATTTACCTGCACCATTCTCCCCGAGCAGTGCATGGATTTCGCCCTTGTGCAGCTTCAAGCTGATGGAGTCGTTGGCAACGATGCCGGGAAAGCGTTTGGTTATCTGCTTTAACTCAACGACAGGGGTTGCTGCATCCATGAGATCACCCTTATTTCAATATTTTTTGCTAAAGAACGTAAGACAAGGCCAGTTATATCAACCAGCCTTGCCGTTTAATAAACACATTAAATTCTCAGATGATCAGCGCTTGAAGATTATTCTTCAGGAACTTTGATTTCGCCGCTGATGATTTTTTGTTTGTAATCTTCCACTTCTTTAAGCACGTCCGCAGGAACGTTTTTGCTCGAAGTATCAGCCAAGCCAACGCCGTCTTCTTTCAGACCCAATGTCTCAGCTCCGCCTTTGAACGTACCGTCGATGACTTCTTTCGTTACCTTGTCAACCGCTGTGGATACGCCTTTAACCATGGAAGTCAGTGTAACGTCATCGCCGAATTCCAGGGATTGGTCTTTGTCTACGCCGATAACCCAAACTTTGCTGCCGCCAGCTTTGTTACGGGAAATCGCTTCGTTAAACACGCCAGTACCAGTAGCGCCAGCAGCGTGGAAGATGATGTCTACGCCGTCATTGTACATGGTAGCTGCAGCCGCTTTACCTTGGTCAGGCTTGTCGAATGCGCCAGTGTAGTTGATTTTGATTTCAGCGTTAGGGTTAGCTTGTTTCACGCCAGCCTTGAAGCCTGCTTCAAAACGTTTGATAACCGGAATTTCAGAACCGCCGACAAAGCCGACTTTACCTGTTTTCGTCATTTTACCAGCAACGACACCAACCAGGAAAGCACCTTCGTTCTCTGCAAACGTTACAGAGCGTACGTTAGGAGCGTCGACAACTGCATCGATGATCGCCAGGTGTGCATCCGGATTTTGGTCTGCAACGGTTTTCATGTCCGCTCCGAGGTCAAAGCCAATGCCCCAAGTCAGGTCATATTTGTCTTTAACGTATTTGTTCAGGTTTGTTACATAGTCTTCTTTGGATTTCGATTGCAGGTATTTAGCTGTGATGCCTTTGTCTTTTTCCAAGCCTTGAAGTGCTTCCCAAGCGGATTGGTTAAAGGATTTATCATTAACCCCGCCCACGTCAGTTACCAGACCTACTTTAACAGCGGACTTTGCAGTTCCCGCAGAATCTCCGCCGGATGCGCCTGTCTCTTCTTTCTTTTTACCGCAGCCAGCAAGCACGACTGAAAACGCGAGCAGCATAATCAGCGATAATTTGAACATCTTTTTCATTGAAATTTGTCCCCCTAGAATGAATTCTTTCCTCTCATTCGTCCAGCCCCGCAAGCAATTGATCTATGGTCAATTAATCGCAAGAAAAGGCTTGTACAAATGTTGGACTTTTCACATTTCAGATTATACCTGCTCGTATCGTCAAAATCCAGCATATTTATATCCGAAACGAAATTTTTTTTGAGCAAAAATAAAAGAAAGCGCTTTATAATGGTAAAATAATACAGTTTACGTAACGTAAATGTCACATATTGTGACAAAATGCGTTAATGCGTTAAAAGATTACCGTACCATTACGATATGGTTGCCCTGCTACTTCTCTTCCATGGCGTATCAATGTCACTTTTGCTCGCATCACGATAGGCCCGTTTTCATTCCAAAAAAAACCGCCGGTTAAGGCGGTTTTACTTATACAATGAACGCTAGATTAAGCGTTGATTTTACCTTTTGCAACAGTAGCGATGGAGTTGAATGCGTTGATGTCATTCACAGCGAGATCAGCCAGCATTTTGCGGTTGATGTCCACGCCAGCCAGTTTCAAACCGTGCATCAGTTTGTTGTAGGACAATCCGTTCATGCGGGCAGCCGCGTTGATACGAACGATCCACAATCTGCGCAGGTTACGTTTGGTTTGACGACGGTCACGGTATGCATATACCAAAGACTTCATCACTTGTTCGTTAGCTGTTTTAAAAATGCGGTGTTTGGAACCGAAATAACCTTTTGCAAGTTTCAATACTTTCTTATGTCTACGACGAACAACGAATCCGCCCTTTACTCTTGCCATAATAATAAACCTCCCAAAAATGTGTTGTTAACTATTTCAAGTTAGCCAAGCCTTGTTTCAAGCGTCTTACATCCCCCGGAGCCATTTCTGGGTTACCAGCGAGCACGCGTTTAGCGCGTTTGGATTTGTGGGAAAGCAAATGGTTTCTGTAAGCTTTGTAACGAGTTACTTTACCGGAACCAGTTACTTTGAAGCGGCCTTTCAGGCTGCTATGTGTTTTCATTTTAGGCATTGTACTTCCTCCTCAGGACTATTGGGCTTTTGGAGCCAGAATCATAATCATGCTGCGGCCTTCCAATTTCGGTTGGCGTTCAACTGCGGAAATCTCGGCGACCTCTGCTTTGACGCGTTCCAAAATCTTTTGGCCAATGTTGGCGTGAGTGATCTCACGTCCGCGGAAACGGACGGAGCATTTCACTTTGTCGCCTTCTTTCAAAAACTTGACGACATTGCGAAGCTTGGTTTGATAATCATGCTCCTCAATGTTAGCTCGGAACCATACTTCTTTGATATCAACGATTTTCTGATTCTTACGGGCCTCTTTTTCTTTTTTCTGCTGCTCATAGCGGAACTTGCCGTAATCCATGATGCGGCATACCGGTGGTTTCGCCTGAGGCGCCACATTCACCAAGTCAAGATTCAGGTCCATCGCCATTTGAAGTGCTTCCCGAATCGGTTTGATACCGATCTGTTCGCCTTCCGCGCCGACCAAACGAACTTCCTTCGCCCGAATTTCGTCATTAATCATATGATCCTTACTGATAACCGTCCACCTCCATGTTCTTATGGGTGATTCTCAAGAAAAAGCAAAATTAAAAGGGATACCGGTGTCATCTACCAGCATCCCTATGATCAATTCTTCATGAAATTTCGCATTCATAAATCATCGGACCATGACCCGCCAACCTTCGTCAGTCAGGTGAGAAGCTGGTGCTTCTGCTTGAAAATCCATTTGTTATTAAAGTACTTGAGTATATTACCACGCAAGTCTCGCCCCTGTCAACCTTGAGCGCCAAAAATTATCCCTGCTTGCTTTGGACTTCCTCCAGGCGTACGACACGAGTATGCTCCGTATGGCTCCATTGCTTGTTGTTCTGCGTAAAGAATGCGTAGAACGTAATCGGATACCAGGAAATCAGGTAAATCGGGAAGAGGATCAAATACAGATACACCTTCTTGTAAGTCACCTTTTCCAGGAACATGGCTGCAAGGAACGTAAACACGTTAGCCGCAATAGCTGTGAAGCTGAGCCACACCGGCAGGTATCCGTACAGGTTCGCAATATGCGGACCCTGGAAAAATGTACTGTCCACCCACATGATCGCAGTCATCAGGAAAGTCAGAAGCACGATATATACGTTCGCTCCATATAAAGCTAGGTCAAGCTTAACCAGGCTGCGTTCCTTGATGCTCTGCCAGAGCAGCGGGAAGAAGTAGCGGCGTGCCACCGTAAAGTGTCCCTGCATCCAGCGCAGGCGCTGTCTTGCCGAAGCTTTGAAGGTCAAAGGCTTCTCGTCGAATACTTTGGCATCGTAATTGAATTTCGGATACACGCCGCGTTTTACGCTGCGCATCGTAAATTCAAGGTCCTCTACCAGGCTGGTCGCTCCCCAGCCGATTTCCTTCAGCAGATTGGTTTCAAAACACATCCCCGTACCGCCGAGGAAGTTGGCCATGTTCATGTTATGGCGCGAAAGCTGCCACAAACGGTTGATGTACCAATACGAAATACCGTAAGCGGCCGTGATCCAGGAATCCTCCGGATTCTTGGTATCGATGTATCCTTGAATAACGCGTGCGCCGGAGCACAGATCATCGTTCATTTCCTTCAGGAAGTTGACATCCGCCAGATTGTCCGCGTCGAACATGACGACGGCATCATACTGGCGAGGCATTGCCCAGAGCTCTTTGAGCATCCATTCGATGGCATAGCCTTTGCCGCGAAGATTGTTGTTCGTGCGGACACAGGCATTCATGCCGTGCTCCCGGACGATCTTCGCCGTATTGTCCGTACAGTTGTCGCAGATGACGAAAACGTCATACAGCTCCTTCGGATAGTCCAGCTGCTTCAGGTTCTCCATCAGCGCGCCTACGACCTGCTCCTCGTTATGAGCGGCCACCAGCACGGCAAAGGATTTTGTTGCCGAGTAATGCCGTTTCTTCTTTTTCCTGTACAGACCCAATATTGAGAACACAAACTGGTATACACCGATCGCGGCAAGAAGAACCTGCAACGCGATAAAAATGGCGTCTATCATGATTCTCAGAACCCCCCTTTTTTACCCCTCATAATCGATTTTTCTCTCTGTAGATTACGGATTCTTTTTTACGGTTCTTTTTTCTATGACCCTTAGACCCTTGGCATTCGAATTTTTCATTTTTCCGTATGTCTTCGAACGACATATCGATTTTCCACGGTTTTCAGCTTTTTGTCAAAAGCTCAATAACTGCCCCTGTTCCTAAAAAGCGGAATAGAAGCGTTATCCTGACCGTCTGACACACATCAAGCTTATATTCATGACCGTTAGTTCTTATTTTCAGCTATTTACCGTTATTTTATTTCTTTAGTCCCCCCTTTTTTTAATCATCAATCCAGTTCTGAATCCCATCATAACCTTATTCCATATTTATAAACGAGATAAGTCCACGAAAAGTTGAGGTCAAGCCAGGTTTTGTTTACGGTTAAAAAACGCGCATAGACGCATCTTATTCAAAAGAAGGCTTGCTTGAATCGATCCGGCAAGATAGAAAACCCTTCTTCGAATTTTATACTTTCTCATCTTTTAAACGCACGGTCGCTGTTTGAATCATTGTAAAGGTTCTGTAAAGTGAAGTCAAAATTACCCCTCTTCTACCCGGAATACAGGACTTTCGCCTTGAAAAAGACTCCGATAGAAAATATGATTAATTGAAAGTGGAAGGTTCCTTAAGCCGCCGCAAGACAAATACAGCCTTGAGAAAGGCATAATCGGGGGAATGGAATGAGACGTTTGCTCATGGGATTCATGCGGATCGACAGGAAGCTGTTTAAGTATATTAACGGACGTCTCCATAATCGTTTTCTTAATTTTTGGCTCTATTATTTAACCCACCTGGGCGGCGCCACCTTCGCGATTGCCGCAAGCGTGCTGATCTGGTACTTCGGCTCCCCTTCGTGGAGCAAGTCCGGCGCGCAGGCTGCCGTATCGCTGGCTGTAAGCCATGTGCCGGTCGCTGCCGCCAAAAAGCTGTATCCTAGGCTTCGCCCCCATCTGGCATTGCCGGGAACGCGTACGTTCCGCAATCCGCTTAAAGATCATTCTTTTCCGTCCGGTCATACGACGGCCGCCTTTTCTGTGGCCATCCCGCTGATCCTGGGGCATCCGGAATGGATCTATCTGTTCCTGCCTCTGAGCCTTTTGGTAGGGTTTTCCCGGATCTATCTGGGCCTTCATTACCCCTCAGATGTTCTCGCGGGTGCGATCATCAGCACATCCGTAGCCGCAGTAACAGTTGCATTGTGGCCCTAAAGTCGATTATGTTGGGTATAAGGAAAAACATGCAGGAACAGGTGAATTGAGAGTGATAAAAAAAAGAGTATTGTTATTATCTGAAGGCTTCGGTGCTGGACATACTCGAGCTGCGTACGCACTCTCAAGCAGTCTACGCAAACTCTCACCGAATGTTCAGACGAAAGTCCTTGAACTTGGAAGTTTTTTGAACCCGAAGGTTGCGCCTTTAATCATTACAGCATATAAAAAGACCGTGCTTTCCCAGCCTAGGCTGGTCGGCATGATGTACCGCCATCAATATAACAAGTCGCTGAACCGGTTTACGACGCTCGCGCTGCACCGCATCTTTTATACGCACACGAAAAATGTCGTCAATCAGCTCAGGCCGGATATTGTCGTATGTACGCATCCGATCCCGAGCGCCGTCATTTCCCGCCTGAAGCGTCTCGGCGAAAAAATTCTGCTGTGCACGGTCATCACCGATTACGACGCCCATGGAACATGGATCAGTCCCGAGGTCGACCGATATCTCGTCTCCACCCAAGAGGTGCGTAACAAGATGATTCATCAAGGGGTGCCCCCAACGCGCATCAAGGTAACAGGCATTCCGGTCCACCCCAGCTTTTGGGAGCATCCTGAAAAA
This sequence comes from Paenibacillus chibensis, assembly GCF_004001045.1. Taxonomy (GTDB): domain Bacteria; phylum Bacillota; class Bacilli; order Paenibacillales; family Paenibacillaceae; genus Paenibacillus_AQ; species Paenibacillus_AQ chibensis. Next base: position 218,027 of record NZ_BIMK01000003.1, read on the forward strand.
GAGGAAATCCTGTCGAAATTTCAGCTGAAGGATATGCCTACCGTCATGGTCATGGGCGGCGGCTGGGGCATCATGAGCGATGAGGTCATCAACGACTTTTTGACAAGATGGAGAGATGATGTCCAATTTCTTTTCTGTCTCGGAAACAATGAGAAGGCGCTGAAGAAGCTGGAGCTCGACCCCCGCTATAACCATCCCAACATCCGTCTCATCGGCTTTACGCTTGAAGTGGATAAGCTGATGGAGGTATCGGATCTGCTGGTCACCAAACCCGGCGGAATGACCTGCACCGAGGGGCTCTCCAAAGGGATTCCCATGCTCTTTCATCATCCCCTCCCGGGTCAGGAGGAAGAGAACTGCCATTATTTCACGGCACAGGGTTTGGGCGAGCCCATTTCTTCGCTGGAAGTCATCGTGAAATGGATGAACAAGCTCACCCATGAGCTCGACGCCATCCGCGCGCGCAGGGAAGAGCAGCTGAAAGGCATTGCCCGCTACCGTCCGCTGGAAAGCGCGCAGAGCATCATCGATATGCTGGAATCAAAGAAGGTGCCTTCGTAGGAAGGCACCTTCTTTTTCATGTTTATGTTCGCGATGAATTTCTTTACTGGTTGAATTACGCTTCGTCCTCTGCAGCCGACTCCGGCTTCTGCGGCTTCTCCTGCAGGCGGTAGTTGTCGAGCCGGTGCTCCTGGTAACGCCGCAGCGCCTCATCCCCCACAATTGCCTCGCAGCGGTGAATGTTCACGCCCTGTCCGAAAAACTTCGTTTCGTATTCGGTCATGACATGCTCCTCATTCGCGCCCTCCCGGTGAAGGCTCAGCGAAATGTTCGTCATCTGCAGACCGTAGTCCGCAAAGGCATTTAGCGAGAATTCAAACAGCGTCTGTGAGTCGGTCTTCAAATGAATTTCCCCGTTGGCATTCAGCAAAGTGCGGTATTTCTCCAAAAAACGAGGATGTGTCAAACGGCGGCGCGCATGCTTGGCTTTGGGCCAAGGATCACTGAAATTCAGAAAAATCCGCTCGATTTCGCCTTCAGCAAACACTTCTTCCAAAAACTCGACATTGGCCAAAGCAAGGCGCAAATTCGGCGGAACTTCGACATTCCGCTCAGACCAGGCCAACCGCGCCTTCTCGCTCGCCCGGCGAAGAAGCTCGTCATACATATCGATGCCTATAAAATTAATATCCGGGTTCCGGAAGCTCATCTGGCTGATAAACTGTCCCTTGCCCATGCCAAGCTCCACATAAATCGGATGATCATTGCCAAAAAGCGTGTGCCACTTTCCTTTATACGACCGGGGATCGAGAACAACGAAGCCTTCCTGCTCCTCGAGATTCTCCCGGATTCCTTTTCTGCCGCGTAAACGCATGTTATACCTCCGCTTTCATACTGAACTGTCCGGCATCCGCTTCAGGCATGCCCGCTGCGGACGGCTACTGCAATATTGTGCCGAAGATACGGACAAATGTAAAGAGCGCGAGCAGAAGAAATTGCATTCGAAGCGATCTTTTCCCCCGAATAAAAGAAAAAGAATCCCGGCCTCCCTGCAAACAGAGGGGCGCAGAATTCCTTTTCCAAATCTATTTGGAATTGGGGTCCAACGATTTCATTGTTGTTAGTCTAACCTATCTTGATACTGAAAATCAAATGTCTTTTCGAACGCTTTGCGAATTTTTCGGCGGGCTTCTGCCGTAACCTCCGGATTCCCGTTAAATTTAACGCCCGTCAAGGCAAGCGCTTCTTCCGGAGTCAATTCCACAGCGATCTTGCCCTTCCCTGATGCCTCTGCGGTTAAAGAATTCATCATTATCACCTCACGGATAATATGGTAGCCGGAACGTCATGCTTTTATGAATTCTGCTATATTCTTACCCAAGATGAAAGCGTTTGACGCTACTTTAAAGATAACATTTCATGTAAGTTATTTCAATAAAGCATATGCCCGTTTTATGCTCAAAATGACTCGTTCTTTCGCCTTTCATACCCTTTGCCGATTTTTTTTGCTACAATAGAGCAAGCGTAAAAACACTACCGGTTATCAACCTTGCTGATCTATACAAAGGAGCACCTTGGAATGAACCTACCAACGGCTGAATCTCCGCGCTTGTGGGGAGACAAAAGATTTCATACCTGGAATTACGAAATGCGCGGCGAGTTTAACGAAAAAGTATTTAAAGTTATGCTCGACGCAGGCTTTACTTGTCCAAACCGCGACGGCACGATCGCCAGAGGCGGCTGCACCTTCTGCAGTGCCAGAGGGTCGGGCGACTTTGCCGGCAAACGGCGCGATGACCTCGTCACCCAGTTTGGCGATATCCGGGACAAGCAGCATCTGAAATGGCCGAGCGCCAAATACATCGGCTATTTTCAAGCCTATACCAACACCTATGCTCCGGTGGAAGTCCTGCGGGAGTATTACGAGACCATTCTGGAGCAGCCCGGCGTTGTCGGCTTATCGATTGCGACCCGTCCGGATTGCCTGCCGGACGATGTCATCGAATATTTGGCAGAACTGAACGAAAGAACCTATCTGTGGGTCGAAATGGGGCTGCAGACGGTTCACGACTCGACCTCCGAACTGATTAACCGCGCCCATGATACCCAGTGCTTTGTCGATGCGGTCGAGAAGCTCCGCAAACGGGGCATCCGGGTATGCGCGCATATCATCTACGGTCTGCCGCAGGAGACCCATGAAATGATGCTGGACACCGGGCGCGCCGTCGCGCACATGGATGTTCAGGGCATTAAAATTCACCTGCTGCATCTGATGAAAGGAACGCCGATGGTGCGGCAATACGAAGCCGGCCTGCTGCGCTTCCTCGAGCAGGACGAATACATCAAGCTGATAGCCGATACGCTGGAAATGCTGCCGCCGGATATGATTGTACACCGGCTCACCGGCGACGCCCCGCGCAAGCTTCTCATCGGCCCGACATGGAGCCTTAAGAAGTGGGAAGTGCTGAATGGCATTGATGCGGAGCTGAGAACACGGGATTCCTGGCAAGGCAAGTATTGGAGGGAAGCGTAACATGGGCTTTCTTTCGGTACTGAGCTTCGCGCACAAGGAGATCGAAGGCCGTCTCCGGCCGGGGGATGCCGCCATTGACGCAACCGTAGGTACGGGTGCCGACACGGTCTTTCTAGCCAAAGCGGTTGGCGCCAAAGGACGGGTCTACGGCTTCGACATTCAGGAGCAGGCGCTGGCGCTTACCGAGCAGCGCATCTCCCGGGAGCCGGCTGGCAGCCTGGCTCCTGTTACGCTCTTTCTCGCCAGCCATGGCTTGATGAAGGAATGCCTTCCGCCGGAGGAACACGGAAGCGTGGGCGCCGTGATGTTCAATCTCGGCTATTTGCCGTCGCAGGATGCCGACAAACAGATTATTACGGAGACCGGCAGCACCCTTCAGGCACTTGAAGCGGCACTTACGCTGCTTCGTCCGAAAGGAATCATCACAGCCGTGCTTTATCCGGGACATCCCGGCGGAGAAGCGGAAGCTGCGGCTGTGACGGCTTGGGCTTCAAGCCTCCCGCAGGAGATTTGCCAAAGTATCGTATACCGGCAGCTTCAGCGCAGCGATGCGCCCTACGCCATCGCGATTGAGAAAAAACGGTAAACCGCAGTGCCACATCCATCATGTGCACCTCAACATATACAGAATACGCGGTTTGATTCATCCATCAGATTATTGACTATGAAAGGAAGATGCAGCTATGACACAACCTTATCCACTGTTATTCCAACCTGAATTCAAGGAACGCGTTTGGGGCGGCCGCGCCCTCGAGCAGTTTGGTCTCACCCCTCCGGAGGGATATATTGGCGAAGGCTGGATGATCGCCGATCATCCGAACGGCACCACCACCGTCGTTAATGGCGAGCTTGCCGGGCAGGGACTGGATCAAATCCGCGAGCAGCTCGGTAAGGAATGGTTCGGCAGCAAGGGGTTCTCGGAGAAAAATGGCCGCTTCCCGCTGCTGATCAAGCTGCTGGACTGCAATGATAATCTGTCCGTTCAGGTACACCCGACGGACGACTATGAAGGGCTTCCCAAGGGAGAGCTCGGTAAAACCGAAATGTGGTATGTGCTTGACGCCAAGCCGGGAGCCAAAATCATTTACGGCCTGAAGGACGGCGTGACCCGTGAAAGCATGAAAGAAGCACTGGAAAACGGAACCGTGATGGACACGCTGCGCGAGGTATCCGTGGAAGCCGGTGATACCTTCTACATTCCAGCCGGCACGGTCCACGCCCTGTGTGCCGGCGTCGTGGTCGCGGAAATCCAGCAAAACTCGGATACGACTTACCGTATTTACGATTACGACCGTCCAGGCCTCGACGGCAAGCCGCGTGAGCTGCATATCGAGGATTCCTTGAATGTGACCGCCTTTGACGGCTCCGGCGCGACGACGATGAAGACGGATGGGCTTGCCGCCGGCCAGTGGCTGCAGCTCGCCAAGTCCCCTTACTTTATTGTGGAAAAAGGAATCGTAGACGGGGCATGGAATCTCGCCACAACGTCTGAAAGCTTTACTATCCTTGTCATTTGCGAAGGCAGCGGAACGATGAGCTGGAATAGCGGATCCATGGAATACAAAGCGGGGCAGTGCTTCCTTCTGCCTGCCAACCTCGGTTCGTATACGCTGGAGGGCCAGGCTACCGTACTTCGTTCATATTTGCCGGAATAAAGCGATCGTTCTAAGGGGATGAAGCGCATAGAATACATCAGATGGCTGGATTGAACGCTGAAGGAGTGAATGGCATTGCAGGAGCATACCTTTACGATGACCGATCCGCATGGAACGCAAATCCATGTCTATAAATGGCTTCCGGAACCGGATACCCGCATCAGGGCTGTACTGCAGATATCGCACGGCATGTGCGAAACCGCCGAACGTTACGCTCGCTTTGCTCATGCCCTTACACAGGCTGGCTATGCCGTCTATGCTTCGGACCAACGCGGTCATGGACTTACGGCAGGCTCCATTGAAAAGCTCGGCGATGTTGGTGAGAACGGATTCCAGCTGATGGCCCAGGACCTCGTGCAGCTCGGCGGGCTGTTGAGAAATGCCCATCCCGGGGTTCCCTTATTCCTGATGGGACATAGCATGGGCTCCTTCCTGGTGCAAAAGGTCATCAGGACCTCATCGGAGGGCTATGACGGCTTTATTCTATCCGGCACGAACGGCCCGCGCGGCATGCTGAAGGCCGGCAGGCTCCTGGCCTCGATACAGCGCTCGGTTCAGGGCGACAGCCATCGCAGCCTGCTGATGAATGCCATTGTTTTTGGCGGCTTCAACCGCGCCTTCTCCCCCTCCCGTACGCGCTTCGATTGGCTGTCCCGGGATCCGGAGGAAGTGGACCGATATATTGAGGATCCCTTCTGCGGTGTAATCTGCACGACCTCCTTCTTTCGCGATTTTTTCGCCCTGCTGGAGGAAATCCAAGAACCTGGCGGATACAAAGGCATTCCGAAGCAGAAGCCGATCTACCTCTTCAGCGGCCAGCAGGATCCGGTCGGCCAGAACGGGAAAGGCGTCCGCCGGCTCGAGTCCATCTATCGCAACCTGGGCGTTACGGATGTGGAATGCCGATTGTACCCGGAAGGCCGCCATGAAATGCTGAACGAAACCAACCGCGATGAAGTGACCCGCGATGTCCTGGATTGGCTGGACCGCCATATACCGGCTGAGGCTTCAGCTCACTCATCAACCATCTAGATGCGGATGATTTTTTTCACGCTTTATACCAAAAACGCTCCTGGCTGCATGGAGGACCTATCCTCCACTGCCAAGAGCGTTTTTTATGCTTCAATTTAAATGGTAGTCCGTCGTCTACACGGCAGCCGAGTCCTTCGATGCTAAATCCAGGGTATAATATACCGGCTGCTCGCTTTCATCCTGCTGGTACAGCACCATCAGCAGCTGCTGAATCCGTCCGTCTTCCCCGGCCGGTTCGCCCGTGCCGCCTTCCAGGACGTCCTGCAGCGAGAATGGCAGCACCTCCAGCACGGCATGCTTCTGCAGCTCGCGTTCACTCATTTGTAGATCCGCGAAGCCGCCGGATACCTCCTCGGGCCGTTCCAGGACCGTACGCAGCAGCGAGCTCCATTCATCCTTGTCAATGGGTGCATCCCACCAAATCTTGCGCGGCTTGTACTTATGATTCTGGAAGTAGTCCAGCTTCATCAGGCCCAGCACGACATCCATCCGCTTTACACCGCGATACGACAGGAAGGCCGACAGCCGCATGAACAAATCCTCCAGCTGGTGGCCGATTTTTTGCCAGCCCTGCCCCTCCCAATAATCCCCGAACTCCTGGAAGAAATCGAACGGCGATTCAAACTCATGCTTCATCAGGTAATTCAGGGTATGGTCCAGCCGATGCGCGTTCCAGTATTTCTCCAGCACGTCCTCCAGCCGCTTCAAGCGAACGATATCCGCAAATGGAAGCTTGTGGCTGCCGAGAATTTCATACGGCGCTTGATCCATATAGGTGTAATCGTATTTTTCCGCGTTCAGTCTGAGTCCCGTTCCGCGCAGCATTTTCAAAAATCCAAGCTGCAGCTCCTCCGGTCTGAGCGCAAACACGTCATTAAAGGTTTTGCGGAACGTATCATAATCTTCCTCCGGAAGACCGGCGATCAAGTCCAGATGCTGCGCGATGCGCCCGCTGTTCTTGATGATGTTGACGGTACGGGACAGCTTCTCGAAGTTCTGCCGGCGCTTCACCAGCACATTCGTCGGATCATTCGTTGACTGCACGCCGATCTCAAAACGGAAAATCCCTGCAGGCGCGTTGTCGGCCAAAAATTGCAGCACCTCGGGACGCATGATATCCGCCGTGATCTCAAACTGGAAAATGCAGCCGCGATTGTTCTCGATCAGAAACTTGAACATTTCCATCGCATAGGTGTGGTTGATGTTAAAGGTGCGGTCAAGAAATTTGATCACCTTGGCGCCGTTATCGATGAGATACGTAATATCCGCCTTCACCCGTTCGATGTCGTAATAGCGCACCCCGTTTTCAATGCTGGAAAGACAGAATTGGCATTGGAACGGACAGCCGCGGCTCGTCTCGAAATAGACGATGCGTTTGCTTAAGAGCGGAATATCCTCCTTGAAGCGATGCGGCGACGGAAGGGAGTTCAGATCGCTTTTCGGACGGGGTGGATTGATAACAACTTCCTCCCCCTTCCGATAGGCGATCCCGTACACAAAATGATATTTCCGGTCGCCTTCAATCACCTGGAGCAAATGATGCAGCGTTTCCTCGCCATCGCCCATCACGATGAAGTCAACGCTTTGCGCACGTTCCATCCAATAGCCGGTATCATAGGAAACCTCGGGACCACCCAGAATGATCTTGACTTCAGGCATGACCTTTTTGACAATATCAATTACCCGGAGGGTCTCTTCGATGTTCCAGATGTAACAGGAAAAACCGATCACATCCGGCTTGCGCTGAAACAGATCCGAGACGATATTCATGACCGGGTCCTTGATGGTATATTCCGTCAGCTCGATATCGAATTCATGCTCGCTGTATGCCTTCAACAGTCGGATGGCGAGTGAGGTATGGATAAATTTGGCATTCAAGGTTGTTAAAATGACTTTCATGGTTTCACGTTCCTTCTGTTATTCATAATCGCCTTCAAAGCGGTCACCGCCCATATCCTTGAAAAAATCGAGGAACGGTTTGCCGTATTTGCGGAATTTCACTTCGCCGACACCTTTTACATTCAGCATGTCATGTTCCGTCTGCGGGCATACCACGCTCATCTCCCGCAGCGTCGCGTCATTGAAAATAATATAGGAAGGCACATGTTCTTTGCCCGCAAGCTCACGGCGGATCAAGCGCAGCTGCTCGAATACCGTTTCGTTAACAGCCGATTGCGAATAATCATGCTTCCGCGAGCCGCCGGCACGTCCTGCCGGACTCTCTGCGGACTTGGCGGGCATGCGCTGCATGACGCTGCGCTGCCCTTTGAGTACCTCGGCCGCGAGCGGCTGCAGCTTCAGCACGGGATACTGGCCTTCCGATAGCATCAGGTACCCTTCCGAAGCCATGACGTTGATGATTTCCGAAATCTCTTTCTCCGTCCGATCCGACATCGCGCCATACGTCGATAGATCGTCAAAGCCGTACTGCAGCACCTTTTTATTGCGCGAGCCTTTCAGGACCGCCGCAACCATTGACACGCCAAAACGCTCGCGCATGCGATGGATGCAGGAAAATATTTTCTGCGCATCGATCGTCATGTCCACCTGCTCGCGATCATCGGTGCAGGAACTGCAAATGCCGCAAGGCTGATCCTGATGCTCCTCGCCGAAATAGTCCAGCATCGCGCTGCGCAGGCATTTGGTCGTATAACAATAATCGACCATCTGCTGCAGCTTGCGGTAATCATTCGCCTTCCGGTCCGAATCCTGCGGATTCTGTTCGATCAGAAACTTCTGCGTAATGATGTCCTGAGCGCCGAAGAGCAGGATGCACTGGCTGGGCTCGCCGTCGCGGCCCGCACGTCCGGCTTCCTGGATATATGCTTCCATGTTTTTCGGCATGTTGAAGTGAATGACATAGCGTACATTGGATTTATCAATGCCCATGCCGAACGCATTGGTCGCGACCATCACCCGGATATCATCGTACAAAAAGGCTTCCTGGCTTGCCGCCCGCTCCTCATCGCTCATGCCCGCATGATACCGTCCGGACGCAATCCCTGCGCTGCGCAGGCGTTCATACAAGTCGTCCACGTCCTTGCGCGTCGCGGCATAAATGATCCCCGGCTCCTGCGCATGTTCCGCGGCGTATTTAATCACGAACTCGCGTTTATTCTCGCCGCGCAGCACCGACATCGCCAGATTATCGCGGCTCAGCCCGGTGACGAACACTTCCGGCTGCTCCAGCCGGAGCAGGCGAACCATATCCCCCGTAACCTCAGGCGTGGCCGTGGCCGTAAATGCGGCGAGTATCGGCCGCTGCGGCAGACTTTCCACGAATGGTGCCACCGACAGGTAGCTTGTCCGGAAATCATGCCCCCACTGGGACACGCAGTGGGCTTCATCCACCGCCACGCACGAAATGGAGAGCGCGCTCATTTCATCTCTGAACCAATCCACTTCTAGCCGCTCCGGCGCCACATACAGAAGCTTCAGATCCCCGCGCTTCGCGGCCCGGATCCGCTCGTTCACTTCCTTGCCGGTCAGCGTGCTGTTGATATACGCTGCGGAGATGCCCGCCGCCGTCAGCGCATCCACCTGATCCTTCATCAGCGAGATCAGGGGCGAGACGACCAGCGTCAATCCAGGCAGCATCAGGGCCGGTATCTGATAGCAGATGGACTTGCCTCCGCCCGTCGGCATAATCCCTAGCGTGTCGTTGCCTTCCAGCAGACTGAGGACGATTCTTTTCTGCCCTTCCCGGAAATCCGGATAGCCATAATAGGTTTGCAGCAGCTGCTGCGCCCGTTCCAGCGTCATCATTTCTACACTCATCGATTCAAGAACTCCTAACGAAATCTATTTGAAATCACCCCAAGTGGAGCATTGCTCTGAAGTCCGTTTATTTCAAAAATTGCTTCCTTTTAAGTTTAACGGGCTTTGCCGGAATGAGCAACCGCATGTATATGTTTGGGAAAAGGGCTCCGGAAGCGCAAAAAGCCGGCATATAAACTGCCGGCTGCTTTCCGGTATAGAGTTATTCACGCTTCTTCTTCCTGTTCACCCGCCATGTTCCAGCGGCTCCGGTATTTCTCCAGCAGCGGGTGCACATGCTCCGGCTTAGCCGCCAGAACCAGCCTCAGCTTGGTAATCCATTCCGGGAACGAGGAATAGGAAGCAAATAAATTGGCCATCTCCGGAGTCAAGTAAAGAAAATGCGGCGCAGGAAATTTATCCGTCAAATGGCGCAGGGCCGTATCCATCGGCGTGTATTTCTTCCGTTTGGCCTCGAAGCCTTCGATATAGGCTCCTGAGCCCCGCTCCTCTTTCCAGTTCTCCAGTTCACGCTCCCGCTTGTAATAGGCCGAAACCGGATACTTCAGCATCCGTTTGGCCGTTTCTTCATGCAGCGGGTACAGCACGAATGTCGAGAAACTGCGCTCTTCCGCCATTTTTGCCGCGTTGTCCAGCTCCTCATCGGTCGTATCTTCGAAGGCGTCGTAATAAATCAGCGTGCCTCTGTACTTCTCCGGGGACGGTTCAAAGCCGAACGGCACGGTCGTCACGCTCCGTTTCATTCCTCGGCCTCTCCTGCATGCTCGCGGCAGAATGCCTCGATCTGCTGTACCTCATCGTCTTCCAGATCAAAGTCCAGATATTGATCCGTCGTTTTTTCGTACAGGTCGTATTTCACAAGGCTTCCGCCTTCCTCCTGCACACTGTAGATCGCCCGGACATACAGCCCGTTCTCGGAGTACAGCTCGTCATCCTCCGGTACTTCCACATCCAATTTGAACTCATATCGTTTGCCCGTCAATATGCGGAACGGGTCCTTAATATGCTCCACCTGGTATTCCGTAATCGTCAGCATGCTGTCATCCTTTCAACATTTCATGATCATCGTTTCTGTTGGCCAAATTCGCCACTCTCCTTATTCTAACAGACCAGAGACTAAACATTCACGCTTTTGGGCTTTTGGCGCATAAGATTCCCCAGGAAAAATTAAATAACCTCGCATGAGGAATGGCACAGCGTCTTCCCCCACCCTGCGGATATGATGGAACCATAGAAAAAGATCCAGCGGACACACTGCTTTGGAGGGATGGAAGATGAAACGAAAAAGGATTGCGTTATGGCTTGCCATGGCAGCCGTGGCGGTTATCGGCGCGGCTTACTTAGCCTCGAACAGCCCTTTTTTACAAGGGGGAAGTCACAAACCGCCCAAAGCCGAGGCTGCCCCCGTGAAGCCTATATCGGAAACCTATATTATTTTCGATACCGTCGTCAACGTCAAGCTGTACGGAGAACATGCCAATCCCGGGCAGCTTGCGGAAATCAAGGGCTTGCTGGATCGCATGGACCGCAAGCTCAGCAGGACGCTTGAGGGCAGTGAGATCTACCAGGTCAACCAAGCCGCAGGCAGGGCAGCGGTTCCCGTATCGCAGGACACGTTCGACGTGGTGACAAAAGCGCTTGATTACGCCGTCCAAACCGGCGGCCTGTACGACCCTTCGATTGGCCCCCTGGTCAGTCTCTGGAATATCGGCAACGAAGGAGCCCATGTGCCTGCCAAGCCCGAGCTTGCCAAGGCCATGAGTCTTGTCGGTTATCAGGATGTCGTCTTGAACCCCGACAAGCGGACCATTCAGCTGACCCGTCCGGGCATGGCGCTTGATCTCGGAGGAATCGGCAAGGGTTATGCTGCCGACCGCATCGCCGCTTACCTCACTTCCCAGCAGGTAGACAGCGCGATCATCAATCTTGGCGGCAGCAGCATTATTGCACTCGGAAGCAAGCCGGGCGGCCAGAGCTGGAATATCGGTCTGCAGGATCCGGATCAGACCCGCGGCACTTCGCTTGGCAATGTGCAAATTCAGAGCAAAACGATTGACTCGTCCGGCGTCTATGAACGCTTTTTTATAGAAAATGGCGTCAAATACCATCATATACTCGATCCGCGGACAGGCTACCCAAGCCGAAGCGGGCTGAAAAGCGTTACCCTCGTCTCCGACTCGGCGACGGATGCCGACGCGCTGTCCACCGCCGTCTTTATCATGGGGCTTGCGGAAGGCATGAAATTCATTGAGCGGCAGCATGGGGTCGATGCCTTTTTCATCACCGATGACAACCGGATCTATGAAACATCGGGGCTCAAAGATCATATCCATTTCACGAATCCGGAATATACGGTCAGCTCCCCGTGAGCCGTGTTAAGAGAGAACGCCGATCAGGAGAGGAAGCACGAGGAAGGAAGCCAGCGTCGTCCATAAAATGCAGCGGGTAACGATCTTCGGTGCGGCATCGAACTGCTCGGCCAGGATGACGGCATTGACCGCGGCCGGCATGGAGCTGAGGATCAGGATCACGTTAAACAGCGTGCCGTGAATGCCGATGATCAGCAGCAGAAGCGCGGATGCCAGTGGCGAAAGCACGAGCCGGAGCGCCATCCCGGCATAAAAGGCTTTTTGCGATGCGGCAGTATAAACCGCTCTTCCTCTGCTCCCCGCGTTCACGCTAACCATCTGCGCCCCCAATATGAACAGGGCAACCGAGGAATAGGCTCCCGAGACCATCGACACGCCCTCCTCCAAGCTTGGCGGCAGCAGCACACCGCTGGTCCGAAGAAGGATTGCAAGCGCGGCCGCGTATACCGACGGGAGCTTGAAGATCGAGAGCACGGCCTGTTTCATGGAAAAATGAGAGCGTGCCGCAAAATAAACGCCGATCGTGTTCACGATGATGATCTGCAAAATGACGTACACCGACGCCTTATCCAGACCCGCCTGACCGAAAGCAAGCAGCACGAGCGGCAAGCCGTAGTTCACGCAGTTCGTGAACAGAGCGACGAGCGTAAGTCCTGCGCGTTCGGCTGCGGGCAGGAGCAGCGTTTTGCCGAGCAGGGCCGCAAGCCCCCACAAGAGAAGCATATTCAAGACGGTGAACATGACCGTTTGCGTCACATCCCCGTAGGAAACATCTGCATGCATCAGCGTCTCAAAAATGAGGGCCGGACTGAGCAGATACAGCGACAGCGTGGAAAGCGGCTTGGTTTCGATGGATTTGAACCGTTTGATAAGCGCCCCGCCGATGACGGGCAGCGATATGGGCAGAAATACCTGATACAAGGTATGAATAAACGTAGATAACATGGATGAACAACCTCCGGTTCAGTACTTAACCTGATCAGAATGCTGCTACCATACTACCTAACCTCCCCGATTCCGTCCAACAGTTAATTTCTATCAACTTATAGGCGTACCCCCATACAGAAAAGACCGAAACAAAAAACTGCCGCCAGCAGGCAGCAGTCCTTTTCCAAACCCTAGGCTCTAATCCATGACCGGAATTCGCTCCGGGCTTCGCAGCAGCTCAAACATCAGCCGCACCTGCTCCTCCGTGTTTCGGTTCCTGGATAGCTGCGGCAGTTCATGTTCGCCAAAAAACTGTACGCCGCTGGTCTCGACACCCTCCTGCGCCGTTCCGCCGGTAATTTCGCAGTGAACGAACATTTTGTACGCATGGTACGGGGCTGGAGGATTATGCTTATGGTTGTCCAACACGGCCAGCAGGCGCAGCGCCTTTACCTCATACCCGGATTCTTCCCTTACTTCCTTCACCGCGATTTCCGACGGGGACAGCAGCAGATCCGCCCAACCGCCGGGCAGTGACCATTCGCCTTCTTCCTTCTCCCTCACCATGAGCATCCTGCCATCCTTTACCACAACGCCGCGGATATCCACTTTGGGCGTCGCATAGCCGTATTCGCCTGCAAAGAGATTCGCGAGCTTGCCGCTCTCCACGTCCGTATACTGCTCCATAATTTCCAGGCTGAGCGCCCGGAGCTGCTCATAACGCTCCTTGTCATATACATCCTTGGTATAAGCCAAGCCCGTCTGGGCAATCCCTTGAATCTGTTTGGCCCAATTCAGCCATTTGAGCGGTGCATCCATCATAGGCTTATTCCCTCCACAACATTTTTTTAAAAAAAAATTAATGAGAAAGATTATCATTGAGAATGAGTTTATGATACAATACATTTCAGATAAGCAATTTACACCAACGGTTAAGGAGTCGACGAGCATGGTGAACAAATCGGCGCAATGCACAGAAATGCGGGTTGACGATTATTTGGATCTTCTGAATCTCGCAAAGCAGCTGAATGATTTGAAATGGCAAAAGGAAATCATCCGCAAGCTGGAGCGTCTGAACGACAGACAGCAAGCCCTTGCCCTCTACTAGAACCGAAATCGTCCCACTTTATATATAATCCCATACGGCTCATTCGAAAAGACGACAGTAAAGTCGTCTTTTGTCTTGTCCGGGTGCGAAATCTATCGGAACTTGATGAAGGCTATGACCCCTTATGTTGATTTTTTTTAAGAGAATACTATAAAATAGTTTAATAGTGAAAGAAAATTTTGTAAATTCACGTCCATCCGCTGGACCAAAACAACGTAATCCGAACAGGAGATTCAGATGGAGAACCAAGAAGTGCAAAGGCTTACACGCCCGCGCAACAGGAGAAAACAACGGTCAAAGAAGCGCAGGAAAACCTGGCTGCTCATCACGCTCGTCTGCCTGCTGCTCCTTGCAGGTGCCGGATATCTTTTCAGAAAGCAGGTCGTTTTGTTCGCCTTTGACGCGTTCATGAAAAAGAGCGTGGCGAAGACGCTGGATGAATCGTACCAGGAAATTGAAGATACGAATAATAATGCGAATAACGCCAATATGGACGAAGCCGTCAAGCCGGAAAAAGCGGAAGAGCCGTTCTCGATTCTTCTGCTCGGAACGGATGAGCGAAAAAATGAACCCGGCCGCTCCGATACGATCATTTATTCCGTCGTTCGGCCCAAGGACGGGAAAATTCTGCTCATCTCCATACCGCGCGATACATACACCGAAATCGCCGAAGAAAACAAGAAAAGCAAGATCAATGCCGCGTATGCACGTGGAGGCATCAAACGCAGTGTGGATACGGTCGAAAATCTGGTTGGCCATAACGTCGATTACTATGCCACCATCAACTTTCAAGGCTTGAAGGATGTCGTGGACACGCTTGGCGGCGTCCATCTGCCCATCACGAAGGTGATTGAGAACAAGCAGAAGATCCATGAGAAGCTGCGGATCGAGCCGAACAAGCCGATATACGACGGAGAGGACGCGCTAAGCTATGCGCGCTACCGTGAGGATTCGGATTTTAACCGGACCATGAGACACCGCGTTCTGATCGATGCCGTCATGGCCAGAGCGCTCGAGATTAAAAATATTACGAAAATTCCGGACCTGATGAAGGTCGCCGGCAGTAACTTCAAAACAAATATGAATTCCAGTCTCATCATTGATCTGGCCAAATCGTTCTATGAAGGCAGCATGCCTACGTTCAGCAATTATATGCTCAAAGGGACAGGTGCCATGCGGGATTCCATCTGGTATTATGATCCGGATGAGAAGGATGTCGCCTATATCCATGACCTCATTGGCAACTGGCATGATAGCAACACCCCTGTGGACCAGCTGATGCAGCCTGCGATGGACGATAACGCCAATGCGGCAGGGCAATAACAAGAACTTACTATGAATCGGAACCGTATTGATATCTAAAAACAGCATCCTGGAGCTCCAATTAGAGCTCCAGGATGCTGTTTAGGTTCCGGCAATTGATCGTGCCGATCCTGCGGATACGGACTTGATTTAACGGACTCGCTTTCCTGACCATGAAGAAATGCCGCCCATCAGGTTGTTGATCTCCGGAAAACCGTTCTTCAGCAGCATTTTAGCAGCCTGCTTGCTTCTCATGCCGCTTTGACAGTATACGAACACATCCCCGTCCTTGGAAATCTCGGACAAGCGTCCGCCTATCTGGGATAACGGAATATTCACGGCGCCCGGTATATGCCCTGCCTTGAACTCATGAGCCTCCCGTACATCAATCAGCCGCTTGCGCTTGGACTGCTCCATCTTCTTGCGGAAAGGCTCGTCCCGAAGCTGTATAAGCCCTTTGACGGGTGCAAACATGCGGTACAGCATCCACACGACGAAGAGTGCCAGCACCATATAAAATATCGTTGAAGAATTCATGATTCGCTTCCCCTTTTCTGGTTCTGTAAGATCTATACCGATTATAAATACCCCCATGGGTATATAGATAGCATAAGTCACACCTTCAGAAAAGTCAACGGATGCGGATGTTTTACTCATAACCAAAAAAAGGCCGAACCGTAAGATTCACGGTTCGGCCTATCGTATACTATCGTTTCATTAGCCTTCAAGCAGGAGGGATTCCGGATCTTCCAGAAGCTCCTTCACTGTTACGAGGAAGCGGACAGCTTCGCTGCCGTCTACGATCCGGTGGTCGTAAGACAAGGCAATGTACATCATCGGACGGTTCTCCGAACGTTCCGCATCAATCGCAACCGGGCGGAGCTGGATTTTGTGCATGCCGAGAATACCTACTTGCGGCGCATTCAGGATCGGCGTGGACATCAGCGAGCCGAAGGTACCACCGTTCGTAATCGTGAACGTGCCTCCCTGAAGCTCAGACAAGGCGAGAGAGTTGCTGCGCGCTTTGGAAGCCAGCGACGCGATTTCCTTCTCGATGTCGGCAAAGCTCAGACGATCCGCGTCACGTACGACAGGAACGACCAGGCCTTCCTTCGCGGATACGGCAATACCGATATCATAGTATTTCTTCACGATGATGTCTTCACCATCGATTTCGGCATTCAGATGAGGGAACTTCTTCAGTGCGCCGACAACAGCCTTCGTGAAGAAGGACATGAAGCCGAGACCCACCTCGTGTTTCTCTTTGAACGCATCCTTGCGGCGTTTGCGTACGTCCATGATCGCGGTCATATCCACTTCATTGAAGGTTGTCAGCATCGCAGCGGTATGCTGCGCTTCAACCAGACGTTTCGCGATCGTCGCGCGACGGCGGGACATGCGCGTGCGTTCAGCCGGTTTGCCTGGCTGGCTCACTTCGGCCGGTGCAGCAGCCGGTGCAGGTGCCGATGGGCGCGGTGCAGGTGCTTCCGTATGATTCTTCACGTTGTCCTGGAAGATGCGTCCCTTCGGATCACGGTTCACTTGTTCCAGATCGATGCCTTGCTCGCGAGCCAGCTTGCGGGCTGCAGGAGAAGCCGCAAGATAAGACTCTCCTTCTTTCCCAGGCTCAGCTGGTGCAGGTGCACTTGGCGCAGCCGGAGCAGGCGCCGGTGCCGCTTTTTCTTCGGCTTTCGGCTCTGTTTTGGCTGGCGCGCTTGCCGCAGCAGCTTCACCGCCGGCAGAGATTCTGCCGATGACTTCGCCGATTTGGACGGTGTCGCCGTCGTTTTTCAAGATTTTCTCGATCACGCCGGAAGCCTCGGCACTGATTTCAATGTTAACCTTGTCCGTTTCCAGCTCCAGGAGAACATCCCCCTGGTTAACTGCATCCCCTTCGTTAACATGCCACTTATAAATAGTTCCTTCTGTAATGGATTCACCCATTGCCGGTACTGTAATTTCGCTCACTGCCTGCTACCTCCCCAGTGCGATGTTATGCTTAATAGATTTTTGGTTCAATGCCGTAGATACGATTTGCTGTTGTTCAAAGCTGTGGATCTGCTGGAAGCCGCTGGCCGTACTCGAACGTTCCGGACGTCCGTTATAGTTAACAGGCGTTCCTTGAGGTGCCAGTTTGCGGAGATGAGGCTCGATGTAGCGCCAAGCACCCATGTTTTCCGGTTCTTCCTGCACCCACAGCATTTCTTTCAAGTTCGTATAGCGAGCGATGATCTCGCGTATCTCCTGCTCAGGGAACGGATACAGCTGCTCGACACGGAGGATATGCATCCAATCCTTCGAGCCTTCTTCTTTATCCAGCGCTTCCTCAAGCTCGACAGCGATTTTGCCGCTGCAGAGAATCAGGCGTTCCACTTTCTCAGGCTTGTCACCGAGGCCCGGCTGTTCCAGGACGCGTTCGAAACGCCCTTCGCTGAGCAGCTGACCGCCGGAAGCCACGCGCGGGTTGCGGATGAGGCTCTTCGGCGACATCACGATCAGTGGACGTGCGTCTTCGCTTTCGGTCAACGCAGCCTGACGGCGGAGCAAATGGAAATACTGGGCTGCGCTCGTCAGATTGACGACGGTAAAGTTCTCTTCGCCGCCAAGCTGTAGAAAACGTTCCAGACGAGCGCTGGAGTGCTCAGGTCCCTGTCCTTCATACCCGTGAGGAAGGAGCATTACCAGACTGGATTTTTGTCCCCACTTCGAACGTCCAGCCGAAATGAACTGGTCGGTAATGACCTGTGCACAGTTGGCGAAATCGCCGAATTGCGCTTCCCAGATCACGAGTGTTTCCGGGGAGTATACGTTGTAACCATATTCGAATCCGAGCACGGAAGCTTCGGACAATGGGCTGTTATAAATCGCAAAGGAAGCCTTGGCTTGCGGAATCTCATGAATCGGACAGAACGTCGATCCATTCTTCGTGTCATGCAGCACCAGGTTGCGGTGTGCGAACGTTGCGCGTTCGGCATCCTGGCCTGTAATGCGGATCGGCTTGCCGTCGGCAACGATGCTGGCAAATGCCAGGGTTTCCGCCAGACTCCAATCGACCTTCTCGCCTTCGTTCAGCGCCGTTTCGCGGCGCTCCAGAATCCGCTGCAGCTTCGGATACACATTGAAGCCTTCCGGACGCTTGAGCAGATCGGCGTTGATCTCGCGGAGCGCATTCAAAGGCACGCCCGTTTTGATCTCCTTGATCCGGTCTTCGGCAGGCGTCTGCTGATGGGAACTTGCAGGCTCCTGTTCCTGATCCTTGATCTTTTCGTAAGCTTCCTTCATGCGGCCTTGCACTTGCGCCAACAGCTGACCGGACTGTTCTTTGCTGAGCAGGCCTTTCTGGTTCAGCACATCCGCATAAATGCTTGCTACACGCGGGTGGCTCTTCACTTTATCGTAAATGAGCGGCTGCGTTGTATCCGGATCATCCGTCTCATTATGACCGTAGCGGCGGTAGCCGACCAGGTCGATCAGGAAGTCCTTTTTGAATTTATTGCGGTATTCGCATGCCAACCGGATCGCTGCGATACATGCTTCAGGATCATCCGCGTTCACATGGACAATCGGAATTTCATATCCCTTTGCCAGGTCACTGGCATAATGGGTGGAACGGGAATCCCGGCTTTCCGTCGTGAAGCCGATGTTGTTGTTGGCAATGATGTGGATCGTGCCGCCGTTTTGGAAGCCCGGAAGCTTGTTGAAGTTCAGCGTTTCCGCTACGATGCCTTCGCCAGGGAACGCGGAGTCCCCGTGAATCAGAACCGTTGCCGCCTTGTTTACATCCTGCTTCGGATAACCAGGCACCGTGCGGTCTTCTTGCGCTGCACGGGCAAAGCCTTCCACCACCGGATTGACGAACTCAAGGTGACTCGGGTTGTTCGCGAGCGTAACCCGGGTTTGCACGACGCTGCCGTCTTTCAGGACGCGCTTGGCGCCCAGATGGTATTTAACGTCACCGGTCCAGCCGAAGTTGATTCCCATGGAACCTTCCGAAGGGAACAGCTTTTTGTTCGGCGAATGATGGAATTCGGAGAAGATTTTATCATAAGGCTTGCCGAGTACATGGGCCAACACGTTCAAACGTCCGCGGTGGGCCATCCCCATGAGAATATGCTCCGAGCCTTCGTCGGCCATGCTGCGCACGAGTTCATCCAGCATCGGAACCAGCACGTCGTTTCCTTCAATCGAGAAGCGCTTCTGCCCGACGAACGTACGATGCAGGAACTCCTCAAACTGCTCAACCTCGATCAGACGCTCAAGCAGGTTTACTTTTTCCGTTTCGCTCAGCGGAGCCGGGAAAATGCCGCTCTCGACATGACGATTCAGCCATACGCGCTCTTCGGTGTCGTGCACATGGCTAAATTCATAAGCAATTGTTCCTGTATATGTTTGACGCAGCTTCTGGATGGCTTCCCAACCGGTTCTGACATTCTCAGGCGCCCCGTCCCAGATCAGGGATGCAGGAAAAGCCGACAAATCGGACTGGCTGAGTCCGTATTGTTCAGGTTCAAGTACGCGCGTATCCGGCTTCGGTATGATGCCGAGCGGATCGATGTCTGCAGCCAAATGGCCGTAAGCACGAATGTTCCATACCAGCTTGCCGGCGTCAACGCCCTTCTTCAGCATATTGCTGTCCAAAGCCGCGCTGCCGGAAGCCGTGTTCACCGGTGTCAGCTCCGCTTGCGCCATCGGAGGCGCTCCCCACAGCTGGAACACCTTGCGGAACGTTTCATCCACAGACTCCGGATCCTTTACGTACCGTTCGTATTGCTCCTGAACATATCCCAGGTTGGGGCCATAGTAATTTTCCCAGGCTCCCTGCGTTTGTGTGTCTTTCTTATTGGTTATCATCGCTAAAGTGATACCTCCGCCTTGATTTTTTAATAGTCATATAGAATGAGTAACCCTACCGGACCATTCTTCTATGCGTTGGACGGAAATCTGAAAACAAGATTCTTGGAAGCCGTCACTGTAAAATGTAAGCGGCTCAATTTCTATTATAAACAAAACATCTCCATACCTGAAATAACCATTTAATATAGTTATGATCTAAAAAACAGATCAATCAGGACAAAACCACATCTTTCATGAAATCCGATATGGCAATACTGACAAGTCACTCCGAAAAAAGCGATAATTGATCCGGCGGCATCTCCGGAACGTCCAAATTCAACAAATTCATCAGCTGAATAGCATTGTCCGCCGCATCGCCGCCTGAATTATTGTTGAAAATGACCCAGCAGTTGCGCGTCGATTCAAGCAATTTATCGATGTTGCGCTTCCATTCCAGAAGTTCATGTTCATTGTACCGATATAAATACCTTACCTCCCGCCAATTGGGCTGACCGCTGGAATGCCAGCCGGATGCGTTCCGGCCGTGAAGACGGACAAGCGTGCAATCCTCCCGGGTCGGTTTCAGAATGGTCGGAATGGAGCCTTCTCCGGCCTGCGGTTCATCGCAAATGGAATGGATCCACCCTTCCTCCCGCATAAAGTCAAGCGTCTTGTCTACCATGCTTTCGTCAAACCAGCTTCGATGCCGGAATTCGAGCGCCAGCGAAAATCCGTCCATCCATTCCCGCGTCCGGCGCAAAATTTCGACGTTCTTCCGTTCGCAGCCGAACCAGGGAGGATACTGGAACAGCACGGCCTTCAGCTTACCCGCTTCTTTCATCGCCTGAGCAGACTCGCGGAATGCCTTGAACATCGCTTTCGTGTCCGGAAAGGGGATTTTTCCGCGGGCATGTCCCGTCATTCCCTGATAGGCTTTTACGATAAAGCCGAAGTCTTCCGGCGTTTGCTCGCACCATTTCTGCATCCGTTCCGGCGAAGGTATGGCATAAAAGGAGCTGTCGAGCTCCACGATTGGAAAATGGCCCCCGTATACCTTCAGCTTGTCCGCGGCTTTGGTCCCCTTGGGATAAATATCGTCATGGTCTCCCCAGCCCGAAAGGCCGACAAAGACTTTCCTTTGTTCCTCATCCATACGTTTCAATGGCAATCGTCCCCATCATCTCTTAGTATGACCAACTCTTTTCGTCCAATAACTTTCCTTCTCTCTATAATACCCTTTAAACCCCGGAAGCCCAAACCGATCAGAAATGATGGAATAATTTTTGCGCACCAAAAAAAGCCCGCCGTTTTCACGGCGAGCTTCTTCCTAATTAGAATGGTTAATCTTTCACGGCCGCAGCGTCGGATGCATCCCGGACCGGCTTGCCGAAATTCGGCATTCCGTCCTTGCTCCAAGTGAACGTCTGGGCTCTCGTGTGCCGGTTGGGATCATAGAGCGGATCGCCAGTAATATCTTTATAGTTTCGGGCGTGGTACACGATGACATCCTCCCCGTCCTCCGACACGGTAAAGCTGTTATGTCCCGGCCCGTACTGCCCGTTCTCCTCCGAGGTCTGGAATACGGGCTCCGCCGACTTGGTCCAGGAGGCCGGATCAAGCAGGTCGGCGTTCTCATCCGCTTGCAGCAATCCCATGCAGTAATGATGATCCGTGGCGCTTGCCGAGTAGCTGATAAAGATACGGCCGCCACGCTTCAGAACCGCAGCTCCTTCATTCACCTTAAACCCGATCACTTCCCAAGGGTATTCCGGTGTCGAGATCATCGCCTGCTCTCCCGCCAGCGTCCATGGATTACTCATGCGGGAAATGTACAGATTCGAATTGCCTTCGATATCCGGGTCCTTCTGGGCCCACACATAATAGCGGGCACCCCGGTGTTCAAAGGTCGTCGCATCCAGCGCGAAAGATTCCCACTTCGTCCGGACCTGGCCTTTCTCCACCCAATGACCTTCAAGCGGGTTAGCCGAATCGTTTTCAAGCACATACATGCGGTGGTCGAACAGCCCTTCTTTCGTTTCGGTCGTCCGGGCAGCCGCAAAATAGATGTACCATTTTCCTTCTATATAATGAAGCTCCGGAGCCCATATATTCGCGCTGAGCGGCCCGCTCTCATATTTGCGCCATGCCACGACTGCCTGTGCCTCGCCGAGTCCCTGCAGCGTCAAAGATCTCCGGATTTCGATCCGGTCGTACTCCGGCACGGATGCCGTAAAATAATAGTAGTTATCGCTGTGCTTATACACCCACGGATCGGCTCGCTGCCATACGATAGGGTTATGGTATTCCTTCTGATTTATCTCCATGCTTGTTCTCCTTTATGTCTCATCCATTATGCTGAACGCATTCGTCAGTTTATCGGCTCCCGCTTTTCTACCAGCGGGGATGTCCCGGATACGGGCATGCGGAATCCCGCAAACGGGCTTTAACAGCTACCAGGCAACCGCAATAACGACAGGTCGTGCCGTATTGTAAATCCGGACAGTCCCCGCATTGTTCCATTCGCTGCGCATACACTTCATCCGCCGCCGCTTCTCTGCCGCGGGTGGCGATGTCTATCAGCGTTTGAAGTTTGTCCGGCGTGATATGAACAGTTTCCGTGCAGCCTTTGCAACCGGTCTGTCGCTGCATCATCGTGTCCACCTAAACAATGGACAGAACGACAACCGACGCAGGTGGAAGCTTCAGAACCAGCTCGCCCGCTTCCATCCGGGCACCCGTAAACGGCACAGGCGCCACTTCATCGGGATTGCCGAACGTATTGTGGGCGTTCAGCGAGGAATGAGTCAGCAGGGAACCCGTGACCTGCTTGCCTTCCGCTCCATTCAAACAGCAGCGGATGGATGCCGTCTCCGCATGGTGAAGGTTGCAGACGGACAGGTGAATAACACCTACGGCATCGACCGATGCCGACGCGCTTAGCTGCGGAATCTTCTCGGCCCCATGCTTGTAATCCGGGCTTTCGAAGGATACCTCCAGCCGTTCGGCATCCTGATGTACCTTAAACATGTCAAAAACATGGTAGGTCGGGGTCAGCAGCATCCGGTCTCCTTCGGTCAGCACCATGGCCTGCAGCACGTTGACGACTTGGGCGATGTTGGCCATTTTCACCCGTTGGCTGTAATTATGGAAAATGTTGAGGTTAATGCCGGCGATGAGCGCATCACGGAGTGTATTTTGCTGGTAGAGGAAGCCCGGATTGGTGCCCGGCTCGACATCATACCAGCCGCCCCATTCATCAACGATCAGTCCGACCCGGCCTTCGGGATCGTATTTATCCATGATTCTGGAGTGCTTAACGATAAGTTCCTCCATATACTGCGTATTCTTCAGCGTCGAGAACCACTCGTCGATCCCGAATTCGGTTGCGGAGCCTTTATTGCCAGCCCAATTCCCCGTCGGGAGCGTATAGTAATGCAAGCTCAGTCCGTCCATCAGCCCCGCCGCTTCGCGCATCAGCACCTCAGTCCAGTGGTAGTCTGCGGTATTGGGTCCACAGGCGATTTTGTAAACGCGGTTGCCGCCATAATTTCGGACATAGGTCGAATAGTGCCGGTACAGATCCGCGTAATATTCCGGTCTCATATTGCCGCCGCAGCCCCAGTTTTCGTTGCCGACGCCGAAGAAAGGCAGCTTCCACGGCTGTTCGCGTCCGTTCTCCTTCCGCATGGCCGCCATCGGGGATTCCCCGTCAAAGGTCATGTATTCGACCCACTGCTGCATTTCCCGTACCGTGCCGCTGCCCACATTTCCGCTGATATACGGCTCCGTGTCCAGCAGCTCACACAGACGCAAAAATTCATGCGTACCGAAATGATTGTTTTCTTCCACACCTCCCCAATGGGTATTAATCATGCGGGCGCGCCGCGATCGGGGACCGATGCCGTCCATCCAGTGGTACTCGTCCGCGAAGCAGCCCCCCGGCCACCGCAGCACGGGGATGTTTATTTTGCGGAGCGCTTCGAGTACGTCATTTCGGTAGCCTTCCGTATTCGGAATGGGCGAATCCTCTCCCACCCAGATGCCTTCATAGACGCACCGGCCAAGGTGTTCGGCGAACTGACCATATATATACCGGCTGATTGTTCCTTTAGTCTGCTTCGTATCGATCTGCATGTTGATCATTTTCTATTCCTCGCTCTCTAGGTTGGTAATTTCCCAATAGTGCTCCTGCATCTGCCTAGCCCTTCACCGCGCCAGCCGTCATGCCGTCGATAAAATATTTCTGGAACGCAACGAACAGAATGAAAATCGGAATAATCGAAAAGAAAGAGCCCACAATGAGAAGGTCATAGTTATTGCCGTACGGCGTAAGCAGCGTCTTGAGTCCGATGGGCAGCGTGTACTTTTTGTCGTCGCTGAGGACCATAAAGGGCCAAAGAAAGTTGTTCCAGCTGTTCATTCCGTTCAGAATCGCCATGGCCGCAAACGACGGCTTCATCACCGGCAAGATCAGCCGAATATATATGCCGTATTCGGAAGCGCCGTCCACCCGGCCCGCCGAGATGATCTCCTTGGGAATGCCGCTAAGATACTGCCTGAAGAAAAAGATCGTGGCGGCGCTCGCGACCCCTGGCAAAATAATCGCGGAATACGAGTTCATTAAACCAATATTGAATATGAGCGTGTACAGTGGCAGCAGCAGAATTTCAAACGGTACCATCATGATGAGCAGCACGCATATAAAAAGAATGTTCTTCCCCTTAAACTCGTATGCCGAAAAGCCATAAGCAACCGTCGCGCTGACAAGGAGCGTCAGGACCACCTGCACGACCGTCAAGAACAATGAATTAAAAAACCACGTGAAGTAGGCGTGATCTCCGGTGAACAAATAAGCAAAGTTATCGAAGCTCATGACCGACAGATCAAACCGCAGATTCAGGCCGTACCGGATCAGGTCCCCGCCCGGTTTGAAGGATGCGATCGTGACCGCATAAAACGGAATCAGGATCAGCAGGCAAACCACCGCAAAAAATAGGAAAAGGACGATTTTGGCCATCAGCTCTTTTTTCATGGATTAATCCTCCTTCTTAAACATGCCGGAGAATGCCAGCTGGGACAGGTTAATGATCATGGTAATCGCAAGCAGCACAATACCGACAGCCGCCGCATAACCCAGGTTGTTCTTCTCGATGCCCTGCCGGTACAGGTAGCCGACGATGGTGAGGCCGATATTTTTGGGCGAGTTGTTGCCGTTCCAGAGCATCATGCTCTCAATAAACATGGCCAGTCCCGCATAGATGCTGATCGTCAGGACATAGATCGTTGTCGGCTTCAGGAGCGGCATTGTGATCCGCGTGAACTTCTGCCATGCCGATGCCCCGTCGATCGAAGCGGCTTCATAATAATCATCCGGAATATTTTTCAGTCCCGACAGAAAATAAAGCATATTAACCCCGGTCCATCTCCAGGTTGCCAGCGCAACCAAGGCGATGTAGCCGGTCACCTGGCCTTTCAAAAACTTCATCGGCTCGATGCCGAAAATGCCCAGGATGCTGTTGATCATCGATCCTTCCATTTCCCCGAACATCAGGCGGAAAATCGTTCCCGCGACCACCACCGAAGTTAGTGCCGGGAAAAAGAAGGAGGATTTGAAAAATTCCCGCCCCCACATGAATTTATTGTTGATCAGAACGGCGAACAGCATGGGAAAAGGAATCAGAATAAGCAGGGTGAGCACCATGTACACCGCACTGTTGGCGACCGCTTTGAAAAAGGTCTTGTCGCCCATGAGCTTCGTATAGTTATCCAGTCCGATCCACTGCGCATCCTGGCCAAGCGTCACTTTTTGAAAGCTCATGCTGAGCGAACTGCCGAGCGGATATACCCAGAAAACAAGAAAAACGAGAATGAAAGGCAATACAAACACATAAGGAGCGACCTTTTGTGAATAGAGAAACCTTTTGATCATAGTCTCCTACCCCTTTGGAAAGAGAGCTGCTCCTACGCTGAGCAGCTCTCTCGAGTTTTGGCACCGTGAACGGCTTATTTTAATTCCTGCTCGATTTGCGCCTGGGCATCGTCAAGCGCTTTTTTGATGTCCTTGCCATCTTCGAAGATTTCGTTCAAGGTCACCGTGCAGAGCACGTTATTGATCGTCGGACTGGCGGGTGTGGATTTGATGAGCTTAATTTCGTTCTTGATTTCATTCAGCACGTCAAACGGATTATTGATGAAATATTTCACGAATTTGTTTTCCGGATTATGCGTCACGTCTTTCATATCCCACACGTCCATGTTGACCGGGTCGAAGCCGAGCGTGTTCCAAATTTCCTT
This sequence comes from Paenibacillus chibensis, assembly GCF_004001045.1. Classification (GTDB taxonomy): domain Bacteria; phylum Bacillota; class Bacilli; order Paenibacillales; family Paenibacillaceae; genus Paenibacillus_AQ; species Paenibacillus_AQ chibensis. Next base: position 244,358 of record NZ_BIMK01000003.1, read on the forward strand.
GTTGGCATCCAGGGACAGTTTGGCAAAAGCCAGGAAGTCCTTAGCCAGCTGCACATCCTTCGCGGTTTTCGTCACGACCGTGCCTGTACCGCCACCGCCTACGGATCTTGGCATGCCTTTCTCCATGACGGGGATAGGGGCTATAGCGATTTTCCCGGAAAGATCGGCCATGTAGTTGGTATAACGGGACATCTGCCATAAAGGCATAAATGCGGTTGCATAATTGCCAGAGTTGAATTCTCCGTATGCTTCCTCGGTATCCGGCTGACCGCCGGCAATCGTGGCGATGACATCGTTATCCTGCAGGTCCTTCAACAGCTTAAGCGCTTTGACCATCGCTTCGGAGTTTACAATCGGGTTGCCGTTATCATCGGTCAGATCCGTACCTTGCTGCGCCAACAGCTGGGAAACTTGCCATGTTGCGCTTGTATCGGCGGTTCCCATATATTTACCTGTTTTCTCGTGAACCTTAATGCCTGCCTGTTTGAAATCTTCCCAAGTCACGATGCTTTTGTAGTCAACGCCTGCTTCTTTTAGAATCTCCGTGTTGTAAAACGCAACTGATGCGCCTACATGGGTCGGAATTCCGTAGTTTTGCCCATCCTTGCTGTACAGGTCGATTCTGGATTTGACAATGGTGTCCCGATAGGGATCGATGACATCATTCAGCGGTACCAGCTGCGGCGTCCCTTTAAGGAAATCCGGGAATTTGCCAAGCTCAATGTCCGCGATATCCGGAGCGCCTACGCCGGTCTGGACAGCGATCGACAGCTTGTTGTGCATATCGTCGTAAGGCATCACGGTTACGTTCAGCTTGATCTGGCGGTCTGGATTTGCCGCGTTCCATTTTTCAAGCATTTTCTCGAAATGCTGTCCGTGCAGCTCTACAAATGTCCAGTAAGATAATTCCGTCGCGTTTTCCCCCGCCCCGGCATCCAGCACCGAGCTTTCCCCCTTGGAGGAAGAGGAAGACTTGCTTCCGCATCCAAAGAGCAGCGTCGTCATCGTGAGCACCAGCATCATAACCAACCATTTTCTCTTCATTCTTGACCCTCCCGCTTCGCTTCGTTATTTGTCGGCATTCGCCTTTTTCAAACGTATAACATTCCAGGAAGCCTTGGATAAGCGGGCATGAAGCATTCCGTCCCGGCATTCCGCCCCTCCCTGGGAATGAGGTTTGACCTTTTCCTCCGCGGCGGTGTTCACCGCTTTCAAGTCCTCGTGCGCAAGCACGATATGCTCAACCAGCTCATAACCGGCGAAGCTGCGAACATCGCATTCGAAATCCAGTGCCTCGGTCAGGTGGCGGTTCAGTGCAAAGATCGTCAGTTCTTCCTCCGCTTCGTTAAAAACGATGGCGCTGTCCAGATAGGGAACATCCGTGTAATCCTGGGCATCATATTTTGGCGAATCGATAATTGGCTGCAGTGAGACACCGCGTCCATATATTGAAGCGTGAAGGTACGGATAGAAGATCGTTTGCTTCCAGGCACGCCCCCCAGCTTCTGTCATGATCGGTGCAATCACATTGACCAACTGGGCCAAGCAGGCCATTTTGACGCGGTCGGCGTGGCGGATCAGCGTGATCAGCATGCCGCCGACGAGGAGCGCATCCTCGAACGTGTAGATATCCTCCAGCTGCGCGGGTCCGACGCTCCATGGCTCAATTTTCGAGTCCGCCTCGTTTGAGTGGTACCAGACATTCCATTCATCAAAGCTGAGGTACATCGTTTTCTTGCTGCGTTTCTTGGCCTTGATGTAATCGCAGGTCGCGGTGACCGTCTTGATAAAGTGATCCATGTCCATCGTCCGTGCCAGATAATTCGCCGAATCGCCGTCCCGGTTGCCGTAATATTGGTGCAGGGATATGTAATCGGCAACGTCGTAGGTGTGATCGAGTGTGATCGCTTCCCATTCGGGAAAGGTCGGCATTCCGGTACTGGAGCTTCCGCAGGATACTAGCTCGATATCCGGATCCACCAGACGCATGGCCTTGGCGGTTTCATAAGCGAGCCTGCCGTATTCGACCGGTGTTTTCTGCCCGATCTGCCATGGACCGTCCATCTCATTGCCGAGGCACCAGGTCTTCACGCGGTGGGGCTGTTCGTACCCGTGACTGCGGCGCAGATCGCTGTAGTAGCTTCCGGAAGTATGATTGCAGTATTCAAGCAGGTTTCTCGCCGCATCCACACCCCGGGTTCCCAGGTTGACCGCCATCATTACCTCGGAGCCGGCATCCTTTGCCCACTGCATGAACTCATTCGTTCCGACTTCGTTCGGCTCTGTGGTCCGCCAAGCCAGCTCCAAGCGCTTCGGACGCTGGTCGACGGGACCTACCCCGTCTTCCCAGTTATAGCCTGACACAAAATTGCCTCCAGGATAGCGGATAATGGGAACCCCAAGCTCCCGGACCAACTGTTTCACGTCTTCCCTGAATCCCAGGCTGTCTGCGGTCGGATGCGAAGGCTCATAAATCCCTCCGTATACTGCCCGCCCCAAATGTTCGATAAAAGATCCATAAATGCGCTTATCAATTTCTGAGATTTTGAAGGACTTGTCTGCGATAACCCTTGCCTTCGGTGCTGCGGATGACATTGTTTGTATCCTCCTCACATTATTTCAGATTATTCAGAAATATTTTATGTTAATCTAAATGAATACGCTTACAGGTATAAAATAACATACGGGGATTTGGATGTAAATATAAATATTTAAATCTTTTTATGTTTTTATGAAATTAATATTCTTAACAAAGATTAATGTCTTGATTTGTCGAGGATTTCGAGTAAGAATACGGAGATAATTGAAAACAATTCTAAAATAAAACGCTTTATTTCATATTTTTCTGAGTATTTTTTATTCCCATTTATCAAATATTGACTCTATACTATCTTTCGAACAGCCATTAGTTTATACTTATCTAAAACAAAAGTTTAAAAGTTACTCATTACCTGTCGGAAGAGGGCTAACGGATATGATCTACATTAAAGATTTAATGAGCGGTATCGATATTTTTAAAGCACTAAGCTCCGAAATCAGAATTCAGATTCTGGAGCTGCTTGCCAAAAATCAGGCGCTCAATCTCAATGACCTTGCTGGCAAGCTGGGCCTCAGTAATGGAGCCATCACAATGCATATTAAAAAGCTGGAAGAAAGCGGTCTGATTGAAATCAACACAAGCGTCGGCAAACATGGTATTCAAAAGATTTGTTACCTCAATAAAGACAAGCTCATGGTGGACCTGCGCAGCAGAGACGTGAAGAATTTATATGAAGTGGAGATCCAGGTGGGCCATTACAGCAACTATCAGGCACTCCCTACCTGCGGCCTGGCGACCAAGGACAGCATCGTAGGCGACTTTGACGATCCCCGTTATTTCGCCGATCCCCAGCGGATCGACGCGGAAATCATTTGGCTGACGGAAGGGTTCCTGGAATACCGGATTCCCAACTATCTTAAGCCGAACCAGGCATTCCGCGAAATTCAGTTTTCGATGGAACTCGGCTCCGAGGCTCCCGGATTTTGCGACAACTATCCGTCGGATATTTATTTCTACGTCAATGGTATCGAGATCGGCTTCTGGACCAGTCCCGGTGATTTCGGGGATGCCCGAGGCACCTTCAACCCTGATTGGTGGCCGCCGCATCTGAACCAATATGGTATGCTGAAGCTGATCCGGATCAATAACGAGGGCAGTTTTATCGACGGATGCCGCATATCGGACGTTACCCTGGATCAGATTCATCTGGATTATAAAAGCGAAATTACCTTCCGGATTGCGGTCACGGAACAATCTGAAAATAAAAGAGGCCTCACCATCTTCGGCAAAAACTTCGGCAATTACAGCCAGGATTTATTGGCCCGGGTACTGTACGACGTGAAAGAAGGCTAACCCGCGCGCTGCAAGTTTAAGGACCTGAAGCATGAATTCCATGCTTCAGGTTTTTTAATGCGCTGTCATGCTCGGTCCCATGTGGCCATTTACCCGCCCCTGCGGCTGCTCTCAAGCCTCATTCAACGCACGCAGCAGCGTATGGCGGTCACGCACCAGATGGGCTTCCCGCAGGCTTCGTTCGAACAGCTCAGCATCGATTCCGAGCTCCTCCCGGCTTGCTGGCCCGCCCGCGCGCTGCAGCAGGGAACGAATCTCAGCCTCGGAAGGCACCTCTTTCAGCCACTCCCGCACCTCGGCCCCATACTGCCGTAAAGCTGAAGGCTCCCCTCCCGGATAGATTCCACGCTCTGCCGCTTCATGATACACGCGTGAAATTTCCGCGCAGGCGACCCCAACCTTGGCTCCGTGCAGCAGTGCCCGGCTGCCCCGGCGCAAATACTCCATTTCCCAATAATGCGAAAGATGGTGCTCCGCGCCGGAAGCCGGATGGGACTGACCGAACAGCAGCATGGCCACGCCTGATTCAATCAGGGCGGTCATGAGTATGCGGATTCCCTCCTCTGTCCGCTGACCGATCTCATCCACATGCTCTACGCAGGAGCGCAGCGCCTTCTCGGTCATGGCCGCCGCTTGATCCTGATAAGGTTCACCCGCGGTCAAGTGTGAAAACTTCCAATCAAAGAGCGACGTATACTTGCCAAGCATATCCCCGAATCCGGCGGCGACCAGCCGCTGCGGAGCCTGCATTAAGATGTCCAGATCGGCAAAAATCGCCGTCGGCGCTGAGGCAGGAAACGTCTTCTTGGCGCCGCGGACAATGAGAGGAGCACCTTTGGAAGTAAAGCCGTCCACAGACGGAGCCGTCGGCACGGAGATAAACGGCTTACCCGTTTTATAGCCGGCAAAACGGACAATATCATGAATGGTTCCTGAGCCGACAGCTATCAAAGCATCCGTAAGTTCAGGATGAACATGAAGCATCAGCTGCAAGATCGACTCGCCGTCTGCGACGACATCGCCCGCGGTTCCGGGTTCAATGAGGCAAAGATCCGTTTCAACGCCGCTTCCCTGCAGCTTGTGCTCCAGCAGTCTGCCGCAAGCCTCATACGTGTGAGCGTCGGCCGCGAGGATGATCTTCCGGTAACCTTTGTCCTGAAGGTAGGAAGCGACTTGGCCGATCGCTCCCTTTTCCAGTATCACACGTTCCAAAGCCCGTTCCTCCAAGCTCTTGGTCATGCTGATCCCTCCTTAAGTTTTATCCTTTTGCAAAGGTGACACCGGCAATCATTCAACCGACTTTTTCATGCTTTTCAGCCGTTTCATCACGTCATTCGCGCCCCGTCCGAAATAATCATGCAGCAGATTGTATTCCTGATACAGGCGCTCGTAGATTTCAACGTTTTCCGGAATGGGCTTAAAGGTCTCTTCCTTCACCCTCGCCATCTTCTCGGCTGCAGCAATGACCGTGTCGTATCCACCTGCTTCTTCGCCTGCCGCTACGGCTGCAAAGATCGCCGCACCCAGTGCCGGCGTCTGCTTCGAGTCGGCCACGAATATCTCGCGGCCTGTTACATCCGCATAAATCTGCATGAGCAGCCTGTTCTTCTGTGGCAATCCCCCGCATGCATACAGCGCATCCACGCTCACGCCGCTCGAATGAAAGGCATCCACGATTTTGCGCGTACCGAAAGCAGTCGCTTCCAATAAGGCCCGGTAAATCTCCTGTGGCTTTGTCAGCAGCGTCATGCCCAGTATCACGCCCGTCAGGTTTGTATCGACAAGCACCGAACGATTCCCGTTCCACCAATCGAGCGCCAGCAGTCCGGTTTCGCCCGGATGATAAAGCGCCGCTTCCTTCTCCAGCCACGCATGAACTCCAAGGCCCTCACTTGCAGCCGCATCCCTGACGTAAGCCGGAAGCGCTTCCTCGACATACCATTCAAAAATATCACCTACCGCCGACTGCCCTGCCTCATAGCCGAACAGTCCCGGGATGATGCCGTCTTCCACGACGCCGCACATTCCCTCAACCTGCTTCTCTTCCGTGCCGAGCAGCATATGGCAGATGGATGTCCCCATGGCCATCACGAGCTTGCCCGGGGAGACCACGCCTACGGCCGGAACCGCCGCATGCGCATCCACGTTACCCACAGCGACAGCAATTCCGGGCTTCAGACCCATCATTGCCGCCATCGGCTCCGTCAGCCCGCCCGCATTCGTTCCAAGCGGAATTACATCCCCGCGCAGCTTGGTCTCGGTCAGAGATTCGAGCCTCGGATCAAGCGCCTTGAAAAACGCCTTGTCCGGGTAGCCTTCTTTCTTGTGCCAAATTGCTTTATACCCTGCGGTACAGCTGTTGCGGACGATCCTTCCGGTCATTTGCGAAATGACCCAATCGGTCGCCTCCAGGAACAGATCCGTCCGATCGTAGATCTCCGGCGCTTCGTTCAGAATCTGCCACACTTTGGCGATCATCCATTCCGATGAGATCTTGCCGCCGTACCGCGGAAGAAAAGCTTCGCCGCGCTCCTCGGCAATCTTGTTGATGAGATCCGCTTCGGGCTGAGCCGCATGATGCTTCCACAGCTTTACCCAGCTGTGGGGATGATCCTGCAGCTCCGGCTTCAGGCACAGCGGCACGCCATGCGCATCCACCGGAAGCATGGTGCAGGCCGTAAAGTCGATGCCGATGCCGATGATGTCCGACGGGTCAATGCCGGATTCGCGGACGACGGCAGGCACCGACTGCCGCAGCACCTCCAGATAATCATCCGGATGCTGCAGCGCCCAGTCATGCTCGAGTTTCTTCCCCGAACCCGGCAGGCGTTCATCGATGACATGATGCGGATACGGGGTGACATGGTCCGCCACTTCCCGTCCGTTAGACAAATCCACCAGGACGGCGCGCCCGGATTGTGTCCCGTAGTCTACGCCGATCGTGTACTTCGTGCTCATATGAATCCCTCCATGAATCGCAAGTTGCGAGTATGATGACAGACATTCCATTTTAAGACTTTTGACCGTAATAGGCGTTCGCACCGTGCTTGCGCAGAAAATGCCGGTCCAACAAGACTTGGTCCATCGGCTGACTGTCCGGATTCAACTGGAGCATCCGAGCGGTAATTTTGGCCACTTCCTCGAGTACGACCGCGTTATGAACCGCTTGATGGGCATCGCTCCCCCATACGAAAGGCGCATGGGCATGAACCAGAACCCCCGGAACCTGCACCGGATCCAGTCCCAGCTCGTGAAACCGTTCCACAATGACATGACCGGTCTCCAGTTCGTACGCGCCTTCAATCTCCACTTTCGTCATCGGGCGGGTAACCGGGATTTCACCGTAAAAATAGTCCGCATGGGTCGTGCCTGAAGCCGGAAGCGACCGCCCGGCTTGCGCCCAGCTGGTTCCCCACGGCGAATGGGTATGTACAACCCCGCCGATATCCGGAAAGGAACGATACAACACCATATGCGTGGGCGTATCGGAGGATGGCCGCAGATCACCCTCGACCACTTTACCTTCCAGATCCACCACCACCATGTCTTCAGCCTTTAAATCCTCATACGGCACGCCGCTCGGTTTAATCACAAACAGTCCCTTTTCCCGGTCAATGCCGCTGACGTTCCCCCATGTAAAGGTGACCAGCCCATGCCTCGGCAAAGCTAAATTAGCCTCCAGCACTTGCTGCTTTAAAACTTCCAGCATGATAGCACATCCTTCCCAAGAATAAATTGTACGTACAAGCCAGACGATCAGAGTCCACAAAGGTGACTCCTTTATGGACTTCTAATTTCTCTTCGCAACCGAATCCCGCTCGATCAGCTGGGGCTCATATACCCTGTCCTCCGCTGTTTCTCCACGCTCAATGATCGCAATCAACCGGCTTGCGGCCTCCTGTCCCATCATCGTCTTCGGATGCGTGAGCGTCGTCAGTTTCGTTCCCGAAGCCGATGCGAGGCTGGAATCGTCAAATCCGATGATGGATACATCCTCCGGCACCCGCAGACCGCTTGCCGAGACAGCCTCCATTAACAGCACAGCCAGCTCATCGTTATAGCATACGAACGCGGTCGGGCGTTCCTCTCCTTCGGCCAGCATGTGCAGCGCCTGCTGATAGGGAAGCGTGTTTTTCTGCTCGGTGGTGTAGGTGACGACTCTTTTCGGAGAAGCGCTGATCCCCGCTGCTTTATGGGCGGCGAGGAAGCCCTTCAGCCGGTTCACCCCCTGAAGATCATCCCGTTTGAAGAATCCGGCGATACGGACGTGGCCCTGTTCCAGCAAGTACTCTGCCGCCTTATAGCCTCCGGCTTCATCATTCACCTTGAGGCAGGTGCACTCCAGTTCCCGGTACTTCTCGTTGATCATCAGGTAAGGAATTCCCTTTTCCTGAAGCTCCAGGAAATAGGCCAAGTTTGGATTCCCTTCGGCGCTTTTCGTCGGTTCGATGATCAGTCCGCTGAGCGGCTGACTCGTCATGAGCTGCAGGCTCTCCATTTCCTTCTCCTTGTTGTTGTCCGTGCTGGACAATAGAAGTCTATAGCCTCGGCTTCGCAGCTCCGCTTCCGCCCCGCGGACGATATGCGGAAAGATATAATCGGAAATGTACGTCGTAATGATGCCGATCGTCTTGACCTGCTCACCCTCACGGCGTTCCGGGTTTCTCGCGAAGGTCCCCTTGCCTTGGATCCGTTCGAGCCAGCCTTCCTTCTCAAGCTCTCCGAAGGTCTGGCGAACCGTCTGGCGGCTCATGCCGAACTGCTCCGCGATCTCGTTCTCCGAAGGCACCTGCTGTCCGCGCTGCAGCTTACCCGATTCGAACCAGGAGAGCAGTTCATGTTTTAACTGCATATATTTAGGTATTCGTCTATTATTCATTATTCACCTCAGCAAAACGCTCTTGTTTAAGAGCTTTCAGGCCCGTACCTATGGCCGATACCTAAAGCTCTTCTTATGTTTCATTGTATCATAGGCTGGGCGAATACAGATAAGTGGATCCTAGCGCAGACGGTATGCCGCGTCGCTCCACAGCAGCTCATTTTTGAAGCGCTGGATCGACGTGTTCTTATCGATAATGACGGCTTCAATGCCGGCCATTTCGGCAAAGTCAGTCAGATTCTCCGCCGTGATCGCATACGAAAGCACAGTATGATGCGCTCCCCCTGCCAGAATCCACGCTTCAGCCGATTCACGCAAGGAAGGCTGCGGCTTCCACAGCACCCGTGCGACCGGCAGCTTCGGCATCGGCTTCTCGATTTTCACGCCGTCGACGACATTCACCAGCAGGCGGAAACGGTGTCCCAAATCGACCAGGGATGCGTTGACCGCTGGACCGTCCTGGCCGTCAAAGACGAGGCGGGCCGGATCCTCCTTATCGCCGATGCTCAGCGGATGCACCTCAACCGAAGGGCGGGTGGCCGCAATGGTTGGGCATACCTCGAGCATATGGGCGCCAAGGATCATATGATTGCCGGGCTCAAAATGATAAGTGTAATCCTCCATGAAGGACGTGCGCTTGTTATCCGCCAGCACCTTCAGCACCCGCGTCAGCGCCGCCGTCTTCCAGTCGCCTTCTCCGCCAAAGCCGTACCCCGCTTCCATCAGGCGCTGAACGGCAAGGCCCGGGAGCTGCTTCAGACCATGGAGGTCTTCGAAGGTCGTCGTGAACGCTCCGAATCCGCCTGCTTCAAGGAAACGTTTCAAAGCAATTTCGATGCGGGCCTGATAAGCAATCGCTTCCCGCACTGGACCGTCGCTGAGCCCTGCCTTCGTGATCGTATACTGCTCCGCGTATTCGTTCAGCAGCGCTTTGACCTCGCTGTCACTGACCTCGTTTAATATCTGAACCAGATCCCCGACGCCATAGCCGTTCACCGACCAGCCGAATTTGATCTGGGCTTCGACCTTGTCTCCGTCCGTCACGGCTACCTCACGCATGTTATCGCCGAAACGCGCCACTTTCAGGCGGCGGCTCTCGGCATACGCGGCTGCCGTGCGCATCCAGCCGGCAATGCCCTCCCGGACTTCAGGATCTTCCCAGTGCCCGACGACGATTTTGCGGGCAATCCCGAGGCGAGCCCCGATATGTCCATACTCCCTGTCGCCATGCGCAGACTGGTTCAGATTCATAAAGTCCATGTCCATCGTATCCCATGGAATATCGCGATTGAACTGGGTATGGAAATGAAGCAGCGGCTTCTGCAGCTGCGAAAGCCCTGCGATCCACATTTTTGCGGGAGAGAACGTGTGCATCCAGGTGATGATCCCCGCGCAGGAAGCATCGCTGTTAGCCTGCACGATCAGGCTGTATATTTCATCCGGCGTTGTCACGATGGGCTTGAACACCACCGGATAGGTGAACATGGGATCCTGATCCAGCTGCTCCGCCATCGTCCGCGAATGCTCAGCTACCTGCTCCAGCGTCTCCGGACCGTATAAATGCTGACTGCCTGTTACAAACCAAAATGAGTGCGGTTTCATATTCATCCTGTTAGATCCTCCCGAATTCATGTAAATGTCTCATCCAACTTGTACGAACATATATAACACCAATGAGATAATAAATAATTTGTACGCACAACTTGTATGGCTACATTTTATGACCGATTTCTTGAAAAGGCAAGCGGAATTTTATCTTTTCCTGCACTCATGCATGGGATATGATGGTAGTATACTTTCGAGGTGAGCTTTCCCAAGGAAAGCTTGTCGGAGACTGCTTTGCTTCTTCAGAATCCTTCCGAATCATTCCCTCTTACCCGTTACAGCTTGTTTTCTTCAGACCCATTTAAAAATATGACACGTAACCTTCAGGAGAAATGCCCATGAATAATTCGTTTGTCCTGTTCTCATCTTCTCACCTGATCGCACTTCTGGTGCTCGTTATCGCTTCATGGCTGCTTTATGCGTTCAGGCACAAGCTGCAAAAAAGCGCCCGCACGAAGATCATCATGCGTTGCGCGCTCATCCTCCTGCTGACCGGATCCGAAGCCGTGCTCGATATCTGGAATGCCGCGGAAGGGACCTGGAGCCTGCAGTATACCCTGCCTCTGGAGCTTTGCAGTCTGACCCTGCTGCTCTCAATCGTGATGCTTCTGACCAGAAGCCGTCTGCTGTACGGCATATTGTTCTTCGCTGGAATAGGCGGCGCGTTGCAGGCTCTGATTACACCCAATCTGGGCTACGCTTTTCCGCACATCCGGTTCTATCAATTTTTTGCCGCGCATATTCTGATCGTTCTTGCCTCTCTGTATATGACCTGGATTGAGAATTACAGACCGACCTGGAAATCGATCGGACTCACCATGGTCTTTTTGAATATCGCGGCGCTTATCGTCGGCATCATCGATTATTTCTTGGGGTCTAACTATATGTTTCTGATGCATAAGCCTTCCACCGCGTCTATCCTGGACTTTCTCGGTCCCTACCCTGTTTATCTGCTGGCTGAAGAAGGCATCGCCCTGTTGATCTTCACCATCATGCAGCTCCTGTTCTTCGTCCTCCCCAGCAAAATATCCAAGGCGGGTAAAACTCGCGGTCATTCAGCAGGATAAAGACATCGGTCTGCGTCCTCTCCCGCTTATCAGGAATCCTAAGCATCGCTCCGTTGCCTTCGATTGTGCTATCGACCGGTAAGAACTATAATAGACGGAAGAATCTATCGGTTTAGTATGATATAACATATAAAGGAGCGTTCATACAGCCATGACACACCCTAAAGTGGTACAAAATATTACCGAGCTGATCGGGCAAACACCTGCAGTCCGTCTTCAGCGCCTTGTTGACGCAGCGGATGCCGAAGTATACGTCAAGCTCGAATTCTATAATCCAAGCAAAAGCGTGAAAGACCGTGCCGCCTTCAATCTGATTGCCCAGGCTGAAAAGGACGGGCTGCTGAAGCCCGGCTCCACGATCATCGAGCCTACGAGCGGCAACACTGGAATCGGCTTAGCCATGAATGCGGCCGCCAAAGGCTACCGCGCGATCATGGTCATGCCGGACAACATGACCAAGGAACGGATTAACATCTTAAAGGCCTACGGGGCCGAAGTGGTGCTGACCCCAGCGGCGGAACGCATGCCGGGTGCGATTCGCAAGGCTGAGGCGCTCAGCAAGGAGATTCCGGACAGCTTCATTCCGCAGCAATTCGAGAATGCGGCCAATCCGGATATCCACCGCCGCACGACGGCGCTTGAAATCATCGAGCAGATGGACGGCCGGCTCGATGCCTTCGTCGCCACTGCAGGCACCGGCGGCACGATTACCGGCACGGGCGAGGTGCTGAAGGAGCGTCTTCCCGGCATCGGCATTTATGTCGCGGAACCCAAGGGATCTCCGGTGCTGTCCGGCGGACAGCCGGGTCCGCATAAGCTGGTCGGTACAAGCCCGGGCTTTGTCCCTTCGATTCTGAATACGAACGTCTATGGCGAAATTTTTCAGGTGAGCGATGAGGATGCGCTCGAGACCACGCGCAGACTCGCGCGCGAAGAAGGCCTCCTCGTCGGACCTTCCTCCGGCGCTGCCGTATGGACCGCCCTGCAGGTTGCCCGCCGTCTCGGCCCGGGCAAGCGGGTGCTGTGCATCGCTCCTGATACAGGCGAACGGTACCTTAGCATGGGGATATTCTAACCCACCGGGTAGTGCCTTGCCCAGCAAGTAAACAACCTGAATGACAACAAGCCGCCCCTGCAATTCCTTTTCGCAGGGGCGGTACGTTATACCGTAATGTTTATTCTTTTAAATGAGCCGTGAATATCATCTTGGCATGCAGCCGTCCCATTAGGAGGCGGCTATTTGCTATTTCACGCTATTGTAGCGTTCATACGCATCCGTACGGATTTTCACCAGCTTATCCAGTCCCATTTCATTCAGCTTCTTCACGTAGGCATCCCACTGCTCGTCGATGCCGCCTTTGGTGATCCACTGTGCACGGTTCGTTCTCACATAAGTATCGATATCGGTCGTCAGCGTCGGCAGCTCCTGGAATTCTTCCGCCGTGTACATGACACTCGGGAACGGCGTCGTGACGTAATCCTTGCCGAGCTTATCGATTTCAAGCTTCAATCCGTCCCCGTTCGAAGGATCCAGAATGATGTTTTTCTCAAAGCTTGGGCTGACGTATTTCGGACCGAAGTCGCGAACGGAGCTGTCCCAATACCAGGCGTCCGCGCTGGTGCCTGCCGGCGGATTCATGAGCGAGTACGTGCCGTCGTCGTTTTTCTTGATGACGGTGCCGATCGCGCCCCAGAAGTTCTGAATGCTGGCTTCATTGGTATAGAATTGGTCTGCCCAGCGAGCCGCCACTTCCGGCGTTTTGCAGGATGTCGTGATCAACAGCTCGTTGCGTCTGTAGCTGAGCCCGTTCGGATCACCTACCTGATAACGCTTGCCATCCGGTCCGGAAATCGTCGGAATCGTCTCATATTGATCCTTCCACTTGCCGAACACGGCATCCGGCGTCCATTGATGGGTGAATCCGACCAGCGGGACATCCGGGTTCTGCTGTTTGGCTGTCAGCATCGTGTTGTCCTGCGTGAACAATTCCTGGTCGATCAGGCCTTCGGAGAACAATTTATGCGCCCATTTGATTCCCTCTTTATATTCATTAGAAGTCGGATAGTAAACCGGCTTGCCGTCCTGGATCATCATACCTGTCGCATTCAGGTCCGTAATCCCGAAAGGATTCAGCAAATCCATGCTGATATCGCCGGAGCCGCTGTAGGGAATTTCATCCTTCTTGCCGTTTCCGTTCGGATCATTCTCCTTGAAAGCCTTGAGCACGTTGTACAGGTCGTCGAGCGTTTCAGGAGCCTTGAGTCCCAATTTGTCCAGCCAAGTCTTATTGATGACCGGCTGATTCTGGGTCACGGGGCGGGAAGGCAGCCTTGCCGGCAGCGAATACATTTTCCCATCCGGGAACGTGCTCAGCTTCTTCAGCTCCGGTGACTCCTTCATGGCGGCTTTCAAATTCGGCATGTACTGGTCGATATAATCGTCCAGCGGACGGAATGAACTGATATTATTGACGATATCCGAGTCGGAGAAGGCGATATCGCCGAACACGACATCCGGCATCGTGCCGCTGGCCAGCATGATCGATTTTTGTTCGGCCCAGTCATTGGAGGACATGACCTGCCAATTGATTTTGACATTCGTTTCTTTTTCCAGATTTTGCAGCCAGGTATTTTTCGTGAATGTATCGCCCATATTGCCCCAGCGCACGGTGAGCACGTTCAGGGTTACCGGGTCCTTAACGATCGGCAAGCCTGTTTTGTTAAACGAACCATCGGTTTCCGCGGCTGATTTCCCTTCCTCTTTACTGCCGCCGCAGGCCGTCATGCCTACCAGAAGCGCAGACACAACGCCGAGCGTCATCAGCAATCTCCCAACTCTTCTTGTTTTCATTTCCTGATTCCCCCTCATTTGGATTCACAGCATGGATCATTCCTTAACCGCCCCGATCATCACCCCCTGGTTGAAGTACTTTTGCAAGAACGGATAGATACACATGATCGGTATCGTCGATACGATGATGACGGAATAACGCATCATGTTGGCAAGCCGCAAAGCAATGTTGGCTGCTTCGCCGCTGCCGAGACTGGACTGCATCTGGTTGGTGATCAGAATGTTGCGCAGAATCAGCTGCAGCGGATACAGATTCGGATTTTTCAAATAAATCAAGGCGTTAAAATAAGAATTCCAAAAGCCGACGGCAATCCATAAACCGAGCACAGCGACGATCGCCTTGGAGAGCGGAAGGACGACGAGAGCATAATATCGCAGGTTGCCGCACCCGTCGATCTGGGCTGCTTCCCATAAATCGCCCGGAATGCTCGTCTGGAAGAAGGTCCTCGCCACGATGATGTCGTACACCACAACCGAAAACGGAAGCACCATCACCAAAAACGTATTGTACATATGAAAATCACGGATGGTCAGGAATATGGGAATCAATCCCCCGCTGAAAAACATCGTAAAGATAAAAAACAGCGATATGAACTGGCGGCCGACCAAATCCTTTCGCGACAGCGCATACGCTGCCGATATGTTAACGACAAGGCCAATCAACGTGCCGACGACCGTATACAAAATCGTGTTCCGGTATCCGATCCATATGTTCTCATGCTTCAAAAGCTCCTTATATCCGTCCAGCGTGAAGCCTTTGGGAAACAGCCATACCTGCCCGTTGCCGACGGCGGAAGGATCGCTGAAGGAGGCAATCACGATAAAATACAGCGGATACACGAGAAGGATAAGCAGCAGCACGGCAACGACATACATCGCCACTTCCAGGACGCGGTCGGATGCCCGGTTATTCATTTTGCCTGCCGCGGTATTCGTCACAGCTTCCATCATTTGCATTCAAGCCTCCTTCCGCTACCATAGACTGTTGTCGCTGAGCTTTTTCGAAATTTGATTCACGAGAATGAGTAGAACGAAGTTAATCAGGGTGTTGAACAGATTGATGGCCGAGGAGAAGCTGTACTGGCTGCTTAACAGGCCGATTTTGTACACATACGTGGAGATGACCTCGCTTGACGAAATATTCAAATTGTTCTGCATCAGATACACCTTCTCGAAGCCTACACCCAGCAGCCCGCCCATCCGGAGAATGAACAGCGTGACCGCCGTCGGCACCAGCATCGGGATATCGATATAGCGAATTTTTTGCCAGCGGCTTGCTCCGTCCACCGTTGCCGCTTCATACAGGCTGGGGTCAACCGCAGACAAGGCCGCGATGAAAATGATGCTGTCCCATCCGGCATGCTGCCACACATCCGACCACACATACACACTGCTGAACAAGCCGGCGGACCCCATCAAATTCGGTGCCTCTGCGCCAAATAAACGGTAGATGTTCCCGATCAGCCCGCTTCCCGGAGAAAACAGGATCAGCATGAGTCCCACCATGACGACCGTGGAAATAAAATGCGGCATGTAGGTCACCGTCTGAAACACCCTTTTGAACCGGTTCACCCGCATTTGATTGACCATCAGCGCAAGCATGATCGGAATCGGGAAGGTAACGATGCTGTACAAACTGAGGATCAGCGTATTTTTGATCGTGATGGAAAACTGATACGAATGAAAGAACTTTTCAAAGTACTTGAATCCCGCCCAGGGGCTTCCCGATATGCCCAGAGCCGGACTGTAATCCTTGAATGCGATCACGACGCCGTACATCGGCTTATACGCGAACAATATGAGCAGGATGGTTGCCGGCATCAGCAGTACGTAAAGCCCCCAATTCCTGCCGATCCTTCCGAACGTCCTCTGCATCGCGCCGCCTGTTTGACCTGTTTTCAAACCGACTCCCCCTTTCCCTTTTTTCTCTGACCCGGTGTCTGAACAAGTTTCATTATATCTGCCTGCGCCGGGCTTAGGCGGACTTCGTCGCAGCATTATCCGGACCCTCTTATCGCCTGGCCTGTCCATCTCTGGTAATGACTGACATTATCCGGACTTTTTGCTGGTACTATCCGGACTTTAGGGAAAAAGCATAGATTCGCACATGTTGTTATGGTGAGGGGTTCTATATAATGTATATTAAAGCGCATTCATTTCATTTTATTGGAAGAGATAAGCGAGGATACCCTATGAGGTTCATACCCAAACGATCAAGCAAACCCTACCCGGTCAAGCATTACGTGAACATTATGCTCTTTATCTTGTTCACCGCGCTGATTCTGGATTTTATCATCAGCTATGCGTCCATCTCGATCGTGAAACAGCAGTCCACCCGCAATTTGAAGGATACGGCAGACCTGTACATCAACCGGATCAATCATGACTTCGCTTATATCAACCACTATATGGGATGGACCTTGGCCAATGACGAGATCATGAAAACGATGGACACGAACAGCATGCATTCCACCGCATTTCTCAAGTCCAACACGCAGCTTCACCAGCGGTATACCGAGCTTCAGAAAAACTACGGGCAAGAGTACAATTTTTTCTTTTATTTAAAGAGCAAGAATTTTTTTCTCAACTGCGCTCCCTTAAGCATCCAATATCCCGATTATCTCGAGCTAAAAAAACAGATCATTTCCTACACGGAAGATAAAAATGTTTATGAAAAGTTCTACTCCGACTGGACCCCCGTTCTCGTGAAGGGCAAGTACTACATTATCAACATCGTTCCCTACAATGACAGTTATCTGATCTGCCTGATCTCTGCAGATGAGCTGATCCGCCCGCTCAGAGGCATCAATCTCGGCGAGAACGGCTCCGCTTCGCTGGTCAACGTGAACCGGGAAAGCATCACCACCCCGATCGGCGTCAGCGAAAAGCAGCTGCAGACTATCCCGGCCAAGCCTGCGATTCTCAGCTTCGTGCAGTCGCAAACGACGGTCAGCCGCCAGTTCTCCAACGCCTCGTTCCGCGTGCAAATGGTCATCCGGTTCGGAACGTTCGAGAAAATCATGATCGCGCAGCTGCTTATCATTTTACTGGCTTTCATCATCGCCCTGACGCTATGCGCGGTTATGCTGTACTTCAACAAACGGGTTCTGCGGCCGATTCAGGTCTTCTCCGATAATCTGACGCAGCTTCAGGAGGACAGCGAGGATCTGGATTTTACAAGCAGCAAAATCATTGAGCTTGAGCAAGCCAACCTGCAGGTTCAACATCTCATCGAGCAAATCCGCACCTTCAAAATCGATATTTATGAACGCGAGCTGGAGAAACAGCGGATTCAGCTCGACTATATGAAGCTGCAGATCAAGCCTCATTTTTTCCTGAACTGCCTCACGAACATTTATAGCATGGCGCAAATGCAGATGTACGCCGAAATTGAGCAGATGGCCTTGTCCACGTCGAGGTATTTCAGGTATATCTTTCAGAACGGGCAGGATTTTGTCCGGCTCAAGGATGAAATCGAGCATGTGCGGATTTACTTGGATATTCAGCAGCACCGCTACCCCCATGCGTTCACGTACCAGATCGAGGAGCAGCTGGACACGCAGCAGGTCGGCATCCCCCCGCTCGTGCTTCAGACCTTTATCGAAAATGCGGTCAAATATGCCGTATCCCGGGTCACTGAGGTAAGCATTCGCCTGACGGTCAGCCGCACGGCCGAAAAAGAAGCCGACATGGCGGTCATCCATATTACCGATACCGGCCCCGGCTTTAGTCCTCAGATTCTCGAACAGCTTGCGAGCGGACAGCCGCTCGACCAAAGCGACGGGACGCATATCGGCATCATGAATACCCTGCAGCGCCTGGAGCTTCTCTACCGCCGCAAAGCGCGAGCCCGTTTCTATAATCTGGCTGAAGGCGGCGCCGGCGTGCTCCTTTACCTGCCGATCCATCCGCCGGAATCTTTGTGAAAGGAGGCTACTTTCGAATGAATGCATTGCTGGTTGATGACGACTATTTCGTCGTCACGGCGCTGGAGAAAAAGATCGACTGGAAGGCGCTCTCTATTGAAAATATTTTTACTGCCTATAATGTTTCCCAGGCGCGGGACATCCTGCAGCAGCACCCGGTACATATTCTCATCTGCGATATCGAAATGCCTCAAGGCAGCGGGCTGGAGCTGCTGGCCTGGATCCGTCAGGAAGAGTACAGCGTGCAGGCCATATTCCTGACCAACTATGCAGATTTCAATTATGCCCAGAAGGCGATCGAGCTGCAGAGCTTCGATTATTTTCTCAAGCCGATCGAATTCGATAAGCTAACCCTCATTATCCGCAAAGCCGTGACCAAAGCCAATGAAGAACAAAATATCGAAAAAGCCATCAAGGAAGGATTTTTGTGGAAGAAAAACCAGGACAAAATCGTCGAGCATTTCTGGCGCAAGCTGATCACCGGGAAAAGCTTCCCTTCCGATCCGGCCGTCATCGCCCGTACCATCGCGGAGCACAATGTGTCGTATCAGATGAGCGATACGTTCCTGCCCATACTCATCAAGGTATTTCCTTATGACGGCAGCCTGGGCAAGGAAGATAAGGACCTGTTCGATTACGCGCTGCTGAATGTGCTTTATGAGCTGTTTCAAAGCCCTTATTACTCCATTGAAACGATGCTCGAATACAAGGATCACAACTGGATTGCGATGTTAAGATGGGACGCTCCGCCAGAGCTGCACCGGATGGAAGAGCTATGCTCCTCATTTATCGAGAAGGCCAACCGTTTTCTCAGATGCGATGCCTGCTGCAACATAGCGCAGGCTTCCTCCCTTTCGTCCGTTCACCCCGTGATCCGCCAGCTGATCCATATGAACGAGGAAATGATCAACAGCCGCAACCGGATTTTTTTCCTGGAACAAGCCAATTATGAGGAAGCCTCCTACATCCCTCCGAACCTGATGCTGCTGGAGGAGCTGCTGGACCAAGCGAATCCGGCCGCATTTCTCGAGGAAACCAGCCGGTATCTGCACAGCCTGGTCAACAATCAGTCCATGAATGCGTCGCTGCTTCGCTTGTTCCGGCTGGATCTCGTGCAGCTCGTCTACTCTTTCCTGAAAAGCAGGGAGATTCAGGTCCACAGACTGTATACCGGCACCATGAATGACCAGTGGTTCATGCAGTCCCTGAATTCCATCGAAGATATGGAGAAATACTTGACCTATCTGGTACACACAGCCATGAAATACCGCGATTTCGCGGAGCAGCCCAAATCCGTGGTTGAAGAGGTTCAGCAGTATATAAGCAAGCATTACGGAGACGATCTCACCCGAACGAGTCTTGCGGAAATCGTCTTTCTAAACCCGGATTATCTCGCGCGGCTGTTCAAAAGAGAAACCGGTATTTCGCTCGGAAACTACATTATCGAAGCGCGCATCGGCATTGCGAAGCAACTGTTAGCCACAACGAATATGTCGGTTCACACCATTGCAGGCAAAGTCGGTTACTCGAATTATTCCTACTTCTCCAAGCTGTTCAAGCAGGAGACCGGCTGTGCGCCGTACGAATACCGGAATTTACAGCAAACAAACCGTCAACATTAAAAATCCCGAAACCGTATACGGCTTCGGGAAGGCATGAACCCTGTACCGCCCGGATACGGGGTTTAGCCGTTTCGTTGATCGGCAGGGACGCTTCGGGTGACCGGGTCCGCAGTCTGCTCGGTTTGCTTCACTTTTTTCAGCTGAGCCACGATAATAATGCTGATTACCACGAGCAGGAACCACGAGCTGATTTTACCGATGTGCACGAGTCTCCAGGCATGATGCTGGTCCGGATACTGCCATGCCCCGAAAAAGGTCGATATGTTCTCCGCCACCCAGATGAAAAAGCCGATTAGCACAAAAGAAAGCACGAGCGGCATGCGAAACGTTTTGCCGGCCACATCAAAGTACACGAACGTCCTGAAAAAGATGATCGCCAGAAGCAGCGTGAGCCACCAGCGCAAATCCCATAAATAATGATGGGTAAAAAAGTTCAGGTAGATCAGAACGCTGATCCCAACCGTCCAATACGCACGCGGCCAGCCTGTGATCCGCAGATTCATATGCCGCCATGACTGGCAAATATAGCTGGCTACGCTCGCGTACATAAAGCCGCTGTAGAGAGGCACACCGCCGATTTTACTCCAGCCGTCCTCCGGATACGACCACGAACCCATATGTACTTTATATAATTCCAGCAGCAGTCCGATGATATGGAACATGCAGATGACCTTAAACTCATCCCAGGTTTCCCATTTGAATGCGAGCATCAGCGCTTGCGCGAGAATGCATATGATCAAAATGAAATCATACCTTGGCAGACCAGGAATATGAATCAGCTTCGAAGCGGCCAATGTCAGGAAAATGACGGCCGGAAAGATACAGGAGCGGGCTTCCAGCAAACCGAAAACGATAAATCTATAAAGAGGGCCGACCTGTTTCGTAACCGTCTGCTTCAAAGGATCACCTACTTTCTTAGGTTCAGGAATTTCTTCCATATCGTAACACTTATGACCGTAAAATAAAATCCGCCATCCCATGTATCCATAGGATGACGGATTGTACGATTGCCGGCTTTAAGGAATATACTGCTGAACGATTTTCACGACTTTACCGTCCTGAACGGTCAGGTGATACGGAAAATTTTTCATGTCCATCAGCTTGTCATTGCTCATAATAGCCAGGTATTTATCCAGCGACACCGGCTCATTCCAGTTGATCTGCATTCCCTCGTACGTGCCGTCATGGTCGTAAAGCTGCATCAGCACCTTGGCGTCCGGCGCAACGTTGTAGCTTTGGAGAGTATGGTCGTCGTTAATAATGTAATAGCCGTCCGGCGCTCCACCGAGCTCCTCCGCGGCTTCCTTATCGCGTTCCATGAACTTCTGGTCGGCTGCAGCCCCTTCGTACCACTCGATCGGGTCTGCTTGAATGACCACATGTCCGTTTTCATTGTGCAGCGATGTTATATAAGCTGTTACTGTGTCCTCGCTCGGAGGAACCGGGGTATATTCCTTATCCGTTCCGACTGCGCTGGCCGATGTCACAAAGCTCAGCAGGGCGACGATCATGAGGGTAGCAAACAGCGTCAATTTTTTCATTGAAAATATCTCCTTTATGGACAATGTATTTCATTTCCATATCATCCATTACCCTGCTGAGTTATTTTCAAACGAGATGATGAAAAAATTATCCCTGAAAACCTCATGGGGGCGCGGTGATCTTATAGCTTTACTATAAATCATCGCCTGCGCCAATTCGTCACAATAAGGTTACAGCCATATCAAATTGTTGTCATGATCGATGCGCTTTCAGCCCTCACGCCCGGTTGCGCTCCAAAATCTCTTTCAGCTCTTCCAGCTCATGAATTTCATAGGTTGGAACGATGCCGGTCGTATTCGGAAGGCGGCCCGGATTATACCAGCAAGTATCGATGCCCACATTGTTTCCGCCTTGGATATCCGAGGTCAAGGAGTCGCCGACCATCAGCATTTTCTCCTTCTCCGCGCTTCCAATTCTGGAAAAAGCATGTTCAAAAATTCCCGGCTGCGGCTTCTGAAAACCCGTATCCTCGGACACGATAACCGCTTCGAAGAAATCCTTCAGCTCGGACCGGCCGATCCGACCGACCTGCACCTGCTTGATGCCGTTCGTGATGATCGCCATGCGGTAACCGTGATCCTTCAAATACAGGCATAGATCCAGCGCCCCTGCCAAAATGAACGCCTGCTCCGAGAGCGATTGAATATATCGGTCGCTGATGACGCCCGCGTCTTCATTCAGCCCCTGCTCCACGCAAAATCTTCGGAAGCGTTCCACCTTCAGCTCGGTAGAATTGATCTTTCCCTGCTCCAGCTCCTGCCACAGCCCGCGGTTAATACGGTTGTAACAGTCCGTGATTGCGACATCCTCGGGGTCAAGCTGCATGCTTGCCAGCACCGCGGACAAGGCGCGGGCTTCGGACATTTTGAAATCAAACAAAGTTTCGTCGGCGTCTAATAAAATCCATTCGTAAGACAAATCGCAGGCCTTCCTTCTATGTAAATATCCAGGCTGTCATGTGCCTGTTTCTTCTATTAGTGTAAGTGAAACAGCATTTTTTATCCACCGCGTCAGAGCGAAGGACGGCTCCCAGGCGGCTCGATATACGACTCCAGTTCCTTCTCAATCTCCTCATCACTCATTGATTCATCCGGATCCGGCAGCAGGCCCGCCCGTTTTTCCAGCTCCTCCATCCTGCTCCGCAGTTCCCGGATCGCTCCATATTGATAGCCGACGAAGCCGACGAGAAGCATGGTGAAAATAAAGGATCCCGTCCCGCCGAACAACCAGCCAAATAACAGATTGCCGCCTATAAATATCAAAATAGCCAAAAAGAAGTAGCTCATTGCCTTTTCCTCCCTCCTTCCTTGCTTGCTTGACTGAGTTTCCTCCACGATTTCTCTGGCAGATAAGCGGAAATAAAGTATATTTATCCATATTTTAGATAAAATAACACCCATCTGCCGGTGCTTGTTTTGTGATCATACGTCTTCAGAACCGCATTTGATTTTCCGGATTTACTAATGATATAATAATTCACGAATTTAGTTATTTTATGTCTAACTTTTAATAAACTGAACTATATAACGGAAGGCGGAATAGAAATGAAACGTGTACAAGGAAAAGTAGCCATCGTCACCGGAGGTGCATCCGGAATCGGTTTGGCGTCCTCACAGCTGATGGCCAAAGAAGGCGCAAAGGTTGTGATCGCCGACTATAACCTGGAGGGCGCTGAAAAAGCCGCTCAAGAACTCGCGAGTCAAGGCTTCGAAGCCCAAGCCATGTTCCTCGACGCTTCCAAGGAAGAATCCATTAAAGAGGTCGTAGAGAAAACCGTTGAGGCTTATGGCACGCTGAACGTCATGTATAACAACGTGGGCGGCACCAATCTGAAGAAGGACCTGGACATTGTCAACATGGACATGTCTGAATGGGACCGCGGTATGAAAATGAACCTGGATAGCGTCGTTTACGGCTGCAGATATGCCATCCCGCATATGATCAAAGCCGGCGGCGGGTCCATCATCAATACGGCATCCATGGCCGCATTTGCCAGCGATTCCGTCCGCACCGTGTACGGTGCTTCCAAAGCGGCAGTCGTTCAGTTGACCAAATACGTGGCCACGCAGTACGGCAAGCAGAACATCCGCGCAAACGCCATCGCTCCGGGGCTGATCCTGACGCCAGCAGCCAAAAACAATCTGCCGGAAGAGATGCTGCATATGTTTCAGAAGTATAACGCCCTGGCATACCATGGCGAGCCTGAAGACATCGGATATACCGTCGTCTTCCTGGCCTCGGACGAATCCAAGTTCATTACCGGGCAAACCATCCAAGTGGAAGGCGGCCATTACCTGGCCAACCCGACCGTTCCGGAAATGCGTGAGCTCATGGCAAAGAAACAGTAATGTTGAATAAAAGATGGGCGCTAAAGCAGCGCCCTTCTTTTTTTTGAATACCTATACCTTGCGTTTAAATACCGCAATTACTTCCCGCGATTGCCCTTGGCCGTAGCTTGTATCAAAGCATGAAACCAGCTCCCAGCCCTCGATGCCGTAGCTGTTCAGCAAATCCTCGAAGTCTTCTTCCTTGACCTTTCCCCCGAGGAATCCGCCCGGGGTATATTTCACCGTTTTGTATGCCCACTGCTCCATAATCTTCAACTCGCCTCCTCTCTTATCCACCGCGGCCGACTGAAAGCATATCCGAAACCCACTGGTAACACCGCTGCAGCTCCTCGTCGCCGACAAGCTCCGAACGATGTTCAAATTGAATCAGAACATCCGGATTCTCCTCCCGAATGACGGTAAGATATTCTGCAATCGGCGCCCAGCCTTCGGCAAGGTGCTGCTCCGGCAGTACCGGATACCGCAGCCTGACGAAGCCGTCGCCATACTGCAGATTCCAGAGATGGATCACCTGCGCAAATTTGGCGTATTTCCGCATGAGCGGCACGGATTGAAACGAGGGATCTTTTCGCTCCTGCAGGTACAGCCTGCCGGTATCCAGGCACAGCCGGATCGCCCCGTATTTCCGAAGCAATCCCTCAAGCGCATCCGACGCATAGACGTACTTGTTCAGCGCGTCGAACTCCAGTACAGGCGTAAAGCCGTACTGCTCGCTTTGCGCAGTCAACCACTGAAAAAGCTCCTCCGTACGCTCCAGGAATACGTCAAAGGAATACTCGCTTTCGTACACATATTCAAGGCGGTCGCTAAAATGCCAGCTGCTCCAATCCACGCGGTTATCCAAAATAATCGGCTTCGGGTAATGGAACAGGATATATGCCGGACGCAGCTCCAGACGCATCAGCTCGTCCAGTTCCGCCTGGATGAGCCCGAAGGCTTCCCTGCGCCGCCCGGCTTCCGTGGACATCACAAGCGCATCACGGATGACGCGCCCGTTGTCCCGAAGCGGAAAATGAACCCCGATTTGAAAGGAATGCTCTGCAGCCGCATCCTTTAGCGCACGCACATCCTCTTCAGTCTTCAGCAGGCAGGCTTCAATGCCGTAAAATCCCGTCCGGAAATCCCGTTCGAATTTCTGCCGGTCAAAACTGCCGTATTGTCCGATCATGAAGCGGTTCATCTTCATTTTTTGTCCCATACCACGATGAATAAGGTTGCCAGAGGCCCGATCAATAACGAGATGAGAAACCAGTTCAGCCCGCTGCGATTTTTTCCCTGCGCCAGCCCGGCATTGATCAGGGCCAAAGTCCCCCAGCCTACCACATAACCCCCAGATCCGTTATTCATATTCGTTACCTCCCCATTCATACAAATGGCCGCTGCCCGATTTGGTTTCGATTGACAGCGGCATGAGCCCTTCTATTCTATTGGATTCTATTCCTTCTTGCCAGATCCAAAACCAATCGAGTAATTGTCCGGATCGGCAATCGTAAATTCCTTCCAGGCTCCCCAGTCCGCTTCCGTCAGAATCGGCTCCTGAAGGAATCTGGCTCCTCTTGCTTTCAATTCCTCGTACAGCTGATTCAAGTCGCTGTGTGTATCGACATATGCATATGTATCCCAGGCTACCGGCTGATCCTTGCCGATGGTATTCGGCTTTACGTCTTCAGGCTTGTTTGCCTGCAGCAGCTTGAAGCCGAGGGCAAACTCATCACGTACGGCCCAGAAATCATTCACCTCGCAGCCCAGCACCTTTTCATAAAATGCCTTCGAGGCCGTGAGATCGGATACAAGGCGAACCTGAACGGAAAACTCGATTTTGCTCATTGATATGACCCTCCGTAGATATGTTTTCGAATCGCTATGTTCTTAAGACTCATTCGATCATAATCTGCGTGACTTTTCATGCAAGTAGATATCCAGTGCCCTGATCGCTCGCGTAGCAAAACGAATGAATAAGATCATACAAGCAATGCTCAATCCTCCCAAACCTAAAAACAAAATCATCGGAATAATCGCGACTACACTACCTGATCCTTCCATCGTTCCCTCCCCCTCCCACCTTAAACGTATAGAAACCCGGCGACAGTCACCAGCTATCACCCACTATTTTACACGAAATCTAATTTTAGGGATAGATAACGCTGTAAAATTGATCCGAAATTCGGATCAATGCCGTTTGCCGATTCGGTTCGCCAAGATCCCGGGCCAGAAATGCCTCAAAGCGCTGATTCATCAGATCCAGCTTCTTGGCGCAATCATACAGCAAATTCATGCGCTCGACATACGCGCCATACACTTCCATAATATCGGCTGTAAATATGCGTTCAAGGTAAGCATCCTTGTCCTCAAAATATCGGCGTGCCTGCTCCTTGGCCTCCCCGTTCACATCCTCGCGGGAGAGGATCGAGTCCAACCGGTCGCGCTGTACCATGACTCGCAGGGGAGCTCCCTCCTCAGGGGTCTCCAGCAGTTGAATAATGTGTTCGGATGAACTGCTAGCATCAATATGGCCGCAGACGCGGATATGCCCGTCATAGCTGCCTTCCTCTTTTCATCAGGTATACTCACCTGCAGAATATCATGTTATAAACAAAAACCCGACCTCCGGCAGGACCGGAACCCGGGTAATGCTGCGGCAAGCGGTTTAGAAGGTATCCTTCAAATAAAACGGCTTGCATTGGTTTTCGAAGTAGCTTTCCAGCCCCGAGCTTCCGTTCAGCTCAATAAATTCAATAGGCGAATATTGCACTTGCACCGATTCGGCGATTTTGCCGCATTCTTCGATGATGTGGTCGCCTTTGCCGATGTAGCTGATCGCGATCAGCGTGCGCGGCGCCCGGTCGGTGCGCGGGTTGAACACCTGGGCGTTATACGCGCAGATGACATTTTTCAAACGCTCGTGGAAAGCGGTGGTTAATCCCTCCAGCAGCTCTGTCGGCGGTTCGGCAGGCGGACCGATCATGGTCTGCGTGTTTTTTTCCACCACATAGGCTTCCTGGGCGTTGAATACGGAGCCGTCAAGGATCGATTCGATCTCGCGGGCACTGAATTCTTTGCCGAACGACGAACCCGGATTCAGCAGCACGTCCGCCCCTTTGGTCAGATTGAAAAAATGCACCGCATTGATCGCCAGATACTGCACCGGCTCTTTGATGAAATCCTGCATGCGGGTCAGGGAAGAAAAAATCGGGAGGTATCTCTTCTCGTTCATTTCTACGCTCAAAAGCTGCACGGACTGCCCTGCGGTCAGCTCGGTTCGCTCTTGTACGGGGCTTGTCCCGCCTTGGATCGCATAAATTTCGGAATCACGGAGTTCCTTATAAAAGTCAGGTCTGGCAGAGGGCTCGCTAACCGCTTTGGCAAGCTTCTCCTCCAGCGTATTCGCAGGCTCAAAAGACATGGTTGATGCTCCCTTCAGGAATGTATCATGGATAAGGACCGATATAGGTAGTGTACCTCTCTTTGGCGATTAACTAAAGCCCTTTCTCCTCATATTTATGGTGTGATGATTTGCCCGAGCGCTTTATCCAGGGTTGGATATTTGAACTCGTATCCCGCCTCCAGCAATCTTTCCGGAATAACCCAGCGGCTCTTAAGAATCAGCTCGGTTTCCGTCCGGATGACGCGGGCGCCCATTTCCAGCATCCATGCCGGCGCCGGGAGCCCGAAGGGCATCTTCATCGCTTTCCGCAGCTGCAGCATCAGATCCTTGTTCGTGACGGGATTCGGCGAAGCAGCGTTGAATACTCCGCTTAAGTCCGGACGCGCCCGCAGGAAAAGAATGATGTCCAGTATATCCTCCAGATGAATCCAGCTGAATTTTTGATAACCGGGGCCTTGAACGCCGCCAAGTCCGAACCGCACAAGGTTGCGGTAAGGAATCATGACCCCTCCGCCGCGGCCCAAAACGATGGCTATTCTTAGAGCAACCTGCCGGGTATGGGGAAGATCGAAGGCGAAAAATGCCTGTTCCCACGCTTTGGCCACATCCACGGAAAAGCCTGAGCCGATCTCCCCTGCCGCTTCGGTCATCGGCCGGTCCTCGGCATGACGATAAATGGTGGCGGTGCTGGAGTTGATCCACAGCGCCGGCGGCTGCTCGCAGTCAAGCACCGCTTGCCCAAGGATCGCGGTCGTCTCCGTGCGTGAGTTCAGGATGTCGGCTTTGTTGGCATCATCATAACGGCAGTTCACCGATCGGCCAGCCAGATTGATCAGCATCTCTGACTGCTCCAGCGCTTTCCGGATTCCGTCCGCGTCGTTCCATGCCACATGACCGGGCCTTCTGGATATCATGACGACCTCGCTGCCAAGCTCTTGGAGCTCTCGTTCCAGATACGTTCCGATGAACCCCGTTCCGCCGGCGATAACGACCTTTCGTTTCATTCTCGATCTCCCCTTCCCCTGCTATGGTTAAACGCTATGCGTATTCCTGCGGCGGTAATAGACGAATACGGCGGCAAAAGCCAGAACAACAGCTCCCGCGGCATACATCCACCAAGCATGGCTTTTCTCTTCGCCACCTGCATACGGTCCTTGATAGACGGCCCTCACATAGGTCTTCTCATCCGCCTGAACCGCGATCTGCCGCTCCGTGCCGATGCCGGTGATTTCATAATAAACCGTCCCTTTCGGATACTGGTTGGAAAAATTGCCGCGATAGGTACCTTCCTGATCGGAGTAACGCGTGACCTTGCCAATGGGCTTCCCGATCAGATCCCGGCTCAACGTGTCCGTTGTCACCGCATAGATACTGCCGTCATAGACCACGAACGGATAGGCCCAGCTGGCTGATGCTGCTCCATTCATCAGACCGAACAAGATCAACATCACTGCTGCGAGCTTTTTCATGCCTTAGCCCCCTTTTCCGAGTGAATACAGGTAAGCTGCATGTCGTCCAGCTTAATCACGCACCGTCCATTCACGGTAAAACTGTTCCAAGTACTGCTCCATAAAAGCATGCCTCTGCTCGGCAAGTTCCCTGGCATAAGGCGTATTCATCAAATCTTTCAGCTTCAGCAGCTTCTTGTAAAAATGGTAGATCGCCGTTTTATGGTTAGACCGGTAATCCTCCTGCGCCTGCGCTTCGTCGCTCAGGCCCGGATCATGAATAATCCGGCCCTTGGCACCCGAATAAGCGAAGGTTCGGGCGATTCCAATGGCGCCCAGCGCATCCAAGCGGTCCGCATCCTGGACAACTTGACCTTCGAGCGTAGTCATCGGCGGATTGTTGCCCCCGTTGTACGACATGGTTGAGATAATCTCCATCACCCTGCCGGCCAGTTCCTGGTCATCGGTATGATCACGCAGCCAGCCGCGCACCTTATCGAGTCCTGCTTCCTTGCTCTCGTTCAGCTTTTCGTCAGCAATGTCGTGCAGAAGTGCTGCCAGCTCGCACACGACCACATCGGCATGCTCCTTCGCTGCGATCACCAGCGCATTGTTGCGCACGCGTTCGATATGCCACCAATCATGCCCGCTCGCCTCGCCGGAGAGCTCCTGTTGGACGAATAGTTCCGCTTGATGTATCAATTCATCATGTTCCGTCATGCTTGTTCCTCTTTCTCCATTTCCATGGTTCGTTTGCAAAATACAAGGCCCGGCTTTAAGAATTACCTCTGTCTTAAGCCAGGCCGCGATGAAAGTCTATCTTGAGGTTGGTTTCTATGATTATACACTAGGACCTGCAGCAGGCAAAAGAACGAAAAAAGCCCATTCATAATCTCCACTCCATCCCCTGCAACCAGGCCCACGAAGGCTCACTTCCGCTTCCCGAATTTGCTTCTCCACTTATATAATAGATACGTCTTGAAAAGAGGCTCGGTACTACGGTGCCAGGTTGTACGGGACAGGAAAACAAAGTCCTCCGGGGAAACCTTGAGCCGAAACAGCGGCTTAACCGGCTTCTCGCTGACCCACTCGTCGAAATACAGCTTGCCCTCGCTGGCTTGCCGAAAAGAATCCCGGGGAAGAACATAAATCATGCCCTCGGTCCATGGATGCCGATCTTCAGACTCTACGCTTAACGAGAAAAAGTAAAACCGCTCCCCTCTTCGGGAAACAATGCATCCATTGCGGATATTCCCTGTAAGCCCGCGGCGGTTCAGCACCGCATAAAAAAGCGGCCAAATGCCGTCCGCAGACGAAAATACAGCATCTGTGTAGGTCCCGTCAAACAACGTCTGCCGGCGCGGCTCAAACTCCTCAATCCCCTGATGATTTGAACCGTGGAATAGGAGCGGCTGCGTCACCGACAAGTACTGAAGAAACCTGAACTTGGGATAGGAGCTGTCATAGGGCGCGATCCCTCCGTCCTGGATAATGCGGTCATACAAACGGGTGAATTCGGTCTCTTCTTCCTCCGTAAAAACCGGCCGTTTCTGGCCGAATAGCAACAAGCGCAGCAGCAGCGACTTCACTCAGGGCACTTCCTTTTCATAAACGATAATGGTTTTCTGATCCTGATTGATAACGGAATTCACCGGCACCATGCCTTGCTTTTTCCAAAACCGGTGGCCCGGCTCATTCTCGGCAATAACCCCCAACCGGAACCGCTCCACTTCGCGTCCCTTCATGATGTCATAAAACAGCTGCAACGCCTGGCGGCCGTATCCATGGGATTGTGCCTCCTTGCGGATTTGCAGCAGGCCGAGCCACGTATAGCCGTCACTCGGATTTTTCATCAAATATTCCACAATGCCTACATAGGCATCCCCTTCCTGAATCAGAAAGCGTTCCGCTCCCAATTCCTTGCCGTCCTTTATCTCCTGGATTAGCTCTTCTTTCGTGAATAGCTCTTTGTCTTTGGACACCTGATTGAAGAATGAATCCGAATTCAAAATGGCCAGTTCTTCATCCAGCAGCTCCGGTGCTGATTCTATTAACCTCATGATGTTGTCGCCTTTCCTATCATTTGTGATTCGATGTTTTTCTGAAAAAACAGCTCGCCCGGGATTACGCGTTCTTATGCTTGAACAGCTTATAATGATGATACTCCGCGTCTTCGATGCGAATCGTTCCCGCTGTTTCAAATCCGGATTTCTGAATCACCTTGTTGGAAGCATGATTATGGGTCAGCGCCAACGCATTCAGTACGATCACATCTGTATGATCAAATAAGTATTGCGACAGTGCCTGAACCGCCTGGGTTGCATAACCTCTGCGGGTATACCTGTTGGATACAGCGTACATGATTTCACGGTTCGGCTCCTCCAGTTCTTCCTTGATTCCGGTATTGCACCAGCCGATGAACTCACCCGATTCCTTCAAAATGATCCCGAGACGCAAAGTCATGTCGCCAATCCGTCCATCCTCTTTCACCGCTTGAAGAAAACGCCCGTTCTCTACCGTTTCGTAATGCGTGATCCAATCGATTCTCTGTTCGAGAGGGACATCCCAATCAGGAAGGAACTGTTTGATCTCTGGCTGCTGGGTTAACGCATACAGGGCCTCCAGGTCCAAGACCTGATATTCCCGCAGCATGATATCCTTGCATTCAATTGTAAAAGCATCCTTTGCGCTTACCTGACGCTTATCCATAAAGGTACCTCTTCCATTGGTAAAATAAGGACTTCCCTCCTATTTATATCATGAACCTTATTCCACCACTAGCAGAAAATCAGATTGGCATATCGGCTGCAACATCCACTTCTTAAAATTTGTTAAAAGTGATACTGTATGTATTAATAATCCATAAAAAGGAGATCGTTACATTGCATAAAAAGAAATACTTTACCCTCTTACCGCCGTTCCTTATTCTAGCGATCATCTTGGCTTTCGCTTTACCAAACGATAAAAGGTTTTATGCATTATTAGCTGTGATTGCATTTTGGATTACATACTATGTTTGGATTTATATTGAGAATCAGAAACAAAAGAAAAAAGAATAGCATTTGAATTCGATTCGTACCATCCGGCTGCTATCCATAAGCAGTCTTTTTCTTTGTCCCGATTCATTCCTTCGCTGTTCCACCTTTGGTTTTGCGGCGCAGCCGCCATCGTTCCGACCGAATCCGCTTAACGAAGTGGCCGTATCATGTAGCTTCATTACCACAAGCCTTTAGCCGGACTACTCGATCCAATACTCCAGTTGCTACTCATGTTGGCCCGCTTACATTGCGGCTGCTCTAATTCCCCCTTCCCCGCAAGAGGCTTTAGCCTCCTCTTTTGTCCGTATCCCCTCCTGTGCTTATGTGGGCTACAGCGGGGTTAATTTAATGGTTGGTGATTGATGTTTTTTTAAATGCTCCTTCTTGCTGCATCTGGATCTCCCGCTCGATTATTGCGTAACGGAAAACTATTTAGTTGTACCAAAATATATTAGCCATTGACAAAAATGTTTACCTAGGGCAAAATGTAGTTACAAGATCTTAGACCGTTAAATTTTAAAACGATGGAAGGGATTCATATGGATAATTTAACTCCACTCCAAAAAACATCATCTTCTTCTACGCATCATATTTTCAGCTCAGCGAACGGACAGAGTCTCGAAGAAATTAACAACACCGTGTCGCTTCCGAAAAACGCAGGCTTTTGGAAGAAGCTTGCCGCATACAGCGGCCCAGGGGTTCTCGTCGCCGTCGGATATATGGACCCCGGGAACTGGATCACCTCGATCCAGGGCGGATCCCAGTTCGGGTACACCCTGCTCAGCGTCATTCTGCTGTCCAGCTTAATCGCCATGCTGCTGCAAAGCATGTGCGCCAAGCTCGGTATCGTGACCGGAATGGACTTGGCTCAGGCAACGCGACAAGCCACCAGCAAGCCGGTTGCCGTGGTGCTGTGGATCTTGACCGAGCTTGCCATTATGGCAACCGATATTGCCGAGGTAATCGGGGGTGCGGTAGCGCTGCAGCTGCTATTTAAGATACCACTTCTGGTCGGTGTATTGATTACCACCTTGGATGTGCTTTTGCTGCTGCTCTTGACGAAAGTCGGATTCCGTAAGATCGAGGCCATTGTCGCCACGCTGATCGCGACGATTTTCATCGTGTTCTTGTATGAGGTGCTTCTGTCGAACCCGAGTATCGGCCCTCTGCTCCAAGGCTTTATCCCAAGTCCGGAAATCGCGACCAACAACGGCATGCTGTTGATCGCGCTGGGCATCGTCGGGGCCACCGTAATGCCCCACAACCTGTATCTTCACTCTTCGTTGGTGCAGACACGCCAGTTCGATCGGACGCCAGAAGGCAAGAAGGAAGCCGTGCGGTTCGCGACCATCGACTCCAACCTCCAGCTCAGTATCGCATTCGTCATCAACTGCCTGCTGCTGGTCCTAGGTGCCGCAATGTTTTTCGGCTCAACCAGTGATCTGGGCCGATTCACGGATCTGTACAATGCCTTATCCGATAACGCGATCGTCGGCGCGATCGCAAGTCCGCTGCTGAGTACACTGTTCGCCGTCGCCCTGCTGGCCTCGGGACAAAATTCCACCATTACGGGAACCTTGTCCGGCCAGATCGTGATGGAAGGCTTCATCCGCATGAAAATGCCGACCTGGATCCGCCGTATCATTACCCGGCTGCTGGCCGTCGTTCCCGTCATCATCTGCGTCATCATTTATGGCGGCAAGGAAAATGCAGTGGAACAGCTGCTCCTGTATACGCAAGTGTTCCTGAGCGTGCAATTGCCATTTGCAATCATTCCGTTAACCATTTTCACCAGCGACAAAAAGAAGATGGGATCATTCGCGAACCCCGCCTGGGTCAAGTACTTGTCCTGGACGATCGCCATTATTTTATCCATTCTGAACGTATTTCTTATTTACGGCACCTTTGCCGGAATAGGTTAACCGCAACGCCTGCACGAGAGCATTTAAATAAAGCCGCAGCCGGTACAAAACCGGGTGCGGCTTTCTGCATACTCCATATCTTTTTTGTCCCTATTTCAATTTTCATCCGAAAATTTCAATGCACATGTTTTGAGCCGTTTCTGATAAAAATAATCATATCCGGATCGCGAAAAATCTGCGTCAACCGCCCTACCCATTATTTTGTATGTATCTTACAATTTCTACGTTTTTCTTCACAATGACCCTCTTGGACGCATAGGGTTGTGTAAGCCCCATAATTTCGTTCATGCTCACCCGGTCAAAGCCCTTGTTCCACTCCAGGAGCATCATACGCAGGTTACGAAAGGATTGTTTATAGTTCGCCCGCTCCAGTCCAAGCCGGGTGCGCACAAATCTGCGAAGAATTCTTACATCGCGAACCAGCCGGTTTGGCGAGATAATAAATATTACATCAGCGCGCTCGAAGCTCTCCTGTCCCCATTTATGATGTACACCCTCGATGATCCAGGATTCGGTACCCACCGCTTCCCGTAATAGCCTGTCCCTTGTCTCGGGCGGAAACTTGCGCTGAACCTCCCCCCGTTCCCACACAAAATTATCCGTTTCATAATGAGGAATTCCGAGCATGCGGGAGCACTCGCGGGCAATGTAGGATTTGCCGCTGCCGCAAGAACCGATAATCCGGATTCTAATCGATATCTCCTCCTTCAGGTGCGCTCGAAATGCGAAAGAACTGTTGAAGCAGCACAATATAAATCATGGAAACCGTCAGCCCCGACACCATCACCAACGAATTGCTGCCATAGCAGAGCCAGGCGATCATCATTCCCAGCACAGCATAGATTAGCAACCCTAATAAAATTCTAATTGTAGAAGAAAAACGTCCCAGGATGCGGTTGAGAATAAGTTCATCCAGCAGCAGGGATACGGCCGATAGGACAGTAATTCCTTTCAGAGCAATCGTAAAGCCAAAAAACGAAAACAAAAGGACGCTCATGAAGTCGGCATGGACCATGAGATATAACAGATACAAAAATACGTACAGGATATATGCCAACAAAGCGCATCCCAGCCTACCCGCAATCTTAGACATGAGCTGCATGCTGCAACCTCCCTTTTTAGCGAGATTCCTCTTTCAAACAAGCGTCTCACAACTCCAATTCTTATCTATCCGGGTTGCCATTGCATGGTGAAACATAGAAAATAGAGGACAAACGCGAGATTGAACGGGAGGAAGAAAAATGAACAAATACGGAGCATATGTGAAGTTCACGGCCAAGCCAGGAGAAAGGGAAGCGCTTGCCGATATCATGCTGGAGGCTGCCGCAGCCCTTCAAGCGATGCCGGAGTGCGAGATTTATATCGTCAATCAGTCCGGAAAAGACCCCGACGCGATTTGGGTAACGGAAGTATGGAGCAGCGCCGAAGCGCATCAAGCGTCGCTGAGCGAGCCTGCAACCAAAGAGGCGATCGCCCGCGCCATGCCGCTCATTGCTGGAGTGGAATCCATTCCAGTACTGCCTTTGGGAGGCAAGGGTTTATAACCCATCCACCATCGCCTCTCCCCCTGAAGTCTTTGAGCGGATCCGTGCCACGACCCGTGCAATGGAGGAATCCGCCTGGATATGAAGCGGCATGGCGATGATTTCAAACGAATCTGTGGCTTTCAGCGAAGCTAGATTGGTTAGGTTCTCGATAAGCAATATATCGTGATTGAACAAATACTGATGTATCTCGAACGGATAGGTATCCGGCGATGGCGTATCCATGCCGACCAGCTTTACCTTTTTCCGTACGAACAGTTCGGCAAGTTCCATGCTCAGCACCGGGTAGCCGGTAAAATAATCATCGGTACCGAACTTCTCGCTGTGGCCCGTGTAGAGCAGCACGATTTGACCAGGCTGTATCCGCTCCTCGTACGCTTTTTGATATCGAATCATCGGCTCATCCCGCACATCCAGCAAGCAGCCGTTCCCGATGAACTTGTCAATCGGATAGTCGCTCAAATACGTCTCACGGCCGGTTAAGTGCATCGGACCGTCGATATGCGTCCCGGCATGCATGTTAATGTGAAGCTGGTGGTTGTTGTATTTATGCTGCTGCAGCGTCTTATGCTGTATCAGTTCTGTCAGAGAGTCTCCGGGGTATGCGGGAAGCGCATGCTGAATCCGATGGGAAAGCTCGATAAACATAGGCATTCTCCTCTTATGTCCACCTGCTTATAAACCAAATTGTTCTTTGATCATACGAGCGACGGTTTTCGGACTGAGATGGGTATTGTTGATTCTGATATAAGGCGCATGCTTGATCTCCCCCTCGCGGGAGTTCAGCCGATGGTTTTCCATGCTGACAAGCAGATCCCTTTCGGAGAATTCCAGATTTCTTTTCGTCGGCTTATGGGTCAGCCGATGCGGATTTTTGTTGCGTTCGAGCCGCTCCGCCATATCTGCCTCCAGCTCAACATAATATACGGTGCCGCCCCGGGATTCGAAAATACGGCTGATTTCTCCGATATAGTCCCAATCACTCTGCAGATCAAACGCCCACACAAAGGTGAAGATCAGCCCTTCCTGATCGCTTTTGGCCATTTCCTCAAAAATCTCCTGGCGGAACAATCGGACCAACCGTTTACCGGCCGGTGAACCATAGCTAAAAAACGGCGTCACGAGCTCGATCGTCATATGATTATGAAACAGCTTTAAATCGGTAATTTTCGCAAGCTCCTGGCCCACCGTCATTTTCCCGACCGCCTGGGGGCCAAAAAGGATAATGAATTTCATCCGTTATTCCACCTCTTTCTTCTACAGGGAGCTGATCACCGTCCATAGGCCGGACAGCATAATCACCCACAACGCAATGCGCCGAAACCACTGGTCATTCAGCCTTCGGATCGCCTTGATGCCAATGAAGACGCCGATGAGCATGCTGGGAACCAGCCACAGGGAGTAAGTAAAGACGGGCTTGATCAGCATGCCGCTGTATGCGTAGGTGCAAATCGTGATCACGTTTAAAATAATACCGTAAGCGGTAATGTTGGCTCTGAACGTATCCTTGCCGACTCGTTGATTGGATAGGAACAGCGCCACGGGCGGTCCGCTCATCGAGATGCTGCCGTTCAGCAGGCCGCTAAGGATGCCGACAGGCACAAAGGCGAGCTTTTCGCGCTTCACGGGAAAAGACTTTCCGAGCAGCTGCAGCAGGGCGACCAGAATAATGAATACGCCCGCAAAAGCCTTCAACAGCCGCTCATCCAGCAGCAGGAGCAGGGAGGTGCCGAGCGGCGCGGCCGCAAGGCTGGATAGGATGAGGATCCAGATCTTCTTCAAATCCACATGACGCCTTGCGTCCACGATGACCATCAGATTGGTGCACAGACTCAGGATGACGACGATAGGCACCGCCTGCTGCAGCGGAATGACTTTAGCAAGAAAAGGCATGGCGATCAGGGCAAACCCGAAGCTCGTCAGCCCCTGAGTAAAACCGGCCGCCACCACCACGATGATACATACGATGAGAAAAAAAGCAGAATCCATGACGTCCTCTTTTCCAGTTTGAACCCTGTTTGCTTGTTACGACTTTCTTTTGATGCGATACCAATAGGAATACAAATAACGGTAGCCCAGCTTCGCGTACAACCGGTTGGCCGGCGGATTATCCTGAAGAACCTGCAGATAGCCGAGACGCGCTCCATTTTCCTTGGCCCACTTCAGGATGTTCAGAATAAGCTGTTCACCGTACCCCCGGTTCCGATGCGCGCCTGACGTGACGATGTCGAACAGACCCACGGCTTCATCTTCGATGATTCCCAGCCCGCAGGCTACGGGAACTCCCTCCTCATACAGCGTGAAATATCCCGTTTGCAGCACCGATTGCGACAGCATCCTTTGCATTGCCGCTTGACTTCGTTCCGACAGCCCCGGGCTTAAGGCGAGAAAATGCTTCGTCCATGTCTGGGATAACGATTCGAAGACCTCCACGTTCGTCAGTTTCGGCTGCGCTACGGCGTTCAGATCATCCAGGAGCATCACATAGGAGTCATCAGCGCGCGTGTAACCGCGCTCTTCCAAAATCCCGTCCAACCTCTCCGGCACGAACGGCGTAATTTTGAAAATCGTGTCCAGACCTGCTTTCCGGTACAGCGCCTCGGCTCTCGCTATTTTCTCCGGTAGAAAGTCCTCGCTTCCTTTGAAGATCGCATTCACGGAATTGGACCGCTTGGTATAGCCGTCCGCAAAACGAAGCAGCCAGCCGTCATCAACCAGCGTCTGCAGCGCCGGCCAGGCATTCGAAGCATACTCCTCGATTTTCTGATGCATTGCTACCAACCCCTCTTTTTCAAAAAACGTTGGTACGACTATACATCCGTATTCATGATTATTCAATAGATTTATGAGCTCTTTTATTGAAGAAAACGGATATGCCGGATCTGCGTCATGACCTTGTCATACATCCTTCGCAGCTTCCCGCGCCCATCCGGCAGCAGCGGTATGCCTACCGCACTTGCGATGGTTTCCGCAACTTCCGCGATCGTCATCGTATCCGTCTGCATTTGTCTGTCAAAAACGGGCAGGGACAGGCCTTCGAGACATCGGTCCACTTGACGCGCGGCCCACGAGCGCTCCCCTTCGCCCCGGCTCCGCAGCCTTTTCAGCAAGGTTTCCTTCGTGGCGCATAGCGCAAAGTGATGAACGGGTATCCCGTCCCGTCTTAACCTGCCGACGATCTCGTCAAAATACAGCGGGCTTACGATGGTCATCGGAATAATCAAGATTCCGTCATATTCTTCATGAATGGACTTGATCATGCCGTAGTTCGTCTCGCGCCAAAGGGGATAATCCTGAAAATCGCTTGTGGCCATTTCCGCGGGAATATTTTTGCGAATGAAATAACCGGCATTTTCCGGATCATAAATAAAAGAATGCGGTATCCGCCGCTGTAGCTCATGCGCTGTCTGCGTCTTCCCCCGCTCCAAACGCGCCGTTCACCCAAATGATCACTGCCACTCACCTCGATCCGCATCGCCGTCTACTTGTCCGAGCTAGCATGCTGTCTTTATTCCATATATAAATTCAACGAAATCCCTTCAATGACGATCGCGGTCAAGCCCTGCTCCGTGCGGGTCTCATGCCATTCACCGGCCTCCCAAAACGCGGCGCTGCCAGCCTCAATCGGCTGCTCTCCGTTGTCTTGCCCTCTAACGAAGCCCGAGCCGCTTACGACCATAAACAGCTGGGGCGCCGTGGCCTGATGGTAGCCCACAACGCCGTTGGGTCCGAGGTGCATGCATCCCGTCTGCAGTTCATCCATGCTGCTTAATACGCGGGTCATCACAAGATTTTGACTGCCAAAAGCGTGAATATCCCTGCCGTATTCGCTGCCAAAATGGTATATTTTCAAGTCCATTCCTCCAACAAATTTAATCCGTCGCGCCTTGCGGCCGCACTTTAGCAACCATCGTCACCGACGTATCCACCATGCCGACCTCTTCAAAGCCAAAACGCCGGTACAGCTTAACCGCAGCCGTATTGTTCGGATCAACGCTCAGCGATACCCGGGTATATCCGCTCCGGTGCAGCTCGTCAAACAGCGCCTGTATCAGTGCCGTTCCGACTCCCTGTCCCCGGTACGCCGAACGAAGGGCCATGCCCATCTCGGGAATGTCCGCTCCGACGAATCCATATCCGTGATTGTCCTCCGGAAAGATCCTCGCGGTGATGGTTCCCATCCGCTCTCCCGCTTCCGTCACCGCAATCCATCCGATGTCTCCCGGCCGGCCCCAGTGCTCGGCATATTTGGCGATGGACGGCTCCTGCAAAATATCTCTGCTGAATGGCTCTTGTCCAACCGGAACATACATGGATTCATACAGCATATCCCACATAAATGGCACGTCTTCATCGGTCAACGGCCGAACCATGTAGTTCATCGTCATACCTCCTTCACTCCATCTTCCAAAAGCTCCTGCCGCATGATTCTCACATTATCCTTGTGGCACTCCATCGTCGTTTCGGATAAAAAGCCATGCTCTTGCTCAAGTTCCTTCAAGACCAGCTCATCCCCTGTGAGTATCGCCTGCTTCATCCGCTCCAAGTGGTCCAGCGCCATGTTCACCCGGCGTTCCATTTCGGTATGGCTGGTGGTGTGCTGCCCATGACCGGGTATCAGGAGCTGAATCGGATGATCCCGTACTATTCCCGCAGCCTTGCGGATGGTATTTTCATAAGCCAGCGCGCTGTGATAGATGAATGGAAGCTCAAAATCGGACAAGTAATCGCCCGCCACCAAAACTCCGGCCGCATCGATGACTGTAAACAAGCCGTCCTCGGTATGGCCCGGGGCCAGGTAGAAGGTAAGCGTGGTCGAACCGATCGTGACCTGCTGTCCGTCATGCTCAATGACGATGTCCAGTTTCGGAAACTCAACCGGATAGCTGCGCGTTACATAATACGTGGCATCAAAATCCCGGATCAGCTTCAGCTTATGCTCTTTTTTCGGATGCTTCGAAAGTCCCGCGCTGCCAATCGTCTTGGCGTCTGGAAAAGCCTTATATCCGATGATATGATCGTAGTCCCCGTGCGTGAACAGCAAATAACAGGCTTTATCTCCCCGCACCGCATCCACATGGGCCTGAATTTCCTCGATCTCGCCGGGAAGCCAGTTCGGATCTACGATGAGGATGAGCTCCTCCAGCTGAATGACCGTGGACGTGGTCCGAAATAGAGCGCTTTGGAATACGGTCACAACGTCGTTTGAATATTGAATCAAAATGTCACCTTCCTACTGACGCGGATCTTCGAGGTCTCTTGCTTCCCTACAATGGACGGGTCCTGAAGCCGTCATATTTTACGATACATAATCCGGAAAATAATTCATTCAAAGTTTACCACAGGCTCCTGGAGTTGAGAACCGGAGGTAGACGCTTGCTCGGTCATACCCGGGGATGGGCCTCCAAGTTGATCCCTTCATTCCGTACTGATATTGAAATCCATGCCGTAAGGGCGAAGTCCCAGCTTCTGCGCGACTTTTTGCGAGCTCACATTATCCCAGGAGGTGCTGTACAGCGGGAGAAGTCCCGCTCTCGACACTTCCTCGCACCAGGCTTTAACCACCCGAGGAGCTATTCCCCGCCCTCGGCAGGCATCGATGGTCTTGAGGCTTGCTTCCGCCGCCTTGGCCGATCTGCGGGCGCTGCAGCATACCGACACGACTTCGCCGTTCAGCATATAGCCGACGGCCGGCACATGCGCAGACAGCTCATCGTGCAGAAATGGAAAGTGCTTCTTCAGCAGATGCCGGTTGGATTCATCGATCAGGAGAACATCCGGCTCGCGTTCGTTGGAGGCTTCGCCGTTCTGGTACGCATACGCCGGCCCGATCCAGATGTCCGTCACCTTTTTATAGCGTTCAATCACACGGCACAGCTGGACGATATCCAGCGAATCCGCGGTCACGCGCAGCAATTCATCGATCAGTGCTAGCGGCAGGTCCTGCCGGAAACGAATGACCGGCCCTTCGGTCGTTGTGCCGATAAACACGGCCGGAGGCTGCATATCCAGCGGTTCATTAATCGCCACGATCCGCTCCTGCTCATCCAGAACGTACAATGTCTCTGCTTGTATTCCCATCAGTTCATCATTAGGTAAATGGATGCTTATCACGCCTTTTCATGAAAATATGTAAGTTATTTCTTCATTATATTGCTAACGCTAAACCATGAAGAGGAATACTTTCTTTTAAAAAAAGAAAGCCGAAAACCCGCAGCTTAGTTTCAAGAAGACTGGCAACATTTCGTTGGCCAGCGTTTCTAAGCTGCAGGCTTTCAGCCTCTGCTGGGGATGAAAAGGATGATGTCATTATGTCCGAAGACCGCGGTACATGGCATCCAGCAGTCGGTGCGTCTGATCCAGGCTGTATTCCCAGAACATGATTCCCGCGAGGCCGTGATCCTTCACGTACTCACATTTATGCCCGATGGATGCCTCGTCATCATAGGAGATCAGGCTGGAGCCATTGAAAAGATACGGCGCGCAGGCCTCGGCATCCCAATACCGGGTGTAGCCGTTTTGATTGATATATTCGGAGGCAAGCGTCGTGAAGTTCGGACCGTATCCGCCGGTGGTCCCGGCCATCTGGTGAAGTCCCTGATTCCGGTCAGGCACCTGGTGCCACACGCGGGAATAGAAGGCCGCTCCGATGACGATTTTCTCCTTCGGCACACCCGCCCGGACGAACAGATTCACGGAAGCGTCCGTACTGATGCGGAACAGATCCCCTGTCGGCGTGTACAGATTCGTATGATGCCCGGTCAGAACCTGGAAGCCTCCGCGCATGTCGTACGTCATCAGCTGGACGAAATCCAGATACTGTTGCGCCTGGTCCATCTCGGTTCCGTCTACATAATATTGATCTGCGCCGGCAGCGATGGTAAGCAGGTAATGGCGGCCGTCCCGTTCCCCTTGGCGATCCAGCGCTTCCCGGATCGTCTTCAGCAGGAGCGTGAAATTCGTTTTGTCATCCGGACTGGATGCAATTTCAGCCTCGCCGTAGCTTGGATACTCCCAGTCCAGATCGATCCCGTCAAACGGATGCTCCTCTAATACCCGGACCGCCGACTCCGCCATGCTTCTTCTTCCTTCTTCGGTTGCGGCCGCCTCCGAGAAACCGCCTGCGCCCCAGCCGCCCACGGACAGCAGGATGCAGAGTTCCGGATGCTCGCGCTTGATGTCGCGCAGCCGCTCCAGATGTTGGAGATGCCCGGTTGAAATCCGATGATCGATCACATGTCCGAAGGCCACGTTCAAGTGCGTCAGCTTCATCAAGTCTTCCCGGGTCATCTCAGGAAGCTTGGCGTCGATGGCATAACCGGCGACAACATAGTTCGTCTTCGTCACTTATTCTTCACTCCGATCCGTAGATTGCTTCCTTACCTCGGATAACACCTGCAAGGCTTCCTTCCCGGTTCCGATCTTGTACCCCGAAGCCGTGTAGCGAATCTGATCCTGCTCATCCAGCACGAACAGATGCGGGAAGCCCGCCTCATGCGCTGGAGTCTGCATAATCAGGTCCGGTAAAGCCGCATAAGTGGAATCGCGGACAAACACGGTTTGCGGCGGCAGATTCGGAATATGGGCTGCATCGAACGAAGCCGTCCACTCCTTATCGCCGATCATAAGAACGATTGGAGCACCAAGCGCCGCGAACGGTTCGGCGAGCTCGCCGATTTCACGGAACAAATGCTTCGTCGGCTCCCGCTCCGGCTCGATCCAGGCGACCACGGCGCCTCTCTCGCCAAGCAGTTCCGCAAGCGCCAAGCTTGTGCCGTCCAGCGCCGTTACCGCGACGGTTCGATTCACGCTGCCAAGAACAGGGATTTCCTGCTCCGCCGGCCTGAACGTCAGCATAACCTCCGTTTGTTCGCCAGCATGCACCTCCGCATAGGCAAAACGCGCTTTTACGGTGCCATCCTTCAGGCGCACTCCGGACGTGATCCGGTATGCACCCGGCTCCACCTCGAAAGGCTCATCGTACACGTCTTTTTTCGCGTAAGGATAGATCAGCGTCTTATAGACGCCGTTCTCCAGCCGCGCGAACGTAAAGTTCTCTTCATACGAAGCGGCTCCCGGCGCCGCTTCCGGATCCGGCAGCAGGCGCAGCAGGCCTTGCGGCTTCGCTCCTTCTTCCTCCCTTGGCGCAGCACCGGCGAATATTGCATCCGTCCATTCGCCTCCTGCCATGTACTGCGGCTTCAGTTCGCTCGGATGCAGTCTGGCGGGGATGCCCAAACTGCGGCAGACGGATACGAAAAGAATATCCAGCGAAACCTGGTCCCCGCGCATCAGCTTAAAGGTGCCGACGGGATTCCCCCGTCCTTTCAGGTTCTGAAGGTCTTCCCACAAACCGTATCCGGCCTCGATCCTGCGGACAAGCGCAGAAGGATTGGCTTTGAACGCTGCGATCTCAGCATCGGTAAACGCCTCCCGGAAGAAGCGCTTATACGGTACGATCATTTCATGCAGCACCCGCGGGCAAAGCACATACGGTGCGAAAACATCCTCGGAAAGTTCTCCGCGCTGCGTCAAAGAACCGATCAGATGATCATCCAAGGCTTCGCGGAACGTGTCCACCAAGTCTTTTTCGTTCAGCGTCTCCAGCAGCCGCAGCGGCCATTCCCCATGCTCGGCCGAGCGCTCCCGCAGGAAGGAGGCGATTTCGCGGCTGTTGCCGCGCGCCTTGCGCAGCATATCCCAAACGCGGTCTGCCGGCAGTCCGGTCTCGGCGGCAAGCTCTGCCGCCTGCGCTTCGGTCAGAAACGTCTCCTCGTATCCCGTTCGGATTCGGGTTCCTTCTTCGATCCGCTCGTTATGCCGCGCGGTCTTCTCATCGGATAAAGGTTCCGCCGCATCTCCCTCGCGTTCCGGTGGAGGCACCATATCCACATCCAGTGTTCCGGCCGGCTGCCGCGATTGATCGATGACGATCTCGAAGCGCTCCTGCTCCGCCACCGTTATTTTCAGCTCTCCCCATTTGCCTTCATGGACAGCGCGGATGAGCAGGTCGCCGAAGCCTGTTTTAAAGGAAGCCTC
The DNA here is from genome assembly GCF_004001045.1 of Paenibacillus chibensis. GTDB lineage: Bacteria > Bacillota > Bacilli > Paenibacillales > Paenibacillaceae > Paenibacillus_AQ > Paenibacillus_AQ chibensis. Next base: position 288,466 of record NZ_BIMK01000003.1, read on the forward strand.
CCCCCGCTCATTCGTCGGAATGACTGCGATCGGATAGAATTCGGCCATGTTGTACAGCTCGAAGCGGACTTCGGCTCCGCTGGCCGGATTCCCATGCTCATCCTTCGCAACGATAGTAATCGTCCGCGTAGGGGCGTAATTCTCCAGCAGGTTGATCTCTGTGAACCATTCATCGGCAAGGGTAATGTCCTCCGGACCCGGATAATCCGCATAAATCCGCGTGTTGATCAGCATCGCCCTGCGGGCCGGCGGGCTGAACCAGCCTTGGTTCAGGCGGGCTTCAGGCTCGCAGGCGCCGATATAATACCATGTGCCGTCGGCCCATGCTTCCACCCAGGCATGGTTATCGTCGCAGTGCGCCCAGCGCGGCGTGTAGACCTGGCGGGCGGGAATGCCAATGCTGCGCAGCGCGGCCACGGCCAGCGTGGATTCTTCGCCGCAGCGTCCGCGGGCATTCCGGATCATCGTCAGCGGCGACATCGTCCGCAGATCGCTGCCGATGTAGGTGGCTTTTTCATGGCACCAGTAGTTCGTCTCCAGAATCGCATCCGCCATGGACAAGGACTTTGTGCGATCCGCCAACTCGTCATGCAGAATCCCGCGGGAATCTTCGATATTCTCCGTGTTGACCCGATACGGGAGCACGAAATGCAGGAACAAGTGGTCCGGCACCCGCTGTCCCCAAGGCATCTTTTGGCGGATTTCAAGCGTGCGGCGCACGTGGCTCAGAAATAACGCCCCGTCGTAATCAGCCATGTCATTCACCGGCATATAAGCGAACAAATATTTCAGGGCCCATGCTTCTTCGTCCGTCAGCTTTTCCTGAAATATATCAAAAAGGTCATGCGTCTTTGCCTTTGCCAGCTCCTGCTTCTCGCGGAACTTGCGCTCGATCCGTTCCATCGTGAGGGAATCCAGCGAAAATACGGACGTCTGCATCGTCATGTCCATTCACTCCTTCCAAAGCTTTCCGTCTTCCCGAATACAGTACACGGCCGCCCCGTCGGAAGAGGGTGTCGTTATCTGGAACATGCTCCGCGTCGTCTCAATCACCGGTTCAATGCTCCATGAATCCGTACCCATCAGGAGCTCCGCGTCCTTCGCGAAAGTCCCTTCGGCTTCAAAGTGATTTCGCTGGCGGTAGTACAGCTTCCGCAGCTCCCACTTGATGCGTTCATCCTGCGGCAGCTCGAACTCGTCCGGTTCTTCCCGGTCGGCGAATACCACATATCCCCACAGCTCCGGATAGTGCATATTGATAATGCCCATCGGCGACCACACCCAGTTGTCTTCCGGATAAGGCTTGCCGGTATCCGGGTTCACGACCTTCCGGTACTGCCCATCCTGCACTTCCGTCCGCCATTCGACGCGCGAGAAATTGACGCGCCAAAACTCGCCTTCCACCGGTGGACGGCTCTCTGCTGCACACTCCCTTAAGCTCTTCCACGGCATCGCCACCTCAACGCTCCACATCCGGTTCGACGCTTCCGGTCGGTTCAGCTCGCCATCGATATGTACCGCCGTCTTCAATCCGCTGATGTCCCAGCCGTTGACCGGCGGTCCGCCGTCCCGGTATGGCTTCACCAGCAGCAAATCCCAGACCGTGTTCAGCGCGTTAATCTCGAATTCGTAATACTGGTGGGTATCCCCGTCCGGATCAATGAAGATTTCAAAATCATTATCGTAAAAAATGACCGAATCCCGTTCCGTCAGCGTCGCCCATATCTGATCTTCCATGAGCTCCGCTCCGAAGTAGAAATATTCGTCGTCCCACATCATTTTGACGCGGGTCCGTTTGGCGGGCCGAGGCCGCAGGTCGCCTTCGATATCGACGAAATCCTCCGTCCATTCCGCCGCCTGCCAGAACGGCTTGTCGAGCCGCCCGTCCAGCTGGAGCGGCTCTGCCGCGCGCTTGCATATATATGCTTTTGGCGCATATTCGATATGTGGTTCAGGTACTCCGCTTCGGTTCATGCTGCTCCCTCCGGACATCCTTGAATTTTGGCGTTATTCCCTAATCATTCATCTTATGACAGCTTCGGCTTACAAAATTCCGTCTTTCATGGCTTGATACACCAGCTGCGAGAACAAGCTGTTGGACCAGGCAAACCAGGAACGCGTAAAGTTGGCCGGATCATCTGCATGGAAGCCTTCATGCATGTAGCCGGTGTCCGCATCCGTCGCCTCCAGCATCGCGATCATCTCCAGCTTCTCTTCCTTCGTCGCTGCCGTGATGCCCTGCATGGACAATGCCATATGCCAGATGAAACCGTCCGGCGTATGCGGGCTGCCGATTCCTTTCGCAGCCGTCCCTTCGAAATAGAACGGATTCTCCTTCGATAGCGCGAATCTTCTCGTGTTCTGGTATACCTCATCATCCGCCGTCACGTAACCGAGATACGGAATGGACATCAGTCCAGGCGTCCCCGCGTCATCCATCAAGCAGTAGTTGCCGAAACCGTCCGTTTCGTAGGCATAGATCGGACCGAACTCCGGATGGCGGAAAATGCCGTATAAGCGGATGCCGTGATCGATGTCGGCTTCAAGCTTCTTGAGCTCTTTGAGGAAATCCGTGTCGCGGAATACCCACTCCGCAAACTCCTGCATATGCCGGAGCACGACCACGGCGAACATGTTCCCCGGAATGTTATAGTGGAAATCGCAGGCATCGTCGCTGGAGCGGAAGCCCGACCATACCATGCCCGTGTAATTGACCGGCATGCCCAGGCCGTCATTGGCCAGCGTATCCTGGCGGATGCCGTTATCCCGCTCGAAGCGGTACGGCGACAGCTCGAAGTGACGCTGCTCGGTCTTGAACACTTCGTAAATCCGTCTCATTGCCGACTTAAAATTCGCGTCGAAAATATCCGTCAAGCCGGTCTCTTTCCAGTACGCGTAAGCCAGGCGCATCGGGAAACAGAGCGAATCGATCTCGAACTTGCGCTCCCACACCCACGGCGACATATCGGTCAGATCCGCCTTGTTCCAGTGCCAATCATTGGCCGACTCGTTAAACGCGTTGGCATACGGGTCAATATGTATGTATTGAATATGCCGTTTAATCAGGCCGGAAAGGATGCGCTGCAAATCGGCATCGTCCTTGGCGAGCGGTACGTAATGCATGACCTGCTCCACGGAGTCCCGCAGCCACGAGGCCGGAATATCTCCCGTAATGACGAAGGTCGTGCCGTCTTCCATCAGTTTCGTGGTCGTCTCCAGCGTATTCGGGAAGCAGTTTTTGAACAGCTGCAGCAGCTTCGGCCGATGCGCCAGCTTCTCCTCCGCTTCCTTCAGTACATCCGCTACAGCCTTCGGAAGCTCTATGTCGCTCATCTTGATTTTAGGCAATCTGAATTGTTCCATGGTTCAATCTCCTTTAAGTTCATTCATATATTGTTGGTGTAGACTACTCCATCATGCCAGCGGAAGTAGCGATTGTCCATCCAAGATTGGGGGAAGCGGATACATTGCATCCCCTTGTCTCCTATATGAAGAAGGATATGAATTAATTATGCGTGACGACCGCCCCCGAGCCGCCGTACATGTCCAGTTCCTCGTCGAATTCCAGCTTCAGCACCGTCACCTGCTCATGCGTATCCGCGGCGGTCATGTGAATCCAGGTCGTGCCCGGAATGTTGAACCAAGGAACGCCGCCGTGAATTTCATGCGTCAGCTCCTTGCCCGAGTGGAGCACCGTGATTTTCCGGATCGGATTGCATAATCCCTTGAGGCATACGTTCTCCTTGGGGTCATCGTATACAAACAGATACAGCGTCTTCCGGTCTTTGGATATCGTGCTGCCTCCCAGGTAATACCGGGTCATAATCCCTTCCTCTGTCCCATACACCGCTTCTTCATGCGTGCGGATCCACTCGCCGAGTCCGAGCAAAATATCCTCCTGCCGCGGATCGATCGTTCCGTCCTCCCGAGGCCCGATGTCGAGCAGCATGTTGCCTCCCATGGAAATGCAGTCGCAGAACATGCGGATGATCTGATTCAATGTTTTATACTGATCGTCCGCCTCTACATATCCCCAGGAAGAGTTAATGGTGGTGCAGAATTCCCATGGTCCTTCCAGCCGGGTGATCGGAATGCCCTGTTCAGGCGTCTTGTAATCCCCGTGTCCTTGAAGCCTGGAGTTGATGATCAGGTCCGGATTGAAGGATTGCAGATAATGCTTGAACTCCGGCAGATTCCACTGCTCGGCGCTGCGCTCCCAATCCCCGTCGAACCAGAGCAGATCCACTTTGCCGTAATTCGTCAGGATCTCCTTCAGCTGATCGTTGTTGAACTGCAGGAATGTCCGCCATTTCTCTTCGTCCTGTACGCCGTCCACGGGACTCGAATACGGGTTAACCTGGCTTAAATCCTCCGGCACTCGGCCGCCCTCATACACGCTAGGGTAATCCGGATGCGACCAGTCGATGAGCGAGTAATACATGCCGAGCCGGATGCCCCTTTTTGTGATCGCTTCGGCATATTCCTTGATCAGGTCCCGCTTGGCCGGTGTCTTCTTCACGACGTTCAAATCACTGTACTGCGTGTCCCACAGCGCCACGCCGTCATGATGCTTGGTTGTCAGCACGGCGTATCTGGCACCGGATTTCTCGATCAGATCCGCCCAGTAGTCCGCGTCGTACTTGGACGCCGTAAAGCCGTCCAGCTGTTTCATGTATTCCTCATACGGGATTCTCCCGTTGTAGAAAGACCAGGATTCCGCCACTCCATCGACCGCATAAATGCCGTAATGGATGAAAATGCCCAGCTTCGCTTCCTCGAACCATTTCTGCATAGCTTCCCACACACCTTTCTGTATCTGCTGTAATATAGGGCAATCTTTCATGCGTAATTAAGGCCGCTCCGGTTACGGATCGTACTTCCGATCGCTGTTGTCTCCAGAAAGGCGAACGCTGACGCTTCTTCAGAACGGTTCCGTCCCCTTCTCTAGGTTTAGGTTAGCCGGAAAACATGCGCGATCGGCGCTTCGGGCGGATGAAGCTCCGCATCCGGCAGACGGACGGTGATACCGTTCTCCGTAACGCGGTATTCCAAGCCTTCCTGACCTCCGACCAGGTCAACCCGGCTAACCGCTTCCTGCATCGGTAGATGAATCTCCTTCTGTACCGCCTCCAGCTCGTTTTCATACAAACGGAATGCATAGACCGTATCGTCTTTACGGGTAAAATGAACCTGTCCGGCCGAGCAGGGCTCGCAGATCCGCGTCCCGTAAATCGCTTCGCCATGCACCTTCAGCCAAGCCCCCATGCCCTGGATGCGGGAAATGGCAGTCCGGGATATTCTGCCGTCCGGCTGAGGACCGACGTTCAGCGCCAGGTTGCCGCCCTTGGCCACGATTTCGACCAGCAGATGAATGAGCTGACGGACCGATTTATAGTGATCCTCATAGCGGAAAGAGAACGCCGAACCCATTGTGATGCAGCTCTCCCACGGCACCTGCAGCGCCCGCTCCGGCAGCGTCTGTTCGGGCGTGATCAGGTTCTCGTAGGGCCCGCCCACTGTGCGGTCCGCCGAAAGCAGCCACGGCTGAATTTTGCGGGCTTTCTCGACCGCTTCCCCGAGGCGGATATTCTGATCCCGGTAATCGTTTACCCAGCCCGCATCCAGCCACAGCACGTCAATCCGCCCGTAATTCGTCATCAGCTCCATAATCTGCTCATGCGTAAACTGGACGAACTGCTCCCACAGCCACGGATATTCCTTCGGATCATAAGTCGGTCCCCGTGATGTGGTCGTACCGGGCTTCATGCCCGGCGCCCAATAATAAGGCGTATGCCAGTCCGCTTTGGAGAAGTACGCAGAGATGCCCAGACCCTTTGCACGGAAAGCGTTGAACAGCTGCTTCGTGATGTCGGCATATTTATGCGTATGGAACGGACAGTCCGGCCCCGTGATCCGGTAGTCGGTCGTGCGGGTATCCCACATGCAGAAGCCGTCATGATGCTTGGTCGTGAAATTCAAGTACTTGAAACCGTTGTCCGCGGCGAGCTCTGCCCAGAGCTCCGGCTGAAAGCGGAGCGGATTGAACGTCTTGTTCAGGTCAAAATACTCCCGTTTCAGCTCCTCCGCATCGATATCCCAGTCGATTTCATTGCGGGACCATTCCTCGTCGACATCGCTTAATGCCCAGGATTCGACGAGTCCCAGCTGCGAATACGGCCCCCAGTGCATCATCAGGCCCAGCTTCTGGTCCTTGAACCATTCCAGGCGCTCCAGCAGCAGCGGATCTTCGGGCTTGACCCATTGGTCCTCGCTGCTGTAATTGTGCACCCCCTGCTCTACTACGTCTTCATCCTCAAGGAGCTTTTTCTCGCTCATGTGATCCCTCCGTATCGTCTCTCGTTTTAACGCCCCGTTTGCCAAATATAAGGAAAACAGGCCTATATCTATGCACAAATCCGGGTCTTTCCGACGAATTCCCGCATGCGTTTCGTCAAATTCGAACTTGCTGTCTATGTCCAAACGGCTGTTATGTTGTTATCATGAAATTAACATAAGAACCGAATAGGGGGCAGAGTCACTTGAAACTTAACTACTTTAAATCGAAGCTCTTCTTAAAATATATCTGGTCCTATTTGTTCATCCTGCTCATCCCGCTCGTGCTGATGACGATTTTCATTTATGAAAGCGCCGTCACGAATCTCAAATCGGAAATCGAACAATCCCGCCTCGCCCAATTGACGCAAACCAAGGTTACGATTGACGGCCGGATGAAGGAGCTTAGCGAAATCGCGTCCCGCATCTCCTACGATAAAAGGCTCACGCCGTACCGCGTGCATGACCCGATATACAGCGGCGAAGCCATTCAGGCGCTGGATCAATATAAATCTACCAGCTCCATCATCGGCGAGATTTACTTGTATTTTCATAAAGACGACAAGATCTACTCCAGCAAAGGATTGAACGATATCGGCGTGTTTACGGACAACGTCCGCTTTCAAAACTGGAAGAAGGACTCCTTGATCCAGGACTTGAACGCCGTCCGTTTTCCTACGATGCACCCGTCCGATACGGTCAGCAACCCTTCCGGGATGCAAGAATCCATGCTGGCCTACCTGATTCCTATCACGCCGAACAGCCCGACGCCGCATGGCACAGTTATGGTGCTGATCAAGGAATCGGAGCTGACCAGCCTGATCGACTCTGTCCTCGGCAATTACCATGGCATGACGTACATCCTGGATAACGACGGTCATATCTTGGTCGACAACCGGCAGGGCGAAGCGTTAACGAATGCCGAAGCGAAGTCGCTCTTTAATAATCTGGCCCCCGGCATACACGACCGGAGCCTCAGCGGCAAAGCACATTCCATCGTATCCGTGAAATCGGAAAACAACGGCTGGACTTACGTAACGGTCATGCCAACCGCCCAGTTCTTCAGCAGCGTTCTGCATGTGCGGAGTCTGATCATCATGCTGTTCATCATCATCGTGCTCGTCGGGGCAGCCATCGCCCTTGTATTGGCGCGGATGCAGTATCAGCCGATCTCGATGCTTGTCGAATTCGCGTCCTCCAAGTCGGGTGCGAAGGAGCAGAGCCAAAGGCTGGAGCCTGCAGGCAATGAGCTTGACCGTATTCGGTCGGCCCTGCAAGAGTACAGTTCGCGAATCGACCTACAGGAACCTTTTGCCCGCAATCATTTTCTGTCCATGATGCTCAAATACGGAAGTACTCAAAGCCTTACGCCGGAGCTGCAAGAGGCCTTCGATCTTCAGTTTGACCGTTCCCATCATTTCGTGATGGTCATCGGCTGGGACACGGATGAACAGAGCGACCTGCAGGAACGCCAGCATATCATTGCCATGCTCGCCCAGATCGAGTTCCCGGAACTGGACGCCCATGGATACGGCGTTGAGATGCCTCAGCTGGACCAGCTTGGCCTCATCATCAGCTTCAGCCTCGGCGGCCGGCCGGACGCATTCTCGCATATGCAGCAAATTGCGGAGGCTGTAAGAACGACCTTGCTCGAAACATTCGATGTCGTTCCCGTCATCGGTGTCGGTACCTGCTACACAAGCCCGGATCAGCTGAACCAATCCTTTATCGAGGCCTGCTCGGCCATTGAGCTGCGCATCTCCGGCGAACAGGGAACCATTAACTATTTCGAGAAGCTGTCAACCACGGCCGATCCTGCATTCTGGATTCCGGGCAGTACGCTCCTGAAGCTGTCGCAAAGCTTAAAGCAGGGCAGCTATGACGTCGCGGCGCAGATGATCCGTTCGGCGATCCAAAGCCTGCAATCCTCCGATCTGTCCGCCCTGCTCACCCGGTGCATCTGCTTTGACCTGCTCAATACGATCCTCAAAGCCGCGTCCGAGCTTGGCAATCACAGCCTGATGCAGCAGATTGCGCCGAACATGATGTACGGCGGCACACTCGACGAGTTCGAGCGCAGCTTGCTGGATCTTGCCTCCCAGATATGCAGCCAGGACGAACAGGACAACCAGCAGGAAGAGCAGTCAGTCATTGACCGGATCGTTGCTTATATTGACGCACATTATACCGATAACAGCTTAAGCCTGGAGTCGGTGGCCTTTGAATTCGGCATCTCGCCATCTCATGTCAGCCGCTCTTTCAAAGAAAAAATGGGCCTGAACTTCATTCAATACATTTGGCAAAAGAGAATGGGCGAGGTCATGCACCAACTGAAAACCACCACCGACCCGCTTAAGGACATCATCCTGAAGGTCGGTTATGTGGATACGCCCAACTTTATCCGCAAATTCAAGAAGGAAACCGGCTGCACGCCAGGCCAATACCGCAAAATGTTCGCGGAGGGCGGCGGCTCCGCGGAAGACACCGAGGACGAATAAAAATGGAAAGCCAACATCCGGCCCTCCGGCCGGGACATGTTGGCTTCTTTTTTCGGAAAAGCGTCATCCAAACGTGGCCTGTCCTGCTTAAGCAGCTTTATTTTTTCTCCGCATTCCAGCGGTCATAGGCGCCCTGGTACACCTCTACGATGCGGTTGCTTCCCATTTTCTTGAGCTGATCCGCATACTTGTCCCAATTCGACATCGGCTCTTGGCCGGTGATGAATTTGCCTTCCATTTGTTTCACGTAGGTTTTCAGGTCGGACAGCAATGCCGTGGCTTCACTTTGTTCCTCGTTCGTCAGATACACGTTCGGGAACGGGGCTTTGCCGATCGGCGTCAGCTTCTCCGCATTTTCTTTATCGATCCAGGCATCAAAATCGGTTTTGAGGCCTTTCGTAAGCTCGCTTGAATTCATGCCCGGCGTCAGGATGCCATAGTTTGGCGTGAGCGTGCCGCGGAATTCATCACGCTCTTTCCCTCCCGGAACAGGCAGCCATTCTTTCTCGTGGGTTTCTTTGTTGGTGTATTTCCACAGCAGATTCTCCGGTCCTTGGGCGAAGAGCGTCGCGCCGTCATAGCCGTACTGGTAGTCGATCCAGCGCATCGTCGCTTCCGGCGCCGGGTTTTTGCTCGTGATTGCGAAGGTTCCGTTCGCCGAAATGCCCGGATGCTTGCCGTATACAGGCGATCCCGGAATCTCGCTCTTGACCGGCGTCATGAGCGGATGATCCCCGCTTGGCTCGCCTCCCAACGTAAAGTACGGATAATAATCGTTGAACACGGCGATCTGGTTGTTCTGCCCTTTCGCCTTCTTCTGCTCCGGCGTTTGGGAGAACGTCTCATGGTCCAGCAGGTTGTCTTTCCAGAGGCGGTTCATGAAGGTCAGGTATGCTTTATACCCTTCCTCCTGCGGCGTGTAATGCACCTTGCCATCCTTGTCAGCATAAATCTCTTCGTCGTAAATGCCGAAGAAGCCCAGGAAATACATGCGCAGATCGTCCAGCTTGACGGACGTCAGCGGAATTTCGTCCTGCTTGCCGTTGCCGTTCGGATCTTCTTCCTTCACCCGTTTCAAGTAGGTGTACAGCTCCTCCGTCGTTTTCGGCAGCTCTTTAATGTTCAGCGCTTTCAGGAATTTGCCGTTGTACCACATCGGGCTGCGGTACCATACCGCCGAAAGGTCGATATTGGGAAGAGCATAGATATGTCCGTCCGGCGTGGTGAACGACTTGCGGATATCCGGATGCTCGTCGAATATGCTTTTGATGTTAGGCGCATAGCCTTCGTCAATGTATTTTTCCAGTGGAATGAGCACGCCCTGCGAGCCGTAGGTTACCTGCTCCGCCGGCTTGAGATCCGCCCCGTAAAAGATATCCGGCAAATCGCCGCTGGCAAACACCAGGTTTTTCTTCGTGTCGAAGCTGTCGATCGGCGAGAGCTGGTACGTGAGCTTGATGCCCGTCAGCTTTTCCATCTCTTGCAGCACCGGCATCTTGTTCCAGTCGGCCACCCCGGCGTCCTGTGACATCACACTCAAGGTAATCGGCTTGTCCACGATCGGAAAGCCGTCCTTCTTCACGCCTTCGGCCGTAGAAGAGCCCGCCGCCGAGGATGCTCCCTCCTCTTTGGAGGTGCCGCATGCCGCAAGCAGGGACGCGGACAGCGTAAGACAGAGTAAAATGGATGATGCCTTGCGTAACTTTTTCATGAAGAACAACTCCCCTTTATGTTGTTTATGGCAAAGATCAGCCCTTTACGGAACCAATCATAACACCCTGAACGAAATAGCGCTGCAAGAACGGATAGATGACAATTACCGGAAGCGTCGCGACGATAATGACCGCATATTTGACGAGCGCGGCGATTTCCGCTTTGCTGTTCATCGCGGCTGCGGTGGATGCGTCAATGACGCCCCCGCCTTGGGCGGACATCTCCTGGAGGACCAGGATTTGGCGCAGCACCAGCTGCAGCGGATATTTAAACGAATCATTCAGATAAATAAGCGCCGAGAAGTAGCTGTTCCAGTTCCCCACGCCGTAGAACAAGGCCATGACGGCGATGATCGGCATCGAGAGGGGGAGAATGATTTTAATGAACAGGCGCATGTTGGTGCACCCGTCGATTTGCGCCGCCTCCTGCAGCTCTTTCGGAATCGAGCTCTGGAAAAACGTGTGGGATACGATAATGTTCCAGATCGATGCCGCCGAAGGAATGACGATGGCCCACATCGTATTGATCATGCCGAGCTGCTTCACGAGCAGGTAAGAAGGCACCAGCCCGCCGCTGAAGAACATCGTGACCATGAACATCCCCATGAAAAAGTTTCGTCCAACGAAGTCCTTGCGGCTCAGCGCATAGGCCGCCGGCAGCGTGACCAACAGGTTGATGGTTGTACCTACCACCGTATACAGAATGGTGTTCCCATAGCCGATCCAAATGCTTGAGTTCTCGAACACCCGCTTATATCCGTCAAAGGTAATCCCCTTCGGCAGCAGCCACATTTCGCCTGAAGCGACGAACTTCGGATTGCTGATCGATGCGCTGATCATGTACACCAACGGGTAAAAGACGATGAGAAAAGCGATGAAGACGTAAATGTAATTGCAAATGAGAAACACTTTGTCGCGTTTCGTTTCTTTGACTCCTGACAGCATTCCTGCCCCTCCTCTCTACCACAAACTGTTCTCGCTCGTTCTGCGCACGACCTGATTGACAACGACAAGCAGCACCGCATTGATGACCGAATTGAATAAACCGATAGCCGTCGAGAAGCTGTACTGGGCATCCACGAGACCGGAGCGGTACACGAACGTGGATATGACGTCGGATGAGCTCATGTTCAGCGGATTTTGCAGCAGCAGGATCTTTTCGAAGCCGACGCCGAGCAAGCTGCCCATGTTCAGGATCAGCAGGATGGTCATCGTCGGAATCAGCGTCGGAATGTTGATATGCCGGATGCGCTGGAATCTCGAAGCTCCGTCGATAATCGCTGCCTCATGCAGTCCCGGATCTACGCCGGACAGCGCAGCCAGATAAATGATCGTGCCCCAGCCTGCGCTCTGCCATACGCCCGATAACACATACATCGTTTTGAACCATCTCGGATCGGTCAGAAACTCCGGCGCCTGGAAGCCGAGCGCTTCGATGATATGGATCACGAATCCGGTCGATGGAGACAAGAAGGAAATAATCATGCCTGCCATAACGACGACCGAGATGAAGTGTGGCGCATACGTAACCGTTTGGGCCAGCTTTTTGAAAAAGCCGTTTCTGACCTCGTTGAAGGCAAGCGCCAAAATGATCGGGATCGGAAACCCGATAGCGAGCTCATACAAGCTGATGCTCAGCGTGTTCCACAGCAAATCCCAAAAATAATACGAATGGAAGAAACGTTCAAAATGATCGAAGCCGACCCACGGGCTTCCCGTAATCCCTTTTGTAGGAATGAAGTTTTTGAACGCGATTTGAATGCCGTACATCGGCCCGTAGGAAAAGATCAGAAAGTAGAAAAACGCCGGTGCAATGAAAATGTACAATTCCCAGTTTTGCGCGATTCTTTTCCACAACCCTTTGTCCGCCCTGCCCGGTTTCAGCATCGCTCTGCCCGTGACGGCCGTTTTCGATTCCTGCATAGGATCACCCCTTCCTGTTGTTATATTGTCTTGGGTTATTCCGGCCAGCCCCCTGTTCCACACTGCGTCAGGTTTGCTAGCGCTTACATTCCTAACGATAGATGACTCCCTCAAATGCCGTAAATATGTCATTTCCGGGGTACTGTCCATTCCTTATGCAGCAAGGCTTTGAGCCCGATTGACAACGCTGGATGACAAGCTGACAATATGTAGTTTTTGCTCAAAAGTAAGGGCTTTCATAGCACATCAAATATGACCAATCCGTTTGAAACGGCTAATTTCCGAACCCAATACGGATGGAAAGAAACGCGTCTCGGGATTCGAGTCAGCGTTCATGAACGCAAAAAAAGACCAGGGAATCCCTTCCCCTGGCCATGTCATTTCCCGCTAGAAAATACTGTGAATCACAATCTCGCTCCACACATTTTCCAGCTTCTGTCCCAATATGGAGACGTCCTTCAGCACTTCATCGACCGTCTGATATATACAATCCCTTCCGCTATATTCCGAAAAAACGATCCCGTTCCGTGATCTAGTGATCGCATATTTCTTATCGTTGTAAAAGAATTCGATCTCATGCCCGATGTCCAAATCTGTGGCAAACTCGGTAAACGTATAGCTCTCGGTCATGCTTATTCGGACCCTTTCTTCATGAATTTCTGTCCGTCCCAAACGTACGTATCCGTGACCGTTTTACCCTGCGCATGATCGTAAAAGGACTTTTGGAACATCCCGCTGCCCGTTACCTTTAATGGCGTGGAATAACGCCGCCCGTCACCGCTGCTGACGAATAGATCGTTCTGGCCTTCCACCTTCAGCTCCTCCATGCGGCCGTCCTTCAGAATCGTGAACAGCTTATACACGTTTCCGTTGCTGCTGCCGTACTGTCCCAGGGTAAAGTCGGGATTCCCGTCGCCGTTATAATCTCCAAAACGGAATTCAAAGAAATCGCCAAACTGCAGCTTATCCGCATAAAATGGCTGCAGCGGCTGGCGTGCGATCACCTTCCCATCCTTGCCGGTCAGCACGAGTTCAAATGCTCCCGTCCAATTTCTGCCCATGAGAGGCACCGGATTCCAGTCCTCGCTATAGCTGCCCTGTACCAGCTGCAGACTTAGCGATTGGTCCGAGCGCGGTGCAGGCAGCGTACTTTTGGCGATCGTCACGGGTGAGGATACGCGAATGGCAGCATCCGGAGCCTCCTCGTTCGCCTGCTCGTTGTGGGATGGCGCTTCGGAAGGAAGTTGAATGTTGCCCAGCGTGACTTTCCCGTGAATGTCCCGATAATCGTAATCGGAAAAATAAATCCGGTCCACCTCGATCAGGTTCCACAGCTTCTCGTCGTCGATCGTGATTTGGAATGGATCTCCATTCTTGTCGTACGGATTTTTAACGGTGATCCCATGTTCATTGTTCTTCCCGGTTTCTTTGCTGATGACTTGGATGTATGAAGCTGTGGAAGAAACGGGTGTATTGCATGATGCCAGCAATACCATGAGTGTACAGCCTATGATTAAGCGCAGGCTTCGCTTCATAGGATCACCCCCTTTATTTCTTAATCTTCCTATGGGTCCAATGCCTTCAAGAAAATGACCCCTGCGGCGGCGATGCCCAGCACCAGGCCGGATATCGGGGCCACTACCACAATACCTAACGTATTCGCGCTTGACGTGACTGCCAGCTTCACGGCAGTTACTCCCGCGACAGCGGCGATCACGCATATCCAATAGAGCCTCTTCCGCTTGAAAGGGATGCGTAAAAAACCTGCCGGGACCGAAGCTTGCGAGACGATCCGTAAAATAATCAACAGTTCTGCCATAACGCCGAACATAGACAGGAAATATTGCATCAACTTATAGACGGGTAAACCCCACAATAGGTTTTGCAGCGCCGGCAGTCTCATAACAGCATAACCGGATTGATGCGTAAACGCATCAAGGACAATATGGCTGTAAAAACCGATCGCCACGGACACCAAAAATACGATCCAGCTGCGTAAACGCCGGTAATCGAAGGACCTGAGCAGTCCATATGCCCTAGCATCCAGATCAAAGAGAGACGGCAGATGAAGCGCGAAGGACCTCATAACGATCTGCAGCAGCAAAATCATCACGACGCTGAGCGGAAAAGCTTCGAGCAGCAGTCCCCAGTGCGTATGGCCGATCCGCTGATACGGCTCCAGTGCGATGAAGTATTCGAAATCCGGTGCCATGCTGCCCAATACCAGCCCAGTGAAGCTTAAATACTTCGGTTTGATGATTTGGGCCGGAGCGATATAGATCGGATGTGCGAACGTAAATGGCATAGGCTTCTCCTTAGGATGGCTATAGTTTATGAATGCAGAGCACCTAGAATCATCTCCGCTCTTTCTTGGACCGTATGCTCGCCCTCGAGTCTTAGAATCGGACAAGCCGTATGCGCCATCCATTCTTCATGCAGAACCCGGCTTCTAACCTCGCTGCCTGCGGCATCATAACGTGACGCCCATTCCAGAAATGTCTGGGACTGCGCATGCATGCTGCCCCCGGGCAGAATCTTGTCCCCATACCGCTCATATTCCCGCTCCCGCAGCCGCATCAGGCGTACGTCCTCAGGAACGTACAAGAAAACGATCAGATCGAAAGCGCTTCTTAATTCGTCTCCCCATCCGCAAACCGATCGAAAGCGCTTCTTAATTCGTCTCCCCATCCGCAAACCGCTCCCGTAAGAATCCACTGCGGAGAGCGGCTGAGGTCTTCCTTGAGCAGCTCGAGCCGCTTCTTCGGCTCCCGCGGCCGGGTATATTTCTCAATCCAGAAGTAATCGTCCCCATCCATAAGAACATGCGGCAGCTGCCGCCTTAATTCCTGGCCCAGCGTCGTCGCCCCGGAGCCGGATGCTCCGAAAATATGTATACGGTGATACACTTGCACGCCTCCTGACTATGAACGCATTCCCTCGCTGACCAGCTGCAGCAGCTGCTCCCGGTGCTCCGGGTGGCAGGCGATCAGATAGGGCTCCTCACTCATGCCGTCGAACGGACGTCCGTCAAAATCCATCACGACGCCCCCCGCCTCCATCACCATCAAAATTCCGGAATAGAGATCATCTCCTTCGGAATTGTACAGAATGATGCCGTCGAGATCGCCCTTGGCGAGCATGCACCACTGCAAAGTCGGCGCCCACAGCCGCATCATTCGTTTAAACTTCAAGTCCAGGAACTACCGCAGCTTCACTGCCGCCGGATCGTTCTGCACCTTATGGCCCTGAATCCAGCCGACATTGCCCCGCAGGAAATTAGAGCTGCTGCGGACATGAACCGGCTTATCGTTGCAGTACGTTCCCTCTCCGGCCACGGATACGAACATCCGGTCCGTGAGCGGCTCGTATACGACGCCGAGTACGGGATCTTTGCGGTACATCAGCGTAATGGACACGGAAAAGACCGGCAGCCCGATCGCAAAATTATTCGTTCCGTCCAGCGGATCGATGAGCCACAGCCAGTCGCTGTCTTCGCCGATGTCCCCCGCTTCTTCGCTGTGAATCCGGTGATCCGGAAAAGCAGCTTGGATTTCCTTCAGAATAACGGCTTCCGCGAGGTGGTCCACCTCGGTGACGACGTCGCCGAATTCGTCTTTGGTCTGCACATCGGCAAGACCATCGAATTTCTCCCTGGCGATTTGCCCGGCCTGCCGGATGATGCGGGTGGATATTTCCTTTGCGGTTTGAATGATTACCTGATCCATGCTGCACCTCTAAATGTTAGATTTTCGATCGCAAAGCGGTTCTTCGACTCCTGGCTCCGGACTCCCTGATTCATTCCTCTATGATTTCAAAAAGTAGGTCATCAGTTCCTCGTCGTAGCTCTGTCCTTGAACGATTAGCGCATCCTTCTCGATTCCGTAGCAAACAAAACCCAATTTCTTATAGAGCGCTGATGCGGTATGATTTGCCGTCACCACCGCCAGCTGAATCTGCTGCAGCCCGTCGATATCCCGGCCCCGGCGCAGGATTTCCTGCATCAGCTGTTTCGCGAGCCCCAATCCCCGGCACTCCGGAGATACGTAAACGCCCCAGACCATGCCTTTATGGCGGACCTTCATGGCTTGCTCTCTACGGAATCCGGCCATGCCCAGCAGCCTGTTGTCCTCCGAGAATGCGCCCAGGATATAATTATCCGGTTGGTTGTTGATTTTGAGCTCCACTTCGCTCATCGGCGTATCCGCCTGCTCCTCATAGGATGACCCAAAGGCTTCCGGATGGGATTTCAGAGCTTCCAGTCTCAGCTTCCAAAACGCCTCCGCTTGCTCCCCTACAATATTTTGAATACGTATCATCTATGCAATACTCCTCCCGGCGTCAATTTTAAATCGCGGAATAATTCCAGCAGCTCGCTCGAAGTGCGCCGGATAAAATGCTTCACTTTTTCTTCCGTAAAATACTTCGTGCGAATCCCCGGTTCATTCCGGTGATTCCACAACCAGGCCAATTTGATATCCCTGTACTCGCTGACTTCATGCTGCTTGACGAAGGGCTCCATGGCAAAAGCGTGCGCCCGCTGCAATTTGGCCAGCGCCGAGCCGGCCCATGCCTCGGAACGCAGCAGATGAAATTCCGCTTGGCTTACTTCCTGATTATATATGGCCCGGATGCTGTCCGCATCACCGGTGCAATCTTTTTCAAAATCGGCATACAACGTATGGGTCCAGCGAATATCCGTATAGATATGCGCGAAATACCCCAGCACGAACTCCTTCCATTCCGGATCCTTATCCTTGTGCAGGAAGGTCAGACAGCTCTTTTTCAGCGTGTCGACGCTCGGGAACTCTCCTTCGTTCATCAGATGGGTCGCTCCCTTTTCCTCTCGGGTGACTGGATCTCGCGCATGAATGGCATCCGGTGAAATGCTGCCGAGCAAAAACTCCGGAGAGGGTTTGGACAAGGACACTCTTTCCGCGACCGCAAAATGAACCATTGGCCAAGGCATATCGATAACCTCCGTTCACTCATTAAAATAACGCGTTTCGGTTGGCGTGTACGACTTATTCATAGTTTACTATAATTACATTATATGGGAAGGTGTATCATCATTCGATTTTTTAATAAAATAGATATGGGAGGTGATCTCTATGTCTAATGATGAACAAGAGACTCCATTGAACAGTTACTTTGAAATGGTATTTACAAATACAGATCATAATTTGATTTTTGATAAACACAAATCCCCCTCCATACGCTGGTATGAGGGTGGTAGAGACTTATCGTCCATGTACGAAGCACAGGAATACGTATCCAGTGAAATCTATTCTGAAATCCTAAACAACTATGACGGCTATAAAACAGCAGATCCCAAATTAGCTTATTCTCTCCTCTTTTTATTAATACAGGGAAAAACCATCGGATATATAACAAGAGAGGTTCATGCCGCCATGGACAGGGATTCAATCGAGAACAAAACCTATTACCTGGTCTGGATGTCCCCCTAACGTTTCCGAACCCGAACTGCATCTGATGCATCAATGGGTAACGTGGACGATCTATGTCCTTTATGGATTTGTGGAACAAAGAAGGGCTGCCCCGGTACCCGGAGCAGCTCCTTTATCTCGTATAGATTTCTTTATTTTACAGATTGAAACCGGTCATAGGTTTGCTGGTAGATTTGCAGGAACTCGTCGAGTCCGCTTTTCTTCAGCTGGGCCAGGTAGCCGTCCCACTCCGCATCGATGTTACCGTCAATGACCCATTGCGCCGCCAAGTTTGGCATCTTTATTCCTGCTCCCCGAGCTTCCCGGCCGTCACAATCGGTTGATAATAACCGGACTCCGAAGGCATATGCCACTGGATATTCTTAAACTCTGCGCCGTTCAAAGCTTCGCTGAGTTCGGCTCTCAGCAGAGCCCGGTAATCGGTCTTGCTTACGTGCGTCTCCCAATGCCCGTTTGTCTCCTGCAGGATAAACTGATTCGTAGTATAGATATGTCCGCCCTCGTGCCAGTCCCAGACCTGAAAAGCGATGCGCTTCCCGCCATCCATCACCCGGGGTTCCGTTGCGCACTGCTTCATGATGATCTCCTGGTCATAATCCCTTATCGAAAGGATCAGCAAACCGTTGTCTTCCAGCTTCGAATATAATTGGCGGCAGGCCTGGTGCAAATCTTCGTCCGTCAGCAGATGGGGAATTGCATTGTCTGCCGATAAGACCACTTCAAACCGTCCGGGAACATCCTGGCCCAGCGTCCGAAAATCGGCAATGCCCCAATGGAGCTGAACCCCTAATCTCTCCGCCTCACGCGCTGCCCTTTCTACCGATTTGGGACTCAGATCCGTAGCCGTTACGAGAAAGTCATGCTGCGCTAGCCCCAGAGCCTGCGTCCCGATGCCGCATGATGCATCCAGCAGCTTGATCGCGCTCCCCTCTGCATGTGGTAGCCTTGCACGAATGAATTGATTAAAAAATTCACCCTGCCACGTAACCAACCGCTCCCAGTCATGAAAAATCAGATGGTAGGAGGTCGCAAGCCCGTCGTAAAAATCAATATTCGAGTTCTTTTCCAAATGGATCCCTCCGCTTTAGCTTCGAATCCCAATCCTAAGCAGGCAGTATTTCCAGTCTCCTATCTGTTGGGACGAAAAGATAATAATACTGTGTGTTTACCGCCCTGACCATACCTGACATTGAGAAGTTCGATGATAAAGCATTCCTTATCGATCTGAAGCCAGCCCCTTCAGAAATTGCTTGACTACATTGATAAAGAGCAGCAGTACGGCCTGGATCACTCCAAAGAAAAAGGCTTCCAAAATCACCAGCCCCGTCAGATTTGGACCAAATGGCTTGAAAAAGATACCGGTATCCGCCGGCATGTACATATGAACGAGCAGGCTCGATCCGATGGAAGACAGCAGAAAAAGCAGGATCAGAAATACGTGTTTACGGATAAACAGAAGCGGGAACAGGATGACAATGAAATAGAAAAAGGCGTACTGATCGTAATAATCCAAGTACATGGCAACAAAAATCAAGGGGGAGCAGAGCAGACAGACAAGCGCCTGGAAGATGTACCTTTTTATGGGCGTTCCTCCTCCCCCACTCTCTTTCGGATCCACCGGATCTGCCCCCGGTGATTAATTTCGTCCTCTAATACGTGGAACCACATGAAATAGCGGTTGGTCGACTTGTTATTCCAAAAGGGCTCTTCGACATGCAGCCATTCGTCATCCACCGTTTGAAATAATTCGAAGCTACGATTTCTCACTTCGCTCAAGACACTCAGATAATATGCAAGATCATGTCCTTGGATGTGCTCGCGCCCTTCTGCACCCAGTTTCAGCGCCGGTCCCCATTTATCTATTTCCCCTTCACTCAGTTCCCGACCTTCAAACGTACCCACCTGGTATGCATATTCCACCGCGGCGAAATGCAGCAGCAGCATGCCGATGGAGTTGCTC
The DNA here is from genome assembly GCF_004001045.1 of Paenibacillus chibensis. Lineage (GTDB taxonomy): Bacteria > Bacillota > Bacilli > Paenibacillales > Paenibacillaceae > Paenibacillus_AQ > Paenibacillus_AQ chibensis. Next base: position 308,357 of record NZ_BIMK01000003.1, read on the forward strand.
TTCGGATCAAGCAAATGATCCAATTGCTGTCTTTGTAACCCCTCGACAGCTTGCAGCGTTGTATGCCGTGCATAATTCATCATCGACAGCAAACGCCCGACCTCAGGCGAATAGCCTGGAATATCGGTAATCTGGTAGATTTGGTCCGTGTTTAACATTTCGTCCCCCCCACTTCAATGGTTTGGATCTCGAATGGATCGTTTCAGCTGCACCTACAGATCCTTTTTAAAGTAATAACGGCGATGTCCCTTAGGCGCGTCTTCAATGACGGCGATCACTTCGTATCCAGCTTTCCTATAGAAATCAGGCGCTTGAAAGCTGAACGTGTTCAGTTGGATGAAGGTACATTCTTTCCCTCTGGCGACGGCTTCCGCTTCCTGCAGCAATCATTGTCCGCAGGCCCTGTCCTCCAGACCGGATTCGTTTGTTAGCGGAACTCCCTGATTCCATTTTCAAACGCTTCCTCGTCATGATGCACTATTCCATGCAGAGCTTCCTGCAAAGCAAAGGTGCTTCTGTAAAAATACACTCGTTCCGCAATTTTCCTGCCACCGGGGTACAAACCAATGCATTTCTCGAAAAAATCTTGTCCGTAGCTCGATAAAATTCCCGCAAAATCATATGCCGGATCACCAAACCCCGAGCCGCCAAAGTCGATGATCCCGGCAATTCGGCTTTTCTCCGCATGCCAGATGATATTGCCCGCTCCAAAATCCCCATGGATGAGGGTCATTTTCAAGCTCTGGTTAAAAGGGTCATGCAGAAACCGGTTAAAATTGTCCGTTACTTGCCGCTGAGCCTCTACCCGCATATATGGAAACAGCTTGCTTTGGATATCGAGCAGGAGCTCCTTCATCATCTGAATAACGTCTTTGCCTGGTTTAATAACGCCTGCGGTTGGAGTTATACCCATGGAGTGGAGCTCATTTAAAAATGTGACCAATTGAAGAGCAATCGCATCTTCATCATTCTGCTCCTTCATTTGCACATAGGCTTCCTTCCAAAAAGGAGAGCCTTCAATGAGGGGATAGCCCATAAATGCCCTTCCCACTTCCATCTCTGTAAAAGCATGATACATGGGATCAGGGACGGGCAGCGAATGAACTTTAACAGCTGCGTTTCCCGCTTCAATTTCTCCACGCCCTGCACATGCTTGGGGAATCTGAACACGATGGATTGGTTTACGATCAGCACATTGTTGTTCTGCCCGATCTCATTAGGCTCCACCTCATCTATGGGTAATTCCGGATATACTTCTTGAATGCGTCGAATATATGCGTCTGTCATCGCTAACCTCTCCATCGATATGTAGTCTCCGCAGCAGTTCTTCTTTGAGCTCCGGCCTGGAATCCGCAAAAATATAAGACTGCGGTGCCGTAAAATGATAGGTATTCGTCAGTTCTTCCAGCGTCAGCGGCTCGATTTCCCTAAAGGATCTGATCGGGATGGCATATCCGGTCTTCAATCCCTTCATATAGGCGGTAATCCCTGAAAGAGTGCCCGAGCCTTCCTGTTCGGCAATGCGCCCAATCGGATCAACCTCGTCAACGATCGGGGCATCAAATTCGATGTAAGCCTTAATGGCTTTGACCGGCGAGCTTACATAAATAAAAGCATTCACGGAAGTGTCCAGGAATTTCCGCCGGAATTCATGCTTTTTGATACCCTGCATGATCAGCCCGTAAGGCTGCGGCTGCAGACTCAAAATAATGAGCCGCTTCTCACCGGCCCTTTCTATTTCCGTATCCGATTCCCGTTTCATTTCCTGATAAGCCTCCCTATTTTTCTGGCTGCCGATGATTTTCTGTAAGAAAGAGGCGTCTAGGCAAGCAGCCATGCCTATCCCGTCTTCTTATCTGATTTTCTCGCCGCTCACCACATGCCAGTGGAGATGCTTGGAATCCTGATATTCCCCCAGGTTTGTGATGATCTTGGCAGAACCGGTTGTACGGGTTAGGTCAGCAGCCACGCTTTTAATGACAGTCATTAATGCTAACAATAAAGCTTCGTTATTGTCCGCTTCCTCCGAAATCAAAGATTGCACATGAATCTTGGGAATAACGACGATATGATGCGTGTAGGAAGGCCTTGTGTGGTGATAGGCCAGTACCGTTTCCGTTTCGATCACCTTACGGACCTGTGTGTTTCCGCTCAGAACCTCATCGCAATAAAAATCCTGCGTCATGATCATGTACCTCCCTATTCCCTGTTCCTGTAACCTACTTCTACTGAAGACATTGATAGAAGGTCTCGTTAAGTAAGTTCCATGAGATACCTCCGGTGGAATGGTCATTAATCTTTCGGATATTTGTTCTGCAAAAACGTGACGGACTGGGTTATCAGCTTCTGTAATACATCCACGCGGATATCTGCAACTTTATTGATGTATATGCAGGCTTTGCCGGCGGTGTGTTTACCGAAATCTTGCAAAAATGCCTCCCGCTCGGTATCGCCTGTCGCAAAATACAAGCTGATCTTGGCCTTGCGCGGAGAAAAACCAACCAGCGGTGCATCCCCTTCATGGCCGGATTCATACTTGTAATGATAGGAGCCGAAGCCGATAATGCTGGGCCCCCACATTTTCGCCGGATATCCGGTCGTTTCCGTAAAAATATCGAGCAGCTGGTAGGCATCCTCACGTTTCTTGGGGCTATCCACTTCTTCGATGAACTCCATGACGCTATGATCGGTCTCTTTCGTTTTGAGCTCGTATGCCACTTGAACGCCTCCCTACTTTTTTCGATGACAAGGATTTCATGAGTACTGGTTACCTAATCTGTTATTTCCTCTTGTACAGACGCTGCGTGGCCCTGGACATCATCTGATTCTTGCTGCTAACTTCTTCTTCCACCATTCCTTATTCAACATGTACTCCCCCCGGATCGGCATGACCATATATTCTTCGCCAATCTCGATCGGCTCCCGAATGCCTCCATATACCAGATCCACGTTCAAGCAGAACGAAAGATGATCTCGCCCAAGCTCCGTTTCCAGCTCCCGCACATAGCTGCTAATGTTGGGTTTATCCTCCCATGCATACATGGCGTTTTGTCCTCCTGCCGGCATTTGCCACCAACGTATAAACGACGGGAAGGCTTGAATCAATGCTTCCCTCAGCTCGGGCTGCTCCACCTTTTCGAAAGGCGGCACAAAGACCGATCCTCCTTGCGATCCGTGTGCCCTATATTCCATCGTTTGATTCCACCTGGAAGCCCATTGCACTTTGAGTTCATCTACAACCGCAGCCGACACCTCAAACAGCCTAGCCGGCGGCCAAACGCTGTCTTTTTCGTCAAAAAGCCCGTAAGCCGTCGCCGTATAGATCAAAAAGTTCAAGTCGGTATCGCCGGACAGGCATACACGCCAGGAGTTGTGATCTTGAATCATAGACATGCTCCTTCCCTTTGGACTGCTCTCTCTTCCATAACATGGATTGTTACCTAGTAAAATGCCTTGATGTCATCCGGCCCTTTCCGGATCATCATCGAGTCAAATAATCTGCCCTCTGCGTCGATAGCATTGATTTTCAAATGATCCGTGGTCGCCACAACCTGCACCAAATGCGGTACGGCCACGGACTGCGCGGTATGCCATTCTCTTTTTGGAAGCAGCCATTCCGGCATCGCCCCTGCGCCACCCGCCACGATATAGACAATGCCCTCCTGGTAATCGACCTTTCCGTCGCGGAGCGGATGGCTTCGTTCATATACGATCGTATGCGAATTAAAAACCAGATCGACCCCATATTGCTCGAATATCGGGCACAGCTGCCGCAAATCCTCAACCTGATACCCTCCGGATACATAAGGCGGATAATGAAAATAGACGATCTTCCACCTTGCGGAAGCCGACTCTAAATCACGGATCAAAAAATCAATCTGAGCCTGACCTGGTCCCATCGGTCCTGCGCTGTGCGGATAGCTTTCCTTGGGAATAAAATCGGTGCTGTCCAAACAGGTAAAATGAACGTCGCCGTAATCAAACGAATAATAGTTTTTGGGCGGGCTAAACGCAAAAAAGTCGTAATACCAGGACCCGCCGTCCTCATGATTCCCGAGACAGCTGTAGGATGGCGTGCTCGTCAGAAACAGCTGACCCGGTCCGAAGAAATACGTTTCCCAATCCTCATACTGGTTCCCGTCATGGACGATATCTCCGATAAACAGGGCAAGATCCGGGCGATACCTGTGCATTTGGTTGAATATGCCGATATTGATTTGGCCGTCCGATGTATCGAAGCTGCTAAACCCGCCCGTTTCGCTCGTCACCGTAAAAGAGAACGGCTCGCCTCTCCGTACCGCGGTCTTCATGGGATAAGGTCCATATTCGATGCTGCCGTGCGCATTTGCCGAATGGATTTTATAAAAGTAGATCGTCCCCGGCTCCAGATTGCCCACCGTTACCTGATGAATCGTGGAGTCCCCGTCATTCTCGAAGGTCGACAGCACATGTTCAGGCTTTTTGTAATTTCCGTGGTAACCGCTATGGATCCGTTCCGCGGCCAATACCTCTACCCTTGACGAAGACGGCTCCGACGTTTCCCACATCACCGTCATGGAATTCATGGTCGGCCATTGCAAATAAGGCCCTTTGATCAGGCACAGCATGCGTTTTCCCCCTCGCTCAGCATTTCAGATGATCTATGGACGCAAAATCCACCAGCCGATATGTTCCGCTGTCATATCCCAGTGTAGTAATCGAGCACTCAGAGATCAGGTCGCTTTGGGAGGCCACGAACGTCGGATGCCACGCGTTCAGCTCCTGTTCCGAAAGCACATTCACCAGAAAATCAGTTATCAGCCCCCCATGGGTTACCAGCACCAGATGGCTTCCCTGCGGGAATGACCCGGCCAGCTCGGCCATGAAGCCAGCTAATCTAAAGCCGGCCTGTTTGGCGGTATCCCCTACAGGTGGAATATAATCCGGATCACGGGTGCTTCGTTCCCACATCCAGGCGAATTCGTCAAAGGATTGTCCCGGCAAATCCCCCCAATTGGCGCGCTCCCGCAACCGATGCTCCACCGTCAAGGAAGCTTTCGTTTGTGCCGCGATCACCTTCGCGGTTTCTTGCGCCCTCTGAAGGGGACTCGCAAAGATAGCTGTGATCGGTAAACCCGTCAACCGCAGCGCCGTCGCTTCCGCTTGCAGCACGCCTTGGGGAGTAATCGAAACATCCCCCGCCGCTTTTGCTTTGATCGCATGTCTGACCAGATAGAACATGGTACTCATGGATTTCCTCCCTTCGGGTCTGCGTCAATCCAGAACAATATGAAGAATGCTCTGAATTACGGAGTCCACTTCACTGGAATCCTCAATCACAAATAAATGGTCGGCCTCGTCTTCTGTAGGGTCGATCACATTGCGCTCTGCCAACTGCCTGTCGAGCACTTCACTAAAGGAAGCCGCTTTTCGAAAAATGGATTTGCTCCGCCGGCTATTCGCGACCCGCTCATGCAGAATGCGCTCGGGAAGTTTAAAATGGACGAGGATGCTGCGGAAACCATGACCTTGAAAATAGGTAAGCAAATCGAGCCGCACCATGCGTGCACGATTCGAGTTGCTGAGAATGAGATGCAAATCGGTTTGATTCACCGCATAATCCACGATGGTTTGCGTAACGGAAAATTTCAACGTGTTCGGTCCTTGACGAGGCTGCAAAGCTCTATAATAGGTATTAATAAATTCCGCATGATTATCCTGGTCGATCACGACGGAGCCCTGCAACTGCTGCTCTAATGCCTGGGCGAATGTCGTTTTACCGCTATGCGTTGTACCGACGGTCATAATAACGAACCTGTTCATGGCAGCAACCCCATTTCGATTCAAGTTGAAATGCTAAGCTCAGGAGCTCATCATCATCCTTGAAATAATAGATCCTTATGCTTTTCTATGAATTCATCCTTCGTCATGCCGAACAATATAAAATCATGATACTTCCCGTTCGTATAAATCACGGATCTTCGAATGCCTTCCTGAACGCAGCCGAGCTTTCGCATCATCGCTGCGGAGGCCTCGTTGCCTTCCAATACAGAATCATTGAATTTATGAAGCCTGCGCTCCAAAAAAGCATATCGAAGCAGAATTCTCATCGCCCTTGTGCCATAGCCCTTGCCGCGAAAATCCCGATCGATCTGAATGCCGATGCTGAATGTGCCGTTTCTTTCATCGATGTGGTTCAGATTGATGCCGCCGACGTTTACCCCTTGCAGCGTTTCAATCGTAAACATCATTCGCCCGGGATTGGAAAAGTCGATATTCTGCTCGACGAATGACTTCGCTTCGGCAACGGTCGGAGGGAGCTCAACCGCGCATTCGAGCAGTCTCCGTCCCGGCGTATCGAATCGGTTGTAATAATGCCCTTCCCAATCCTCCGTCTGGATCGCGCGCAGTCTGACCTCCTCATCCTGCCAAAAGTAATTCTCATAGTTGATTTCTCTCATCTTAACCCTCCTCGTCACCATCCATAAATTTGATCCTGGATGTATTCAACGAATTCTTGTAATGATATACCGAGAGTCAAACAGGCTGCTGCCGGGATCATGTATGCCCTGTTAGGGCTGGGTGACGTCTTTCGGTATCCAGCCTGTCAGCAGTGCTCCACCCTCCGGATGGTTACCTGCTGCTAGTTCACCTCCGTGCAGCCTAACAATTTTTTGTGAAATGGTTAACCCTAATCCGCTGCCTCCGGTTGAACGATTTCTAGATTCTTCACCACGATATAAAGGCTCGCAAACGTGTTGAAGTTCTTCTGATGAGAAGCCCGGTCCTGTATCGCGTATCGTAAATTTTACTTTGTTACCGTCTTCATAACATTGAACAACAATATCACCATAGGAATGCCTGACGGCATTCTCCAAAAGATTGTTCATGGCACGCTCCAATAAGTGCGTATCGCCGCTAATGATGCAATCGTCTGCAGCCTGGTTCGAAATCGAGATATGTTTCTGCCACGCCAGTGGACTCAGACTTTCAATCGAACTCCGGAGTATGAGTTTAAGGTCAACGGCAGGGTTATTGTTAAGTTTCGTCTCCAAATACTCCATTTTAGTAAACGTGAAAAGCTCCTCTACCAGCCGATCCAATTGTGCCGATTTTTCCTTGCATACCGCCACATATTTTGCTATTTTTTCCGGTGATCGTGCAATCCCTTGCTCCAAGCCATCCAAATACCCCCGTAAGGCGAACAACGGTGTCCGTAAATCATGCGCGACAGCAGCAGTCACGAACCGGCGCTCTTCTTCGAGTTCCACTTGTTTCCGGTATGATGTTTCAAGCCCCTTCACCATCACTTCAAATCCATCGCGTACTTCAGTGATTTCGGTGATTCTCGACAAAGGAAGCTTCACATCCCAATCTCCTGCTGCAATTTCTCGGGCTGCAGCGCTCATCTTCTCGAGGGGTTTAAGAAGGAAACGTCTCATTTCGACACCGACGACAAAAAAAGCAAGCAGTAATCCGGCAAATATCGAAATCATGGGAACTGCATTTGATTTGGGCAGATAAAGAATGACCCTTCCCAGCAAATGACCGTCCTCGATGACGGAGAACCGTTCGGTTGACGATGCTGTGCCGCGCCGATCGGGATTCGACCGGTATATTTCCTGATCCGATTCGGATAGAATAGCCACGTCCATTTTCGCTGTCTGCAGCTCTTTATGTAATTGGTTCTGCCAGTTTGGATCCATCCATTGATCGGTTCCCGCTTCGATCAGGTGAATTGTCTCATTCACTTGTCTTTGGAGAGTCTCGTTTTGTGAATGAGTTTTCGTGAGGCTAAAGGTTTTCGTTTCCATGTAGTGAGCTGTAATAAAGAAGATCCATGGCAATAAGAGTATAAAGAAAAAGCACAGGACAGTAAACGTGCGAATGCGAAGTGTTCTCATGTTGTTATCCTCCCTCGAACCGATACCCTACTCCCCATACGTTGACCAGGTATTGCGGATGATTCGGATCAGATTCGATTTTCTCGCGCAGCCGACTGAGATGGACCCGAATCGTATGCTTATCGCCCACCCCATCCCAAAATTTCGCGAGCAATTGTTCATATGAAAAAACATGTCTCGGATGTTCAACGAATAATCTCAACAACTCATATTCCCGCGGCGTGAGATCGACGTTCTTCCCTTCCACGACCACTTCTCTTGTGGATAAATTTAATTTAACGCGCCCACAATCCAAAACCCTTCCGTCCATTTGCTTCCGGGAAGCGGAACGCCTCAATACGGCTTTCACTCTAGCGACAATTTCTCCGGGTGAAGCAGATTTAACGATATAATCATCGCCGCCGAGGGTCAGCCCCCGGATCTTGTCCACATCATCGCTGCGGGCACTCAGGAACAGGATAGGAATGCTGCTCTCCGCCCGAATCCGTCGGCATAACTCAAAACCATTTTGTCCCGGCATCATGATGTCAAGAACAATGCAATGTATGGAACTCTGCTGGAATAAGGCCCACGCTTCCGCGGTGTCGCAGGCGGTCATGACGTGAAAATTCTCGTTCTCCAAAAAGTCCCTCAATAGTTCAACGATACTCTGATCATCATCTACAACAAGGATCGTATTTGCTTCGCTCATAAATATCCCACCTTTGAATGCTAGTTTATCATTTTTCCGCAGGTATCTGACGCCTCCACCTGATTTGTGATGAAATGTTTATTGTTTTGTGACCTTTTTACAACTTCGTTTGAGATATTCGTTTGATATGATCCTTCTTGCGTATACGAGAGGCACTATCGCAGGACGTGAATGGTCTCTCACGCCATAAACGGATAAAGGAGGTTCTCAATGGGAGTGGCAGATGGCAGTTTCTCATTTTTTCCATTCGGAGTTTTATTTTGTCTCACGCTTGTTTGTTTTGTGGCCGTTCGAATCTATGCGATTCGATATCGGCACAGAGATCGCAATCAAAAGGACGGTGATATCGCATGGATTCTAAAGAGCCGGATGGCCCGTGGTGAAATAGATGAGAAGGAATATCACAGGTTGAAGGAGCTTCTGACCAAATAACAGATTCCTGATCGTAACAAGTTAAAATACCGGGGAGGTTTTATGTATGCTAACCGTTCAAATCGTCTTATTTGATGGCTTCGACCTGTTGGATGCCATTGCACCTTATGAGGTATTCTGTGCTGCTGCTATGAAAGCTGAAAACACGGTAAGCGTACAATTTGTCACGGCTGAAGGGCCGAGGTCCGTGGCCAGCGGCTTCAACGGGTTGAAAATTGAGGCCAGCGGCCGGCTGAACCCGGAATGTGCGGGCATCATTCTCGTTCCCGGCGCAGCCGGCGACGTCGAAGCAGACGGTTCTGATTCGATCCCGGCTATTCTTAACCGCGCAATGAATACAGCGTTGACCGGTATGATTGGGCAGGCACTCGGGCACAGAGACATCGTCATCGCTACGGTATGCGGCGGTTCCCTGCTGCTGGCCATGGGAGGGCTCTTGGAAGGCAGAAAGGCAGTAACACATCATCTGGGGATGGATGTATTAGGAACAACCGGCGCCATTCCCGTCCCGGCACGCGTCGTGGACGACGGCAACCTGGTTTCAGGCGGCGGCGTCACTTCAGGACTCGATGTAGCGCTGTACCTGGTGGAACGCGAGCTTGGACCTCGTATCGCACACGCGGTAGAGCAGCTGTTCGAATTTGAACGCAGGGGGACGGTTTGGAGAGAAACAGGAATGGCTCCTGGCAGTCATAGAGCACCGACGCGGGATGAGCCGAACAACGCGGCGGACCAAGCGCCAATGACTTATGATACTCCGCCTGTCCCAATCATGCAGGCATCAGTCTTCGACGGGGATTGGGATACGACAATCGCTACGCCGGTCGGGAAACTGCCGGTCAAGCTCTCCATCTCCACAAGTCATGGGATGATCCAAGGCCAGGCCACTCAAGGGGAGGAGACGGTCGAGTTTGTAACCCCCGTGCTTCAGAACAATAAGCTGACCTGGTCGCTGAGCATTACGAAACCCATGCGCTTACATCTGAAATTCGAAGTTGCCGTGAACGGAGATCAAATGGTCGGAATCGCCAAAGCCGGCATACTGCCGGCATCCAAATTGACAGGCAAGCGGGTATCTTAACCCGAAAATGTGTATTGGCAATAAAAAACGGAACCACGGGGGCATTGAATCGCATGAAGAAGCAGAAAACATTATACGGAATATTGGCCTGTATCAGCATTGTATTTATCCTATATGCCCTAGCGGAAAATTATTTGATCCATCCCGGGGCCGAGGCATTTTTAATCCATAAAACCGGACTGAAACGTGAGCTTAATCTCCCGGTCTGGTTAAACGTTATGCACGTCCATGTCGCCTTTGCCTGCATCGCCATGACGGCTGGACTGCTCAACCTTTCGAATCGAATCTTTGAAAAAAGCCGGAGGTTCCATCGCATAAGCGGCTATGTTTATGTGGTGTCCATGCTCCTTGTCGTGATGACTTCCGGATATATGGCGCCTTACGCCACCGGAGGAAAAATAAGCAGCATGGGATTCAATGTGCTCAATATGATATGGCTGCTGATAACCCTGGCGGCACTGGTCCAAATCAAAAAGAAACGGACCATCCGTCACCGGAACTGGATGATCCGAAGTTACGCCTTTTGTTTTACGAACATGCTGATCCATCTCATCACTTCCCTTTTTCATCAGGGATTCGGTCTGGCTTACGCTACCAGCTATATCATTGGCGTTTACAGCACCATTGCGCTGCTGCTGCTCATTCCCAACATGATAATCAGTACTGTCAGCAGGTCCCAAGAGGCCGTGGTTACCTTTAAATGAGGTGGTCCACTCCCCTCCGCATGATGGGCTTCACGCGCTCACGAATAATACTGCGCTTCGCCATAAAAAGAACCCAAGTGCTGCGCCGCTTGTTCCCGCACGTCTTCATCGAATTCGTCAATCGTTTCGATCGCCCGCCGCTTATCTTCCGGCGTCGCATGCACGTCCGAATACAAAGCCCATCTGGCGATACTCTCTACGCAAGCATCTGTATTAAAATTATCATAGTGGATGTACGCCTGATACAGATAACTTAAAGCATGCATGGCATTCCGCTGAAGCGCCTGTTCCAAATACGCCAGCGCTTCGTCCGGATTTCCCGCTGCATACTCGATCCGGCCCAGATTGTAATACCCGGATGCGACTTGCGGCTGGAGCGCGATGCAGGCTTGAACATCCTGCCTTGCGCGCTCATATTCCTTCAGCGAATAATACGCAAAGCCGCGCATGTTATAGAAATCCGTAAGCTCCGGCTGCAGCGTCATCCCCTTGGTGCAATCCTGCTCCGTTCGTGACCAGGCTTCGGTTTCCAGGAAGCATTGTGCCCGGCACAGATAAAATTCCGCTTGTTCCGCATCCAGCTCGATCGCCCGCGAATACTCGCTGATCGCAAACTCCCAGTCCCCCAGCGCTTTATAGTTATGCCCGATGCCGGCATGATAATAGGGATGGTCCAATAGAGAAGGATCCAGCCGTGCTTCTTCCTGATGCTGAGCAAGCGCTTCTTCATGTCTGCCCAACAAATATAAGGCGTAAGCCCGCTTGCCTCGCGCCTTGGCGCTGTCCTCCAAACGGGTGGCTTGAGCAAACGACAGTTCCGCTTCCCCCGGCTGATTCATCTCCATGCAAATATCTCCCCGCTGGATGTAATTGAGCGGATCATCGTCCTCCAGCTTCAGCAGCTCTTCGCTGGCGGCCAGGGCTTGGTCGTACTGTTCCAGCACGCACAAGCTATCGGCAAGCCAGTAGCGGGCCAGAACGTTGTCTGGATCGATCGCTATGATGTTCTCCAGCATACCCGCTGCTTCCGTATGCAGATGACGGCTGCGGTACGTGTTGGCTTTACCAAGCATGGCCTGAACATGGGCAGGCTCCAGTCGGATGCACTCGTCAAAATCGCGTATCGCTTCCTCCATCTTCCCCTGCTCGGAATGCCACTTCCCTCTCTGAAAAAAGAGCTCGGCTGTACCCGGGAACATCAATATCGCTTCATCAATCATCGCTTGCGATGAATCGTGATCACCAGCACCGGCATACAACCGAAACAACGTCAACCGGAAAGCAAACGTTGGCTCAAGCAGCCGCTGAAACGTCAAGAACGCTCCATAGCTGTACAGAGTGGTCTCGGCAAATATCGCATACCCTTGATCGGGGCGTGATCTATATTTGTCCAGGAGAATCTTTCCCTTGAGAAGCGTATCGATCGCTTCTGGAGTACGCCCCAGTTCTTCCAGCGTGATGGCATGCATGAAGTAATAATTGGGAATGACTTTGGACGAAGACAATGTCTTCTCAAAATACGGCAGCGCTTCTTCATACCGTTCGCTCTGGTAAAATACCATCGCAAGCTCGTAATACGTGGAAATGACGCTGGAAGCATCCTCACGCCGGATGGATTCCTTCAGATCACGGATTGCTTCCTCGTAATGCCCCAAATCCTTATGAGCCAGCCCCCGGGTATACCAATTCATATAATGATCCCCGTCTAAACGGATCGCTTCATCCAGTTCTTCAATCGCCTCTTCCTCCCGGTACATCTCGCGCAGAATATGCGCTCTTCTCTCATGAATCCAGCCGATGGACGGGTGGTCGCGAATCACTTCCTTCAGGTAGGAAGCAGCCTCTTCCGATTTGCCGGTGTAGTGGAGTGATTCGGCGAGAGATATTTTTTCCTCCAGCTTCAACGAAGAAGGCTTCGCCTTCGATAAATATTTGGCCGCAATGCCGTATTTCTTTTTTCGCGCGTAATGGTGACCAATTTTTCCCCACAGCATCTTTTCCACCTCATTTTGCCATGTGTCTTTATTTCAAGCTGTAAAAATATGGACCGCACATTTCTTCATGCGTCACGACATACGTCCAGGTCAAATGCCGGTCAAAAATGTACATATCCTCCCCGGAATCGAAGTCGGCTGCAACCAAATCCGCTGCATGCTCATACAAAAACACGGAATGTGATTGATTCATGACATAGATAGCATCCTTCGCTTCGGAATCAAACGCCCTTCTTGCCATCTCTGCTTGTAAGCAGTCCTGCTTCCCGTAGCTGAAAATATGCCACTTATATTGATCATAATAGATCGCCTCTTTGGTTTCATCGCTGATCTGGGAGGCAAAGGCGTTGTCCCATGCCGTCACAATCTCCTTCCCTTCGGCAAACACGGTGGAGATCGTCACGCCCCTTTGCAGGATATTGGCCTTAAACATGTATTTCCTATGTATGCAAGCTGCGGTCTGATAAACCTGATTTAATTCGTCCTCCGGCAAGTCGTCTAGAATCCGGTCGATTTTCTCTCGAATCTCTCTATTCATATGCATTTTTTAAAGCAAAAAATCGCTACCGGCGGGATGTCATACCAATCAAACCTGCCGTCCT
>NZ_BIMK01000004.1 GCF_004001045.1 Paenibacillus chibensis
TGAAGGTCATCAGGTTATAAGTATCGAGGTCGCCCTGCCCAAAACAACACTTCTGGCCATCACAACCGATCACGGATATATCATGTGCGGAGCGCTTGATATTCGTTTGTTAAATGAGAAATTAAACGATCGCCGCATTGTGGCAGGACGCGCAACCGGGGTACGAACAATAGAGCAATTGCTGGATGCCCCACTCGATATGGTGACCACAGAGGCGGAATTACGCGGAATTTGCCCTGGGATGAAAGGAGCAGATGCGCTTTTAAAGATGGTAAACGAGGTTAGTTAATTTTAAATCCATACTTAAGGAAAGTAGGGGGATTTTTTGTTAACGGGTCTGCATATTGTTTTCCTTGGAGGCGATGCCCGGCATCTTGAAATCATTCGGTCATTCACAGACCTGGATGCAAATGTTGTGGTAATCGGTTATGAAGATTTGCACGAACAACTTCTTGAAGTTCAGCATTCCAAGCTTACGAGGGAGGTGCTTCGCAATGCTGATGTATTGATATTACCGGTTGTCGGTACAGACGACCATGGCAGAGTAGAGTCTTCATTTTCATCTGAAACGTTATTGCTGAACAAGGAATATATGTCTTCCTTGCCGAAACACGCAAAAGTCTGTACTGGCATAGCCAAGTCTTACTTGAGGAACCTTTGCGTAGAACTAGGAATAGATCTGATTGAATTATTCAGCAGGGACGATGTTGCCATATACAATTCCATTCCCACTGCGGAAGGCGCCTTATTGATGGCCATTCAACATACGGACATTACCATACATGGTTCGCGTTGTATGGTGCTGGGTTTGGGGAGAATCGGTCTTACGTTAGCCGGCATGCTTCACCGCCTGGGAGCACACGTCAAAGCGGGGGTTCTGAAACCGGAGCAGTTTGCACGTGCATGGGAGATGGGGATTGAGCCGTTTTATACGAAAGATTTGTACGATGAAGGCGTAAATGTGGATATTATTTTTAACACGGTTCCGGAGCAAATCCTTACTTCTCGTGTGTTGACCCGTATTCCGCATCACGCTATTATTATTGATTTGGCTTCCAAACCAGGTGGGACCGATTTTCGTTTTGCCGAAAAACGTGGAATCAAGGCCTTGTTGGCACCAAGTTTACCGGGATTGGCCGCCCCAAGAACGGCTGGACGTATATTGGCGAGAACGTTATGTCAATTGATCCAGGACGAACGGAGTCAAAATCGAGAGCAAATGGATATACTTGCTTGTCCTTCCGGGTTATGAGATCGTGAACACTGAATAACGAATCAATTGAAGGTGTGATTACTTGTGTATACTTGATCATAGAGGCTGGCAACTTTGCCGGCCTCCGTCTTATTTTCGTAAGAATTCGGATGATGAAGTGCGTGGTGAAGCGGCTCTTTCGCAGATCACAAGTCGGTTCCGTTTCCATGGCTAGCGTTCGGGGACTCCAAGTTAAGTTGGTCTCGGAATCTTGTTCCAACTGTTACAAATGACCTATATAATAGAGTACATACATAGGTTCTTAACAGAAGAACGTTACGTATGCAACTATACGCTTATTGCACAGTCGGAGGTTACTTGCACAATGGATATTTCAGATTTGCTTTCGCATCCTGTCGCCCACCACGCATTTCATTATACACTTGTCGGAAAAGCTATGGTTCGGCTCGGCGGGGAAGTGGAAATGGTCAATCGCTCGCTATGCAACATGCTGGGCTATACAGAACAAGAACTGCTGCGAATGAGAATACATGATATCATTTATACGGAAGACGTTCCATTATATAACGGATCCATCAATGACTTGTTAGGCGGTAATTCCGATTATGTCGAAATGGAAAATCGTTATATTTGTCTTGACGGCAGACACAAATGGGGAACGACAACCCTATCGATCATCGAAGTGGAGGAATATCCGGAAAGGATATTCTTGATCCAGATTCAGGAGATCACGTATCGCAAAAGGCTTGTTGAATTGAACGAGGAATACGCGGATAAATTCAGAATGATTGCTGACAATCATTCCGATCTTGTTTACGACGTCATGTTGGATGGAAGTATCAGCTATGTGAACCGCGCCTGCACGAAATTATTGGGCTATGACTTATACGAATTGGAAAGAACACTTGGAGACATCATTTGGAAAAGTCTGGAGCACGTGACGGAAACGTATACCAATGCCCCGTTTGAAATGGAAACTTCAATTGAAGCGAAAGACGGCCAAATATTAAAATTCAGCGTATTGCATATCCCGAATTTCATTCAGAATGAACTCGTAGGGCTGCATTGCATCGCAAGGGATATTACCCTGCAATCCAGTATGGAAAAGGCCCTGAAGCACAGCGAGAAAAAGTATCGTTTGTTAGCGGACCACACGGGGGAAATGATTGCTACACTGAATATCAATGGCATTATCTACTACATATCGCCGGCGTGCAAACCATTGCTGGGTTATGATGCGACGGAATTGATAGGAAGACCTGTCTGGGAACTGTTCTATCCTCCCGATATAGAAAAATTGGACAACTCGCAAGAGTGGATGAATGAAGACGGTTATGTCAACATTTTGCGATTACGTCGAAGAGACGGCTCCTTTGTTTGGGTGGAGGTCGTAAGCAACACGCTACGGTACGATTCGGGCAATGTTCGTGAAATAGTTAAGGTTTTTCGAGATATCACGAGCCGAAAGACGCTGGAAGACGTCCTGGCTACTCAAGAACGTGTCATGAGTGGTATTGTCGAAATGATGGATGTCGGCGTTGTGATTTGTGATGAAAATGGGATATTGACAAGCATGAATAGAGCCGCAAGACAATTGCACGAATTCGTACAGATACCTCTTTCTCCCGAACACTGGAGTTCTACATACGGATTGTATGAATCGGATGGAAAAACGCTGTTGAGCAAGGAACGCGTCCCGCTTTATCGGGCGTATCGGGGCGAAAGTTTCCGCGATCTGGAAATGGTCGTTAAAAAGTCGAATGGCGAGCATCGCCTCGTTCTCTGTCATGGGAAGCCGATCATTGTTCACAATAAAATTGTGGGCGGCATTTGTGTCATGCACGATATTACCGAATTTGATGCAGCCAAGCAATCTGCTCATCAGGCAGACAAATTATCCATAGCGGGTCAAATGGCCGCGGGAATTGCGCATGAAATTCGAAACCCGCTTACCGCGCTGAAAGGATTTCTGCAATTGTTAAGCGCCGGCAACGAAAATGGAAGTAAGTACTACGATATTATGAAGGATGAATTAACTCGTATCGAACTTATTCTAAATGAACTGCTGGCCTTAGCCAAACCGCAAGAGATGAACATGACGCGGCATGATCTTTCCGAGCTGATTCAGGATATCGTCGTGCTGCTTCAGGCGCAGGCCACTTTACATAATGTTGAAATTCACTTTCATCCAACCAAGGAATCCGTGCAGATCCGGTGCGATGGAAATAAAATGAAACAGTTATTTATTAATTTGATTAAGAATGCCATTGAAGCGATGCCTGAAGGGGGAACTGTCTGGATCGAACAAATGCGATGCGATGAATGGGTTAAAGTAAGCATAAGGGATAACGGGGTTGGAATTCCGCAAGAATTGTTGCAAAAGATCGGACAACCCTTTTTTACGCAGAAAGAGACAGGAACGGGTCTCGGGCTATCCATTTGTTATCAGATTGCAGAGTATCACAATGCGAATATTGAGGTTGCAAGCGAGGTTGGTGAAGGTACAACTTTCACCGTATCGTTTCCCGTCGCTCTGTAACAACGAATTTAATAACTTCTTTGAAAGTGGGTTTAATTTTATTCATAACCCATCCACTTCGTGACGAGAAATTCGCTCGCTTGTTTACTGCAGTTTGCACATGATAAGTGGCCGGGAAGGGAGTTAATGGAGGAAGCAAATGGAGGACGTTAATAGAGATGAAGCAAATCGTAGAGTTCCTTATGAATTCCGATCAAATGGATATTGGACTGGCTGTCGTTGATTCAGAAGCCAGAATTTTATGGTTAAATACAACCATGAACACATGGTACTCAGTAACCCCCGAAGAAGAATTCCCTGCACACTCGGCAATACAAGCGATCGTGGGGCAAGTATTGCAGGATAAAAAGAATTACCCGGGAGTACTCGTACAAGAGAAGTTAGATGGCAAAGTGCGATCCATGATCGCCTATGTATACCCTCAGTTAAAAGGGGAATGTTTTGTTCTAATGGCCGATATCCAAGATTTTCAACAGTACGTGCAAATTCAATGTGAGAAAGAAAGAAGGGAAACGATTGGGCATATGGCGGCGGGCACAGCCAATATCATTTTAAATCCTTTAGCGGTAATCAAAGGGACGCTTCAACTTCTGGAAAAAAGTTCGAAGGATCATGTTTCCGTTTTGCAATTTGCGGCATCTCCGCCTCATCAGAAAATGACAGGATACTTTAAGCTGCTCGATGAGCAAATTCAGACGATCGACAAAGCGTTGCAGCGGTTTTTGCTCTTTGGAAAGCCTTCCGAATTGAAATTTGTTCCTGTTTCCGTCATTTCGTTCATGCAGGAATGGGTTCCCGGTATACAAATCCAAGCACTAGACAAAAAAGTGCGTTTCGCTTTGGAATATCCGGAGCGAAACGGCTTTGTGTTAGGAGACCCCAAGCTGCTGCGAGCGGCGCTGCAAGAAATCATTGACAACGCATTAGATGCAAGTCCCCCAGGTTCTGTCTTAACGCTCCGAATAAACATTACGGATAATCATATCCACATCATTGTTCGCGATCAAGGAGCAGGAATTCCAAAAGATCTGCAGTCCCGAATCATCCTACCGTTTATTACAAGTAAACCGGACGCTATCGGATTTGGGCTTAGTTTCAGTCATGCTATGATCGCAAAAATGGGGGGCTCTTTGAATTTCGAAAGCTCGGAGGTCGGCACAAATGTTATCGTTCAATTACCGACATTTACGGGAACAACTTAAAATTGTCGGTAACATTGCTGTAAATGCCAATGGCTACACAACAAACCCTCAAAAAATTTTTTCGGGGGCTATTGCCGGGAGTTTCTGACCAAAGGCATATTCCAATTCAACTATGCAGGGTAGCAAAGAATAATATTTTCCGAAGAGTACAAAATAAAGCTGAAAAAAAAGATAATGTGACAATGGAGGAACTTACATGCCGCTCATTCCTTGGGATTCGTTTCGCAATACCGATCTATGGAGAAGGGATTTGGAAAAAATTTTTAACGAAGGTTTTCCTGAAATAGGCGCGCGTCTGGGATTTGCTACCCCTCGTATTGATGTATTTGAGACTGAACATGAAGTGATTGCTTCTTGTGAAATCCCTGGTTTGGATAAAAAAGAAGACCTTCATATCGATGTGGATGAAAACATGCTTACAATTAGTGGGACCATAAAGCAAGCGAATGAAGTGAAGCAGGAACAAATACATCGCAAAGAACGGTTTGTCGGACGGTTCCAACGGTCGGTGTCTTTGCCATCACGCGTTCAAACGGAAGGAACGACAGCCACGTACCGCAACGGTGTCCTTGAAGTTCGCATGCCGAAATTAAAAGCCGATACCCAACGGCAAATTGATGTGCAGTTTCATTAAAATGAATTGTGAGATCACAATATAGGCGTTACATGAAAAATGGGCGCTTGCACATAATAAGCTTTGGGGGATGAAGTCCTACCATATTGAAGGAGGTCAAAAATCGTGTATCAACAAAACCTTTCACAGCAAGCAAGCCAATGCGCGCAGATTATTCAACAGTTGATCCAGCAAACCCAGCAATCGAGCAACATGTATCAACAAATGTTGCAACAGGAGCAGCAAAACGCCGCCCAACTGGATCAGCTGGCCCAGAAAGAACGTCAAGCGGTTCAAACCATTCAATCTGTTCTGCAAGGACATCAAACTGCCATACAGCAGATGCAGCAGGCGATGCAAATTTGTTCTCAGCTTCAACAAACAGCGCAACAACAAGCCGGCGTGCAGAATGCGGGCTGGCCAATGGCTCAGAGCTGGCAGAATCAGAATTTGCAGCCACGGCAGTATCAATAGAACAGCAAGTGAAAAAACGATCGCTTTAAAAAGAAGGCGGTCGTTTTTTCACTTGACGATGCGTATACCCCAAAACCATTCAGCCGATTTTCTTTGCAAATAAGTCCCAAATGCCGCGCAAAAGGTTCAGCAACATGCCGAACGAGACTTGCACCCCTGCCTTGCCTAGCGCCTTCAGCCTCCCGAGCCAACCAGCGCGCCTTGGCTTGGGAGGCGACCTGACAAGCAAGCTGCGCAAGATTTGGGAGGGATACAGGCATGGCAACTGCAAAATTTCGCGAGGAGCAGTAATCGTGATCAGCGTATGCAAGGTTTGCGGGGCTGAAGAGCGGGAGGATACGAAGGCGGCAGCGGAAGGCAGTGTATCCGACACCATTCTTCATTTAGTCTGCCTTGCGGATCGGCAGCAGTACATCGGCGGTACAGCTGCGGATCATTTGCTGCCCTAGCCGGGATCTGCTTCCGGTTTTGTTCATGGATGGACTAGAAGCCCTTGAATTGCGGTTCTTCCCTGGGTGCTTTTCAGCGAAGCCAGGCAAGTTTTGACCTGAGTAGCTACAGTCATTGCCCCAATCCCTCCTTTCCTGATTATCTCTCATATAAGATAAGATGTCTTTTTCAGCTGCGGGCGCCGTCGCGACCGTCCCGATCACCAGTTTTGGAAACTCTCTGGTTCATGGTGCGCTTCAGGAGCTGCAGCAGGATGGATGGATCGGCATCATCATCGGGATTTTTGAGTTAACGAGCGCCGGCGTTTCAGCAGCGATCATTTTCTCTTTTCTTGCGTCGCTCGTAGCAAAGCCTCGTGGATAAAGCATGTGCCCGGCTTCTAAGATAGGAGCCGTACCTACTACGGAAGCCGGGTACAGATTTACATGTACGAAAAAGGGATGCTGCACGCAAAGGTGATGGTCGTCGATGAGGAAACGGCTGTGGTATGTTCGGCGAATTATGATTTTAAGAAGCAATCGCCTCAATTACAAGGTGTGCGAAGTTTTGTACAGCGCCGGCGTAGCGCGGGAACTCACGGAGCAATCTGCTTGCCTCGCTGTTATAGCTCGCGGGTTAACGCACCAGGTATGGTATGAATTTCTTACAAGACATTTCATAGAGGAGCATCCTACAGAACAGATTTATGACGATTTGTGTAAAGAACTAGGAGTAACGCTCACCTGTAATGCCTGGAGACGTTTCGAGAGCTGCATACCGCATTCGAGCTCGCTTACCGTGCGCAGGGCTTGAAGCCGCAGCGCCACGGCCTGCCGCTGCATACAGCTAAGGAGTGGAACGCAATGCTGGCCGCAGCCGGGTTTATGAACCCGCGGCGCCGCCAAAACGTCCGCATCGAACGGTACCCGACGGTGCGCGATTTTCTCCATGCGATAAAAGCGATCGGCGCCAGCGCCTCGGTAGCCTCCCCTTCCGGCCGAATCGGCCTACGCCGCCTTTTTCACGACATGTTCCAGCACTACGAGACGCGATACGGCGACTCTAATGGCATCCTTGCGACATATGAGCTGCTGTTGCTGCATGGTTTCGCTCCGAAATAAAGTATCACCGAGGGAGAGGATGAAGAACAGGAAACCGTCTACGGAACGTTAGCGTATATTATGTTGAAATTGGCAGTAATGACGAAGCGAATAATCATAAACAGCTAAATCCTTAGAGTAAGAAAAATAACAGGGACAACGAGGGCTTAGTACAAAAATTTACATATGCATCTCTCGTCTGGAAAAGTTTAAATTCTGCATGTTTAGTTCTGGAGAGACAAATAGACTACCAGAACAACCAATCGTGGCAGCCTATTTGCTCTAAGTGCAAGGAGGGGACTGTACCCCACCATTAGTATATATACCGAGGAGGTTGTTTAAGTACAATTATCGAGTCGGAACGAGGTCCGATTTAAACATTTGATTTCTAGACGTATTTGTGGTAATTTTAGAAAAGTGAATTCACGGTTTACACAGGGACGGTGTGTAACCAATAAAAACTCAATTAGAACAAGGAGTATTGGGGAATTACACAGTATGCGTTCTTCAATATTGCCATTTTAATTAGGGAAAGGACTGAACAGCATGGCTTTTAAACAAAGAGAAGGCGGAGACAACGATAAAAGACCGGCTCGCCGCGGCGGCCGTAACAAACGTCGTAAAGTGTGCTTCTTCACTGTGAACAAAATTACTCACATTGACTATAAAGACACGGACCTGCTGAAGAAATTCATCAGCGAACGCGGTAAAATTTTGCCACGTCGTGTGACTGGCACGAGTGCAAAATACCAACGCATGCTGACGATTGCGATCAAACGCTCCCGTCAAATCGCGTTGCTGCCTTACACAACGGAATAGTCCGTTACGCGTACAAGACCAGCATTCTGGATGACTCCAGGGTGCTGGTTTTTTGCATTGTTCAATACTCTGCCATTTGAATAATGCCATAGGGAAGAGGTATCATAATAGCTGTCATTCGTGAAAGGCCCAAGGGAAGTGAGAAATGGACATGCTGAAGAAGATCTACCACAAATATATTAAGAACAAGCTTTTTAATAAAATGATTTTAATTTATACGATCATTACGGCGACCACGTTTCTAACGCTGGCTTTCGTGATTTATTATTTTATTTCGCAGTCGTTCCAGGAAAAAGAGCTCGCGGCGCAGCAGAAAACAGTGCACAGCGTATCCGAATATTTGAATCTGAAGATGACGAACGCAGAGCAGGCCGTGCTGCAAATTTATCAGGACAATGCACTGTCGGACGACTTTCTGGCTTTCATGAAAAATGATTATGAAACGTACATTAAGCATCATTTGGATGTGTATACGCAGTCCGGCTATTTTGCTTCAAGAAGTGTGGACAGCTTTATCCGCGGACAGATTGAAAAGGACCCGGATCTGGCGAGCATCATGCTGTACAGTAAAGATAAAAAATTCGTCTACCGTTATGAACAAAACGACAACCAAGAGTACCAGCAGCTCAAAGAAGGCGAAGGCATCCCCAAGGAAATGATCCCTTTGCTCGGCAAGGATTTGTCTGGCGGTATCAATCTGAAGTTCAACACGGTGATTGCTTCCCCTGATACGGGTACATACAGCATCGCCTACCGCATTAACGATCCTTTCACGCTTAAGGATGTCGGGTATATTCTGCTTGTTTATCCGACGCAAAACATTTTCAAGGCGATCGATAACATGAACCAGAACTTTACCGGTCATCTGATGGTGATGCTGAAGAGCGGCGAGATCCTATTCGATACGGCGGCGAAGCCCTCAACGAAGCCTTATCCTTATTATAGCGAGGTCATGTCGGTCAAGGGGCAGGAGCGGCTGATGCTGGACGAGGAGTCGTTTGTCACGCATCAG
The DNA here is from genome assembly GCF_004001045.1 of Paenibacillus chibensis. Taxonomy (GTDB): domain Bacteria; phylum Bacillota; class Bacilli; order Paenibacillales; family Paenibacillaceae; genus Paenibacillus_AQ; species Paenibacillus_AQ chibensis. The sequence continues at coordinate 9,402 of NZ_BIMK01000004.1, forward strand.
GATGACAGCAAATCCAAGCTGGATGTCGTGCAGGTGGTCCATGTATCCGATGTGGAAAAAAGCTACGGCAACCTGAAACGGCTGATTATCGGTTTGACGGTCCTGAGTATCGTGGTTACCTTCGTTCTATCCTACCTAGCCGTAAAAAACGTATCGAACCGGACGCAAAATATTATCCGCGGGATGCGGGTCGTGCGCAACGGGAATTTGTCCGTGCGGCTGCCGGTCGTACGCGAAGATGAGCTTGGGGATATATCGGCAAGCTTCAATCAGATGTGCGAGGACCTGAATCGGCATATCCACCAGGTATATATTTCCGAAATCAAGCAAAAGCATGCGGAGCTGGTGGCTTTCCAGGCTCAGATTAATCCGCATTTTCTATATAACACGCTCGAAGTGATCCGGATGCGGGCGATTGCCAAGGGAGCAGATGATGTCGCGGAGATGACATACATTTTATCGTCCCTGTTCAAATATCTGGTGAAAACAGAAACGATGGTTATGCTCAGCGAGGAGATTGAAAATTCGCGCAATTATCTTGAAATGTTCCGGATCCGCTACAAGGAGCGGTTTCAATTTGCGATTGACGTTGAGCCGGGCGTGCGGCAGGTCTCAATCCTGAAGCTGTCAGTGCAGCCGGCGATAGAGAACTACATTCTGCACGGGATCCGGTCGGGACGGACCGATAACATGATTCGGATTCATGCCTACGCGGAGGACCAGGGCGTCAGAATCGACGTCGAGGATAATGGCAAGGGAATTTCCCGGGAGAAGCTTGCGGAAATTCAAAGCCGGCTAAAGGAGCCGGGGGAGTTCTCCTCCGATTCCTTGGGGCTGAAAAACGTGGCGGAACGGCTGCGGCTGATGTATGGGGAGCCGTACGGGCTTACGATCGACAGCACGCCGGACCAGGGAACGCGGGTCACGATCCGCATTCCGTTCGCAACAGAGGAGGGGCAGCATGTATAAGGTGTTTCTGGTGGATGATGAGCCGTTTATTGTTGAAGGGCTGTACTCCATTTTGGACTGGTCGGATTTTCAGCTCGAAATCATCGGGAGCGCCGAGAACGGAAAAGATGCGCTGGACCAGCTTCGGGATCATCCGGCGGATCTTCTGATCACCGATATCACGATGCCGGAAATGACGGGGCTGGAGCTGATCCGGGAGGCGAGAGCCCTGTTTCCGGATTTGAAAATCATCATCTTAAGCGGATATAACGAATTCAATTATGTCAAAGTGGGCATGAAGTACGGCATTGAAAACTATCTCCTGAAGCCGATCAATGTGGAAGAACTGAAGCAGACGCTGAAAAATACGGTGGACAAAATCGAGAGCACGCAGACGCAAGCCATGGCTCATCAGGATATGGATATTTTACGGAGCAACATTCTGAACCGCTGGGTCAACGGCCAAATCCAAACCGAGGAGCTTCTTGAACGCGGGCAGCTGCTGGGCCTTCAGGTATCGCATGGTTTTTTTGAAACAGCAGTGATCAAGCCGATGATTCCGCCCGGCTCGCAGCCGGACGACATGATCCAATACCGTAACGAGAAGCTGGATCAGGTGTACCAGCGGGTACGGTCGATGACCGAGCATGATGAAGCGACTCACGGTATTTGCTTTGTGGATTGGGACAGCGATATTGTCGTTGTGTTCGGCTGCGGCAGCGAGGCAGAGCAGCACGAGATCGAGGATGCGTTCAGCCAATTGATGGATCAGCTTCGCATTATATATCCGTTCGAGCTGCTGGTTTCGATGGGGGAATTGCAGAGCGGTCTGGACGGAGCGGCGGAAAGCTACCGGGACGCCAAGAAAATACAGCAATTTTTCCTGATTAGCCCGCATCATATCGTTCTGACAAGCAAGCGGATCGAGGAGCTGAAGCATCAGAGCGGAAGCAGTATCCATACCCCGGATTGGGGCGAATACTCCCGGCTGCTTTTATCGCTCCAGCAGGAGGAGCTGCTGGAGAAAATCGGGGCCGATCTGGACCGGCTATCCTGCACGGAGGGCATTACCCCGCATCAGGTGCAAAACCGCGTGGTAGAGATGATCATTTGGTTTAAGCAGGTCATCAAGGAAGCCAATCTTCCCGATCCGGAAGAGGCGGAAGGATATAAAAGCATCTTTGCCGGCGTCTTCAGCTCCCTGACGATGGACGAGCTTAAGCAGCAGGTCACGCTTGCCGCCCAAAACGTGATGGGATATCTCAAAGAACAGCAGTCGCTTAGCCCGGTGGTGAAGCAGGTGCTTGCACAGATCCATGAGCATTATGCGGACGAGCTGTCGCTGAAGCTGCTGGGGCAGGAATACAATATCAATCCGGTGTATCTCGGACAGCTCTTTCACCGCGAAACGGGCAAAACGCTGTCCGATTACGTGAATTCCTACCGGATCGAGAAAGCCAAGGAGCTGCTGAAACGCTCGAACCTGAAGGTGCAGGAGGTGGCACGGATGACCGGCTACCTGGATAACAGTTATTTTTTCAGGCAATTCAAGAAATACGTCGGCGTCTCGCCGGCAGAATTCAAAGGACTGATGTGATCCGGTGGATCGCATCAGTTTTTTATAATCAGAAAGTATAAACTACAGAGCCATGGCTTTGTGATATTGCAAGAAAAACTTCTGCTGATGGCCGTCTGTCTTGTGAGAAATTACGTCGATAGACGTTTTTTTTATTTTCTTAGGGGAAAAGGTTTACATTTACAGCTTGTTTTACGGTTTCATGTGCCTATGGACTTATTTTGTATTTAGTTTGTCCATCAATTCTATAGTATTTCAACTTTTTCGGAAAACGCTTTCAAATTATACTGAATGTACAGAGGGGGAGGGACGAACATGAAAGGCTTTGCCAACATGCTAAAAAACATCAGCCGGAACAAGTGGTTTTTGCTGATGGTATTGCCGGCAACCATTTGGTTCCTGCTATTTTCCTATTTGCCTATGGTGGGTACGATAATAGCTTTTAAAAGCTATCGCTATTCCAGGGACGGATTTTGGGCAAGCTTGTTTCAGAGCGACTGGGTCGGATTCAAGAACTTCAAGTTTTTGTTCGCCACCCATGACGCCTACATCATAACGAGAAACACGCTGCTGTATAACTTGGCCTTCATTATTCTGGGGCTGATCTGTTCTGTGGCAATGGCCGTTGTATTGAGTGAAATTGTAAATAAAAAACTCGCTAAAGTGTATCAGACGGGAATGTTTCTGCCACACTTTTTGTCATGGGTCATTATCGGTTATTTCGCATTCGCTTTCCTGAGCGAGGATAAAGGGGTGCTGAACCAAATTCTGACCGGTATGGGGCTGCATCCGATTTCATGGTATTCGGACAAAACCTATTGGCCCGTCATTCTGATCGTCATGAACGTATGGAAAGAGCTCGGATATACGAGCGTGATGTATCTGGCGGCTATCGTCGGGATCGACCGATCCTATTATGAGGCGGCCATGATTGACGGCGCGAGCAAATGGCAGCAGTTCAAGAACATTACGCTGCCGGCGATATCGCCGCTGATCATTACGCTGACTTTATTGAACGTGGGACGCATTTTCTATTCCGACTTCGGTCTGTTCTTCCAGCTGCCGCGCGATTCGGGTGCTTTGTACGCGGTAACTAACACGATCGATACTTACGTATACCGCGGTCTCACCGCAACAGGCGAAATTGGCATGAGTACCGCCGCCGGATTATATCAATCATTGGTCGGATTCATTCTGGTCATGGCTGCGAACCTGATCGTTCGGAGGATCGACAAGGACAGCTCATTGTTCTAATTCGGAGAAAAGGGGGTAATGGCGATGGCCAAAGCAAGAACTTTAAATCAGCCTTCACGGGCATCCAACACGATTCTCAATATTATCGCTGCAGTCTTCTCGATTGCCTGCGTGTTTCCGTTCCTGTTCGTCATCATCATTTCATTCACGAATGAGAAAGCATTGTCCCGGGACGGATATCGGATCATTCCGAAAGAGTGGAGCCTCGAGGCATACCGATACATTTTTAAAACAGGCGACCAGCTGCTGCGCTCTTTTGGCATCACGGTTCTGATCACCGTGGTCGGCGCGCTGCTGTCACTGATTCTGATTTCGCACTTTGCGTACGCGATTTCCCGTTCCAGCTTCCGTTACCGCAACTTCTTTTCCTTCATCGCGATCTTTACGATGTTGTTTAACGGAGGCATGGTGCCGTCTTATATCATTAACACACGCATGCTTCACTTGAAAGATACGCTGTGGGCGCTTATTCTGCCGCTCGCCGTGAACGCTTTCTATATTATGATCATGAGGACGTTTTACCGGACGACCGTGCCGGATGCCATTGTGGAGGCTGGCAAGATCGACGGAGCCGGAGAACTGCGCGTGTTCTACAGCGTTGTGCTTCCGATTTCGCTTCCGGGCCTGGCAACAATCGGTTTGTTCAGTACGCTGGGCTATTGGAATGACTGGTTTAATGCCCTGCTGTACATCGACAATCCGAATCTGGTGCCGCTGCAGGCACTTCTGATGCGGATCGAAAACAGCATGCAGTTCCTGGTGACGAACTCCGCTCTGAGCGGTTCGGGTCAAGGTATGGCCCTGCTCAGCACGCTGCCTCAGGATTCTGCGCGAATGGCGATGGTTGTACTGGCTACTGTGCCGATCGTACTGGCCTACCCGTTCTTCCAACGGTTTTTCATTTCCGGTCTTACGGTAGGTGCGGTCAAGGGCTGATTCGTCAGCCCGAAGCCCGGTACCTGCACGTAGGTCAACCCATACCGGTTTGAAAATAGCATGATAAGCTTTGCAAGCAGTATACTTTGACACATCTATATAAATTGAACCAAAGAAAAAGCACGTTAAACCTTTCGTTCAATTTATCAACAAAGGGGGATTTTCACATGTGGAAAAAGAAATTGGCTACCGTGGTCAGCTTGGTTACCGTATTTTCGGTTGTACTTGCAGGCTGTGGCGGCGGATCCAAGGATGAAGGATCCAGTGCAAGCGGAAGCGACAAGAAGGACAAGCCTTATCAGTTGGTTTGGTATCAAATTGGCGACCCGCAAAAGGATACAGACAAGGTTGTTGAAAAGATCAACGAATACACCAAAGAGAAAATTAACGCAACCGTTGACCTTAAAATGATCGGCTTTGGTGATTACAGCAAAAAAATGCAGGTCATCACCGCTTCCGGTGAACCTTACGATATCGCATTCACATCTTCTTGGGCGAATGACTATCTGCAAAACGTAGCTAAAGGCGCATTCGTGGAGCTCGACGATCTGCTCGACAGCAAAGGCCAAGGAATCGTGAAAGCGCTCGATCCGAAGTTTATCGAGGGCGCGAAAGTCAACGGTAAGATCTACGGCATTCCTACCAATAAAGAAGTTGCAACACAAAGAGTATTCCGCTTTAACAAGCAGTTCGTGGATAAATACAACCTGGACATTTCCAACGTCAACTCACTGGAAAGCCTCGAGCCGATCCTGAAGACATTCAAGGAAAAAGAAGGATATGCGCCGCTGTGGGGTGACAAAAACACATCTCCTTACCTGGCTTATGATTTCGTGACGGAAAAACTGCCAATGGCTATTCCGTTCGGTTCGACCGACTATAAAGTCGTGAATTTCCTGGATCAACCTGATACAATGAAGACGTTCGAAACGCTGCATAAATATTACAAAGCCGGATACCTTCCAGCTGACATTGCAACATCGACCAACTCCGACTATCAGAAAAACGGCAAATGGCTCGTGGATATGGCGGACAGCCAACCATACGCTGACCTGACTTGGTCCCGCAGCGCAGGTTACGATATCGTATCGAAGCCTGCCGGTGATGCCATTGCGACGAATACGTCCGTTCTTGGCTCCATGATGGCGATCTCCAGCACTTCCGAGAATCCAGAGAAAGCCATGGAATTCCTGAACCTCTTGAACACCGACCCTTATCTCCGCAATCTGGTCGATATGGGCATCGAAGGTACGCACTACAAGAAGAACGCGGACGGAACGGTTACCGACCTGCCGGCTGCCAAAGATTATGACATGCCTTCCTTCGCGCTGGGCAACGAATTTATCCTGAACCTGTACGACAACGATCCGAAGGATAAATGGGAACAGTTCAAGAAATTTAACGCCGATGCAAAAAGCAGCCCGCTGCTTGGCTTCCACTTCGATCCATCGAAAGTGCAAACCGAAATGGCTGCTCTGAAAAACGTATCGGACGAGTATATGCCTGCTCTTATGACGGGTACGGTGGATCCGAAGGATTACATTGCCAAAGCTGACCAGAAGTTCAAAGCTGCCGGACTGGATACCGTTATGGCTGAAGTCCAAAAGCAAATCGACGAGTGGAAAGCGACTCAAGGCAAATAATAGATCTTTAATCAGCAATTCTAGATAAGATGAACATTTCAACCAAGAAAAGACCTGGACGGCACACATGCGCTTGCCAGGTCTTTCTATTCATGTATAGACATCCTAGACTATTTTACTTCGGAAAGGGAGATTTATCGCTATGACAAACATACTGCCGGCTGCCATTCAAAAGGCCATGAAGAAAGCCGATGAAACGCTGCATAACGAAAAGCTGAAAAACATGTTCCGCCAGTGCTATCCGAACACGCTGGAAACGACCACGCGTCTGCTTGACGATGGTACGACATTCGTATTTACCGGCGACATTCCGGCCATGTGGCTGCGGGACTCAAGCGCTCAGGTGCGTCAGTACCTGCCGTTTGCCAAAGAAGACAAGGATCTGCAGCGTCTGATCGGCGGACTGGTTCGCCGCCAGGTGGAATGCATTCTGATCGACCCTTACGCGAATGCGTTCAATGAGCAGCCGAACTACAAGAGCTGGGATCAGGATTTGACCGAGATGGGCCCGTGGATTTGGGAACGCAAATATGAGATCGATTCGCTTTGCTACCCGATTCAGTTGAGCTATCTGTATTGGAAGGCAACGGGCAACACCGATGTATTTGACGCCAAGTACAGAAAAGCCGCCAAATCGATCATCTCGCTCTGGACCACGGAGCAGAATCATTTCGAGGACTCCCAGTACCTGTTTGCCCGCACCCAGGGACCGAAATCAGACACACTCCGCAATAACCGCAAGGGCATGCCGGTGAACTATACGGGAATGACCTGGTCGGGCTTCCGTCCAAGCGATGACGCCTGCACGTTCGGCTATCTGGTTCCTTCCAACATGTTCGCGGTGGTCGTGCTTGGCTACCTCGAGGAAATTGCCCGGGAAATTTACAAGGATGAGGAGCTGGAGGAGGTGGCGGCTGTGCTGAAGGAAGAAATTGACTTCGGCATTCAAACCTACGGCACCTATCGCCATCCGAAATATGGTAAAATCTATGCTTATGAGACAGATGGTTTCGGCAACCACAACTTGATGGATGATGCGAACGTGCCAAGCCTGCTGTCCATTCCGTACATCGGGTATGCGGACAAGAACGACCCGGTCTACCAGAATACGAGACGCTTCATTTTAAGCGAGGAAAATCCGTATTACTATGAAGGAACGGTTGCCAAAGGCATCGGAAGCCCGCATACGCCGGATCGCTATATCTGGCATATCAGTCTTGCGATGCAGGCGCTGACTTCGACCGATCCGCAAGAGGTGCAGGAGATCGTGGACACGATTCTGCGCACGGATGCCGATACGGGCTTTATGCATGAAGGCTTTCATGTGGACGATCCGGCTCAGTTTACCCGGCCTTGGTTTGCATGGGCCAACAGCATCTTTGCCGAGCTGATCTGGGGATTGATCGAAGAAGGCAACGTGAAATTGTAATTGTAATGCAGATCCAGGGGAGCGAAGGGAGCGAACATTCTTGAGCGATATGCTGATTTTTTACGATGAAACATTTCCGTACGACGGTGTGCGTCCGGGAGAAGAGGATCTTGCCATGCTGCGGGAAGCCGCGCAGGTAACGGAGGCTGAAGGGCTGGAGTCTGCGCTGAACGGACTCGCCGGAGGCACGCTGGTCATGCTGCACGCGCCTTATGTACCGAAGCAGGCGTGGACGGCCGTGCTTGCTTTTCTGAAACGCGGAGGCAATCTGCTCAGCTTGGGCGGAGCGCCGTTCAAGCGTCCGGTGCGAAAAGAAGCAGGCGCATGGAAAGTGGAAGCGGAACAGACGGCCTACCATCAGCAGCTGCATATTCATGAGGAGCTGCGCGTGGTGTCTTGCCCAATAGAACATTTGCAGGCAGATACGCTGAATCCGTTGTTTGAAGGCTTCGAGACGTTGTTTGAAGTGGCGGATACCTGGAATCTGGTTCCCCACGTCACCAAAAATGTAGAGCTTCCTCACCAAATGGGCTCGGCCGGATCGATGGATACGCAAATTTCAGCGCTTCTCAAAGGAATTTCCGCAAATGGCCGCGAAGTGGCGGCGCCAGTCGTGCAGTGGGAGAACAGCAGGGGGGCCTTTCGCCGGCGGGCGCTGGCTGCTCGTGAATCAGACCCTAAGCGGGAAGTTCTGGGAGCAGGGCGGAGCTGAGGCGGTTCTGGAATGGGCAGCCTACTGCAGCCATGGCGTGACGGAGTGGACGCTGAAGCCGGGCTACGCGGCTTACCTGCCAGGAGAACGCGCGGTGCTTACGCTGCAAGCGCAGGACCTCGGCCGCGATCTCGGAGATGAGAAGACGGAATGGACATTTGGCATCAGCGTTCGTCATGCAGACGGGCAAGAGCCGGTCTTCACGACGGAAGTTACCATTCAGGCCGGCAGAGAGATGGAAATCCTCCGCATACCGGTTCCCGTGGAAATCAAGCCGGGCATGTACCATGTGCAGTGCCGGGCGGAGTCCGAGCACGGCGAAATCCGGTATCTGAACCAGGGCTACTGGGGGCATGACGCGGAGCTGCTCAGCGAAGGCGCGCCGGTCACCTGCGGACGCGACTATTTTATCAAGGATGGAAGACCGCTGCCCGTGGTAGGCATGACCTACATGGCCTCCGACGTGGCGCGCAAGTTTCTGTTCCTGCCGAATGCGGCCGTATGGGACCGGGACATGGCCCAGATGGCGAAGGCGGGCATTAACTGGATCCGGACCGGCATCTGGACGGCATACCGCAATGTGATGCAGGCGGACGGGCATGCCTCGGAAGAAGTGCTGCGCGCGATCGACGCGTTCCTGCTGGCTGCGAAGAAGCATGGGCTGCAGGTCACCTTTACGTTCTTCTCCTTCACACCGGAGCCGTGGGAAGGATTGAACCCGTATTTGGATCCGCGGAGCCTGGAAGCGCAGAAGCGCTTTATCCGCTCCATTACGCTGCGCCACCGCGCGACGACAAACGTTGATTGGGACTTGATCAATGAGCCGTCTATGTTTGACCCGGATCGCATCTTCTCCGATGGCCCACGTTCGTCACGGGATCCGTTCGAGAAGGCTGCCTTCGTAGCGTGGCTGGAGGCGCGCCATGGAAATATCTCTGCGCTGCAGGAGCGCTGGAACATGACGCCGGAGCAGCTCCCGGATTTCGCCGCTGCGGTGCCGCCGGAGGCCACGGAGATCAACTTTGATATCCAGGATATCCATTCGGGCAAAAAAGGCACCCGCTGGCTGGATTATGTCCTCTTCTCGATGGAGATGCATAACCGCTGGGCGTCCGAGCTGACAGGGGCGATCAAACGGGATAACCCGGATCAGCTCGTGACGGTCGGGCAGGACGAAGCGCTCGGCGCCTCGCGGCCGTCGCCGTTCTTCTACGGCGAGGCCGTCGATTATACGACCGTGCATTCCTGGTGGCTGAACGACCAGCTCGTATGGAACGGCATTTTCGCTAAGACCATGGACAAGCCGAACCTGATTCAGGAAACCGGCATCATGTATGTGGAAACGCCGGATGGACGCGCCAAACGGTCCGAGCAGGAGCTGCGCTCCATTCTGGAACGCAAGTATGCGTATGCTTTTTCGACGGGCGGAGCGGGCGCGATCCACTGGATCTGGAATACAAACTTCTATATGGATAACGCCAACGAGTCGCATATCGGGGCGCTGCGTGCCGACGGGACGGAGAAGCCGGAAGCGGATGTATCCTATGATTTCGGCAGCTTTATCGGGCAGACCCGCGATTTGTTCGTGGATCGTCAGCTTGAGGACGTGGTAGCCATTTTCCCGTACTCCAACGATTTTTCGAACCGCAAGCTGGCTTTTGAAGCGACGACGCGCTTGACGCGGATCCTTTCTTACGAGCTGAAGGTGCCTTTCCGTGCAATTGGAGAGTACCAGATCGAGGATCTCCGCAAGCATACCGCTCCGAAGCTGATTCTGCTGCCTAGTGCGCATAACATCGCCGACGAAGCCTTTGACCGCTTGATTGAATATATCGAAGAGAGCGGGTCGACGCTTCTGTTGACCGGACCTATCGGGATCGATGCCTACTGGCATCGGACGAACCGCTTGGAGGACAAGCTGGGAATGTTCGAGGACGGCACCCGCATGCTCAGCAACGTGCTGAGGGAGGAAGTGCTGGAGCTGGATGGGAAGCAGCTGCCGTTATCCTATGGAAGCCGTAAAATCGCACAGGTCATGAAGGAAGTTTTTGGAGACCGGAACAGCGGCATAACGGCTGCTGAGAAGGCGGCATCGGAACCGACGCAGCTGATTAAGATGTCCATTGGGAATGGACAATTGTTTTTCTGCCCGCTGCCTGTCGAGATCAGCGACCGGGAAGAGACTGTTGCAGAGCTCTACCGCTATGTACTTGCACAGGTTGGCTATCAACCGGAGCTGGCGTGGATTTCAGGTGAAGATTCTGGAATTTACGGCAGAAAGCTTCTATATAAAGAGGGCGCGCTTTTCGTCTTTGTTTCCGAGCAGGCAATGAACACATCTGTAGCAATCAAAGACCACACGACCGGAAAGACATATGCCTTTGAACTCGAGAAGGAGCGTTCTGTCCTGTTCGCCGTAGATGGACAAGGAGAGCTGTTGTCCGTTTACCGTCCGCATCAAGTTCATATCGAAGTGAAGTAGTGTTTACACGAAATGCAGGAAAGATCAATTGACTAAACGGCGAGAGGAGACTACCTCACATGACATCTGAGACAACAACCCAAAGAACCGCGCATATCATTTCGCATACCCACTGGGACAGAGAATGGTATCTGCCTTATGAAAAGCATCACATGCGGCTCATCCGCCTGATGGACGTATTGATGGATACGCTGGAGAACGACACGGAATACAAAAGCTTTTATCTGGATGGTCAAACCATTATTCTGGAGGACTATCTTCAGGTTCGTCCGGAGCAGAAAGAACGCTTGGAGAAATACATCCGCGAAGGACGCATTTTCATCGGTCCGTGGTATATCCTGCAGGATGCTTTCCTGACCAGCGGCGAGGCCAATATCCGCAATATGCAGATCGGACATAGGGATGCGCGCCGTTATGGGCAAATTTCCAAAATCGGCTACTTTCCGGATACGTTCGGCCTTGTCGGCCAGACGCCGCAGCTCATGCGCCAATCCGGGATTGATAATGCCGTGTTCGGACGCGGCGTGAAGCCAACGGGATTTAACAATACTGTGGCTGATTCCGATTACGAGTCCTCCTTCTCCGAGCTGATCTGGGAAGGGCCGGACGGCTCCAAGGTGCTGGGCATTCTGTTTGCCAACTGGTACAGCAACGGCAACGAGGTTCCGGTCGACCCGGAGGAAGCGAAGATCTTCTGGGACAAAAAGCTGGCTGACGCTGAAAAATATGCTTCGACGCCGGAGCTTCTGTACATGAACGGCTGCGATCACCAGCCGATCCAAACCGATTTGGCTCAGGCGCTGGAAACGGCGCGTGCCTTGTACCCGGACACGGAGTTCGTGCATTCGAACTTCCCTAAGTACCTGGAAGCGGTGAAGCAGGCGAAAGAAGGCGAGCTGTCCGTCGTGCGCGGCGAGCTGCGCAGCCAGCGCACCGATGGATGGGGCACGCTCGTGAACACGGCCTCGGCCCGCGTGTACCTGAAGCAGATGAACCAGCACGGGCAGGCGCTGCTCGAGAAGGTGGCCGAGCCGCTGGCTTCGTACGCCCGCTTGGCCGGTCAGGCTTATCCGCATGACCTGTTGACGTATGCATGGAAAACGCTGATGCAGAACCATCCGCATGACAGCATCTGCGGCTGCAGCGTGGATGAGGTACACCAGGAAATGGTGACCCGCTTCGCGAAAAGCCGCAATGTCGCCGAATCGATCATCGACGAGAGCAAGCAGGCGATCGCCGACGCGGTGGATACTTCCGTGTTCAGCACGTACGGAGAGAATGCGGTTCCGTTTGTCGTGTTTAACACGACCGGATGGAAACGCAGCGGCGCCGTGTCCGTAGATCTGGACGTGGAGCGGGTGTACTTCCGTGACGGCGGCACGCTCGAAGAAATGAGCCGCCGCATGAAGGAGCTCGATCTTGGACCGCGGGCTGTCATCGACGCCGACGGTAAGCCTGTGGCGTTCACGCTGGAGGATCTTGGCCTCCGCTTCGGATACGATCTGCCGGATGACAAATTCCGTCAGCCATTTATGGCGCGCGCGGTTCGGATTACGCTTGAAGCGGACCAAATTCCGGCGCTTGGGCTCAGAACCTATGCTCTCGTTGGCGGAGCGGCGGCTGAAGGCTTGAACGAGCCTAACGGCTCGCTCGTGAAGGAGGGGTATGTCATGGAAAATGACAACCTCCGCATCGAACCGGCCGCAAACGGCAGCATCGCCATTACCGACAAGCGTAGGGGACGCGTATACCGCGATCTCCTGATCTACGAAGATACCGGGGATATCGGCAACGAGTACATGTACAAGCAGCCGGAAGGGGAAGTAGCGCTGACCACGAAGGACCTCAAGGCTTCCATTCGTGTCGTGGAGGATACGAGCTATCGCGCCGTTCTTGAAATTACCCATGACTGGGCTATTCCTGCCTCGGCAGACAAGCTGCTGGATCAGGAACAGGTGGAGCTGGTGTATTTCCCTGAACGCAAGGCGCAGCGGGTTCAAGAGACCGTGCCGATGCGCATCCGCACTCGGATCACCTTGGAACGGAAAGGGCAGGGCGTTCACGTTGAAGCCAGCTTCAACAACCAGGCGAAGGACCATCGCGTGCGTTTGCTGATGCCTACGGACATTACGGCTTCGAACCATCATGTGGATTCCATGTTCGAAATCGTGACTCGTGACAACAATCCTGCCAAAGAATGGCAAAATCCTAGCAACGCGCAGCATCAGCAGGCTTTCATGGATGTGAGCGGCGAGGGAGTCGGCTTGACGGTGGCCAATCTCGGGCTGAACGAGTACGAGGTGCTGCGAGACGGCCGCAATACGATTGCCGTTACCCTGCTCCGCTCCGTGGGCGAGCTCGGGGATTGGGGACATTTCCTCACACCGGAAGCCCAGTGTCTGGGCGAGCATACCGTTCATTTGGAGCTTATCCCTCACGATGGCGACGGCGTGGGCTCCGGTGCTTACCAGGAAGCGTACCAGTTCCAGATCCCTTGGACGGTAGCCCAAACCGGTCAGCATGCAGGCAACATTCCTGCAGAGCATGCGGCGTTTGCCTGGGAGGGCAAGGACCTGGCGTTCTCTTCCTGGAAAGTGAACGAGGAGTCCGGCGACGATATGCTGCGCTGGTATAACATGAAGCCTGAAACAAGCCAGCTCCGGCTGCAGCTTTCGTCTGATCACGGATTCGTATACAAAACCAATATTCTTGAAGAGCCAAGCTCGGAACAACTTGCTGTCCATGAGGGCCGCACCGAGCTCCCGGCCGGACCTTGCGAAATCATTACGGCCGGCATTCGCCCGCTTTCGTAAACCGCGTGAAATCAGGAGGAGGAAGGAGACACCCGTCCCCTTCCTCCAAATATTTCATGATTTACATAAAGGAATTTACCAAATTTCACCGAATAAGAAATATTGCCACTGCATAATTTTTTTCATTGACAGATGTTTTTGTTTCCAGTACATTTGAACGTATTAAATTAATTGTCATTTATGTCAGGTAACCTGACACAGAAAACATTATATTTACAATGTAAGCGATTTACATTTTTGAGGTCACTCCCGAAACACCATTTCCAGTTCAGGCATCCTCTGCTTTTAACATTAAAATTCGACGGGAAATGGACACCTTTTTCACAACAAACCCTTTACTGGCGCTAGTTTTGGATCATTAAAAAAAAATAATCCAAAGTGCCTAAAAAAAATATTGACGTGATATAAATTTACACGTATCATTTACATTAAATTTATGTAGGAATTTTTAACCAATAGGTCAATGGTGACTTTTGTTGATTTCAATTGACCGATGGTCATTTAAAGCATTAATGCTTTATTGCGTTATTAGGTCCGCGTAAATTTGTCCGGTGCGTTCACAATTTCAGCGATGTCTGATCGGTGCAATTCCGGAGCTGGTTTTTCCTAACATTTGGATATATTAATTTTTTTAATATATTGCTTCACCTGTTGTGCCGTCGTCTTGTTTTAACTTTGTTGAAACCAAGAGGGGGAATTGTCTCACACGTAATTCGGGGGTCAGTAGAACGAATTCAACACAGGTGTAAAAGTCCCTAATAGGCAGGCGGACAAGATTCGTTTGGACTATTAGCAAGGTCTTGGGATGCTTTATGCAGCTACTGCAAGTATCCATCATTTTTATTCTCAAAGGGGAGGAATATGGTAAATGGCAAGTAAGAAAAAATGGTTGTCGTTAATGGTATCATTGTCTGTTGTCAGTGCACTGTTTGTAGGCTGCGGCGATTCCAAAACTGCAGAGTCTCCGAAAGACGAGCCTAAGAAAGAAGACACAACGAAAACGGATGAGGGCAAGACTGAAGAACCAGCTGCTGGCGCTCCTAAAGACGGCGGTACGCTGACTTTCGGCAGCACATCCGACATCGTAAGCGTGAACCCGATCTATGTACAAGATACAGCATCCGGTGACGCTGAGCAGTGGCTGTACGCTAAATTGTTCGATATCGACCGTTCCGGTAAAGTGGCTGTTGAGCCTTGGTCCCTGGCTGCCGAGCCAATGACGATCTCCGAAAATGGTCTGGAATACACAGTTAAACTGAAAGACAACGTCAAATGGAGTGACGGCCAGCCGATCACTGCGGACGACATCCTCTTCACGATCAATACGATCCGTGATCCTAAAGCAGGTTCCCCTGCAATCACAGGTTTCGACAAAGTGACCAAAGTCGACAAAGTCGACGACCACACGGTTAAAATCACTTTGAAAGAAATCTACGCTCCGTTCCAGTACGTTCTGGCTATGGAACTGATTCCACAGCACGTTCTGAAGGACGTTAAGCCTGAAGAAATGCAAAAATTCGCATACGGCGCTGACCCTGCCCAAACCGTTACAAGCGGTCCTTGGAAATGGACAGAGTGGAAGAAGAACGAATATCTGACATTCGAAGCCAATGCGGATTACTGGGGTCCTAAGCCTCACATCCAAAAGGTCGTATACAAAATCTATGCTGACCAAAATACAGAAGTTCAAGCTCTGATCAAAGGCGACATCGATCTCGTATCCGGTGTTCCTGTAACGCAGCTGGACGTTCTGAAATCCAAAGACAACCTGGCCGTTAGCTCGGAACCAGGACCACAATACGAATACCTCGGTCTGAACCATAAGGCTGACAACTTCAAGGACAAATGGATTCCTTGGTCCAGTGCCAAAACAAGACAAGCGATGGCTTATGCCCTCAACCGTCAAGGCATGATCGACAACGTTCTGAAAGGTATCGGTACCGTTATGGACGCTCCGTTCCTGCCAGGATCTTGGGCTGATCCGAAGGAAGCCGCTACTCACTACGACTACAATCCTGAGAAAGCAAAGGAACTCCTTGCTGAAGATGGATGGGTAGCTGGTAAAGACGGCATCCTGACAAAAGACGGACACCGTTTCTCCTTCGAACTGCAATACAACGCCGGTAACAGCCGTCGTGAGCAAGTATCTGCTGTTATTCAGCAAAACCTGAAAGACGTTGGTATCGAAGTGAAGCCTAAGGCTCTTGACTTCGCTGCTTGGATCGACCAAAACCTGAACCCAGGTAAATTCGAAGCCGTTCTGATCGGCTGGTCCCTGAACAATCCGGATCCGGACCAAGAAACGATCTTCGGTTCCAAGTTCACTCCGCCAACTGGCCAAAACAACGTTTGGTACAACAACCCAGAACTTGATAAGATCTGGCAACAAGGTACTTCCGTTGTAGACCAAGCCAAACGTGCTGAAGTCTACAAAGAAGCAGCTAAAATTCTTTCGACAGACCTGCCATACATCTTCATGTACCAATACGGTACGCCTGAAGCGCTGTCCAAAAAAGTTAAATTTGCTGAAGAAGACAAACCAGAAGCATCCCTTGCTTACGGCTACTTCTTCCACGCGATCAACTGGTGGATCGACGACGCAAAATAACAAATGTCACAATTTAGGGGCACAGATCGTGCTAGAGGGGAAGGTTACTTCCCCTCGCCCTTTTTTGCGTTTCTGAATGTCTACGGTGTCGAGCACGTTTAATTTTTAGGAGGATCAATTATGACTGAATATCTCATCCGCCGCTTGCTGCAATCCATATTGGTAATATTTTTGGTTTCGATCGCTGCTTTTGGCTTGATGCATGCTGCACCCGGCGGTCCGACACAAATGATGATTTCTCCGGGGCTATCTCCAGAGACAGCAGCAGTACAGAAGCATAATCTGGGCCTGGATAAGCCAGTACCCACCCAATACGTCATTTGGCTTAAAAATATGTTGAAGGGCGATATGGGAAATACGTTTAAGAATAATACACCTGTAGGCGATTTGATCTGGCCAGCGGTGAAAAATACACTTGCGCTAATGTCGTTTTCTTGGGTCATAAGCTTGTTGATCGCTATTCCTTGGGGAATTTACAACAGTACCCGGGAATATGGTATATCTGATCAATCGGCAAACTTTATTACTTATCTTGGTTTTGCCATGCCGGCCTTTTGGTTCGGGATTATTTTGCAGGAATTCTTCTCGATTAAGATGGACTGGCTACCACTCTCAGATATGTATTCAATGGAAAAGCACGGTGATTTAGGAAATTTATTTATGCACTTGATTTTGCCTAGTACGGTTCTTATTCTTGTGAATCTAGCTGGATATGTTAAGTATTCACGTTCCAGTATGCTTGAAGTATTGGAGCAGGATTATATCCGAACTGCACGCGCAAAAGGCGTGCCTGAACGTAAAGTGATTTTTCGCCATGCATTGCGAAATGCCCTAATTCCGATTATTACAGTAATAGGTATGGATCTGGCAAGTCTCGTGGCTGGGGCAACCCTCACGGAAAAAGTGTTTAACTGGCCGGGTATGGGACGCTTGTTCGTCGATATGGCGTTGGCGCGCGAGTATACAGTCCTGATGGCTATTACAATGATTACCGCCGTCGCTGTCGTCCTGGGCAACCTGATTGCTGATATTCTTTATAAATTGGTAGATCCACGCGTACAACTCGGACGTAAAGGAGGCAAAGCTTAATGAGTGATTTGAATACTGCAACGGCTCCGAACGTTCAAAATACAGATCCAGTTGTAACTGGAAATGCACCGCTTCCTCCAACCGGTAAACCGCCGGGTCCATGGAAGATCGTGTGGCAGAAGTTTTCCCGCAATCCTTTTGCAATGACAGGTCTCGTTGTTTTGTTGATTTTCATTTTTGTGGCCGTTTTTGCCAAATTTATTGCTCCGTTTGATCCGGCCAAAATTGATTTGATGACTGCAAACCTGAAGCCGGGAGTCGATGGACACTGGCTCGGAACAGATGAACTTGGAAGGGATATCTTCTCCCGTCTCGTACACAGCAGCCAAGTATCCTTGTTGATCGGCTTCTCTGTTGCAATTATTGCAGTTTTCTTGGGTTCAATTCTTGGTGCCATTTCCGGCTATTTCGGTGGATGGATCGATACCGTGTTAATGCGTTTAATTGACGTGATGATTTCCCTTCCGTCGCTGTTCATTAATATCCTTGTCATGGCTATATTCGGTACAAAATTACTTTATCTCATCTTGATCTTGGCTCTAACGAGCTGGACCGGCGTAGCCCGTCTTGTACGGGGACAGTTCCTGCAGCTGCGTGAAATGCAGTATGTTGAAGCTGCCAGAGCCACCGGCGTTTCCCATTCGGGCATTATTTTTAGACATCTGCTTCGCAATGCCAGCTTCCCGATTATCGTCAATGCGACGCTGATGGTTGGCGGAGCGATCCTGTCCGAGTCGGGTCTTTCCTATCTCGGTCTCGGTATTCAAATGCCGGCAACAAGCTGGGGTCTCATGCTGAGCAACTCCCAGGAATTCATGCTGACCAATCCAATGCAAGCGGTCTATCCGGGTCTTTGTATCCTGATTGTCGTGCTTGCTGTTAACTTCATTGGCGACGGTATCCGTGATGCTCTCGACCCAAGACAGAAAAATACCCGGAGGAGGTTAGCGAAATGGCGGAAAAACTTCTCGAAGTCCGGAATCTGACCACAGGCTTTTTAACGGAAAAAGGTTTTGTCAAAGCAACGGACCGGATCTCCATTAATATCGAAAAGGGGAAAACGCTCTGCCTCGTCGGCGAGTCCGGTAGCGGTAAAAGTGTAACCTCCTTGTCTATTATGCGTTTGATCGATTACGCCGGCGGCGTAATCCTTGAAGGTAACATCAACTTTAAAGGCCAGGATCTGGCAGCAAAGAAACAGGAAGAGCTGAAAGAAATCCGCGGCAACCAAATTTCGATGATTTTCCAGGACCCGATGTCGGCTCTGAACCCGGTATTCACCGTCGGCGAACAAATTGCCGAGAGCTTGCGTCTTCACCAAAACAAAAATAAAGATGAAGCTTGGAAGGAAGCCGTCGAGCTTCTGAGAATGGTAGGTATTCCTTCTCCCGAAATCCGCGCGAAGCAGTATCCGAACCAATTGTCCGGCGGTATGTGCCAGCGCGTGGTCATCGCGATCGCCTTGGCTGCCAAACCGGAGCTCTTGATCGCCGACGAACCGACGACAGCGCTCGACGTAACGGTACAAGCGCAGATCCTGGAGCTGCTTCAGGATTTGAAGGAAAAACTCGGAACTTCCATCTTGCTGATCACCCACGATATGGGTGTAGCAGCTGAAATGGCCGATCATATTGCCGTTATGTATGCGGGTGCGATCGTGGAGCAAGGAACCGTGGAAGAAATTTTCGCGAATCCGTCCCATCCGTATACCGTAGGTCTTCTGCAGTCCATTCCTGGATTCGAAGGCGAACGCGGCGGCGAGCTGTACACGATCAAAGGTACAATTCCTGGCCTGGGCAACCTTCCGCAGGGCTGCCGCTTTAACCCGCGCTGTCCGCATGTGATGGATAAGTGCCGTCAGGTGGAGCCGGGAGATATCCAAATCGGCGCGGAGCACAAGACGAAGTGCTGGTTGTACGAAGATCAGGCGAAGGTAGCGGCTGCTGGGAAAGGGGAACACATCCATGGCTAAGAATCTGGTTGAAGTCAATAACGTCAAAAAGTATTTCCCGATCCATAAAGGCCTTCTGAACCGTGTTGTCGGCAACGTTAAAGCCGTTGATGACGTATCCCTGACGATTCGCGAAGGGGAGACCTTCGGACTCGTAGGCGAATCCGGCTGCGGCAAGTCTACGCTTGGACGCGTAATTCTACGGTTGCAAAGCGCAACGGAAGGTTCGGTTAAGATTAACGGCCGTGATGTTCACAGCCTGAGCAACAGAGATTTGAACAAAATGCGCGAGGAAATGCAGATCATTTTCCAGGATCCGTTCGGTTCGTTGAACCCGCGCTTTCTCGTGAAGGACGTCATTGGTGAGCCGCTCAAAATTCATACGAAAATGTCGGCGAAGGAAATCGATGAACGTGTCGTGGAACTCATGAAGATGGTTGGTCTCGATCCAACCCGCCGCAACCGTTATCCGCATGAATTTTCCGGCGGTCAGCGTCAGCGGATCGGTATAGCCCGCGCCATCGCGCTGAAACCGAAATTCATCGTGGCGGACGAAGCTGTATCGGCCCTCGACGTATCGGTACAATCGCAGGTGATCAACCTGCTCATGAGACTGCAAAAAGAAATGGGACTGACCTTTTTGTTCATCGCGCACGGTCTGAATGTCGTTCGGCATATTTCCGACCGCGTAGGCGTGATGTACCTGGGTAAAATGGTTGAGGTCGGTGAAACTGAGTCGCTGTATGCCAGCCCGCTGCATCCATACACGGCTGCCCTGCTCTCGGCGATTCCGTTGCCGTCTCCAACCAAAAAACGGAACAGGATCGTGCTTCAGGGCGATGTGCCTTCACCGGCAAATCCGCCATCAGGCTGCCGTTTCCACACGCGTTGTCCTTTTGCGCAAGAGAAATGCAGTCAAGTGGAGCCGAAGCTTGTAGAGGTTCTGCCAGGCCGCGAAGTGGCTTGCCACTTCCCGATCGGCGTAGAGGGCGGCTCTGATCTGAGCAAGCTCCAATAAGATTAGCAGGCAGGATTGGGGTCCTCCTGAGCGTTGAGTTAAATACGAAATGCCATGAAACAGCCTTGTGCCAGAACTCTGGCCGCAGGGCTGTTTTTTGTAGGCATTTTTTTGGATAAATAGTCACTCGTGAATAATCAAGGTGTTGACTATGTGTCAAAACAGGTATATATTTTATCTAAAACTGACCCGGCGGTATAATTATATGAGAGCTCCCTTGGTGGATATTCTGTGTAAATAAGTCAATACAGAACATAGGGAAGAGGGAACTGGCAGATTGCCTGAGGTCGGAGTACTCATGTAAAGGAGAGGCATCCCGTGCAAAGAAATATGAAGGCATCATTGATCATTTTCGCAATCGGCGTATTTATGGCCGCACTGGACAACGGAATCATCACATCCTCCCTCACCACGCTGATCTATTCCTTTGGCGTAAGTCCGACCTGGGGGGCGTGGACAATCACGTTGTACACGCTCGGTCTCGCCATCAGCGTGCCGATCGCAGGCAAGTTGTCTGACCGTTATGGACGAAAGCTGCTCTTTATGATTGAAGTGAGCCTATTCGGCGTCGGTTCACTGCTCGTTGCGCTGAGCCCGAACTTTACGTTCTTTCTCATTGCGCGGCTGATACAAGCGCTGGGTGGGGGCGGCATATTCATCATTGCCAGCTCCTATGTGCTCGCGACATTTCCGCGGGAACGCCACGGGCGCTCGCTGGGGATGCTGGGCGGCATGAACGGCATCGCCTCGGTGCTCGGTCCGAATATTGGCTCCTTCATACTAGGTGCCACGGGGAACTGGCATTGGCTATTCCTGATCAATGTGCCGATTGCGGTGATACTGCTCCTGTTGGGCGGACGCTTCATTAAGGAAAAACAGGAGCACTCCCGCGCAAAGATGGACTGGAGCGGTATTTCCGTTCTGATTCTCGGGGTACTCAGCCTAATGTACAGCTTCACGAATCTGGATGGCGTGAACCTGGCCGAAAGCCTGATATCCTGGAAGTTCTACGTGTTCTTCTTGGCGGCGATCATGCTTCTGGTCATATTCTACTTGATGGAGAAACGGCTGCAGCATTCCGATACAGAGCCGGTCGTACCAGTACAGCTGCTGCATCAATCCACCTACCGCTGGACGCTGCTCATTGCATTTTTCTCGGGAGCGATTCTGGCGTCCGTGATCTTCCTTCCGGGCTTCGTGGAGCAGTATTTGAACGTATCCAGCACGGTGGCAGGCTATTGGTTTACGCCAGTGGCGCTTGCTGCAGGCATTGGAGCCGCGGGCGGCGGATTTTTGGTGGATAAAAAGGGGCCGACCTGGACGATTGCGCTGGCGAGCAGTCTGGGTATTATCGGATTTTTGCTCTTCGCGCTTTGGGTGCAAAGCATATGGCAGATGGTCATCGCGGGCGTGTTTGTCGGAATCGGCTTTGGTTCCATGCTCGGCGCGCCCGTGAATGTGCTCGTCACCGAGGAAGCGGGCGAGAAGAACAAAGGGATTGCGGTGGCTACGAGCTCGCTGTCCCGGCAGATGGCGATGGCGATTGCACCGACGATTTTTGCAGGCTTCCTGGCTCGCTCGTTCATGAACATCGGCAGCCATATCAAACAGGGCTTCGCTGACAGCGGCATTCAGGTACCGGCAGACGCCATGCAAAAGTTTGCGCCTGGAGGCGGAGCCGCCGGCAGCAGCGACTTTCACAGCCTGCTCGAGGGCTTTCGCAGCATTCCGGATGAAGGTGTGCGCCGTGTGCTGCTGCATGCGCTGCACGTGACGGTGAAGCAAGGATATAACGGCCTTTTCTGGTCTGCGCTAGTCTTCAGTGCACTGTCCTTGATCTCGGCGCTCATTCTCGGTGCGATCCGTCGCAAGAAGTCGTCGAAGCCGAAGGGCAGCCGGGCCTGATGTATAAAGGGTATGGAGATGAAGCTCTGCCTTTCGGCAGGGCTTTTTTTGGAGAGACAACAGATATCCCGCAGGAAAAATAGGTGCGGCCAATGTTTCATGAAAGAAAGCTAAACAGTTGTTTCTCTTCCATGTATAAATTATGGGACCCCTCCTATCGGGCTTCGGAGCAACGCCCACTTTGTGCGGTTATTTTATGGGCGGATATACGCGGAAAAACTGCACATATTTAACGGCAAAGGAACCTTTTTTCCCGGAATCGACACCGAAATACGGTTTCTTTTTATAAAATTAGCGTTTACAATGTTAATGTCGTTTTACAATGGCTAAACGGATCCAAGACCAGAAGCTGCGTCAAAAATTCGATGATCCGTTTATATAAAGGAGGGAGGCCAGAGAACTCCGTTTTTTCAAGAAATTAGGACTTTTATTCTATAATAAAAGAAGGAATCATTGAATGAAAAAGAGAACAAAAATATATATATCGATCGCTGTTATTCTGCTGCTGGTGGCCGGAAGCGCATTCGCATTCCGCAAACAGCTCGCAGTCATGGCGTTTGACATCTTTCTTTCCAAGCGGGTGGAGAGCTCGCTGCAGAAATCGTACCAGCCGCTGGAGTCGAAGGACAACACGCCCACCAAGCCCGCCGAGCCGGTCGTCTATGAAAACAAGCCTTTTTCGGTCATGCTGCTCGGTTCGGACCAGCGCAAGGATGAGCCTGCCCGTTCGGATACGCTCATTTATGCGGTTGTACGGCCCAAGGATTCCAAGGTTCTGCTCATTTCGATTCCGCGGGATACGTATACTGAGATTGTAGGCAAAGGCAAGAAGGATAAAATTACGCATGCCTACGCTTTTGGCGGTCAGCAGATGTCCAAGGATACGATCGAAGCGTTCCTGGATCACAAGGTCGATTATTACGCGACGATCAATTTCCAGGGCCTGAAGGATGCGGTCAACGCGCTTGGCGGCGTAGAGCTGCCGATCGGGAAGGATATCGTGAACAAAGGCCGCGACCATGAGAAGTTTACGGTAAAAGCGAATCAGCCGATCTATAACGGCGAGGATGCGCTCAATTACGTACGCTACCGGGAAGACAGCGATTTTAACCGCACGAAGCGGCAGCAGGTATTCCTGGACGCGGTCGCTAACCGGATGCTTCACCTGAACCAGATTTCCAAAATCCCCGAGCTGCTCGATATTATGGGCGACAACTTCCAAACCGATATGCAGCCGAAGTTCATTATTGATTTGGCGAAGCAGGTATTGACCGGTTCTGAAGCGCAAATCACCAGCTATACGATCATGGGCGAAGGGATGAAAATTGACGACATTTACTATGATGAGCCGATTCAGAAGGACGTACAGAAGGCCAAGGAGCTCATTGACAGCTGGAAAAACCAAAATACGCCTTCGGATCAGCTGATGCTGCCGGATGACAAAACAGACGAAAATACAGTAAAATAATGGTTAACGGAACTTGTTTCTTTTATCGTCATAATAGGATCGGCAGCCACTGGTGCGGCTGCTGATTTTGTGTCTGCGTGAAACAATCGCGGATTTCATACGTATGAAGCTAAGGGGAAGCAAGAAGAAGGGTAGAGGAGGATTAATCCCACATGAATATAGCGTTTTTTCTGCTACCTAAACAGGAAGTCGTCACGGTGACGATGGACTCTACGCTGCGGCAGACGCTGGAGCGGATGGAATACCACAGGTACACGGCTGTACCGATTCTGAGCAAGGACGGCACGTACGCCGGAACGGTAACCGAAGGCGATCTGCTGTGGTATATGAAAAATTCGAGCGGCAGAATCAATTTTGAAAGTGCATCCAAATTTTTGCTTAAGGATGTGCCGCTGAAGGTGAATAATAAGCCGGTGTCCATCGACGCCAACATGGAAGATCTGATCAATCTGGCCAAGGTGCAGAACTTTGTACCGGTGGTGGATGATATGAATCGTTTTATCGGCATCGTGCGCAGAAGCCAGATTATCGAATATTGCGAACGTTTTGTGTCCAAAGAATCGAAGGAATCTTTGAATTCCCACTGAACAGGCCGGAAGTGTTACGTTAACCAACGCTCGAAAATGTTTGCGGTTGCCTGCGATTAATGAAGGGCCAAGAGGCATAGAATGATAAAAGACCTGCTTTTGATTTGACCGTATCTGCAGGTCTTTTTGCCGCAGGCAGAGGATGAAGGCCGGCGGGGCAGATTTTCGTGAGCGGCAGCTTTTTATGATATAATGGAGAATAAAGCTTTTTTCAGGGAGTGTGACCTTCAAACATGCCAAAAGATTTGGATGTAGCCAAGCGCGCGAAAGTCATCGAATGGCTAAAAACCGAAGTGGTTGACAACGTATCGAGGCTGTTCAAGGCATTATGGGAAGGCAGCACGACCCGCGTGGGGGATAGTCTCGCCAGCTTGATCATGAGTTCCTACATATTGGCTCGCAGGCTTGGTATGTCGTACCGTGACCTGGATGATCTTTTGATCGAGAAACTAAAGAAGCATAAACAGGAAGGCCACCAGCTTGAGGACTGGTATCAGGATATTTCCGCGCTGGAAGAACATATGCGTAAGAGGTGAAGACATTGAAAATGCGCTGGACATCAGTGGTATGGAGCATTGTGTATCTGCTTCTGCTGCTATCCTTAATTTATCCTTTATCGATCGTGACGGTATTTTTTATGATATTGCCCGCCACGATTCTTTTTGCAACCCTGAATTTCAGGGCTTTTGTGCTGCATGTGATTCCGGTATGGCTGATCGCGATGATCGTCCATCCGGTGAATCTGTTATTGGGCATCTATTTCATCATTCCGGCGATTGTGATGGGGCGTGCTTATAAGAAAAAGGCGCCCGCACTGCGCACGCTGATGGCCGGGGCAGGCACGATTTTGGCCGAAATGCTGCTTTTGCTGCTGATTGGCACCGTATTTCTCCATTTCGATCTGTCGGGTTACGTGCATGAAATCGTGAAAATGACCATGTCACCGCTGAAGGATGTGGGCGGGAACAATCCGCTCGTCAATGATATGGCGTGGACGCCGGAGGATATGCAAAAGGTAAGCGATGCCACGATGCAGATGATTCCGTTCGCCATGATTATCAGCTCGTTCATGATGGCCGTCATTACGCATTCCCTGGCGCGTCCGATTATCGAGAGCATCGGCTTCCATGTGCCTAAACTGAAGCCTGCGCGCGAGTGGATGCTGCCAAAATCGCTGATATGGTACTACCTTATCGGGGTTATCGTTGAAATATTCGCACACAATTCGAGCAATTCCTTTTGGACGATGATTGCTGCGAACCTGGTGCCGCTGCTGCATATTTGTTTTATGATTCAAGCCATTGGATTTTTCTACTACCTGGGATATACGAGAAAATGGCACCCGGTTGTACCGCTGCTGTTCGCGATTCCGATCCTGCTGTTTCCGCCGATGCGGATCATCGGAATACTGGATCTTGCATTTCCGCTGCGTCAATTTATGACTAAATCAAAACGTTAGGGTGGGTGTCATGCCTAAATTTCTACAACAGCGCTGGCACGGCTATTATACCGTCTGGGCGTTTATGCTGATGCTGCTTTTGGTCATTATTGTGATCCGGTACAATTGGCCGCTCGGAATCATAAGCCTCATTCTGGTGGCGGCGCTCTGCTACCTGTTGCTGAAGGCGGAAATGCGGTATCGCAAAAATTTGCTCGAGTATATCAACGGCTTGTCCTTTCGTGTCAAAAGGGTCGAGGGCGAAGCCATTAACACCCTGCCGTTCGGAATCGTGCTGTATGGCGAGGACAAGGCCGTTGAGTGGAATAACCGCTATGTATGCAAAATTTTCGGACAGAAGTCGCTGGTCGGCGATTCGCTTCAGGAGCTCTTCCCATCGCTGCCGGCCCTTATTAACGAGAAGCGGGATGCTCACAAAGAGGGGCACAAGGACGGACATAAGGACGGAAGTAAAATCATTCAGACGGAGATCAAAATCGGCGAGCTCTATTATCATCTGATGCTGAATACGGAAGAACGCCTGATTTATCTGTATGACGTGACCGAAATGGCCGTGCTCAAGGAAAAATACGAGGCGGAGAAGCTGGCGATCGGCATTATCATGATGGATAATCTCGACGAGGCGGCCCAGGGAATGGATGACCAGCAGCGCACGTCCCTGATCGCCAAGGTCACGACAGAAATTACCGAGTGGGCAAGACACTACGACGTTTATCTCCGCCGGCTGTCATCGGACCGGTATCTCATGATGCTGAATTACAAAGCGCTGCAGGAGCTGGAAAAGAGCCGTTTTGTCATTCTTGACGAAGTTCGCGAAATGACGGCGGAGCTCAAGGTGCCGATGACGCTGAGCATTGGACTCGGCTTCGGCCCGGAAAGCATCAGCGAGCTGGGCGAGCTGGCGCAGTCCTCGCTGGATATGGCCCTGGGCCGCGGCGGCGATCAGGCGGCCGTCAAAGCCGGACAGCGCTTGTCCTTTTACGGCGGCAAATCCAATGCGGTCGAGAAGCGTACCCGCGTGCGCGCCCGGGTTATTGCGCATGCCCTGCGCGATCTGATCCAGGAAAGCGACAAGGTGTTCATCATGGGCCACCGCTTGCCGGACATGGACGTGATTGGCGCCTCGATCGGCGTGCTGAAGGCAGCGCAAATCTATAACGTGGATGCGTATATCGTCCTGCCGGGCACGAATCCGTCGATTGAACGGATGATGGCGCAGGTACAAAAGGATGAAAAGCTGGTTGAGCGGTTCATCTCGCCGGAGCAGGCGCTCGCGATGCTGAATCCGCACAGCCTGCTGGTCGTGGTGGATACGCATAAGGCTTCGATGACGATGGAGCCGAAGCTGGTGCAGAACGCAAGCCGCATCGTCGTCGTAGACCACCACCGCCGCGGCGAGGAATTTATCAACGATGCCGTGCTGGTATACATGGAACCTTATGCCTCTTCGGCCTGCGAGCTGGTTACCGAGCTTTTGCAATATATTCATGAGAAAGTCCAGCTTACACCGATGGAGGCAACCATGCTGCTGGCGGGCATTGCCGTGGATACGAAGCATTTCGCGCTTCACACCGGCTCCCGGACATTCGAGGCGGCAGGGTTCCTGCGCCGCAGCGGAGCCGATACGATTCAAATTCAGCGGATGCTGAAAGAAGACCTGCAGGAATATCTGGCAAAGTCAGATATCATTAAGCATGCTAAAATGGTATATGATCATGTCGCTCTTGCAGTAACCGAGCCGGGAACCGTCATCCCGCAGCTGCTGATTGCTCAAGCGGCGGATACGCTGCTGAACATGACCGACGTCGTGGCGTCGTTCGTCATCAGCGAACGGCCGGATGGCCTAATCGGGATCAGTGCGCGTTCGCTGGGCCGGATGAACGTTCAGGTTGTCATGGAAAGACTCGGCGGCGGCGGACATTTAACGAATGCGGCCGTGCAGCTCAAAGGCAGCGTGGAAGAAGCCGAAGAGCAGCTGCTGGAGGTTCTTGCGCAAATTGAGGAGAAAGAGGGGTTGTTCGAATGAAAGTGATTTTTTTGAAGGATGTTAAAGGTCAAGGTAAAAAGGGACAGGTGAAAGAGGTCTCTGAAGGATACGCAAGCAATTTTCTGCTGCCGCGCGGTTTGGCTCGCCTGGCAACGGATGGAAATATGAAAACGCTGGAGAACCAAAGCGCAGCGGAGCAAAGACGCAAGGAGCAGGAAAAGGAAGAAGCGCAGCAGCTCGGTAAAAAGCTGGAGGATATGATGGTGCAGCTGAAAGCTAAAGCCGGTGAGGGCGGACGGTTGTTCGGGGCAATCACCAGCAAACAAATCGCAGAGTCGCTTGCGGAGCTGGGCGTAAAGGTCGACAAACGAAAAATCGAATTGGAAGAACCGATTCGTCACCTGGGCGTGACCCAGATGACGGTAAAGCTGCATCCTGAAGTGAAAGCAACGCTTAAGGTTCAGGTTACGGAGGAATAAGATGGGCGGAGAGCTCTTTTTCGACCGGATTCCCCCGCAGAATCTGGAGGCAGAGCAGGCGGTTCTAGGCGCGATTCTCCTCCAGAGTGAAGCGATGATCACCGCGATGGAGCGGGTGCAGCCGGAGGACTTCTACGACGCGCCGCATCAGCTGATCTATGAAGCGATGATCCAGCTCGGAGAAGAGAATCAGCCTGTCGACCTGATTACCCTGACATCACGGCTTCAAGACAAGGGCCAGCTTGAGGATGTCGGCGGCGTCAGCTATCTTGCGAAGCTGGCCCACGCCGTACCGACGGCAGCCAACGTAGAGTATTATGCCCAGATCATCGAAGAGAAATCGATGCTGCGGCGCCTGATCCGGACGGCTACGCAGATTGTCAGCGAAGGCTATACCGGCGGCGAAGATGTATCCGGCATGCTCAGCGATGCCGAACGGAGGATTCTTGAGATCTCCAATCGGCGGACCGGCAGCGGCTTCGTGGCGATCCGAGACGTGCTGATGGACGTATTCGATCGGGTTGAAATCCTGCATCAGCAAAGCGGAAGCACCACAGGGATTCCGACAGGCTTTGTGGATTTGGACAAGATGACCAACGGCTTTCAGCGTTCCGACCTGATCATCGTGGCGGCGCGGCCTTCCGTAGGTAAAACGGCGTTCGCTTTGAACATCGCCCAGAATGTGGCCGTACGGGCCAAAGAGACCGTAGCTATCTTCAGTCTGGAGATGTCCGCGCCTCAGCTGGTCAACCGGATGATCTGCGCGGAAGCCAACCTCGATGCCAACATTATGCGGACGGGTGATTTCAAGACCGATGACGATTGGGCCAAGCTGACCATGGGCATTGCCTCGCTGGCCGAATCCGAGATCTATATTGACGATACACCCGGCATTACGGTCGCGGACATCCGCGCCAAATGCCGTCGTTTGAAGAAGGAGAAAGGCCTGGGGATGATCGTAATCGACTACCTGCAGCTCATTCAGGGCCGCGGCAAAGCCGGTGAGAACCGCCAGCAGGAAGTATCCGAAATTTCGCGTACGCTGAAGCAAATTGCGCGCGAACTGAGCGTGCCGGTCATTGCGCTGTCCCAGCTCAGCCGGGGCGTGGAGCAGCGTCAGGACAAGCGTCCGATGATGTCCGACCTCCGGGAATCCGGTTCCATCGAGCAGGATGCCGATATCGTAGCCTTCCTCTACCGCGACGATTACTATAATCAGGAGACGGAGAAGAAGAATATTATCGAAATCATCATTGCCAAGCAGCGTAACGGCCCCGTGGGAACCGTCGAGCTGGTGTTTCTGAAAAACTTCAACAAATTCGTCAATTACGAAAGGGCGCATGCGGAGCCATTTGCCATGTGACCCTAGCTGTTCCAATTCCGAACAATCACACACCCTTATGTGTGATTGTTCGTTTTTTATTTGACTTTAAAAATAGGGACTGTTACACTGGAAGTGCTGCTTTGGGAATCAATTTCATAAATCATATCGAGTTTTTAAGCCGATCCAGCATGATTTCAAATATCTAAATTGAAATTTTTATGGCAGTGGCATTATGAAATTGATTATTAATGCAGGCAGTGAAACTTTGCTGCATATATGTATAGAGCTTTGAATTTTCGAGCAAAATTCATAGGAATTATTAAAATGAGGTGTGTAAAACACCAAGCGGGGGAATGAAAATGTCAACAGTAGTCGTTGTGGGAACACAATGGGGAGACGAAGGCAAAGGCAAAATCACGGACTTTCTCGCGGAGAGCGCCGATGTGGTAGCCCGTTACCAGGGCGGCAACAATGCCGGACATACCATTCTGATTGACGGTAAAAAATATAAACTTACGCTGATTCCATCCGGCGTATTTTATTCGGATAAGGTTTGCGTGATCGGTAACGGTACGGTCATTCATCCGGCTGCACTCATTGATGAAATCAACTACATTCATGATAATGGATTTACAACGAACAACTTGGTCATCAGCGATCGCGCGCATGTCATCATGCCATACCATCTGGTTCTGGACGCGCTTGAAGAAGACCGTAAAGGCGAGAACAAAATCGGTACGACTCGCAAAGGCATCGGCCCTTGCTATATGGATAAAGCAGCCCGTAACGGCATCCGGATCGTCGATCTGATGGATGCGGATGAATTCGAACAGAAGCTGCGCCCGCTCATGGAAGAGAAGAACAACTTGATCCAGCAGGTGTATGGCGGCGAGCCGCTTGATGTTGAAGAAGTGCTGAAGCAGTACCTGGAGTACGCGGAAGTGCTCCGCAAATATGTAAAAGATACTTCGGTCGTGCTGAACGAAGCGATCGACGCGGATCAAAAAGTGCTGTTCGAAGGCGCGCAAGGCGTGATGCTGGATATCGACCAAGGCACCTATCCGTACGTAACCTCCTCAAACCCGTCTGCGGGCGGCGTCTGCAACGGTTCCGGCGTAGGTCCATCGCGTATCAACCAAGTCATCGGGGTTGCGAAATCCTACACCACTCGCGTGGGTGACGGACCGTTCCCGACCGAGCTGAACAACGAAATCGGCGATTACATTCGCGAAAAAGGCCATGAGTACGGTACGGTAACCGGACGTCCTCGCCGCGTCGGCTGGTTCGACAGCGTCGTGGTACGCCATACCCGCCGCGTCAGCGGTTTGACCGGATTGTCGCTGAACTCGCTCGACGTATTGACGGGTCTGGATACGGTCAAAATTTGCACAGGCTACAAATATCGCGGCGAAGTTATTCAGCATTATCCGGCGAACTTGAAGATGCTTGGGGAATGCGAAGCCATCTATGAAGAAATGCCGGGCTGGCACGAGGATATTACGGGGGCCAAAACGCTGGAGGATTTGCCGGAAACGACGCGCAATTACGTGAAACGCGTATCCGAGCTGACTGGCATTCCGATTGCCATCTTCTCCGTCGGCCGCAACCGCAGCCAAACGAATCAGCTTCTGCCGATCTACTAATTCATATCGAAAACCGCCCACTCACCGGAAGTTCTGTTCCGGCGGGTGGGCTTTTTTTCATTTCGGGGATTAAAAGCCGCTATCATCCGTCAATACTTCTAATAATAGAGAGTTTACGGATTTTCTATCACTAGCAATCATCCAAGTAAAATGGCCGAAAGAATAGCGGGCTTCTCCTATTATCTCGCAGCGTCCATGCGGGAATAGGAGAGGTTGAGGCTTGCGTGTCCTTCGGTTCATTTTATCCAGCATGATTGGCATAAAGGAGGAAAGGCGGATGAAATGGACGGTTTGGCTGGTCAAGACGGTACTGACGGTGGTCCTGGTCTGCGGGTTGACGCTGCTGACGACCGGAGTGATAGTCAACAGCTACGTGCAGTCACTGCTATCAAGTTTTAATATAACGCTGGAGGGGCAATCCTTCAGTCTGGGAGGCATGATGAAAGGCATGCTGGGCTTGGGCGGCAGCGGCTCGGGAGATCAAGCGAAGAAGGACTCTAAGGCAGATGGCGGGACATCCGGAACGACGGCCGGGGAGCGCGAAGATTCCGGAGCGAACTCGTCAGGCGGCAGCTTGGGGTCCATGACCAGCGGCAGCGCAGATCAGACGGGGAGCGGCACGGACGCGAGCGGAGACAAGGACGTCGGAAGCACGGGAGGCGATTCGGGCTCTACGAGCGGCAGCAGCAGTACGGACAGCGGTGCGGACAGCAGCAAGACCAGCGGCGAAGATGCACCCATCGACGCGCTGCCGGTGACGGGTCAGGGTATGCTGGGCGAATCCTCCGCGGAAAACGGCTCTTCCCCGGATCATCAGGACACAATCAGCCCGGATGATGCCGCCCAGAAGAAGCAGGAGCTGACGAGCAGCGAAAAGGATCAGATTTTTAATATTCTGATGACGAAGCTGCCGCAGTCCGAATTGCAGAAAATTTCGACCGCCATGGAAGATGGCTTGACGGCGGAGGAGCTGCAAACGATGGAGGAGACCATTTCCAAGTATTTGACGACCGAGGAATTCAATGTGCTGAAGCAAATGCTGGAGCAAAAATAGAAGTAGAAGTAGAAGTAGAAGCGGGAGCCATTTCCGCAGAATATAAACGCTGATTTTACAATATGCAGCATGAACGACATGTGAATTGTTATCTTTTTTGTCACCGGGAAAACGTCTCGAATTCGATAGCATATAGCCTGAAACCCGCTTTCCGAGCGGGTTTATTTGCTAACTGCGCGGAGTTGAATTGTTAACTGACCTTGTGTTACAGTAGACAAGGGTGTAAAAAGGTATCAAAATTTTAACCTTTTTGTCTATGGATTTGTAAAGTCCATAGCCCCGAAACGCAAAGCACAAGGGAGAGTATTATGAAAGGTTTGAATGGTTTTCGCCAAACGGAAGAAACGCAGGCAGAGCAAACAGAGGCAGCGCAGGCTTCCGGGCACGAAGAACATGACGGCATGAGCACTTCTACCCTCAGCGAGCCGAAACGGCGGAGATGGAGTGCCGCCCGGAGATGGATCGTAGGCACGGCCGGAGCGGCTGTGGTGATCACGGGTCTCGTGTTCGCAGGCAATCAATATGTCGATGCCCAAACGGTCCCGTACTATCATGTATACATACATGGAGAAGAAGTCGGAACGATTGACGACCCGGATCGGATTGAACAACTATATAGCCGGAAACGGCAGGAATATCAGGACAAGTATCCGGATGTGGCGATGGAGCTGCATACGGAAGGCATTACGACGAAGCTGGAGCGTGGCTTTAAAGCCGAGCCCGACACCGAGCAGACCATGGCCAAGCTCGGCGGCATGCTGAAGGCATACGCGGAAGGCGTGGAGCTGAAAGTGGACGGCAAAGTCGTAGGCATCGTGAAGGATCAGGCTGCGATCAGCGCTGCGTTGGAGAAAGTGAAGCAGAAATATGCGCCGCAAACAGCGGCTGCCACGGGAACCAGCGGAGCGTCGGTCAAGAAGCTTGCGGCCAGCAGTACCGCCAAGCCGCAGCAAACGGCGGCCAATCCCGTCAAATCGGTTCGCATCGAAGAGGACGTGACTTCGGCTCCGGTAGAGACCGATCCGAACAAGGTACTATCGGTGGATGAAGCGGCCAAGCTGCTGATCACGGGCAAGGATGCCCCGCTGGTGTACACGGTGGAAGAAGGCGATACGATCAGCTCGATCGCCAGCCAGTTCCATCTGACCCAAAAGGAGATTTTTGCGAACAATCCGCAAATCAAGGAAAAGTACATGCAGATCGGTGACCGGCTCCAGTTAACCGTACCCAAGCCTCCGCTGACGGTGACAACGGTGGAGAAGGTATCCGAACAGGTGGCTACGGCCCCGGACATTGAAATTCGCAAGTCGAAGGATCTGCCGGCAGGCAAGAGCAAGGTGGTCCGTCCCGGCCAGGAAGGCCTCAAGGTCATGAATTATGTCGTTACGAAGCAGAACGGAAAGGTCGTCGATGAGCAGTGGGTCGGCCAGACCGTCGTCAAAGCCTCGCTCACGGAAGTCGTGCTGCAGGGGACCAAGGTGCCCGGCAAAGGCTCGGGCCGATTCGCCTGGCCGGTCAGCGGCGCCAGCATCTCCAGCTCCTACAGTTCGCGGTGGGGCCGGGCGCATAAGGGCATTGACATCGTATCGAGCAACCGGACGATTAAGGCTGCCGATGACGGCACGGTGACCTTTACCGGACAGATTAACGGCTACGGCAACGCGATCATTATCAGCCACGGCAATGGCTACGAAACGCTTTACGGGCATTTGAAGAGCATCTCGACCCATCAAGGGGCGCATGTGAACCAGGGCGACAAGATCGGCATCATGGGCAGCACCGGCCGTTCCACCGGTACCCATCTCCATTTTGAAATCCATAAGTCAGGTTCGATTCAAAACCCGATGAAATATTTGAACTAACACCAGTCATCACACGCATCAGCACTCATACACGAATATCATGGATAAGCACTGCCCCTCTTCTTGGGGGCGGTGCTTTTGTATTCCAAAAAATAGCCTGATTTAAACGGCATGAAAGCGCCCTGGCAGGATGTGACGCGAAGCCAGGTATGGTAAAATGAAAAAAGGACTGTACAAGTTCGGATGAACGGGGTGAAGAGCCGATGCAGGGAACGATTCTGGTGGTGGATGATGAACAGCCCATTGCCGATATTTTAAAATTCAATTTGGAAAAAGAGGGCTACGAGGTCATCTGCACATTTGACGGCGTCAGCGCGGTGGAGATGGCAAGTTCCATTCAGCCTGACCTGATGCTGCTTGATCTGATGCTCCCGGGCAAGGACGGCATGGACGTGTGCCGCGAGCTGCGTGCGCAGGGCCTGCATATGCCGATTATTATGCTGACCGCCAAGGATGGCGAGATCGACAAGGTGCTGGGTCTCGAGCTGGGTGCCGACGATTACGTGACGAAGCCGTTCAGCACGCGCGAGCTGCTCGCGCGGGTGAAGGCGCAGATGCGGCGGCAGACCAAGCCGGCAGGCACGGAGGCGGCAGCCGTGGCGGCACCGGAGCCGAAGCAGGGCATACAGCTCTTTGACCTTTTTATAGATACGGATATGTATATGGTGTACAAGGATGGCGAGGCGCTCGACCTGACGCACCGGGAATATGAGCTGGTGTATTATCTGGTGAAGAACGCCGGCAAAGTCATGACGCGGGAGCATTTGCTGCAGGCGGTGTGGGGCTTTGAGTATTTCGGGGACGTCCGCACGGTGGACGTGACGATCCGGAGGCTGCGGGAGAAGATTGAGGAGAACCCGAGCAAGCCGGAATACATTTTGACGCGCCGGGGTCTCGGGTACGTGATGCGCAGTCCCAAAAACGGAGGCCTGTAAATGAAGTGGATCTCCTTTTTCCGCACTATTCAGGCGAAGCTGATCATTATTTACGTCCTGCTGATTCTGATCGCTATGCAGCTGATTGGTGTTTATTTCGTGAGCGCCATGAAAAACTCGCTGACCCGAAATTTCACGCAGGACCTGCAGGAGAGAGCCGAGCTTCTGTCCGTATTGGCCGCGGAAAAACTGGAGAGCACCGCCGACACGGGTGAAAACAACGTGGAGAGCCTGGGCGCGATCGTCACGAATCTGTTCAACATGGACGGCGCGGAGATTCAGGTGCTGGATGCGAGCGGCAAGGTGCTGATTACATCCAATCAGTCGCATGCGGATTATGTGGGCCGCAAGAACACGCAGACCGTGGTCAGCCGCGCACTGCAGGGCAGCAAGGACAACGAGGAATACGTCATCGACGAAGACAACATCCGTAAGAAGGTCGTAGCCAAGCCTGTGCTCAATAAGGGCAAAATCGTCGGCGCCGTGTATATCGTCGCCTCGATGAAAGAGCTGTATACGACGATGGGGCGGGTCAACAATATTTTCATATCGGGGATCCTGCTGGCGCTGGGATTGACGGCCGTTCTCGGCGTGATTCTGGCGCATACGATCACCCATCCGATCAAGGAAATGACGAAGCATGCCACCGCGGTGGCCGAGGGGAATTTCGATCAGAAGATGCCCGTCTTCGGCAATGACGAAATCGGCCAGCTGAGCGAGGCGTTCAACTACATGACGACCCGCCTGCGGGAAGCGCTGCTCGTCAATGAAGAGGAGAAGGAGAAATTAGCTTCCATTCTCACGAATATGAGTGACGGTGTGATCGCCACCGATGAAGCGGGGCGGATCATCCTCATGAACCGGCGCGCAGGCGCGATTCTGGGCGTGGACGAGGATGAATTGTCCGGCAGCGGCATTGCCGAGGTGCTCGGACTCAGCGAAGAGCAGACGCAGACGTTCACGGAGGGCACGTATGTGACGATGCTGCTTCAGATTGGCCACGAAGCGGAGCTCTCCTATATGATCCGGGTGACGTTCACCCCGATCCACCGCCGCGAGTTCGGCATTACGGGCACGATCGCCGTGCTGCAGGATGTCACCGAGCAGGAGAAGCTGGAAGCGTCGCGGCGCGAGTTCGTGGCGAACGTGTCACATGAGCTGCGGACCCCGCTGACGACCATTAAGAGCTATACCGAGGCGTTGGATGACGGAGCGCTCGACGACCCGCCGCTGGCGTCGCGCTTCGTGGGCGTGATCCAGAACGAGACCGGGCGGATGATCCGGCTCGTGACGGATCTATTGCATCTATCGCGGCTGGATAACAAGGAAGCCCTGATCCGCAAGCAGCCATCCGATGTACTCGAAATGCTGGAGGACGTGGCGGACCGGTTCGCTTTCCAGATGCAGCAGAAGGACATCCGGAGCGAGGTCAAGGTGGAAGCCGGCCTGCGCAAGGCGCTGTGCGACCGGGATCAGATCGACCAGGTGCTGGACAACCTGGTGTCCAACGCCATGAAATATACGCAGCCCGGCGGCAGCATCGCCATGGGCGCGGCGGAGGCGCCGGGCAATCTGCTGGCGATCTCCGTGCAGGATACGGGCATCGGGATCCCGAAAAAGGATCTCGATCGCATCTTCGAGCGCTTCTACCGGGTGGACAAGGCGCGCTCGCGGAGCATGGGCGGCACCGGTCTCGGGCTGTCGATTGCCCGGGAGATCGTGCTTGCCCACGGCGGTACGATCTCCATTCAATCCGAGCTCGGGCAGGGCACCAAAGTGACGTTTACCCTGCCACTCGCGGAGGATGAGGGGGTGGCGACATGAAGGAACGGATGAAATCGCTCCTCCTGCTGCTGCTCGTCTTGGGCAGCCTGGTACAGAGCTATTACCTCATCTATCGCCTTCCGGGCAGCGATACGGCTGCCAAGGCGATGAACAACTATATCAAGACGGATAACATGGGCCCGCAGGATAAAGTGGAGAACCTGCTGTACCCGGATAAAATGCTGATTCATATGGGGGAAGGCAAGCATACCGTCTTCTATCCGAATTCCACATTCTATAAGCTTATCTATTCGCGTCTGAAAGGGCGCAGCTTCGAAGGCTTCCAGCGTCGTTCGGTAGAGAATATGGATTGGAATAAAATCCGCAACGAAAACCCGGGCATCGAGCTGACCTTCGGCTCCGGCATTCCGGTCACGCTGCTGCAGCGGGTCATGCAGATTCAGCCTGATTCGCTCTTTGAAGCCGAGCGGATCAACCGGATCTGGATTTACAGCGCGCCAAGCGACTCGAAGGCGCATGCGCTGTTCTTCAGCACCGAGGGGGATGTCGTCTACGAGGCCGGCAAAGTTGACCTGACCGTGCAGGACGTGCAGCAGCATGTGGACTTCGGCAAAAACTGGATTCCGTATGCGATGCAGGGCGACGGAGCGTATTATTTGCCGGAGAAGCCGGTGGACATGGTCGAGGCGAATCTGGAGATTGGCTGGTATACGATTGCTCAGATGCAGCAGAGCCTCTTCTTCGACCCGGGAATTACGCGTTATATCCAGGAGAAGGACGGCTCGGAAATCTATACCGACTCGAAGCGGAGCCTGCAGGTGCGGCAGGAGCAGAAGTGGATGAGCTACACGGATCCTGCGGCTCCGCCGGCCGGGGAAAGCACCGACAGCAAGGATATTTTGGCGGCCGTGGATTTCGTGAACGAGCATGGCGGCTGGAACGGCGTGTACCGTTTGGATTTGTCCGGTATCGGCGCAGAGCAGAGCCAGATCATATTCCAGCAGTATTACGGCTCGTATCCGGTTCTCGACACGATGAATTTCCATTACGGCACGATGAGGCTGGATTTGCAGCAGGGCAACGTGTCGACGTATGAACGGTCCCTGATCTATATGAAAACAGGCCAGCAAAACAAGCAGATGAAGAAGCTTTCTGCCGGAGAAGACCTCAAGGCGATGCTAACGGCTTACAGCAAGGAGTCGCCGATCGTGGACCTCTACCCGGCATATTTGCCGGAGCTGGAGTCGAAGGGGCTGAAGCTGACGCCGGTCTGGGCTGTGAAGCTGGCAAACGGACAAATCCGTACGATTCGCTAAGAATGTAAAATGTTAAGCGTAACAAGGGAAAGCTGCGGCAGCAATCGCGATTGGAGATCCAATCCGTGGATGCGGCGGTCATCGTCAAGAATAAATAAAGGAGGCGAATGAATGGATTGGGGAAGAGCCAAAAATGTGCTGATCTACGCTTTTTTGCTGCTGAATCTCGTGCTTGGCTATCAGCTGTGGGCTGATGTGCGCGAGCAGGCGGACACCAGTCTGGATTTTGCCTCCTTATCGGAGAGCACGCAGAAGGTGATGAAGGAAAAAACCATCCAGCTGCTGTGCCAGATTCCGAGCATGACGCCGCAGCTGCCCAAGATTACGTATCAATATCAGAGCGGTGAGAGCATCGGCGATCAGGTGACCCTGAAGGAACCGATCGAGAGCCAGCTCATTTTCAGGGACAAAGAATTGGTGAGCGCCTTGAAAGGGGAGATTCCGGAGATCGGAAACTACCGGTACGATCCGCTGGCGAGCGAATATATGAGCAAAAGCGAAATGGAGCGGGTCAAAGAGGCCGGCGCAGCCGGGCGCTTCGTCATGCATGCGCTGGTGGACCAGAAATGGCCGCTCTTTAACGACCAGCTGGAGCTGTATTACAGCGAGCAGCGGATCATCGCCTACCGGCAGTCCGGAATTGAGATCTCCGCTTCCGGAGATGACGAGAATCAGAAAATGATGCCGGCCAGCAATGCGCTGAAAACGCTGGTGGAGCGGCATTTGCCGCCGGGTTCCAGTATCAAGGACATCCAGCTCGGATATTACGGGCAGGTCTACAATTCGGAGAGCCAGGTTGCCGCGCCTTCGTGGCGGTTCACGCTGGAGAGCGGAGAGATGTATTACGTTCAAGGCATCAGCGGGGACGTGACGGTAAGCAGTCCGAAGACCGAGAAAGAAAGGGAGTAGGAGCAATGGGAATATCTTTTACGGTGCTGTCCAGCGGTTCGACCGGGAATGCGACCGTCGTCAGAAACGAAGAAACGACACTGATGATCGACGCGGGTCTCAGCGCCAAGCGGATTGACGAGCTGCTGAAAGAGCGGGAAGTAACCGGCGAGGAAATAGACGGCATTCTGGTTACGCACGAGCATTCGGATCATATCAAGGGTCTCGGTGCCGTTGCACGTAAATACGATCTGCCGATCTATGCCAATGAGAAAACGTGGGAAGCGATGGAGAAGTCCATCGGCAAAATTGCGGAAGAGAACCGCATCGTCATGGATAGCGGCGAAGTGCGCGACTTCGGCTCGCTGCGCGTGGAATCCTTCGGTATTTCGCATGATGCGGCAGAGCCGGTGGGCTACTGTTTCTATGACGGCAACGAAAAGCTCAGCGTCGCGACCGACCTCGGCTATATGAGCGATAAGGTCAAGCAGGCGATCAGCGACTCGAACGTGGTGGTGCTTGAAGCCAATCATGATATCGAGCTGCTGCGGATGGGCAGATACCCGTGGAACATCAAGCGCCGCATTCTCGGCGATATGGGCCACTTGTCGAATATCGACACAGGAGCAGCACTGAGCGAGCTGCTGACCGGTGATCTGAAGCGGACCTATCTGGCCCACCTCAGTCGCGACCATAACATGATGGATCTGGCGAAAATGACGGTGCGTGACAGCATGGAGGAACGCGGCTGCTTTTATAAAGACAGCGAATTTAAATTATGCGATACGTACTATGACCGCCCTACACCGTGGGATAAGGTGAGTGAACCATAAACTGGTCGAGCTCGGCCGCCTTCCTCTCCACTTCTTCCCGGGTGAGGATACCCTTGTCGATGAGCAGCTCGATGATCGTGCTGAGGGCAAGGGTATTGCGGTAATGCTCGTCCTTCAAATCCCCAAGCTTGGCCATCATCTGCACATAGTCCATACCGGACGGAAATCGCTCCATATCATTCAACCTCCTGTCATTGTTTTGAGGCATATGCCCTTCTATTATGATTTCCAAAAATAAGTAGTCAAATTCCACAACTCACCAGCATAATCTTTTAACATACATTAGGTACAGAGTCCTTCTTGTGGTACAATGGTCTGTACCGGTGCTAAACCTGAAATGCCTTGCGGCATCGGGTCTCCGGGGCATCATCCTTCCCCAAATTATGGGTGGAAAATGTGAAAAGAACTTTCTTGCCGGGCGGCTGTTTGCGTCTTGGTTTCTATTATTCTAGTCGCGGACCGCTGGAAATATTCCTGTTTTTAGTAGAATAAATGCTGTGAATTGGAAAATAGCATCATACAGGCGAAATATTCACTCTTTCTTTCATTGTGATATAGAAAAATGGGTTTTTCTGCTTAAGAGGGGCTTTTTTGTGGTGATTAAAAATAAGGGAATGCCAACGCAACCTTTAGAGGGTTCCTGCAGTTTATATAAATGAAGACTTTTGCACTACAGAAAAAACGGCGCCAAAAAGGTAATCTTTAGGTATAACCATTGTATGGAAAAGGAAGACATTTCCCTTGGACGGCTTTTCATCGGGATCAACGCCATGAGGCCGGAGGGCAAGCTTTTTGCGATACAGAAGAGGACCGGACAGGATTACATACCGAAGTGAGGTATTCGAGGCACAAGACGGCTGGTTGTTTTGGGTGCGTGACAACAAAGGGGAGAGGATCACATGGGGCTGTTTCAAGATGATTTCTATTCGACCAAGGTGACGAAGCGCAGACGCAGATTCGGTAAAGCCCGCGGAGCACAGGAAGCATGGCCGAGATCCAGGCGCAGCCGGGGGCTGTCAACGCTGCAGATCGCTACGATCAGTTCGGTCATCAGCGCGTTTGTGGCCGTTCTGTTGTTCAGCATGATTACGGGTTTGCCTTCCCCGGGGAAAGAGGCGGCTGTGGTCAGTGCCTTGAACTCCAAACAGCTGGATAGCACCGTCGACCCGTATGATCGATTGGTAACGGCTGCGGCGAAGGTGCGCCCGACGGTCGTCAGCATTGTTAATTACAAGGACGCCAAGAAGGATAAGAACAATCTGGAGGATTCGGCTCTGGGCTCCGGCGTTATTTTCAAAAAAGACCAGGGTCAGGCCTTTGTGATCACCAACAATCACGTGATTGAAGGCTCTCAGGAGCTGGAAGTGGTCACGGTGAACGGGGAAATGAAAAAAGCGAAGCTCGTGGGCGCCGACAAGGTGAACGATATCGCCGTGCTGGCCGTGAACGATAAGAACATCAACGAAGTCGCCGAAATGGGCGATTCCGACAAGCTGCGCCTTGGGGAAACAGTGTTTGCCATCGGCAATCCGCTGGGACTCGGCGACACGCTGACCTCAGGGATTGTCAGCTACACGAACCGTATCGTGCCGGTTTCGCTCAACCAGGACGGGGTGTATGACTGGGAGCAGGAGGTCATTCAGACCGACGCGGCCATCAATGAAGGCAACAGCGGCGGCGCACTCGTGGATCTGAACGGCCAAGTGATCGGCATCAACACGATGAAAATTGCGGATACCGGCGTGGAGGGACTCGGTTTTGCCATCCCGGTGGATCAGGTAATGAAGACCGTCGATGAGCTGATGGCTCACGGCAAGATTGCCCGTCCGTATATTGGCGTGTATTCGATGGATTTGGGCAATCCTTATGCTCCATTGGATGATGACCAGGTCAAGGAACTGAAGCTGCCAAGCGACGTGACTGACGGCGTCGTCGTGCTGGATGCCATCGGCCCGGCGCAGGAAGCGGGGCTGAAGCTGAATGACGTGATCGTCAAATTCAACGATGAACCGATCAAGACAACGCTGGAGATGAAAAAGTTCCTGTACGATAAGGTCAAAATCGGGGACACGCTGAAGGTGACGTTCTACCGCGACGGCAAGGAGC
Source organism: Paenibacillus chibensis (assembly GCF_004001045.1). Taxonomy (GTDB): domain Bacteria; phylum Bacillota; class Bacilli; order Paenibacillales; family Paenibacillaceae; genus Paenibacillus_AQ; species Paenibacillus_AQ chibensis. The sequence goes on from NZ_BIMK01000004.1 coordinate 51,492, forward strand.
AGACGACGAACGTGAAGCTGGCCGAGAAGCCGGATCAATAAAAGCCTGAACGGCATGAAATGAACGGGAAAATCCTGCATTGGCGGGATTTTTCCTTGCATAAAAAACAAGTGTGCGAATTGCTGAAAAAGGGCTATAATTTGAGTAAGACATCCGCATTTTGCACAGAATGGACTTATGACAACCGTGTTGCAGCACTAGAAGGGAATGCTTTCATTATGTACGTAGTATGCAAAGAACATTTGGAGCTTGCCATTGATACGTTCGTGGACGAATACGAGGACGCTCCGGACGTGGTGGACCTGAAGGATACGGAGTTTTCCGATTGGGATCCGCCGGTGCAGTGCGCGCACTGCGAGCAGGCCGGCAAGTATTTGGTGGTATAACCGCGAACTGCATAGGGTAAGGGAGGAGCGTGGATGCACGCTCCTTTTTAGTTGGTTTGGGAGGCAGGGCACGCAGCAGGCTGGGGTAGATTCCATGGCTGCTGAAACAATAGAGTGACATGAGGGAACAATAAATTACATAACGAGGTTTAAACGGAGGGTATATCATGTTGATTCAATTGATTGGCGTCGGCAAGCTGAAGGAGAAGTATTTGGTGCAGGGCATCCAGGAATACGCCAAGCGGCTGACCCCGTACATCAAATTCCAGATGATCGAGGTCGCGGACGAGAAGGCCCCGGACACCTTGAGCGAAGCCGAGGTGTCGATCGTGAAGGAGCGCGAGGGCGAACGCATCCTCGCGCATGTCAAGGAGAGCGCGCATGTGATCGCGCTCGCCATCGGCGGCCAGCTGTGGAGCTCGGAAGAGCTGGCCGCCGAACTCGACAAGCTCGGCACGTACGGGACGAGCCATGTCGTGTTCGTGATCGGAGGGAGCCACGGGCTCTCCGAGGCCGTGCTGCGCCGCGCCCAGCAACGCTTAAGCTTCGGGCGCATGACGCTGCCGCACCAGCTGATGCGGCTGGTGCTCACCGAGCAGATTTATCGTGCGGTGAAGATCAATCGGGGTGAACCGTACCATAAATAAGGGCAAGTTTTTTTGCGGAGTTCCTTGCGGGGCATGGATTTGTATATATGTGTGCAGGTTTCGGGCCAAGGAAACGCAAGAAAAGTACATAGGGCGATCGTTTTTTGAGTAGAACATCCTCGTCACATCCCACGGAAGGAAGAGGGCTTCGTGGATGGGGGAGGGTCTCCGAGGCTGGGAAAGAAAAGTGTCAGAAGTGTCGATGCTGGCAGTTTATGCGCTTCTGACGGTACTTTCGCTTAGCGGAAAGAGAGATGCCCTAGATCACGATCGTAAAGGGTGAGGGGTACTTGCGTCTGGACAAAGAAAAAGCCCCGTCCACCTTGTCGGTGGAGGGGGCTGCGACGACCAGACATTGTCTGAGCGTCTCGTCGAATTCCAGTTCAATGCCTCGAAGCTTTTGGCCTTGCTGTACGGCTATCTGCTTCACTATGGTCTGTATCAGGGTCTTCTGCGTTTCGACTGGAGAGGTCTGAAGAAGCCCGTTGAAGTCGCTGAGCGCTTTGCGTACAAGCTGAAGCGGGATGGGCTCGGCTTGGTTTTCGTCCAACTGGCGTTCTGCTTCGGACTTTCGGTTTGCGAGCACGTCGTACTTCGACTTCAATTCGTTAATGCGCTCGACCAGCATGTCGTTATCGATCGTATCGCTTTCGTAGAGGGCAAAATACCTTTGCTTCTGGGAGTCTAGCGTTTTCAACTCGCGCTTGATTGCAGCTAGCTCTTTTTGAAGCGGAGCAACGCTCTTGCTCCGCGACTTGTTGAGGCTAACGACAATGTCGTCCAACAGTTTTGGCGTTTGTACTACCGCCGCGATCCGTTCGATGACGTAGCGTTCAGCGAAGTCCGCCTTCACCGAGTTGGAGTTACAGACTCGGCTCCCCTTGTTGCGGAAGTTGCTGCAAATGTAGTATCTTCGGACGACCTTCTCACCACTCTTTAGCGTGTCGTTGATTCGATGGGCGACAAGCGTTGCTCCGCACTGAGGGCATCTCATGAGCCCCGTCAGAAGGTAGATACCGTCGAATTTTCGAGGAGCGGAGACGGCCTTCTTCTTGTAGAACTTCTGAACAGCCTCCCACAATTCCAGGCTAATGATCGGTTCGTGCTCACCGTCAACGACAATGGGGTCTTTGTTAGTGCCTTTCCGCCGTTTCTCATTCCAGTTTTCCCTTACGTTGTAGCGAATTTTGCCGATGTAGACAGGGTTATTGATGATCGTTTTGACCGCAACACTACTGAAGGCATTGCCTAGCTTGGTCTTTAATCCTTCGGCGTTCAGTTGGTTTGCAATGCTTCGCAAGCCTTGTCCGCCACCGTACATCCGGAAAATTTTCCGTACGAGCTCTGCTTCGATGTGATTGATCTTCAGGATGGAGTCCTTGCCGCGTCCGCTTTCCACCTCGACTACATCGTAACCGAGGACCGTACCGCCGTTCCATTTCCCCTTTCTAGCCCGCTGTTTCATGCCCATCTTGACGTTTTCCACGATGGTATTCCGCTGGAATTCGGCGATTACGCCAAGCATCTGGATGTTGAGTTTGCCGGAGGCTGTCTCGGTATCGAAGTCTTTCTCCGAGTAGCTGCGGAACTTGACGTTGTTGCGGTTCAGGTGCTCGACGATTTGGAGCAAGTCAGACATCTTGCGGCTGATCCTGTCCAGCTTCCAAACAAGTACCTCTTGAATTTTGCCTTCCTCTACGTCACGAAGCAGTTGCTTCATTGCCGGACGCTTCTCGATCGTTTTTCCCGAGATGCCCGCGTCGACGTACTCCTTGAAGACGATTTTCTGTTCAGCTTTGCAAAGATTACGAAGGGTCGTTATCTGAGCCTCGATGCTGTAGCCTTGTTCAGCCTGTTCCTCGGTACTGACGCGAGCGTATATGCCGACGTACTGTACATCGTTTTCGTAAAGGTCATTTCTTTTCATCAAGGTGTATCCATCCTTTCTAAGCGGTTTTTTTGTAGGTGAGTTTAGATTCAGATTTTTTGTTCTGCTCTTTCAGGCATTCACTAATCATTCCAGCAAGGAGATCGACCAATTGCTGGTATGAATTTGTATCACTTTCCATGTCAAAGCTCCTTTCGGGTATGGATTGTAGTGAAAGACGCGGGAAAAATAGCGTCAGTCGTGTCAGTGGTGACAAGAGCGCTTCTGCCGCAACTGACGCTATTTTCTTCTAGGCGGCTTTCTTCTTTTTTCGATTCGCTTGTCCGCTTCGCGCTGGTGACATTTGAATCGTTGCGATCTTGTGTGTTCCACCGTGCCGAATCACGACGTCAATGCCGCACGACTTCAGGTTGGACATGACCTCGTTGATTCTTCTGCTAAGAGCGTGAGGGGCTCGCGGCCACTCTTTCGTTCTGGTGTCGATCCGTTCCCGAATTGCTATGTTTTCAAGCACATTGAGCAGTTCTGCCACAGGACCTTCCCATAGCGTTGTCGTTTTCATCAGCGCGATGATTGCCGACGCGACTGGATGGGCGGAGACTGCTTCTTCGCTCGCACGATTTCGGTTCCGCTTGTACGCTTTCAGGAAGGCTTCTCCGTACCCTTCTTTGATCGCCTCTGCTATGGCGTATCCCCACTTTGCGAAGTCCGCCATCCGAGGGAGCGCACGAAGCTGTACGTTCGGGTAGATGGCCATGGCTTTGCTCAGGGTGTCGAAGATGCCGCCTAAAATGATTGGCATGTCTCGCTCGAACTCTTGGACAATTACGCGTTCCTCTTTGCGCTCTCCTTCGTCGATGCGATCTAGCTCAAGCATGATGCAGCGATCGAGTAGGTCCGCTTTCGATGCGACGACGTTGATGCCGTTCAAGACGACGCACCGTTTGAACGAGAGAATTGTCTCCTCGTCATCGGTAAAGAATTTTCTTGTGGAGAATCCTCCTCCCGTCGCAGCCGTGCAGAGCAGGTCACTGATCTTCGGCGTGATGGAGGACAAGTTATCGTAAACGGGCATATAATTGTTTTGGAGCGAAAGCCCCAGGTCATGTAGTCCCGTTGGCAACGAAGTCATGTCACGTTGCGCCGGATCGACGATTGCGCGGGTGATTCTCGACGATGTCGATTTTGCCGCTCCTTTTTCTCCCCAAAGAATGAGAATGGGGTGAGGGATGTCGAACACGAAGCAGGAGACAATATATACAAGGTACAGCAACTTGTCGCTGTTACTCTTGAAACGAATGTGTTTGAGAAGTCGCCACAGGTTTCCTCCGGTTTCATTCGGTACGACCTGGGGCTTCATGTTTGGTGTCCCCAAGAAGTACACCGGACTGCCTGATGTTAGACGCCAACCGTCTTTTCCGATCTCTACGACGGAATCCTTGCCGTTCCTACTCAGATCGTAGTAGAAGTTCTCCTCGTGTTCTCCGACACGCAACTCGACGGGGTGAGTGCCCCCGGAAAATGTTGCAATGGCATCGAACTGGTTGAGGGCTTGGTTTAACGCGTCCGGAGTAGGTGCTTCACCTGTTTCCTCAAAGAATAGCTTGGTCAGCAGGCCTTTGAAGTTCTTGTGCTTGATCTTCATTGCTTTGCTCGACTGTTCGAAATTCAAGCAGACGTAGGGCTCGTGGTTAGGGCTGGAGAAGAATTTGTTTCCTTCTTTCCCCAAACGAAGTAGTGTTTGATGCGGGCCTACCTTTGCTGCTTGCGTTGCAGGTGTTGCGGTCATCTTTTTGCGAAGTGCGTTTTGATTCGTATCCATTTTAGAATGCCCTCCTTGGTATGTTCCCGAAGTTGCCTAGTCGACCGGGCTGCAGAGGCATTCAGGTTGTTATTGTCACTTGCGGACGGCGCCTGTCCGCTGAGCAACTGCTTACAGGTATAGATTCTACAGGGTTTTCCTTTGGCTATCACTCCGGTGGTTGGGTAGAAAAATGGAGGCGAAAAATGACGCTGAAGGCTATCCGGGAGGGGTCGCTCGCGGAAAGGTCCGACGAGAAAAACGAAGTGGGAGCTATTTTAACTAAAAGCCACTACAGAAGAATATTTGGCTGAATTCGCCGAATTTCGGTGATTCGAATATTTAATTTGCGATCCCTATGATCCGGCAAGATTGCCTATCGATTAGGCATCAATACTATATGCTAAATAATAATATCTGTTTGTAATTGGGGAGTTTTCGCAGAAAAAAAGAGCCTGGGATTGCACCAGGCAGATGGGGGCGGCAACAAAAGCGTCAGTTGCGCCCAAAGCGGCAAAGCGGAACTTACGCTTTTTTCGCTATTCTTGGTCAGTGGTGTCTCCCGTCTCTGTTGGGAGAAAGGGGTCACTGTACTGACAATGGAAAGGCTCGCCCAGTTCTTTCACCCAGCGGACGGAGCTGGCTACGTCTCCGCCGTGAAAAAGAGGGGCCTCCCCGAAACTTTCGTCTTCCCAAACAAAGTCCGCCGTCTGTTGCTTCTCATCGACTGCGAGGAAGAAGTCGGAGCCGTCAACATACGGGTTGGTACCTGTTTGGGCATCAGTGGTTCTCAGGACAACACGGGCGCGATGTGTCGGCATTTGCTCAGTCAGCGGGTACGAGAGGTTCTCTACAAGCAGGTCAGAGAAGGGTTCCGACACTACGAGCATGACCCAAACGTTCGTCCAGTTGATGTTGTCGGCGACAGCTTCGCGCCGATCGAACGTCATTTTCAGCTTCTGGAGGACCAGCTCATTTGCCGTCATCTTCCTTCCGCTTGGTCTTTGAGCCATTGTTCCACCTCCTCGTCGTGTGCTCCGGCTTGCGTGAAGAACGTCATTAGGTAGTCGTTGTCGTACAGTACCGCGATTTTGTACGCTTGGAGTCCTCCGCCTACGTCGAGCAGTTCGACGTACTCGGGACAACTTCCCAGCATTCCGCCTCTTTCGCGGCTCAGCCCGACGTTACCGAGGTCTCGGACGTTGTCTCCAGCTTCGAGAACGACGATGTAGCCTCTCATGCCCAAGCAAAACTCGCTTTCAAGTTCGTCTACCTGCTCGTCCCTTAGCTGCTGGAAGTAGTCCTCGACCTGATCGAGGAGTACCGCAGGAAGTGCTTTTACACGGCGCAACACGTCGAAGTCCTGCTGTGTCTTGATGATCCTCATTCTTACATCCCTCCTGAAAATGAAAATGCCCCCTCGAAAAGGGGTCTTGCTATGAGTCACGAATATGATATATATCTGAGAATTAATTTGAATCGATTTTTGATAAGAATAGAGACTCCTTCTATGGAACAATTTGCTATGATAAATTCAACGGCAGGTTGTAACCAGTGAAAATGATTGTGTGTTGAAAGGGGGCTTTATGCATACGGTTGAGAATGTCCAGAGTGCTATTGATTATGTAGAGGAACAACTTGCCGAGCAACTTTCGTTAGAGGAAATCAGCAGGGCGGCTGCGATGTCGGTACCGAACTTATATCGCTTGTTTTATGCAATGACGGGTCACCCTATAAAAGAATATATTCGCAAACGAAGGACTAGTGAGGCAGCGTGTCTCTTGCGACAAACTAACCTACCGTCGATTGAGATAGGATTTCGCTGCGGGTTTGATACGAATCAAACTTTTATCAAGACATTCAAGCGAAACACAGGGTTGACCCCTGGACTTTATCGAAAAGCAGAAGTCATTTACAGCTTCGAACGGATTCGCCTTCATGAACGATTTTCTTATTTAGAGGAACGGGAGATTTCCGAACGTTACCCGGATGTGAAGGTTATTAGTCTTTCTCCCCAAAAAGGAATAGGTTATCTTCATGTTGCCGATCGGGAGGAAAGACTTGAAGAAGAGGCTTACATTCAGTTTCAATCTATTCTTTCCGAGAGTAATATCGACTCAAGTCAAATGAGGTTGTTTGGGTGGAATGTCGATTTGGAAGGGAGTAAGCCATCATTCGGTTATCAAATGATGGCCGTTAGCCCAGAGAAAAAGGTGAGGTTTGTAGAGCATACGGATTTGCAACCTATTGAACTTTCAGGCGGTACATATGCTATTACTTGGACACCGATGGATTCCAGTCCCAAAATCGTGAATGCTTGGAACCGACTACTGTCTGAGTGGCTGCCTTTGAGTACTTTTGAACTCGGGGGTCATGGTTTTCTCGAGGAATACCAACAATTTAACGGTCGAATATCTCGATTGAAGCTTTATCTTCCCGTTAGGCGCTCTCAAGAGAAGGAAACTATTGAAATTTTGGTGCTGAAACCTCTGAGGGTGATGAGATTTCGAGCGGAAGGTGTCAACTGCGTGTCAAGGGCCGACGAGGCCGCTATTAAATGGTTAACACGTAATGGCTTCATAGGAGATAATCGCCTTAAGGTATTCATGAGTAGTAGCTACGGCAGTCCGTCTGATGACAGCAGTATGTATGAAATTTGTATCACTCTACTGGAAGGTTTTGTCCCCTCCCGTGAGGAAGAACACCGAGTGACGTATATGGAAGGCGGTTTGTATGCTTGCTTAACAACCAGATCCTTAGGTTCAATGGATGGAGTCCTTGAACGGATTTACCGTTGGCTGGGTACATCTTATGAGTATGAGGCGGATGAAGAACGGTCTTGGTTTACTCACTACATTCTTGATGAAAGCGTGGAGGAGTGGGAGGCTGGATCTCTTGAAAAATTAGTGAGCGTAAAATGCTGTGTGCCCATCGTTTTACGAAATCTGAAGCAGGGGGATTGATCATGAGCGAAGTACCTGCACGCAAAAACTTACCAGAAGGTTACAGACCCGTAGTAATTCCGAAAACTCTAAAAATGATTCATGGAGGTAGAATGATGAACGAACAACATCAAGCCAAAGAAAGCAATTCGCAGGCCAGCCCGGTCAAAAACAAAGTCGGAAGCATTTTTGTCCCCGTTAGGAATATTGAGAAGTCACGCAGTTGGTATTGTCAGGTTTTAGGACTTAATGAAGATGACTGCAATATCATAAATGGTCACTTATGTCCTTTGCCAATGGAAGGAACCGGGATTATTCTTGATACGATGCCAAAGTGGGGAGGTGACCAACCGGGAGGAGCTCCGTCTATCGAAACTCCTGCCTTTATGTTAATGACAGAAGATCTAAGAAGTTCACTTGATTATATGAAGAAGATTGGTGTGGAACTCGTTACAGAAATTGAACACGATCATTGGTTCGTTGTGAAAGATCCAGACGGAAACAAATTGATGATATGTCGGGAATAGAGAAGATCTCAAGCACGATTGAACCAAATCATTCTCTAAGAAAAGGCCATCCTTTGTGGGATGGCCTAAAAACTTGCCGTTACAGACAGCGCGGAGAACCGTACCACAAGTAGGGCGAAATTTTTGATATTAAACTCTCACTGAGCTTAATGGGCTTGCAGGAACATATTATCTTTTGTTGAATGAAATATATAGGCCCATTATTTTATAATTGGTATAGAGTATTTTAAATGGAGGCTATAAAGGATGGACGTAACTCCGGACAAGCAAAATATTGATAAGTTATTCTCGGGAACAACCTACTATATTGATTTTTATCAGCGGCAATACAAATGGACAAGTGAACCTGTCATTAGACTCCTAGATGACATAATGTACAAGTTTAATCTTGAATATACGATTCATAAAAGCAGTGACATTCAACTTGATAAGTTAATTGAGAAGTACTCTTGGTATTATCTGAATACTTATGTGACGAATTTAGTAGATGGTAAGGTGTTCATCGTAGATGGACAGCAACGACTAACTACCCTAACACTTATTCTGATTAAGCTTTATCAATTAGCGAAAGACCTACAATCAGATTTAATTGATTGGATTTCAAGTCGCATAGTGGGGTTTTCTGGATTCCAAAAGGATTTCTGGATGAATCACGAGCAGCATAAGAAAGCCGTCGAAGGTTTATACAAGGGGGAAGAGATCGATAAGATAGATGTGTCGACCGGTATAACTGCAGTAAATATGGTCGATAATTTCAAGACGATTTCAGGATATATGAAGAAAGAAATAGGGAACGATAAGCATCGGTTTGAGAGCTTCGTATTTTTCTTCCTAAAGCGCTTGGTGTTAATTAATCTTAACGTAGAGCAAACAGATGTGCCAATGATTTTTGAGGTGATCAATGATCGTGGCGTGAAGCTTAAGCCATATGAGATTCTTAAGGGGAAGCTGTTAGGGCAGATCGACAAGGATGAAATGGATCACTTCGGGTTTAACGAGCTTTGGGATACGAAGGTTCATTTAATGAATGAATATGCAGAGGATGAAATCGATGAATTCTTCATTTATTACTTGCGCGCCAAATTTGCGAATACAGTAGGAGATTCAAAGAAATTTGATCAGGCGGCATACCACCGAACGATATTTATGTCCGAGGTAAATCATTCGCTTGGGTTGCAGCATAATCCGAACGCGGTCAAACATTTTCTGAATAATGAATTCAAATACTATAGCGACCTCTACTTGAAGATTCTCAAGTATCAGAAGGATTTGGATAGTAATTATCCGCATGTGTACTATAATAAGCTGATTGAGATGGATAGTCAGTTTTTGCTGATCCTGTCGGCATGCTCATTGCGGGATCAATTGGAAGACGAAAAAATTAAATTGGTTTCATATCACGTAGATCGGCTATTTACGCTGCTTCAATTACAAAGAAGTTACGACAGCAACGATTTCAATGAAATGATTTATAAGATCTGTAGTCAGATACGAGAAAAGACACCAGCAGAAATTGAAGCAGTTTTTGAGGCTTCTCTACTTGCTATGATCTCCGAGGTACGGGGGACTCCAGTTACGGAACCAGTTTCGTATCCTCTATTCAGAGATACGGGCTATGAGTTGAATAAAAGGTTTAAGAGGTATTTCTTTGCGCGTATTGAGGAATTTTTAGCTTCTGGTACTAAGATGAATATGAAGCATTCGATTACCGACCTAGTGCAGAAAACAGGCAGCGTTTCCGGATTTCATATAGAGCATATTTTGGCGGAAAATTCGGAGAATCTACAAGCCTTCGGCAATGACCGAGAACGATTTGAACGTGAGCGTAATCGACTAGGCGGCCTTCTCCTTCTTAAAGGTAAAGATAACATTTCCAGCAATAACGAGGCGTACGCCAAGAAATTGAAAACATATGCTAACTCGCTTTATTGGAATGAAACGTTGCGACAGGATAGTTATAAAGCCAAGAAGGACTTTGATCATATGATGAACACATACAAGCTACAGTTCCGACCTATGGATATATTTGGTGCTGATGAGCTCGAAGAGCGACATAGGCTACTTTTCAATATGATTAAATTAATTTGGATATAAAGAAAGACTCAGATCACTATACTCAATTTCTGCTTCAGCGTAGGGGCTTTTCCGAAAGGAAAAGCCCCTTCTGCATTTAGTTCAGCAGAAGGGGCTACGCTTAAAAAATGCTTCTCGGTCTCCTCGTTGAAGGCGAGCTCGACGCTGTCGACGCACTTTCCTTCGTCCAGCGTGATCTTCTTCACGATCAGGTGCATCAGTGTTTTGCGCTGCGGGAACGGAGAGCGGTGGAGCAGGGTGTCGAACCTGCCCACCAAGGAACGTACGAGCTCGTAGGAGACGGGCTCGGCCTGATCGTCGCGGAGTTCCAGTTCCAGCTTCGACCGGCGGGTAAGCTCAGTGTCGAGCTCCCTGTTCAGGTCATTCAGGCGTTCCGCGAACAGGTCGCGGTCGATCTCGTCCATCTCGTACAGCCCGAGGTACTTGAGTTTCTTTTCTTCCAGCTTGTCGATGCGGGCTTGGACTGCCGCTAACTCGTCGCGAAGCGGCTTGATGCGTCCCGATCGGTGTTCGTTGATGCTGCGTACGACTTTCTTGAGAATGTGGGGCTGAGTCACTGCCTGCCGGATGCGCTCCGTCACGGCTTTTTCGGCCTCGTCCTTGCGGACGCTGTTGGCGTGGCAGACCGAGCTGCCCTGGCTGCGAAAGCGACCGCAGGAGTAGTACATGCGGACGATCTTCGTCCCGTCCTTCGCCCGGTTCACCGTGCGGCTTGCGGTCATCGCCGCACCGCATTCGGGACAGCGAATGAGCCCAGTCAGCAGGTATTCCCCCTCGAAGCGTTTCTTAGGCATTGAGCTTTTCTTTTGCCGTAGAAGTTGAACCTTCTTCCACATCTCATCTGAGACGATTGCCGGATGATGGCCCTCGACAAGAATAAGCTCAGAAGTTTTTCCCTTGCGGCGTCTTTCCGCCCAATTTTCGTAACGGTTGTAGCGGATTTTTCCAACGAACATCGGATTGTCGAGAATGTCCCGGATGGCGCAAGTGGAGAAGGGCTTACCAATCCTGGTCTTGTGGCCCCTGTGGTTCAGGTTGTTAGCGATCGCCTTCAGGCCGTGACCGGCAGAATACTGCTCAAAAATATTGCGGACAATTGCCGCTTCTTCCTCAATGATGACGATCTTTGACTCTCTCCCTCGTAAGTCTACCTTGACGCTTCGGTAGCCGAGTGGCACCTTGCCGTTGTGCTTACCGGTTTTTGCCCGATGCTTGTGGCCCATTTTCACATTATCCACGATCGTGTTACGTTCCAGTTCACTTACCGCACCCATCATCTGCAAGGCGAATCGGCCTGTAGGGGTGCTCGTGTCAAAGCTCTCGGAGAAAGAGCGGAAGGCAACATTGTTTTTTTCGAGCATATCAACGATATGAAGAAGGTCAATGTTCTTCCGTGCCATTCGATTGAATTTCCAGACGATGACCTCATCAAACTTCCCGTCCTTGGCATCGAGAAGGAGTCGTTGCAGTTCATAGCGCCCTTCTATGCTCTTCCCGCTGACACCTCGGTCAACGTATTCCCCTGCGATTTCTCTGCTATAAAGTTCGCAATATTTACGCAAGGTATCAAGTTGGGCATCGATAGAATAACCATATTCGGCCTGTTCCTCTGTACTTACACGTGCGTAGATGGCGACTCTTACCTTCTGGATCATGCTTGCTTATCTCTCCCTATATTAATTGGCGGAATCTCCAGGTTGAGCAGGGCCGCCGTACCCTGGATGGATGACTTTGTAATGTCCCGGTCATGTGGGACGACGATTTTGTCGATGAGGCTTCGGTAAAGTTCCTTTTGCTTCTCAGGCGAGGCGTTCCGCAGTAGTGAGCGAAAGTTGTTCAGCGATTGCCGAATGCTAGGCGCGGGAATGGAATGTACAGGCTGCCCTGCTCCCGAACGATTTAATTGCTCCCGTTCTTCCTCCAGAAGGGCTGACTCTGAACGAATCTCGTCTAGCCTTTTTCTGAGTTCCGAGGCATTGATGTGACTGTCCTCGAAAAGCTCGTAGCAGCGTAGGCTCCGGCCCTTTAGGGAAGCAAGAAGGGTATCAATTTGCAACAACCGTTGTCGGATGGGCATCAGCTTCTTGTCTCGCCTGCAATTAATCTCGGCAACCAGCCGTTCGATAACGGATGGATGGGAGATGAAATGCCGGACCTGGGATTCGACCCAGGCTTCAGCCTCCTCCGCCCGGATGTGGTTTGGCAGGCACACCGCGCTTCCCCCTGAGTTGTAGCGACAGCAAATATAATAGAAGCTTTCGGTATGTTTACCACTTTTTCGTTTTCGTGGTACATGACATAGGGTCATGCTGCTCCCACAGGTTGGGCATTTGAGCAGCCCCGCGAGTGGGAAAGATCGGGTGACTCGCTTGGTTGGCTGGTGTGAACGCTCGACAATCTGCCGTTGCACCTGCTCCCAAAGTTCCGTTGAGACAATAGATTCGTGTTCACCGTCCACTATTTCTCTGTTGCCATTTTCGTCCGTGTAGCTGATCTTGCCGATATAGTTAACATTGGCAAGGATGCTGCGCACCGAGGTGCTATGGAAGGCTTTGCCCCGCTTAGTCCTGTGCCCTTTAACATTCAGTCGATTGACGATGGCTTTCAAGCCGAGGCCACTGGAGTACATCTCGAAAATGGAGACGACACGCTCGGCCTCCTCGGGTACGATCTCCACGTGGGAAAGACGCGGGTCGTCGGGATGGGTGATCCAGCGGTATCCGAGAACCTGATTGCCGCTGTTCCACCTGCCAAGCTTGCTGCGCCGCTGCATGCTGTGGCGCACGTTCTGCGCGATTTGCCGCCTTTCGTGCTCGGCTACAGACCCAGCCATCTGAAGGGCGAACTTGCCCATAGGCGTGTCCGTCTGGAGTTCTTCGGTTAGGCTGCGCAACGCGATGCTGTGCATGTCCAGCAACTCGACGATGTGTAGGAGATCCACCAGATTGCGGGAAAGCCGATTTAGCCGCAGACACACGACTTGCTGGAAGCGACCGCTGCGGGCGTCTTCCAGAAGTTCGCGGAGTGCCGTTCGGCCATCGATGGACTTGCCCGATCGTCCCGCATCAACGTAGACCTTGTGGACATCAACACGAGCCTTTCGGCAGTAGTCAAGCAAGGCAGCCCGTTGGGCCTCCAGACTGAAACCTTCGACCTGTTCTTCAGTCGAAACGCGAATGTAGAGGGCAGCTAGTTGTTGTTCGTGATTCATGGAGATCCCCCTAGGCGACGATCTTCGCTTCGATGCCTACACTTTTGAACAGTTTCAACCAGTAGTCCGCACGCTGTTGCAGCTCCTGTTTGGCATCGAGGTATTGGCATATCATTTCGGCGAGAACATCAATGAACAGGCCTTGCTCGTTTGATTTTTGCATCGTTGTTTTCATGGTAATTCCCCCTTGGCGTTAGTGGTCTTCAGTGTTTGATAATTTACATGAGTCCTTTTTCTTTCAAGCTGACGAAGTTGCCGGCACCTAGAATGATATGGTCCAGGAGATCGATACCGAGCAAGCTACCACTGTCCCTCAGCCGCTCTGTAATCTCCACATCCTGTTGACTGGGATCAGGCTGGCCGGAGGGGTGATTGTGGCAGGCAATGATTGAAGCAGAATTCGCTAAAATTGCCAGTTTGAAGGTTTCACGTGGATGAACCAGCGAAGCGTTTAATGTACCTGTGGACACTTGATGGAGCGCCGTAGGTTCGTTTTTTGTGTTTAGGCAAAGGATGCAGAATGATTCCCTGTCACAGTCTCCAATGAACTGTCCGAACAAATCGGCGGCGTCCTTCGCAGTTCGAATCATCCGACCAGGGTAGAAAATTGAGGTCGATTCGCGAACCATTCTCAAACCGACTACCTGGATTCGCTTTGCAGGTGAATTTGCCTCTAAGACTTTTTTATTCAAAAATGATCACCGTCCTCAATCAAGCTATTTAACCAAGTTTCCACGTCCTCAGCTTGTGTGCCTACTTTTAAAAACAGGAAAGTGAATGATTCATTGCCCTCCATGAGACAAACTTTGAAAAGCTGGCAATCGCCAAGGTCGATCCGTTCAACATATTCAACGTTGATTGTCATACTCTTTTGCAGATCGGCTGAAAGCTCGCCGGGCCCAAGAACGAACAGCGCGTATCCGTGGTTGGACAACCGGAAGGGTTCATTCTCAGAATCGAGTGACAGTTGAAGCAAACTGAAAAAGTCTGCGAGAAACCGACAGGCCAACGCTGGAAGTACATCCTTTTCTGTGCATACGACTAGCGTGTCTTGAAAAGTATCGATGTTAAACAATTACATCCGCCTCCATGATAAGATTTCCATATCATGGTTATATTAAATGAACGAAAAGTGGATAAAGACGATTTTGAAAAAGGGACATTGAATACTTGTCTTCAGATGTGATAACTGGCCCATTCACGCCTCTCCGGCATGCGAATAGCCTTCCTCATCGCACAACAGACGCCCCCGCTGCCCCCGCGATTTTTAGAGGGGAGATGCCCTTTTTTCTACTGTCAGATGGGGGGGGATTGTTTTGTTTTTTTATTTTTAGGGGGCAATGGGGGCGGGTAATTCCAAAATCCTTGCCCCGCTTGACACTTCCCTGCCCCGGTTACTGCGTTTTCAGTGGGCTTAGCCCCAGTCTTTGGGGGCGTGTTTACATCAAGCCTGAGCCCGTTTCCACTTCCCTCTCATGTTCTTCCAGAGAGCTTCGTTTCACCCAGAGCAGCCTCGAACGGTGCCCTCTAACTGTTTTTTTCACGAGCATGTGCCGTCTTTCCTTATCTTTTTCTTTTGTGGTTTCAGTGTTTGTCATTCCTGCATCGGCCAGTTCCCTCCAGAGCATGGACGCTGAAAGTGGAAAATGCTCACCCTGTCTGGACAAAAACTGACTCACCTGGTTGTAAATCACCTCCGGGAAAAGGTAGTAATAAGTATCATCATGCCAACCTACGTGACAACTACTCTTCGGTAAGGTTTCTGGCAAAGGTTCCCTCAGTACGGCATCTGTATGGATACTTTTATTTGTAAGCAATTGGGACACGATAGCTGCAAATCGTGTCGACGCCTTGACCTCGGTAACTTGTTGTCCTTGCACGTCGGCTATGTTAAGGAACACCTTCCATGCCTCGGCCCGAAGCTCTAGTCCCTGTTCAACTGCTATCGCTCCAATTTCTTCGGCGTATTCAAGGCCCATGTGAAGGCCCATGTACAACCAAACTGAGGCTTCAACAAGTCTACCGTGAACACCTAGTTTGGCTGCTTCCTGTCGCTTTTCAATAAAAAGCTCCTTAAGGCCACCTTTTTCAGGCATGAGCATACCCTGTCCAATCCACTCCAGGTAACCTCTCATTGCTTCGCTCAGTTTCCCGGCGCAAAGCTGAGCCGTTGTCAAAAGGTCGAGTGTCACATCTGTTTTAAGCAGTTCGACGGGAAACAGTCGGGCCACGCTGGACCCTCCGCTCAACATGTCCTCTGCTGTCACAATTGCCATGCCGCGCGGGGGATAGTCTGCTCGGAGGGTTGTGTCCTGTTTCATTCGGCCTCGCCCCACTCTGTCTCCGTAGCCTCTAAGAACCTGCTGAGCGAGCAGCTCCATGCTTTGCTTTTCTCTCGGGGAGCTCGTGGGATGGTAATCGTCGATCAGAAGAAGTGAATCCTTCGCATCGAAACCGCGCTTTTCTACCGAGTTTGCAGTGTCTTTGAAGCTGGCGGGAGGATGCTCCAGCAGATCCCCGAAATGACTGAGAAACAGTTTCGCTAGGGTAGTCTTGCGACTGCCCGTATAGCCATATAGCCACACCAGGAACTTTGGTTCTATACCTATTCTTCGTAGCCACTCACACAAAGGCGAAAGGTATGTTAAGCCCCACAATGCCAGCGTTACCCGATGCGGGGCTACCTTCAGCAATTCCAGACTTGCCTTCATAGCCTTTTTAGGACTGTTAGGACTTTCGGAAAGTTTGTAGTTTTGAAGCCTTGGGTCTAGTTCAACTTTTACTTCAGGGGCACCCAAGGCTCCACCTGCGTGAAGGTACCCCCATTTTCCATCAAGTGAAATCCAGCCAAGGTGAGCGTAGGTCTGTTCATGAACAGCTGCCGTTGCGGTTGATTGAATGGAGAAGCGAACCATGTCCCGAGTCAGGTTGCCCGGAAAGATATTCGGCTCAGGTCCCCACATGGATAACCACTTCATACTTTCAAATTCGCTGGCAAGGACCTGAACCGGGGGAAGAGGCTTTTCCGATCCAAGTAGTATGCCGTCGACCTCATACAGGGTCATACGCTCCGCTCCGTTGTCCTTCGTGATCGATTTGACTATCCGAGCTACAAAGTTTGCTATCGGTGTGTAATCTGGTTCATCTTCTTTTTTGAACTTGATTTTGCAGAGATTATTTCCGTGTATCCCGTAGTTATCGGTGAGTAATCCTGAATAATGTTCCACGGGAGTCTTCTTGGGCAATGCAGCTGTCTTGTCGAAAGACAGAAGAAAGGCAGCGGGAGAGTTCGAAGGCTCCCTGGTATGTTGATCCAAACGAACGGTACGGTGGCATTTCTCAATTTGTTTCGAATCACAACCGAGCGTAGTGCACCGGGTCGGGCCGTAGGTCGCGATGTCGCCTTCAGAGGTCATTTCAAGGATACGCTGCTCGCTGCGGCTATCGTGTTTCTCGCTTAGTTTTGAAAAGGTGAGAGCGGCATCCGAGAATCCGGCACGAACAAGCATGGACACAATCTGATGCCAGCGGTCCTCCCCACACCCCTTGTGATCCTGCTCGAACACTGCTTTCTTGAACACCTGGCAGCTCTTTGAAAGTTTCTGCAGTTCGGGATTAGGAAGTGAAATGTCCAATTCAGGCGGCATTCCGGCGACAAAATGTCTTTCACGCTTGTCAAGCTTTGACTGTCGATGGGTTCCTTTCGTTGTCGCCACGGTTTTCAATTCCGATGTGGAAACGACCTGTCTTGAGCACATTCTCTCTAGTACGTTTTCTGGAAGTTCGGCCAGTGGGATGTCCCCTGGGCCCCTGCCTGTGACCCAGAGGTATTGCCCTCCATTTTGGTGCAAGGAGGGTGGGATGACCGTCATTTGGCCGTCAGCCAATAGGGCTAGCTCCTCATGATCGGCATTCGGGTTAACATCAGAAAATTTCCTTAGAATTAGGCCCTTTGTTACACCAAACAGAAACCTTGATCCACCTCCCGGGGTAGTAAATTCCCAGGTGGGAGGGATAGAGCCATTGAAAAGCTCATTCATTTTGGCTTTTCCGTACTCGCCGTCAATATCAAATCCAACCACACCAACTTGACCGCCTAGTGTCATTCCAAGGTTCATGTTGGGTTTCCGGTTGAACCAAGTGTTTAACAAGTTTGGATCGTCCGATGCATTCAAAGTCCATTTGGTCAAAAGGGGGACTTTCCCAGGTCTTTTGCAGTTCTCCTTGTGCTTCGTAGAGACTCCGTTATGATTAGGCGGGCAAAGGGGCAGGTATTTTGGGCCGAGTTTGGCCTGGCCCATTGCTTGGGCAGCAGCAGCGGTTGTCATGGCATTTAGGGCTTCAGCAGCGAGCTTATTGTCTGATCTCAATTGCGTCATGTTTGATCTCCATTTCCTATCTATTAAGGGGGAGCACCAGCTCCC
Organism: Paenibacillus chibensis; assembly: GCF_004001045.1. Taxonomy (GTDB): domain Bacteria; phylum Bacillota; class Bacilli; order Paenibacillales; family Paenibacillaceae; genus Paenibacillus_AQ; species Paenibacillus_AQ chibensis. The sequence continues at coordinate 69,412 of NZ_BIMK01000004.1, forward strand.
CGCTTCATTTAATTTTCACCAGATTGTAATAGGTGCCACACTTTCCGAGAGACCTAACTTTTATTCGGTCTTCAAGCTAACCGACGACGTTTACGACCTGTTAAATTGCTGTGCAGGTAGTTTGAACTGGTTTCATCAGGGTCCGAATCATCGTAGTCATCGCCGTCCGCGTCGGGGTCCAGGTCGTCAGAGTCATCGCAGTCATCGCCGTCCGCGTCGGGGTCCAGGTCGTCGGAGTCATCGTAGTCATCGCCGTCTGCGTCGGGATACAGGTCGTCGGAGTCATCGTAGTCATCGCCGTCCGCGTCGGGATCCAGGTCGCCGGAGTCATCGTAGTCATCGCCGTCCGCGTCGGGATCCAGGTCGTCGGAGTCATCATCGACATCGCTGTCTGCGTCGGGATCCAGGTCGTCGGAGTCATCGTAGTCATCGCCGTCCGCGTCGGGATCCGGGTCGTAAGAGCCATCGTAGTCATCCATATATGCGAAGGGATCCAGGTTGTCGGAGTTATCATCGACATCGCCACCCGCGTCGGGGTTGGGGTCGCCGGAATCTTCGTCCATGTCAGAGTTCCGGCTGTCAGTCGGATCGCCAGCATCTTTTGGAAGACTGTCTGAATCACTTGTATTCACGGACATTTTGATGATGGCTACATCCCGTGACTCGACTTTCTTGTAATCTACCTCCTGAAACGTGATAGAAGTAGTGTTAGTGAAGTCAAGCCCAAAGGTCTTCATTAATTCAGTCACTAGTTGACTAGAATAGATAACTGCTTTATTTGCGGTCTGTTTCAGATTGAAGTAATTATCGTCACTGGTGAATTTTTCACCTATGGCGATTGCAGCATTACTTAGAGCGATCTGTACACGTTTTGGGGAGCCGATCCTATTAATGACCTCCTGATCAATTGCGACTCGTTTACCGTTGCCCTTGGTACTGACCACTGTTACTACACCCTTTTTGGAGATGGTTCTGCTCGACTGTGTGCTATCTGAGGGACGATAATCTTGCCCAAGGATGTCGAGCACCTCGCTTGGCAGTTTTTTTTGGGACTTCTGATTTTCATTCATGGGTCATTTCTCCTTTTTGGTTTTTTGATTTCTTCGTTCAACGCTTACTAGATTACTAGAGTTCAATGTTTGCCTTTTGAGATGGGTGAAGGCTTTACGCAAGCAAGTGCTTACCAAAAAAAATCCACTTTTAAAAAAGTGTAGAGTTTATCAGGGATACAAACTCAATTTTAAATCCAAATAAAAGTGTCGTTTTTCAATTGATAAATAGCTAAGCACTTTAATTCGTGCTTAGCTTATCGAGGAGTGAGAGTAATTCTTTTTGCTTTCTTTTACCCAGCGTCTTTTCTTCGGTATTTTTTAGAGGAAGATTTAATTTATCCAGGATATGATCTTTTACATCTTGGATATAATGGAGACCTGAGACTCCATCTGGGAGGTAATGAATATAAAGCTTCTTCTGATCTATATGGGTAAATCGGGAGGCAACGAACTTGGTATACTGTGATTTGGGAAGGTAGAAAAAAAGAGCCTCTTGATCTGATTTCTTTATTGCAGCATTAATTATGTCTTCCCATTGTTCCTTTTTATCCCGATTCGGGCTAACAAAATGACAAACCGTATTGAACACATCATATTGTCTTGCACACAGGACAATTGCACGCCTTCTTTTGTATTTCTTTTTTGTCTTGTACGCTGCCCTATATCCAACGTAGAATTGACCGAAGATCCAAACGGCTGTTTCAGGCTCAGTTAGATTCTGGATAATTTCCCTTTTAAACATTTCCTCAACATCCTCCGAGTCTATGCTCCTAAGGGACGATATGTTTTCATAGAAATTTTCTCTTAATATTGTCCTGCATGACTCCAGAGATATAATCACCTCAAATTTATCCTCTATATACAAGGCCAATGTAGCAGGAGTCCATTCTGTAAGGGCATATCCGAACTTGGTAGGGGACTCTCCCAAGTCTTGAATGAGTTCATCCTTTTGTGATTGACTGAGTAAGGCGAGGTTACCCGGAGGACGCCTTTCTAAAAAGTGATCATGGCCCACCTCAACAAATTCCTTAATGTAGCGCTGTACGCTTCTTAGAGAAACTCCAAGTCTCATGGAGATTTCACTTGAAGCAGTTCCATCTAAATAGTATCTTATCGCTAAAAGGCGATTTCGTTTGTACTTAGGAATGCCGTCATTCAAAAGTTCCCTTTCTATGCAATCGCGAACATCCACTTATCCATCTCCTTTTCTGCAAAGACATCGCACTAATGATCATAGATTTTTAGAGCCAAGTTTTTAATTCCTTCATTCCTTTCTATGTACCTACGTGCCGTACGCCGAGCGTCTCAGCGTCATACATAGATATAATATACATTTAAATTCCCGTTTGAGAGCGAGGCATATTAATGATGACCCATTACAAGATTATTATCTTGTAACAAAAAAAGAAAGGCTGCAGCGCAGCCCTCCTCACAAACTACTTCAAGATATTTTTAAAATTTGAAATCGCGTGCCAAAGTGATAATAAGACTAACCATAAAGAAGGGAAGAAGTTGGCTACGCTTTGAATAGGGTGGAAAACAAGCCCAATCAAGCTGCCTAAAACCAACATGATGATGGCAACAAAAACTCCACTTATAGCATGAAGGATATCCCAAATAGCAAAGATCCAACGTTCAGAGCTGTGTATTTTGAGAGAATTACTAAAATCAAATGTCAGGTTATTGATTAGTTTGCTTGGTGTATTTAGTAAATACGAAGCGTTATATAGGAAATTTGTGGAAAAGTCCAGCGTTGTTGGCATCCATGCCCCTTTAATGATCCGCAAGTGATATCTGAGATCAGTTTCTCCGTAGGCAGTCGCTATCGTCCTTTTAGATTTGGCGGAGGTTTTTCTGATTTCTTTTGCGAGTAATTTTGAGTCGAATGTCTCTACAAAATTAACAAAGAACGCCTTGCCGTATTTAGTTGCCTCGGATTCGATTGAATCTGGACTTTCTGTTAAGGCCGATAGATCTTTGGTCTCACCTGAAACTGAAAACGTCGAGGCTAGAATTTTGACATCGTATTTTTCTTTTAAGCTAGACATTGAAGTCCATGAGTATAAAATAATCGCTGAAATTACTGCTATCGTAGCAAAGTAGTCAAAAAATTTGTTTTTCAAGATGAATGCTTCCTCCTACACCTTTTCAATGTGTTTACTTAGTAAATGCACCATTATTATATGTGAACTCATCAAAAAGGCCTTGAGATCCATATGGTAGTGTAATCTTATTGTTACTTAGATTAATATCAGATTGTCCTTCTGCATTCATCAGAAGTTCTAGCGGTGAAGTTCCATTTTCAAGCGCAACAAAGTTATAACCGAACACCCACACAAATGTTTGGTCAACTTGATTACTTGCAGCGACAACCACTTCTGGAGTGCCGTCGTTATCGAAGTCGTAATCTCTAAGATACAAACTGAACCCGGACTTAAGATCACCAAATTCATCAAATGGTCCATCTTCATTAGTAGGCAATTCAAGTTTCCAACCTGTCTGCATGCTGTCAATAAAGACACGTAGATTGATTCCGTTTGGTGTATCAGCTCCGATGATTACCGAAGCCTTTTCTCCGTCCAATTTCAGGGGGATCTCCTTTTCCTTGTCCGAAGTATCCCAAATTAAAAAGTTCATAAGTGAGATGTCAGATGTATTCTGTACAGTAGTCCCCTCTTCTTGTTGGCTTGTTTGTTTTACGGGGGCAACTGATTGGCTATCCTGAGGTTCATCTTGTGTTGTAGTGGCGTCTGGATTCTGTACAGGCTCTTCTGTCTTAGTTTGCTTCCCTTCGTATTTATCTGTTGCTTCTGCTAGTAGAAATGTCCAATCCGGAAGTTCGTGCTTTTCACCATCCACTGAGAATTCGACAGGATCAAACTGATCCGGGCCAAAAACTTGTAAGATGGATCGGATGTGTACACTGACGCCTTGATCAGAGTAGGTGGATTCATACATAACGAACTTGTCAATATCATCCTGATCTCCATTACGTGCTACCTGAGACCATTCAACATTACTAAAAATCTCTTTGTTTTCAAGCACCTCTTGCAAAGCGTAAGGTTTTCCTGGAATAGCTGTACTTTCTTTAACCCAATGGACATACTTGTTGTCAAAGCTGCCTCTTGAGGAGATTGCAACGAACAAAATAAGTAAAGCAATTACTGCTGCTGAACTAATCATAAAGATGGCCTTCTTTTTGTTATTCTCCCTTATTGGTTTGAGAGGGGAATGCGAATCTTTTGTTTGTAATTCACTGGAACAGGCTACTTCGGTGTATTGATTTACTGTTCTCGTCAGGAATTCTGCAAACTGATTGGCGGCACTTTTAGAACCGGACAGTATATTTATTCGGTTACCTAATGTATCTGTTATGGAAATGGTAGTATTGAAAGTACGCAGTAGGAAAAGTGCAGTTAATAACAAAGGCCAGAAAGTCATCGTTATAAGTGAGACTATTGCAAAAAGAATGGCGAATACCATATCAAACCAATTTATTTTTGAGCCTACCGATACCTTTTTTATATTGGTAATTGGTAATTCGTTGGTCTTTGGTCTGCTAGGGAAAGCACCTAAAATATAATTTTGTGCTTTGATGATGAGATTACCCTTTGAAAGGGTAGCGTCGCTTTTTTTCTTGAGATAAGTAAGGTAGCTAAAGCCACCATTCCAGACAAGGGTAAAATCCCTATTTGTAACCTTCGTTTCATTTGTTTCTTGACTGTTCATTGGACACCTCTTTAGTTTTTTCATGATGACGCTGTGTAGACACATTGGTCAATTCCTTTCCAGGGAGCATCATCGTGCATTCGTTTCACTGACTTTGTACATAGCGGTATTAATAATTGTAATTAGGAAATTAGACTCATAAGTTGAGAGACCTAAGAACCACGCCAATGCTCCTAATTATAAGCAAAGGAAGATATATATGGAAGTGGTTTTATTGAAAAACTGCTGCCTGACAAAAAACTCAAGGTATTGCTAATCATTTTTTAAAGAAATTCATTCAGATAAAAAGAACTATTGAGGTAATATATACCTATTATAGTTACTAAGAGTATCAAAAACAATGAAATATATAGTTTGATGGTCTTTATCGGACGACCCAGTCACCCATACTTTTATTTGTGAGGGGTGAGTGCAATGTCGGATTTATTGAAATTGGTAGGTGCAAGAATTAGACAACTAAGAACATTGCAAAGGTTGTCTCAGGCAAAATTAGCAGAGGCAGCAGATTTACAGGTTTCTTACATTGGCGGTGTGGAACGGGGAGAGCGTAATATCTCTCTGAACTCATTAGAAAAAATCACAGCGGCTTTGGGAGCCACCCCGGTAGATCTGTTCAGTTTTGGTCAGCTAGATGAGGTTGAAGGTGTTACCGAGAAGCAGCATATTCTTGAAATGCACTTATCACTCTTAAGAGATAGAAGTCTCTCGGAAGTCAAGCTGGTTCAAAGGATGACAAGAGACATGATAAGTACTTACGATAAGGAAATGGGACGAGATTAAAATAAAATTATAGGAGGCGAGCGAGCGGTGTAGGCCGCACCACTCGCCTTTTTATTTATCCTCGCGGTCTGACCGTTCGTAAATGAGACGAAGCCTGCACTTCAAAAGCTTACGATCTGCCTTTGCGAACTGGCAATGAGCTTCAAGCGCCACCGAGAATGCGGTGGAGATGTTGAGGCTGAGAGAATTCTTGTCGACATGCAGAAGAATGCTGGTCAGCAGGTTCTGTGACGCCTCAACTGTTCGAGCAGTTGATCTGCCTGCTCTGTCAGTTGGGCGATCGGGTTTTTGTTGGACATGGATGAGTCTCCTTTTCAAAGTAAATTGATGTTGTTCAGGATTTGTTGCTGTTCCAAAAAGCGTCGGTACTGTCCTTGTCGCCGTCGACGCAAGTGACGCAAACTTGCGGGTCAAGAACGGGCGTACTTCGGATTGATAGAGATAGATGCATCCGCATGCTTGCAGTAGAAGCGCATGTCCCGGCTCGATTGGTTGGCCTGGGCGGTGAATTCTGCTTGTAGCGTGTCATCCTCGAAAGTAAAGAAGTCACGTCCCTTCTGGCCTCCAAACAGGGCGATCATGGCGTAGTGGTAGCTGCCCGGGTTGCAGACACCACCGCTTCCGAGCGGGACAAGCTCGGCAACTTCCCCGACGGTGAGCTTTTCCTTGCGTTCCGGCTGCCCGTCGAGAGCGAGGAGCAGGCAGGCGAACAGCACGTCCGCATTTGCCCTTCCCTCGATTTGTTCGGGAGCGTATTTCTTGCAGTCGATGGCTTCCCAATTCAGTGATCGTATCGCGGGCTCAATCGTGGCCGGAGTCTTGCCCGCCAGCTTGGCCAGCGCGTGCCGGTTCCCGTACGCCTTCAAAAAGCGGTCTAGCTGCACACGCGCCCGATTCGCATCTTTGGGTTGCATCCTGGGGAGCAGTGCCCGGAAAAAGTCGGTGTAACGAAGGAGTCCATCCAAGCTACAGTCGTCGTTATGCTCGCCGCCGTCATGCCCGACCTCTTTGAGGAGGTCCCGCATCGCTTCTAACCGCTGTGCGTCCGCCAGCTCTAGCGCGTCAGGGGAGATCAGGTGGGCGAGAAATGAGGCGGTATCGAAGGCGAGGGGGTCGTTTTCGAGCCTGCTTGTCCAGAAGTCGAACACATGGGCGGGTTCAGCAGCCTCCTCCCGCACGAACTCCGGCCATAACCTGATGGCGGACAGGGCAGTCTGCCGCTGGGCGTAGGGCGCGTCCTTCCGTTGCCAGAATCCGCCGCGCCAGGACAGCGCTGCGCGAATCGTCTTCGGGTCGACCGCCTTCGGATCGGCGAACTGTTCGCGCCACTGGTTGAGCGGTTCCGTTGGGTACTTGGCGTAGGGGAAGTGTGTCATGTGCTCGTCGAGGTGATCGTTAATGTAAGCAATGACGGCTTTTTTCTTGTTCTCGCTAATGGTCAGATGCATTGTATGATCTCCTTTTCGCAGTTATTTTCGAGGGTTATTTCGAGGTGGTAGTTTGTTGCTAGCTGTGGCCGCTGCGAGGGCTTCGGGCGATACATAAAATGGCTCAGCCAGTTCAGATACCCAGTCTAACGCAAGTTCAATGGGACTTCCCTCAATTGCTGGTGGGCCATCCGCCCAATCTTTTTCCTGAGTGAATTCGATGCTGTCCTCGCCTATTGTTATAAAGAGATCTGTACCATCATAATAAGGGTTTACCGTGTCACCTTCCTGAAAAGTAAGAGCGACCCGCACTTGATGTACGGGTCGCTCTATTTCATGGATTTGGATTTGTTTTTCTGCGATTGCCAGGAAGTGAATGTCGCCTTCGGGATTGAAGGCTGATTCAAGCAATTTAAAAATTTGATTGTATAATGTGTTCATTTTATCCCTCCATAATACGATTAAGTTTGATTTTATAAGGACCTTAAATTAGATTTGAACCCTTTACCTATTAGGCTTTGGAGATAATTCCGGGACCTTGAAATATGATAAGACATCTGGTATACTTTGTCCATCAAGGACCTTAATAATTGTTTAATCCTTGTTTTATCAATGTTAATTCTTGTAGTAAGGATTCAAAATTATAAAGGGAGGATAACAATGGCATTAGATCGGTTACCAAGAGAGATTCGTGAGAAATTTGATGTAGTAGAAAGAAACCACGCAAGTGGAATTTTGCAATCTGATTTTGTGGATGAGTACGAGGAAATCCTTGAAGTTCTAAGCAAATTTGAATTGACCAGAATTGATATATTAAAGCCTGGGGGGAGAAAATCACCAATTTCCGAAAAATTAGATGGCGAATTTTATGATAGAGGTTGGGTAGAAAAGAAATTTGATATAAACATTACAATAGATGACATTGAATACCCGACTCCAACACATAAAGTGGACTGTTTTAAAGAGAAACAATTTTCTGATGAACGTGGGAATATTATCAAGAAAGGCATTGGTCTGGAAATTGAATGGAATAACAAAGATCCGTTTTTTGACAGAGACTTAAGTAATTTTCGTTTACTTCATGAATTGGGTGCCATCAGCGTTGGCATTATCATTACAAGGGCAGAAGAATTACAAGATATTTTTAACAACTTAGGGAAAGGGAGTTCATATGGAGCTTCGACAACACATTATGGAAAGCTAAAGAAGCGGATTAAGGGCAGAAATGGAGCGGGTTGCCCATTATTAGTATTTTGTATAAACAAGAACAGCTACGTTGACTGATAAATATAGGGAAGATAGGACTGGATCAATCCTATCTTCCCTAGCTTTTAAGGAATTCTCTTTTGTTCAAAAATCGTCATAATCGCTTGGCAATAATCAATGCTTCTTGGACATTTCTGCTCTTGTCTTCTCGTCTACCCATTGTGCTGTGGAGATAATCCACAGTTCTGGTTTCAATCATATAACGAATTCCGAGTGTTCTTGTAGCCAAATCAATAAGAGCCTCCAAATCAATCATTCCCGTGTTGCTGTAACTCAGGACAAGATTAGCCTCCTTGTCACTGATTCTTTGAAACATTTCTTGAAATGCATCTTCTACTTGAGTTCTGATACAAAACGGTGATTGGTGTCTGTCAGTTCTATATCTGCCTTTGTGTCGAACTTCTGGGTAATCATATTGCACCAACGTTTCTATGGCGTGATAGAATCTGGAATAATGAACAAAGGCATACGGAGGGTCAGCATAAACTACAGCATTTTTAGGGAGTTGCCCAAGGCAATCACGATAATCCATACAATAGGTATCAAAAGAGAAATTGTTTGTACCTAGAGTTTGTTGTAGTTCTTCCATTTTTCTAATGAAGAATGGGGTGATTTCCTTTCTTCGATAAGTCAAAATATCCTCCATGGAGGATTGACTTGTAGCGTCTCGATATTGTGCATAATGCCCGGTACTTTGGGAATTGTAAGACATCGCAAACATCAATGAGGCCAATATAGCGTGATAGAAAGGTGTTCCCTTGTACTCCTCAGCAGTTGCTCTATAGGCATCGATCCATACGCATTGACTAAAGGACCAGTATGTTCCCGAATAGTCCTTAGCAAATAAATGATAGTCAAAGGAACTAAAATCGTAGTCAATAAGTTGACGTTGCTTTTCTTCTAGCGACACAAACTCACCCACAGTGAACTCTTGTTCATAATCGAAGTTCAGTGCCGGGAAGGCTTCAAAGAATTTGGTGGCCTTCTCACTTGCTGAAGAAACCACATCTTGAACGAGTGATGGGCAAGACCCCCAATTATAGCTGGTTAGATAAGCTCTAGCCAAGACAGCAGAGTAGGCTTGAATATCGTTACTAATCATATGAGTTTGATTTCTGAGAATGCCTGATAGTACGCTAGAACCCGCGAACAAATCACAAACAGGCCCATCTGTCTTAACTTCGTTGATTGCTTCGACAACAAAGTTGATGATCTTTCTTTTGGAGCCCATATATTTTATAAAGTGAGGGACTTCTACTTCCTTGTTAAGGATCGCTATGTTATCCATGTGGTTTACCGCCTTATACTTTGTACTTTATTCTTAGGTGACAAGATGATATTATTGAATAATAAAGTAAATATAATTATAATGCATTGGAGCAAAGCATGCCCACTTTTTTTTGGGTGTGCTTTTTTGCGTTCAGAGGAGGTTATATGAAAAGCATTTTATCTTATCCGGTAAGAGGTAAGTGGGGGAAGTCAGACTACAGGGGAAATTGTTCGGGATATGTCATATTAGACTTATTGAAGTTTTATAAACCTCAAAAGTTTTTAGAAGTATTTGCTGGCGGAGGAACAGGTTACGAAGTGGCTAAAGAGTTAGGGTTCACCAATTCCGTTCACCTTGACCTAAATCCCCAGTGGGGCGGATGGAATGCTTTAAAAGATGAGGTACCATTAAATACCGATTTGATATTTAGCCATCCTCCTTATTTTGATATGGTTGTCTACTCAGGGCAAGTGTGGGGTGAAGCCCATGACGATGACCTCTCTAGAGCACTGAGCTACCAGGATTACATAGATAAATTAGACAGAGTAAATATAAAACTAATGAATAGCCTTCGGGTAGGTGGTAGATTGGCTATCTTGATCGGTGACTATAGAAGGAACGCCAAGTACTACTCTATAATCAAGGACATGAATTACCCAGGAACCTTAGAATCACATATCATTAAGATCCAGCACAACGTAACATCTGGACGGCATCATTACCGAGGGCGATTTGTGCCAATTGTCCATGAACATCTGTTGATTTTCCGAAAGACGACAAGATAATTATTGAATACAGAAAAGACAGCGTTGTTCTCTTTTCTTTGACTTTAAACGAACAACAGAAGCAATGGGCATTGTTGAGGAGTTACACCCGAACTTAGAACGTACGCTCTTGACGGGAACATATGTTTGATATATCCTAGAAAAAGGAACTAATAACAATGCTGATTATAATTCTAGAGGAGGCTTCAAAATGGCTGATAGGCATCAGATTACATGTGTTAACAAGTCAGAAAGATATAACCCACATGAAAGAATCACACATGTTGGTGGTAAAAATGCAGACGGAACAAGATGGCGTATTACACAGCAAGACGCTATTCAAGGAATTGAAAATGGAAAGTGGGCCTTCTATGTGAGCGCGGGCGGAAGGACTGTAGATGTGATTGTTGCTAAAAGTCAGTATGGTCACAAGTATTTAAAAACAGTTGCCGATGGTTCACAACCTGATAATCTGCTTAGCTTGTCTGAATGTCCTTTGTGAGTTTTCCAACCCAGTCTTACACTTGAATTTAAATTGAAACAAGCTCAAGGCACCCGAATGGGTGCCTTTCAATTTCGCTCTATAGATGTTACGGTGAACCGTATCACAAGTGATGGTACACACAAAAAGAAATAGTGTTTGATAGTAGTTATATCAGCGGATTAAGGCGATAGTGACAAGACGGTGGTTGGCATGACAACAGGAACAGCTATTGAGCGGCGTCAACTAAATAAGATAGAATAGATAACTAAAGTGAAATATGTTTGATTGCAAATCGATTAATATAATTCCAAAAAGAGTGGTAAACATGAAGTCATATATCAATTGGAGATATACGATCACCATCTACAAAAAAATGATGAAAGGAGCGTGATAAATTAAAAAGAAAAAGGAGCAGAACGAAATGATACAAAACAGAAAAGCAACTGTTAATGACTATGATATGATTATAAATCTTTGGGAAAGATCGGTAATGGCCACTCATCATTTTTTGAGTTTCAACGATAAAGAGGAAATCAAAAAAGAATTGCCCATGTATTTTCCTCATCTTGATGTACGTCTCTGGTATACCGAAGACTCTATCATTGGTTTTACCGCCATCAATGAAAATCACTTGGAAGCACTATTTCTCGATCCCGATAAAATTGGCAAAGGGTATGGGAAACAAATTATGCAAATATGCATCAATGGTTTTGGAATCACGTCCGTTGATGTGAATAAACAAAATGAGAATGCGACAAGGTTTTACATCAAAAGCGGTTTCGGAATAACCGGTGAAGATTTGGCGGATGGAGCAGGCCGCCCTTACCCCATTTTACATTTGAAATACAATGAACAGCAGAAGTAATTCTTCACGTCCAGGCTGTCGAGAAATCGACAGCTTTTTAAATAACTATGGAATATCTTTTATGACAGCACACAAAAGTTTAATGTTTTGCGAAACATAAAGTTACATAACTACTTTGGTGATTCAACAATTCTGTTAGAGGAACATCGATAGAATGATGGTGGAACAAAAAATCAAACGCGCAAAGTCGAGATTCGAACAAAAACTGCATTACTCTAATCATTAAGTAATGCTGTTTTGTTTATTGTTGTTCTTTGTTAGTTGAACCATTAAGCTCCCTCGAAATAATTCAGTTTCCTCACTCAGACTCATGAATTCGCAGGATTTCACCCTGAGCTAAACATGAAAGCAAAGAATCCAGGGGGAGTCGGTGGCTGGGGACTATAGAAAGGGCATGCGGGAACAAGGGTGTTGTGTCCAATACCCACTTTGTTCCATATCATGCACGTCTCCACGTCACCCTAGCGATTCTCACTCCCATGTCTCAACGGGTCAAGCCCTATCATTCCTTCGTCACATCTAACTAAGGGGTGGAGGTCGGTTTTTCTAACGGAACGGGTCCGAGCCCTTTTGCGCAACGTCTCCCGATACTCCGTGCTTCTTGTCATCCTGCGAATGCATCAACTGGTGAAATAACGCTCTTAAGCCGCTTGCGGAAACACTTTAGCTGAACTGTATGCTTCGTTGCTCTTTGCCAGACTGACGAGCATTCGAGCCACTTTACCGCATAGTTTCATAATGGATTTCATTTTCTTGAGCTTTTTCACATCGACATTGTAGTGGTGCAGGGCTCTAACATCCGGATTAGTCATAACCATGCACATCGTCATGAGATAAAGGAAGCGCCGGAGACGAGGGCGGCCACGCTTGCTAAGTACCATTTTTCCACGCCATTTCCCTGAGCTGGCTTCAGCCAGGTTAAGACCTGCATGTCGAAGCAAAGCATTACCGTGAGCATAGCCACTCAGATCACCGGCTTCACCTAAAATACCGGCTAAGCTGATTGCATTACACCTTGAATAGCAAGCATCTTCTTCGCATAAGGGATGCGCTTAAGAACGAGTTGGAGTTCATTTTCGATTTGCTCAAGCTGACGTTGGGCCAGGTCGTATTCTTCGAGTAATTGACTTAAGTGCAGCTTGTAGGCGTGCAAAGCCTGTGTAGCGCCAACGCTGCGTTTAGCCAATGCGATGAGCTGCGCGGCTCGCTGCAAACCCGCGTGACGTTTCACATATTGTTTCCAGCCGGCTATGACTTGCTCGGTTGTTAAACGGCTAATTTCTGTAGGAAGAGGAAAGAGCCTTAATGTGGCAATGCTACTTGTGCAGGTTAAGATTTTAAAGACTTGCCGCAGTTCCGGGAACACAATATCTACCCAGCGATGAATCTGGTTAACAGCGCTATTAAGCCGTTTGGTAACCGTGTCTCGGTTGGCCATGAGAATTCGCAGTTCCTTGTAGGCTTCCGGATTGAAACGTACGGGGGAATAGTAGCCGTTTTTGACCATATCTGCGATGACAAGCGCGTCCTTACGGTCGCTTTTAGAGGGAGTATTGTCCCGATTTTCCTTGTTCTTTTTGACGAGGTGGGGATTCACAAGAACCGCCTCAATCTCTTGCTCTGAAAACCAGCGAGCCAGACTCAGCCAGTAGTGGCCGGTAGGTTCCATACCTACAATAACTTTGCTCAGTTTGTAAGATTTGAGTAGATCTCGAATCCAGCGGCTGAACAGCTGAAATCCCTCGTCGTGGTTGCCAAATTCCAGCGGCGATCCTAGAGCAATTCCCCGAAAGCTGACCGCACGGGCGACGTGAGTCTCTTGGGCAATATCTACGCCGACAACCAGATGCGATGAGGAAATGTTTTCAATGAGTTGATTTTGCTTGTCTTGAGCTTTAAACTTCATAGTAGAGCGACCTCCTAGATGGTGAGATTAAAAGGGCTGTAGACCCGTTTCCAACTCCCATGTTACAGAGGCGCTCTTTTTTGTACAAAGTCCAAATTATTCATTCTACAGGAATTCTAACGGGCAGGAAACAAGATTTATAATAGGGTATATCGATTATAATTAGAATTATCTGGTATCTAAATACTTTGAAAGCATCATTTGAATCTTGGATTTATGTAAAAGATTATAAGTAGGAAGTGGAGGGACCTTCCTTCATCCCATGAGTCTTATCGAGAGTGAGCAAGCGTTCGTTGCGAAAATAATCAACGATTTGTTGGGGGAGACAAATGATGTCTAAAATCATTGAGGGTTTTAGTGCCTTTCAAGGAGAACATTGTGAGACGACAACAATAGGCAATCTACTTCAATTTGCGGGAGTCCGTCTATCGGAGCCGATGTTATTCGGTATTGGGCAAGGGCTGGGATTCATTTATTGGGATTCAAAGGGAATGGACTTTCCTTTTATTGGGGGAAGGGTGAAGCCGGATGAATTAACTGCATCCATAGCATCCCGGCTCAACTTAATCATCAAGGCGCAAGAAACCTCGTCTATTGAAAAAGCTTGGCAGAACGTACGGAGCTTCATCGAATGCGGAACTCCGGTGGGGCTTAAGCTGGACTCCTATTATTTGGATTACTTTACGAATAAAGTGCACTTTGCTGCCCACTATGCGGTAATATATGGCATGGATGACGAATGCGCCTACATGGCGGATACGAGACAACAGGGAGGACTTGTGAAGACGAGCTTGGCCAATTTGGCTATGGCTAGAAACGCAAAGGGGCACATGAGTTCTAGGAATCGTTCCTTTACGATCGAGCCGATCGGCACCCTTCCACCGCTTATCCCCGCGATACGATCATCCATAACCAAGAATGCACATGATTATTTAAACCCACCGATTCGCAATATAGGGAATAAAGGCATTATGAAAATGAGCAATGAAATCCTGAAGTGGCCTTCTCGCAGCAAGAATTTTGAGCATGATTTATGCCTGACAGCGTTATTAATGGAAAGAGCGGGAACCGGCGGTGCTTTGTTTCGGAATCTGTATCGAGATTTTCTAAAAGAATGCATGGATCTGTTTGGAGACCCAAAAGTAGAACAGGCTTACTTGTTGTTTACTGAAATCGCTCCTATATGGGTTAACGTTTCTTCTTTGATCGACCTTGCAGGAAGAACGGGTGACCTGCGGGAGTTGAGCCAGGCTTCCAAGCTTTTGCTCGAGATTGCCGATAAAGAACGAGCAGCCATGGAGTATCTTTGTAATTTGGCATAAATCGAGCCCTTGCTGGACGGATTGATGTATCGCTTCATTCCATCCGTGCTGAATTGTTGAGGAAATGTATCAGAAGGATATTGTCCTAATGGCTTATTTTTCTGAATATCTGAGCTGCATGGCAGGAGAGGAGCAGGGTGTCTGCTACATCGGGCACCCTACCATGTTCACGTAGGCTCACGCCGTTATTATATAGTATCTACGATGGCTTCTTTCGTAAGTTCCCGGTATAGGGCGAGTTTCTCTTCGGTGAGAGAAATAATGTCATCGATTTCTTGCCGCCTAGCTACCATTCCCATCAGATGCTTCTCAAGGATTTCCATCCGTTTTTCTAAGGTAGGAGTATAATTAGAAAGATGATCCCCTTGTTGGATTTTATCCATCACACAGCCCTCACGAGTAAATTCCGTAATCTCCTCAAGCGATAAGCCCAATTTTTTTAGTTTATTTAGACATTGAATGTAGGAGACCTCGCTTTCTTTATAAACACGTGCCCCTCCATTTTTACGCTTGGGTTCATGTAGTACCCCGATTTTTTCATAATAACGTATCGTATAAGGAGTTAATCCCGTTTTTTCTGACACCTGACTTATCGTAAGCATACGATTTCTGCTCCTCCTTTTATATGCTAATATTGAAAACTATTATACAGCTTGCAGTTAACCCAAAGTCAATGCTTACAACCGCTCCTAATTATGCCTTATAAAATCCCTTGACTTCTAGTTGACTCTAACTTGTAAGTTAAAGTTACTAGCGGAAATACAGGAAACAATAAACACTAAAGGGGTATAAAAATGGATAACGAATATTTCACAATTCAACAAGCATCGGAAGGTATTTGGGGAGCTATTTCAGTTCCGGGCAGCGGTTCTCTGGGGAATGCAGCAATTATTGATCTTGGGGATGTAACCGTTGTAGTGGATACAACTAACCTACCGCATTCCGGTGCTTTGTTACGTCATACTGCGGAACAATTAACAAGCAAACCGGTTAAATATGTCGTGAATACACATTTTCATGGAGATCATGTCAACGGCAATCAGGAATTTATGAAAAGCGAATTCATATCTACCGTTTGGACAAGAGATCTGCTATCTGATATGGGAGAAGTGAATGTTGATCTTATGCAGCAAAACATTCAAAAGTTAATCACGAGCCTAAATCATGTACGTTCACAGCAAAGAGATCCTCACATGCTAACCGAAATCGATTATGATCTTTCCGTACAGAGAGCCCTGTATGATGCCATCCCTTCCCTCAGCAGAGTGATACCCACGATAACTTTTGAAGATAAACTCGTTATTCGAGGAACAAAGCGAACTATGGAAGTTTTATCTTACGGAGGCGGTCATTCTTTAAGTGATGCTGTGGTGTACGTTCCAGAAGAGCAAACTTTGATCGCTGGAGATTTAATATCGACGAGGACGATTCCGGTCATGCCATATGGTAATCCATACGCTTGGATACGCATTCTTAAACGCATTCAAAAAGATCTTAAGGTCAATGCAATCGTTCCGGGACACGGCGATGTGTCTAACTCGGATCGAATCACGGATGTCATACAATTTTTGGAGAAAACGATCGCTTATGTTTCTAAGGCTGTAACAAGCGGGAAATCAGAATCATACTGGTTGGAACAAGGGGTATTACAAGGCTATGAGGATTGGCATCTGCCCCAGTATTTCAGATGGAATTTTCGCTGGCTCTTTAACAGTATGCTTGTTCAAAATAACAGATGAGACAACAAGCAACACTGCCAATACGCACTTCGGCATGCACCTTTCGACTTTCCGCCGATAGACCCGTTAAGCTAGAACCGTATCACATAAGGCAATATTTTTGTTACAATGTAATATGCGGCTAGCAATTAGGGATGGTGATTAACATGGGAAGAAAGCAGGCTTTTACAAGATCAGAGTTGCTTGACCAAACCAAGAGAGTGCTTCTTGAATACGGTTATGAGGGATTCCAGCTTAAGTTGCTATCGAAGAGCCTGGTTGGAGCAAGAAGTACGATATACCAATATTATGCCAACAAAGAAGAGATCGTTGCCGCATGTATGAAACGATCCATGGAAAATGTATTACAGAAGGCGTCGGCTATTGATGAAACGGATTGCATGGCTGCTCTTCAACATCTGCTGGATGTATATCTGGAAGAAGCTAATCTCCATCAATTGCTTGGATACGCTCATAAAATAAATAAAGCCAATTCTGCGGCTGCGGCCCATGATCTTGAATTTGTTGAGCAAGCGCACCTGACTTTAAAAAGTCAATTGGAGCGATTGTTTGCTCGTGCTCAGGAAGAGGGACACTTGAATACAAGCATCCCACTTCCCGCCATTATAGGTGTATTTTTTAACCTGATTGAAACTCCCAATATGATGAATATTCCAACTCCTCAGTGGAGCAAGCTATTGTACCAAATGTGGCTGGGAGGGGTAGGAAGTCGATAAGGAATACAAATATATTTGACACGCGTGTCATATAAAACCTATAATGAATACGTTCCGGACAAGAGGTGATTAATTTGACACGAGTGTCATTTATTTGTGTTGAGGGGAGAAGTAGCATATGTTTTTGGCTTTGAAGGAATTGAGACACAGCAAGACAAGGTTCTTGATGATTGCTATCATTTTTGTGCTTATTTCTTGGCTGGTGTTTATATTGTCAGGTTTGGGGAATGGGTTATCTACGCTTGCGGCTTCGACGTTCAAGACGATGAAGGCTGATTATGTGGTTTTCGAACAAGGGTCGAAGGCTTCGATGAGTAAGTCTTTATTGTCTAATGATTTGTCAGCTAAATTAGCAAAGATGCCGAATGTAAGTGCCGTTTCACCTATGGGAACCATCATGGCATCGGCAATTAAAGGGAGCAGCAAGTTGAATGAGGATAAAGTAGATATAGCGATTATTGGAATTGACCCGGGGAGCTTTCTTGAACCGGCGATTATTGAAGGCTCGGGGCTGACATCCGATCAGGTGACGAAGGTCATCGTCAATGAGACGATGAAAGACGAAGGATTTAAGCTAGGCGACACCTTCCAATTAGATGGTTCGACGGAATCGTTGACAATTGTCGGCTTTGTCAAGAATCAGACGTATAACCACGTCGCAGCGGTATTTACACCTATGGAAGAGTGGCGTAAGCTTGCGTTTGCGGCACCAGGCTCGGACAAGGGAGTCAAGGACCCCGTCAATGCGATTATGCTTCAAGGTAAAGATATAGATCGGAGTACGATAAATAAACAGCTTTCGGGTACCGATACGGTTACCCGTGCGGCAGCGGTACAGGGAATGCCCGGATACAAAGAAGAGAATGGCACCATCATGATGATGCTTGCGTTCCTGCTTGCGATCTCTGCATTCATCATCGGCGTGTTCTTCTATGTATTTACGATGCAGAAGTCGAACCAGTTCGGGATTATGAAAGCGATCGGGGCCAAGAATGGATTCTTAGGTAAAGCGGTCGTTTCACAGGTGTTCGTCCTGTCGCTCTCAAGCATTATCGTTGGCATCTTATTGACCTATGGGACAGCGGCAATCATGCCCAAAGGCATGCCGTTCATGCTGGATACAAAGCTGGTGTTCACGTATTCCATTGTATTGCTCGTGATCTCATTGCTTAGTTCCTTGGTATCCGTTCGCACGATTTCGAAAATTGATCCGCTTAAGGCACTTGGGAGGGTTGAGTAATGACAGAAGGCTTGCAAATAACAGCAGCTTCCAAATATTACAACGAAGGAATGAATCGTATTGCGGCATTAGACCGAGTGTCCTTCAAAGTGGAACCGGGTGAGTTCGTCGCAGTGGTGGGTCCGTCCGGTTCTGGCAAAAGCACCTTCCTATCCATCGCGGGCGCACTGCTTAAAGCTTCCGAGGGAAAGGTTAGACTAAATGGGAAGGACATATCGGAGCTGTCAGGCAAACAACTATCCGATATCCGATTGCATGAGATTGGTTTCATCATGCAGGCCTCGAATTTGGTTCCGTACCTGAACGTTCTTGATCAGCTGCTTGTCGTGAAGCGGATGTCGGGAAAGGTTCGAGCAGCAGACAAAGCTATGGCTATAAAGTTGCTTGAGGAGCTTGGTCTAGGTACGAAGCTGAAGAACTACCCGGAGGAGCTGTCCGGGGGCGAGAAGCAGCGTACCGCCATTGCCCGCGCATTAATTAACGATCCCAATGTCATATTGGCCGATGAACCTACAGCGAGCCTGGATACCAAGCGCGCCCATGAAGTTGTCTCCTTGATTGCCCATGAGGTGAGAACACGCCACAAAGCGGCGATTATGGTCACACACGATGATCGGCTGCTTACCTACTGCGACAAGGTATACCGGATGGAGGATGGCAAATTATCTCTAGCGGAGCTGGAGTCCATCCATTAAAGCGGTGTTGGAATCCTCTTAATTTTGTGAGCAATTTAAAATTCCAAAAAATTAGGGGGATGGTAAGGATGATCGCAAGTCTTTTCGCGTGTTCCGCTGCGATCGGATCGATTCTGCTGTCCCCTCGCATATCCCGCCGCTTGACCTGCAGCAGATTCTTCTGGGTCGTAAAGAAGAGCTAATTCGCTTAGAGGCGATAGCATATACCTGTAGGCTGAGCTGTCCAAAGAGGGTGTAGAAGCATGTGAGGCGAACCCTTGCCCGGTTGCCCTGCTCCATATTCGCAATGACGGCGACGAAGCGTATCGGGCGTATCTGACTGCACAAGGTTTTCCGGAAGGCGCGCATTGCAATCACCTTATTATTTTGGATCTCGACGGAGTGATATGAGATGCCCTTTGCGGCGAGCAAAAATCAACATGGGGATGGCGATCAACAGACTGATGATTACGGGTATTATCGAAGCTTCAAGGCCAAATGCGCCTCCAGTGAGAAGGGTCGGGCCTGTAACTTCGACCGTGAAAAGACCCGAGGAGGGATGGCCTGAGACGGGAATACCCAAGAGTCCCTCTGTTGTATTCCAACAGAAATGTAGGCCAATGATAAACCAAACATTACGCCGCCACAGGAAGGCTGCACCTAGCAATACACCAGCTTCAATAGCAATAGAGAGGGCTCCCCACATTGTAGCTCCAGGGTTGCCTAGATGAGCGATCCCAAAGAAGAGGGATGTTAGGGTTAATGCGATCCAACTTCCGCCCATTTTTTCAATGGCTTGAAAGGCAAGCCCTCGAAAGATCAATTCTTCTACGACGGCAGCGCCGAGTGATGTGGTGATGATAGGCCAAACGACGGAGCCGATGTTTTCGTTTGACCACTTGAATGAATACCCATCAAATAAGACGATGAGAGCTGTTGATACGATGATGAAGATAAGGCCGACGACAGCACCGGAAATCATTTCCGATCCTGCACGCCGCTGGAGCCGAAGTTCAGGAACCGGACGTCGCGCCAGAAATTTCATCACAAGCCAGTAGATAACGATTGCGACGGCGCTTCCGACAAGTGTCAGTATGATGGACTCTAGCGCTTGTGAATCTTCGGATAACGAGTTGAATGCCACGTTGGCAAGGATGATCCCAAGCGCTCCCGCGAGCATCCAGACGAGAGGAAATTGGAAGAACGAAACAAACTTAGATTTTCTCTTACCGCTAAGTACTTCATTTTCTTGTGTATTAGTCTTTCTCATAATAAGTGATCGCTCCTCTTCCTCTGACAGGATATCGATTTAGATTCCAATACTGCAGATTACAAATCATACAATACTTTAAAAAAGTCATACGTCAGTAGTGCCGTTTCGTCATATCATGGTCATATGACGTTAGCAAAATAAAAGCCGACATCCGTTAAGGTGTCGGCTTTGAGCAGATCTATTGTTTAAGAATCTAGAATCCCTGTTTCCCTGGCCTTATCGGCAGCTTCTCTTCTTCCCTTTACATTTAATTTCGAATAAATATTCGAAATGTAATTTTTAACCGTACCTTCGCTAAGATATAATGCCTTAGCGATATCCTGATTGCGTAAACCTAACGCCAGCTTGTGAAGAACTTCGACTTCGCGGGTGCTAAGTCCGAATTCATTGTTTTTCTCGATCCATTCGGGGATCAAAGGCCGCTGGATCTATAGTCGATGAACGACTGCTTTTCAGCATGATTTTAATCATTTTGTCTGCCATTTCTGGCGAAATGAGTGTGCCTCCTGTGTGAACCACCCGTATGCCGGCTATAAGGTTTTTGGGATGGATGGCTTTGAGCAGGTAACCTTCAGCTCCATGGCTTAACGCTGCCAGAACATATTCAACTTCCTTGTACGAAGTTAGAATAATAATTTTCGTTAACGGGAATCGAGGTTTGATCTTCTCTGTAGCAACAACACCATCCATAATAGGCATATTGATATCCATGAGGATGATGTCCGGTTGGGATTTTTCACAATAGTCGATAGCTTCTTCACCATTCTTAGCCAATCCCACTACCTCGATATCGTCTTCCATCTCTAGTACTATATTTAGACTTTCAAGGATCAATTCCTGATCATCAACGATGAGCACTTTAATTTTCGGCATATAACTGATCTCCCTTCAGTGGTATTTCACATCTGACTTCAGCGCCAGTGTCCGCCAAGGCGGAGATTGAAAAGGTACCTCCCAGCATCTCAATCCGATTCTTCATTGTCGTCAGACCAAACCCATACTTTATTTTACCCAAGGGTTCTCCATCATTTTGAATGGAAACTAGCAAACGGGATGGAGAAAAGTGGAGACTCAACTCAATCCCCGTTGCTTTCCCATGCTTTAGTGCATTCGTAAAGGACTCCTGTATCACTCGAATTATCGATTGCCGCACATCGAAATGAATGGACTGTTCTGTCCCCTTCAGCGTGAGACGAATGATCGTTCCTGTATATTCTTGAAAGTTATTGACGAGTCTTTCAACATGATGCACTAGACTTATATCCTCTTCCTCCCCCATCTTATGTACGATATCCCTCATTTCATCCAAATTTTGTTCCGTCAGTCCTCTTATACTAATTAATTTTTCTTTGGCTAGGTTTGGGTTTTTGTCTAAAAGTGCAATAGCAGCATCGAGACTCATTATAAGGGAGATAAAAGAGTGTCCTAACGTGTCATGCATCTCCTTGGACATACGACTTCGTTCCTCTAGCAGAGTCATTCTTTCGATCTCGGCAGCATATTGGGTTAACAATTTATTTTGATCATCAATTTCTTTAGCTAGTTTATTTTTCTCATGATAGGCTTTGGCAATGAAGTTGACCCAAATTCCGATAAAGGAGAAAAGAAGGTTATCTGAGCTTGAACCGAGTGCCAGATTCCATGTAACTTTTCCGAATAGCATGCTGGTGAATGGTAGTAACGATAATACCGGCAACGTCCAGGCTGTCTTTCTGGTCAATAAGTAACCGATTGTAAGACTCGGAATGAGATAATCCACACTCCCCAACTGATCGGCCTGCATGAACGATTTAAAATAATAAGATCCTCCAAGCAATAGTTCAAGTAAGATGAACCCTTCCTTATTCATCCTTAGCCGCGGGAACCAGAAAAAAATGGGAATAATAAAGGCTGCTAAGAGCCAAACGATGTTCGCGAGCAATCGAGGAGAATATTCAGTCTGCATCAAAAGATGAAATAACAACAAAAAATAATAATAGGACCGGAGCCCAAATATCCCCCAATCCATGATAGAAAACACTTTTTTCATAGGTATCCTTCCCTGCTCACGCATAACGATTTTCTTTGATTATACATGAAATACGGAACCTCAACGGGGTCATGAAACGGGGGAGTTCCCAGCTTATGAAAATAGGAAAACAGGACATTGATCTTAATAAAGTTTTTCGAACTGGATGCATCTCGAGAGAGATGCATTTTTCGTTCTTAAATTACAGCAAGATGTGGAAAGCCCGGGCGAAACCCGTTATGTTATTTTATTTGCAGAAAAGAAAATGATCCACTTCGAGCAAAGAAAGGAGCAGACAGAATGGCAAGCGAACCGCGGTCTTACAAATCAGAATCGGTAGGGGGTTTTTTGATTGGCGCATAGATATGGTAGGTCGAATCCAGATGATGGACGTCATCAAAAGCTTGAATGAGTTCAATATCTATTTCGTCCGTTTCCTGCCTGGAGATTTTTAAAAAACGAGCATAGTCGCTTTTCAGTACATCCCCAATATCAAGAAGGTCACCGCCATAGTTGAACCTGGCACAAAAAATCTGAGGCACATCAACCGTGAAATAAAAAGGTTCATCGATTTCAATGCTGCTTGGGATCCCAAACAGCACCTTAAACCGAGTTGAATCAGGTTGACAGTTTGAATAAATGACATAACAGGGACCATTGATGGTCTCATCAATATGACTCAACAGCATTTTGGAATGTGCGCGAATCTTCTCCTTGTAATCATCATGGGCTAAATCCACTTCAAAGGCGATCCCGCTGATTCGGGTCTCCTTGAATTCGGTCAGGGTGAAATCCGTGACGATATCCCCGTTAATGTTTTTTATAGGTCTCTTCACCACGGTAGGTATGGGGACAGGAGAGATGGCTGTAAGTCCTGTTTTTAAAGCACTTGGAGCTACGCCGTATTGTCGTTTGAAAGCACGAGTGAATGAGGCTTGCGTACCGAAGCCCATCTGATACGCAATATCGGTTAGAGAGCTGTTTTTGCTTTGAATAAAGGTTAAAGATGCATTCAATCTTCGGGATAGAATGTATTGGTTTAACGAACAGCTCATCATAGCAGAAAACAGCCGATGAAAATAGTATTTAGACATGTTGAAGGTATTGGCAACGGATTCTACGGTTAAGGGCTGTTGTAAATGGCCCTCGATATGGATCAAAGCACGTTCGATGACTTCGTTATGGTCCATAATGACTCCTTATATCAGGTTTTGTGGCAAGTATATCATACGTCCATCAGCAAATATATTGAATATCTTAGGAGGCACAAAAGATGATGCGAGACCGAAGGAATGCAAGGATACTGGGGATTTTTTATATTCTTGCTGCAGTGACGTCAATCATAGCGGTTGTTTTGTATGGGCCGGTTTTGTCAGAACAATGGCAGATGGCCGTGGTAAATGGATCGGAAACGAAGGTCTTAATCGGTGTATTCAATGACCTCTTGCTTATCGTAACGGCCGTTGGTACAGCAGTCATGCTGTTTCCGTACGTTCGGCATTGGAATGAGCATCTTGCATTAGGGTATCTTTGTTTTCGATTTATGGAAGCTGTTTTTATTGCGATGGGTCTTGTAAGTATATTGGGTTTGTTACAGCTTAGTTCATATTACGATACCACTAGCTTAGCGGGTAAAACCAGTATTGAGCCCATAGGGCTGTTGCTGCAGTCGATTTATCGCTGGACGGCGATGCTGGGTCCAAATTTCATGTTGGGCATCAATACGAGTCTGTATAGTTATTTGCTTTATCGAACAGGCTATGTGCCTAAACCGTTAGCGATTTTCGGAATGATTACAGCCGTTATGGTATTGATAGCTGGTTTGCTGCAAATGTTTGGGATCATCGGACCCTATTCGGCGGTAAAAGGTTTGATGGCGCTTCCTGTGGGCGTTTACGAGATGAGCTTGGCAGTCTGGTTCATTGTGAAGGGATTTCATGGGGAGAACCTGGCGAAATTCAGAGCAAAAACAGCTTCTTCGTCAATAGTAAAATAATAAAGCAGAACCTTATCACAAATGAAGCAAATTTTTTTATTGTAATGTCGAAATTCATTCCACTCATACGACTTCTTCCTGAAGCAAGGGTTATTAATCCAATTTATGGGGGGATTGCTCAGAAGATGCGAATGAGAATATTTCTATTGTTCTTGATTATGTTTGCACTTGCTGCCGCTCAAGTACTAGATATTCCGGTCGGAAGCCTGTTAGCTTCTGCCCAATGGAATCTCTCATTCTTTGCAGTTGGTGGCTTTTCACTTGTATTAACCGTTTTGGTTCGTTTTATATTGCCGTCTATGAAACCTCGCGATATTTAAGCAACCTTGTACGTGCTTAAGCAGGTAACGAAGGCTTTTTCTTGACGAGATGAAGGGTTTCATGCAAAGTTACTATTATCGAAAAGGTTAATATAGCGCGAGAAGCGAGAGAGGGTAAGACACAATGAAGGCGAATCGGATGGAAGCGTTCAGCGATGGCGTACTGGCGATTATCATTACGATCATGGTACTGGAGTTTAAAGTGCCGTCAGGCCATGACTGGCATGCGCTGATCGAGCTCGGCCCAAAGATTCTTAGCTACATCTTTAGTTTCGTATATATCGGCCTCTACTGGAACAATCATCATCATCTGCTGCACATGGTTCGAACCATGAACGGGCCGTTGATGTGGCTCAATTTGCTGCTTCTATTCTGGTTATCCCTTATCCCGTTTACGACAGCTTGGATGGGGGAAAGTCATTTTGCAGCCACCCCCACAGCGCTGTACGGTATTATACTTCTACTCGCAGCATTCTCGTACTGGCTGCTTCAGCGGGCGATTATGAGTCAGCATTCCAGCGATTCCTCATTCGTTTTGTTGATGGGAAAGGACTGGAAGGGAAGAGTATCCCCCTTACTCTACCTAGCTGCAGCCTTGACCGCATATGTAAGTCCTTGGATCTCTGGCTTCTTTTTTGTACTCGTTGCCGTAATCTGGTTCATGCCGGATAAGCGAATCGAGCATGCTCTGAAAGGACATTAAAAAACATGATAGAGCCAATGTTTAAAAATCAAACAGAGCAACAATTAAAGATACTACGTGAGATCAGTACAATTTGCGCAACAATTGATTGCAGGTTCTGGTTGCGTGGTGGATGGGCAATCGATTTTTTGCTCGGGAAGGTTACCCGTCCACATGACGATATAGACTTGATAACATGGATTCAAAACAGAGAACAGCTAGAATGCGCTCTTGCCGAAGCCGGTTATGGACAGACTCCTGTAAAAGAGCAGTTTCGTGGGAGACAGTCTGATTTCCGTAAGAATGACGTAGATATAACATTCGGCTACATAACAACTACCAATGATGGAAGCATTATTATGAATGACCTACCAGAGTGGGTATGGCGAGGCGATTCATTGTTACTACAAACCTTTATGTTAGACGGATTACGAGCCCATGTCTTAAATCCAAGACAGCTTTTGGAGGAAAAGGAGGTTTACAAACAAATTGGTAGAAAACCTCGACCCAAGGACGAAGATAGCATAAATATTCTGCTTCGTATAATAGCAGAGTTCAATTGACCGAAGGGGCAAGATAATCATTGTCACTTGGTTTTTCCTTTAATATACGAAGAGTAGGTTGCCTCAATCATCACCATGAAGATTGAGGCAGCCTTTTTTGTGTCGAAAATATCTCCGAAAATTAGACAAAAAGCAACAATACTCATTGTTAAAAACAGGAATTACAATATTTTTCGACGAATACTAGGTCATCTGATCTTAAAGGGGAACCCGAATTCATGTCCGTAATAAAAAGCCGTTTGGTTTGGAAGCTGTCTGCCGTTATTTTGGCGGTACTGCTGCTTCTCTCATGTACATTAGTTTATACGCAAATCCAAAATACGAAGAAGGCAAGCGAAGAAGCCATCGGCGATTTCAGCATACATCACGTGAGTGCGTATGCAGGGACATTCGACTTGGAAAGGTATGAAAAATTCACGAAAAATCCGCAAGAGAACGATCTATATTGGAATATTCGGGCAGAGTTGAACCGGTACCGTGAGCAGATCGGAGCCATGTACGTGTATACGGTGAAGATCGATGACCAGAAGAAACCCATTCTACTGATTGACGGCCAGCCCAAAGACTCGAAGGCCGCATCTCCGATCGGTGAAGTCACGGATATGCCGCAAAATGCTATAGATCTGATTTTAAAAGGGGAATCGGCCAAATCGAGTATTATCCGCAATCCGGAATACGGAAACTACATTTCATCGTATGCCCCGCTCCGTGATTCGGCTGGAAACATCATCGGAGCGATGGGGCTCGATATGGACGTATCGGTATACGACTCCATTAACCGTCAAATTATGGGGCAGAGCATTCCGGTATTCGTCTTGATGGGGATTCTGGCTCTTATCGTCTACGCGCTGATCGTCTGGTACTTATCCCGATCGTTGCGCCCTTTGGGTATCATCGTCAAAGGAGCCGAGGCTACTGCGAGAGGGGATGTCGCGGAAGCCAAAATCATTCTGAGCGGCGCTCGCATTCACTCGAACGACGAAATTGGACGTGCCTATTCCGCAATGACACAAATGGTTGATAAACTTGGCGTTACACTGAAGGAAGTGGTTACCGACATGGAATTAACCGCGCACAACCTCGTCCATTCCGTCAATCAGTTCAATTCAGAAACGAACGATATGCTCAATCAGAATGTGAAGCTTGAGGAAGCTGTCACGCAATTAGCGCAAGGCGCGCAGCAGCAGCGATTAGGTACGGAGGAAAGCGCCAAGTCCATGGGCGATATTAATTCGGCGATTACACGTGTATCCGAGGCGTCGAACGACATGACGAGAACGTCCGGCGAAGCGCTGGAACGGGCAGAGGAAGGAAAGGATTCGATTCGAAGGTTGAAGCATCAAGTAGCGTCTATTTACGATATGACCATGCAGACGTCGATGACAATGGACAACCTGAACGAACGGATGAATGAGATTGATCCCGTACTCCATTTGATCGCGGATATCGCCGAGCAAACGAAATTGCTTGCCCTGAATGCCGCCATCGAGGCTGCAAGAGCGGGAGAGCATGGCTCAGGCTTTGCGGTTGTAGCCGGGGAGATACGAAAACTTGCCGATACCTCCGCTGTTTCCACGCAGCGTATTACTTCGCTTCTCCAACAAATCAGACAGGAAACCGCTCAAATTGTCGAGAGAATGAGAGAGGGAAGTCATGGAATACGAATGGGGACCGAGCTGTCAAGTCAAGCGGAAGCACTATTTAACCGAACGATGGAAAGATTCGTCCATGTGAATAGTCAAATTCAGGAGATATCTGCAGCTTCGGAAGAGGTGTTGGCAAGTACCGAGGAGGTTACGGCCTCTGTGGAGCAAATTTCGCATATTTCCGGGGTGGTCGCTGAAAATACGCTGTTAGTTCAAAATATGTCGGCATTGCAGCTGGAAGCGGCGAAACGAATTGCTGAGACGACAGAGCTTTTGAAGCAGAGAAGCGCAAGTCTGGAGGCCGTCGTCTCAAAGTTTGCCTTATAGAATTAAGGTCCAGTGGTGCCCAATAGATCCGATTTGGAATCGATCCGGGGATGCGCGGATTGCGATGAATACGAGGAAGTAAATCCAGCCCAACGATGCGGAACAAGGATCAAATTGCCTGTAGGTGAACAGGCGTCGTCCTAACGCTGAATAGGTTAAACGGTTGGTTTCTCCTCCTCTATAACGAGAACCTCCCTGGCTGCTTCTAAGAAAGACAACATGATTGGTGATAGCCACTTGTCTTTATGCCACAACATTTGCGTATACACGCGCAAGTCCGGAATTTGCCATGGAAGGGCAACAAGTTCTCCGCGTTCAACTTCGGCTTCCACTACAATTTCAGGAAGAAAGGCAATACCGATTCCCGAAATCGCACATTGTTTAATCGCTTCGGCACTTTGAAACTCCAAATACGTAATGCTATCAATTCCCTCTTTCTCAAATGACCGGTCAAACATGGTGCGATAGGGACAACCCTTTTCATTCGTCAGGAACACCTCTCCGTGAAAATCTTCTAGCTGCAGCACCGTTCGTTTGGTGAGCGGGTGGTCTGGAGCAGCGAACAAGCGGAACGTTTCTTCCCGCAACGGTTCCACGGCCAGTCCGCTCGAGCGAATAGGTTCGTCCAACATATAGACGACATCGGCGGTTCCCTCAAAAAGGGTTTGTTTGAGCTCTTGATTGGGAACGGAGCGGAAAATCAGACGAACTCCCGGATGCTGTGAACGAAACCGTTGAAAGACAGCCGGAAGCCGATAGGCGCAAATAACTTCATTGGCACTTACCGTTAGGGTGCCGCTTAGATTTTCATTGTCATGAACGTCGCTGCGAGCCTCGTCCAATTTATCAAGGACGCCTTGGATATGAGTTAAAAAACGTTTACCCGCAGTGGTGAGAACGAGCTGCTTGCCCAAGCGATCAAAGAGACGAACACCAAGCTCATCCTCCAATGCTTTGATTTGCATCGTGACGTTGGAGGGGACGTAGTTCAGCACTTCCGCAGCCCGAGTGAAATTTAAGGTGGATGCAACCGTGCGGAACGTATTCAGTTGGCGTAACTCCATCTTACGATCCTCCTTGTACTTTCAATATTTTTGAATACTATTGTGAATTTCATTCACTTTTATTGAGGGTATCACAGCCCTATACTAAGTTCAAGAAATCACCCGCTGAACGTGTGGTTTCATATTGAAGGGAGCGATCGTACGATGGACTATAAAATTTTTAATTTGGGTGATGTCACCCTGCAGTCAGGAGTGACGTTACCAGGCGCTTTTCTTGCCTATAAGACCTATGGAAAATTAAATGAACAGAAAGATAATGTCATCGTCTATCCAACGGCTTTTGGTGACCAGCATGTTCAGAATGAATGGCTGATTGGCAGCGAGATGGCGCTTGATCCTGAGAAATACTTTATTATCGTTCCGAACCTGCTGGGCAACGGATTATCTTCGTCTCCGAGTAACACGCCTCCTCCATTCGATCGGGCCCATTTTCCGCAGGTAACCATCTATGACAACGTCAGATTACAGCACCGGCTGTTGACTGAAGAATTTGGCATTCAAAAGATTGCCCTCGTTGTTGGGTGGTCCATGGGAGGCATTCAGGCATTTCAATGGGGTGCAAGTTATCCCGAGATGGTGGAACGAATTGCACCTTTCGCGGGAATTGCCAAGCCTTGGCCCCATACATTTGTGGTCCTGGACAGTATGAAAGCTGCGCTGCTGGCTGCAGTTGGCTTCGATTCAAGTAAACTAAACCAGTTGACCTCTGCAGACATGCGCGCCGTTGGCCGGGTCTATGCGGGATGGGGATTATCGCATGCGTTTTATAGAGAGGAGCTTTATCGTGAGATGGGATTTGACTCCTTGGAGGATTTTGTGGCTGGCGTCTGGGAAGATAGCTTTATGAATATGGATCCGCATAATGTCCTGGCCATGTTATGGACAGGCCAACATGCAGATATTAGTGCAAACCCATCCTATAACGGAGATTTCGATAAGGCGCTTAAGAGCATTAAAGCACTTGCCTGCATTATGCCGGGGAGCACGGACCTCTTCTGCACAGCTGACGATAATAAATACGAAGCTGAGCGTATACCTAATGCTGTTTTTAATCCGATCGAGTCGATCTGGGGCCATTTTGCCGGTCGCGGAATCAACCGTGCCGATAATATATGTATTGATGACAACCTAAAACATTTGTTGACGCTTGAAGTAACGAGATAAATTTATCGGTCTAAAATTGGTAATTTAAGGTATGATGGAATGGAGATTACGAAATGGGAGGGATTAATTTTGTCTGAATTATCTTCTATAAAGTATTATTCCGATGCCATCAATCTGAAAGACCCCGAAGCGCTAGAAGCCAGATTGCAGCAGATGCTCCAGCAGGAAATAAAGTCCGTTGCCGATTTGGAGGAATGGCTCGAGGGGGAGAGGAAGCTCCGGGAGGAGATTGAGGAGGCAATGTACGGCCACCAAATCGACTTCTATTGTGATACCACAAATGCTGTCATGCGCGATATTTTTTTACACGATCAAACCGCTGTGCAGCCCATGCTGATGAAATATCTGGCCGAGTTCGACAAGAAGCTATTGGACAGTTCGTTTCACGAACAGCTGGACGATAAGAAATACGGCCTGATGCTTAAAGTGCGGCGAACAAAGGCGGAACTGTTTCGCGAGGAGAATATTCCGCTTACCGTCCGGGAGCAAGAGCTGGTCACCAAGTACAATGAGATTATGGGTGGTTTGAGCATCGAATGGGATGGCGAGACCAAACCGTATTCATTCGTAGAGGGACGATTGGACAGTCCGGATCAAGTAATCCGCGAACGAGCTTGGCGTGCATTGGCCGCTGCTAGGTTACGTGTAAAGCCGCAAATGGATGAACTGATGAACGAATTGGTGAGCCTTCGGCACAAGATGGCTGTCAATGCCGGTTTCGATAATTACCGTGACTACATGTTCACGATGAAGAACCGCGAATATAGCATCCAAGACTGTTATGACTTCCATGATTCTGTAGAGAAACATGTGATCCCGGCATGGGACCGGCTTGCCGGCATTATGCAAACAAGCCTAGGCATAGCATCTTACCGCCCATGGGACAAAGGTCCGTGCTTGATGCAAGGTGCGCCGTTCCAAACGGTTTCTGAGTTGATGGATGGCGTGGATCAGATGCTCGGCATGACCGATCCCTATTTCCAGGAAAGATTCCGTCATATGCGCGGGAATGGGCTGCTCGATCTGGAGGTTCGTCAAGGAAAGGCGCCCGGCGGGTTCTTAGAATTCCTGCCAGCGACCCAAAACGCATTTATATTTTGTAATTTCAGTCCATCGTTCTTCGCGCTCATCGCCCTGATTCACGAAATGGGTCATGCGGTGAACGCGTATCTGCAGTACGAATCCGGAGAAGGGATTCAGGAGCATCAACTTCGTGCGGAAGTAGCAGAGCTATACTCGCACGGCTTGGAGCTGTTGTTGCTCGACAAGCTTCATATTTTCTATACCGATGATAAAGAGTGCAGGAATGCACAACGTGAAGAGCTTAGCCGCGCATTCACCATGCTTATCGGGCCCGTCGCAGGCGATTTGTTTCAGCATTGGCTCTATACGAATCCGGATCATACACCGGAAGAGAGGGACCAGAAGTACCTAGAATTAGAAAAACGCTTCACGTATCACCCTGTAGATATTACGGGTTTGGAGACCGAAGTGGCAACCAGGTGGACCGCTGTCACTCACTATTTCGGTTATCCGTTCTACAATATCGAATATTCAATGTCGATGGTGGGCGCTCTGCAGTTATTACAAATCTACCGGAAAGATCCCGCTAGAGCGACGTCATTATACAAGCAGGGCGCAGGTGCGGATCCCAATCAATCTATAGCCGATATTTATCGGGATACGGGTATTGAATTTGACTTTACAGAACGATGTCTGATGAAGACCTCCGAATTTGTGATGGGTTTGATTAATGAGCTGCAGTAACACCGAGATTGTCGTTCGTGTGGATAAAAATATAGCAGCGGCCGCGGATATGATTCTTTTCGTCCACGGCTGCTGCGGTTTGTAGCAACGGATAAGCTTAGATAAGAAAGCGAGGGATAAGTCGTCCATCCACATCGGTGAAGCCGTATTCCTGGGCAAGATCACCAACTTGCAGTACCTGTCCGTTTTTAAGTTTTACTTCACCATCACTTGCCAAGGCAGACACAGCTCGCCCAATATAGTACGGAGATTCCGTGTGTTTGAGAGCTTCAACCTCATTCCAATGATCTTCATCTGTATGGAAATTCCTTAAAACCAGCTCTGTTCTCATCCAACCAGGAGAGACCGCTACCGCCGTTATGTTAGTGTTTTTGAGATCATGAGCTAATCCGAACACGGAACGGTTAATTGTATTCTTGGCAAGGTCGTAATAGAAAGTCCCCAAGTACTTATCCTGATCTTGAAATGTGGTATGTATGATCAATCCAGAATCAGCTTCGAGCATAAGCGGAATGGCATAATGGTTTGTCGCTATTTGTGCACGAGCTCCGTTCTGAAACATAGCATCCCACAAGTTCAGGGGATATTCCCAGAAAGGCTTGGGTTGTAAATTCACCTCCAAGTCATGAAGACCCCAGACATTATTCACAAGTATGTGGAGACAGCCTTGTTCCTGACGGATTCTCTCGATTAAGGCTTGTGTTTCTTCATCACGGGTATGATCGCAACGACAGGCGTATGCCTCTCCTCCATTTTTGCGAATCTCCTCGACAGTTTCATCAATACTACCTGGAAAACCGTGTGTAGTAGTACCGCGTAAGCTTCTTCCAGAAACATAAACTACGGCTCCAGCTTTCCCAAGCTCAACAGCTATCCCTCGTCCTGCTCCCCGACTTCCTCCGGTTACGAGAGCGATTTTCCCAGCGAGTTTCTTCAAGTTCATCCACTCCTTCAGAGTTATTGGTTTTATAATACAACAGTAATAGGTCATGAAGTGTCGTATTAAGAATGAACTAATAAGCGTTAATTAGCGGATTCCGCTACTCGCTTAAGCACTGAAAGGATGGATTGACCGCCGTCCTCAGCTTCCGCACTGTGAGTGCCTAACAGCTAAAATGAAGCGGGGAGGGAAAGACATGCTCGCGGAAATTGTAACTTTTGCGACATCCATAATTAGTGAAGAGAGAAAGCCACCCGTATGGGTGGCTTTTTGGCTAACAATGGATCAAACGATGATATCCCCGGTGACCAACCCTGATGTTAAAAAAATCATCATCCATCGGGGCAAGCCATTCACTTTTTTATTAATTTGCGGGGTTCATTTTCTCCAGCTCTGCCTTTAATCGTGCATTCTCTTCCAACAGCTTTTGAACGTCCGGAACATCCTTACCGGAAACCCAGCCATACAAATCGTCTCTTGCTGCATATTCCGGCAATTGATCACGAAGTACCATTTTAATGTGGCGTACATCTTCAACATAATAGATAGGGACTTGTTCCATGACGGTTTGCTTAAACTCCTGAAACTTCTGATAGTATTCAATGGCTGTGAAGTCGTATGGCTTCTGTCTTAATGCTTCGTCTGTGACAACAAAAGCAAATCGAGGTTTGCCCGCTTCTCCGGCATACTCGTATTCCCAATGCGTATAGCTCTTGGATTCATCAGGAAGCGTTAAACCATAGAATTCTCCGAGAATCAGAATATATACATCGGACTCGTCAATCCATCTCTTTCTCATGTTCATCGGACTTTCCTTGAAAAATTGCTCAATTCCAGCAGGGATATGACCCGCTTGAAGTATAGCTTCAACAGCGGTGTGTCTTTCCTCAATAAGATCGTTGAAGGTAGACGATATGTAAATTTGTAATTTTTTTCTTCTCATAGGCCCCCCCAATTAAAGAGTTCGTATAAATAGAATCTACTACGCTCTCATTTTATTTGTCAAAATGGACTGGATATTCATGCGGCAAGCATGCCGTATATTTTCCATAGCTGGCAAAAAAGTACTGCGACAGTATAATGTTATATATATCCTATAACGGCACTTAATGGGAGGGAGCAAATTCCGATGAATATAGCCGTCAAGTTGATGCAAAAATTCAAAGACTACGATAACCAGAATAAGCTGAAAGTCTATCGGGACAAAACGGAGCTCATCAGGAAACGGAATTTGGAAGCATGGGGCGATGGGCAGCTGCAAGCGGAATCCCTCCGGCTGCAAAATGAAGCAGCATCGGGTACGCTTTTGGACGAGCTGCTTGTCGATGCGTATGCGTTAGTCTGCGAGGCAGCGAAGAGAAAGCTCGGATTACAGCCTTACGATGTCCAGATCATGGCTGCCATCGCTATGCACGAGGGATATGTGATCGAGCAGCATACGGGTGAAGGGAAAACGCTCTCTGCTGTCATGCCTGCTTATCTAAATGCGCTGACCGGCGAAGGCGTTCATGTGCTGACGTTTAACGATTATTTGGCCAATCGGGATGCGGAGTGGATGGGCCCGATCTATCGTTTCCTAGGATTAACGGTAGACTCGGTTCAAGCAGGCATGAGCCTGTTCGAGAAACGGAAAGCATACGCCAAGGATATCACCTATGTTACGGCTAAAGAGGCGGGATTCGATTATCTGCGCGACACGATCGCACTAAGCGAAGCCGATACCGTGCATCGTCCGTTCCACTATGTCATCGTTGACGAGGCGGATTCACTGCTTCTCGACGAAGCACGGGTGCCGCTAGTCATCGCTAGCGAACCGGATTCGTCCGGCAATGACGGAATTCGCTTCGCAGATGTGGCTAGGCAGCTCGAGCAAGATAAGCATTACGATTTTGACGAGTTCAAACGGAATGTATATTTAAATGAAGCGGGCTCATTAAAAGCGGAATCACTGCTGGGATGCGGTAATTTGTACGATAGCCATCATAGTGATTTGTTATCATCGTTAAATTGCGCGCTGCATGCGGAAACATTACTGAAAAAAGACGTCGATTACATCGTCCGGGACGGCAAAATCGAGCTGATCGACGAATATACCGGCCGCGTGGCGGAGAACAGGCATTTGCCGGAAGGACTGCAAGCCGCGCTTGCGGCCAAAGAAGGGCTGCACTCGAAAGCCGGCGGGAAAATTCTCGGAACGATCACCCTTCAACATTTCATTAGCCTGTACCCGAAAATTTGTGGGATGACGGCTACCGCGTACGCTTCCGCCATGGAATTCGAAGAGATCTATGCACTGCAGGTCGTACGGATTCCGCCGAACCGGCCAAATATCCGGATCGACCATCCGCACCGGATTTATACCCATAAAGAAGCGAAGCTAAAGGCGGTTGTACGTGAAATCTCATCCGTCCATCGGGCGGGAAGGCCGATTCTCATTGGTACATCAAGCGTTGAGGAGTCAGACATGCTGGCGGAAGCGCTGGCCGCTGCAGGCGTACCCTGCCATGTTCTGAATGCGAAAAACGATGCAGAGGAAGCCGAGGTCATCGCCAGAGCCGGAGAAATCGGCGCCGTGACGGTGTCTACGAATATGGCGGGACGCGGTGTCGACATTCGGCTCGGCGGCGGCAACCCCACGCAAGCAGAAGCTGTCGCCAAGCTGGGCGGGTTGTACGTGATGGGTACGCATGTAAACGAAAGCGTACGGATCGACGACCAGCTGCGCGGACGTTCCGGCCGCCAAGGCGACCCTGGAGCTTCCGTATTTTTCGTAAGCCTGGAGGACGAGTTGTTGCTGCGGTTCCGCATCCATAAAGCAGTTCGCGCCCACAAGCAGGACGAGGCTCTCGAAGACCCGGAGCTCCGCAGCAAAATCGCGCATATTCAGCGTGTTGTCATGGGCCAAAACTTCGATATTCAGCAGGAACTGAACTGTTATTCGGATATGGTGGAGGATCAGAGACGAATTCTATACGAGGAGCGGCTTGCAATTTTGAAAGGCAGGAAGCCGATGAGTCCCTCGGAGCAGCGGGTACGGCTTTTTTATATCGATAAGTTCTGGGCTGACCATCTGGCATACGCTTCATACCTTCGTGAAAGCATCCACTTGGAGAGCCTTGTCAGCGGTAATCCGATCGACGAATTTCATGCACAAATCACCCGAGCTTACGAGCAAATTCCAGCTAAAATAAATAGCGAGTCGGCGAATATGCTTATAAGGCTCGGAGATTCGAATGATCCAGCGAAGTGGGAAGAGTTTGGTCTGAAGAGCCCTACTTCCACTCGGACATATATCATCAACGATCAATACATCCAGAATAAGCGCAGCTCATGGACGGGAATGACCGTATTTGCTTTTGGGATTCGCAAGATGTTGAGGCCGATATTCGGGTGGGAAAAATTTTGATGCGGCAATAAGGAAACTATATTATGGAATGTACATGGAAAGCCCCTCCGAGAAAAATGATCGAGAGGGGCTGGCTTATTTGTATCATATCGAAGGTATATTTTTCCTTCAGACTACATTTCCTTTCCTCCAACCATGCTCTTTTTTTTCATCGGCATGAACAAGGTGATTACAAACGCGACAGCGGCTAGAATCATCATAAAGTAATAAGCGTCGCTTGCCCCTAAAATAGATGCCAGAGATTTCAGAAGCTTGCCGGTCGTGGAAGGATCGCTCTGCATGACGGCAGCTGCATGGCTTTTGGACTGCACGGTATAGATTGTAATGACGACAGCGGTACCGATGGCACCGGCAATTTGGCGGACGGTATTATTCACCGCCGTACCATGCGTACCGAGTTGTTTGGGCAGCGCATTAAGTCCGGCCGTATTGAGCGGCATGGTGATGAAGCTGAGTCCAATGCGCAGGCAAATCGTACGAACCATCAAGTACATATACGTCGTCGATTCGGATAAATCGGTGACCGCCCACATGGATGGAATAATGAACAGCAAACCGATGATGAATAGCGGCTTCGCGCCGAAGCGGTCGTACAGCTTGCCGGTGACGGGCGACATCAGCGCATTGACAAGCGCGCCCGGCAACAAGAGCAGTCCTGCATCAAACGCTGTAAAACCACGGCCATTCTGCAGATAAATCGGCAGCAAAATCATATCTGCGTACATCATCATCGTGACTAATACGTTAATGATGGACGTTAGCGTGAAGACTTTATTTTTGAAGACAGACAAGTTGAGCAGCGGATCATCGGACTTCATCTGCCGAATACAGAATACAGCCGTCACAATGATTCCGATCGCCAAGGACAAGATGACTGTGACATCGTCCCAGCCTTTACTGCCCGCACTGCTGAAGCCATATAAAATCAGTCCGAATCCGACGGTTGATAATAACACGCTGAATACGTCCAGCTTCGACTTTGACGTTTCGGATACATTCACCAGATATTTGAAGGCGAGTACGATCACAATGGCGACAAGCGGGACAAGACCGATAAATAACCAGCGCCAAGAATGGTATTCGACGATAAATCCCGAGAGCGTCGGTCCGATGGCAGGAGCAAAAATCATCGCCAGTCCAAGCAGTCCCATCGCGCTGCCGCGCTTTTCAACCGGGAAGATGGTGAGCACGACACTCATCATGAGCGGCATGACGATCCCTGCGCCGGCAGCTTGGATCATCCGTCCCAATAAGAGCACCGTAAAGCTTGGCGAAGCCGCGCAAATGATTGAGCCGATCAATAAAAACCCCATGGCGCTTATAAATAACTGCCGCGTTGTAAAGCGTTTCATTAGATAGGCCGTAATCGGGATCAGTATCCCGTTGACCAGCATGAAGCCGGTTGAAATCCATTGCACGGTTGCTGCCGTGACATCAAATACATTCATCAGACTGCTCAAGGCGACGTTTAATAGCGTCTGGTTGAGCGTGGATAAGAAACAACCCAAGATTAAAATCGTGAGTAAGATTCCTTTGTTGAATTTCTTTATGTCTTCCTGCATAAATGCGTTCCTCTCCTCATTGCTTTTTCAACACAGTGTCAATAAAATATATCATATCAGTATTGAAGAGAGTTTCCCATTTGCAATTCTGCCGAAAATGTCGACTAATCGACAAAAGACGCAAATGGGTTGATGAAGTGACAAATAAACGATAATCGAGGGATGGCATGCCTGAACATAAAAGAATCGATCCACGAGCCCTGCGCTCAAAAAAGATGCTGAAAGATGCCGTTTTTTCATTACTGGCCGATCATCCGGAAATTTCCCAATTGACCGTCCAAAAAATTGCCAAACGTGCAGAGCTGAACCGCGCCACGTTTTATTTGCATTATGAGGATCTGAACGATTTGCTGCGCCAGATCGTGCACGAAATCTTTGATGACTTGTCCATGAAAGTGGAACCGCTATTACAACTGAAGAGCGAAAGCGAGCAGGAGCAGTTGGTTACGTTCTTAAGTTATTTTTATGAATACCGGCAGGTTTTCGCTGTATTGGTTGAGCATCCAGGCTTCAAAAAGCATTTGTCCAATCTGCTGAAAAGCACGATCGAAAAACGCAGGGAAGCAAGAAACATCAACTCCGCCAAGGGCGTGGCCTCGGTTGATATCGTTTCTTCATCCCTTCTGGGGGTTATTATGTGGTGGATTAAGGATGGTACGGAGTATAGCGCTGAGTATATCGCGGATCAAATTACCTTGATGTATAAACGAGAATATTTGTAACGCAAGGGAGTATGGCGCGGTTATTTAGTGTAAAGTTCGTTTAAGATATTCATTGCCTATATGCCACGAGTTCCCACTGGTAATCTTATTCTATATCAGATGCGCATCTGATGACTCCGAATGAATAAGGGGAAGGAAGATAACGATGGGTAAGGATCATATCATTAAATCGATACTTTCTGAAAAAGTATGCATGACGCCGGATGGTTTTGTCGCAGATCAATTGAACCCGGAACAGTTCATGGAATGCCATGAGTTGTTTTTTGACAAAATTCTTGAAATTCATTCTTCCGATATCACGTCGATCGAAGGCTATGGAGAGTTTAACGAGGAATGTAAAACGGAATATGGCTCCTGTAAGGATTTTCTGGTCGATACATTCGAATCAAAGGCTTCTTCCCCTCCGTCTTCCTGCTTTTAGTTTCATGCATGTTTCATCTCTCCTCTTATTAGAATCGTGGGTTGTGGTCAGGTGCACAAAAAAACACCTTACAACAGAAACCTCTAGCCCAGAAAAAGCTTGGCATGTTGACTCCGATAAGGAGAGTCAAAAAAAGGTTCGCTCTTGTAAAGTGTATTTCATCAAAGCATGTGACGTCCCATGAGCGCGTGCTAGGGACTGTATTATTAAGAAGGTTTTATGCTTCTCATCTTAGCATCATTGCGAGAAAATGAAAAGGAGCGAAATAGGCATCTGCGCCCTTTACGCTCCTTGAATAATAAAATCCCTCAACTGAAACATGTGAAATCTAAATCAACAAAAATTTGTTTTTCATTGAAACCCTTTTCCTCAATATACTCTATCATATCAACTAAAACAGGTTCCTTGTTAAATGACCCATTCAATATGATCCAGAGGTCATCATCATACTCGTTCAAAGAAGCGAGATGATATGCTTCAAGTAACTTTAATTCTTCCTGGAACCGTGTTTTAGAAATATTAAGTACTCGCCTTAATAAAGGTTCTCTGACTCCATAAGATTCCCAACTCGCAAGATATTCAGACCGGTCAAGATTGGCGAAGTAAAACTCCCTCGTAATTTTCGGCAACTCTGCAAGTTGAGCATAAAATGTCTGATATGCTACATCCTTATCCTCAATCTCTAAATTGACATTTTGCTTTTCATTGACAAAAGCAATTAAACTGCTGCAACCAGTGTACCTTCTTTCAGGTCTTGGCTCCAGTTGGTCTAACATGGATGTCGACTCTCCAGAAGGTGTGTATCCAACGTCTAAATCGCTATATATCCTAATCAAATCGCTTTGCAGAAAATCATATATAACCTTAATCTTAGCGAGAGAAAGAGTGACGATTGCTCTCTCTAAATCAATAAAATCCCAAATATCATTCTCGGCAACAAAATGAAGGTCAGCAGCCAACTCGATGTTAATCCCGTCATAACTGTTTTGTTTAGAGCCAAGAATGAGAATCACGAATCGGTCATATCGTGATTTTTGTTTATCGGTTATTTTTTCCAGGGTATGATTAACCTTGGCTGACTTTTTATCAGTAGTTACTTGAATGCCCAGTTTCTAAAACTCGTCGCCCAGGTCTAATCCCGGTTCGTTAGATCTCGTTTCATTCAAGTTAGAAAGGTTATAACCATAAATTAGATTCAGCAAATCCTTGATGAAATCCTCGCAACACTTGTTCAAATCGTAGAGCCCTAATCTGTTTCTGGTTTGAAGGACAAAATTTAGTTGTCCCAAACCCTCCATGATATCTCCAAGCAGCTTTCCCCGAGTTAACATCGCACACTCCCCTAATTCATGTTACATGCTGTATTGATTCTTATTATTCAATATGAGTCAGTATATATTTCAACCACATGCAATTCATAGCTGCCAACTACCAGCTGCACTCAGGCAGTAAGTCCTTGATATAATATTCAAAGAGAAAGGCTTTTTAAAATCCAGGATCATGAATTTCCAAGCTCAAAGATCGTTTTACTGTATTAGAAGAGTTACAATTAATTCAAAAATATATGTAACATTCCCATTTTTTAAAACGTTTTATACAGAGAACCTCATTTTTTTAAAAACACAATTCATAACAGAATGGAGGGATTATTAATTTTTAAAAGGTAACAAAAATAAAATTTAGCGGAGGTGTGTTGCATGAACAAAACCAAACTATTTAAAGTAGTTCTATTTTTTATGCTATTCTTTTCGATACTTAATCTTCAATGGATATTATCTACACACGCATTTGACGCCAAAAACACGAGTGTTTTTGATGTTAAAGCAGCAGGCTTGAATGTGAGAAGTGGGCCTGGCACATCCTACCCCGTAATAGCTCAAGTTACCCAAGGGGAAGATATTGTTAATTACTGTCCAGTAGCAGGTACAGGCGCCAGCTGTCCACCAACTTCAAATGGAGGATTAGAGTGGGATCAAAATTATTATCCAGACGGTTCAATTGGATATTACGCAAATGCGGCCAAAGGCTACATGGCATGGATGAACACCGGTGGAGGCGGCACTTGGAATTATAATTATGCAACAAATGCAGTAGTAAAAAGGCAAAATAATATTTACAACTTCGCTTGCCCCAATTTAAATAGTCAAGTGGGAACTATGGCTCCAGGTACCTACGTAAAGGGAGACTATAATGACGAATTACGTGCGGCGGTATGTAATCCAAATGCCTGGACCATTCTTAGTGCCGATACGTTTATAAGTGGTTATGCAAATGGATGGAACATGAGCGCTTATTAAGGGAGGAAATGAAAATGAAGAAAAAGAAAGTGATAACCATTGCTGCTGTTCCTCTGGGTATAGCAATCTTGGGTGGATCTATCATGTTGTCTTCCCATGACTCTGTCGTTAGTGCACAAAGTCAAGTTCTTAGTGCTGCAGAAAATGCAACTAAAACAAACCTGGAATACATCAAGGTGACTACGTATGGTGACGATCCCTCTGTTCAATCTTACACGATTCGTATTCGAGATAAAGCAAACCTCACTGAAGTAAGCGAAGATTATGTGAATGGTGTTTTACAAAGCAAAATTATTATTAGTGAGAAAGGAAGCAAAGTAACTTCAATCGGCCGGGATTTTACTACCAATGAAATGACAGGAAGTACGTGGACACTACCTGAGAATCTCTCTAAAGAAAATGAGCGGGTGCTTAAAATTTCGCTTTTGGAGGAACAAAAACAACAGGTAACAGGACAAGACTGGGTTGAAAGTAAGGATTCACTTACTAAAAGTGGTTATAAAACGGCAGTTTCTGAATTGAAAGACCGCAAGGACGTAGTGACAATTGATGAAAGCAATGGAATGTTAGTGAAGAAGGAAACGTTCATAAAGAATGGGGACGGCATATGGAAAAGTAACCCCTCACGTGTTGAAGAATATAAATATTTAGACTCAATACCGATGAACATCATGAAAAATGATGAAAATATTGAAATAAAAGAAAGACCAGCACCAATTATTGAAGATAAATTGTTTAACGGATAAATTCTCTACTTGGTAGATAGGAAGTTTATTTATATTGATAAAGCCTGAATATAAAACGGGCCACCCGCGAAGGGTGGCCCTGAACTTGTCGTTATAGATATCGCGCTGCAATCAAGCGAGTCTCGTCTTGAAGTCCTGATAACCGAACTCGCGCACGACGCGGCAATTGCCGTCTTTGTCCTGCACGGCGATGGCCGGCAGCGGCATGCCGTTGAAGGTGTTGGTTTTGACCATGGAGTAGATCGCCATATCTTCGAATACCAATCGGTCTCCGTTCTTCAGAGGCTGGTCGAAGGAATAGTCCCCGATGACATCGCCCGTCAGGCAGGTCGGACCGCCGAGCCGATAGGTGTACGGCTTCTCGCCGGCTTCGCCCGAGCCGACCAGCGGCGGACGATACGGCATTTCCAGCACGTCCGGCATATGGCAGGTCGCTGATGTGTCCACGATCGCAATCTCGATGCCGTTCTTATGGATATCCAGCACGGAGGTGACCATGTAGCCCGCATTCAGCGCGATGGCTTCACCGGGTTCAAGGTAGACCTCCAAGCCGTATTTATTCTGCATCCGCGAAATGCAGGCTTCGAGTCTCGGAATATCATAATCGTCTCTCGTGATATGATGACCGCCGCCGAAATTGATCCATTCCATTTGCGGCAGCCATGGCCCGAACTTGTCTTCGACCGCATTCAGCGTGGTCTCCAGATCGTCCGAGTTCTGCTGGCACAGGGTATGGAAGTGCAGCCCCGTCACGCCCTCCAGCAGTTCCGGCCGGAAATCCTCGCGTTTCACGCCGAATCTGGAGCCCGGCGAGCAGGGATCATAGATTTCATGTCCTACCTGCGTCGAACATTCCGGATTGATGCGAAGGCCGATTTTTCTGCCTGCAGCAAGAGCTTTGGCTTTGTACTTTTCCAGCTGGGAGAAGGAATTGAAGATGATATGGTCGCAAATGGACACGATCTCATCCATTTCATCCTCACGATAGGCAGGGGCGAAGACGTGATTTTCCTTGCCCATTTCTTCGTGTCCCAGCCGTGCTTCGAATAAT
Source organism: Paenibacillus chibensis (assembly GCF_004001045.1). Lineage (GTDB taxonomy): Bacteria > Bacillota > Bacilli > Paenibacillales > Paenibacillaceae > Paenibacillus_AQ > Paenibacillus_AQ chibensis. The sequence goes on from NZ_BIMK01000004.1 coordinate 112,601, forward strand.
CCGCTCGCAGTGGTGCCGCTTAAGTATTGCCCGATGAGGGGATACATGGCGGTCATGGAAAAAGCTTTTTGCGCCAGCACGATCTTGGCTCCGGTACGCTGCATAACGCCGTTCAATATGTTCAGATTCTTCTCGATGAGTGCTTCATCGACGACGAAACAGGGTGTCGGTAACTCCTCGAACCGCATATTAACGAACGAGCTCCGGCTCTTTCGTTTCTTCAGGCAGAGCGTCAACCAGCACCGGATTGAAGTCTTCTACCCATGGGAGACCCCATTTGTTCAGTTCTTCCATGAATGGATCCGGATCGAATTCTTCGATATTGAATACGCCCGGTTTATTCCATTTGCCGGTCATGACCATGGCCGCACCGATCATGGCTGGAACGCCGGTTGTGTAGGAGATGGCTTGCGAGCCGACTTCTTTATAGCACTCTTGATGGTCGCACACGTTGTAGACGTAGTATGTTTTGTCTTGGCCGTCTTTTTTCCCTTTGAAGATGCAGCCGATGTTCGTTTTGCCCACCGTGCGAGGTCCCAGGGAAGCCGGATCCGGCAGCACAGCCTTCAGGAATTGAAGCGGAATGATTTGTTTGCCTTCGTATTCGATCGGCTCGATGGACGTCATGCCTACGTTTTCAAGCGCCTTCAGGTGCATGAGGTAGCTTTGGCCGAAGGTCATGAAGAAACGGATGCGTTTCAGACCAGGCATGTTTTGCGCAAGGGATTCGAGCTCTTCATGGTACAGCAGGTACATGTCCTTTTGACCGACTTCAGCGAAGTTGTACTCGCGTTTGATTTCCATCGGCTTCGTTTCGATCCATTGTCCTTTTTCCCAGTAGCGTCCGTTCGCGGACACTTCGCGGATGTTAATCTCCGGGTTGAAGTTGGTTGCGAAAGGATAACCGTGGTCCCCGCCGTTGCAATCCAAAATGTCGATATATTCGATTTCGTCAAAATAGTGCTTCAGTGCATAAGCGGAGAATACGCCGGTTACGCCCGGATCGAATCCGCTGCCGAGCAGCGCGGTGATGCCTGCTTTTTCAAAGCGCTCGCGGTATTCCCACTGCCATTTATATTCAAATTTCGCCGTATCTTCCGGCTCATAGTTTGCTGTATCCATATAGTGTGTTTTGGTTGCCAGGCAAGCATCCATGATGGTCAAATCCTGGTAAGGCAGAGCCAGGTTCATGACGATATCCGGTTTAACTTCGTTAATCAGCGCGATCAGCTCATCGACGTTGTTGGCATCGACCTGCGCAGTTGTAATTTTGGTTTTGCCGCCGTCCAATTTCGCTTTCAGCTCATCGCATTTGGATTTGGTACGGCTCGCGATGCAGATTTCTTCGAATACCTCGCTGTTTTGAACGCATTTATGAATGGCTACAGATGCTACGCCGCCGGCGCCGATGACAAGTGCTTTTCCCATTTTTCAATCCCCTATTCCGAATTAGATTTTTTTCAAATGTAAAAACGGCAACAAAAAAAGCAAGCGAAACACGCGTTATGCGCATCACACTTGCTCTGATATAGTCAAATAATAAGATCGTCCCAAAAAGCATCATGACCGGACAAACCTCTTGCGTGCTCGTCAGTCAGCCATAAAACGCAGCGTTTTACGGAAAGGCGCTTAATATTCAAATATATCATGTTAGGATCAGAGTCTATATAGCAAATAATTACTTTTACCACTCTTATTGACCGTTTCACAAGTTGTGTGCGTATGCACTGGTTGTAAAGTAACCAACTTATAAAATTTGAGCTTTTAACTCAATCAATAAGGCAACGAAAGTTGCCAATCGGCATTTGACCCGGCTGTCCGTATGGCCTTAACTTCTGATTGGAAGTGGTCAAAGATTATCTGCTTGGAAAGATCCTAAATGTAGTTGAATATTCGCTTTCCAAAAATCATGCTTCTTCATAATAGCAGGATAGGTATTATTCAGCAAGAGGAAATTTGAAGTAAACGCAATATGGCGAAAATATCGGCAATCTCCTATGGAAACGGAGCGGGAGGCTGTAAGTTTTGAATCGCTACTGATTTCATTGGATGAATGCTGTTCTGTGATATATTCATGTAAAGAAGCCTAATCCCTAAGACAAGCTATTCAAAAGGAAGTGTGAATAATGAATGTAGACATGGTCATGCAAGAGCTTGAGGCTCTCGGTAAGGAACGCACCAAAAGGATGTACCAATCCAACGGGGCGCGCGAGCCTCTTTTTGGCGTAGCCACAGGCGGGATGAAGCCCATCTTCAGGAAAATTAAACGCAACCAGCCCTTGGCTGAGCAGCTTTACGCCACGGGGAATTACGATGCGATGTATTTTGCAGGGGTGATCGCTGATCCGAAAGCAATGTCCGAGGCGGATTTTGAACGGTGGATGAATGGAGCTTATTTTTATATGCTATCGGATTATGTGGTAGCCGTAACTCTGGCAGAAACGGACATTGCGCAAGAAGTTTCCGATAAGTGGATCGCAAGCGGCATAGAGCTGAAGATGTCGGCGGGCTGGAGCTGTTACTGCTGGCTGCTCGGCAATCGCCCGGACCGTGAATTTTCCGAAGAGAAAATAGCCGGTATGCTGGAGCTTGTAAAAAATACGATTCATGATGCCCCTGAACGCACGAAATACGCGATGAACAATTTCATATACACCGTGGCGGTGTCCTATCTGCCGCTTCATGATAAGGCGGTCGAGATCGCAAAGGAAGTAGGTCCGGTGGAAGTTGGACACGGTGCCAAAAGCAAATCTTTGAACGCTTCCGTTAACATTCAAAAGGCGGTCGATAAAGGACAGCTCGGTTTTAAACGAAAATACGTAAGGTGTTAGCATCCGAAATCCGTTGACGCAAAAAAATTCCGTTTGAGCTTCACAATGTTGCTTGCACCTTACGTAACGTCATGTTTTAAAATAGAGCTACCGGTAAATAGCTGGCGTCGAAGAGTGGAGATGGTAATGAAGACAAATTGGAAGATCGGGGACCTCGCCAAGCTGACGGGTCTTACCGTACGAGCCTTGCGGTTTTATGATCAGATCGGGTTGTTCTCTCCGTCGGGACAGACGGAATCCGGCCACAGGCTGTACAATGAATCGGAATTGTCGCGTTTGCACCAGATCATATCGCTTAAGGAGCTGGGGTTATCCCTCGAGGAGATTAAGTCGGTCGTAACGGGCGGGCAAATCAGTCCGCTTGAGATTGTGGACCTGCAGATCAACCAAATCCAAGAGCAGATCAAACAGCAGCAGAAACTATTGGAACAGCTCAGACATGTATCGAAGCTTATGCAGGGCAAGAGGGAATTAACGGTTGAAGATTTCACCAGCCTTTTGCGAGCGATGAAGCAGGGATTCGAAAAGCCTGTTATTGAGCGGCAAACGAGTTGGGAACGACATTTGGACCTGCTGGGCGACTTTCTTGCCGAGGAGAGCGGAATGCCGAAACCTAAGGAGGAAAAACAATGAACGAACGATTTGTTAAGCATGCAACCTTTGTCATCGAGCGGATGTATTCGGCTTCACCGGAGCGCGTGTATCAAGCATGGTCCGATCCCGTTGCCAAAGCCAAGTGGTATTCGAAGCCGGACATCTTCGAGTTCCGGGTTGGCGGACGGGAATACAGCAGCGGCGGACCGCCGGAAGGGCCGGTCTTTACCTTCGACGCGATCTATCAGGAGCTTGTGCCAGAGCAGCGCATTGTCTATACGTACAGCCTGGATTCGGACGGTACTCGCATCTCCGTCTCGATAACAACGGTCGAACTGATCCAGATGGAGGGCGGCACGAAGCTGATTTTCACGGAGCAAGGTGCGTTCTTTGACGGACACGATACGCCGGAAGTACGGGAACACGGTACAAACATCATGCTGGATACGCTGGGCAAGGTATTGGAAGGGGAGGCATGAATATTGACCAGAGCTGAAACTGAACTTGTTGCTTCGCGAGAGTTCGATGTTCCGCGGGAGCTCGTATTTCGGGCCTGGACAACCCCTGACTTGTTAGCCAGGTGGTGGGGGCCGAAAGGCTTCACGCATACGTTTTACGAATGCGATGTGAGGCCGGGAGGCGCGTGGAAATTCACCATGCACGGACCGGATGGCGTAGATTACCCGAACCATAACGTCTTTGTTGAAGTGATGCCGTTCGAGCGGATTGTTCTGGATCATTTATCCGGCCATGAGTTTCGGATAACAGCTACTTTTGAAGATTTCGAGGGACGCACCATGGTCACCTTCCGTCAGCTTTTCAAGATAAAAGAGGAGTTTGAACAAGCTAAGCCGATCTGCTTAGAAGCCAACGAACAGCAGTTAGACCGGCTTGGCAGAGTGCTGGCGGACATGGCCTGATAGCATTGCAGATTCATCGGGCAGTCAGCTGCGGGAGAAGCCGCCTTTCCGGACACGAAAGGTCATTGGGCGGAAGCAGCTATTGCCAAGGCACAGACCGCCGGAATCATGAAGGGCTATGAAAGCGGCAAATTCCTTCCCGACTCCCCGCTGACGCGCGCGGAAGCGGTCGTCATGCTGAACAAGCTTCTCGGACGCGAGCCGAGCGCCGTTGCCGCTGCCAAGTGGAACGACGTAGCGGAAGGGTACTGGGCATATGGCGCTATCCAAGCCGCTTCCAGCGACGAAGAGGAAGATGTGTTAGCAGCACGGTAGCCTTGATTAAAAAGGCACCCTATGGGGTGCCTTTCAATTTGGGGCAAATAAGGATATGACGAACCATTGCCGGCCTCCAACTTAAAGAAGAACCACTTCCTCTCACAGGAGTGGTTCTTCTTTTTTTGAATTGTGATGCGGATTTTCTGGCCAAGGCGTACCATGCCTAGAAATTCATGTTGCGAAACGTCTCCTAAGGGGGCCCCTACATCCCCGATTGCACAATCAATCCGTCTTTCATCGTGACGATACGGTCTGCATAAGAGAGCATTTCTTCGTCATGTGTCACGAGTAAGGTTGTAATGTTGAATTCTTTCGTTAATTTACGGATGAGGGTCATGACATCCCTGGATCTGGTGGAGTCCAGACTTGCGGTCGGCTCATCGGCAAACAGCATTTTCGGCTTGTGGATGATGGCGCGGCCAATCGCAACCCGCTGCTTCTCGCCGCCCGACAACGAGGCTGGATAGGCGTCTTTGCGATGATCCATTCCGACCCACTTGAGGATCTTCATGACTTCCTCTTTTTGCTCGCGTTTACTCATGCGGGTCTCCGACACATCAAGCATCAGCATCAGCTGATCTTCTACGGTGAGGAAGGGCACGAGATGGGATGATTGAAAAATAAATCCGAACTGGCTGGCGCGTATTTTGCGAATCTCTTCTTGCGTCATGCCGGTCATGTCCTGGCCCTCGAAAGGAATTTGTCCGCCAGATGCATGCTGTAGTCCGGCTGCGATCGTCAGAAGCATGCTTTTCCCCGAGCCTGAAGCTCCGACGAGAGCCGTTATTTCCCCTTGCTGCAGGCCCAGATGGATTCCTTTTAATACTTGTTCGCTGACTTCGCCGTTCGTAAAAGTTTTCCGGACGTCTTGTATCGTGAAGGTAGTCATATCAGATATCTCCTTGCTGTATGGCCTGTAGCGGCTCGACTTTTCGAATTTGGAGACCAGAGAGCGTTGCCCCGATAAATCCAATGATGAAGAACAGGATCGACAGCTGCAGGGTTGTCCCCATCGTCAGGCTAAAAGGCATGCCTTCAGGCGCAATTAAATTAAAGCCCTGACTGAGTGCAATGGATAAGACAAGTGCGATAGCGGTGATGAAGAACATTTGAGCCCACATCATCCGGAATAGTGTGCGTGTTTTTACGCCGATTGCTTTCAAAATCCCGTATAGTCCGATCTTCTGCACATTCATCATATAGAAGAAAATTGCAAACAACATGCCGCTAATGGCGACCAAGAACCAAATAATCATATTCAGGGACATCTGTTCTGCGTTATAGCTTGCGATGGTGTTCAGAAACTGATGATTTGAAAAAGATTGGAGTCCATCGATGGACTGCGGTTCATCCTGCCCCGGAATGAAAAGCAGCTGCATCGTATTCACGCGGTACATCTCCTTATAGTTATCCATGTGGATGTAGGCTACGGGGGAATGGCTATATTTCTTATGATCCGCGAATCCGATGACTTTAAATGTACCGCTGAACTGATTGTTGGTTAATACATCCCCGACGTGAATGCCATCTTTCTCTAAGGAACGATCCAGGACAATTTCTCCCGGCTTTACGTTCGCGAACCACTTCGATTCGGTGGAGGTCACGAAAGCAACTCCATGCTGCTTGTCCTCCGCATCGTTCACGAATCCCATCTGAATGGACAGTGCAGCGGCATCCTGATGTTCCTGCAAGACGCGCTTTTGCACAGCGGGATCTATTTTAGAAAGATTATAGGTTTCGTTGGCTTGGTTATTCATGTAGAAATGACCGTCGGGCAGATCCTTGATTAAAGCCGCATTGTCGCGGGATAAGCCATTTGCGAGTCCGGATATAATAAAAGTTAACAAACTAACCAGAAAAATGATGGAGCCTAAAATAATAAACTTTATTCTGCTCTTCCTGATTTCTTTCCATGCCATATTCATGACCATGCCTCCCTTTCTCTGCTGCATGATAAAGTATACGGCTGCAATATGAACGCGGAATGAACAGAATATTACAAGCTCATAGGGTACGGACAGCAAGAATTGAAAAATAATTTGTTTGTAGTATAATTTGAATAAAGTACTTTAAACAGAGTACTAAAAATTAGGCAACTTAAATTAAGCTGCTTGAAATAAAGGAGACCTTCAAATGGAGCGTTTAACAGGCAAAGTCGTCATTATCACAGGTGGGGCACGGGGGATGGGCGAATCCCATGTGCGTAAATTTGTAAGTGAAGGCGCAAAAGTTGTTTTTACGGATCTCAACGAAGAGGGCGGACAAGCGTTGGCAGCAGAGTTGGGTGAAAACGTGAAGTTCGTGAAACAAGATGTAACGAAAGCAGCAGATTGGGATCATGTCGTGGCAGAAACGGAAAAAGCATTCGGCCCTGTCAACGTGCTCGTGAACAATGCAGGCATCAGCATGAGCAAATCGCTTTTTGACATGACGGAAGCAGATTATCGCAAAATTGTGGATATCAATCAGATTTCGGTATTCCTTGGCATGAAGGCAACGGCGCCTTCGATGAAAAAGACAGGAAACGGCTCGATCGTCAATATCTCATCCATGAACGGACTGGTTGGCGGCGCGGTAGGGTATACGGATACGAAGTTCGCGGTACGAGGAATGACCAAAGCGGCAGCTCTTCAGTTGGCACCGCTGGGTATCCGGGTCAACTCGGTGCATCCGGGCGTCATTGAAACACCGATGGTTACGCAAGGCGATGCAGTCGACACGATCAAGGAATTCTCGAAGCATATTCCGCTCCAAAGATTGGCTCAATCCGAAGAAGTCTCCAATCTGGTGCTCTTCCTTGCTTCTGACGAATCAAGCTATTCGACGGGTTCGGAATTTGTCATCGACGGCGGATTAACAGCAATGTAATTTCAATCGCATCAATTATGTAGGGGCATCCTTGGGGGTGCCCCTTCGTCATGTGAACAGCGCAGCAGTTCGCTTATTGCATTTTACAGCCGCTTAATTGAGATATAACTATTATTTAATAGTGTATCAATTAGTGATATACTAAGAGCAGGTTATAATTCATACAGAAAAGGTGTGTGACCAGGTCGTACTCTGGCTTGTATGGCAGCGCCAACATCTTTTCTTCAAATATTAGCGTGTAAGGGCGGTATACATGAGTAACAGACAAACCGAAACAGACGTTATTTTAATTGGTGCCGGAATCATGAGTGCGACTTTGGGAACTTTACTGAAAGAATTAGTGCCGGACTGGAAAATCACCGTGTTCGAGAAGCTTTCGAGCCCAGGCGAAGAAAGCTCCAACGAATGGAATAATGCGGGAACCGGCCATGCTGCACTGTGTGAGTTGAACTACACATCCGAGAAATCGGATGGATCGATCGATATCAGCAAAGCGATCAATGTGAATGAGCAGTTTCAAGTTTCGATGCAGTTCTGGTCTTATCTTGCCAAGAGCAATTTGATTCGCAATCCGCAGGATTTTATCATGCCGCTGTCTCATATGAGTTTGGTGATGGGGGAGAAGGATGTCGCGTTCCTGAAGAAACGTTTTGAAGCGATGTCGAAGAATCCTTTGTTCCAAGGGATGGAATTTTCCGATAACCCGGACAAACTGAAGGAATGGATCCCGCTGATTATGCAGGACCGTCCATCGAATGAACCGATCGCGGCCACGAAAAACGACTCCGGAACGGATGTTAACTTTGGCGCTTTAACGCGCATGCTGATCAGCCACTTGAAAAATCAAAATGTCGGTGTCCATTACAAGCATAGCGTGGATGATATCAAACGCGCGGGCGATGGCGCATGGGAATTGAAAATACGGAATGTCGAAAGCGGTAACGTCGAACGCCATAAGGCCAAATTCGTCTTTATCGGCGGCGGCGGGGGAAGTCTTCCGCTGCTGCAAAAATCGGGTATCCCCGAAGGAAAGCATATCGGAGGCTTCCCGATCAGCGGCCTGTTTATGGTCTGCAACAATCCGGAGGTTGTCGCGCAGCATCATGCCAAAGTATACGGCAAAGCGAAGGTTGGCGCGCCTCCAATGTCGGTTCCGCATCTGGACACAAGGTTCATCGATAATAAAAAATCACTCCTTTTTGGACCGTTTGCAGGCTTTTCGCCGAAATTCCTGAAAACCGGCTCCATGTTTGATCTGATCGGTTCCGTGAAGCCGAATAATCTATTCACGATGCTGGCGGCAGGCGCCAAAAACCTGTCGTTGACCAAATACCTGATTCAGCAGGTCATGCTCTCGAAAGAAAAACGCATGGAGGAGCTGCGCGAGTTTATCCCGAACGCCAAAAGCGAGGATTGGGATCTGCTGGTCGCCGGCCAACGGGTGCAGGTGATCAAAGATACGGTATCCGGCGGCAAAGGAACGCTTCAGTTCGGTACGGAAGTCGTAACTGCCGCGGACGGATCGATTGCGGCCTTGCTCGGCGCTTCTCCGGGCGCGTCCACCGCCGTTTCCGTCATGCTTGAAGTCATCGAGAAATGCTTCCCTGAGCATCATAAAACGTGGGTACCGAAAATTAAGGAAATGATTCCTTCTTACGGCCTGCAGCTTGTGGAGAACCCGGAGCTGGTTAACCAAATCCATGCTTCTACAGCGAAAGCGCTCGGACTGAGCAAAGAACTGAGCTCCGCGAAGTAAATCCATACATTCATAAAATAAGTTAAGCGGCCTTCGTCCCGAGTTTCATGGGGATGAAGGCCTTTTTGTTCGTTCATACATCAGCGGTATCCGTTAAAAACAACCTCGGACCGATACGCAAAAAGAAGCTGCCGCAGCAGCTTCTTAACCGTTCGAATGCTCTATTGGGACTCGGTGAGTCGGCCGACAAGCAGCCAATACATTGCGAGCGCAAAGAGAGTAATCAAGCAAAGGATATATAACACGGTTTCAAACGATACGGCTTCCATCAACGAAGCGGTATAGGCGATCCCGATCGAGACGGCCACGTTCAGCACCAGATTGTAGAACCCGATAGCCGTTCCCGATTTTTCCACCGGAATGGAGCTTATGCAGGAGTCCAGCATCGGAGCGTACATGAAGGCGAACGAACCCGAGAACAGCAGCATGGAGAGGACATAGACCATAACCGAGCTGCCCCCGATCAGGGCCGGCAGAGCCAGGCTGCATGCGATAAGGATCATGGCAATGGAAACCGCTTGCTTATTGGTCAGCACCTTCGCGATATTGCCGGAGAGCGCCCCGACCAGCACTGCCGTTACATAGCCGGGAATCAGCAGCAGCGAGATGGTGTCCAGCTGGAGCCCGTACATTTTTTGGAGCACGAACGGGAAAATGAAAATGTAGCCCAATTGAACCGTATAGATCACGAAGGCGATCACGAGAACGGATACAAACCGTTTGTTTTTAAAAAAAGCGATGCTAATGAAAGACTTCGTGCTCTTGCTGATATAGCCCAGAAATAATCCCGCAGCGACGACGAAAATCGCTATGAAGATCCAGTTGAAATCCGTTAAATACAGCATGACCGACGCCGCAATCGCCGCGATGAGGAGCAGACCGATGAAATCCACGTGGCTCTTGCGCGATTGTTCCTTCGGCAGGTACTTAAGAATGAAGGGAAGCAGGATCAAGGACAGCAGCGGGATCAGGAACAGCATCGCCCAGCTTAAATACGTGGAGACATATCCCCCGGTCAGGGAGCCGATCACCAGGGATAACGAGTAGCTGCTTGTACTGAATCCCAGGAACCTTTTCTGCTCTTCCTTGGGCAGATGCTTCGTGACAAAGATGACGTATAACGTTTCGGCAGAGGCAAGGCCCGCCGTCTGAATCATGCGCGCGGTCAGAACCCACAGATACGAATGCTGGAACGCAAATCCGATGATTGAACCTATACAGATTAAAATAATCCCTGCGCTCAGCAGCTTCCGGATACTGATGGAGTCGGCCAACGAGGCATAGACCACTGCGCCAATGCCAATGACAAGTCCCGCCAAGGATGCCTGCAAGCTGACAGCGGCAGCCGAGATGCCCAGATCATCGGCGATCGCTACCGAAACCAGCTTGAATGAGTTATCGATAATGAGAGCAAACACGAAAAAGAGCAGAATCACAGGCACAGCCTTTTTCGCATGAAAGGATGGAGCAGTCTTCGGTGGTTGTTCGCTTATCGTAGCCATATGCTATGTTCCTTTCGTACTTCGAATGTATTAAGCAAGCTCCAGTGCAATTTCCATCATTTTGGTAAAAGCAGTCTGTCTCTCTTCTGGAGTCGTGGACTCATGTCTGAAAATATGATCGCTGATGGTCAGAATGCAGAGGGCGTTAACGCCTGCATGGGCTGCGTTCAAATACAGGCCGGCAGATTCCATTTCTGCGCACAGGATGCCCATCTCGCTCCATTTCTTCAGCGCCGTCGGATCCGCGTTATAGAAAATATCGCTGGAGAGGACGTTCCCGACATGAACCTTCTGTCCTTGCGCGTCGGCGATTTTCTTGGCCTTTTCCAGCAGCTCAAACGACGCCGTAATCGAATAGTGGCCCGGAAGGTTGTACTGATGTGCATAATTGGAATCGGTTGCAGAACCCATTGCAAAAACGATGTCATACAGGTTCAAATGATCTTGAATCGCGCCTGCCGAGCCGATGCGAATCAGGTTTTTTACGCCGAACACATGGATCAGCTCCCAGGAATACAGGCTCATGCTTGGCGTGCCCATGCCAGTCCCCATCACGGATATTTTTCTGCCTTTAAACGTCCCCGTATAGCCCAGCATGCCGCGAACGTTGTTGAACTGAACGGCATTCTCCAAATAAGTTTCTGCAATGAATTTCGCTCTCAGAGGATCCCCCGGCAAAAGAATCGTTTCAGCAATTTCGACGCCCCCTGGTTTGATATGCGGCGTTTCTTTTGGCATGGATGTCGTCATTTTACATCTCCCTTTCGTGTATGAATGATTTACTTGTATAATTAGTTGTCTAATTTGTACATATATAAAATACCATGGTGCAACATCCGCGGCAACTGAATTTTATGGAAAAGGGCAGTGGCCTCCGAATCGGAGATTCCACTGCCCTGGCAAGTACCTGACATGTATGATGAAAGTACTGAAAAATAGTCCAAAATCGCATTTATTTCGTCGCGTTGATCTTCATCCGGCTAAATTCTTTAGGAATATAAAACTTGTTGTATACAATGGGGTACTGTTCATTGATGTACAAGCTCTCCAGCAGCAAGTCGCAGACCTCGCCGCCTACCAGCTCGAATTCTTGGGTCGAGGCATTCATCGCGGTCGAATGCTTGACCTCCACCGCTGCAGAGTTGGCCAGCTCGTATACCTTATTCTCGAGCATATCCAGCAGCTGTTCTTCGTTTTGAAGGTCCAGATTCAATTCAGATACGGCCTCAATGGCCATGAACGTAAACGCGAAGGCTACCGCTTGCCCTTTACTCTTATACCAGCGCTCAACGGCTACGACCGCGGCCGCGTTCCGGTTCAGAACCTCCTTGGTGTAGTCGCTCTCCAGATCCAGTCTGAACTTCATGTCGATCTGATCGACTTCTTCCGTATGGCACTTATGAATAGGATTTCCGATTTTCTCGAGACCTACGCTTCTCTGCTCGATCCGGGCCCCCGTCACGAAATTTCCCTTCCCGTGAAAGCTTTTCACGAGCCCGTCATCCTGCAATAAAGACAGTGCCTGCCTTAATGTCATCCTGCTTACATCGAACATTTTGGCCAGCTCAGGCTCCGAAGGCAGTTGGCTGTTCGCGGGGAATGTACCATTCATGATTTCTTTATACAGTTGATCGTATACGCTAAGATATAGCGGTTTTTTTCCTTTGGCCATATACTCCGGATTCTTTCCCATGGTTCACGCACCTATATTCTCTTCATTCATGTTAAGCCTATTATACCACGCTCCGTAAGCGTGCATCCGTAGAGGTTCCGTGGTCTTCATATGCACAGGTCCCTAAGAATCTTAGACATGATGATATAACAAAAGGCGCAATAGAACAACCGTAGCGGCACGATTTGAGAATGGACTGCTGCCAGAAATAGATTCAAATTCCCCGTTGCATCCGCATACATATTCTGATATTATTTAGACGCCTAATATTTATATATTTAAATAATAGGTATACTACCAGTATATTGAGTGTCTTCAAGAAAGGGGCCAGAAACAATGGCGAAAATGATTGACAAGGTAGCGCTGATTACGGGAGGCGCTTCTGGGATAGGGCTGTCGACTGCCAACTTAATGGCGAAAGAAGGGGCAAGGGTAGTCATTGCCGATTTCAATGTAGACGGGGCAAAGGCAGCGGCTGAACAGATTCACGCGCAAGGCGGAGAAGCCGTGGGCGTATTTCTGGATGCCGGCAGTGAAGCCTCCATTAAGGAAGCCGTTGAATTCACAGTACAGCAGTACGGTAAAATCACGACTTTGTTCAACAATGTGGGCCTGACGAACCTGAAGAAGGATCTGGATGTCGTTAACGTGGATTTGGACGAGTGGGACCGCTTGATGAACGTCAACCTGAAAAGCGTGCTGCTGGGCAGCAGGTTCGCGATTCCCCATATGATTCAAGCGGGCGGCGGTTCGATCATCAACACGGCTTCCATGGCGGGATTCGCCAGCGATGCGATTCGTGTTGCCTACGGCGCTTCGAAGGCAGGGGTTGTCAATCTTACGAAATATATCGCGACCCAATATGGCAAAAACAACATTCGCTGCAATGCGGTTGCACCGGGATTGATTTTGACACCGGCAGCCAAAAACAACATGTCTGCGGAGCTGCTCGATATGTTCGCGAAATATAACGCGCTGCCGTATCACGGGGAACCGGAAGATATCGGATACACCGTTTTGTTCCTGGCTTCCGATGAAGCCAAGTTTATTACCGGACAGACGATCCAGGTTGAGGGCGGGCATTATCTCGCGAACCCTACCGTTCCTGATTTTCAGCAACTGATGAAAATGGCACAGCAATAAGCGCGGCTGCATGCTGCGACGGATTTTAGAAATGGGGGAACGAACAACATTATGAGTCACAACAAGAAGAAAATTCACTATGCCTGGTGGATTTTACTGGGGCTTTGCATCATGGTCGGTTTGGGGAAAGCCGGTCTCAATAATTCTGCGGGTCTCTTTTTGAAGAAGGTTTCGAATGATCTGGGGGTAGGCGTAGGCAGCTTGTCCTTGTACTTTAGCGTCTCGGCGATCGTGACCATGATCTTCTTGCCGATCGGCGGGAAATTAATGGCTAAATACGATACCCGGTTTATTTTGAGCATCGCAATTATCCTGCAGGCCGGAGCCTTTGCCCTGTTCGGGTTGATGCATTCGGTATGGGGATGGTATATCCTGGCTATTCCATTGGCGGTAGGCGGCGTATTCATTACCGTCATCGCAGGACCTGTTTTGATCAATCAATGGTTCAAAAAAAGCAAAGGCCTTGCGCTTGGAATCATGGGTGCGGCAGGCGGCGTGCTTGGCGCCATTGCTCAGCCGGTCGTCGGCAACCTGATCGCCAGCCAAGGCTGGAGTGCCTCCTACATGATTGTCGGGATTGCGATCATCATTATCGTCGTTCCCGTCGTGCTGCTTCTGCTCAGAAGGTCGCCTCAAGAAAAGAAAACGCTTCCTTATGGGACGGAGGCCGCGGGTAGCGCTAACGGCAGTGCAGGCGCAGGGGAAGACAACAAGGGAGTCGCCTTATCCGCCGCGAAAAAATCATCTGCTTTTTATGCGCTAATCGCTTTCTTTTTCCTCATTACATCGGCGGCAAGCTTTTCGATGCACATTCCGACGTACCTGATGAACAAGGGCTTCGATGTCTCCTTCGCAGGCAACGTGATGGCGATCAACATGATCGGCGTACTGATCGGCTCGCTCGGGATCGGATTTGCCAGCGATAAAATCGGGGCCAAAAATACGGCCATTGCAGCGATGATTCTGGGCATGCTGTCCATCGGTCTGCTATTGTTCGCGGCATCAAGCACGGTTGTCATATCGATCGCCGTGGGGTTGTTCGGCCTCGTATCTGCCTCGATCGGAACGTTGGGCCCAGCGCTTACATCGAGTCTGTTCGGCAATAAGGAATACCCCCAAATCTACTCGAACGCCTCCCTGGGGCTTGCGATCTCATCGATCGTCGCTTTGCCTGCCTATGGGTTCGTATTCGATTATACCGGCAGCTATACTCCGGTTCTGTATGCCGTCGGGTTCATGATGATCATCAATATTGTCTGCATATTTATCGCCTTTAAAGGCAAAAAGAAACTTGAGCAAGCGGGTTTGTGGAATTAAAGAAAATAACGCGAGGAGCATGTGAACATGGGAAAATTGGAAGGTAAAGTTGCCATCGTGACAGGCGGGGCTTCGGGAATCGGCGAATGCATGGTCGATCTGTTTGCGCATGAAGGCGCCATCGTCATTGCTGCGGACATCAATGATTTGGGACTGGAGCAAGCAAGCCAGAAGCACAATGTTCAAGGAATGAGGCTAAACGTAGCTTCGGATGAAGAGTGGGAGAAGCTGGCGAAGGAAGTCAACGAGCGCTTCGGCAAAATCGATATCCTCGTCAACAATGCAGGCATCTCTTCCGAGAAGCCCTACGACCAAATCGATATTGAGGATTGGCAGAAAATGCTCTCGATCAACGGCTTTGGTCCATTCGCGGGCATTAAGCATGTCGCTCCTTACATGGCAGCCCAAAAGAAAGGCTCGATCGTCAACATATCCTCTTACACAGCGATGATCGGCCAAGGCTTTAACCACTATTCAGCGTCCAAGGGTGCGGTACGCGCTTTGTCCAAAGCGGCTTCGACCGCCTTTGGCCGTCAAGGCATCCGGGTGAACGCCCTCTTCCCGGGGATTATTGAAACGCCGATGACCAAGGCTTTAAGCACTTCGCAGGATTTGCTGGGCCAGCTCATTCAGGCTACGCCGCTGCAGCGTCTGGGACAACCTATGGATATTGCCAATGCGGCATTGTTCCTGGCTTCCGATGATTCTTCCTATATTACGGGATCCGAGCTTGTGATTGATGGTGGATACTCTGCCCAATAGCGTGTAAAATTGATGACAGCCCCTTCTTGTATACCAGGGGCTGTCGTTTATTTTTGAGGAGGACGTTATGGAAGAACAAAGTATCTTTGAACTTATACAGAGTATGGAAAATTTCACGAATAAATTGATCGTTCAATGGAATAAAACCTTCAATGAGGAGTTGGGCGTCTCTCATGTGCTTGTGCTCGGCCATCTGAATCAAAACGGAAAAAGCCGTCCCTCGGACATTGCGAGAATATTGGGGCTCACCCCGCCTACGCTCAGTTATTTATCGGATAAGCTCGTCGCGAAAAAATTGGCCGTCCGGAGCGTGGATGAGTCGGACCGGCGAATCGTGTATCTGGAGATTACCGATCAAGGCGTCGAAGTGCTGAGAAGAGCGACGCAGGAGGGGCAAAGGCTGAAAAGGGTTGTATTCGAAAAGCTTACCCAGCAGGACCGGGATCAGATGACGGCCATTTACAAAAAGTTGAACAACGAACTGGTGGATTAGGCTTCGGGACATCAATAAACACCTTCAAGAGAGGACCGCATCACGGGATGCGAATGACTCTTTGAAGGTGTTTTTTTCTTGCGTAAGCCACACCGGACTTACTCTCCCAGAAAGCTCTTCATGAAAAATTCCAGCTGATACTCCAAGGGTGGAGCGGGTTATCACGGTCACGGACGAAGGAGCTCCATGCGGAGAGCCTTCACAGGAGATTGGCTAGCCGGACAACGGAGGGGTTATAATGAAGATGAGTTTGCCTTTGTTGGCGGGCTTTTCGTTTTTATTTGAATAACAAAGAAGAGAAGGTATTTTTACATGTTAAAAAAGATTTCAAATCGAGTGTACTACATGCCGCATGTTTCCGAGACGGATCGCCCGACGCTGGGACTTGTTTGCGGGGACGACTACAGTCTGATCATTGATTCGGGGAATTCGCCTGCGCATGCGAAGGATTTTCTGGAGCTCGTGCAAAGCATGGATATCGCGCCCGCGAAGTTCGTGGTCATTACGCATTGGCACTGGGATCATATTTTCGGTATGAAAACGATGGGTTTACCAACCCTTAGCCATGAGGATACAAAGAAAAAATTAAAATATTTGAAGACGCTGAAATGGGACGACGCCTCGCTGGATGAGCGGGTGGAGACGGGAGAGGAAATCGAGTTTTGCAGAGACATGATCAAACGCGAAATGCCGACGAGAGATCATCTGGAGCTCAAGGTTCCGGAGTTCACGTTTAACGGCCGGATCGAGATGGACCTCGGCGGCATCACCTGTGTCGTTGAGCATGTCGGCGGCGTGCACGCGCAGGATTCGTGCATCGTGTATATCCCGGATACCAAAGTGATGTTTCTGGGAGACTGCATCTACCAGGATTTCTATAGCGGTGACTGGAGTTATGACCAAGATGAACTCGCCATACTGCTGAAAAAGCTCAAGAAGTATGATGCCGATTACTATTTGACGGGGCACCAGAATCCGAAAACGTATGGGGAATTGTGGAGAGAACTGGACGAGCTGTCTCGGATCGGGGAAATCGTAGGAGACGAGACGTCTCTGGACGCAGCGGTTGCAGCATTTCAAGCGGTGCAGCACAAGGTACCTGATGAGGAACAGCTGGAGTATATCCAAAACTTTGTGAGCGGGAATCTGAAGAAGTCCGGATACACCCGAGCATAACGTCATATGCATGCAGCAAAAAGGGGGATGTCAGCGCGATGCTGATCCCCCTTTTTGTATGTGCTGGCGCCAAACCAACGTTATCTTTTCCCTTTACGAACCTTGAGCAGTTTGCCTTTTACCGTCGTATTCTGCATCATGTCGAGCACAAGCGGCCCTTTGCCGTTCAAAATCTCCACATCGGTCACAAAATCGAGGATCGTAATAATCCCGATGTCGTCCGCGGTGACCCCGTCCAGCTTCGCGATCGTCCCGACAAAATCCACGGCCCGAAGCTTTTTCTTCTTGCCGCCATTGAAGTTCAGCTTCATGATCTCCTTGTTTAATTGCTCGCGCTTATCCTTTTTCGGTTCGGGCTTATGCTTCAGCTTTTGTTCAAAATCCTCCCGATGACGTTCAATATCCTCTGCAGAGGGAGCGTTCACCTTCGGAATCGCAAAACCAATGTACGCCTCAATATCGGCTAACCGGTGGGCATCCCTTGGCGTGACGAGGGTGATGGCTTTACCGGCCATGCCTGCGCGTCCCGTTCGTCCTGTCCGGTGTACATAGCTCTCCTTCTCCAGCGGAATATCATAGTTAATCACATGGGTAATGTTCGTAATATCGATACCCCTTGCGGCGACATCGGTCGCAATCAAGTAACGGAATTGTCCTCTCCGGAACGCGTTCATCACTTCGAATCGCTCCTCCTGCTCCATCCCGCCATGAATGCGGTCGCAGGGATAATCGAGATCAGACATGGCACTGAATAGCTTATCGACATGTTCCTGCGTGCGGCAGAAAATAATGCAGCTGTCCGGATTTTCCACCATGAGCACATCCTGGAGCAGCGACAGCTTGTCCGCCTCGGTTACCTGAATGAGCGCATGCTCGATAGTTGCCGTCGTTAAGCCGCTCGCTTGGATTTCGATTTGGACGGGATCCTCCATATATTCGCGTGCAAGCTGTTCCACATCCTCGGGAAATGTAGCGGAGAACAGCATGGTGACCCGATTGCGGGGGAGTGCTTGAATAATCGACTGAACCTGTTCAATGAAGCCCATGTTCAGCATCTCATCCGCCTCGTCTATGACGAGATAGGCCATACGCTCCAGCGATAGCGTACCGCGCTCGATATGGTCCAACACGCGTCCCGGCGTACCGACGACCATATGCGTTCTCTGCTTCAGCTCCGCTTTTTGGATATGAAAAGGATGCCTTCCGAAAAGAGGCGTTGCCTTGATTCGCTTAAAGCGTCCGATGTTGGACAGATCCTCGTTCACCTGTAATGCAAGCTCGCGGGTCGGTGTCAGGATTAAAGCCTGCGGCTTGTTCTCGTTCCAGTCGACGAGCTCGCAGAGCGGGATGCCGTAAGCGGCTGTTTTGCCGCTGCCGGTTTGCGATTTGACGACAAGATCCTGCCGCTCAAGGGCTACAGGAATGACCTTCGCCTGAACCTCCGTTGGCGTGCCGAAGCCTAGGCCGCTCAGCGCCCTTAAGATTTCTTCGCTCAATCGGTAATCCGTAAAGTGTTTCTCCGTCATTTTCAACCTCTTCTGCGCTGTTATTCAAGCGCTATATTAGAATGCCTGGTCGCGAAATAAATTGAACTGAAGAAAGAGTAACTGCTGCTCCTGCAAGGTCTCGATTTTCAAGGAGAAGCACGATCAAGCTTTGGTTCATTTTATATTCTTGATTTGAATGGATATACAACCGGTGTCCAGTGTGTATCTATCGTATACTGCTCCATTATACTCTGAATCGCGTGATATTTATCATGATCCCCAGGAATTCATGATCGGAGGCCATTCGGCAGCTGCGTGTATTCATTTTTTTAGAAAGGCATCCCGCGTTCATATTCAGTTCATAAAAGTATTTTATGATGCTTTGCGTAGACAGTTTACAGAGCAGCTTGCAGGCGATTGTGTTTAGGTCAGATATGAACCGGGATGGATAAATCAGTCCCGAGACGGAGAGCATTTTCCGGCCCTGGTCCATGTTAGAAATAGTGAAGTCATATTACATTAAAACGAAGAGGGAGGGTTTCTCAATGAAACAGATGAACGGAACGGAACGGCGAGCGGCGAGCGGCGAATGGGCTGTTGAAGCGCGCGGGCTCGTCAAAAAGTTTGGGAATAACCGTGCGGTGGATGGCGTGGATTTGAACGTGCGTGCAGGCACAATTTACGGTGTGCTCGGTCCAAACGGAGCCGGGAAGACCACCACCATCCGGATGCTGGCGACATTGCTGCGGGCAGACGAAGGGACGACGCGCATCTTCGGATACGATGTGGCGAAGGATCCCAATATCGTGCGCCAGCTGATCGGGGTCACCGGTCAATACGCCTCGGTGGATGAGTCGCTCAGCGCGACCGAAAATTTGGTCATTTTCTCGAGGCTCCTCGGTCTTAGCCGTGCGGAATCGAAGCGTAAAGCAGCAGAGCTGCTGGAGGAATTCAGCTTGACGGAAGCGGCGAAACGCCCGCTCAAAAATTTCTCCGGCGGTATGAGACGCCGCCTGGACTTGGCAGCCAGCCTCATCGCCCAGCCGCCGCTGATCTTCCTGGATGAACCGACGACCGGTCTCGATCCGAGGACGCGCAACCAAATGTGGGATACGATCCGCCGGTTGGTGAAGACCGGGTCAACGGTTGTATTAACGACGCAGTACCTGCAGGAAGCGGATGAGCTCGCCGACCGGGTCGCCGTGATCGACCGCGGCCGGGTGGTCGCTGAGGGCACCGTCGATGAACTGAAAGCATCCATAGGCACTTCATCCTTGCATTTGAGCATCCAAAATACGCAAGACCTTCAAAACGCCCGCCGGACCGTGGAGCGGATACTTCAAGTCCAGTCTGCCGTATCGCCGGAAGGCGGTAAAATTACGGCTCCGATGGCGGATGCCGACAAGGTGACCGATCTATTGATCGCCCTGCGCGAAGCGGGAATTCCACTGGCGGAGATGAGCGTCCAGAAGCCGACTCTGGATGAGGTCTTCCTGACCATCACCGGTCATGGGGTCCAAGAGGACGAAGCAGAGACGTCCCAAAAGGCAGAGGAGGTAGGAGCATGAACAACCAGTCCATGAATCCGATCGCAGGTCGTCAGCTGCGCAGCAAAACGAGCCTCCGCCAATCGATCCGGCATTCGTTAACGATGGCTTATCGCGGCCTGTTGAAAATTCGGCGCACACCCGAGCAGCTGTTCGATGTCACGCTTCAGCCGATTATTTTCACCTTAATGTTCACGTATATTTTCGGAGGAGCCATCTCTGGAGACGTGCAGAGCTATCTGCCCATCATCATTCCGGGCATTCTCGTGCAGACCGTTATTACGACCTCCGTTGTCACCGGCGTTCAGCTCCGAGAGGACATGGATAAGGGGGTATTCGACCGATTCAAATCGCTGCCGATCGCAAGGATCGCTCCGCTCGCCGGGGCTCTGCTCGCCGATACCATCCGGTACACGATTGCGACGGTGCTTACCTTCTCCATGGGTTATGTCATGGGTTACCGTCCGGAGGGTGGTCTGGGCTACGTCGCCCTCGCCGCGCTGATCGTCATCGTGTGCTCCTGGGCCATCAGCTGGATCTTTGCCTTCTTTGGGGTCATTGCCCGTACGGCTTCCAGCGTCCAGGGAATTTCGATGATCGTGTTGTTCCCGCTGACGTTCCTCTCCAACGCCTTCGTGCCTGCGGATACGCTGCCGAACTGGCTGCAGTGGTTCTCGAAGATCAACCCGATCTCCCATCTTGTGACCGCGGTCAGAGATCTGACCAACTCCGGCACTGCCGGCTGGGATTTGGGCATCTCGCTGATCGGAGCGGCCGTCATTGTAGCGATCTTTGCCCCGATTACAGTACGTGCGTATATGAGACGGACTTAATACCAAAAAGCAGCTCTGCCAAATTCCAGGCAGGCTGCTTTTTTAGTTCACCATAGGATACGTATTCTGTTGCCCTGATCTGTGCTTTCAAACGGAGAGCAGCATAACGGATTCATACCGATAGATTCAGGGTTGATGCTTCACGATCGTGAAGGAAACCCTGGTGCCCGAACCGCGTACGCTTTCGATCCTTAATTCGCTGCCGCAAAATTGCTTTAATCGGCGATGCGTGTTGATCAGCCCGGTTCCGGAGCGGATGCCCGGTGTTGTGTTCAGAATCTGCCGGACCTTTTCTTCGTCCATTCCCACGCCGTTATCGGACACGCATATCTCGACAGAGCGTCCAAGATCGGCAATGCGGATGCGGACCTCTCCGCCCTCGCCCCGCTTTAAGATGCCATGGCTGACGGCATTCTCCACCAGCGGCTGAATGGTTAAGGGCGGGATGCGGATATTCACACCCTCGTCGACTTCCCATACCATGCGAATCCGGTCCTCAAAGCGCTCCTTCTGGATAAACAGGTAGGAACGAATAAGGTTCAGCTCATGCTCCAGCGGTACCGACCGCTCGAAATGGTCAAAATCGATGCCCAGCCGGAAATAATTGGTCAATTCCTCGATGAGATCGTCCATTTTGTCCGGATTAACTCGGCTGAGCGCCGATACGGCATTGAACGTATTGATCAGAAAATGCGGCTTGATCTGGGATTGAAGCAGTGCAGCTTCCATGCGCAGCCGCTCGTTTACCGATTGCTTCAGGTTCGTTAATGATCGGACTCTGGCTTTCAGCTCTGTCGCATTCACCGGCTTGGTTACGTAGTCATTGGCGCCGGAACGGAATCCAGCTTCAATATCCTTGTCCAGGTGATATGCCGTCAAGAGAAGGACAGGGAGCTCCGCGAGGGAGTAACGCTCGCGAATAAGCCGGGTCAGTTCGTATCCGGACATGCCCGGCATCGCCACATCGGTGACGATCAGATCAAAGCCGCCATATTCCAGCTGTTTAAGGGCTTCCATTCCGCTGGTCGCCGTGAATACGTCATAATCCTCATTGGCAAAAATCGTCCTCAGCACGTTCAAATTGACGGGATCGTCATCGACCGCAAGCAGACGAATCTGGTCGTACGATGCATGAGATATCGTTTCTCCATAGGAAGGCATCAGAACGTCGGGAGCTTCGCTGCCTTCCGCTCTCGCAACGGCCGTCTCGGCCGATGTTTCGGCCGGCACATCAGCATTCCCATCCGCGGCAAGCCGCAGTGTAAAGGAGAATACAGAGCCCTCACTCGGTTTGGAGCGAACTATAAGCGTGCCGCCATGCATTTCTATGAGTTGTTTACAGATGCTCAGACCGAGCCCGAATCCGCCCCTGAACGAAGAACAGGCCGAAGAGCCCTGCGCGTAGGGTTCGAAGATGTGCTCCTGCAGGTCCTCGTCTATCCCGATCCCCGTGTCTGCTACGGAAAGGTTCGCCAAGCCGTCCTGAATTTCCGCCTGTACCGTCACCTCGCCTGCGTTGGAGTATTTAATGGCATTATGCAGCAAGTTGAACAGAATTTGATTCAGCCGATTCTCGTCGGCCTCAACCGGAGGGAAACCTTCCGGAATCCGGTTGACCAGTTGAATCGGTTTGCCTTCCGTCATATAGCGAAGCATATCGATGACGCTGGAAGCGGCGCCATGCAAAGATACGCGTTCCAGGTTCAACCGGACCCGGTTTTCCTTGAGCCGGGCCATATCCAGCAGATCATTCAGCATATAGGACATTCTTCGTCCAACTTGGATCAGGAGCTGCAGCTCCCGGGAGCTTTTCACTCCGGGTTGAGCTTGTTCCCGATCCGAGAGCGATTGCGAGATGTTAATCATGCCATGCAGCGGATTGCGCAGCTCATGGGCGACGGTGGACAGGAAATCATCCTTTTGTCTGTCCGCCAGCCGAAGCGATTCCGTAAGCTGACGGGACTCCCAGGATAGTCGGAAGAAGCGTCTGAACCAATACACCGAAAAGCAAATCATCGCTATGATGAGGTCGAACGGATAAGAGATCATATCGATATGAACCACGTTGATCATGATCAACCAGATCAGACTGCTGATGGCTGCGATTGCAGCCAGGAGCAGGAACAGGTTGTTTACATCCAGGCTGGCCGTCATGCGGAACATCGCAACAATGGTAAACAGGCATGGAATGAACATGAGCGCGAGGTATACCGGTTGCCAAGCAAGCACAGATGATAAAGGCAGGAGCAAAACCGATAGAACCGCCAACATGGATAACAGCTCATAGGCCAGTGATTTCCACCCCCGCAGCATGAAGGGAAGCCTGTTCTTGATCAACTGATGCAGAAAGTACCCTCCGGCCAGCATGGCGATGTAAACGGACTTTAAGCTCCATACGAAGGAGAATGGAATCCAGGCATACAGCAGCCGTTCTCCATCCATCAGCGTTGCGAGTATCACGCAAACAATCATCAGGGAATAAAAGATCAGCCGTTTATCCCGGTCTCCGACCAGATATACGAGGAGTCCGTATACAACATGAATCGCATAGACTACGCAGGCGATCCAAACCATATTTTCGGAGAAACGCATGTCTTTACTCAGGATATTCTCCAGCCCGAAGGAAATGGACCGGTCGATGCCGCCATCCCGGGAGTCGTCAAAATTGGAAACCTGAATTACGAGATCGATTTCGTTTGTATCGCCGGGCGTAAAGGTCACCGTATAGGGTACGTTAAGCGGTTTGTACTGCTCCTTGCTGATGCCCGGCTGGCCGGAGTGACCGAGAAGCTGCCCGTTGACATATAGCTCGGATGCACTGCGGATGCTCGGAATGTGGATGCCATAGGATTTCCCTTTACCGGGATCGACCAGAATTCTCAAGCGGTAAGTACCGAAACCATATTTGTCGCTGCTATATCGTCCATCGCCTAGGGTCCAGCTCCCCGGGACCTGAATCGTTTGACTCGGAGCGGCAGGGCCGGACGAAGCTGCATTCGGAAACAGAAGCACGCCGGGATCGAACTCCCATTCGCCGCTAAGGTGAAGGGAACGCTCCGAGATCGGGCTCCAGCCGCGCAGGTCCAATACGCCTCGAACGGCTACCGGGCTGTGGGTAGTGGAATGATACTGCAGCCACAACAAACGGAAGCCGGTCAAAACGGTCAAAAAAACGGTTGCTATGATCCATATTTTTTTTGTCGCCATCATACTTGTACTTTTCGACATTATTTGTCTTATTCCTTTGAAAAGATCGGGTGATTACGCAAGAGCGAATGTCATATGACAAAGACATGACAACACTCACTATCGGCGCAAGCACGTTATGATTATGATAGAACTACATCCTTTCCTCTCCGGCTTCTCTTCATCTCGTACATGGCATGATCGGCAATGTTGATCAGGGCTTGTCCATCCTGGCCTTCTACCGGATAACGGCTTACGCCGATGCTCATTCCAACGGGATTTGCGCCAAACTTAAGCATGTACCGGGACAGGCTGAGCTGCATTTGATCTAGCAGATGCAGAATCTCTGCTTCTGACGGTGAATGGGGAAGGTACATGACGAACTCGTCCCCGCCCATTCTGGCAGCCATTCCGTCTGGAGACGCGGCCTCCTTGATAATTCGGGCTGCCTCCTGGAGCGCTTCATCGCCGGCGAGATGTCCGAGATGATCATTCAGCCATTTGATGTTGTCCAAATCAATCAGGAAAAGGGCAAGCGTCTCTTGGCAGCGCTCCGCTTCCTGCAAAGCCTCATCCAATTTCTCATGAAAGTACCGGCGGTTTGGCAGACGGGTGAGTGGATCGTGAAATGCTAAAAAACGAATTTCTTCCTGGTACTGCGTTTGCACCGTGATGTCCCGAAGAATCAAAAGCACATGCTGCTCGTTATCAACCCACACATAGTCGGCATCGACAAGCAGGATAAACCGCTGATTCTGCAGGTTGATCTCTGTCTCGTAATGGTGGATCTCCTGCTTAGCCTGGATATGAGCTTTTACTCCAGGATCGAACAAGTCGAAAAACGAGACGGAGCGGATGGAACCCGTTCCCAGCAATTCGATGGCTCCGGGATTGGCGTCCTTCACTTTGCCGTTCAGACCGGCGAGAACGATCGGATCCGGGTTCATGTGAAACAGCTTCTCATATCGTTTGTCGAGCAGATTGAGGAAATCATGTTTCCTCATCGTATGGCGCAAAAAATAGCACCAGATCATACCGCTGTACAAATAGGGATAGGGCGGCAGACTGTCGCCATAATTGATATAGCCAAAGAGGGTATGCCAAACCACGGCGGCGATGATTCCGATGATTAACAGATTGTAGATGGATTGTTGTTCTGACGTATCGGCCTTTGTCTTGGCGAAGATCAAGAGGAGCATGATCAAGAGGTCCAGAGCCACGCTTGCGGTCATGGCGATGTAGTACCCTGCATTATAAACCGGCAGCTTCCACATGCCGATCTGGGTAAATTGCTGGGCGGAAATCATGTCGGCGCCTGTCGCCAGATTCATGACGACGAAGAGGAGCGGCAGGTAGAAAACATAAGGGTATATCATCCGCGGCATCTTGGCGTCCAGGCGCGTAAATTTCACGAGAAAATGAAAGCAAATTCCCGGAATCACGATGCCGACGCTGCTGAGCCACACCGAGGACAGCCGGGGGCTGTACTCCAGCGGAATCTGGTTTCTCACATACTCCTCCGCGAATAGCAGCAGATAGCATAAGCAGATGAGACTCAGGAGAATATGCTCGGTTCTTCTCTTATTGCGAAGCAATACGTCGGTTGCCATATAAGTAAAGAAAAGAATGGGCAGCCCGTGTGTGAATAAAAGGATCAGGGCATCCTTCATATTCATGTCATCACCATAGCTTTCTATGAATTATGTAATAGGACACAAGCTCATATGATGTTATTCTAACCTATTTTGAAAGAGCTGTGTTTAACGAATATACAAGGTTTGATATGATGGAATGAATACATAAATGGGGGCGGAAGGTCATGCTGGGCCAGGCGGGATACCAGGTCATCGAAGAACTCGGAAGGAACGAAGAGGTCTGCTTATATCGTGTTGCGCGAATGGAAGACGGTTTGAGAATGATCGCCAAGACGACCGGGGACTCGTACGCCGGTAAGGATAGAATCGCTTCCTTTCAGCGCGAGTATGAACAGATCCAGAAGCTGCGAGGACAGGCTGTGCTGGAACCGCTTCGGATGGACATCATAGATCACAAGCCCGTGATACTATTTCGCGATTTTCAGGGGATGACCCTGCAGCAGCTGATGACATCGGGACGGCATGCGTTAAAGCTTGAGGCACTGCTTGAAGTCGCGGTTGCTGTCCTGGACTTGATCCGTCAAATCCATCAAGAGCATGTGCTGCTGAATGAGATTACCCCAATGCATCTGCTGGTCAGCCATAGTCTTTCGGAAGTGCGGATGGTTTATATGGAAGCCTTCAGTACCAAAGAGGACGGAGCCTATAAGGAGGGACTGACACGCACCCCATCAGGCAAACCGGACTCCGTGCTTCCTTATCTATCTCCGGAACGGACGGGAAGGACAGGTATGGCAGCGAGCCAACGTTCCGATTTATACACCATAGGGGTCATTCTCTATGAATGGTTCGCCGGCATGCATCCGTTTGAGTCTCACAACGCGCTGGATTGGGTGCATCATCACTTAGCCGCGACGCCAGCTCCAATCCATACGGTCAATCGATCCATCCCCCGGATGATTTCCGAGATTGTTCATAAATGCATGGAGAAAATGCCTGAGGCCAGGTATGCAAGCGCATATGGCGTGAAATCCGATTTGGAAGAATGTCTTGTCCAACTCAAAGTGACCGGAAGAGTGCAGCCCTTTCCGCTTGCGGGCCGCGATGTTTCCGAGACCTGGATCATGCCGGAGGACTTATTCGGCAGACACATGGAGCAGCAGGTCCTGATCCGGAACATGAACAAGGTTCTTGCGGGGGCGGTGGAGGCCGTGTGGGTCAGCGGAGAAGCCGGAATCGGCAAAACCGCCTTAGTCGTCGAAACGCTGCGCAGAGAAGTGCCTGCGGAGGCTATTCTCGTTGTGGTACGCGCCGCGCCTGGACGACCTCATGCACTATGGGTGCAGGTAATCGAGCAGTTGGTCTCGCTCCTGCTCACATCCAATCAGCTTGAAATGGAAGTATGGAGATTAAGAGTTATGGATGCGCTCCAAGGATATGGCGGTCAGCTGCTTATCGATTTGGTTCCGCGTCTCCGGTTGCTGGCGGGTGAAGACGCGGCTTTGGATGCCGTTGATGAGAGAGAGATGCCGCGGGCCGAGGCCCATGCGGCGTTGCACCTTGCCATGGATCGGTTTTTCAGGCAGTTTTTTGCGAATGAACAGCCGCTGATTATATGTTTGGATGATTTGCAATGGGCCGATGAAGCCTCCTTTCGGTATTTAAGCCATCTGCTGATTGCGAAGGAAGCCAGATATTTGATGATTGCTGGCGTTTATCGGGATCATGAGGTGCCGGCACAGCATCCGTTGAGACGATTGATAAGCCTGCTGCGAGATCGGCACATGCGCACCGAGATGGAGCAGATTCATCTGGCCAGATACGACCATGCCGACATGCTGCAGATGCTCCGGCCTATGATACAGGATACGTCTGCGCGAGCGAAATCCTTCATTGACGTGCTGCTGCATAAGACGGAAGGAAACCCGCTGTTTCTCAAACAGTTTTTGCAGGAGCTGCTGGAGGTAAAGCTTATTTATTTTGATGAAGGGAGCCGGACGTGGCAGTGGGATTTGGGCCCGATTGCCGAGTGGACTATCTCTGATCAAGCGGCAGCGACGTTAGCGGACCGGATGCAGGATATGCCGGATCAGCCCCTGCGCATTCTCTCGCAAGCCTCCATGCTGGGTAAGCGCTTCGATCTGGAGGCTCTTTCGGCCATTACGGGACTTAGCGAAGAGGAATGCCGGAGTTGGGCCCGGCATGTCGTTGACATGCGGCTGCTTGAGCCTGTGCCGGGATCGGGAGAACGCTATATTTTTCAGCATGATCGCATCCGGCAGTTGTTGAAGGGGCTGCTCTCCAATGAAGAACGGTTGGAGCTGCATCTGCATATCGGCTGGATGCTGAATCACCGGATGAGATCGGGTGGGGAGGCTGGTATTTTTGAAGTGCTTGAGCATTTAAACCCCGCATCGGATGCGGTCGTTTCCCAGGGTAAAGGGCTAGAGCTCGCCCGGCTGAATCTGGATGCGGGTCTGAAGGCCAAACGAACCGAATCGTATGAAGCAGCGCAGGATTATTTGCGGCGGGCCACCGAACTTCTGCAAGCTGATTGTTGGGAGTCCGGTTACGATTTAACCTATCAAGTCTATCAAGAAAGAGCCGAAATCGAATTTTTATGCGACCACCTCGATGATGCCTATGATTTATACACCCTGCTGCTGGAAAAAGCCTCTGCCGATATGGATCGGGCGAAAATAGGCATTATGCTGGTTCGGCTCGAGCTGAACCGGGATCATTATGAAGAAGTGCGGACTTTGGGATTGCAGTGTTTGGAGTGGCTCGGCATGACTTTCGATTTAAAACCAGGCTCGCCGCAGCTGCTGTTGCAGTGGCTCAAAATCCAACGGCAGCTCCGCAAGCATCCCGTCGACTCCTTTGCAAAGCTTCCGCCCATGACGGATGAGCGGCATAAACTGGCGATGTCCGTGCTCGTCTATATCGCGAATGCCTCATTCACCCTGAACGAGAACGGCTGGGTGTCGGCGGTATTCATGATGCTTCAGATAACGTTAAGCGAAGGAATGACGCCGGAAGCCTCGATTGGCTGCGCAGGCTATGCCATTTTGCTGAATTACCAATTCCAGCGATACGAAGAGGCTTACCGGTGGGGGAGGCTGGCATGCCGGATATCGAAGCCCGACCCCAGGCTGTATGCGCAGGCATGTAATTCATTTTCCCTTTGCTACCATAGCTGGATCAGATACGATCCGAAACTGATGCTACGATTTGCCGATGAGCTCAGCCGCAGCAACCTGCAAAGGGTGGACTTGTGGCATGCCAATCAGAGCATGCTGATCTACGGGGCGCTTCTCTTAGAATTTGGGCATCCGCTAAATGATATATATGCCAGGTTTATATCGCATTCAGCCGCTTTCATACGCAGTGAGAATCGCTTTCATTGGAAGCAGGCGGCTATATTCAACGAGCTGATCTCGCGAATAACCGGCTACAGGCCAGCGGATGACCCCTATCAAGAAGTGGATTTGGAATCCGCATCGTTCTATGACCAGCTTAGTCCTAGGTCCCGTCAGATTTTACGGGAGTATATGGATATTTATCGTTATATCACCAGCTACTTATTCGGCGATTATCAGCAGGCATATCAAGTCCTGGAGCATAATGTTCATACGAAAATGAATGAGGGAGATCCATCCGGTTTTTTTTTCTACCGCGCTTTGGTCCTGAAAGAGCTTCATTTGACCGGGAGCCGGCAGGAGAAACGAACGTATTCACATCAAGTCCGTCAATGCGTGAACAAGCTGAAGGGCTTGGCCCGAAGCTGTCCCGAGATGAATGCGCATAAGTACCTTTTATCCAGAGCGGTGTTGTCTGAGGTAAACGGTAAGGCTCGTTCTGCAGAGCGGTTGTATGAGGAAGCTTTGGCTGCAGCTTATAAGCAGGGCTATGTGCACGATGCGGCCATCATTTCAGAATGCTTCGCAAAGTATGGGATTCGTCATGGTAAATCCATGATCGCCAAGCTGTATATGAATGAGTCCTATGAAATGTACCGGACTTGGGGAGCTCTTGCGAAAGCGGAGGATCTGCAGAGACAATACGGACATTGGCTTCAGGTCAAGCAGAATACGGACTTGGAACGGATGGACTACTTATCCGTAGCGATGTCGGCGCAAGCGCTCTCCAGTGAAATGGAAATGAGCCGATTGCTGGACAAGCTGCTACGGATCATGCTTCAGAATGCGGGGGCAGAGTACGGTGCACTTATTTTTGAAAATGAAGATCAGTGGATGATTGAGGCCTATGGAACCGTGCAGAAGCTATATGTGGAATCCATTCCGCTCGAGTCCGCAGGACATATCGTTCCGACATCCATCATTGGCTATACCGCCAGAACGAAAGAAGAAGTAATGCTTTCCGATGCCAAAAGAGATGACGCGTTCAAACGCGGCGACTATATTCGGAGCAGGGATATCAAGTCGGTTTTGTGCCTGCCTATCATGCATCAGAACAAGCTGACCTGCCTGCTCTACATGGAGAACAATTTATCGACGGGCGTGTTTACCAAGGAAAGGCTCGATGTACTCCGGCTGCTGAGCACACAGTGCGACATTTCCATTGAGAACGCCAAGCTGTTTACGGGCATCCAGTATTTGAAAAATAATCTGGAGGCCGAGGTGGAAGAGCGGACCCGGAGTCTGGAAAAGTCGATGGAGATCACGTCCGAGGCGTTAGCCGAAGCGACGGTATACGCCGAACGGACCCGGATCGCTCAGGAAATCCATGACATCGTGGGGCATACGCTGACCTCGACGATTCTGCAGATCGAGGCGGGTAAAAGGCTGCTGGACAAAGATATGGGCAGCGCGCTGGAGCGGCTGAAGGAAGCGCAGGACTCGGTCCGGCATAGCCTGAGCGAAATCCGCAGCTCCGTCCATATGCTCAAGGAAGACAAATATTATGAGCTCGAGGATGCACTGCATCTGCTGATCTCGGATACGGAGAAAAGCGCGGGGGTCAGCATTCATGCGATGATCGATCCCGTGGAGCATTTATCCCTCATGCACAAAAAGGTCATTTACCATGCTCTGCAGGAGGGACTGACCAATGGCATCAAGCACGGGAAAAGCAGCGAATTCAGCTTCAGCTTGAGCGATGACGGCGCCTCCATCCAGTTTAGATTAGCGGATAACGGCGTGGGCTCAAGCGACATCAAGATGGGCTTCGGCCTCAAAATGATGCGTGAGCGCGTTAAGCAGCTGAAAGGCGAAATCCATGTGGATTCGGAGCCGGACAAGGGCTGCCTGCTCCGGTTGAACCTGCCTTATTCCATGCAATGAATCAGGCCTGCAGCACAAGGGGCGATTGGAGATGACTGGTAAGATGATAAGAATCCTTGTCGCGGATGACCAGATGATGATTCGGGAAGGCTTAAGAACGATTTTGGATTTGGAGGAAGATATGGAAGTGGTCGGCGTGGCCAACAACGGCGTGGAGGTATGCAAGCTGGCGGATGAGCTGAGGCCCGATCTTGTGATGATGGATATTCAGATGCCCCAGATGGACGGGATCTCGGCGCTTAAGCACATCAAGCAGACGCTTCCCGATACCAGCGTCCTGATCCTGACCACCTTTCTTGACGATCATTATATCGTCGACGGCCTGGCCAGCGGCGCGGACGGGTACATTCTGAAGGATATGGAAACGGATAAGATGCTTGCTGCCATTCGCGACACCGCTTCCGGCCAGTTTATTCTGCCAGTGGCCGTCGCCTCCAAACTGGCGAAACGATTGTCGTACATGGAGATGCACGTACCCTCGGGTACCGCGCCTAACCAGCAGAGATTACGATTGACGGAACGGGAAATCGATATCGCAGAGCTTATGGTTAAGGGACATAACAATAATGAGATCGCTGCCGCTTTATACTTATCTGAAGGAACGGTACGCAATTATATCAGCAATCTGTACCGCAAATTAAACGTCACGGAACGTGTGCAGGCAAGCCTGCTGTTAAGGGAATGGCTTGAATACCAAGACGGGAAATAGAGTAAGGATGGTCTAGAGAAGTGCTCCAGCGCTATCGGAAGAGGCAGGGGAGCGGGATTTGTTCTCCGCAAAAAAATATGGCTTGAATACGGGTGTCCAAGGGAGGGCACTCGTTTTTTCTGGAAATGAAAAGAAGAATCATAATCCATAAAATGTAAGTTGTCACATGACATTTTGATGATTGGAGTCACTATGTATCGCCATATAAAATCACTATAATAAATACCAAATCGGGTAAATACTGCTTAAATACTCCGTTTAGAGATGCTGGAAGACCGGTAATTGGAGAATAAGGAGAAAGGAGCTTTTTATTATGAACTGCCAAGGACATCAGGCTCATATGGTTGTAGGTCGGAATGCGATTACGATTGTGGTGACGGGTCCGGACGGCTTCTTTCAAACATACACCGTTACGGTCACGCGCAAAGGAGAAGAGGCGATTTCGCAGAACGTACCGATCCTGCCGGAGGAATCCCTGAGCGCTGCTGTAGCCATCGAAAAGGCGGAGTGGACAGCCAATGAAGATCACTGCAAGGAAATCAACCGGGAGGAATCCTTGTACAGAACATAAGTGATTCCACTCCAGGCTGGAGACCCTCCTGCCGTTAATGTTATACTTTGTAAAAGGTGAAAAGTGGGAGGCGTGTGGAATGCAGGAGGATCTTGTGGAACAGCTGGACGCATGGCATGAAGAAGATGAATATGAAAACATCGTAAACGCGATTACGGAAATTCCTGCCGAGGAAAGGGATTACGTGCTGGTCAGCCACTTGGGCAGAGCGCTGAATAATCTCGAACGGTACAATGAGGCGATTGAACAATTTTTAACGGTTGCGGAAGAGGGAGAAGAGGACCCGCTGTGGCATTACCGGATCGGATTGGCTTATTACTACCTCGATCAGTATGAAGACGCGCTCAGGGAATTCGAAATGGCGGACAAGCTTGATCCGGAGGATGAGGACACGCTTGAGTTCCTGGAGGATATCCGGAGCAAGCTGGCTTCAGAGGAAGCGGAGTCCGAAGAGGATTCCAATGATGGGCCGGTTGAGGGTGCTGCTGAAGCATCTGCGGATACAGCTCCTGCCGGTTTGTCTGGTATTGCTGCCGCTTCGGATGCTCCGGGGGCAGATGAGACCGGTTTTTGGAATGACAACGAACAGGCGCTGGAGCTATACGTTTCCGAGCCGCCGACGGACGAACGGATCTCTGCCGTGGAAGAAAAGCTGGTGTTCAAGCTGCCGGCATCTTATATTGCAATGATGAAGGAACATAACGGAGGAATTCCGTATAGCCGCTATTTCCCGATTGGAAAGGCAGCCTCTGGAGAAGCCTATATCGAGATTTCCGGTATTCTGGGGATTGGATCCGAGAAGAAACGCTCCCTTTGCGGAGAAATGGGCAGCCGGTCCGTGATTGAACATGGCGGCTATCCTGAAATCGGCGTCATGATCTGCAATTGTCCATCGGATACCGGCATTGTCATGCTCGATTACCGCGAATCCTTGAATGACGGTGAACCCGAAGTCGTGTATGTCGATAAAAGCAACAACTATCAAATCACCAAGCTGGCTGCAAACTTCGAGGCATTCGTGAGCGGATTGGTAAGGGCGCAGACTGTACCTGCAGCTGAGTAGAGCGAGCTAACGGACACGCAGAGGCTGAGCGTTATTGGAAAGCCGAATATACCTGCAGGTAAAGAACCACTCCCGATAAGAGGAGTGGTTTTATTTTAGGATCAAATCCCAAAAGACACTTGACCCTCACATCAATGTCAGGGTTTATAATAAACACGAAACCAAGGACCAGGAGGCATGAAATGATGAAAATCGGAGAACTCTCAGCGCGCACCGGGGTCAGCATCCGGTCAATTCGTTATTACGAGCAGCAGGGTTTGCTTACACCTGTCCGCCAGGAGAACGGATACCGGGAATATTCGCCGTTCGCCGAAGAGCAAGTCCGCACGATCCAGCTGTACCTCAATCTGGGGCTGTCGACGGAGCAGATTGCCGGTTTTCTTCACTGCGTCCTGCAAAATAAAGAATCGTTCTGCAAAGAGGTATTCCCGGTATACCGCCAAAAGCTTGCAGAAATCGAGGAGCAAATCAAGCTTCTGCAAAGCATCAAGTCCAATCTGGAGGAACGGATGTAGTCCATCGTAGAAGAACAGCAAAGCCATGCGAAGGAGGAAGGATAATATGAGCTTAAATAGCGAGAGCTCAGCCCATTTTCAAAACGCAATCCAAGAGAAGGAAGTCATGCTGGTGGATTTCTCCACGAAATGGTGTCCCCCCTGC
The DNA here is from genome assembly GCF_004001045.1 of Paenibacillus chibensis. Lineage (GTDB taxonomy): Bacteria > Bacillota > Bacilli > Paenibacillales > Paenibacillaceae > Paenibacillus_AQ > Paenibacillus_AQ chibensis. Next base: position 146,907 of record NZ_BIMK01000004.1, read on the forward strand.
AAAAAACTGGTTCCCATACTGGAAGAACTGGAGCAGGAAGCGGACGGGCGTCTGACGGTGCTACAAGTGGACTGCGATGAACTGCCGGAAGTCGCTTCGAAGTACAGCATCATGTCGGCACCTACCGTCATCATGTTTTATCGCGGCGAGCCGATGGAAAAGTGGATTGGACTTCGGCCTAAGAGTGTGTACCAAGCGGGGCTTTCACGGTACATGTAGAGCCAAACAAAGAGCAGCGCGGATGATAAGAACCGTCTCTGGGCATGTTAATGTCAAAACAGGTTTGGAGTGAGACGCATGTCCAGAAGAAACCGGAAATATGCGGTACCGGGAGCCGAGCGCGGAATGCAGGTATTCAAAGCCGAGGTCATGAAGCGTGAGGGTTATGATGTGGATCCCGACCATCCGGATGACGTGAAGTATGAAGTGGCCAAGGAATTGGGCGTTCCACTGAAGCCGGACGGCAACGGGGAATTAACGACCGAGTCCGCAGGGCAAATCGGCGGGAAAATCGGCGGCTCCATGGTCCGCGAGATGATCCGGCTCGCCCAGCAGCAAATGGCGGACCGGGAAGGGCACTAGATATAGTCGAAAGGCTCATCGCGGAACCGATGAGCTCTGATGCAGATGGGAAAGGGCACCCCGAAGGGTGCCCTTTTCATCATGGCTGCATGATCGGGAATTTAGAGCTGCACATAAAAACTCGTCTTGTCCTTGGGTACGCTTTTCACGTAAATCTTCCCCTTATGCTGCTCCACGATCGACTTGGCGATGGCCAGCCCCAGCCCATATCCGCCGTGCTTGCGCGAGCGCGATGAGTCGGCCCGGTAGAACCGGTCGAAGATTCTGTCGACATGCTCCGCAGCGATGCCTTCTCCCGTGTTGGTTACTTTCAGCAGCAGGTGGTTATGCTGCTTCTTCAACTCAAGATGGATAGACCCTCCTGGATTCGTATATTTGATCGCGTTATCCAGCAAAATCATGACGACCTGCTTGATCTGCTCGCTGCTGCCCGTCATCGTCTGTTCAGGCTCAATGTCATATGTGAACGAGATCTCCCGTTCGAAAATGACGGCCTCCATGGTCAGAATGACGCTTTCCACGGCTTCGCTGAGATGGAAGGGAACGAAAATCATGTGGGTCTGCGCATCATCCATTTGGGTCAGGTACAAGAGATCATTCGTGAGCGTCTTCATGCGCTCGGTTTCCGATTTGATGTGATGCAGCCATTTGGACTGCGCATAAATCGGTTCCTCGCTGTTGGCCAGAAGCACGTCGGCATTGGTGTTGATGACGGCGAGCGGCGTTTTCAGCTCATGGGAGGCGTCGGCGATGAACTGCTTCTGCTTGTCAAAAGCCTCCCTGACCGGCGCGATGGAGCGGTTGGCAAAATAACGGCTGGTCAGGTAAATGACCACCAGCATCACCAGAGCCACGATGGAAAAGGTATAGATCAGGTTGGTGATGATTTTCAGCTGGGCGGTGACGTCAAGAAAGACGATCGAATGGCCTTCCGCATTTTGCTTAACAGTGAACGCCCAACGCGTTCCATTCAGCGTGAACTGGCCGTCTTGGTCCGGCTGCAGAGCGGCTTTGTCTTTGGCGGATGCGTAGAAATCGTCATCCATGTCGAAGCGGGAGTTCTTCGACAAGAGATTCCATTCCCGATCTGTTTGCAGGGCAAAGGATACCGACAGCTCAGGCGGAGCATTCTGGCCCCCCGAGCGGGGCTTGGATGAGCTGCTTCCGCTTGGGGATATATCGGCTGCCGAAGAGGGATCTGGGGTGCCCGTTTTCGTTCCCGCGATGCCTCCAGTGCTTCCTGACACGCGGGAGGGATCATTCCCTGACAGTCCCTGTCGTCCGGGGCCGCCGTCTTTATGGTAAAACTCCGATACGCGCTGCAGATCCACCTCGATGTCGCGGCGCACATTTTGATACGTAATCGTATAGATTGCCGCGAAGGCGACGAGCATGATGATCGAAATGATGACCATGTTCATCAGCAGGAACCGATTGCGCAGCTTTTGGAACATTAAGGCATCGCCTCCAATACATATCCCACGCTCCGGATCGTATTAATCCGCACCGATGCATTCAGAAAAGTCAGCTTTTTCCGCAGAAACGAAATGTATACCTCCACGTTATTGTGCTCGACCTCCGAATCAAAGCCCCACAGCTTCTCGATCATCTGCTCTTTGGACGTTACCGCCTGCTTTCGCGTCATCAGCAGCTCCAGCAGCTCGCTTTCCTTCAAAATCAGCTTCAGCTCTTTTCCTTTACAGCTCAGCTTCAGCGTAGATGTATTCAGCTCGATATCCCCGAACTTCAAGCCGTCCTCCGGGACAACCTCGCCCTTGCGTCTCAGAGCCGCCCGAATGCGGGCGAGCAGCTCCCCTGTGGAAAAAGGCTTGGCGATATAGTCGTCCGCGCCGCAATCCAGTCCGGCAATCGTATCCGATATTTCGCCTTTGGCGGTAAGCATAATGACAGGGGTCGCGATGCCTTCGCCCCGGATCGTTTTCAGCAGCGTGATTCCGTCCATTACGGGCAGCATGATGTCGAGCAGCAGCAGATCGTAGATTCCGCTGAGGGCGTTGTCCAGGCCCGTCTGCCCGTCGTGGACGGCATCCACGGAATAATGGTTTTTTTTCAATATTTGGGTCAGTGCCTCCGCGAGATGCACCTCGTCTTCCACAATTAATATGCGCATGGACTAACTCTCCTTCATTCCTTCAGGTTACAAGCCCATTATAGGAAGCGAACCTTTAATCAACCTTAATCCCGGTCCGCGGGAATGAAGCACCGAGTTTTGTCCTGGAATGTAAACGGAATGTTATCGGAGTGTTTAAGCTTCGTTAAAGGTTGGAGCATTAAGCTACAGACATGGAAAGGCAAGAGGAATCCGTTACCCGCGAAAGGAGCGTATTGAACGATGGCGATCGAGGTATTCAACCGGTATGAAAACAAGTACCTAATGGACACAAAGGCTTTTTACAACATTTACAATGACCTGATGGCATATATGGAACCGGATGAGCACAGCAAGGATGACAAATTTTACACTATCAGCAATCTGTATTACGACACCGAGCATCACTCGCTGATCCGCACCAGTTTGGCCAAGCCCAAATACAGGGAGAAGCTGCGGATCCGGTCTTACGGTGTGCCAGGGAGCGACGCCAAGGTGTATCTGGAGCTGAAGAAAAAGGTATTCGGCCTCGTCAACAAAAGGCGAACATCGCTCAGGCTGGATGAAGCTTACGAATTTGTCCGGACCGGCGAAGCGCCTGCATACCGGAAAGGCATGAATCAGCAGGTGATCCGCGAGATCGAGTATTTCTTGAGCCGGTACGAGCTGCAGCCGATGGTGTATCTGGCGTATGACCGCATCGCGCTCTTCTGCAAGGGCAACCGGGATCTGCGGATTACCTTTGATACCAACATCCGTTCGCGGCGCTATGATCTTACCCTGGAGGCCGGCGACCATGGCGAGCAGCTGATGGAGAGGGGCCAGTGGCTGATGGAGGTCAAAGCCGAGAAGACCGTTCCCGTGTGGCTGTCCAAGATGCTGTCCGAGCATCAGATGTACCGCACGAGCTTCTCCAAGTATGGCAATGAATATAAAAAATCGATTCGAAATGTACCGATCGTTGAAAGGGAGAGAGTTCTTTTATGATAGAATCCATTTTTGCTTCGTCCGCTGCGGACACGACCTTAACGATATGGCAGGCGATTCTGACCTTGGTTGTGGCAATCGTGCTCGGCGCCATCATCAGCATCACCTACATGAAAACACAGTCGGCCTATTCCACGAGCTTTACCCTGACGATGATGGTTCTGCCTGCGATCGTGGCGATCATCATCCTGCTGATCGGCAGCAACGTGGCCAGGGCGTTCAGTTTGGCGGGCGCTTTCTCCATCATTCGTTTCCGGAGCGCGCCGGGCGATTCCAAGGATATTTCCTACGTCCTGTTTTCCATGGCGGCAGGCCTGGCGGCTGGCGTCGGCGCTTTCGGCTACGCGGTGCTGTTCACGATCATTCTCTGCGTGCTGATGTATGTCCTGAATCAGATCAGGTTCGGCGCGCGTAAAGACGCCATGAAAACGCTGAAGGTCACCATCCCCGAAAATCTGGGATACGAAGAAGCCTTTGATGAGGTGTTTCGCATGCACAACGTCGGTTACGAGCTGAGAAAAGTCAAAACTACCGAGCTTGGCAGCCTGTATGAAGTCGTGTATTCGATCAAAATGGGTCCAAGCACGGATCAGAAGGCATTGCTGGATGACATTCGGACCCGCAACGGCAATTTGGACATTACCCTGACGATGAACCCTGCGGTGCAGGAATATTAGACGAGAAGAGGTTGAATTCATGAAACCATCCTACAAAACGAAATTTGCCACGATCCTGATTCTGGCGGCCATGCTCGCCTCCGGCTGCACGACCAATGCGGCCAGCAATACGACGTCGGAAGGCAGTACGGCAGTGGAAACGGATACGGCGGCGGTAGATGCAAGCACGGCCAACGCAGAGCTGGCTGGCCTCAAAATCAAGGACCTGGTGGAGTATGACAACGATGATACCAATGCCGATTGGGCGGCAGGCGATGCGACGACGATTACGCTGAGCGGCACGAGTGCAACCGTCGCTGGAGAAGGGGCGCAGGCCAGCGGCGGCGACGTTAAGATTTCTTCAGCCGGAACGTATGTGATCAGCGGCAAGCTCACGAGCGGAAGCCTTGTGGTGGACGCGGGCAAGGACGATATCGTGCATTTGGTGCTGAACGGCGCGCAAATCGTTAGCCCGAACGGCCCCGCGATCCAGATCAAGAAAGCCGGTAAAACCGTGCTGACGCTGAACAAAGACACGACCAACACGTTGTCAGACGGCAAATCTTACGCAGATACGTCGGAAGAGGCCCCGACAGCAGCCCTGTACAGCAAGGACGATCTGACGATCAACGGCACGGGCAAGCTGACCGTGCAGGGTAATTACAAGGACGGCATTACGAGTAAGGATGATCTGAAGATTGTGAGCGGCACGCTGGACGTCAACGCGGCGGACGACGGGATTATCGGCCGTGACTTGACCGCGATCAAGGCGGGCGTCATTCATGTCAATGCCGGCGGCGACGGCTTCAAGACAACCTATGATGGCGACAAGGACAAAGGCTACCTGGTTATCGAGGGCGGCACGTTTAATATTGACGCAGGCAGCGACGGGTTCCAGGCGTCGGCTTCGCTTCTGATCGACGGGGGTACCTACGATGTGGTGACCGGCGGGGGAAGCGCGAACGCAGAGCCGCATCCGGAGGAAATGCCGATGCAGCGCCCTGATTTCGGCGGCCAGACGGGAGCGCAAGGCACGGGCAGCGGCAATGCCAGCGTGGATGCAGCAAGCGGAGCAAAGACATCTCCAACCGGCACGGATGCAGCTTCCAAAGCGAAGGAGGAGAGCGCGAAAACAGAGGCCGGCAATACGGCCGGCACCGATGCTGCACAATCGGCGAAGGAGGATGGCGAATCCAAGAGCATGAAAGGGCTCAAGGCTGAAAAGGGCATTGCGGTTTCGGACGGCATGTTCAGCATCGATTCGGCTGATGATTCCGTGCACAGCAACGGCAGCATTCTGGTTTCCGGCGGGCAGCTGGAGCTTGCCACGGGCGATGATGGCATTCATGCCGACGTATCGATCGTCATTTCCGGCGGCAAAGTGAACGTCAAGCAAAGCTATGAAGGCATTGAGGCTGCGGATATCAACATTTCAGGCGGAGAAGTGCATGTCGTTTCCAGCGATGACGGCGTGAATGCCTCGGATGGCAGCGGCAGCGAGGAAGGGCCAGGCGGCATGTTTGGCGGCGAGCGGCCGGAAGGCATGCCGGGACAAACGGCGCCTGCAGATCAGGCTCAAGCCGGCGGAAGCCAGACGCAGTCTGACAAGACGCAATCTGGCACGGCTCCATCGCAAACGAATCAGGCTCAGTCAGCTAATCAGACGCAATCCGGTGACCAAGCCCAAGGCCAGCAACCGCCGGCAGGGGGTCAGGGTCAGGGTATGCCTGGCGGACCGGGTGGAAGTACCGGCACCGCGAAGCTTACAATCAGCGGCGGATATGTGACGGTTGATGCGGCAGGCGATGGGCTTGATGCCAACGGCTCCATTGTCATGACTGGCGGGACCGTCCTGGTGAATGGCCCAACGATGAACGGAAACGGTGCTTTAGACTATGACGGCACCTTCGAGCAGTCCGGAGGTCTGCTGGTTGCCGCCGGAAGCTCGGGCATGGCACAGGCGACATCGGAATCCTCTTCGCAGCGCTCCGTGATGATGACGTTCCCGAGCACGCTGAAGGCCGGCACGCTGGTTACGCTGGCGGACACTAAAGGCACGCCGATCCTGAGCTTTGCACCGGCCAAATCCATCCAGAATATCGTGATTTCCACGCCGGATTTGAAGGCTGGCGATACCTATATCATCTATACAGGCGGAACATCCACGGGAACAAAGACGGATGGACTGTATGAAAAGGGCAAGCTTACAGGCGGTACGAAAATCGTCAGCTTTAAGCTGGGAGACACCGTCACTTACGTCAATGAGTCCGGTGTGACAACCGGCGGCAGCGGCTTCGGCGGCGGCTTTGGCGGGGGCCGCGGCCAAGGAGGCCAGGGCGGTGGCCGGGGCAAGGGGGAACCGTCCGGCACCGACGCTTCCGGTCAAAGCGGAGCAACCGACTCCAGCGGAACCAAAAGCCAAGGCGGGGCCGGCTCGGGTTCGGCTGATACCGCCAACGATGGGGCGGATGCCTCGATCTAAGCGAAGCGGGCATCAAACTCAAACCATAGCCGAACCTCATATCACCATAAAAAAACACTCCGGAATCGGAGTGTTTTTTTATTTGACAACGGACATGCCCGCCGCCTGTGTATCCGGAATCATGAATGATACGCTGGTTCCTTCCTGAGGCTTGCTGGTAATCGACAGGCCATGGCCGTACAACTGCGTCAACCGCCGGTGCGTGTTTGCAAGGCCGATGCCTTGCTTCCCTTTCATGGACGGGCTCAGCAGCTGGGCAACCTTCTCCGGACTCATCCCTATACCATTATCATTCACTTCAATCCGCGTAAAGCCGCCGGATTGGCGGGTAATCCGTACCTGCAGCGTTCCGCCTGACTCCCGGCTGAGGAGCCCGTGCTTCGCCGCATTTTCAATCAGCGGTTGAATGGAAAGCGGGGGCAGAAGCAGATGGAGATCCGATTCGACCTCCCAGCTCACGGAGAGCCGTTCTCCAAACCGTTCTTTCTCAATATACAAGTAGGCCTGGACGAGTTCCAATTCATGCGATAGATTGACCAGCTGGCCTGTATTCATATAATCAAAGCTGATCCGCAGGTAGGACGCAAGCGCCTCACCGAGATTTTGCATCCGCTTGGTATCGATATCGCCCAGTGCCATCAGCGAATTTAACGTATTGAACAGGAAGTGGGGATGAATCTGCGCCTGCAGATAGGCGGCCTCTATCCGTAAGCGTTCATTGATGGATCTCTTCGTCGTGATCAGTGCACGGATACGGTATTTGAGCTCCAATGCGTCTACCGGCTTGGTCACATAATCGTTGGCACCCGCAGCGAATCCAGTATAGGTATCGGCAATTTGGCTGCGTGCGGTCAGCAGCAAAACCGGAAGCTCGGACAGGGAATAGCGCTCCCTTATTTTTTGCGTCAACTCATAGCCGGACATGTGCGGCATCATGACATCGGCAATGATGAGATCCCAAGGCTGCGTTCCCAGCAGATCGAGCACTTCCATAGCCGAGTTTGCGGTAGTGATGTCATAGGATTCCGTGGAAAGAATGCCTGTGAGCACATTGAGGTTCACGGGGTCATCGTCTACGGCCAGGATTTTTAAACTGTCGTCATGAAGGAGCGCAGGGATTTCGATCGAAGCCGCTGATTGATGAATAGCTGCATCCGTCATCCTAATCCCGGCGGTCTGATCGATGGAATCTGTACTTAGCTGTGCGGGTGCCGGGGCTTCGAATGATGGCAAACGCCACATATCGGCTGTCAGCAGATCAAAGCTGAAGACAGAGCCTTTACCGGGCTTCGAATAGACGGTTAACGTGCCGCCATGCAAGTCCACCAGCTGCTGGCTGATGCTTAGACCGAGCCCGATGCCCCTGCCATCGTGAATTCCGTAGGAGCCCTGCTCGTAAGGAAGGAATACTTTCGCCCGTGTCTCTTCATCCATACCGACGCCGGTATCGGAGATCCGAATGACGACACGGCCGTCCCGCATCTCGGCAGACACGGAAACCGTCCCTTTCTCCGTAAATTTGAGGGCGTTATGCAATAGGTTGTACACAATTTGCACGAGCCTTTTCTCGTCGGCCATCACCGGAGGCATCCCGTCGGGAATCTCCATCGACAGCCGGACAGGCTTGCCCTCTGTCATGTATTTCAGCATGGCAATGACGCCGGGAATAACCGATTGAATCAAGAGAGGCTCCTGCTGCAGGGTAATGCGGTGTTCGCGCAGCCGGGCGGCATCAAGAAGATCCCCGAGCATGCGGGACATGCGGCGGCTGATCGTGATCAGCAGCTCCATATCCTTCACGCTGCCTGGGTCCATGCTTTGCCGCTCTCTCGTGACGACGGTCTGGGCAATATTCATGATGCCATGCAGCGGTGTTCGAAGCTCATGAGATGTATTGGCGAGAAACTGGTCCTTCAGCATGTTGGCTTCCTGCAGCTGTTTGTTGAGCTGGGTGTTCTCCTGGGCGTGACGGAAATACTTTTTGAACCAGTAGGTGGAGAAGCCGATGATCGCTACGATAATTTCAGTGGGGTAGTAGACGGTAGTAACATGTAAGCTGCCCTCCAAGCGGCTCCATATGATATTCGACGCGATGCTGACACCGGAAAGCAGCAAAAAACCGATGTCTTTGTCCGTCTGCTTTTTGAAAATCATCGTGCCGGCAACATAGATGAACCAGAAAAAAGCGATTGCATAGAAGAGAATGACAACCTGGTAATGGATCATGGTGTGCACCCACGAAACCGGCGCAAGCATCAGGAATCCGGAAAGGCCGACTAACAGAGAGATATACAGTTTCAGCCACTTGCTCTCCGGAGGGGCCGAGGCGAATTTTCTGAAAATCATCAAAATGAAGAGATTCTGCCACAGAAGGGAAAGCAGCCGGATCTTCAAGCCCCATGTATAATTGATCGGAATCCACAGCAAAAGCACGTTATCATGGCCGGCCACAACGGCGATTCCCGTCGACAGCATTAATAAGAACGTCCATAATAACGCATGCTCTTGGCGGTTGAACATGAAGAGAATGCACGCGTACAGACCGTGAAGCAGCAAAATAAGAAAGGTTGCCATCTGAAGGCCGATCGAATACCAGCGCACGAAATCGATGGAGGCCTGCGAGCCGAAGCGGATGGAGCTTAAAATCCCTCCGGCATAAGGATTATCGAAATTAGCGGCATGAACCAGCAGCTCAATTTCACTTGTGCCTGTCTGTGAATAGGTGGCTATGTAAGAGACATTTTTGGGCGAATACGCTTCTGCATCCGTTGCAAGCTTGCCCATGCTGTGCTCGGCTATCCCATTAATTTCAATCTGGGAAGAGGCATCGATCTGCTGAAACCAGAATCCCACCGGCTGGACAAGCGGATCGATCCGTAAGCGCAAACGGTAGGTGCCATACCCGTAGGACGAGCCGGAGTCCTTGTTCATTGCGCTTTTCCAGTCTGCCGGCACCCGGATAGGTTGAGCGGCTTTGTTCTGTATAGCGGAGCTTGAATCCAAGGACTCCGGGTAAAACTCCCATTCTCCGTCCAAATAAAAGGTAGGGGAAGATTCCAAATCGATGCCGCGCAGGTCCATCACCCCATCGACGGCATGAGGATGATCCTCCGTATAGAAAATATCAGACCATGCCCACCGCAGACAGAGGAGGACGACAAGAAAAAAGGCCGTCAAGGCTATGTACTTTAATGAGTTGTTATCAGTAGATCGTATCATATCAACGGATTTCGACATGTTTTCCTTCGTTCCTTCATATGAGCCGGGGCCGGCTACCCTTATTTCATAAATCATACCAACGTCGTTCGAGCCTCAGGTTTCGCTTTACGAACCGCCTAATATTGCGTAATCTTCTATAGGATAGCCTATAAGCTGACATAAATCTATCAAGTACCCCAAGGCTGAAAGGAAGTTATCGTTTGTTTGAAACGCTGCTGCTCAATTTTCTGTTTCTGCTGTTTCCGGTCGTCGCTTTTTTGATTTTCTTTGAGAACAAAACGGTTTCGTTTAATCGAAAGGTCCTTGTTTTATTATCGGCAGTGACGATGCTTTTGTGCATTTCCAAGCCGATCAAGCTGGAAGTCGGTTTCATTATTGATTTGAGGTACATTCCGTTTATTCTTGTGGCTCTGTTTGGAGGGTACAAGAATGCGTTCCCGTTATATGTCCTGTTGAATGTATACCGCTTCTATATCGGCGGGCCCGGAACGATGCAATCCTTTCTTTTCGCCACGATGTTCATGATCCTGGTGCCTTATTACAGCCGAAAATTTGTGAGTCTTACCTCCAAAGGCCGTATTCTGTGGGCAACCATGATTTCATTTTTGACGGTGGGGTTCTACCTGTTTACGTTAAGCTTTTCGAAAGTGGGATCGGATAAGCAATTCTGGTTGATCGCCCTGAGTGCGGCGACTACGTACGTCGGAGTCATGTGCATCCTGATGATTTTGATCGAGAAAATCATTGCGAACATTAAAAGCCGCGAGCGGATGGTGCAATCCGAAAGGCTGAACGTCGTCAGTGAATTGGCGGCGAGCGTATCCCATGAGATCCGAAACCCCTTGACGGTCACCAGCGGCTTCCTGCAGCTGCTCAATAAATCGAAGACCATCTCGCCGGAGGAGAAGGAATACGTGAAGTTATCATTGCAGGAGCTCAAACGAGCGGAGAAAATCGTCAGCGATTACCTCCTGTTCGCCAAGCCGCAATCGGAGAACATGGTGTATTCCGACATGAGCGCAGAGCTGGAGTACACCAAAAATATTATCATGCCCTACGCCAGTCTCCATGAAGTCAAGGTGATTTTCCATTTCAATAACAAGCTGAAAAAATACTATGATCAGAGCCAAATTCAGCAGTGCCTCATCAACTTATATAAAAACGGCATCGAAGCGATGAGGGACAAAGGCGGAGGAACGCTGACCATCGACATCTCGGAGAAAAAGCAAAACATTATGATTCGCATCCAGGATACCGGCATCGGCATGACGAAGGAGGAAATCTCACGCCTTGGAAATCCGTATTATTCCACCAAAGCGGAGGGAACCGGGCTTGGCATGCTCATGGTTTACAGTACAATCCATAAAATCAAAGGCAGCATCGAGGTCGAGAGTGAGAAAGGGAAGGGAACGACGTTCCTCATCACGATTCCGACGTGAGAGCCTTGCCCAAATCCATCGAATTGAACATAAAAAAGCCGGCTCCTGAACAGGGGACGGCTTTTCGGGTTAGGCGCATACGTGTTCCAAAAAAGGATTTATCGGGATTCTACCGCAGGAAGGCTGAGGCCGTCGTTATACGTTGGCAGTGGGGAGGACTTGGACTCGCGGGGTCTAATCGTACGGTGAGCCACATTCGTGGGGCGGCATTGGTGAATAATGTCGCGCCAGCTGAAATCTCCGCGCTCCAGCGCACGGACAAGCAGTTCGGCCGTGGCCATGTTCGTTGCTACGGGAATGCCATAGACATCGCATAGACGGAGCAGAGCTGTAATATCCGGCTCGTGGGGCTGCGAGACCAACGGGTCACGGAAGAAAATAAGCAAATCCAGTTCATTCTGAGCTACCAGGGAACCGATTTGTTGATCGCCGCCCAGTGGACCTGACATGAACCTCACAATATCCAAGGTGGTATTTTCCATGATGCATTTACCCGTAGTTCCTGTCGCAAACAAGGAATGACCTTCGAATAAAGACTGATAAGCCACGACAAACTGTACCATTTCTGCTTTCTTGCGATCATGAGCTACAAAAGCTACTTTCATAAGTTACCACCTTCCCACTCCAAATGAATGTTATTTTATTTAACATATTACTACTCTTTTTCAAACTAAACAATGATTTTTCAATTATTTTCACGAAAAATTATAATTTATTGTTAATATAGTTAACATAAATATAACATCAGGTTGATATTCATCAGAATGAATTCGGCGAACGGTCCTTTTCCACCTTGTTTTTCATTACGCCAGTCCGAACCGCGAATTAGCTGCGGCACAATCCCGGCGTGCAAGAAAGCTTGTCTCGAGTACCTTATCCCTTATTTCTTATTCGCGCTCGTCAAATTGGGTTGACATACAATATTTGTAAAACGTATACTTGAATCCAATTACAGGATGAAACGCAAGGAACGGGAGCAATAAGGCATGGCTAAGGTCAAGAGAGCTGTCGGCAGGTGTGAGACAGTCCATGGCAGCCCCAACTCGCCCGCGAGCGTTAGGATCGAACATGTGTAGATCCTAACGGCTGACCCCCGTGAGCAGGTTCTGAGATTCGTTTCCTTTGCAGCTGAAGGCAGCGAACAAGAAGAGTGGTACCGCGAAGGTTCAACCTGTCGCCTCTTTGGAGGCGGCAGGTTTTTTCTTTTTCCTCGCAACTTCATTTTGTAATGCAAACGACAATGGGAAGGTGTGACGACAGATGGAAAACGTGATTGAGTATTACTCCCGATTCGATGAATGGGGGAGATTGGACCGGGAACCGCTTGAATTCATAATCAACCTGCATTCTATCCGGAAGCATTTGAATGCGGTGAGTAACGTGCTCGACAATGGCGCAGGACCGGGCAAGTATGCGCTGGAGCTGGCGAAGCTTGGACATCGCGTAACGCTGTCCGACCTGACCCCAAGGTTGGTTGAAGTGGCAAGGGAGAAGGCGGAGGAGCTGGGGCTTGCCGAACGGTTCGGCGGCTTCCATGTTCGTAATGCGGTTTGCTTGGAAGGACTGGCCGACCAGGCTTACGATGCAGCCTTGATGATGGGGCCGATGTATCATCTGCAGCGGGAGGAAGAACGGACATCCGCGGTCAAGGAGCTGCATCGCGTGACGAAGCCGGGGGGACTTGTGTTTGTTGCCTTTCAAAGCCGGATGAGGATGACGATTACGTCCCTGCAGTACCCGCAATTTTGGAAGCCGAACGACAATATGGAGACCATCCAGGAATTTTATGAAGCAGGATGCTTCAATCATCAGGATCCGGGCCGGTTTACCGGAGCGTATTATTTTAATGTTGCGGATATTCAGCCGTTCATGGAGAAGCATGGGTTCGAAGGGGTGGATTTGATCGCCTCCTCCAGTATCGGGGCGCTCCTGACCCAGGAACAAAAGCAATACTGGATCGACCGCGGCGAATATGACCGCATGACCGATTTTCTGATTTCCATCGCGAATGATCCGTCCATTCTGGGGGTATCCTCGCACTTGCTGTATATCGGCAGGCGGAAATAAGCGTTCTTTTGTAAAAGAGTCCCTTCATGTCGTGCTTTCGCTTCATGTTATACTATCCGAATGGGTAAATTATACTTGGATGCAAGGTGCAGGCAAGAGAGGGTGAGAGGCATCATGTCAAACCGAAAATGGTCGCTTGGACTTGTCTTCCTCGTTCTGATTTTCGGATACGTCTTAATTCGTTTTTTCGCGGCGTCCACCCGGGTGGATGATCTGGTACAGCGGATCGGGCGCGGGCAGGGCGTATCGGCGCCAGCCAAGCATGTGGTCTTGATTGCGCAGGAGCTCGATAATCCATTCTGGCGGGAGATGGAGCAGGGCGCCGTCGAAGCGGCTGCCAAGCAGGGAATGAAGATCGATTATATGGGACCGATCCGAATCGATGCCGCGGAGCAGACGAAGCTGTTGGAGAAAGCGATTGCCGCACAGCCGGACGCGATTTTGGTGCAGGGAATCCATGATGCAAAATACGATCAATGGATCGATAAAGCGGTGGAACGGGGAATTCCCGTCCTGACCGTCGATGCCGACGAGGCAGACAGCCGGCGGCTGGCCTATGTCGGAACGGATAATCTCGAAGCGGGCAAGCAGCTCGGACGGTTCGTGGTCAAAGATGCGGCGGAGGGCGCCGTGATCGGTGTCATCATCGGCAGTGAGCTGGCGGATAACCAGCGGCTCCGACTGGAGGGCTTTCGCTCGGTCATATCGACGGCTCCGAACTTTCAGATCATCGATGTCCGTTCATCGAATATATCTCGCGTCGGCGCGGCGAAGCAGGCTGAGGCCATGCTGAAGGAGCATGCCGGAATGAATGTCATCGTTGGTTTCAGCGCGCTCGATGCACCGGGCATCGTTGAGGGCATGCAGGCCGCTGGACGGAAAAACGTGCGCGTATATGGATTCGACGATCTGGAAGCGACGCGAAAAGGTATTGCCGAGGGCCGTATCCGCGCAACAGTCGTGCAGCGACCGGCGGAGATCGGGTCGGAAGCGGTAGCGCAGCTGAGCCGGCTGTTTAAAGGCGAGAAGCTGCCCCAGCAGCTGTATATCCCAACCGCCATATGGGATGCCGAAGCGCTGAAGTCGGGGGGCGAAGGCTGATGAATACGCGCCGCATGCTCTTTATCGTGATTCCGCTGCTGTTCATTCTAAACAATGCGGTATCGTTTTTTGTTTTCCAGAGCGGGCGCACCGTGCAGCAAAGCTACAATACGATGCTGGACCGCGTGCTGCTCTACAAGCAGATCGACGAGAAGACGAGGGAAAACTTGCGGGCCATCAACGTTCATATCATGGACCGGAGCCAGCAAAGCCTGAAGACGCTTCAAAGCGAGGCATCCGAGCTGAAAGGGCTGCAGGCAAGCTTCGCCGGGGAGCGGGCGGTGGCTTCGGCCGAACTGACGGCGAGAAGCTACCGGCACATGCTGGATGCATTTATCGTGCAGGAGCAGCACGTGATCGACGCCCTCGGCAGCCGTACGCCGCTCGCTTATGCCGCTGCATATGCGGAGGCGGAAAGCACGGCGGCATTCATCCAGGAGGAAGCCTACCAGCTGATCGACCAGGAGCTAAGCTATTATCAGCCGATATACCGCAGCATTCTCGTGCAGACGGAAGTGATGAACCACTGGGGGGTTGCCGTATTCGTGCTCAATACGCTCATCAGCGTGCTGTTCGCTTATTGGATCTCTTTGCGCATTAACCGGCCGATCCAACAGCTGGTACGGACGGCCGAACAAATCTCCGGGGGCAATCTGCAGGTTGCCCCTCCGCGGATGGCGGCCCACGACGAGTTTCGGACCTTGTCCGAGGCTTTCGTTCAAATGCAGGAACATTTAAAGCTGCTGATCCGGAAGGAGAAGGAGGGGCTGGAGAAGGACCGGCTCGTGAAGGAGCTGGAGCTGGCCGTGCTCCAGAACCAGATCAACCCCCATTTCCTGTTCAATTCGCTGAATGTGCTCTCCAAGCTGGCGCTGCTCGAAGGGGCAGAGAAAACCAGTGATCTGACCGTCTCGATGTCCAATTTGCTCCGCTACAACCTGCGCCGGCTTGACCGGCCGGTTCCGCTTCGGGACGAGGTGGAACATGCCAGGGAGTACTTCACGATCCAGCAGGCGCGTTTCCGGGAACGGATCCGCTTTGAAACGGACATCGACGAGGAAGGGCTGGACGTGCTCGTGCCGGTGCTGACCTTGCAGCCTATTCTGGAGAACGTGTTCGTGCATGCGATCGAAGGGATGGAGGAAGGGGCGATTATCCGGCTGTCTGTGCGGAGAACGCCGGATGAAGTGCAGGTTTCCGTGTCGGATAACGGCCTCGGGATGAGCGAGGACATCCGGGAGGCGCTGCTGCATTATAACGAGGAAAGCCCGCGGCCGGATCAAGGCGAGGGTCATTCCACGGGACTCGGCACGCGCAACGTGTTTAAACGGCTGGAGCTGTTTTACGACCGGCAGGACATGGTCAGCATCGAAAGCAGCCCGGGGCGGGGGACAACGGTCCTTATACGCATTCCGGCGCCCGGGAAGGAGGATGTACATGTACCGTTTACTGATCGCAGATGACGAAGCGCTGGAACGCGAGGGCATCGAATGGATCGTCAACCGGACGATGCCGGATACGTTCGAGATCATTCACGCGGAGAACGGGCGGATCGCCATCGAGAAAGCGGCGGAATTCCATCCGCATATCGTCATGATGGACGTGCGGATGCCGGGCATTCAGGGCTTGGACGCCCTGAAAGAAATCAAGGAACACAATCCCGGCGTCAAAATGATCCTGATCACCGCATACGAATATTTCGAATACGCCAAGCAGGCCCTTTCCCTCGGCGTGCAGGAATATGTGGTCAAGCCGGCCAAGCGGGAGCAGATTACAGCCCTGCTGGAGCGGCTCCTGCGGGAAATCAAACGGGAGCGGGAGGAGCGGAACGAGCAGCTCGCGATGCGGGACCAATACTTGCAGCTGCTGCCGCTGGCGGAAACGGAGATTGCCCTGCATCTGATGTCGGATCAGGTGAACGAGACGGAAGCCGAATCCCTGGCAGACATCCTGGGGTTATCGATCCGCAAGGGCTGTGCGATCGTGCTCGCCTTCCCCGAGATGGGCGATGAGAAAAAGCGGGTCTTTGATACGGTGAAAGCTCAGGCACGGCAGTCAATTAAACACGGCTGCGGTGCGGTGGTCAGCTCGATGGTCCACAGCCACATGGCCGTGTTTCTGCTGGGACAGCCGCAAGCGAGCTTTGGCCTGCTTGGCGAAGCCGCCGCACAGCTCGGGGCGACGATCGCCGAGTCGCTGTCCGCGCAGTGCGGGATCGTGATCTCCGTAGGCATCGGCACCGTGAATTCCGAGGTGGCGGGCATTCGGCGCTCGTATTACGAAGCGGTTTTCGCCTCCAAATTCGATGGCCGCTGGGGTAGCTTGTACCGCTTCGAGGATTTGAACATCGCGGGCCGCGACCTTGCAGGCGAAGGCTCCGCCGCATCCGGAGCAGTCGAGGGTGCCGGTGAGGAAAGCACCTACGTGGAGCTGGCGATCCGGCAAATCCGCGAGGAGCGGGAGCAGAGCACATCGAACATGATGGACCGGGCGGCGGCGTATATCCGCGAGCGTTTCCGCGAAGACGTTTCGCTGGAGGACGCGGCGGAGTATGTCCATCTGAATCCGTACTATTTCAGCAAGGTGTTCAAGCAGCAGACCGGCGAAAGCTTCATCGATTACGTTACGAGGCTGCGCATCGATCAGGCCAAGGAATTGATGAAGGACGAGGCGCTTAGCTTGAAGGAGGTCTGCTACGCGGTCGGATACAAGGACCCGAATTACTTCAGCCGGGTGTTCAAAAAGGTCACGGGAGCGACACCTACCGAGTATCGCTTGCAGATGCCATAGTTATCCGGAGCGAAGTCCATGCCGTCAGGCATGGACTTTATTGTCATAGGGGGCTAAATTGTGCTAGTCCGCAGGCCGGGAGCGGCCGGGCGGTTGACGGAGGCAATTTTATGCTGCCATAACGCAAATTAGTGAAGGGATTGCCCCGCAAGAAGCCGCCGGGGCCATGCTACAATATGTTCAGATTCGGAGGATTCGGGACATGCCGCATCCTCGGACTGCCAATACTAGCTTAGAAGGAGCATCCTATGATGAGCTCAAACATACAAGAATTAAACGGCCAGCAGCAGATCAGCATGAAGTTCGTTACGCTGGTTTCGATCGTGGCCGCGCTCGGCGGCCTGTTGTTCGGCTTCGATACCGCCGTGGTGTCGGGTGCCGTCGGATTCATGAAGGACCGCTTTAATTTAAGCGAATTCGAGGTCGGCTGGGCGGTGTCCAGCCTGATTATCGGCTGCATCGTCGGCGCGCTGAGCACCGGCATGCTGAGCGACAAGTTCGGCCGCAAAAAAATCCTCATCACGGCCGCGATCCTCTTCATTCTCGGATCGCTCGGTTCGGCGATTCCCGATACATTCAGCGGCTTCATCATCGCCCGGATGATCGGCGGCATCGGCATCGGCATCACGTCGACGCTTTGCCCGCTCTATAATGCGGAGATCGCTCCCGCCAAATATCGGGGACGCTTGGTTGCGCTGAACCAGCTCGCCACCGTCACCGGCATTTTTCTCGTATATTTCGTCAACCTGTGGATTTCGGGGCTTGGCGACGATGCTTGGGATATTTCCACCGCTTGGCGCTGGATGTTCGCCGCAGGCATTCTGCCGGGGGTCGTTTTTCTGGTGCTTCTGTTCCTGGTGCCGGAGAGCCCGCGGTGGCTTATCAAGCAGGGCCGCGCAGCCGAATCGCTGCCGATCTTGCTGAAGATCCACGGCGAGGAGCTGGCGAAACAGGAAGTGCTGGACATCAAAGAATCGTTCAAGCAGGAGAAGGGAACGCTCCGCCAATTGTTCAAGCCGGGTCTCCGGATGGCGATGGTTGTCGGCGTCGGCTTGGCGATCCTGCAGCAGGTGACGGGAATCAATGCCGTCATGTATTATGCGCCTGAAATCTTCAAAGAAACCGGAGCGGGCACGAACGCGGCGCTGATTCAGACGATTCTGGTCGGCCTGATCAACTTCCTGTTCACAATTTTGGCTATTTGGCTGATCGACAAAGTGGGCCGTAAGGCGCTTCTGCTGACCGGCTCGGCTGCGATGACAATATGTCTGGCCGTGATCGGCATCGCCTTCCAAACGGGCCATACGTCTGGACCGCTCGTGCTCATCTTTATCCTGATTTACGTCGCCGCCTTTGCCGTTTCGCTCGGACCGGTCGTCTGGGTCATCATTTCCGAGATCTTCCCGAACCGCGTCCGCGGCATCGCAACCTCGATCGCCTCCATGGCGCTGTGGGCTGCCGACTATGTCGTGTCCCAAGCTTTTCCGCCGATGCTGGCGTCTGCCGGCCCGGCCGTGACGTTCGGACTTTTCGGCATCATGTCGCTCGTCACCGTCCTGTTTACATGGCGGGTCATTCCGGAAACCAAAGGCAAATCGCTGGAGGATATGGAAGCGTTGTGGACGGCGAATAAAGCATAATGATTCCAAGAAGCCGGTAAGCGTAGTGGGAAAGCCTCCTGGCTGTGACCTGCCGGTTGGGTATAGATAAAGCATTAAAGCCAAAAAAAGCACCCGAATGGGTGCTTTTTGCTTGTCCGTTTATGGAAGGATATTGCCTGCCGAACGGTAGATATCGTACCATTCTTCCCGCGTGAGGCGGATGTCGGCTGCTTTGCAGCAATCCTTCAGGCGTTCGATGTTCATGGTGCCGATAACCGGCTGCATGTTCGCCGGATGGCGGAGCAGCCAGGCGATGGCGATCGTGGTGTTGCTGACGCCGTATTTCGCTGCGACCTCATCGATCTTTTGGTTCAGCTCAGGGAATTTATCGTTACCGAGGAACACGCCCTCGAAAAATCCATATTGGAACGGGGACCAAGGCTGAATGGTGATGTCATGCAGTCTGCAGAAGTCGAGTATGCTGCCGTCGCGGTTCGCGGCCGCATCGTTCTCCATGTTCACGTTGAAGCCCTGCGAGATCATGGTTGTGTTCGTGATGCTGAGCTGCAGCTGATTGGCGACAAGCGGCTGCTTCACATGCTTTTTCAGCAGCTGGATCTGCATTGGATTTTGGTTGGAGACGCCAAAATGACGCACTTTGCCGGAGCTTTCCAGCTGATCGAACGCCTCAGCCACTTCTTCGGGCTCGACGAGCGTATCCGGACGATGCAGCAGCAGGACGTCGAGATAATCGGTCTGCAGCCGTTTCAGGATGCCGTCCACGGAATTCAGGATATGCTCCTTGGAGAAATCGAACATACCTGGACGAATGCCGCATTTGGACTGGATCATCATCTTCTCGCGGACGCTTGGGTTCATATGAATGGCTTCCGCGAAGCGTTCCTCGGATTTGCCTCCCCCGTAAATATCCGCATGGTCGAAGAAATTGGCTCCTATTTCAAGCGAAGTCTGGATGAAGCGTTCCGTCTGCTGCAGATCCAAAGACTCGATGCGCATGCAGCCTACTGCAACAACAGGAACCTCGAGCGTGCTGGTGCCCAGCTTGATCGTTCTCATGCCTATGTACCTCCGATTTTATAAGTAGTCTGTTATGGCGGCAATTATCGCGCTGCCTATGTCTATTGTTGCACAGGCTGTGGCCTGTTTCAATACGGCGGAGCCAGAAATTGAAACGTTTTCGGGGAAATTCCTGCGTTCCTTAGGTTTCCTCCAGCTGCGAGCCGCCAGTTCATGGAGTACGCGCCGCCAAAGCGACATTCGGTAAAAGCAAAGACCGTTCCTCAAAAGGAACGGTCTTTGGCTATGGCAAAACCGTCGGCGCCATGAAGGCGAACATAGGGAAATTCCTCAGCAAGCCGAACGCCAGCGACATGACCAGCATGAATGCCATCAAGATCTGGCTGAAGCGCCGCATGCCTTTCTTGTGGGTAACGGCATAGACCACGTACATGGGCGCCAGTACAAATACCAGCGGATTATACCGGAAAGCCTGAACCCAGTCCAGGTGCAGCAAGGATAGAATAGCCCGCGTGATTCCGCATCCCGGACAGTACCATCCCGTTACGGCATGAAAAGGGCAAGGAACGGTGATGCCGGTCAGCGGAACCCATGCCTTGAAATAGATTAAGCCTGCGGCAGCCAGGATGGCTCCCTTGAACAGCGGGGAGCGCTTCTTTGGTTCCGGGTGCTTATACGAGATTGTTGACATCGTTTTGAACCATGGCATACGTGACGATGCTTAGACCGAACAAATTGAGGATGACGTACAGAATAGCGTTGTCAGTAGCGCGTAAACCGCGCCGGCTTTGGGCAAATGCTACATGCTGGCCGATCTGGTAAGCCCAGATGAATCCCCAAATGCCGCAAGTAATCAAGGTCAAAAGGAAATGCTTGAGACCCGTAAAGTCTGGATCCCCGCTCAATTGGCCGACTTCATCGGTCAATACGATAAACCAGTAGATTCCGTATAGTCCGCAGGTGATGAGCGTTAAAATGATAGCTAATACAATGTTTCTCTGAGTCATGAATGGGGCACCGTCCGATTTTATTTTCTTGCCAAATATGGATCTGAAACCGACAATAATTGTCCAAATTTGACAATATCATCGTATAAGCCCATGAATCTATTGGCAAGGTAAATAATTACATTTGATAACATTTCGTGAATTCTGCCAACCTTCATACGGAAGTGGAAAGGAAAGCATGACCGAATTCTCTTGAAATTTCCACCCGCTCCCTTCAGAATGAAGGGAAAGCTAATCATAAAGGGAGTTATAGGAAATGATTGATGTTGCAGCACGCAATAACGTCAAGGTCGTGGGCGAAGGAGAACGCACCGTTGTGTTTGCGCATGGATTCGGTTGCGATCAGAGCATGTGGAAATATATAACGCCATCGTTCGAGCAGCATTTTCGCATCGTTTTATTTGATTATGTAGGATCGGGAAATTCGGATCTTGCCGCCTATACATCGGAAAAATACGGCACCTTTCGCGGTTATGTGCAGGATGTGCTGGATATTATAGATATGTTGAAGCTCGAACGGGTTACATTTATCGGCCATTCCGTTAGTTCGATGATCGGGATGCTGGCATCCATCGAGCGTCCGGACGCTTTTGATCAATTGATCATGATTGGGCCGTCTCCACGTTACCTCAACGACGGGGATCAGTATTTCGGCGGATTCGAACGCAGCGACATCGACGAGCTGCTGGATATGATGGAGATGAATTTTGCGGGCTGGGCCAGCTTTTTAGCTCCGCTGGCGATGAATGCGCCGGAGTCGCCGGGACTCACGAAGGAGCTGGAACGGAGCTTTATCTCGGGGGATCCGGTCATCGCGCGGGAATTCGCGGAGGTTACCTTTATGTCGGATCACCGCCAGGAGCTGCCGAAAGCGACGGTTCCGACGCTGATCCTGCAGTGCTCCGACGACAGCATCGTTCCGATCCAGGTTGGAGAGTATCTGCACAAGCATTTGAAGAACAGCACGCTGCGCCTGATGGAGGCTAAGGGCCATTATCCGCATATCAGCCATCCTGAGGAAACGATCCGGGACATTTATGAGTTTCTTGGAGTGAGCCTTGGCTGATGACGAAGATGGATGAACGATTAAAATATGCCCCTTGCGGCTATGTTTCCATTACGCATGAAGGGATCGTCACGGACGTGAACCAGACGTTCCTGGACTTGATGGGGTATGTGGCCGAGGAATTGCTGCACAAGCATTTGGAGTCGATCATGTCGACGGCGAACAAGCTGATATTCCATTCTTATTTCTATCCGCAGATCAATCTGAACGGACGGGTGGAGGAGCTGTTTATCAGCCTGAAGGACAAACAAAAGCAGACGGTTCCGTTTATATTAAACGGAAGACGCTTCGAGGACGACGGCGTCGAAGTGATCGATTGTGTACTCGTCCAAATGAAAAACGCATTGATTACGAACAGGAACTCCGCACCGCGAAGAAGCAAATTGAAGATGCGTATCGTCAGAAGGAGCAGGCACTGGCGAAGTTGGAGCAAATCCACAAGGAAATTGAGCGGAAACAATCCGAGCTCATGGAGATGAACGCCATGCTTGTGGAGCTGTCGGTGACGGACAAGCTGACAGGTCTCAAAAACCGCAGATACTTCCAGGAAAAGCTGGACGAGCAGCTGCATCGGTATCATGAGACCGGACAAGCATTTTCGTTGGTTATTATCGATATTGATCATTTCAAGCAAGTGAACGATACCTGGGGACATCAGATGGGCGACGAGGTCCTGGAGAAGCTCGCGAAAACCCTCACCATCCATGCCCGCAGCGAGGATACGGCCGCACGGCTGGGCGGAGAAGAATTCGTGCTCATTCTGCCTCATACGGATGCCGCCCAGTCCAGCAAAATAGCTGAACGCTTGCGAATCGCCGTCATCGAGACCGTCTGGCCGATCGGCAGCATTACGGTGAGCTCGGGAATCGCGACGGTAAATCCGGATGATTCGGGAGCTTCCCTGCTGAAAAAAGCCGATGAGGCGCTGTATGCCTCCAAAGAAAACGGCAGAAACCGCGTCACGCATATCGAGGATGTGAAGCGTTGAAGAAATCGAATAAACCCGGAAGGCGTTTCTCCCGCAGGAGATAGGCTTTCCGGGTTTTTGTTTTACAAGGCCTGCTAAATGACGACTGCTGTGCCAATCAACCTTTGACCGCGCCGGCGACCACGCCTTTGACGATGTATTTTTGCAGGAAAATAAACACGATGATGGAAGGCAGTACGGCCATCACCATGGCAGTCATTGCATACTGCCAATCGGACGTATATTGTCCGACGAAGGTATAAGCGGCCAGCGTCAGTGTTTTGGTGGACGGCGAGCCGTTGACCATCAATAACGGTAGCAGGAAATCGTTCCAGATCCACATCACGTCGATGATGACGATCGTTGTCGTAACGGATTTCAACAGCGGGAAAATCACACTGAAGAACAGCCGGAAGCCGGAAGCGCCGTCAATGGTCGCGCTCTCGTCGATTTCCTTCGGAATCCCCTTCACAAATCCGTGATAGATGAACAGCGCAAGCGGTGCGCCAAAGCCCCAGTACAGAATGCCGAGTCCCCAGGTGCTGTCGGAGAGATTCAGTGACTTGGCCATCTGCATGACCGTGAGCATGATCGACTGAAATGGAATAAGCATCGGCATAATACAGAGAAAATAAATGACAAGGCTTGTGCGGGATTTGGTCCGGGCAAGTTTATAGGCAGCGATCGAAGAAATGAGAATGATACCGACAAGGCCCAGCACGGTCACGATCGTGTTGTTCAGGAACAACCGCGGATAGTTGATGAACTTCCATACATAGGTATAGTTTTCAAACGTAAACGAGTGGGGCAGGGCAATAACATCAGTCATGACTTCTTTAAAGGTTTTGAAGGAGTTGATGATCGTCAGAAAGAGAGGATACAAGAACACCAGCGAAAGGAGAATCATCACGACTTCTAGGACGATGCGCCCGGTTTTCTTTTTACTCATTATGCCTCAACCTCCCTGCGTTTAAAGATCGTGAGCTGTATGATGGTGATGATCAGGACCGCTACGAACAGAATCAACGCTTTGGCTGTGCCGTATCCGTACAGGTTGTTCTGGAACGTGTCGCGGTAAATATCATAGGCCACGCTGTAGGTCGTACCGCCGGGGCCGCCTCCGGTGAGGGACAAAATCACATCGAATACCTTAATAGAGTTGGTGAGCGCCATGAACACCGAGATTGTAATGGATGGCGCGAGCAGCGGCAGCGTCACGCTGAAGAAGCGGCGGAAGGGTCCGGCTCCGTCCACGGTAGCGGCTTCCTTCAAGTCGTCCGGTACCGACTGCAGGCCGGCGATGTAGATGACCAGGTAAAAGCCGATCGACTGCCAGATCGAAACGAGCAGGACGGATATAAAAGCGAGTCCCGGCTTGCCGAGCCAGCTGAGGCCGAAAATACTCCAGCCCGTGCTTACACCGAGCGATTCGAAGCCTTGCATGAAAATGAACTTCCAGATAAAACCGACGATCACGAGGCTGAGGATATAGGGAATGAAGAATGCCGCTCTGAGCCAGGTCGTTGATTTCAGCTTCATATCCAGTACGAGCGCCAACAGAATCGCCAGCACGTTCACGAGCACGATATACAAAATGGCATATTTTACAGTGAACCAGGTCGCGTGCGTGAAATTCGTATCGCCAAGAAAAATCTGCTTGAAGTTATCCAGCCCGACGAATTTCGGATGTTTGGAAATCCCGTTCCACTTGGTCAGGGAGTAGCGAATCGTCATTACGAAAGGGTAGTAGAACACTGCGATGACGCTGATGAGGATGGGGAGGGTGAAGATCCCAAATTCAAGCTTTTCAGCCCGTTTTCTCCCGAGTTTCATTATCTTGCACCTCTTTTTCGTGACAGATTAAATGCGGTATGCGCTTTCTTGTGTTCATTATAAAATAGCCGATTTGGCGTCTAAATGGATTTAAATAAACAGTTAAGGGTAAAAAGGTGAACTCAAGCCAAAAGATAGCCGTAATCGAATAAATTGTGCTATAAGTGTACGTATAAGCGGCACAGAGGCCGCCCTGATGGGGGTGCAAGAAAATGGGTTCGGTCAAAAAGGCTTTCATGCAGCTGAAGGAGCGAATCTCCAGGAGGCTGGTCAATAAGCTGGTCCTGCTGTTTACGAGCATAATTATTTTGGTCGTAGGCTCGTTGACGATCATTTCCTATCAGATGATTGAGAAGGAATCAGTCAATAACAGCATTGCTAGCACCACGAACAATCTGAAGCTGATCAACCAGAAGCTGGAGGACTACCTGGATGGCATCGAGCAGTTGTCTCTGCCCTCTCTGCGGTATGACGAGACCATTCGCGCCATCGTGAACGAGGAATCGGATTATGCCTCCAAAATGTATCTGGAGGATTATCTGAGGGAGCTGTTTTACTCCAGGCACGATTTGAACGGCATTTATTTATATCTGATTGATCAAGGCAAATATTATTCCGTGACCCAGGAGGCTTACGACATCAAGGTTCGGGTAAGCTACGAGGTCGGAATTCCCGAACAAAGCTGGTACAAGCAGGCGATGAAGAGTCCGCGCAACCGGTCGTTCCAGTCCTTTTTGGATCCGGTGGAGCAGACGGGCTACGCCGCGAATGAGAAGCCGGGCTTTATGGCGTATCACCGGGTGCTGAGATCAATCGCCACGAAAGATCCCAAGGCGGTCATTTCCTTTTACCTGAAACCGTCGGTCGTCGATGAAATCATGCAGGACATTCCGTTTGAAAAGGGTGAGCATTTGCTGTTCCTGGATCCGGACAATGTCCCGTTCCGTGCGGATGAATTTGGATTCTTCAAGGAAGCCAAGAGCGATGGATGGCTGAGCCGGATCGGGGATAGCACGCCGGACGCGCCGATGACACTAACCGCGAAGCGGCCGGAGGAAACGAAATACCTGGTGGTTTACAACGTGGGAGAAAAGGATGGCTGGAAGCTGGTCAAGCCGATCCCATACAGCAATATCTACGAGGCGGCCAAGACGGCAAGGAATCTCAGTTATATGATCGGCCTGATTTTCTTGGTGCTCTCGATCATTCTGGTCGTGCTGATCTCGAACGCCATCACGAAGCCGCTGCATAAGTTGGCTTACCAAATGAAGCGATTTAGCGAAGGAACGTTTGATGCGTCCGCACCCGTCAAGGGCCGGGATGAGATTGCTTACTTGACTCAGCATTTCAATCGGATGGTGATCCGGACGAACGATCTCATCAACGAACGCTACAAAATGAAGCTGGTGGAAAAGAACGCGATTCTCAAGGCGTTGGAGGCCGAAATCAACCCGCATTTCCTGTACAATGCCCTGCAGGCGATATCCACCAAGGCGCTGAAAAGCGGGGAATACGAGGTGGTGGATATGGTGGATGCGCTGGCGCTGACGCTCCGGTATTGTATCAGCAGCAAGGATATTGTTTACGCCAGAGAAGAACTGAGGCATATTGACCATTATTTGGCGTTGCAAAAGGCGCGTTTTGGCAGCCGGCTTGAGGTGTCTGTTGATTGGGATCAGGCGCTGGAGGATTTACTGATTCCGAAGCTGTCCGTCCAATCACTGGTCGAAAATTCCATTAAGCATGCGGTAGAGAAGGTATCGGGACCCGTTAAAATCACGATCCGCGCCGAGTCGGAGGATACCCGCACGCGCATATCCGTTCACGACAACGGCCCGGGCATCGAAGAAGCCCGGATGACGCAAATTCTAAAGTCTTTTCAGACGGAATGGGAAGACCAGGAGGGTGAAAATATCGGCCTCAAGAACCTCCATACCCGGCTGAAGCTGCTGTACGGAGATGAGGCAGCGCTACAGATCGAAAGCAGCGGCGGAGGAACGACGATGATCATGTTCATACCACGGGGAGGTGGCAGCTATGTATAAAGTACTGATTATTGATGATGAGGAGCCGCTGCGCGAGGCGATTTCCATCCTGGGCGATTGGAAGGCGCTTTCGGTCAGCGATGTTTTCGAGGCTACGAACGGTAAGGAGGGCTTGGAGATGATCGGGGAGCATCAGCCTGATCTGGTGATGGTAGACATGAAGATGCCGGAGATGAACGGCGTCGAATTCCTGCGGGTGATCGAGCAGGAGTATCCGGAGATGATGACGATCGTCATCAGCGGATATAACGATTTTGAATTCACAAAACAGGCAATCCATTCGAAGGTAGCGGATTATTTGTTGAAGCCGATCAATCGGCGTGAATTGAACGAGGCACTGCACAAGGCTTTCGACGTGATAGAGGCGAAGCGACAGCTTCAAAACGAATCCATCAGCCGCAATATCGCTTATAATCTGTCCGTTCCGAAGCTCAAGGAAAAAATGTACCTTTCCATCATTGAAGGCAGCTTTAAACCCTACAATCACTCGGCGTTTTTGTCGCTGATCGGAGCGGACAAGCAGGGTCGGCAGTTCGGCGCCATCGTGCTGCGAATTCTGAATGTTGAGAGCATCCGCGACAGCCGTTTCAAGCGGGATATCGAGCTGCTCTATTTTGCGGTCGAGAACGTCATCAATGACATGTCCTCAGACAGGGTACAATGCTTCAGCTTTGCTAATCCGAAACAGGAGCGGGAAATGATTGCCGTGTATACGCTGTCAGGCGGGTACCCGCAGGAATGGACGTACCGTCTGGAACAGCTGGTCAAGCAGGCGGTCGCCCATCTGGGCAGCTTGTTTGGCATGATCGCGGCAGGCGGCGTCGGTCCTTGCTTCGGCGATCCGATAGGGATCGCCGAATCCTACAAGGCGGCCAGAGCGGCCTTGCTGGAAACGGACCTGCTGCGGATGAAGGGGCAAGGCGTGACTGGTAGTTCCGATAAGCCAACCGCCGTAAGGGACATTCATTCGCTGACAAGCCGGATGCCGTTGATCCGCAACGCTCTGGAAGCTGGGAACCTTCATCATGCGCGGACGATTCTCAGCGAGTTCACGGCCAAGGTCAAGACCTCGGAAACCTTCAGCCTGGGCGATGCCGACCGAATGATTCATGAGGCTGCCGTTCTGTTCAACGATATGGCGCTAGAGTTGGGCGTGTCGGCAGATCAAATTCCGCCATCCGGCGGGGAACGGGCACTTCGTTCCCTTGGCATGATGACCGATTTTGCCACATTTGACGAATTCGAGCATCTGCTGATGCTCATCCTGGAGCGTTACGGCGAACTGATCGGCAAGAAAATGGCGGGTAACCGTCCGTTTAACGCCGCGGATATCAAGGATTACATCGACAAGCATTATTTTGAGGACATTAAGATTTCCATGTTCACCGAAAAATATTATCTCAGCCGGGAGTATCTGATGAAGCTCTTCAAGCAGCATTTCGGCTACGGCATCCATGAATACGTGCAGAAGGTCCGGATGGACAAGGCCCGGCAGCTGCTGGATGACCAGAGTCTGAAAATCCAGGATATTTCGGAGATGCTGGGATACAAAGATAAAAACTATTTCAGCAAGGCGTTCCGCAATTATTACTCGATTTCACCGTCTGAATACCGAAGCAGCAGAATGGAACACTGAAGTGAAAAAAGGATCACGTCACTTTTTTACCCTCATTACTTCACTTATCTGCATTTTTATGATGAAGCGTTTTCAATACAATAAGGCCAAGAGGTAATACTTCTTATCCAATTTTGATAGCATGAACAGAAGGTGGGGGAACACGGATGAAAAAGAAAATTTTAGCCTTGTCTTTCAGTTTGGTGTTGATCATGGGACTGCTGTCCGCATGCGGAGGCAGCAAGACGGATGACAACACATCGAGCGGAACGGAGGGCAGCGAAAAAACCGCAACCGACGATTCCAAGCCAGTGACGATCAACATGTTCACAGCTTCTCCGGAATACACAGACGCTTTCAACGCTTACATCGCAGAATACAAAAAAGTGAAGCCTAACGTTACGATTAACCTGGAAATTATGCAAGCCGACTATAACACCGTATTGAAATCGAGAATTGCGGCCGGCAGCACGCCGGACGTATTCCAAACGACAGCGGGCGGCGATATCGATACCTTCGCGGAATATACGGCCGATCTGACCAATGAGCCGCTGGCGGCAGCCATGACCGATGCCGTACGTTCGAACATGAGCTCCTCGGACGGCAAAGTGCTCGGCCTCCCGGTCAAGGGCAATCTATTCGCTCTGATTTACAACAAGAAGCTGCTTGAAGAAGCCGGAGTCACCTCCGTACCCAAAACCATGACCGAAATGCAGGACGCGGTAACGAAGCTGGAAGCCAAAGGCATCACGCCATTCGCGAATGCGTATAAAGAATGGTGGGTATGGAAGCATGAATTCCAGCATTTCATTAATGCGGCTGCTCAAGACGCAGGCGTAAGCTCCAAGGAACTTGTCGATAAATTTATTAAGGGTGAAGCCAAATTCAAGGATTATCCGGTACTGTACAACAACTTCTTTGACTTTGTGGACCTGACGGTCAAGCACGGCACGGACAAACCGCTGGAGCGTGACAGCAATGCCGAAGTGAGCGATTTTGCTTCAGGCAAGGCCGCATTCATGACCGGCAAAGGCGCATGGGATGAAGAAGCGATCAAGAAGATTTCCCCGGATATCCAAATCGGCATCGCGGGTTATCCTGTGAGCGACAAGCCGGAACAGTCCATGATCATTACCGGAGCTGACCAAGCGCTTCGCATCAACAAGGATTCCGCCGTTCTGAAGGAAACCGTAGAATTCTTCAACTGGCTGTACACTTCCGACTACGGTAAAAACTGGTTCTCCAGCGTAGCCAAGGTTATTCCACCAATCAAGGACGCCCCACTTCCGGATCTTGATATGCCGAAGGAAATGGAGGAAATTCTGAAAACGGAAAAATCCGGCGACCTCTCGGTCAACTATTCGCTGGATACGTTCCATCAAAAATTCGGTGAAATCATGCAATCTTATATTGGCGGCAGCGAATCGAAGGATCAAGCCGTCAGCGATATCGAAAAAGCATGGGTACAGCTGGGATCTGCTGAATAAGCTTACACTGAGCTATATGCACACCTTAACTCAGCACCAGCCGGTGCTGAGTTAAGGTGCTTTGTAGGACTTAATGATGGGATGGAAGAGAAGGAACACGCATATGAAGGCAGGTGTGATGATGTCCGAATTCATCAGAATCGAGGAAAATAACGTGCATCTCGTTCTGGAGATCACGAAGGCGAAGGACGTTTTGCTGCTGCACTTCGGTGCGCAGGCATGGGATGAAAAGAGTATTGATGGCAAGCAAAAGCCGTTCTTTCGCCTGATGGAACTGCAGGTTGCCGGAGAGGACCGGGACGAATATCACGGCAGGACGCACCGCGCGACCTATCCGGGACTGCGTATGCAGTATGACGGATATACCGATGAACGGAATGGGATGGGAAGGAAGCTGGAGATCCGGCTCAAGGATCCGGCCACCCTGTTGACAGCCGTGCAGCATTTCCAGTTCTATGACGGCATTCAAACCGTCCGATCCTGGGCGGTACTGAAGCATGAGGGAGAGGGGCCGCTGGGAGTCGAGTATGTCTCTTCTTTTGCGCTAACGGGACTGGATAAGGAAGGAGTAAGGGACCGCGGCGAGAAAATGAAGCTGCATCTGCCGCATACCGGCTGGCAGAGCGAGCTGCAATGGAGATCCTACCGTCTACCTGAGCTGGGCTTATCCCATTTAACTGACCGTACATCCAAACGGATTTCCTGCAGCAACACAGGCTCGTGGTCTGCCGCCGAGCACATTCCGATGGCAGTACTGGAGAATGAGGAGGATGGAAGCACCCTATTCTGGCAGATCGAGCATAATGGCTCATGGCATTGGGAGATCATCGATCAGAGCGATTTCCTTACCTTGCTTGTCAGCGGGCCGACCGAGCATGACAATCATTGGTGGATCGAGCTTCAGCCAGGCGAAGAGTTCGAAGGTGTTCCGGTTGCGGTCGGATCGGTACAGGGCGGATTCCAGGAAGCAGCCGGTGAGCTGACGAAATACCGGAGGAAGATCCGGCGCTTAAATGAAGATAATCGTACGCTCAAGGTCATTTTCAATGACTACATGAACTGTCTTTGGGGAAGTCCGACGACCGAAAAGCTGCTGCCGTTGATCGATGCTGCGGCCGAGGCCGGGTGCGAATACTTCTGCATCGATGCAGGCTGGTATGCTCCGGGTGAATGGTGGGACGGCGTCGGGGAGTGGCTGCCGTCTGAGGAACGCTTCCCGGGGGGGATTAAAATTGTTCTGGATTATGTCCGCAGCAAAGGGATGGTCCCCGGCCTGTGGCTCGAGCTTGAAGTCATGGGCATCAATAGCCCGAAGCTTGCCGAAACAGACGACAGCTGGTTTTTTATGCGACATGGCCGCAGAGTGAAGGATCGAAGCCGTTACCAGCTGGATTACCGGAATCCGGCAGTCGTGGCGCATGCGAACGAAGTGATTCGCCGCCTGGTCGAGGACTACGGCGTCGGGTACATTAAAATGGATTACAATATCAATGCCGGAATCGGCACGGAGACGGACGCGGACAGCTTCGGCGACGGCCTGCTTCAGCATAACCGCGCCTACCTGAGCTGGCTTGATTCAATCTTTGACTGTTACCCCGATCTCGTGATCGAGAATTGCTCAAGCGGAGGCATGCGGATGGACTATGCCATGCTGAGCCGCTACAGCATTCAGTCCACGAGTGATCAGGAGAATTACGTGAACTACGCGGCTATTGCCGCCGCGTCGCCTTCGGCGCTCACGCCGGAACAATCCGCCGTATGGTCCTATCCGCTTCGCGAAGGCGATGACGAGGAAGTGGTCTTCAACATGGTGAACGCGCTGCTGCTTCGCGTCCATCAAAGCGGACATCTCGCCGAGCTGAGTCCCCGCCGGAGAGAGCTGGTGAAGGAAGCGCTGGACTATTACAAGCAAATCCGCAGCGACATTCCGGAAGCTCTTCCGTTCTGGCCGCTCGGTCTGCCTGCAGCGGAGGACGAATGGGTAAGCCTTGGCCTGCGCCGGGATGAACGCTTGTACCTGGCCGTTTGGCGCGTGCGAGGCCGCATAAATTATCAGGAGGCGCAGCCTGCTACAGTTTCATTGCCCCTGCCATCCCTCAAGGGGGAGGACCTGGCGGTCCGCTGCGCGTATCCACTGGACATGCCGGTTGAATACCGTTGGCAGCCTGGCGCAGGCGAACTGGAAGTGACGCTGCCGGCGACCCAAACGGCCAGATTGTTTGAAATTCATGTGAAAAGCGTACGGTAAGCGCCGTTTCTTCATCCAAAAAAGCTCTTCCCCTAAAGGGGAGGAGCTTTTTTGGATTCGAAGCGGTCTAACGTCCTATAAATAATCGACTGGCTGCTCGGACTCGGTGTAGACCGATATCAGAATGATCGCCAGCTCATCCCCGATATTTTTCACGAAATGAGGCGTGCAGGCATTCCACGCAAAAGAATCTCCTTCGCCGAACTCGGCGGAATCCTCTCCCTGCTCGGCATAGACCCTACCTTTGATGACAACATGAACCTCTTCGCCTTCATGCGCATGCGGGGCGTCTCCGGTCGAAGCGCCGGGAGGAACCTCCACCAGCATCATCTTCACGTTCTTCGTGGAACTGAGATGCTCGACTTTCAGCTGCTGCGAGCCGCTGGTCGTTACCTTCCGCTCCTCTTTGCGGACGATATGCATGCGTTCTTCCTTTTTAAGAAGCAAATAAGCCAAGGGAACCTTCAGCGCCTGCGCGATATGTTCTAAAGTAGCGATGGAAGGCGAGGTTTTGTTGGTCTCAACCTGGCTTAGAAAGCCCTGGGACAGGCCGGTTTCCTCGCATATTTGCGCTATCGTAATGTTTTTTCGTTTCCGGATCGCCCGGATGTTGGAGCCGATATCCATGGATTCACGCGTCCTCTAAAAATATTTGTAATACTGAATTAATATTTATATTAACAAATTTCCTGTTGACATGCCAGCAAGCGGCGCGTTAAATTACTTATATAGAATTTATTTTATTATTACTTATATTTTAGGGATGGAGTGAATGCAATGATCAAACATATAGGGGTACCGACCTTATTGCGGGTGGTGCTTGGCATTATATTTCTGGCTCACGGCATCAGCAAGCTGCAAATGGGCCTCGGCAATGTGGAAGCATGGTTCAGCTCGATGGGCGTGCCTGGCTTCATGGCTTACGTGGCTGCTTTTGTGGAGCTTGCCGGGGGAATTCTGCTCATCGTCGGGTTGTTTACCCGCGTGGTGTCGGCGCTGTTCATTGTACTTATGCTCGGCGCGATTGTAACCGTGAAGCTGTCCTCCGGATTGCTTGGGCACGATCAAGCAGCCGGCTATGAGCTTGAGCTGAGCCTGGTCCTTATTTCCATTTATTTGCTGGCATCCGGTCCGGCTGCTTTGTCGCTTGATCATCTTATTTTTAACAAACGCCGTTCGGCGTAATCATAAGCGAAAATGAACCATCGATAAGGAGTGATATGAATATGATGCCATCTTTCTTTTTTGCGCATGGGGCGCCATCGCTCGTGCTCGAAGAGCATGCGTATACGGATTTATTGAAGCAATTTGCGGCAAAGCTGCTGCAGCCGAAAGCCATTGTGATCTTTTCCGCCCATTGGGAGGAGCAGGTGCAAACGGTCAGCTCCGTGGACCGGTACAGCACGATCTATGATTTTGGCGGGTTTCAGGATGAGCTGTACCGGATGACGTATCCGGCTCCAGGGGATCGTCCGTTAAGCGAGCAAATTCAATCGTTGTTTGCGAAACACGGCATACCAAGCCGGCTCGATGGGGAGAGAGGACTCGATCACGGGGCTTGGGCGGTGCTCAAGCTGATCTACCCGGATGCGGATATTCCGGTCGTAGCCTTATCCGTAAACCGCGATTTGACGAATGAGCAGCAGTATGAAATCGGAAAAGCGCTGTCTGAGCTGAGAGAGCAGGATGTGCTGATCATCGGCAGCGGCGGGACCGTCCATAACCTGCGGAGCGTCAATTGGCGCGCGCAGGGCGTGGATGAATGGGCGGGAGCCTTCGATCAATGGCTGGAGAGCAAGCTTGAGGCATGGGACACGGAGGCATTGTTCCAATATGAGGAGCTTGCCCCTTATGCCCGGATGGCGGTTCCGACGAGCGAGCATTTCGTTCCGCTGTTGATTGCTATGGGCTCCGGGGATGCGAACCGGCAGGCACAGCTGCTTCATCGCAGCTATCAGTACGGCAATTTGAGCTTGAGCTGTTGGCAATTCAACTAATATAAAAAGGGCAGACCCGTCAAGGGGGTCTGCCCTTTCTTTATATGTTTTGCTGCCAATTCCCTTCGTTGTATGAATGCGGAATAAAGCCGCGAATCATTCATCGCTTACAAGGCTTAAAATACGCGGCGTGCGGTAACAAACCGCTTTTTCCACTGGCCGTCAAAGGGTTCAATATGAACGCCGAGTACTTTGGAATAAGTGTGCAATATCTGGTTATTTCCCGCATAGATCGCTACGTGGCCGATGTCGAGATCACGGGCGCTGAAGAACAGGAGATCGCCTTTGCGCAGATTGCTGAGGCTGACTTCGGTGCCTGTCTTGGCCTGATCATACGACACGCGCGGAAGATCGACCGACAGCGTATCCTGGAAGACGCGCTTCACGAAGGAAGAGCAGTCGAAGGAGTCGGTCTGGTCGGGGGAAGCGCCGAATACGTAGGGGGCACCAAGATACTTTTTGCCGGTTTCAATCAAGGCATCACCTTGCAGCTCGGCCAAGGAAGGGCTGGTGTAATCGGTATATTTCGGCTTCGCCGATATGTATCCGGTGCGGTTATCCTGGGTCTGTACTTCGAGCCACAGGGCGTTCACCTCCCGGATGACATGCACCTTCGCACCGGCGGACAGCATCTCGAGAGAAGCGCCCTTCTCGGCATCGGGCTGGCTTCGCAAATTAACGCCCCACCGAATGCTGGTCTCATCCAAGACCGTTGACATAATTCGTACCGTTTTGGAAGCCGGATCCCAATTCACCGTACTTCCCAGCGCTTCGCTGACAAAGCGCAAAGGGACCATCGAGTAACCGTTCAGAATCTGTCCGGGAACGTCAACAGTTACCGCTTTGCCGTTGAGGGAAGCCGTATGCTCTCCAATCCGGTAAGTAAGCGTGGTGCTGCCTTTGATTGCCGTCACGGTTTTGCTGTCATTATTCCAGGCGAGCTTGGCTCCTTCATGCTCGAATAGCTCGCGCATGGGCACGAGCACGGTGCCGCTCTGATTGACAGGCGGCGCTGCAGGTTGCAGCTGCTTGCCGTCCATATAGATGGATATCGGGGCTGCAGGCGTTTGGGCCGGAGAAGCCGTTTCGGCATGCGTAGGAGCAGAGTATAAGAACGATGCCGTTAATAAAAGAAGTAGCGCGGTTTTGCTTTTGTTCATCTGTTCATCACCTTGCTGATAGATTTGTTCGTTCATATAGATGGATATAAAATAAGGTCGCATCGCTCCTAGAAAACGGATCAAGGGTTGATGACG
The DNA here is from genome assembly GCF_004001045.1 of Paenibacillus chibensis. Classification (GTDB taxonomy): domain Bacteria; phylum Bacillota; class Bacilli; order Paenibacillales; family Paenibacillaceae; genus Paenibacillus_AQ; species Paenibacillus_AQ chibensis. Next base: position 182,500 of record NZ_BIMK01000004.1, read on the forward strand.
GACAATTTCATCTATATATAGTTGGACGAGAGAGGTTAAAATTGGTTTTGTGCCAAATGATGGAAACTTTATCATCCGCCAGTTATACGAAGTCTCTCCGGAATAACGACATGATGAAATCAGCTTGAAAATCCACTGCAAATAGTTCAATATAAAGATATCAATCATTAAAATTTGCACTTTTATAAAGCAGCTAACAAAAAAAGTGCATGAATATAGGAGGGCTCGACATGGAGATCGGGATCAGTACATTTGTGGAAACGACGCCGGATGCGCATACCGGCGAGGTGATCAGTCATGCACAGCGGCTGCGCGAGGTGGTCGAGGAGATCGTGCTTGCGGATCAGGTCGGGCTGGATATATTTGGCGTCGGGGAGCATCACCGGAAGGATTATGCTGCTTCATCCCCGGCTCTGGTGCTCGCGGCAGCTGCGCCGCAGACGAAACGAATCCGGCTGACCAGTGCCGTAACGGTGCTTTCATCGGCGGATCCGGTGCGCGTGTTCCAGGATTTCGCGACGCTGGATGGCATCTCAAACGGAAGAGCGGAGATTATGGCGGGGCGCGGTTCTTTTATCGAATCGTTCCCGCTGTTTGGATATGATCTGGATGACTATGATGAGCTGTTCGACGAGAAGCTGGAGCTGCTGCTCAAAATCCGCGAGTCTGAAAAAGTAACATGGAAAGGCGGCCACCGGCCGGCCATCCGCAATCTGGGCGTATATCCGCGTCCGGTTCAGGACCCGCTCCCGGTATGGATCGGCAGCGGCGGCAACCAGGAATCGGTCGTTCGCGCAGGGCTACTCGGATTACCTCTGGTACTGGCGATCATCGGCGGCAGACCGACGCAGTTTGCGCCTCTCGTCCAGCTCTATAAGAAAGCGGCCGAGCATGCGGGCCATGACGCTTCGAAGCTGCCGGTCGCATCGCACTCGCACGGCTTTATCGCCGAGAGTACCGACCTTGCAGCCGATCTGTTCTTCCCGTCCACGCAGGCGGCGATGAACGTGCTTGGCCGGGAGCGGGGCTGGGGACATTACGACCGTTCGAGCTTTGACTTCGCCCGCAGCTTTGAAGGTGCGCTGTATGTAGGGGACCCGGAAACGGTAGCCAAGAAAATCATCCACCTGCGCAAAAAGGTTGGCATTACGCGTTTTATGCTGCATGTACCGGTAGGCTCCATGCCTCATCACCACGTGATGAAAGCCATTGAGCTGCTCGGAACCCAGGCGGCACCGATCGTGCGCGAGGAAATCGCCAAATGGGAAGCGGCAGGAGAGCCGCAGGATTAATCGGTTCACCGCGCCAGGATGGCGTTATACGGCCTCTCGATGAATACCTGCTTCCAATGGTGTTCCACGTACGAGGCTTAATAGAGGATTGCATGACAAGAGCTGCCAGGCGCAACCAAGCCGGCGGCTCTTTTGGTGCTGAAACTGTAATAAACTTCCATTGCCCGGTACCGGGGAAAAGCGTAAAATGATTTTTAATTATCATCCAGGATATATCACATCGGAAGTGAGGTTTGGTGCTGTGAACGCGATTGCAAAGGTAAGCAGATTTGTAGGGGGAACGTTTTCCGTATGGGTTATTTTATTTGCCGGATTGGGATTTTTTTTACCCGGGGTCTTTAGCCATTTAAAGGGGTACATTTCTCTATTCCTGGGCATTGTCATGTTCGGCATGGGGCTTACGCTGTCCTCGGCTGATTTTCGCGAAGTATTCCGCCGTCCGCTGGAAGTGCTGATCGGTGTGGTCGGCCACTTCATCATTATGCCGCTGCTCGCTTACGTGCTGGCGCTAGTGTTGAACCTGCCGCCCGATATTGCCGTAGGCGTGATTCTCGTCGGCTGCTGCCCAAGCGGTACCTCCTCGAATGTCATGACGCTGCTGGCAAAAGGCGATGTGGCGCTGGGCGTCTCCATTGCATCGGTCTCCACGGTGATTGCTCCGCTGGCCACCCCGGCATTGATCAGCCTGCTCGCCGGGCGCTGGATGCCGATTGACGGCGGGGGACTGATCAAAGATATTCTGATGGTCGTCATTCTGCCGATTATTCTGGGCGTCATTGTGAAGACCTTGTTTAAAAAGCAGGCCGAGGCAAGCGTGCAAGCCCTGCCGCTTGTATCTACGTTGGCGATTGTCCTGATCGTGGCGATTGTGGTCGGCGGCAGCAAGACCAAAATCATCGAGAGCGGCTTGCTGATCTTTGCCGTCGTGATTTTGCACAACATACTCGGGTATGTCCTCGGGTATCTGTTTGCCAAGCTGTTCCGGATGAATCTGGCCAAACGCAAGGCTGTGCTGTTCGAAACCGGTATGCAAAATTCCGGGCTGGGAGCCGCGCTCGCTGCGGCCCACTTTAACCCGGTTGCCGCCGTTCCAAGCGCCATCTTCAGCGTATGGCACAACATTTCCGGCTCGCTGCTGGCAACCTGGTTTGCTCGCCGTGCGGAGAAAGAGACCGGACAGGCCGGGTAGATGCTGCAGAAATTCAGAAAATTCAAAAAGCCATCCCTATTAAGGGATGGTTTTTCTAGTTTAAAGCAGATTCTGAATTGCAGAAATGAATTACCATGCCATTCCGTTCTTCTGCAAAAACTGCTGGCTGACCTCGAGCTCCTGCCTTGCGGCAGCCTTATACATCTCGATGGCCTCTTCAATCCTACCCTGCTGCTGCAGCATGATGGCGTAGTTATGCTGGGCCATGGCGTCACCCTGCCGGGCCGCTTGTCCGTACCAACTGAACGCGCCCTCGTAATCGCCCTGTTCGTTGAGCAGAAAAGCGAGATTGTACTGGGCGTCGGTATCTCCTTGCTTCGCGGCAAGCTTGTACCACTTGACCGCTTCCTCAGGGGCTTTTTCCTCCAGCAGGGCACCGATGCTGAATTGGGCAGCGGCCATGCCCTGCTTCGCGGCTAATTCAAACCATGGCAAGGCTTCTTCCTGATAACCGTCCTTGCTCAGCATATCCCCCAGACGATATTGGGCTTTGGCATAGCCCCTGTCGGCAGCCTCGTGAATGAGCTCATAGGCCTGGGTTCTCATCTGATGTGCGGCATAGATGCCGCCCAGACGGAAGATCGCCTGCACATGCTCCTGCTTGGCGGCTTCTTCATACCAGTGTATGGCCTGCTCGAGATCCTTCTCCTCCAGTTCGTAATGCATACCGAGCTGATATTGCGCCTCCGCATGTCCTGAGGCAGCGGCCAGCTTATAGTGCTCCAGCGATAATTCAGGTTGATCGGGCTTGGATCTCTCCGGTACCATTCGGTCATTCGTCCCGGAGTTTCCTCCGCTGGCGTAGCCCCGGCTTGTTTCGGCATTTCCCTCCAGCTGGTCGAGCTTGTTTCGGGCATCCTTGACGCCAAGGTTCGCCGCTTTGACATAGAAGCTTTTTGCTTCCTCCACATTTCCTTCTTCATATAATAAGTCTCCGTAATACTGCATGGCCAGCGGATCATTATCCTGCAGCGCGCTCTCCATCAGGTCGGCGCCTGCTTCAACAGACCCGGACTCGATATACATCATGCCGAGGTGGTATTTGGCGCCTGGTTCACGGTTTTCGATGGCGAGCCTGTACCATTTTTCGGCCTTTTTCGGTTTGTTCAGGAACCGGTAAGCATGGGCTGCGCCCGTTTGGGCTTCGGCATTGCCATGTTTGGCGGATCTTTTGTACCAGGTCAGGGCGTTTCTATATTCGCCATTGTCTACATAGTAATGACCCAACGCGCATTGCGCTTCGGGATCTCCTCTTCTGGCTTTGCGTGTCAAACCTTCCAGGTCGATGCGTTCGATGTTTTCTTCCATATGCATATTCAAGCCTCAGTCCATCTCCTTTTCTTCTGCGCTTCACAAATGTAGGACGGCAGGATGGCAGACCGGTAATTTTGCAGGTCACTTCATAATGTACACTATAACAACAGGGGATGAAAACCCGGACGGAAGTACCGGTGCGCAGGTTGACAAGGGAAAATCAACGTGATATATTTATCTTAAATTAAAGATTCTTTAATGAGAAGGATGAGCGCCCTGGCATTCATTTTAAATACATTTTTGGGGAAGCTTAAAATGAAGAGGAGGAATTGCAATGAACGGATTAAAAGGTATTCACCACGTCACAGCGATTACAAGCAGCGCGGAAAAGAACTATGAGTTTTTCACTTATGTGCTCGGGATGCGGCTGGTCAAAAAGACGGTGAACCAGGATGACATCCAGACGTATCATTTATTTTTTGCCGATGATAAGGGAAGCGCGGGAACGGACATGACGTTTTTCGATTTTCCGGGCATTCCGAAAGGGGTTCACGGCACCAATGAAATATCAAAAACCTCGTTCCGCGTGCCGACCGATGCGGCGCTCGATTATTGGGTGAAGCGGTTCGACCGCTTGAACGTGCAGCATTTTGGCATCCAGGAGATGTTCGGGAAAAAGACGCTTTCGTTCGAGGACTTCGACGATCAGCAGTACCAGCTGATTTCGGATGAGCATAACGAAGGAGTTGCCTCCGGAACCCCATGGCAAAAGGGACCGATTCCGCTGGAATACGCGATTACCGGTCTGGGACCGGTTTTTGTGCGGATCGCGAACTTCGATTATTTTAAGGAAATGCTGGAAAAAGTCATGGAATTCAAGGAGATCGGGCATGAAGGCTCATATCACCTGTTTGAGGTCGGTGAAGGAGGCAACGGCGCGCAGGTCATCGTGGATTACAATGCCGTGCTGCCGCCGGCACGCCAAGGCTTCGGCACCGTGCATCACGCGGCATTCCGGGTTGAGGATCGCAGCGTACTGAATGAGTGGATCAAACGTCTCGATGATTTCGGTTTCTCGACATCCGGCTATGTGAACCGCCACTTTTTCGAATCGCTGTATGCCAGAGTGGCGCCGCAGATTCTGTTTGAGCTGGCTACTGACGGCCCCGGCTTTATGGGCGATGAGCCTTACGAGACGCTGGGCGAGCTGCTGTCGCTGCCGCCGTTCCTTGAGCCGAAGCGCGAGCAGATCGAAAAGCTGGTGCGTCCGATCAATACCGTGCGCAGCACGATCGAGTTTACGAAGGAATAAAGCCGCCCAAAACGGGGGAGCGCATGATGCCATGCGCTCCTTTTTGGCGTGTTCGTGTCGGGGAGGCCAGCGAATGGAATCTTTTATCCCCATCCGGCTGCATGAAAATCCGAAGCTTCTAATATACATGGCGAAGGAATTTAAGATGAATGGATGGGAGCGATATCGATGACCCTATCGAAGGATGAGGCAAGCATGGCCGCTGATCAAGGACCGGCGCAAGGCGATATGCTGAGACGGCTGCGAGAGCAGCTGCCGGAGCGCCGGGACGACTGGGGGAAATATGTTGTGGGCGACTACACGTACGGAATGCCGGCAGTCCGATCCTGGGGAGAGGAGGCAATGCTCCATATCGGAAAATTTTGCTCGATCGCGGATCAGGTGACCGTTTTCCTCGGCGGAGAGCACCGGGTGGATTGGGTAACGACGTACCCGTTCAGCGCGCTGCTGCCGGAATACGCCCACATCGAGGGGCATCCGCGAAGTAAAGGCGATGTCCATATCGGCAACGACGTGTGGATCGGGCATGGAGTTATGATTTTATCCGGCGTGCACATCGGCGACGGCGCGGTCATCGCGGCGAAGGCGGTAGTAACCCGGGATGTACCTCCATATGCGGTTGTTGCGGGCAATCCCGCCGCCGTCGTGAAAAACCGCTTCGACCTTGAAACCGTGACCCGCCTGCTGACCATTTGTTGGTGGGACTGGGAGCTTTCGCATATCGAAGGGGCGATTCCTCTCCTGCTCAGCGGCGATATGGAGGCTTTTTTGCATTATGCGGAGCATGAGGTGACGCCGTCGTAAATTTTCATTATAAGGAAATAATCCCGTGAATGCTCCTGCCGGCTTCGGTATCATTGGAAGCAGAACCATCGAAGATTGGAAGGAGACGTTACATTGGGTAAAAAGGAAGTCCCTTCGCTGCCATCGGTCCAGGCATGGCTCCGCGCATATTTTCCGGATGCCGATTTGCCGATCGAAAGAGAGCTAAGCGGCAGATCCACGTATGTTTTCCGCATCCGCACAGGAGAAGAAAACCTCTATTTACGCATTCTGCCGGAGGCGGAGATGAGCTTCGGCGTCGAGGTTCACGCGCATGAGCTGCTCCGCCGGAAAGGCGTGCAGGTTCCGGAAGTCATTGCGTACGAAAATCACGCCGAAGCGCTTGGCATGTCCGTCATGCTCGTGCGGGAGATGGCCGGCGGTTCCGCCGGTCAGGCTGATGCGCTGAACCGGATGGATTATGAAAACGTCATGCGGGCTGCGGGCAAGCAAATCGCGCTGGTGCACCAGGTGCCGGTGGACGGCTTCGGCTGGATTCGGCGCGGACGTGAGGAAGCGGCTGACGGTTTGCATGGGGAGAACCACAGCATCGGAGCGTACGTGAACGAAGGCTTAGAGCAGGATTTGGGCTTCTTATCGAAAGAGCTGCTCCATGGCTTCGAGATATCCCGAATCCGGGGTGTTCTGGAGACGGGATTGCAATGGATGTCGCGGCATGAGGCGAGACTCGTTCATGGCGATTTCGACGACTCCCATATTTTTCAGGATAAAGGCTCGTATACCGGCCTGATTGATTTCGGCGAGATGCAGGGAAGCAGTCCGATGTATGATCTGGGTCATTTCAAGCTGCATGACGATCAGCGCTTTGCCGGATACGAGGCACTGACTGCCGGTTACGGGGAGGTAACGCCGCTGACGCCTGACGACCAGCTGGAGATCAGCCTGTGGGCGCTTTGGATTGGCGTAAGAAGGCTGGCTGTTGCCGGGCGCAGGCCGCCCGGAAGCTATCGGCAGCATCTGACGAAGGCGGTCCGGCAGGAACTGGATCTGCTCGGAAGCAGGCTGTAACCCTTTCTTTTGTTATTTTCCGGAAGCTTCAATCTACCTGCTCGCGGGGTATTAGAACTTAGAACCTTTGAACAAGATGTTCATAACGCGAATCAGGCAGGAGAGGATATCGATGCAGTGGAAAGGCAGAAGGGCAAGCTCCAACGTGGAGGACCGCCGGGGCAAGGGTGGAGGGCTCGCGATCGGAGGCGGTATCGGCGGCATCATTCTTGTGCTGCTGGTCACGCTTTTGGGCGGCGGCAACGGCGGGGACATTCTGAATTCATTGACGGGGCTCGGGACGCAATCCAGCGCCCCTTATCAGGAAACCGCGGAGGAGAAGGATCTCTCGCAATTCGTGTCCGTCGTGCTCGCCGATACGGAGGATGTATGGACGGATATTTTCAAGCAGAAGGGCATGACGTATGAAAAGCCGACGCTCGTGCTGTACACGGATCGGGTGCAGTCGGCTTGCGGCACGACAGGCTCATCGGTCGGACCGTTCTATTGTCCGGGGGATCACAAGCTTTACATCGACCTCAGCTTCTATGACGAGCTGCGGCAGAAATTTCAGGCGCCGGGCGATTTTGCGATGGCCTACGTGATCGCGCATGAAGTGGGGCATCACGTACAGACTCTGCTAGGTGACATCAACAAAAAGGCTGCGGGTGGTCAAACCGCAAACCAGCTATCTGTACGCACCGAGCTGCAGGCTGACTACTATGCGGGTGTATGGGCGCATCACGCGCAGGATATGAACGTGCTGGATCCCGGCGATCTGGAGGAGGCGCTGACGGCGGCGAGCGCGGTCGGTGACGACACGATTCAGAAAAAGGCCCAGGGCTACGCCGTGCCGGAAAGCTTCACGCACGGAACGGCAGAGCAGCGCATGCGCTGGTTCAAGAAGGGCTTCGACACCGGCACCATTGAAGGCGGCGATACATTTCATGCAAGCAGCCTGTAAGCCGGATCGAATGAGGAGAGGGTTGGCGGACCCTCTTTTTTTTGTGCGATTTTTTAATGGTTTCCGCCTCCCCCGCGTCACAAAACAGCTCCCCGCTTCGTTTTAAGTGCATTAAAAGATAAGGGAGACGATTCGTGATGAGACATTTCACATGCGTTGTGATCGGTGGGGGATATGCGGGGATTCAGGCGATCCAGGCCATGCGGAAGGGAATTTCCGAGGGTGCTCTTCCCGGCGGCATGAAGCTGATTCTGATCGACAAGCAGCCGTATCACCTTCGGAAGGTGCCTCTTTTTCAGCCGGCCGTTCAGGAGCAATCCGGATAAACTGACATTTCGACAGTAAATTTCGACATTTTTCGAAAAAAATGCATAGCAATTTTTACGGAAACCTACTAAAATAAAGTTAGTTAGTATTTTAGTCAAGTACATTGCTAAACCGGCAAAACCTTGTAAATTCGGATAGTCATTGCAATTCCGAGTAATCCGATATACAATGAAAAAAGTTTCATAGAGATGGGGGATAAGACATCATGCGTAAATATTTATCAGGGGTCATTATTTTGGCGTTGCTGACGATGATTGTCAGCGCGTGCGGCTCGGGAGACAGCTCCAGCAGTTCGTCTTCGAATACGGGCACGTCGTCCGATACGACACAAACGACAGACCAGCCGAAGGATGGCGGTAATTTGATTATTGGCGTTGCGGCCGATCCGGTCATTCTGAATCCGAACTATGCGGGCGACCGCGTCAGTCTGACGATTGACCAGGCGCTTTATGCACCTCTTTTCCAAGTAAACAACGGCAAAAAGACGTTTTATCTCGCGGACAGCCTGGAGCCGTCTGCAGATAAGCTGACGTATACATTGAAGCTCAAGAGCGGGCTGACTTGGCATGATGGCGAGAAGTTGACGGCCGATGACGTCGTGTTCACCATCGATAAGATTTTGGACGAAAAGCAAAACAGCATGCTCCGCGGCAACTTCATCATCGGCGGCAAGCCGATCCAAGCGGTGAAAGTCGATGATACGACGGTGGAATTCAAGCTTCCGCAGGTCAGTCCGGCTTTTGAAGCGACGCTGGTACAGGTAACGCCGATTCCGAAGCATATTTTCGAGAACGAGGCCGATATTGAGAAGAGTCCTAAGAACAACACGCCAGTAGGTTCCGGACCGTTCAAGTTCAAGGAATACAAAACCGGCGAGTATGTGACTTTGGACCGCTTCGACAACTACTTCGGCGGCAAGCCGCATCTGGATTCGATCACGTACCGCATTTCCAAGGATGCGAATGCATCGAACCTTGCGCTGCAAAACGGCGAAATCAACATGAAATACGTTGATCCGCAGGACGCTGCGACCATCGAGTCCACCGGCAATTTTGAAATGAAAAATTACAGCGAAGGACGCCTGTCCTACCTGATCTTTAACGAGAACAGCGACACCGGCCTGCTGGCCAAGAAGGAAGTCAGAGAAGCGTTGTCTTACGCTCTGAACCGTGAGGAGCTCATTCAAGTAGCTTACACTTCACCCGACTATGCCGATCCGGCCAAATCCTTCGTGACACCAGACGGATTGTATCATGATAACAACGTAACCACGTACGACAATGACGTGAATAAAGCGAAGGAGCTCCTGCAGGCTAACGGCGCGACAGGCAAAAAGCTGCGCATTATCGTTTCCGGCGGCAACAAGGCCCAGGAAGCCATCGCCCTCTATGTTCAGCAAAAGCTGAAGGACGTTGGCGTGGAAGTGGAGATCCAATCCATGGACGCTTCCGCTTACAGCACGAAATTTACCGACCCGAAAGCCACCGATTATGAACTGGCCGTAGGCGGTTATATTATGGGCTTCGATCCGGACGCATACAGCATCCTGTACACTTCCGGTAGCGACTCCAACTACACGCACTATTCCGACAAGGAAGTGGATCAGCTGTTCACGCAGGGCGCCAGCGAAGCTGACGATGCGAAACGCGGCGAAATCTACAAGAAGCTGCAAGAAAAGATTGCTTCCGACGCGGTAATCTATCCGATCGCTTATACGAAGACCATCGTTGCCGTAGACAAGAAGTTCGGCGGTCTGGACGAAGCGGTATTGAAGCCGGTCGTGATCTTTGAGGATCCTTCCAAGCTTTACCTGAAATAAGAATTTCAGGTTTGGTGCTTTCATAGGCAGAAACGACAGCTGCGCCCCCAGGGTGCAGCCGTTTCTGTTCTGTTGGAATATGATCGTGACAGCAAATATCCTGTTCTTATTGTTCTTATCTGAATTAAGCTAGGAGACTATAAGCATGAGAAGACTGATCGTCAGAAGATTATTGCAAACCGTGCCGATGCTGTTTTTTGTGTCGATCGTCTGCTTCATTTTGGTGAAAGCGGCGCCCGGGGATCCCGTGCGTTCTTTTGTTACACCGAACATGCATGCGGCGGACATTGAACGCATCCGGCATAACCTCGGCTTGGACAAGCCTGCGTATATTCAATATTTTATATGGCTGAAGGAGTGCCTGACGGGCAATTTCGGCTACTCGCTCATCAATCATCAACCGGTGCTCGGGCAAATTCTGGATCGTCTGCCGGCGACGGCAGGTCTGATGGCCTCGGCCATTGCGCTGGCCGTTATTTTGGCCATTCCGCTCGGACTGTTGGCCGGGGCGAACCGCAGCCGCTGGGTGGATAAGCTGGTCAATATGATCGCCTATATCGGGATATCGCTTCCGCTCTTTTGGCTGGCGATCCTGATGGTCTATTTTTTCTCGATTAAAATGCACTGGCTTCCGAGCATGGGGATGCGCACGATCGGCACAAGCTCCGCGCTCGATATTATCAGGCACGGCATCCTGCCTTGCTCCGTGCTCGCCATCGGCTTTCTGACCGTGTATGTCAGATATATCCGTTCCAGCACGATCAGCCAGCTGAAGGAAGACTATGTGCAGATTCAATATGCGTTTGGCTCGAACAAACGGACGATCTTGTTCCGGCATGTTATGAAGCATGTGCTGCTTCCGATCATCACGCTGCTCGGCATGTCCATGGGCGACCTGGTCGCCGGGGCGATCGTGACGGAGACGGTATTTTCCTGGCCGGGCATCGGCTCGCTCGGCATGACGGCGGTACGGGGGATGGATTACCCAGTCATTATGGGCATTACGTTATTCTCCTCCGTCCTGCTGATTCTGGGTAACCTGCTCGCGGATATCCTGTATGGCATTGTCGACCCGAGAATTAAATCAACGAGGTGATCTCATGAAACAGAGTAAATGGGCTAATGTTGCCCGCGAGTTGAAGGGGAACAAGCTGGGGATCGCCGCCGTTATTCTATTGTTTGTGATTGCGCTGGCCGCGATCTTTGCCTTTCTGTCCTCCAGGGACCCGAACCAGCTGAATGCGCTGGAGCGCCTGAAGCCGCCAAGCAAGGACCATTGGTTCGGCACGGACGACTACGGCCGTGACACGTTCACTAGAGCGCTGTTCGGCGGCCGCATCTCCCTGATGGTCGGCGTGCTGTCCATGCTGTTCGCGACGGCGATCGGCGTGACGGTCGGCATGATCAGCGGCTATTTCGGCGGCTGGATCGACGGCCTGCTGATGCGTTTCGTGGACATTATCATGTCCATTCCTTCTTTCCTGATTCTGCTGCTGCTCAGCGTGTATCTGAAGCCGAACGTCGGCAGCATTATCGTGATTATTTCCCTCTTGATGTGGATGAGCATCGCCCGGGTGGTCCGGGCGGAGACGATGACGCTGAAAGAGAGGGAATACGTCCTGTATGCGAAGGCATCGGGGCAGAGCACGTTCGGCATTATCTGGAAGCATATTTTGCCCGGACTCTTATCCGTTGTGATCGTAAGTGCCACCAATAATATCGCTTCGGCGATTATGATGGAGTCGTCGCTGAGCTTTTTGGGCTTCGGCGTGCGCCAGCCGAATGCGACATGGGGAAGCATGCTGAACGGGGCTCAAGGGCATCTGATGGACGCTCCCTACATGGCTATATTCCCGGGCTTGCTTATTTTTGTCACCGTGCTTTGCTTTAACATCCTAGGAGATATTCTGCGCATCGGTCTTGAACCGAAGCTCGGCAAACGATAAAACGCCGCCTTGAGGCGAACGAGGAGTGAGAAGCCAATATGACCAAACAACTGCTGAATGTCGATGAACTTCAGGTCTCATTCCATACCCGGGACGGACTGAATCAAGCGGTACGCGGCGTCAGCTTCCACATGGGCGCGGGCGAAACGGTCGGCATTGTCGGAGAATCCGGCAGCGGCAAAAGCGTGACCGCCAAAGCCATCATGGGACTCATTGCGCCGCCGGGGAAAATTACGCACGGCAGCGTCACGTTCCAAGGGGAAAACCTGCTCGGGCTCAGCCAGAAGGATTGGCGCAAGCTCCGCGGCAACCGGATCGCTATGGTGTTCCAGGATCCAATGACCTCGCTGAATCCGGTCAAAACGATCGGTTTTCAAATGTCGGAGGTCATCCGGCGCCACCGGGGGCTCGGAAAAAAAGAAGCTATGCTGGAAGCGGTGGAGATGCTGCGGAAGGTGGGCATCTCCGAGCCCGAGCGCCGCGTGAAGCAGTATCCGCATGAATTCAGCGGCGGGATGCGCCAGCGGGTCATGATCGCCATGGCCCTCTCGTGCAATCCGGAGCTGCTGATTGCGGACGAGCCGACGACGGCGCTGGACGTGACGATCCAGGCCCAGATTCTCGATCTGCTCAAGAAGCTCAAGGACGAATCCGATACAGCCGTGCTGCTCATTACGCACGACCTCGGCGTCGTGGCGCAGGTATGCTCCCGCGTCGTCGTCATGTACGGCGGCATGGTGATGGAAGAAGGCACGGTCGAAGATATTTTCTACCGTACCGGTCATCCATACACGCAAGGGCTGCTCCGTTCGCTGCCGAAGCGCGTCGGCGCAAACCGGGAACGGCTCGTGCCGATCGAAGGCTCGCCGCCGGATCTGATTAATCCGCCTGCCGGCTGCCCGTTCCGGGACCGCTGTCCCTATGCGTTCGGGAAATGCGCGGAGCTGCCGCCGGTGGCCGAGCTGGGCGAGGGACACCGTTCCCTGTGCTGGCTTGTGCAGGACAAGGACACGCTGGCCGAGGCGCTGGCGGAAGGAGGGGCAGACCTATGAGCGAACAGATCATGGTCGATGTACGGAACCTGAAGAAGCACTTCAAGAAAGGACATGAAGTGCTGAAAGCCGTTGACGGCGTCAGCTTCCAGATCCGCAAAGGCGAGACGTTCGGGCTCGTAGGCGAGTCCGGCAGCGGCAAATCCACGGTTGGACGCTGCTTAATCCGGCTCTATGATTATACCGAGGGCGAGGTTTTCTTCGACGGGCAGAACCTGTCGAAGCTCGGCGACAAACAGCTGAAGCCTTATCGCCGCCGGATTCAAACCATTTTTCAGGATCCGTATTCTTCTTTGAATCCGGGCATGAATGTGCTGGATTTGATCGGGGAACCGATGGATATCCATGGTATTCATAAGAAGCCTAATGAACGCAAGGCATTCGTTGCCGACCTTCTCAAGAAGGTGGGGCTGAAGGAAGAGCATCTGTACCGGTTTCCGCATGAATTCAGCGGCGGGCAGCGGCAGCGCATCTCGATCGCGCGGGCGCTGTCGGTGCGCCCGGACTTCGTCGTATGCGATGAGCCGATTTCCGCCCTGGACGTGTCGGTGCAGGCGCAGGTCGTGAACATGCTGGAGGATCTGCAGGCCGAATTCGGTCTTACCTACCTCTTCATTGCGCATGACCTGTCGATGGTGCGGCACATATCCGACCGCATCGGCGTGATGTATAAAGGGCGCCTGGTGGAAGTGGCGGAGAGTGACGAGCTTTACGATAATCCGCTGCATCCGTACACGAAGGCGCTGCTGTCTTCGATTCCGATTCCGGATCCGCGTGCGGCAGGCGAGAACTTGGCGATCAAATATGAAGTACCCACGGCACAAGACGGCGCGGTGCCGGAGCTGCGGGAAGTTAGCCCGGGCCATTTCGTGGCCGATCATTAAGTTAGGGGAGGCGCTTTAAGTATGGAAGCCAAGCAACGCGTCAAACTATCCCAGTGGGATGCATTAATGCTGGAAGGACTGCGGGCCTACGGCTGGTCGGACGACGAGCTGCTGCAGCGGGTGCGTGAACGGAATCTGCCCGAGGACCACAGCATATACGAATTTGATTATCAGGCGCTGGCCGAGTTTGCAGCGGCGGACCTGGAATTGTTCGAGTCAGCGGTGAAGGATGGATATGTCATCAAGTACAACACGCTGGGCGGCCTTCGCTCCTGGATTGCGGTGGCGTACGGCTTAGAGCCGGTCGTCGTGCGGGAGCCGGGGCAGGAGATGGTCATCGCCGAGCTGACGGAAGCCCAGAAGGAGCGGCTCGAGTCCGTGATCTCATTCGGCTGGGCCATCCATGAGGATGCGGCTCGGCCCGGCGTGTACCGGATGGAGCCGATCCAGCGTTAATTCGGGCGCTTTCAATCGGAGCAGCCGATAATTAACTGAGCCTAAATGCGTTTTAAACACAAAAACCTGCCCTTTTGGGCAGGTTTTTGCTATTTTTCGTTCGTGGAATGTCTGTCTCACTTATATGCCATACTTCACGGCCATCGCAGCAATATGCCGTTTTAGCTCCTCAATCACTTCCGCCGGTTCGATCACCGTGACGCTGCTGCTGAAGCCCAGTATGTTTTGCATCGCCTTCTCCATCGAGGAATAATGAGCAGTGACGAAGAGCGACCCATCCGGCTGATCGTGAACCCGGTCATACCCGAATTCATCCCGCACGCGGGTTTTCACACTCGGATGAAACTGCAGCAGGGCACGGACCCTCTTGAAATCGGCCTGGCTCATAAACTGCTCTTCCACATCCTGCAGCGTATAAGGACGCCGAAGAAAGTTCTGCGGCAGGCTCTCCAGCTCTGTCATGCGTGTCATTCGGAATACGCGGATATCGGAACGTGTCAGGCAGAACCCATAGAGATACCAGACATATCCCTTCAGGAACAGTCCCATGGGCTCGATAGTCCGGTCGGATTCGTTCCCTTTATTGTCCAGATACCGGAAGCGAACGAGATGCTGCGTTTTGACGGCTTGCTGCAGGGGGAGGATCTTCTCCTTCACCATCGGTTCCGGCTGGAAATCAAGATCGATATGTCCGCTTCCGAGCCCGAGCGTGCTGTCAGGTGAGGGCATGAGCGCCCCGATCCGTTCCAGCAGGCCGTCAATATCCGTGCTGTCCGTGGCCGAACGGGCTCCGCGAAGCGCGGAGCAGATCGAAGCAAAATCATCCAGCGACAAGACTTGTTTGTCAATGCGGTAGCCCGACATGATTTCATATCCCCCGTCGGAACCCGCATAGGAAACGATCGGGATCCCGGCTTGATTGATGGCTTCCATATCTCGGTATATGGTCCTGAGGGAAACCTCGAAGCGTGCAGCCAGCTCGGTTGCACTAACTCTGGGCTGATTTAACAAAATCATCGTAATGGCGAGCAACCGGTCCAGCTTCACGCAAACATCCCCCCACTTGAGCTTCATCTTGGCTTATGGCATGGCTACCTCTTTAATTCTGCGGCTTAGGCTCAGGACCTGCTGCATTCCCATAAGAAGGCGATATTTCGTCTCTGAACCGGCGGAAAAACTTCCGGATGTCCGTGGCCAACACGGCAGGCTCATCCATGGCGGCGAAGTGAGTGCCGCGCTCGAATTCCGACCAATGTACAATATGGCTGTTGTCGCGCTCGGCGAAGCGGCGGATGGACTTGAAATCGTTGCCGAACACGGCTACCCCGGTTGGAGCGGCATTCACGCCTTGGGCGGCCTCCGCATTTCGGATATTTTCGTAATAAATGCGCGCCGAGGACTCTGCGGTGTTGGTCAGCCAGTACAGCATGACGTTGGACAAAAAGGCATCACGGTCGATAAAGTCGACATGGTCTCCAAAGCCATTGAACAGATCCGCGATCCAGGCGAGCTGTCCGGCGGGAGAGTCCGCCAGACCGTAAGCGAGCGTCTGCGGACGGGCCTGCTGAATTTGGTTAAAGCCAGCACGTTTGAAGAACTGGCCCAGAAATTGCAGACGTCTTTGGTCCTCTTCCGTCAGGCCGGCCATTTCGGCCGGATCACCGGATGGAAAGGAGAACAGCTGCAATACGTGGATGCCGAGCAGGCCTTCCGGCTGCTGCATTCCCATCTCACGGGATACGAGAGAACCGCAGTCGCTGCCATGCGAGCCATATTGCTCGTAACCGAGACGTTTCATCAGGGTATCCCATGCTCTGCCGATACGGGAGATGTTCCAGCCGGCGTCAAGGGCAGATCCGGAGAACCCGAAGCCCGGGATGGAGGGGATAACCAAATGAAAAGCATCGGCCGCATCGCCGCCGTAGGCGCGGGGATTGGTGAGCGGTCCGATCATTTCCAGGAATTCAACGACGGAACCGGGCCAGGAGTGCGTCAGGATGAGGGGGAAAGCACCGGGCTCGGGGGACTTGATGTGAAGATAATGAATGTTGGCTCCATCGATGGTCGTCATGAACTGCGGATATTCATTCAATCGCCGTTCATGCTTGCGCCAGTCATAGTCATGTTCCCAATAGGCTGCAAGCTCTTTTACGTAATCAAGGGAAACGCCGTACTTCCAGCCTGCTCCGGGCAGTGCGTCGATCCAGCGGGTACGGGAGAGACGGTATTTCAAATCATCCAGATCGTCTTGCGGGATATCGATACGGAACGGGCGGATGTCGCTTTCTTGAGCTTCAAGATTTGGGTTTGTGATTGTCATGGGAATGGCCTCCTCGATTTTTCGAAATGGATGAGGTTAACTTATATATCCATCTTAATTCATCCACCCTGACAGCCTTATGTCAGGGTGGTGAGGAGGCGAGGATTGAATTCGCTTTTTTTGCAAAAATAATATTAGCTCGGCGCGGCTGCCCAGAGAGACGACGATGCCGGCTGCAAGCCTGTCGGTGCTTGGAACCTGGCGGCCGATCGCGTCCGCCAGCCCAGCAGCCAGCCTCCAAGGAGGATTGCTATGGAGGATTCGGATCGAATCATTCGGGATGATAGAAGAACCTCTATTTGATCAGATTATAGGTGACGCACATCGGCTTATCCGTTCTCGGATCGCGTCCGATGGCCGCATCGATTTGATACACCTGCTGCAGGACCTCCCGCGAGATCACTTCCTCGCCGCTGCCGGTTTTAACGATCTCCCCGTCTTTAAGGGCGATGAGATAGTCGGCGAAACGTGCAGCTTGGTTGATGTCGTGAAGCACCATAACGATGGTGCGCTGCTGCTCCAGGTTCAGCTTCTGCAGAAGCTCCAGCACCTCCAGCTGATGCGCCATATCGAGGTATGTCGTCGGTTCATCAAGGAAAATAATATCGGTTTCCTGGGCTAGTGCCATCGCGATCCAGACCCGCTGCCGTTGTCCTCCCGAGAGGGTGTCGACGGAGCGGAACTTGTAGTCCTTCGTCCCCGTTTTTTCGAGCGCCCAGTCAATGACCTCATAATCCCGGGTTGTCAGCCGCCCGAAGCCTTTTTGGTAAGGAAATCTTCCGTAAGAGACCAGCTCCCCTACCGTCAGGCCTGCTGCGCTTTCCGGCGTCTGCGGCAGGATGGCCATTTTGCGGGCCAACTGTTTCGTGTTTTCTTTGGCAATATTTTCGCCGTCGAGAATAACCGCTCCGGCCTGATGCGGGATGATCCGTGTGATCGCCTTCAGCAGCGTGGATTTGCCGCAGCCATTCGAGCCAATGATCGCGGTGATTTTTTTGTCGGGAATGTTCACACTGAGATTTTTTACAATGGAGCGTTCGCCGTAACCGATATTCAGTTCCGTTGTGTACAGCCGAACCATGACTTGCCCCCCTATATAAATGGTTTATTTTATTTGAGAAAATAAGTGATAATGATTCTCAATATCGTTAAAAGAATAAGTTGAAAACAGATTAATGTCAATACAATCTTGAAAAGTCAGCGCAACAAGTGTATATTTACTTGAGAATGAGAATTGTTATCAGTTATTGTGATCGTGAAGAATAAATTTCTGAGGAGCGAGCGGGAATGGTTCAAGAAGAAATTTTCGATATGACAGTGATCGGCGGAGGTCCGGCCGGACTTTATTCCGCATTCTATAGTGGTCTTCGAGAGATGAAGACGAAAATCATTGAGTTTCAGCCGATGCTTGGGGGCAAGGTTCATGTATATCCGGAAAAAATGATCTGGGACGTCGGCGGCTTGACGCCGATGCCTGCCGCGAAGCTGATCGAGCAGTTGGTGCAGCAGGGGCTGACGTTCAATCCCGAGGTTGTGTTGAATGAAAAAATCGAATCCATCACGCGCAGCTCGGACGGGATTTTTGAGCTCCACGCCGCTTCGGGGCGCGTCCATCTCTCGAAAACCGTCATCGTGGCGGTTGGAGGCGGCATCCTGAACCCGCAGAAGCTGGATATCGAGGGCGCAAGCCGCTTCGAAGTCAGCAACCTTCATTATACGGTGAAGTCCCTGAAGCAGTTCAAGGATAAGACCGTCATCATTTCCGGGGGTGGCAATGCAGCTGTCGATTGGGCGAACGAGCTGGAGCCGATCGCGAAGAAGGTGTATATCACATACCGCAGGGAAGCATTAACGGGGCATGAGGCGACGGTGGGGCAGCTGCTGAACAGCTCGGTAGAATGCCTTGCACACACCTCCATTTCAAAGCTGCATGCACGCGGGGATCATGAGGTGATCGAGCGCGTGGAGCTGACGCATCACCAGACCGGTGAAGTGCTGGAGCTGGAAGTGGATGAGGTGATCATCAATCACGGCTACGAGCAGGACGCTTCCCTTTTGGAGAACAGCACGCTTCAGATCGAAATTGCGGAAAATTTCTACATCGCAGGCACGGCCAACAGCGAATCTTCTGTTCCTGGCCTGTACGCTGCGGGAGACATTCTGAAGCACGAAGGCAAGCTGCACCTGATCGCGGGAGCGTTCCAGGACGCGGCGAATGCCGTCAACAAAGCGAAGATGTTCATTCAGCCGGATGCCGAAGGATACGCCATGGTCTCCTCGCATAATGATCTGTTTAAGGACCGCAACAAAGAGCTCGTCAAAAAAATGATGGTCTAGGCCCGAATAACCATCTATCTTGATTTCGCATAGTTAAGCCAAGGCCAAAAGTCTCCTCCTATACGAGGGGGCTTTTTCTATATCTTGAAGTTGTTATTCGCTCACATTTTTGACTGGAGCGCTCGCTTTTTTCCAGAATAAATCATTAAGATTGGAATGAAAGGCTCATTTACTTATAAGTCTTTAGGAACCGGTTCCTTTAACTTTGTTAAAATAACTAAAAATTACTATTTTTTTAGATTTGCATATATAAAAAAGAACCCGGTTTGAGTTAAAATAAGGAAAATAGGACCTTATATCAGAGAAGGTATGACCGGGAGATAGGATGGAGAGATCATACGCTTGCACAACATAAGTAGTTCATATTTAGCAGGACCATACATCGATGTCAAACGAAGATGACAAGGGGAGAGCGTATGATGGTGAAGGAGCAAACGAGGTATTCCCGGCTTGCGAATATTACGAAGCTAATCAACACGAAGCTGGAATTACGAGAGGTACTGCAGCATGTTACGACGGCAATCTCAGAGGAAATCGTCCAATGTGATTCGGTAGGCATTTACTTGCCGCAGGAAGATGGGACTTTCAGAGGATATGTCGGCAAACCGGAAACCATTAACGGCATGACATTGGACATGCATATCATCGACACCCGAAATGATCTGCTCGCCAAAGAAGTGATCGAAACGCAGAGAACGATCTATATTCCCGACACATCACAGGATGAACGCCCGGATGCCTGGGCCATCGAGGGTTTTGAGATTAAGTCGCTCCTCGTCCTCCCCATCTCGTATGAGAAGGAATTGTTCGGACTCGCCTTCTTGTTCGATTACGGCATTCCGATGAACCTGACGGAGTCGGAGATTCAAACCGTCGAGGCTTACGTGAATATGGCGGCCGTTGCGATCCGCAATGCCAACAACTTGACGCACAAAGAGAATTTGATCGCCGAGAAGCAGCTCCTGCTCGATGTGACACGCAATCTTTCAATGTGTTCTACGATGCAGCAAGGACTGGACACGAGCTTTTACTATATTGCAAAAGTACTCAACAACTACAATGTCGGTGCGCATCTGCTGGATCCGCTGGCAGGCAAAAGAATCAAACCGGCCAAGCTGAGCAAGGACAGCGACTGGACCGAGGAAGACTGGATGCGGACGCATCAGAAAATCAAGATCGATCCGGAAAACGACGCCGTTTTCCAAGAAGTGATACGCACGAAGAAGGTTATTATCATTCCGGATGTGTTCGAGGACAACCGGCCGAATCATGATGCCTGCCGCGATTTTGGCATCAAAGGGATGTTCATGTTCCCGCTCGTATCCATGGGCGAGGTGCTTGGCGTCATTGCCGTCGTGAATCTGGGCGACAAGCCCATCGTCTATTCCGAGGCAACGATCCAGCTATGCCAATCCATTGCGGAAGCGACCGCTTCAACGCTGTCGAATCTGCTCTATATGGAGAAGCAGGAGGTCATTATCGAGGAGAGAACGTCGGAGATTACCGTCAAGAACCAGGAGCTGGAACGCGTTGTTGCGGAGCTCCAGCACTTGAGCCGGGAGAAGGAGCTGATCCTCAACTCCGCGGGCGAGGGGATATTCGGTCTCAATTTGGAGGGCAAGATTACATTTTGCAATCCGGCCGGTGAGGCGATGCTGGGCTACGAAACGAAGGGCGAGCTGATCGGGCAGCCGGGGAGCATTATTTTCAATGGCAAAAAAGCCAAGATCGAATCGGACAACGGCAGCAGCCAGCGCTCATGGAGCATCGGCCATACCGACGACCGGTTTTACCGCAAGGATAATACCAGCTTTCCCGTGGAATACGTCATCTCCTCCATCAAGGAAGGGGAGGACATTGTGGGTGACGTGGTCACCTTTAAGGACATCACGCAGCGCAAGCAGATGGAAGAGGAAATCAAGTACCATGCGTATTTTGACAGCGTGACGGACTTGCCTAACCGGGTGTTGCTCAAAGACAGGCTCAATCAGGGCATCAAGTATGCCCAAATGAATGGGGGAAAAGTAGCGCTCCTGTACCTGGATTTGGACCGTTTCAAGTTCATCAACGACACGCTGGGGCATTCTTACGGGGATCTGCTGCTGCGCGACGTAGCCAAACGCCTGAGCGCCTGCATCCCGAAAAGCGCGACGGTTTCGCGCCAAGGCGGAGACGAATTCACCATCTTTTTGCCGAACAGCAAGAGCCGTAAAGAGATTCTGAAGGTCGTCAATCAGGTCGTTTCATCGTTCGCCGAGCCCTTCTACGTCAAGGATAACGAGGTGTACATCAAAACAAGCATCGGGATCAGCCTGTTTCCGGATCACGGCGATACAAGCGAAACGCTCATTAAAAATGCCGACACCGCCATGTACAAATCCAAAGAGATTTCGGGCAACAGCTATCATTTCTTCAGCTCAGGCATGGACACGCGCACCTTTGAAATCGTTAAATTCGAAAATGCCTTATATAAAGCGCTCGACCAGAACGAGCTGATGATCTATTATCAGCCGCAGATTAACTATGAGACCAATACGATCGTCGGGGTAGAGGCGCTCCTGCGCTGGAATCATCCGACCGAGGGCATGGTGTCGCCGGATGAATTCATTCCGATTGCGGAGGAGACGGGCCTGATCGTTCCGATCGGGGAATGGGTGCTGCGCAATGCCTGCTTGCAGATTAAGGAGTGGCACCGCAAGGGCTTCCCGCTCATCAGCGTGTCAGTGAATCTGTCTGTCCGGCAGTTCGAGCAGGATAATCTGTTCGGGATGGTCAAGAGCATCCTGAAAAAGACCGAATTGGCGCCAGAGTATCTCCATTTGGAGGTAACCGAGAACCAGATCATTAAAAATTCCGATATTACGCTCAAAACGATGGAGCAGTTAAAGGGCCTCGGCATCAGCATTGCGATTGACGATTTCGGTACAGGCTATTCCTCGTTGGGTTATTTGAAAAACTTCCCGATCAGCACACTGAAGATCGATAAATCCTTCGTGCAGGACATCATTCAGGATGAAGACAACGCGGCGATTACGAACACGATCATTACCCTGGCCCAGAATCTGCACCTGAACGTGATCGCCGAAGGCGTCGAGACGAAGGAGCAGGCTGAGTTTCTGGCTGCGCGCAGCTGCTATTTGATGCAGGGATATTATTTCAGCCGCCCGATGAAGGCGGAGGATATTGCCGAATTATACCTATCCTGTGGAGTGAACTGAGACCCCGGGTATCGGTTCACTCTGTTACACCATAGATAAATAAGAATTTTTAGGAGGTTTTTTATGAAAGCAGCTCGTGCAGTACTAGAGTATCTGAAGGGACAAGGCGTCAGACATATCTTCGGCATTCCTGCCGGCTCGGTCAATGTGCTGTTCGACCAGTTGGTGGAGATGCCTGAAATTACACCGGTGGTCACCAAACATGAGGGGGCCGCGTCGTATATGGCGGCGGCTTATGCCAAATATTCGAATCAGATGAGCGTCGTCATCGGCTGCAGCGGGCCGGGAGGAACTAATTTGGTCACCGGCGCTGCCAATGCGATGCGCGAGCATTTGCCGGTATTATTCCTGACGGGCGCGGTTCCGGTGAATACGCTTGGGCTCAACGCCTCGCAGGAGCTGGACGCCGAGCCGGTATTCCGTCCGGTGACTAAATACAGCGTGATGGTACGCGAATCGAAGGATCTGCTGGCTGAAGTGGTCAAAGCGGTGGAGATCGCCATTTCCGGCGTGCCGGGTCCGGTCCATGTCGCGATGCCGATCGACGTGCAGCAGGGCGAGATCGATCATCCGATCATTCCGGCACCTCCGAGAAGAGCGCCGATGGTTCCGGAACTCGACGTCATCAAACGGGTGGCGGAGGAGCTGGTGCAGCGGGAAAAAGGCTATATTTTCGCGGGTCAGGGCGTCCGCGGTTCGGTCGATCAGCTGCTGGAGCTGGGCGAACTGCTGAATTGGCCGATTCTGACCTCGCCGCAGGCCAAGGGCTTTTTCCCTGAAGAGCATCCGCTTTCCGCAGGCGTTTTCGGCTTCGCCGGCCACGAAGGGGCTTCGGCGCTGATCAATGAAGGAGACGGACAAGCTCTCCTGATCATCGGCTCAAGTTTGGGCGAAACTGCAACAAACAACTGGAATATGAATTTGACGAAGAACCGCTTCTGCGTGCAGATGGATTTTGATGAGACGGTGTTCAACCGGAAATATGAGATCGACATTCCGGTGCTGGGCGACATCAATCTGAGCCTGATGTTCCTGATGGAGGAATTGAAGGCGCTGGGCCTGCCGAAGGCTGGCGCAGCAGCCCTGGAGAAGCCGCAGGAGTACAAGGTAACGGAGGAATACAACACACAAAACGTGCTCAAAACCCTTCAGCAGCACCTCCCTGCAGACACGCGCTATACCGTGGACATCGGAGAGTTCATGTCCTACGTCATTCACTATATGAAGGTGCTGGATTATAACACTTTCGATATAAACGTTCACTTTGGTGCCATGGGCAGCGGCATCGGCTCGGCGATCGGGGCGAAGCTCGCCGATCCGGACCGTCCGGTGGCATGCATTACGGGTGACGGCTGCTTCTTCATGCACGGCATGGAGATTCTCACGGCGAAGGAATACAAGCTGCCGATCCTGTTCGTGATCATGAACAATGCCCGTCTTGGTATGGTGTATCATGGACACGAGCTTCAGTATAAGCGATCGCATGCTTCCTTCGGGCAGCAGCCGATCAGTATCGCCGCGATGGCTGCCGCGATGGATATCCCGAGCCTTCGGGTGAACGAGCTGACCGACTTGAGCGAGGATGCGCTGCGCAGCCTGATGAATACAGGCGGGCCGGCGGTGCTCGAAATGGCGCTGGTGGACAACAACACGCCGCCGATGGGCGACCGGGTGAAGTTTCTGTCCTCGTTTGGCAAATAGGAAGAATTAAAAAGGCTCCGATCCATCATGGATCGGAGCCCTTTTTGTGGAGTT
This sequence comes from Paenibacillus chibensis, assembly GCF_004001045.1. Lineage (GTDB taxonomy): Bacteria > Bacillota > Bacilli > Paenibacillales > Paenibacillaceae > Paenibacillus_AQ > Paenibacillus_AQ chibensis. The sequence continues at coordinate 206,476 of NZ_BIMK01000004.1, forward strand.
GAAAGCGGTGTACCCTGGCCGCAGGCATCATCACTCATGCAGCACTAGGTTAAAGCCCGGACCGCTGCCATGATGGCGCCCATCGTCTGTCCTTTGAACGCATCCGGGATGGCTTGTCCTTGCGGATGGGCATAACTGTAGCCGTTGTCTTCTGCGTCAAAACGATATCCCAAGCCTTGCAGCGCATGCTGCAGGTCCGCCGGCAGCTTGTCCGTTCCCGTGTGCTCCTTGTAATAATCGGTCGGATGCACGTGAACGTCCACGTCGCCTGCGCCGGTATAGACGAGGAAGAGGTCATCGTCATGCCGCACGATCCATTGACCCTTGGAGTACAGTGAAATTCTCGCTTTTCCCATCGATGAAATCGCGTCAAGGTTGACGCCGAACAGGTGATTGAGCAGGCTGCGGATTTCCGGGCCGCTCCAATCTCCGCCGCCGGCCAGCCGGGAATCGATGATGAAGCGGGGCTGGAGGCTGCTGGAGCGCGCGGCTTCGGCCTTCGCAGCTTCGGATGCCGCCAGGGCTTCCTCTTCTCCTTTGCTTAACAGTGAAACCGAATCCAGGTCGATTTCAAAAATGCGCAGCACGGCCTCGTGGATGACGTCACCCGTGATTTCACCTTCCAGCGATTGCAGGTATGCATCCATGATTTGAGCTTTGCTCATTTCGCTTCTACGTTCATCCAGCTCGGAAGAAGATGCGCCGGGCCATTCCCGGGCAAGCGTTTGGTTTACGCCTTCGAGGATGGCGTTATTGGCGTTTAGTGGATTCATAGGGCCTCCATAAGTGTTCATTATTCATGATTAATTGTTAAAGTTATCCATTAAGGGGATTGATTTTATTATAACGGAATCTGAGGCGTCCACAACCCCGATTGTCAGGAGCAATTGCCTGGGCGAATGCATACAGTGAGATAGACATGAACCTAGAGGAGGCACCTGACTTGAACGTTGATCTGACATCCCCGTCTCTGAATCTCAGCGCGGATTCCAATGAAGTTGTGACGTACCGCAGGGATTCGCGGAATTATATTACCCAGCTGTTCGGCGCACAGCTGCCGGCGGTTCACACGGGCTTTTTTAATGTATCGATGAGCCAGGGTATGATGATCAATCCGCATTGGCATACGAATGTGAATGAGCTGGTGGTGGTCATTACCGGCGAAGTGATGACATCCGTGTTTAACCCGTTTACGCAAAAGCTGATGACGTACCGGCTCAAACCCGGTCAGGTATCCCAGCTTCCGAAAGGCTGGTTCCACTGGATCGTTTCGCTCACGGACCATACGTTCATCATGACGATATTCGATCAGCCGACGCCGGATATCGTGTACGCTTCAGACTTCCTGCGCTTTACGCCAAAGGAAATTATGAACCGTGCATATTGCGTCAATCCGGAAGAGTACGCCAAGGCGGTGGCGCCCATAACGCAGTCGGTCATCTTGGGTCCGCCTGTCGATTGTGTTAACCGCGAGCTTCCGTCCCTTTCCGAGCCGCAGCCGGAATTCGTTCCGCCCGTCTACCCGGGTTTGCAGATGGAGCAGCCGTTGTTCCAGCCGCAAAATCCTTACGGACCAGGGCCTGCCCAGCCGTATCGCTTCGATCCGAACCGCTTCTGGTAACGAATACTTAGGAAAGAAGGGAGGGGGACCCCTCTCTCTTTTTTGCTGTCCTGAAATGTCCGCTCCGGTTATTTTGCGAAATAGCGGTTGTTCGTCCGACATTTTACTCTTATAATATGGTAATACGGTACCTGAATAAAGCGATAAAATAGATGGATAGAGGAGCACATCATGAAACGAATAGCAGTCATAGGCAGCAGCGGCGGCAATTTATATAATTTGGGCGGCAAAGATCCGGACAAGCTGATGGGGGAAATCGCGGCGCAGTGCAAGGGAGCGGGAGTCGAGATCAGCGGAGTGCAGTTCATTGCGGCCTCGGAGTCCATGGATACGGCTAAAGAGAGCACATCAGCAATTCTATACGGTTGGGATCCGGACGAGAACCGGCTGATGAAACGGACAGCGGGATCCTTGAGCGAGGTAAACCAGGCCGCAGCGGAAATCGACCATGAGATGGCCGGCTTAATCCGTGCAGGGCAGGTAGACGGCTTGATCGTAATGAGCGCAGATTCGGAAGTGGCGAACCGTTTCACGATCGAAGCGGCGGCGGAGCTCCACATTCCGGTGGTAGGCACCGGCGGCACCTCCATGGCTTTAATCAGCTCCAAGGGAGCGAATGTGATCGCGACTTCCGGCACGACGGGGACGACAAACCGGACCCGGGCAGTGTCGTTCGTCACCTCGCTTTGCAAGCATTGGGGAATAAAATATGTGCCCGTGCTGGGAAGCCCGGGCGCGGGGAAGCTGACGGCTGCCAACAAGCCTTGGCGGAGAGTCAATCTGAAGGGCATCATGCAATCCTCTCTGCCCGGCTTTATTGCCATGGCAATCGTGCTGGCGCTCAGCCAGATTCCAGCCTTGAAGGGCCTTAGTGAAGTATTCGACGTCATGCTGAAGGCGCTGCCGGTTGTTCTGGCCGTGATCGCGGCCAAGCAGATTTCCGACATGGACGAGGTGTCGATCGTTGCAGGGGTCATCGCCGGCGCGCTATCCATCAACGGCGGCATTATCGGGGGCATCCTCGGCGGAATAGGTGCTGGACTGCTCGTGCAGTTCCTGTTCGTCAAATGCGTGCAGTGGAAATTCCCGATGACGACCGTCAATATCGTGGCCGGCGGCTTCGCCGGTCTGATCTCCGGACTGATCATGTATTATCTGATTGCTCCCTTTGCGCTCCAGGCTGGGGAATTCATCAAATATCTGATCAATGAGGCGATTTCCTTCAATCCGATTGTAGCAGGCGTCATCGGCGGCTTGCTGATCTGGCCGGCCATTCTGGGCGGCGTGTATCACGCGGCGATCCTGCCAATCGTTCTGCTCGAAATGGAGAAGACAGGCAACAGCTTCCTGGGCGCAATCGACATGGTCGGACTGGTCATGGTATCCGCCGGCATCACGCTTGCGAACATTGTTGCCCCAAGGGATAAGGGTGAGGCGGCTGTCGCGGCGCCGGGCTTTCTGATCAATATGGGCTTCGGCACATTCGTGGAGGCGGCGTATCCATTCATGTTCTCGAACAAATGGGTTTTCGCGGGGGCGATTCTGTCCGCGGGCGTTGGCGGCGGCCTGGTCGGCGTTTTTAACGTTCGGGGGACCGCATATGTGCCGTCCTTTATGGGGCCGCTGCTCTCCAACAACGTCATCGGATTTACCCTTTCCATGGCGGTGGCCCTGCTGCTTGCCTTCGCAGTGACGCTGGTGGCCAACAAGGCGGCGAGAGTCCGGAAGCAAGCGCAAGGAGATGTGTCAGCTCAACAATCGGCATAACATTCGGATAAGACATTTTGCTGCAAGAAAAACCCGGATGCCCTGGTGACAAGGCTGACCGGGTTTTTGCACTTCAAAATAAGGGGCTGCTATGTATTTGAGTCATTTTATTGACGCCGATACGAAGCAGCGGCCTGCTGCAAGCTTTCGTCATCCTCCCTTGTTCGGAAAGAAGGTTTTTATGTTGCTTAACGGGATGGATCGCAGCCGTCTGGGCAGCATCTTGAGCCGGTAGTGAACCCAAGCCCCAAAATAGAACCCTGGGAGTCCCCGGATTCCTTCGATTATCGGCGGGACGATTACGGCAGGGCAGCGATCTGGCGCCTGGGTGAGCTGGGAAAGAATTGTCTGGAGGAGCTAAGCCGTTGGAGCAGCCAGACGGATTAACAGCATTGGATACAACGCTACAAAGCGCTAATGCCGTTTAAGAGATTGGCCGCATGCGTGGAAAAGCTGAAATCCCCCATTACGGGGGATTTTGTGTTGTGTTCCATGATGCGTGTCAACGGTGACGGGCAGCTTAGCGGTCGCCCGGGATGCTGGGCAAAGAAGCGATCCGCTAACGGCGCCGCCGCCCGCCGCCCTGTTTCCGCAGCTTGTTGACGGCCCGGCCTCCTTGTCCGCCGCCAACCGCCTGCTGCTGTTTGGTAAAGGGGCTCTCGATGGCAGCATTGGTACCGCCGGTGCTGTATTTGCCGGCGCCGCTTGCGATCTGCGTGGCCGAGGCAGCCCTTTGGTTCCGCGGGAGCTTCACGACTTGATGGTTTATGATGAATACCGCCTCCTTGCGGCGGCTGCGGTGCCTTTTCCCGGAGGGGGAGGCATGAAGCGGATGGAGGACTTTTTTATCCAGTATATTTTTGGCTTTGCCGCCGGCTCCGATGCTCTCCTGCTGCTGCGTGAACGGAGACTTGATGGCTGCGTTGCTGCCGGCTGCACTGCTGCGACCGGCGCCGCTTGCGATCTGTGTGGTATTAGGCGCATTCGTAAACTGGTCATTAATGACGAACACAAACTTATCGAACTTGCGGAGCGGAACCCGCGTCGACATTTGCTTGCCGTCCCTAACCAGCGTGACGATCAGCTCATCTGGATCCATTACAACACGACCTTTCTTGTAGATTTCATCATGGTGGACATATCATTAGTAAATGATGAGATTTCTCAGGCGGTGAGGGTCGCTGCCTTGGCGTATCGAATTTTATGGGACAACAAATGGGAGAGTGCCCCCAGCCTGGATTTGCAGCCCTGTTATCGCCGGTGGGCTTCATTGACAAATAGCCGGAGAGAACGTATATTCACTAAAAACAACGGCTGCCGCTGCGGCGGGAGTCTGACATAGCTAGGTTTTATACATATTTTTTAAGACATCCGAGGTGTGGTTAATGAATGGTTTGATCGGATTGCTATGCTTGATCTGGGGCTTTAACTGGGTGTTCATGAAGCTGGCGAACGGCGTTTTTCCGCCAGTGCTGTTTGCCGGTTACCGGTTTGCGCTGGGAGCTCTCGTGTTGATAGCGGTGTGCATCGTGAAAAGGGTGCCGCTCCCCCGGCTGCAGGATTTGAAGTGGTATGTTCTTTGCGGCCTGCTGCAGACGATGTATTTTAATTTGGCCATTCAGTTGTCACTCGAAGATTTGAGCGCGGGGCTCACTTCGGTGCTGACTTACAGCATGCCGCTGTGGCTGACCTTGATGGCGCACTTCTGGCTGCCGGGTGAACAGCTACGCGCGCGTAAATTGCTGGGAATCGTGGTCGGCATCGCCGGATTGTTCGTGGCCATGGATGCGCATTGGAGCGGGAGCACGCCTGCCCTGCTGCTGGCTGTATCCTCGGGACTGTCCTGGGCGATAGCCAACCTGCTGGTAAAAAGGAAGCTGGGCCATTGCGACATGCTGCAGTTTACGACATGGCAGATGATTACCGGTGCCGCGGGACTGCTGCTATACTCCCTCATGTTCGAGCATGGGGAAAGCCACTGGGGAGTCATGCCTGCGGTATATGTGCTGTTCTCGGGTATTGTCGGCTCGGCGCTGGCTTTTGTGACCTGTCGAAGGTGGAGGCAAGCAAGGCATCCATCTCACTGCTGCTCGTACCGGTTATCGGGGTGGTATCGGGCGTATTGTTCCTTGATGAGAAGCTCGGCATGATTACGGTCGGCGGGATTATGCTCGTGTTATTGGGCATCTGGCTCGTGAACGGCAAAAGCCGGACGAAGCATCCGGAGCTGCCGCTGCAAACGGGTTCGGAGCAGCAGAGCGAGATTATGAAATAACATCATTCAATCAGTGAAATTAAAAAAACAGGTGAAGGAGCGAATTGCAGATGAAATACCGCCGATTGGGAAATAGCGGCCTGGAAGTGTCCCTTCTGGGTCTTGGCACAAATGCGTTCGGCAAACGGGCCGATCAGGAAGCGTCCACGAGGATTCTTCATCAAGCGATCGATCAGGGCATCAATTTTATCGATACGGCCAATATTTATGCCGGCACGGAATCCGAGCGGATTATCGGAGAAGCGTTGAACGGGCGCAGACATGAGGTGGTGCTGGCCACCAAGGCGGGGCTGATCCGCGGGGAAGGTCCCAATAGCCGGGGCTCGTCGCGCTTTCATCTGATGCAGGAGCTGGACCAAAGCCTGAAGCGGCTCAAAACCGATTATGTGGATCTGTACCAGATCCATACGTTCGATCCGAATACCCCGCTTGAAGAGACGCTGCGCACCCTGGATGACATGGTTCGTGCCGGCAAAGTCCGCTATATCGGCGCTTCCAACTATGCCGCGTGGGAGCTGATGAAGGCGCTGGGAATCAGTGAAGCGAAGGGGTTAAACCGGTATGTGTCCACGCAAACGAGCTACTCGCTGGCCGACCGCACGCCGGAGCAGGAATTAGTGCCGATGTGCCTGGACCAGGGCGTGGGTATCATTCCGTATTTCCCTCTGGCCGGAGGAATCCTGACCGGCAAATACAGCTTCGCCGACCGGGCGCCGCTGCAATCGCGCGCGCAAACGGATCCGAGCTTCAACCGCTTCATAAACGACCGGACGCTGACGCTGGGCGAGGAGGTCAGCCGGATTGCTGAGGCATACGGCTGTACGCCGAGCACCCTCTCCATTGCGTGGCTGATGAAGCAACCGGCTGTTTCGACGGTCATTGTGGGCGCCACCCGGGCCGAGCAGCTGGATGAGAATTTGAAAAGCGTGGAGCTGGACCTGCCCGCCGAGGCGCTGACCCGCTTGAACGAGGTCAGCGATGCCTTCTTATACGGCAAGCCCTTTGCATCGTATCGCCTGTCTTAATCTCTGTTCCAGATGCTCCGCTGCTTCGATGTAACCTGACAAAGGTCACTCCGTAAAGCGCCGCTCCGATGAACGTTCGCCCAGACCCCTGCATAGCATATAGCACGACTTTGCAGCAGGGGAAGGGAGTGACCTTGGAAATGGTCATTCATTTAACGGCCATTCATCACGTATATCTGGCGTTCATCGTGTTCATTATGGCGCTGCTTATTCGGCGGCGGGATACGACGATGATTTGCGTGGCCGGGATTTTCGCGCTTGGCGTGCTGGCGACAGGCACGCTTAGCGGTTCGGTTTCCGGCATATTCAACTCATTCATTTATGCCACCAAAGAGCTGATGGGCACGATCATGATCATATCCATTATTGTGGCGATGAGCCGGGTGTTGATCATTACGGGCATCAACGAGGCCATGGTCGCCCCGCTCACACGCTTCATACGCACGCCGGCGCTGGCATTCTGGGGCATCGGCATCATTATGATGGTGACGTCCTGGTTTTTCTGGCCCTCGCCGGCGGTTGCCCTGATCGGCGCCGTGCTGCTTCCGGTAGCGATCCGCGTCGGCCTGCCCGCGCTTGGCGCCGCGATGGCGATGAACCTGTTCGGCCACGGCATTGCGCTCTCGGGCGACTATATTATCCAGGGGGCGCCGAAGCTGACGGCCGATGCGGCAGGTCTGCCCGTCACTAGCGTCATGGAAGCGAGCGTGCCGCTCGTCATCGTCATGGGACTCGTGACGACTGTAACCGCCTTCTGGATGATGCGCAAGGATATGAAGAACGGAACCTGGAGAGACGGCCTGGTTGCCGTCAAAAGCACGGGCAATGTTCTGGCGGCAGACGGGGCGGCAGACGAGATCAAGGTCGTATTGCCCTCCAAGATGAAAAAGGGGCTGGCCTTGGTTGTTCTGCTTCTGTTTCTGGCGGACGTGGTTGCGATGTTCCTGCTAAAGCTACAGGGCGGAGACGCCACCGCGCTTGTTGGCGGCACGGCCGTACTGATCTTGATCGCGGTTTCACTTCTTGCCCACAGAAATCAGGGGCTGGAGAAAATCACCACCTACCTGATCGACGGCTTTGTGTTCGGTTTCAAAATTTTCGCTCCGGTCATTCCGATCGCCGCCTTTTTCTATCTTGGCGATGCGGCGTTTACGGACCTGTTCGGCAAAGTGCTCCCCGAAGCGTCCCATGGCATCGTGAACGACCTTGGGGTCGCGCTGGCGGGCAGCGTGCCGCTGAACGGTGCGGTGGGCGCGGTGACATCGACCATTACGGGCGCGATTACCGGCCTCGACGGCTCCGGTTTCTCCGGCATCTCGCTCGCAGGCTCCATTGCCCAGCTGTTCGCGGCAGCGACGCATACGGGCGCGGCGACGTTAACGGCGCTAGGGCAAATCGCCGCGATTTGGGTCGGCGGCGGCACGTTGATTCCGTGGGCACTGATTCCGGCTGCGGCTATTTGCGGAGTCAGCCCATTCGAGCTGGCTCGCCGCAATTTGAAACCGGTGCTTATCGGGCTTATCGTTACAACCGTCGTGGCCATCTTCCTGATTTGATCGTGATATCAAACCTGAACGCGAAAAAGCACGATTTCAATGCGCGGTTGAAATCGTGCTTTTTATTCTAGATTATGAAGGCATCTTTCCATATTTAGTTGTTATTACCCCTGGCTTCCCCGCCTTTTCTACCGTTTTCGCGGTAAAAATCCTTGTCATGGTTTTTGGAAGTGGCTTCTCCGCCCTTTTCGCCGATTTCCTGATAGAATTCTTTGTCATGATTACGTGCCGTTGCTTCTCCGCCTTTGCGACCTGCTTCTTCTCTGGACATTTTGTCTGCCATTTTAAATCTCTCCCTTTTAATTGTATTTTTGCAATAATTTGCATCACCGCTACGTTATTTATATAACCGCGATCGGTGCGTATCAAACAAAAGCTTTGTTATTTCCTGCTTGAAAATGCTGGGAAGCGTGAATGCTTGGCAGGTGAGCGGTGGGTCCCGGAACCGGTAGTCTTCTATTACCCGTCTGTTCAGAATGCAATCGGAAATCGGGGAACGCCTGCCGGCTATCCGGGTTGTGGGCATTTCGAAAAAACAAAGTATCCATTTATTTACATACGAGTTGAAATGGGATTATATTATATATGTTGATAACGATGGACGACTTTGCCAGAGCCGGAGGATATACCTAATACACCTGATTAGGAGGTTGGGATATAATGGATTCATTACCTGCAGAAAAGAAATCCGCAAGCGGCAATGCTATCAAGCCGGTTGGGAAAACGGCGGCGGCCGGATTTCAAATTGGAGTTCGCAGAACGTTAGCGTTATCTGCTCAAGAAGCGTGGGATCTGCTTGTTTCTGACGAAGGAATGAGATATTGGATCGGCGAGGTGAACGGCTTTAAGATTACACCTGGACAGACATTTGCTTCGAGCGAAGGCACGACGGGAGAGCTTCGGATTGTCAAGCCGTTGGAGCAGCTGCGGATGAAATGGCAGCGTGCCGGATGGAAGGAGCCCTCGACGCTTCAAATTCGCATTTTACCGGCTGCGCAGGGCAGGACAACCATCAGCTTTCATCAGGAGAAGCTGGAGGATATGCAGGCCCGTGAGACCATGAAGCGCTTCTGGGAAGCAGCCTTGGATGGAATCAGCGAACAGGTGGTACGAATGGGAAACCTATGAATCGACTCCGTCATGTGGGCCATAGATTACGCAGCGCTGGCTAAGGGAACATTTCGGGGGAAGCTAATATAAAAAAGTAAACGGACAGCTCCGGCTGTCCGTTTGTTTATGTCAGTATGATGCCGGATTACGGTAGCCCAGGGTGGGCAGGAATCATGAACTCTATGATCAATCTGCCGATTTCATAGGTTGGGGGCGAGACTATTTTTCGGTTAAATCTATAAAATTGTGCCGCTGACTCGTACGAGACCTTAGCAGCATACATATCATATCCTATCAATGTCGAAAGGATGTAGAGCGATGCCTACTTTTGATAGTGTGCTCGTCACGGGAAACCAGACGATTAATCAGGATTTGCAGGTCAATGGAAACGAAACGGTTGGGGGAAGCATGCAGGTCAACAATAATCAAACGGTTGCAGGCAGTATGCAGGTGGTCGGCGATCAGTCGGTTGCCGGGAATCTCGCGGTCGGCGGCCTGATTCTGGCCAATACCGATGCGCTTGTGTTCGGCTCCGTCGATGCCGGCAGCACGATCAACGCCGTCTACAGATTGTCGGCGATTTCGCGGTCGACAACTCCTCCCGGCAGTTTTAGCGCCCAGCAGGTACGTTATTATCCAGCCGTCATGGCCGGACAGCCCGGACTCGTTCTGAATGGCACGGACGGCAACAATTATGTGCTGTTTGTCGATGTCAGCGGCGGCACTCCCAACCTGGGCATCATGAAGGCTTAGGTCGCTTCGATATAGGCTGGACATTTGGCGGAATGGGGAGCTTCAGCTTTGTCGGCACGGGAAGCAGCTTGGAGGGAATAAAGGCCATTTTCCTCCAAAGCCTGCTTGACCGCTTCCAGGTAACGGTAGCGATAATGCCGGTCGGGCTCCAGATAAGCGCCCTCTGCCCATTCGTTCCATGCGTTGATAAACAGGAATTCGCTTTGATAGACGGAAGCTGCCCGGCGGAGCTGCAAGGATAGGTAATGCCGGAACTTATCCGGCGAGGCCCCGATGCAGCTCTGTCCTTTTTCCGCAAGACGCGGCGTATTATCCCAGTTTACGAAAGCGCCCGGATAAACCATTTCGCCGCCGCGATGGGGCGATCTTCCCAGAACCGACTGCCATACGCCGTCATAATCGACGATCAGATGCTGCGAGCGCGCTGTTGTTATATAGTTCCACAGGTTTTCGCTATGATGATGTGCAAACGTATAATGGGGCTCGAATTCCACGCTTGCGTCAAACCCCTTTTGCTGCGGGACGGGAAACCCGCCCAGCGTACGGACAAAATGAATGCCTTCAAGGCCGTTTCCGGCAGCAAGCCTATTCCAGAACTTTAGCATTTCCTCGCAGCGCGGAATATTCCCGGGACGATAGATCAGAAAAAGAGGCTTTCCATTCACACGGATATACCTTTCATCCTTAAACGCTTCCAGTAGATCATAAAAATGGTGTTCCCAGTCATGCTCGGTTCCATAATCCTGCGGCTGCAGGATATGCTGGTTCCCGCCGTCCCATTTGCGAGTCCATGCTTCATTAGCCCAAGACAGGCAGAAAGGGAAATGCGGTTCTCCCAGCCGCAGAACCTGATTGAACGGTTTTTCTAGCAGACGCTTTCCCTTAAACCAGTAATGATAGTAGCAAAACCCGTATATACCATAGGCGCGAGCCAAATCAGCCTGCCACTGCCTTGCTTCGCGATCCGTCAGATCGTAGTAATAATCGTCAAGCGGTTCTTTGGGCTGCATATGTCCCCGGTACAGCGGCCTGCTTTTGCGTGTATTCGTCCATTCCGTAAAGCCTTCTCCCCACCAGCAGTCATTTTCTGGAATCCGGTGAAACTGGGGCAGCAGAAATGCGATAAGCTTCAAGGCTCTAAGCACCTCCTCTAAGGTTGCGATTTCAGCCTCTCTGTAACGGCACGATCCTCTGAAGGAGCTCCATGGCCATATGAAGCGGTGAGTAGTCATAGCGCGTGCGCCAGAGCGCCCTGCTGGCAATGATTCTCCTGCGGTCAACCTCTTCGGAATAATAAGTCAAACATGAATCCAGCTCGGCCGCATCCTGAAACGGTATGACGTCTTGGCTTGCCTCCATGTATTTGAAAAGATCGGGGTTTGCCTCCACGAGCTGGAACACACCGCAGGCGGCCGCCTCAAACACTCGGCGCTGGACAGGCTCCCAGTGGATGATCATATTGGCCCGATTATAGACATCGCGCAAAGGCTCCTTGGAAGAGACGGCAGGAATGAAAGCGGAATATGGCTCCCAGCCTTTGCCGAGGGCATGCACTTTGAGATCTTGTGAGAAACGCTGAATCAAGCGGATGTATTCTTCATGCAGCTTGCCGGCATTTCCGATAACCAGCAGATCGCAGCGTTCGGATTCCGTACTCTGTTTGGGCGCAAAGATCTCCGGGTTCGCTGGAAAGGGCAAGTAGTCGGCATGCCTGCATCCTGCCTGCTTATACGAAGCCAGATGCGAATGATGCTGCGAAAATACATAATTGAAAGCCAGGGCCGTCTGTCTCAGGGAATCGGTGATTCCGTTCTCGTCATTCAGCCATATGGCCGATGGGATTTCCGAATGCCGGATCATCTCCAGATCATTGGTGTGAATCGGCTCGGCTCCGCCGATCATCAGCAGGATATCGGGGCGGAGTTTATGCAGAACGTCGGCGAAACCCTCATAGGCTTTCACGACAAGCAGTTCTTTGACCAAAAGCCTCAACGCATCGGGGATGGATTGTCCTTCCGCCGGATGTGCAGGTTCGGATAACGGGGTCACGAGCAGGAGCCGCAGGCTTTTATGGGCGAGCCGAGGGATATCCATTCCCGAATCGACCGGATGCGGCGTTTCTGGCTCCCCCGTCTCCTCTTCAACAGGGTCGCTTGCCGCGGATGGAGGGAGCGGGGAGGCTTCTTCCACAACGAAAGAAGGCCTAGACCTCCGCCGTTTCTCAATACGGATGGAGGCGGAGCTTTCTGCCTGCGCGGGTGTGCGGGGTACCTCCCTGACAGCCCGTTTCTTCAAGGAGCGGATGACCGGGCGGCGTTTTGTGGCTCTGTGTTTCTTTTTCATAGCGACACCCTTTACGAGAGAATCAGCCTCATTTTGGTTCATTATATGATGGGGAAGGCTCCTGTTACAGGGCAGCTGTGCGTAATGCGCAAAAATAGGCCGGAGACCCGAGGCGAAGGGAACGGCTCAATTCCTGGCTGGCTCCCCTTGTTTTAACAATGAAATTTTGGGACAATAAAGGCAGACTGACGTTCTTTTTCTGGTAAAGTAGAGAGGAACTGAATTTTAGGTTTTTGAAAAGAGGAAAGCAGCAATGAACAAACCATCCATTTATGGATTCACTCTCGACCAGCTGGCCGCATGGCTGGCTGAGCACGGGCATAAAAAATCGCGGGCGTTTCAGGTATGGGACGCATTGTACCGCAAGCGGGTGACCGCATTTTCCGACATGGCGGACGTGAGACCGGAATGCCAGGAGCTTTTGGCTGAGCATTTTGCCATTCAGACGCTGGAGGAGCATACCAAGCAGGAATCGGCCGACGGCACGGTCAAATTCCTGCTTCGTCTTCAGGACGGCAATTTGATCGAGACGGTGCTGATGCGCCATAAATTCGGTCTTTCCGTCTGCGTGACTACGCAGGTGGGCTGCAATATCGGCTGCAGCTTCTGCGCCAGCGGACTGCTGAGCAAGAGCCGCGATCTGACCAGCGGCGAAATCGTGGAGCAGGTGATGAAGGTGCAGCTGCACCTGGATCAGCAGAAGCAGGGTGAGCGCGTCAGCCATATCGTCGTTATGGGCATCGGTGAGCCGTTCGATAACTTCGAGCATATGTCCGATTTCATCCGCGTCATCCGCGATCATAAGGGGCTGGCGATCGGGCCGCGCCACATTACCGTATCGACCAGCGGTCTGGCGCCTAAAATCCGCGAGTTTGCCGACAGCGATCTCGGCACCAACCTGGCGATTTCCCTGCACGCGCCGAACAATGACATCCGCACGCGCATCATGAAGATTAACAAGGCGTATCCGATCGAGCCGCTGATGGAAGCGATCGATTACTACTTGGAGAAGACCAATCGCCGGATTACGCTGGAATACATTCTTCTGAAGGACGTTAACGACCAGCCGGAGCATGCGCTGGAGCTGGCGGAGCTGGTAGGCGACCGCAGATCCATGGCGAACGTGAACCTCATTCCGTACAATCCGGTCGATGAGCACAGCCAGTACCAACGGAGTTCCCAAGAGACGATTACGGCTTTCTACGATACGCTGAAAAAGCAAAACGTCAGCTGCAGCGTGCGTCTGGAGCATGGAACAGACATCGATGCCGCCTGCGGACAGCTGCGCAGCAAGCAGATCCAAAGCGATCGGGCGCGCGCTTCCAAGGCAAGCCAGGCCGCAAACCAATAAGAGAGCATGAGAAGAGCGCAGTCCCCGAAGGGAGCTGCGCTCTTCGTCATGCATTCCGTTATCCTTGCGCTGCGGCAACGATGAAGAGTATCCACCCCGCCAGAAAGGCGACGCCGCCAAGGGGTGTAATGGCGCCTAGCTTGCGCATGCCGGTGAGGCTCAGAGCATACAGGCTGCCGGAGAACAATACGATCCCCGCTGCGATGAACCAGCCTGCCGTCACCGCAAGGGAGGCGTGCTCCGACATGCCTGCATAAAGTCCGATCAACACCAGGCCAAGCCCGTGGATCAGATGGTACAGAATGCCTGTCTGGTATGTTTTTTGCTGGGCTTCATTCAGCTTTTCTTTCAGAGCATGCGCGCCAAAGGCGCCAAGCGCGACCGCGAGAAACAGCATGATGCCGCCGAGTATCAGCATGGTTGACAATTCAATCACCTCTTACGCTCATCTTACCGACACCCCGGCATCGGCGTCAACGGCTGCCGTTATTTCGGAGAATTACCCTCTGGCAAGAAAAATTTGTTAATATGGGAATGAAGGGAAACGGCATACCTATGCGTTCTTTAACAGGTAAACCGTGTATTCGCACACGTATAACAAAGGAGACTTGCTCCATTTTGCAAGCGTTTTTACGAAACACCAGGGACCGAAATGGCGGCAAGGGAGAGGTGGGGAAAAGATATGGAGAGTGTGCATCAGCTCACGCAAAAATTAAAGCAAAACATTGCGAACGTCATCGTCGGCAAGGAGCATGAAGTGGATCTGCTGCTAACGGCGCTGCTGGCCTCCGGGCATGTGCTGCTGGAGGATGTTCCGGGAACGGGCAAGACGCTGCTGGCCAAAAGCCTGGCGGCTTCGCTCAGCCTGAGCTTCCAGCGGATTCAGTTTACCCCGGATTTGCTGCCTTCGGATTTGACGGGCATTCATTATTTCAATCAAAAGGACGGCGACTTTCATTTCCGGCCGGGGCCGCTGTTTGCGGGGATCGTCCTGGCGGACGAGATCAACCGGGCGACTCCGAGAACGCAGTCCAGCCTGCTGGAGTGCATGGAGGAACGGCAGATCAGCATCGAAGGCAAGACGATGCCGCTCTCAAGCCCGTTCATGGTGCTGGCTACGCAGAACCCGGTGGATAACCAGGGAACCTTTCCGCTGCCTGAAGCGCAGATGGACCGTTTTCTGATCCGGATGAAGCTGGGTTATCCTTCGGCGGTTGAAGGGGTGGAAATTCTGAAGCGGACGGCGGCTGCAGGCAGCCTGCGGGTGGAAGCGGCGGTCCAGACGGCCACCGCAGAAGAGGTGCTGGAGGCGCAGCGGCTGTGCGGAGAGGTACGGATCGCGGATGACCTGCTGGGTTACATCGTGGCTTTGGCGGAGGCGACCCGGGGTCACGCGGAGACGATGCTGGGCATCAGCCCGCGCGGTACCCAGGCGCTATTGCGCGCGGCCCAGGCTTATGCAGCGCTGCAGGGAAGAAGCTATGTGCTGCCCGATGATATCAAGCAGCTTGTGCTGCCGGTATGGACGCACCGGCTCGTGCTCCGCAAACGTCATGAGTCCGGCGGCAGCCAAGCCGAGCGCGTATTGACGGAAATCATGAACAGCATTCCGGTTCCCAGCGAAAAGGAACTGGAAAGCGGCGTGAAATAAATGGCGGTGATGTGGTTGTTTCTCGCCTGCGGGGCCGTCATGGTGCTGCAGGGGCTGATTTTGGGAAGGAACGCGCTGGGCAAGCTGGCTTACGATCGTCACTTCAGCACCGAGACGTGTTATGCCGGAGACCGGATCGAGATGGTCGAGGTGATCGAGAACAAGCGCCGTGTTCCGATTCCCTGGCTGCGGCTCGAAGCGATGCTTCCGGCTTCGCTCGGCTTCAAGCGGAGCAAGGAAACCTGGATCAGCGAAGGCCAGATCTATCAGAACCATACGAGCTTATTCTCGCTTCCCGCCCGGACGCGGATCACCAGAACGCATCAAATCCAGTGCCGGGGACGCGGCATCTTTCGGATGGATACGGCTACGATGACCGGCAGTGACCTGTTTGCGATGTATACACCCTCCTTAAAGGTGAAGCTGGACAAACGGCTTGTGGTCTATCCCTTCCTGCGAAGGGACGAGGAACTGCCCTCGTCCTGGAAAACATGGCAGGGCGAGCTGGCCGTGCGCCGCTGGATCGTAGAAGATCCGTTTTTGTTTACGGGCGTCAGAAGCTATGCCCCCGGCGACGCGATGAACCGGATTCACTGGAAGGCCAGCGCAAGAAGCGGGGAGCTTCAGGTGCATCAGCACGGCTATACCGCGGATCCGAAAGCGATGATCCTGCTGAACATCGAGGTGTCCGAGCAGATGTGGAATGTCGTCACCAAGCCGCAGATCATCGAAGATGCGCTGTCTTATGCGGCCACGTGCGCCGCTGCGCTCATCCGTCAAGGCATGGCGGCCGGATTCGCAAGCAATGCGTATCTGTCGCCGGAGGCCGATGCCCGCTTGGCGCGGCTTGATCCGGATTACGGAATTCCGCATCTGGAGGAGCTGCTTGAAGCGATGGCCGCGGTCGAGCTGAAGGTGTATCGCCCCTTTTATGAGCAGCTGAAGCTGGAGGCGGAGACCGACCGGGCGGAAACGATCGATTATCTGCTGGTCACGCCCCATCGGTCGGCGTCGATCCTGGAGGGCGCTCGGCTGCTGGAGCAAAAAGGCCACCGGGTATCGTTCGCCGACCTGGGCGAGGACGTTCGGGAGGCAGGAGCATGAGAAACAACGGGAAGAGCATTCGATTGCGCCGGCTCCTGGTCGTATTGGGACATTCGCTGCTGGAGACGGCGGCATGTTATCCATTTTTGCTGCTCTATATGGTGTATGCCATGGAGGCTGCGCCTTGGTGGCTTCTGCCGCTGGTATGGCTGCTCCACGCAGCGGGTACGCTGGTCGGCATGCGCCAGGCGAATGGCCATAAGGCAAGCCTGACCACGGTTGTGCTGTTTGCCGCCGCGCTGCTGCCGCTGGTGTTTGCGGGGGCCGGGCTCCGCGCGGTCATTCTCGCCACCCTCTTGCTGCTGCTGGCGGATATCCGCGGACTGATCGTCGGACGCAAGGAACAGTGGAGGCATCTGCAGCTGAATCTGCCGCTGGCGGGACTGGCGGCTGCACTGATTGTATATGGCATATCCTCTCGCGTCGAAGCCATCGAGCCGCATCGTACCCTGCTCTACCTCATGAGTCTGCTGACATTGTTTGGGGTCCTGCTGCGTTGGAACGGTGACCGTGTTCGCGAAGCTTCCAATGCGCAGGAGACGGATCAGATGCTGCTGCGCCGGATTATGTCACGGAACCGGCGGATGACCTGGATGGTCGTCGCGCTGATTCTGCTCCTGAGCATGTGGAACGGCCTGGGCCAGGGCTTGGCCTATGTCCGGAGCTGGCTGGCCGGGCTGTTACGGGGCCTGCCGAGCGGCGAACCGCCCAAGCCGGATTCGTCTCCGCAAGAGATGCCGCAGCAGGGACCGCTGGATCTGCCGCCGCCGACCCCGTCGCCGAAATGGGTGCATATCGTCGGCCAGATCGTATTTGCGATGCTGATCGTCCTGATATCCGTCGCCCTGCTCCTGCTGCTGTACCGGCTGCTGCGGCGCTGGCTGCCTGAGCGCTTCCGCGCCTTTATGGAAAGGCTGGCCCGGCGTCTGCGTCTTCTGCGGGAGATCCGGAGCATCCCGATGGATCAGGGGGATTACGTGGACGAGGTCGAACGAATTGAACGAGTCGGCAAGCGCCCTGGCAGACTGAAAAAACGGCGCAGGGACGCGGCCGCCGTCCAGGATCAAGACCCCCGCCGCGCCTATGAAGGCTTGATCCGTGCTGCGGTCAAGCGGGGCTATAAGTTTCGTCCGAGCCTGACGCCTTCGGAGAACGGCATGGAGCTGGCCGGGAAGGAAGAGTACACCGGCCTGCAGGAGCGGGAAGTGGAACAGGTCGTCAGCCGTTACAACCAGATTCGTTACGGTTCCGAGGATTAGTTTGCAAGCGCCAGCATGGAACCGCGCCTCGAATGAATATAAAGCGCTGAACACGCGAAATGCCCGGGAGGATTCCCGGGCATTTTTTTGGCATACCATCCCATCGCCAGAGTGCCAGACTGGAACCGATTGGGTAATATATTATTTACCATGAGCGGATCGTGTTAGAGAGGCGGGATTCAAATGAACAAGAAACGGATGTCCATCGTCATTGCCGGGCTCCTGCTTCTCGCGGGGACGGGGTTTTGGTTGACGGGCAAAGATAGGGAGCCTGACCGTACGCCGCTGCAGACGGAATGGTTTATCCGAAAGGATATGACGAATCCGAACGGAACGCTGGCGACGTACCTCCAAAGCGCAAGCTCGAAAAATCCGGATATCGTGGCGGGCAGGGAGGCCTTGTCCGAATCGATGGGATTCTGGCTGCAGTATGCCGTGCTGAAGGGGGATAAGGAACTGTTCCGTGACAGCTTCGGGGTGCTGGAGCGATCCTTCATCGCTCCGCAGCAATATGCAGCCTGGAAGCTGAAGCCGGATGGCACCTCGGATGTCCATACGAATGCGCTGGGCGATGATCTGCGCCTGATTGGTGCGCTGCTTGAGGCGGGACGTCTTTGGGGAATAGATGAATACGGCCAGATGGCCGGCAGGCTGACCCGTACCCTGGTCTCTTCTACGTTGGTGAATGGATATTTGACCGATTTTCATGATTTTCTAAGCGATGATTCGGCTCAGATACTGAGCCTAGCCTATATCGACAGCGGCGGCATGAAGCAGATGCGCGAGGCGGGCCTGATCCAGGAGTCTTTCCTGAACAGACATATGCAGCTGCTGGCGGAGATGCCGGACGACGGGGCATTTTATCCGAAAAGCTATAATGTCCGCACGGGGACCTATGCCTATGACAAGGCGGTGAATCTGATCGATCAGCTGCTGGTTGGAATACACGCGCAGGAAAGCGGGCGTAAACCGCAAGCGCTGCTTACTTTTTTGAAGAAGGAATGGAGCTCCAGACATCAGCTGCACGGGCGTTATGACAGGGTATCGCGGACAAGCAGCGCCGCTTACGAATCGCCTTCGGTTTACGGCCTGGCAGTGCAGCTGGCGCTCGCAACCGGCGACACAGCCTGGGCTGGAGAGATGTATCATCATATGCTCTCGTTTCGAGATGCCGATCCGAGGTACCCTGGGGGATATGTATTTCAAGGGAATACGCATGTATTTGATAACCTACTTCCGCTTGTGGCGGGAGAATTCTGGATGAAATATTCGCAAAAGTGAAAATTTGGTTTGATTATCTTGTGTTTGTGGTTAATTATTCATTAAATAACCAAGAAAGATGTCGTATTATGTAGTAAAATGATTGCGTAGTGTGGTTCATTCTTTGAAGGCCGGTCTCGCAACGGAATGGGGCATCTTGTAGATTCCATGAGTCATGTGGTGCGGTCCTGAAACGTAAAAGGGAGGAATGCGGATGAAGAACCCATCAACAATCCGCCGGCTGGAGCTTGGCTACGTGCTCTTGATCGCCTTGACGATGGTGCAGGAGCTGCTGATATTTCTGAAAATATACCTGGATCAATCCTACACGACGCTGGATGCGGCGTTCAGCATGGCACTGCTTGCGGCGCTGCTGATCGGCTTCATCATTCCGATGGGAATTTCGGTGGTCGTGGTATTCGTATATATGGTGAGCTACTTCGTCTGGCTGACGACCTATGCTCCCTTGAATGTGCTGACCTTTTCATGGATGCTGCTGGTCCCCGCCAATCTGCTGATTGCCGCTTTTATCAAGTCCGGACTGATCGGCAGCAAACGCTGGATGGAACGCATGAATGAAATGAAAGGAATCCTGCCTCAGGTCGATATCGACACGAGCCTCGGGAATAAGGAAGCGTTGGAAGAGACGGTTCAAAAGCAATCCAATCTGGCTAAGCGCTATGCCGACCGATACGGCTTTTCGATGGCGATGTTCAAGATCGACTTTCTGCCGCTGGTGCAGGAATCGCTTGGATCGCAGCTGTATTCGCGCCTGCTTTTGGAGCTGTCGGCTACGATTCAGAAGCAAATCCGCTATGAAGATTACAAGTTTGCGATCAGCAAGGGGCGTTTTATCATTTTGTGCCCGATGCTGGGACAGGAAAACCTGCATATGCTGACCAGCCGGATCAAGAATGCCCTGATGAACATGGTGTTTCTCGATAAAAGAGGCCAGGAACTGAAGCTGGTCATCCGCGCCGGTGCGCTGGTCTTCCAGAAGGAGCAGTTCGGCAAATACGAGCATATCGATGAGGTCATTGCCGCCCTGGAGCGCAATACCGAGACCGATCTGATTGGCGAATATATTTAGAGGAGGACTTCCCATGTCTTATACGAGCTGGTTTATCCCTGTATGCATCGCCGTCAGCGCCGTTTTTGCCGTAACCATCCTGGTTCTTACGATCGCAACCCTTCGATTCCGGGCCGATATCAATAAAAAATACGATCGGGGGAAATTCAGTGGCTGATGTCCTGTTGATTCTGTCGATCGTAACCATCTGGATCGCCGTATTCGAATCCGTCATCATTATGGCGGGTGCCGTCCGGTTCATCTTCAAGCAAAATAAGAAGGAGCTCATGCTTCCCGGCAATATGGACGATTATCCGGCCGTGACTGTCATGGTTCCGGCACATAACGAGGAGCTTGTCATCACCGCGACCGCGGAGCATATTCTGAAAATGAACTATCCGGAGGAGAAGGTGCAGCTGATCGTCATTGCCGATAATTGCTCGGATAACACGGCGGGGCGGCTCAAAGCGCTGAAGGAGAAGACCAGCTATAAGGACCGCGATTTCGTTATCCTGGAGCGGAAGGGAACGGGCGGCAAATCCGGCGCGCTCAAACGATGCGCTGAAGCTGGCGACGGGCGAATGGATCTGCGTATACGATGCGGACGCCGCACCGGAGCGCAACGCACTTCTATTCCTGACGCAAAAGGCGATGGAGAACCCCGATCAATACGGCGCCGTCTTCGGCCGGAACAAGGCCCGTAACCGCGGCCAGAATTTTCTGTCCCGCTGCATTAACCTTGAGATTATTACGATTCAGCGCGTGCATCACACCGGACTATGGGAGCTGTTTAAGCTCGGAACGATTCCAGGTACCAATTTCATCGTGAAAACCGAGTTGATGCGGGACATCGGCGGCTGGGACGAGCAGGCGATTACCGAGGATACGGCCGTTTCCTTCGAAATCATGTCCCGCGGCCAGCTGATCGCGCTTGCGCCCCGGGCGGAAGCATATCAGCAGGAGCCGGAGCAGCTGCGCGTGTACTTGAAACAGCGGGAACGCTGGGCGAAGGGCAATTACAACGTCGTGGTGGAAAACCTGCATCATTTGTTCGACCGCAGCAGCTGGCGGATCAAGCTGCAGGTGCTTTACTACGCGGCCAGCTACTTCTGGTTCATGATCGCGATCATCGTCTCGGATATCGTCTTTATCGCGAATCTGGTGTATCAGGTCATCGCTCTTTTCAAGCCGGGCGTGGTCTCGCCCTTCCAATTCCAGTCGGATGTGTACGTCTATCTCGTCGTGGCCTGGGCGCTCATGTATTTTCTCTACGTGCTGCAGATCAACCTGGCGCTGGCGACCGATATCGGGCAAAGCAACGTACGCAATTTCGTGCTCTCCTGTATCTCCTATTTCACGTATGCCCAATTGTTCCTCGTCATTTCCGTGAAGGCCTTTTACAATATGGTCATCGATAAAATCACCGGCCGGGAAAGCAAATGGTATAAAACCCAGCGTTTCGGTTAGCCTAAAGCGGCATCAGCTATCCGCTTCACCAGTCGAATGATGAATTACGCAGGCTCCGGCAGGATGACGGGGCCTTTTTGATGTGAGGCTGTATTCTGTGACCTTGTTGGAACCACCTTATGGCACATATTTCACGCTTGGTCTTGGCGGAATGATTGACTTCTGAAGGATTCGTCATACAATATAATCAATTATTCCGATTAGATTAGTCGATATATGGTGGCTATATGAATCCGAACCGAGCCGGTCTGGACGCCGGTGCAGACATTTTGCGGACGGGTTGCGATGCTATCGTGCAGAGATGGCCAATGAGGAGAAACGGGGTGCTCCGTGCAGAGCAGCAGAAGAATCATCGTCATGTCCCATTGCATTTTAAATCAAAATTCGGTTGCGCCGGGGAAAGCCCGCAGTCCCGGCATCATGAAATCGGCGGTCGATTGGGCGACGGAGGAAAGATACGGCATTCTCCAGCTGCCATGCCCGGAGCTGACGTTTTTTGGCCTTGATCGTCCGCTAATGAACGCGGAGGCTTATGATACACCGGAATATCATGCCCATAATCGCCGCATCTTGCTGCCGGTCATCGACCAACTCAAAACATACCAACAGCATGGATATGAGATTGCCGGAGGCCTCGGCATCGCGGGCAGCCTCTCCTGTGACCCGGGCAGGGGCGTGTTCATGCGCGATTTTCTTGAGTTGGCGAAGGAGCATGACGTATATATCGATTTCTTTTGGCAAATTCCTGATCATAAGGAAGAGGTTTTCGACGCGAGGGATAAGCAGAGCGTTTATGGCCCTGTGGGCCGGCGTCCCCAAACCGCATCCCCAAGGAAGTCTAAGGACGGCAGGAAAAAAGGAAGGTTTCGATGAATCCGCGATCGGGAGCGGCTGCTTCCGGTACCCGGGAAGGAGGGAACGCCTTGGCAATCTCATCTTTGTTCTCGAATTATAAACCGGCGCTGCTGAGGCTTCCCCAAGGCGCGGAGCTGACCAAGCCGGAGCTGTTGACGGAAGCGTTCCGCATGGCGTCCGAAGGGCGGATCGCCATGTATTATGCGCCGCATAACGAATGGATCAACCGCAGCGCGCAGGTGGCGATCGTTGGAATCACGCCGGGATGGACGCAAATGAAGGCAGCCTATGAATCGGCGGTGGCCGGTCTGGCCGCGGGGCTTCCGGACGAGGAGATCTGCCGCCGGGCGAAACGAACGGCCGGGTTTGCCGGGCCGATGCGCCAGCATCTGACTGCCATGCTGGACAAGCTTGGCCTGCCGGAGTGCCTGGACATCCGTTCCAGCGCGGAATTGTTCGGGGAGAAGGCGCTTTTGCTGCATACGACATCGCTCCTGAAGTACCCGGTGTTCGTGCAGGAACGCAATTACACGGGCGCGAATCCCGATATGCTGGCTTCGCCGCTGCTTTGGGGCCAGGCGCTGGCTTTCCTGGAGGAGCTGCGGGATCTCCCGGATGTACTGCTGATTCCGCTTGGCCGGTCGGTGGAGCGGGTGCTCTGCCGGATGGCGGAGGAGGGACGGATTCATGAGGAGCGGATTTTGCGGGGATTTCCGCATCCCTCCGGGGCTAATGGGCATCGGAAGCGCCAATTCGCCGCGCAGCAGGATGCCATGCAGGCGAAGCTGCGGGCTTTTTACGGGCGGTAACGGGCAACGCCAAGTTGAGTGTGCTGCGGTCGGGGACGAATGCAGCTTTGAAAGCGGACCTGCGAGGCTTTCATCCGGAACTAGCCGTTGTGAATATGTACGGCCTAGACCAAAAAACGGCGTACGCATAAGTCTGAGCGACTTTCTGCGTACGCCGTTCTATCGTAAATGTAGGGTCAAGTTATTGCTGCGCGATCACGAGCTGCTCCAGCTTGTTCAGCCACTCGAGGTCGATCTTCAGCTGGCTGATGGAATGCTCGTGAATCAGGTGCACCGCAGGCGGGGTACCCTCACGCACCGATTCCCAAAAGGCCTCATCGCTTCGGATTTTGTTCTCCAGCTTTTCCTTGGCCTCGTCAATAAGAAACATCAGCTTTTTCGGATCGGCATGCTTCAGGAAGATGACAGAGGAGTACAGGGCGTCGACGCGGGTGAAGTTTTTAAAGCTCGCATAGATTTCCTGCTCCAAGTACCCTTTTCCGAGCGGCGTGATGCCATAGGTCGTTTTTTCCGGACGGTTGTCGTCGCGGATCACCTCGATTTTTTCGATGTACCCCTTCTTCAGCATCACCTCGAAATTGTAGTACAGGGTTCCGTCATTGATCTTGGAGCTTTCATCGAGCACGTTCTGCTTGAACATTTTCTTGATATCATACGGATGATGATGACCCGAACTGAGAACTCCCAATATAAAAATTTGAAGCGACATTATGCAACACTCCCATCCAATCATACGAAAAGCCGGCTGACTCTGGGGAGTGAGCTGGCTTCGCGTGTATGTGCCATAGACGGCCTGGGCATAAGACCCGGGCAGTCTATGCGGCTTATCTTCATTGAAAGAAAATCAACTTGCAACCTGACTTCATCATGATACGGCCGCTGCAGGTTTACTCTCGTCGGCCGATTCTTTCGGGGAAACGAAGTAGAACGAAATCAGGCAGATGATCATGGAAGCAATGGATGCGATCCACAATCCGAGCAGATGCTCGGTTAGCTTGCCGCCGCCGAAGATGACCGAGAAGTCCGTTTGCACGGTATAGAACATGATGGAGATATAGCTCACGATCTTGAAGAGCCATGGCATCATTTCCCGGGACATCGTCGCGCCGCTGCTGATGGTTTGGATCAGCATGAGCGTCAGGTTCGCGAAAATGGCTTTGTCCTTTAATAATAAACTGAAAATGGACATAAACTCAATGGCTCCGAACAATTCAAGCGCATGAACAAGCCATACCTTTACGAAAATTTCCGCTCCGTAGCCGCCTTGAATCAGGAAATAGATCGAAATCCCGATCAGCGGCGCGATCAGAGCGACAATGGCATTGGTAGCCTGCGCGGACCAAAAGGCCTGCCACAAACCCATCTTGCGTTTCAATACGTTCATGGCGCCGACCATCATCATGGAGAAGATCATGGCGCCCGTATAACTGACCATCGTCAGGAAGAAGGGTGCCATCTGGTTATGCATGCCTGCCGGCACCGGATTCGTGTTGACGATATTCGCATCCAGCTTGGTAGGAATCTCAGCCGCGAGCTTCTGTGCCTGCTCCGCAGGCATTTTCATCGACTGAAATACGCCCTGCGCGGTCTGCGTTGCGAATTGGTTGTTCAAATTGGTCATAATCTGCGTCACGACCGACTGCATGCTGCTCGAGACCATCGCCGGGTTGGACTGGTTCATGAAGAAATCCATTTTGGCTTTCGTTCCGGATGTGGACAGCTGCTTCGTAAAGTCCTGCGGGATGTGAATGACCAGCGCAAGTTCACGGTCGTTCAGCTGCTCCTGGGCTTTATCCAGCGGAAGATCCGTCACCATTTTGAACGGAAGCTGCTTGGCCAGGCCTGCCGCGATTTCTTTGCCCGCCTGTTTGTCTTCGTTGACGATGGCAACGGACATCTCGGTCATGTTTTTCGGAATGGCACTGTAGCCTGTCATGAAGACCAGGATCATGACGACCTGATAAAACAGGACCATTGTGATTCCGCCGATGACGGATTTGTTTTTAAGAAACGTTACAATGTTTTTCAATGACACACACCTCGATGTATATAAATTTGATTTAATTACTTTAATTAGAGTAATTGATTTAGAATCATACGCCGGGTGAAATGTGGTGTCAACGAATGTATGCGCTTATATGTGATTTTTGTCATATTCAAAATGAAAAGTTTTCATTTAAGACACAATTACGGTTGTAATAGTTCAGGTCATAGGTTATATTTACATTTGTAATAGTTAATCTTCCTGGAATGGAAAGGAGGTGTAAGGATGGAGAGCATGCCCAAAATATCAGAGTCCGAGTGGGAGATTATGAAGATTGTATGGAAGGAAAACCCGCTGACGGCAGAGCAGATCGTTCAGCATTTGCCCGCAGATACGGAATGGAGCGACCAAACGGTCAGGACCTTCATTAACCGGCTGATGAAAAAGAAGGCGCTGGGCTATGAAAAGTCGGGGAGGAGCTATCGTTATTATCCGCTGATATCCGAAAAAGAATGCGTGCGCGCGGAAAGCAGGTCGTTCCTGAACCGCGTGTTTGGCGGAGCGGCGGGGCTGATGATGACGAATTTTCTGGAGGAAACGCAGCTGTCGGACCAGGAAATTGAACAGCTGCGACAGCTGCTATTGGAGAAGCAAAGCAAGGACGCGAACAACCCATCACGGTCCTAAGCCGTGAAATCCAATCAAACGAGGTCATCCCATGAACATTACCGAGAGCCTCTTCAGGTGGTTTATCGCGGCGACATTGACGGCGAGCTTGGCTGCCATCGTGGTAATATTCGTACAGCATCTGCTGCGCAGGCGCATCGGCGCCCGTCTGAGATATGCATTATGGCTGATTGTGCTGGTCAGGCTCGTGGTGCCCGTTTTTCCTCACAGCCCGGTAAGCCTTTTTAATGCGATTCCTACGGTTACAGAGATAAAAAATGCTGTCTCCAGCCTATCGTTTCAGCAGGACAAGCCTGGCGCGAAGGGTGGAAACAGCGTCAAAGAAAATTCAAACCAAACCCATTATACAACGAATGAGAACGCACAGACTATCC
This sequence comes from Paenibacillus chibensis, assembly GCF_004001045.1. Classification (GTDB taxonomy): domain Bacteria; phylum Bacillota; class Bacilli; order Paenibacillales; family Paenibacillaceae; genus Paenibacillus_AQ; species Paenibacillus_AQ chibensis. The sequence continues at coordinate 232,796 of NZ_BIMK01000004.1, forward strand.
CGCAGCAGCTTTGGTTGCCGCAGGGTCATGGAGCAAGCGCGGTTCCGGCAGAACGAGCATCCCATCCGGCGATCCGGGTTCTGTCCGTCGTCTGGCTGACGGGTACGTTAGCCTTTCTGGCATACAATCTGGTGTACTGGCTGCGGATCAAGAGAAAGCAGAGAAGCTTCCGCCGCGTCAGCAATCCCGAAGCATGGTCGATCGTGGAAGAATGCCGGAGTCTGTTTGCCATTCAACGGCCGGTATCGCTATTCACCGATTCAAGCATACAAAGTCCTTATATTACGGGCGTTGTCCGTCCGGCAATATATTTGCCAGACACATTCGGACAAGAGGCGGAGGATGCGTCCCGCCTCAAGCATGTGCTTGCACATGAGCTGGCCCATTATAAAAGAAAAGATACGGCTTGGAACATGCTGGGCAGTTTGGTATTGGCCATTCACTGGATGAACCCGTTCGTATGGTTCCTGATGCGGCGGATGAAATCGGACCGGGAGCAAGCCTGCGACGCCTGTGCTTTGGAGGTGCTTGGCGAAGAGGAGGCCGTGCCGTACGGCATGACGATTATCGCTTTCCTTAAGCGGCATTCCGCAGGACGGAATCAGCCGCATCTCCTGTACTTCAAAGGCATGAACGGGGAAAAGGACATGATGCGGCGGATTCGCATGATCGGTTCTTTTAAAAAGGGTTCTTATAAGTTTTCGTTATTGGCCGTACTTCTGGTGGTTCTGCTCGGCGCGGCAACGCTGACGAACGCACCGGTGTCGGAGGCAGGCACTTCCGCCTGGATTCATGCGGAGCAGGGCGGGAAGGAGAAGCTGTTCGAGGATGGAGGGTTCCTTGTTTACGATAATCTGGAGAAGGGGGCTCGGATGGCACCGTTCGTGTTTAAAGTGCCTTCGGTGCTGCCGGACGGATATACTTTTGACGACTTGTCTTTTCATATTCAACCGCTGACATCCTCGGCCAGTCCGGAAGTGGATATCAAGTATATAAAGGCTAGGATAAATACAAGCAGCGGCAGCATGCACCTCAAAATCTCGCGCAGCGCAGGCCTGGAAGAGACCACTGAACAAGTCGTTGCGGACGAGAGCAAATCTCTTGAGGGGTTCGGTCATCAAGAAGGGAGCTACACCATCGAAAAAGCGCCCATCTCCCTTTCCGGCACCGAGGGACTGCGAATCACAATCCGCATGCTCGCCTGGGAAGGTCAGCCGGAGCGCTACTATTATATCTGGAAGGATCAAGGAATCACTTATCAGCTGGATTCTTACGGCGGTTTGAGCCCGGACGATTACGAGCGCATGATCGTTTCTATGAAGCTGCCGGACCGCGAGCTGAACAAGCTTTATGAAAACAACGAATATCATGGCAGAACGATTACGTATCTGTTTGACACCGAGGATATCCGGCGGGCTCAGAAGCTGATCGGATATGATGCCGCTTTTCCGCGCGAACTCCCCGGGGGCTTTGCTGCAAGCGGATCTTACGTATCCCGTAAGGTGAATTTTAACTATCCCGAGAGCGATCAGGATTCCATGCGGATGCTGCTTGAGGTGAGCTATCGCCCCATTAAGACAGACAAGAGCTCTGGAGGAGAACAGGTCGAGGGCATTAAGAGGGTCGACTTCACGCAAATGCTGAACGGGACGATGTATGAGGATATGAAGAATAAAGGGTTGGTCTCGTTTATGCTGATCGATGGGGAACGGAACAACGTCAAGCTGCAGCCGGTCTCCATCCAGGGACGGGAAGCGCTGCGAACGGAAACTTTCAAGGTGGACGGTACCCTCAGTGGTCCGAACGCAACCGATCTTGTCAGCTACTTCTGGCTGGAGGACGGCGTTTGCTATCAAGCGAACTTTGCCGGACAGGCACCTGAAGAAGAGCAGATCGTTCTATATTTGATGCAGCAGGACAAATAAGATTCGGAATACGGAAAGGAGCCGGCTCACGCAGCCCGGCTTCTTTCTTTCTCCGCATAAATAATGATTGCCTGGATGGGGTATAGATAAACGGCGGTCCATAAAAAGGAAGCGTCGGCAGATTGACTTCCTTCTCGGCTAAGAATAGTATAGTCGTATGACTATCAAACTTTCTAAAGACGATGAGAAGCGGGCTAAGATTTTCAAGGCCCTATCGGAAGTAAAGCGCATTGAGATCATCCGTTACCTGCATCATCACCGCAGCTGCAATACCTGCGGCGAGGTAGGGGAAGCGATGGGCATGGACAAGTCCAATGTCTCGTATCATCTCAAAATTTTGTACGAAGCGGATCTGATCGAGTTATACCGCAAAGGTCAAAATAAGAACAGCGTGCTGCGGGAGGATACGTTTAACGAATGGATGCCGGGTTTCTTGGACAGTTTATAATGGACGAGAAACCCTGTTTTCGGATCAATAGTTTTAAAGTTTTAAAACTATTTAATATTTTTAAGGGCGACAAAGGCGACTTCAAGCTTCTTCGAATATGAACGGTACTTAGTCATTGATTATTCCAGTACAACACATTTAATTATAATAAGGGAGCAGTGATTCAATATGCGTCAGTTATCCAATAGATCGATCATCCTGAAAAAACGTCCGGTCGGCATGCCGACAGAGCAGGACTTTGAATACCGCGAGGCGCCGGTCCAGGAGCCGCAGGCAGGGCAAGTCGTTGTTCGTTCGATATACATGTCCGTAGATCCTTACATGAGAGGGAGAATGAGCGACGCCAAGTCATATGTGGCCCCGTACCTATTGAATGAAGTCATCTCCGGCGGCATCGTCGGCGAAATCGTCGAATCCAAATCCGAAGCGTTTCAGGCCGGCGACAAAGTGATCGGCATGCTGGGATGGCAGCTGTATAATGTCGTTGACGCGAAGCTCGTGCGCAAGATTGACGAATCCGTCGCACCGTTGTCCGCTTATTTGAGCGTGCTCGGCTTGACGGGGCTGACGGCATATTTCGGCCTGCTCGATATCGGCCAGCCGAAGGCCGGAGAGACGGTCGTCGTTTCCGGTGCTGCCGGCTCGGTGGGCATGTTCGTCGGACAGATTGCCAAGATCCAAGGCGCACGCGCCGTCGGCATTGCCGGAACGGATGAGAAATGCGCTTATCTTATGAATGAGCTCGGTTTTGACGCAGCCATCAATTATAAAACGACGAAGGATCTTGGAAAAGCGCTCGAAGAGGCCTGCCCGAACGGCGTGGATGTGTATTTTGACAATGTCGGCGGCACGGTGTCCGATGCGGTCATGACATTGCTGAACGACTATGCGCGGATTCCGCTATGCGGCGCGATTTCTTCCTACAACAGCACGGACGGCGACATGGGACCGCGGATTCAATCGAAAATCATCAAGACCCGTTCGCTGATGAAGGGCTTTGTCCTCGGAGATTATGCTTCCCGCCAGCAGGAGGGATTGGTGGAGCTCGGAACATGGCTGTCCGAAGGCAAGCTGAAATATGAAGAAACCATCATCGACGGCTTCGATCATGTGATCGACGCGTTTCTGCAGCTGTTCCAGGGTACGAACCTGGGCAAAATGCTCGTCAAAGTAAGCTGAGGCGATGGAAAAAGCGGAGGGAGTTATGGACCGGATATCAGGTCCTTTATCCATCCTAGCCTTCTTCCCTAAGCGGCTTTCAGGTTAAACGATACGTATAACGATTCCAAGCCCTTTTCGTTTTTAACGAAAGGGGCTTTTTTGAAGAAGCTGAAAGGGGGGGCTTTTTTTGCGTGAATGTCTTGTGCCCCGAGGAAATTAGCGTTATATTGAAGAGCCGATAGCTTTATGCGCTGATCCTCGAAAATCATATTTTGAATGATAAGGAAGTTGTTAGACGATGACTGAAAAATTCAAAGGCAACAAGATGAACATCGTGATGTTTGGACTGCTCCTGCTTGCTGTGATCATCCGGCTGGCGCTGCAGTCGACCTCCCATTACACCCGGACGCAGTCCGTATGGAACATCGTATTGATGGCGGCGCTATTGCTCCTGTCTTTGCGGTTCGCATACGTGTATATGCGTTACATCCGCATCCGCGGGGACAAAGTGAGCGTCGTGAATATCCAAGGCACCCGGACGTTTGATGCGGCCGAGGTCGAGAAAGTCCAGCTTTACGACAATTGGATCCGGTTTACGATGAAAGCGGACCGGGACGTATTCATTCATATCAAGGATTTGAACGAGAGAGGCCGCGTTCCGTTTGTGGCTTGGGCGGCGGATCGATTCGAAATTGAAAAGGATTAGGGAGAATGCTGCTCACCCTAATCCTTTTTGTTATTTCTTAAAATATGCATATTGAAAATCTACGTTGGTCTACGCCCGGATGAAGAAGAGCAGCTCTTTGCCGTTTTTCATGGGCTCCTTCTCCAGCGTGTAGCCATGCTTGACGACTTCCTCGGGCACGTTGCGGAAGGCTGCCGGACAGTCGGCGATGACTTGAAGCAGCTCTCCCTTTTTCATTCCTTGCAGCGTTTCAAGGGTGTAGATTACCGGATAAGGACAAGATTCTCCGCGGAGATCGAGCGTGTAATCAATGGACATGTTTGGTTTCCCCTTTCTTGAATCCGACGCCGAAGCGGTAGTTTTTCTGCCAGAAGACAGCGACGATAAAGCCTGCGGCCAGCAGGACAAGCGTTAGGATCAGCGCCCAAGCCGCCCCCAGCTCTGTGATCAGGTTGATCGGCTTGCCCATCTTCACCAGCGCGTTGTAAATACCGAGATGATCCCAGCCGTATGCAAGCACGGTCGCGCCAGCGATGTTGCCGATGAATACCGGCAGGAAGACGACCTGCCCTTCCATCAGCCGGTACATCATGCCGGTTTCGCAGCCGCCGGCCATGACGATGCCGACACCGAACAGCAGGCCGCCGATCAGCGTGCTGGGAGCCGCCATTTTGGTGACGGGATCCATGCCGCCCACCAGGATAATGATGAGTGTGACAACCGAGCTGACCGCCATGCCGAGCGTGATCGCTTTGGTCATGGTGGCCCGTCCGCTGATCCACAAATCGCGGAAGGCGGAGGTGAAGCAGATTTGTCCCCTCTCAATCAGAATGCCAAACAAGGCGCCGAACAGAGCGGCGGTACCCAGCATGTTTTTGCCCGCCGCATAAAAATAAATGATCAGTGCAGCATAGCCGACCGCAAGCACCATGCCGATATACGGCTGAATTTTGGCGCGTTCCTTCACGATCTTGGCGGTATTCCCTTTCTGCAGAACAGGCTTGCCCTTCCACCAGGAAGTGCCAACGATCTTGGCCCCGCCAAAGGTGCCGATCGCCGTGGCGACGATGAAAATCCACGAGTGCAGCGAGAACTGCGGCACGCCGGTGAAGAAGGCTGCGAGGTTGCACCCAAGCGCCATTCGTGCGCCGAAGCCGGCGATAAAGCCGCCGATCAGCCCCTGCACCCAGCGGCGCTTTTGCCGCGGCATCCTGATTTTGAAATTGTTGCCGAGCAGCACCATGAGCAGCGCCCCGATGAACATGCCCCACACGATCCAGCCGTCTGTACGGGTAAAGGTCGTGCCTTCCATATGAATCAATTTGAAATAAGCCCACCCGGAGATGTCGACGCCGAACCATTCCAGAATATGCCCACCGAGACGGGTGAACTCGCCGGTTACCGCCCATACCGTCTTGGTGATGCCGAAGTACAGAGCGCTAAGCACGCCGGCAACGGCCATGACCAGATAAGGGCTCCAATACTGATTGAACATTCTTTTTAACACGTGTCTATTCCTGCCTTTCTTGACCCGATCATTCAATTGATGATGAATGTATATGTTCCAAGCCCTATCAATTTTACATCATTTTCTGGTGATTGTGTGCGAATTTGAGATTTGTCTCATCTGGTTCGAAATGGCTAATTTAGCGAGGACTGCCTCCAAATATGTCTATTGTGTGAATTTGTGATTCAAATGGATAATCCAAACGATTATATTTTAAAAAATATAGTTTTATAAAATTGAATATCGTGTATAAAATTGTATATAAACATAGGTAATAAGTCTCGATAAATTACATAAATAGAAGGAGCTAGCAAGGATGAGATTTAAACAGAAACTTTCTTTAAGCTTCGCTGCCGTATTGGTCATTACCATGATTGTGGGCACGATTGGTTGGGTACAGCTGTCGAATGCGAACCAAAGTTATCGGTCGCTCCTGGATGACCGTGTAGCGAAAATGCTTCTGGCAAAGGATCTCGGACGGATTGCCGCGCTGGAAGCCGAAAATGTGAGGGGGTACCTGCTGACCGGCAACGAGGAGCATTTGGCGAGCTATGAGAACAGCCGCAAGGATTTCGGTAAAGCGAAATCGGAAATCCAGGCGTCCATCAAAACGGGCAAAGGGAAAGAAATGTCCGAACAGCTTTTCGAGCTTGAACAACAGTATGCCGTGATAGTGGATGAGATTGCAGCCTATAAGAAAAAGAACGATGTTGCGACGTATACCCGCCTTGTCGAAGAGAAATGCGCGCCGATGGTGAAGAACATGACCGCAGCCGCGGCTGAGCTGGAAAACTACCAGCAGGAACAGCTGAATGCGGACTTGCAAAAGACAAGTGAACAGGAACAAAGGACGAAGACGGTGCTCGGTGTAACGGTGCTGCTGTCCTTGCTGGTGGGCATCCTCATGGCTTATCTGATGATACGGATGATCTCCCGCCCCGTGACCCTGGTGGCCCGTGCCGTGAAGCAGATTGCCGCCGGCGATTTGACGGTTGCGGATCTGAACATTCGTCAAAAGGACGAAATCGGCAGTATGGCACGTTCCTTCGACGAAATGAAGCATACGTTGAAGCGGCTTATGCGTCAGGTCGACCATCATGCATCTGAAGTGGCAACCGCATCCGGAGAGCTGACGCTCGGATCGGAGCAGACCGTGCTTGCTTCCCGGCAGATTACCGAATCGATGCAGGAGGTGTCTGGTGCAGCGGAGAGCCAGATGGCCCGCATGAAGGAGAATAAGGCGGCGATGGAAGAAAGCGCGGCAAGCCTGCAGCGCATCGCGGAGTCCGCATCGGTGACCGTTGAAACGGCGGAGACGATGCAAAAACAGTCGGAGCAAGGCTTGGAGCTGCTGGCGGAAACCGTTTCGCAGATGCAAAAAATCCAGGCGGTCATGGAGGATTCCTTGGGAACGGTTCATGATTTAGGGGATCGTTCGCAGCGAATCGAGAGCATCACCCTCTTCATCAAGGGAATCGCCGACCAGACGAATCTGCTGTCGCTGAATGCCAGCATTGAGGCGGCACGTGCCGGAGAGCATGGCAGAGGCTTCGCCGTCGTAGCCGGTGAAGTAAAAAAGCTGGCGGAACAGGTGAGCGCGGCTTCGGAGCAAATTGCCGGGGGCATACGCGACATGGTCGGCCAGGTGTCGAAATCGGTTGATGCAATGAACCGAAGCTCCAAGGAGCTGGAGGCGGGAAAAGCGTCGATGGAGAAGACGGGAGATGCGTTTCAGGAAATTTTCACGTCCATCCAGACCGTGACGGGACAGGCGCAGGAGGTATCGGCTTCCACGGAGGAGCTATCCGCTCTGACGGAGCAGCTGCTGAAGTCGGAAGAACGAATGGTAGAGCTGTCTTCACACATTGCCGAGCATTCCCAAAGCGTCGCAGCCGTGACTGAAGAGCAGCTGGCGGCGATGGAGGAAATTTCCGCCTCGACGTCCGCCATGAACGAAATGGCGAAAGATCTGCAGGGAGAGATCCGGACATTCAAATACGAAAACAGCTAAAATTACTGATTATGGGAAGCCTAAGCCTGTCTGAAATGAATAAGAAGCCATGTAAGAGGAACTCCTGCTTTTTGTAAAATTGGTAAATTGCCGCTTGAAAAAATGGAAACCACTTCATTTTGTGTTACAATGGCGCTAGGACATGAAATAAGGAGATGAAAAGGCCATGAGCGGCACAGTCAACGAGCAGGAGCTTGTGCAGTACATAGCGGCTGAGACGGGCGCTGAACCCGAAAGCATCAGGGTTGTCCTGAAGCATGAAAAGACGTTCATTAACACGGCGGAAGCGAATGAACAAGGCGAAGTGGAAATCGATAGCGATGATCTGGTCGATTACGTCCTGAGCCGTAAAGATGTCAAACTGGATGAAATGACCGTCGAGGCTGTACTTGATGCCGAGATGGATTACCTGATGGATATAGGGATTGCCGTAGACGAAGACTAGAGCCAACATCATTCGCAGAAAGCTCATTACCCTGCAGGCGGGAGTAATGGGCTTTTCTATATTTTCAATTCCGCCGAATTCGATTCGAATCTTGCTTCTTCTTTCCGCTAAATTATAGGTTGACTTCGAGTTTGCTCTAACCTGTAGAATAAGTGCACATGGAATAGAAAGCAGGGGATGAGCATGCAAAATACGAAAATCGTGGTAGAACGATATGGCGGTCCTGATGTTCTCAAGGTGGTTGAAGAGGAGCTGTCCCCTCCGGGGCACCGGGACATCCGCATCCGGGTGGAAGCGGCAGGTGTGGCGCTGGCGGATGTCATGCGCAGGGAAGGAACTTATCTGGACTCGCCTCTGCCTCCCTTCACGCCGGGCTATGAAGCGGTAGGATTCGTGGAGGATGTGGGGGAGCTCGTAACGGAATATGTCCGCGGTGAGCGGGTAGGGGCTTTCCTGAATGGAACGGGTGCATATTCTGCCTATATTAACTTGCCCGCAGAGGAGGCTTTGCGGATCCCGCATGATGTGGACGCCGCCCAGGCGGCTTCGGTGATGTTGAACTACGTGACGGCCTACTAGATGCTGCACCGGTTGGCGGAAGTGTCTGCCGGGGACAGTGTTCTGATCCATGGCGCAGGCGGCGGGGTAGGGACTGCGCTGCTGGAGCTTGGACGGATGATGGGGCTTCGGATGTTCGGGACGGCTTCGTCCGCCAAGCATCCGGGTGTTGCCGCTTATGGAGCCGTGCCGATCGACTATCGGAAGGCAGATTTCACCGAAGTGCTGCAACAGCTGATGCCCGGGGGTGTGGATGCCGTCTTCGATCCGATCGGCGGGGATCACTGGCAGCGTTCCTTCCGAACACTGGGCGAACGCGGCCGGTTCGTCGGCTTTGGTCATACTTCGGTACTTCAGGAGTCCACGCGTGAGGCGTGGACAAATCAGTGGAGGGAGTTGGCGGAGATAAAGCGGACGCCAACCGGTCATCCGGCATACCTATACAGCATTACGTCCCTGAAACAGGAGCATCCCGTCTGGTTCAGGGAGGATGCCGAGCTGCTGCTGTCCTGGCTCGGAAAAGGGCTGCTGAAACCACGCGTATTTTGCCGTGTTCCCTTCCGCGAAGCAGGCAGAGCGCAGCAGCTCATGCTGGAAGCGGGAACGGTCGGCAAGGTTGTGCTTACCTTTTAATGAAACGGGAGGATGAGCATGGAGGAATACACCATCAACGAGGTCGCTGAAATTACCGGCATTACGGCGTATACGCTTCGCTATTACGAAAGCATAGGCGTGCTGCCGACTCCCGCACGGACAAGAGGCTCCCGCCGTTACAGCGATCAGGATGTGCAGCTGATCTCCTTCATTCAAGGACTGAAGCAGACCGGAATGAAGCTCAGCGAAATCGCACTTTTCATGGAGGACGGATGCATCCTGTCACCAAGCGGGGAACAGCAGGATTGGACGAATGTATTGGAGAAGCGGATTCGCATTTTGACGGAGCATATGAAAGAACTGGATGCGCGGATGCAGGAGGTCGCGAGAGTGAAGGCGGCCGCTGCGGCGAAATGCGCTTATTATGCCGAGCGTCTGCAGGCGAAGAAGCAAGACGACGGTGAACGTATCATCAAATAATAAAAGGGCTGCCCGAGGCAGCCCCTTTTTGCATGGGATCGCATGATGTTTACATGCGGTGCATGTGAGTTGTTGCCGATCATTGCATTTTTGCCCGGAACATTATGGCGGTTTGCGGTTTCACCGTGGAATGTGGGTACATTTTATATAAGCTTCGTTATTTATGGGAGGGATCAGTCAGCGTGGATGCGAAGGATTACAGAGAGCTGTATATCCGAGGGATACTGGATTTGGCGGAAGAGCATGGGCTGGATTACCGAAGAAACGTGCTGGAGCAGATGGCGGAGAAGGATCTGATCGAGCTGCGCGATGCGCTGCGCATGAAGCACGGCAACATCAACTTCAAGCGTTTTTGTTAATAACGGGCCGGAATAACGCTGATTGGGAGAGTCAGAAAGCATAAGGGATGATTCTCCGGAAATCGGCGTGTTTTATTATGAAAGAAATAATCTCCCGATATACATTTAATAATGGAGAAAATCTTTATTAACTGCTATAATAGGGTTCAATAAGCATCGGAAAAATGATCCACATACCGACCGGTAGAGGGTAACAGGAGATGAATGCATGGACGACCCGTATTTCAACAACATTCAAGGTGGATTGATTGTTTCCTGCCAGGCACTGGAGGATGAACCGCTGCATGGGGGCGATACGATGGCCAAGATGGCCTTGGCCGCCGAGCAGGGAGGCGCCGCGGGGATCCGCGCGAACGGCGTTCACGATATTACCGCCATCAAGCGGGTAACGAAGCTGCCGATTATCGGCATTATCAAACGGGATTACGCCGATAGCGGCGTATATATTACCCCGACCTTGCGCGAGGTGCGGGAGCTAATGGAGACGGGAGTGGACGTAATCGCTCTGGATGCCACACGCAGCCCAAGACCAGGCGGAGAAACGCTCGAAGCCCTTGTGGCCTATATGAAGGAGCAGGGACAGAAGGTCATGGCCGATATTTCGACGATCGAAGAAGCGGAATATGCCGCATCACTGGGAGTGGACTGCATCTCGACGACGCTTTCCGGCTATACGCCTTATTCGCCGCAGCTAAAAGAACCTGACTTCGAGCTTCTGCGTAAAGCGGTGCATCACATGCCTATTCCGGTCATCGGGGAAGGGCGCATCCATACGCCGGAGCAGGCAGCGCAGTGCCTGAGGCTAGGAGCGCATGCCGTCGTCGTTGGATCCGCCATTACCAGACCCAAGCTTATCACGGAGAAATTTGCCGCGGCCGTCCGCGAAGCGATGGAAGGGGAAGCCCGTTAAAGCAGGGCCGGGACAAGAAAGGAATGGGGCAGGCATGAAGGTGATAGGAATTGATATCGGCGGTACTTCGATCAAGGGCATCGTCGTGGACGGCTCAGGCCAGCTTCTTGAGCAGGGCAAAACGGCGACGGAGGCGAGTCAGGGCAAGGAGCGCATATTAGAAAATATGAAGCTGTTGGTGGATGACCTGCTGGCAAAGCATGGCGATGTGCAGGGCATCGGGATCGGCACCGCCGGCAGGGTCAACGTCCAGACGGGCGAGATCGTGTACGCGACGGATAATTTGCCGGGCTGGCAGGGGGCTCCTGTGAAGGTGATCATGGAAGCGGCTTACAGGCTTCCGGTCTTCGTCGATAATGATGCCAATACCGCACTTGCAGGCGAGGCTTGGCTCGGAGCCGGGAAGGGCTTGCGGGATCTCTCCATGCTTACGCTCGGTACGGGCGTGGGCGGGGCTAATATGATCGGCGGAGACCTGTACAGGGGCGCTCATTGGAATGGCGGGGAATGGGGACATACGGTGCTCGTCCCCGGCGGCCGGCCCTGCAACTGCGGTCTGAACGGCTGCATCGAGCAGTACTTGTCAGGATCGGCTCTTGTGAAGCTTGCGAACGAAGCGACGGGCCATGCGTATGCTTCCGGCGTTGGGGTCATGGATGATCACCTGAAGGGGAAACCGCTGGTGACGAAGGTGTTGAAACAATTCGCAGCCCATCTGGCGGTCGTCATCCATAATCTTCATAACGGATTGAATCCTGAGGCCATCCTCATTGGTGGCGGTCTGGTCGATTCCAGGGCGATCTGGTGGCCGCTGCTGCTTGAAGCCATGGATGGCATGCGGCTTCGGGCGGATGTGCGGCCGGCACTGCTCGGCAATGAGGCGGGAGCGATCGGCGCGGCCAGGCTGATAGCAGACCGGCTCTAGACAAGTCCCCTTAGTGGAATGGATTTTATCGTCGATCCTAAGGGTCAGCATGTATTTTAAATCTCATAAGCGCAGTCCCGAGAGCGGCCGACAGGCCGCTTTTCAGCATATTAAGACGTATAAAATACGTTTTTTATTTTTTTGGAATGATCAACGGCCAGAACACGCATCCTGATATCGTAAGGAAAGCTTGTCTAACACAATTTGCACATGGGCAAAGGCAAGCATATCAGCTTCATAATTTTAATTTATACTTCGTCAATAACTTATCATAATAATAGTTTGTATACATATAGTATTTACAAAAACCATTTAATTATATAGAATAGAACTACAACAGGCGGTTAAGGAAGGGAGCGGCAGCTTCAGGCATGGAGGACAAAGAACATCTGTACGGGCACCTGATTTCGAAGACCAGCCGTGCCCTTATGCGGTATTTGACGATGCATTTCAAGGAAGACGATATTACGCCGGAGCAGTGGACAGTGCTGAAGCGTCTGGGGGAACAGGACGGGATTACGCAAAAGGAGCTGGCGCTTCTCGCGGATAAGGATCAGGCGACGCTGACCAAAATACTGGATATTCTGGAACGCAAGCAGCTGGTCCGCAGAGGAAGGAACATGGACGATCGGCGCTCGTTTTTGATTTTTATTACCGATGAGGGCAGACGGCTGCGCGAGCGGCTGTTTACGTATGTGAACCGGCTATTTGAAGAAGAAATTGTCGCCGGCATTCCTGAGGAGGACCTCCGGGTGTTTCTGGCGACGCTAATGAAGATTCAGCAGCATGCTGAGTCTGCCAAAGAAACGTAAAGCCTAGCGGCTCTTGCGAGCGCGCCGCCGGGGTTTGGATGATATCGAAACGAAAGACAAAATAGAGATCGACATGGGAGAGAATGCTTTATGATAACCGAATCGCATCAAGGCCCCTATGTTCGGCGCCGAACCGTTCAGCAGGCACCTGCACCGGGAAAGATGCGGGATGCTTTCCGCATTCGTCCGCTGCCGCTGCAGTGGTTCCGCGGGATCGGCTCCGCCATCAGCGCTGGAATTCCGGTCCTGATCGGCGCCTTGACCGGACATATGGATTACGGATTATGCGCCTCCATCGGAGGCTTTGCTTTTTTGTACGTAGGCAATGAAACTTACAGGCAGCGGGCGATCAAGCTGCTGCTCGTGGCCCTCGGAATGGCCTTATCCTTCGGGCTTGGCTCATTGACGGGAAGCATCCCTTGGCTGATGGTGCTGCTTTTTGGCCTCATCGGAGCGATAGCCGTGTTCTGCTTCGGGGCTTTTCAGGTGAAAGGTCCGTCGGCCATGTTTTTGATTCTGACCTTCGCCGTCGGTACGAGTTTGCCGCAGGACTTATCAGCCGTTCCGCTGCGGACCGGCTTTGTTCTTATGGGCGGCGTATGGGCATGGCTCGTTGCCATGTCTGGCTGGACGATGCATCCGCACCGCCCGGAAACCAAGGCTGTTTCGGGTGCTTATGCTTCGCTTGCCCGGTTTCTCGGCTCGGTCGGCACCGAGCATCAATATGAGGCGCAGCATCAGGCGGCTGTCTCCCTGCGGAATGCAGGGCAGATGGTTGCGGGCGGGGAGCTGCGCTGGCGGAAGGCTTATGAGCCGACCCGGCGTCTGATGCTCTTGTCGCAAAAGGCTAACGAGATCTACTTGACGCTGGTGGATATGGCCCTTGGCCATCAAGTCCAAGCAGACGCCGCCGCGGCGGTGAAGTCGCTCCGCTCCATAGCCAGGGACGTTCGAAGCGGAGCGGGGAAGAAGCCGCTCGGTGAAAGTCCGCTTTCTTGGACGGGGCATGGCAGCCTCGGCGGTCGTCTGGCCCAGCAGATCGAAGAAGCGCAGGCTCTGCTGCATGGCACCGGCGAAGCGCCGCAACTGGCGATGCCGGACGAGCCCGCGAACAAGCTGCGGCTCATCCTGGCGGGAGCTTTCAACCGTCACTCGACGCTGCTTAGCACGGCCGGCCGGTATGGCATCATGATCGCCATCGCCGCTGCCGTGGCTTACGGATTGGGCTTTCACCGTTCCTACTGGGTACCGCTGTCCTGTGCCGCCGTGATGCTCGGCACGACGGCGATCGGCACGCTGCACCGCGCGCTGCAGCGCACCGCGGGCACTATCGTCGGCCTGCTGACGGGAGGAGTCCTGCTCTCCTTGAAGCCGGAGGGCATCTATGTGGCTTTGGCGATGGCTGTCCTGCAGTTTATCGTGGAGCTGATCTACCTGCGCAATTATGCGCTGGCTGTCATTTTCATTACGCCGAGCACGCTCCTGATTGCGGAGAGCAATCATCCGGAAACCGCGATGAGCTACTTTATGTCGGCCCGCCTCGTCGACATTCTGGTCGGCAGCGCCATCGGACTGGCAGGCGTTCTGCTGCTATGGCGGCGCGCTTCCTCCAGCCGGCTGCCCGGTGCGCTGGCAGAGGTGATCCGCAAGGAGGGCGCCTTGATGAATCGGATCCTGGCAGGAGGACAGCCGACAGGAGAAGCCAACCAGGCTGCCGAGCTGGAAACGGCCCTGCTCCGGGTCAGACTGCTCTTCGATGCGGCGCTGGCCGAATCGGTCCGGCAGCGCGAGCGAATCAGCCTGTGGTGGCCGGCCTTGGCCGAAATCCAGCATTTCGGCTATGTGCTCATCGCAGCAGGGGAGAGAGCGCTGAAGCACCGGGAGCCGGCCGAAACGCTGCGCAAGCTGGAGCTGGCGTTCGAAACGCTGGCGGCTGCCGCTGAACAGTCGGCGTCGCCCGCGCCGGTTGAGATCCCGGAGCTTCCCTCTTTTTCGGTATTGCGCGATGAGCTGCTTGAGCTTCACGCTGCCCTGCAGATCGGGGAGAGCGCCGCTCCGCTCTAAGCTGCGGTTGACCTCAGCTAAGATAAAAGGCCTGTGCCGATTCTTTGCATAATCCGCAAAGGAACCTGCACAGGCCTTTTGATGCGCTGCGTGTTTTATTTTTTTAAGACGGGAATCCACACCTCGCAGCGGTATTCGTCGCTTGCGGTGTCTCCGGGCGGGTAGACCTCCAGCTCCGGTCCGCGGGCATGCTCGTAACCGCTTGATGGAAACCAGTCCGCATAGATGTGATGCCACACCTGCTGAATCGCTCCGGGCATCGGACCCACGGACGTGAAGACGGCCCAGTCCGCCGCCGGAATGACGCGGGAGACGAATTCTTCGGCTCCGGTCTGATCCGCTTCCGTCTCTACCCCTATAAAGTAATGAAAACGGTTCTGTCCGTCAAAATCCATGCAGATGCCGAGCATATCCTTTCCTGCGGCCAGCACGTCCAGCTTCATGGATGTCCCATCCGTGTGGCAGTCCTGCCAAAAGGCGGGGATTTCTCGCAAATTGCTTCCGTCTACCGTGGATATCTCGCGCATTTTACCGGTCACCTGAAAGGCTTCCCTGTGAACGATCCGAAAATCCATGAGGCTTCACTCCCTGAATTCAAAATATATGTCCTGTCGATACCCGATGCATTCCATTCTAGTTCCATTCATAACATTCGGTTTAACGGTCGAAATTCCCTTCTTGTAAGCCAAGTGGAATGCCGACTGTTTTTGACGCATTTTGACGAGCGTTGTCCTGATTTGTACGACGCTATCAGTTGAATCCGATCAGGCGGCATTTCGGCAGTCTATATCAACCAATCGAGCGCAAACGCAGCCGCGAAAATACCTGCGGTCACCGCATAATGCCGCCAGTGGGTCTGTCCAAACAGGACGCGCCCATTCAGCCAGCGGGAGCTGATAACAAGGAGCAGGCAGCCGATAAAATAAGTGTAGCCGACGGGCCTAAAGAGATGCCGGATCGAGAGGAATAGCAGCATCAGGTGGGAGAGGAGAAACAGCAGGGTTGCACACCAGGCGGCAAAACGGCTGTATCCGCTCGAAGAGACGGGGCTGCGGCAAATCAGGGCCACCGCTGCGGCAAGACTGACTAGACTGTAAGCAAGCAGAATCACGGCAAGAGTCATGTGGAAATCCTCCTTTTCGTACACACCGGGTTGGAATACAATCAAGTCAAGTGAACAATGCGGGGTCGACCCCGTGTCAAGGGTTGGATTCATAAAAAAGAAAGCGGTGGGGGATAAAGTGAGGATTGGCGAGTTCGTCAGAAGGACCCGGACGACCAAGGATACGGTGAGGCATTACGAGGACCTGCAGCTGATCCGGTCGCTTGGGCCGGATGGAAAGCGGGAATAAAGCGAAGCTCATGTAGAGGACATCCAGGTAATTCAGGAGTTGAAAAGCTACGGCCTGCCGCTGAAGGACATTCAGGCCATATTCGAATGGAAGCGCAGCAGCGGCTGCGGAAGCGAGGCGCTGCTTCTCGGCGTCGAGGAAGCCCTCGAGGAGAGGCTAGCCTCGATAAGGGAGGAGGAGGCATGCCTCAGGGAGCGCCGGCTGCGGCTGGAGGAGGCTTCACGGGAGCTGAAGTCGCTGCGGATGCTCCGGCAATCCCGGTAGACGGCTGCTAACGGAAAACGCGGAGGAGATCATCCAGGAAGTGGCGCGCGGCCGGAGGAAGCGGTTCTTTGCGTGTATATACCGAAATGGGATTGCTCAGCTGCGCTTCCTTGACATGGACCTTGGCGAGTTCGTTGCGGGCTACGAAGGCTTCGGTTTCCAGCGAAGAGAGGAAGGCGGCGCCATACCCCTCCATGACGACGCGCAGCGTCTCATGCAGCCCGTTCATCTGAAGCCCGATCGCCGGGGCCGGGAGACGATGAAGCCGGCACAGGGCAAGGAGCTGCTCCCGGGAGAAGCTTCCCTCTTCCCGGAAAATAAACGGCTCCCGCAGTATATCGGCTAGCGTTGCTTCTGCCCCTGCCAGGCGGTGGCCCGGATGCACGACAAAGCACATGTCGTCCTTCACCCAGGAGGTTCGCTGAAGCAGCGGATGTTCTGCGTCGCTGCCTCCGACGATGGCGATGTCGGCCTTGAAGTGAACCAGCAGCTCCAGTGCCTGGCTGGAGTTGGTCGTGGTCAGCTCGATCTCGACGGAGGGATAGCGCTGTTTATAAGCGGCGATCGTTCGCGGAAGCAGAAAATTGGCAGGCAGATAGGTAGCCGCAAGCTGCAGTTTCCCCGACAGACCCTGCATCAAACGCTCCAGGTTCATCTCGATGCGCTGTTCGAGCTCGAACAGCCTCTGTGCCTCGCCAGCCAGCATCCGCCCGGCTTCGGTGAGTGAAACTCCGCGGCCCTGCGGAGTCCAGAGCTGGACCCCAAGCTCTTTCTCCAGCCGTTTGATCTGTGCGGTGACGGCCGGCTGGCTGACGCGCAGCAGCTCCGAAGCCAGCGTCACGCTGCCGGTCTCCGCCACCTTGGCAAAAAAACGTAATGCATGCAGGTTCATAGGCATGGATGACTCCCTTCGGTTGTTATAACTCATAACGAAATATTATGTAATAGACAAAATAATATATTAGATTTATCAAACGCTTCTGATTATTCTAATCCTAACCGGAGCGTATGGCAATGAGCCATATATAAACCTCCAATCGGAATGAGAGGATGAAGAGCGGATGAAACAGGTATGTGTGGATTGCGGAGCAGAGCAGGCGTGGCGTGAGTACGGCATCTCCTGCAGCTGCGGGGGGAGAATGGAGGGGGTTCAGGACCTGAGAGGTCTGGACGGAGAAAAGCTGAAGGCGCTGTTCAAGGAGAGGCTCGCTGAGCGGCTGTCGGTGTATGCGAGCGGGGTATGGCGCTATAAGGAGCTGATTGACCCGCAGCTCCCGCCAGAGCATATCGTGACGAAATATGAAGGTAACACCGGGCTGTACACCTCCGGCGCGATTCGCGAAAAGCTGGGGATCCGGGAGTTGTATTTTAAAGCCCAAAGCGAGAATCCGAGTGGTTCCTTCAAGGACAACGGCATGACGGCTGCCGTTTCCCATGGCCGTATGCTGGGGTATACCCGGTTCGCATGCGCCTCTACGGGCAATACCTCTTCATCGCTTGCGATGTATGCCGCTATGGCAGGCTGCTCGTCGCAAGTGTTCGTGCCAAGCCACAGTGTATCCGCGAACAAGGTTCTGCAGACGATGGCCTACGGAGCGCAGGTGATCCGGTTTGATGGTACCTATGATGACGGCATCCGTTTTCTGGAGCAGCATGGGAAGGAGCTTGGCCTGTATGTCTGCAACTCGGTGAATCCGCTGCGGATTGAGGGGCAGAAAAGCATTATTTATGAAATCGCGCAGTCGCTGAACTGGGAGCTTCCGGAGTGGATTATTATTCCCGGCGGTGCGCTCAGCAATGTTTCGGCTTTGGGCAAAGGGCTCAGCGATCTCCACAGCCTGGGCATGATTTCAAAGCTGCCGCGCATTGCTCTAATTCAGGCGGAGGGAGCAAGCCCCTTCCATCGCATGATGGCGGAGGGACGGGAAGAGCTGGTTCCGGAGCCGAAGCCGTTTACCAAGGCTTCCGCGCTGAATATCGGACATCCGCCAAGCTGGCAAATCGCCCGCCGCGCCTTGCGGCTCTGTCAGGGCGTGACCTGCAGCGTGACGGACGAAGAGATCCTGGAAGCGAAGCGGATGATTGACCGCAGCGGGATCGGCTGTGAGCCGGCGTCGGCGTCCACGCTGGCGGGGCTTACCAAGCTGATGCGTGAGCAGGTGATCGACAAGGATGAGCGCGCCTTGTGCATTTTGACCGGGAATTTATTGAAGGATACGGATATTTTGACGGAGACGGTATCTTCCCCGGCCTATGCGAAGCTGACCGTGGAAGCCGTACAGAAAAGCATGGAAACGGCATAGCATGCCGGGGGTCCTACATCGATATTTACATATAATAGATATTTTTCAACATTTAAGTAACCTTTTCCGGGGTTAAGCCGTCCTAATTAGGACGGCTTTTTTTCTAGATCTTCGGCCGGCATTGAACAGGAAGTTCACAGCTGTGTTTTGCAGAAATTAACTCTGTGTAAAATGTAGCCGCAGATATGCACCCGAGTGTTAAATATTGTATATCAAAAGGAGGTGGTTTATAGTAGAAAATAAATATAAAGGAAATATATTTTCTTGGATTTTATATGGATTTTATATAGAAGAACAACATTCATAACATTTTTACTATATAAGAAATGAGCTGATTATAGCCTGTGCATCGATCAAAAAAAATATGGCAGCTAATGTTGATTGTCATGATATCCGCACTTATTATTCAATTTTTCATTCCGCACGGATTAACGCGGATTACCCAGCCCGTATCTTGCGGGGAAGGGTGCAGCCGTTACGATGTCGTCGTCATAGGCAGCGAGCTGCAGGGTGTTCTTTTGGCCCGGGAAGCCCAAAAACTTGGGCTTAGCGTATTGGTTCTGGATCCGCGGGAGAAGCCCGGCGGCGAGCTCATTCAAGGCGAGATGCTGTTCCTCGATGAACCGTTCAACAAACAGCGGAAAAGTCTCGTGCAAGGCGAGATGAAAACCTTGTTCAAAGAGTATAACAAAGGCAAAATACGTGATCTGGATGAATTCACCGATTACTATAATAAGCTCATTCGAGACTTACCGCTTAAGAGCGGCGTCAAAATAAACGCGGTCCATGAAGCTGTCGCGGGCCAAAGCCACACCATGCAGTCCCTGTTATATACGGATCGAGACCGGCGGCAATATAAGCTGGAAGCGGGCTACTGGGTGGAAAATACGGATTTCAACGCTCTAACGGGCAAGCTGCAGCATAAAAAGCGCATTCCAGGCATGGAGGTGGTCGAAAAAAGCGATCAGCCGGATTATATGGGCGCAACCTACATGCTGAGATATAAGAACGTGGACTGGAAAAAGCTGTACAAGGATGTCCTGAAGCATTATCCGCTGGCTAACGTCCAGAAGGTGTTCGGTCCGAATACGTATGTGGACCGGAATTTCGGGGTAGGTTTCAGCAATATCATGAGTCAATATCAACCGGCAAATCAATTGGTGCGGCTGCGCGGGCTTAATATTTCCAATCAGGGCAACGGAGAGGTGATCATTAACGGCTTGATCATGTATAATGTCGATCCGTCCAGCGATGCCTCCGTGAATGAAGCGCTGCGTAAGGGCCAGGTGGAAGCGCCCCGTATTCTGGAGTTTTTGCGGACCCATTTGGCCGGCTTCGAAAAGGCGCAGATGAACGGATACCCAAGCTACCTGTATATTCGCGACTTTAACCGGTATGAGACCGACTATGTGTTGAAGTATGAGGATGTCATGAAGGGCCGCATGTTCTATGACAACGTCAGCATCGGCGCTTACCCGGTCGATCTGCAGGGCACGGTGAACATTCCGCACGGCATTAGCTTTGGGTCGCCGGAGCCTTACGGTATTCCACTGCGTTCCTTCCTGCTGAAGGAATATAATAATGTGATCGTGGTCGGGAAAAATATCGGGGCTGACATCAAAGCCTACGGAACGGCAAGAATCATGCCCAATAATGCGCTGGCCGCCCAGAGCATTGGAGTCATCCTGGCGTACGAATCGAAGAAAAAGCAGCTGAAGGATTTGACGCCGGAGGATTTTGAACGGATCCATCGTTATCTGAAGAGAAGATGCAAGATTGATGTGGCAAACACATGACGGAATTGGACCTCAAAGCAAAAGCCTTCCATGCCCTTGTGGCAGCGGAGGGCTTTTTAAATTTAAGGAAATACAAGGAGGCGGCGCTCGGCAAAAAGCGTGAACAAGCCGGAGTCCCTAAGTTTGACGGGATTTCCGGCTTCGTATGATCAAGGGATGAGGGCTAGATTCTGGGGGCGAGGGCGGGATGAATCGATTCGTACTTCTCGAGCAGCGCCTGCCACCAAGGCATTCCGGCGACACTCCTGCTGCTATCGACGGTGAAAATATCGAGGGCGTCTGCCGATGAAAGGCGCAGCTTGGTTTGGTATTCGCTTTTTAATACGGACAAGCTTTCGCTGCCGTAATGGAAAATGGCGAGCCGTTTACCGGCCTCGGCGAGCGAACGGAACAGCCCGTTAATATGGCCGTCATCGCCGTTAAATCCGTAGCCGATGATGGCAATGACGTCCGACTGCTCGAACCGGTCATACAGCTCGACGTAGCGTCTGGACATCGTAACCGAAGTCAGCGGCTTGATGCCGCTTTGCGTGAAAATCAGCGGTACGAGCAGGCGAGGATATGCATCCAGCTCCTCGGCGGTGGGCTGCTCCAGGATAAGGTTGCAGTACGGATCGTAATATTCTTCCACGCAGCCGTTCAAATAGTAGACCGGAACCTCCGGAAACTGCCGGTGCACCAGCTCGCGGACAAAGCCGTTGTAATTCGTCGTGCCGACAGCGGCGATCCGTACCGCTTGGGCCAGCCCGGACAGATCATGATAATACCCGGGTCCGGCAGCGATTTTCTCCATTAAATGCGCGTCCGCCCTGCTGATGTACCTGCGCACGGTTCGCAGAAAGATGGCAATGCGCGTGAAACGGGCCCAATGGGCCTTCGGATTATACAGATAGCGGAAATGGCTGTCGACCAGTGCTTGGTAATCAAGCGTGCGCGAATACATATCCTCCAGCACCGTGCGGCACAGTGCCGAGAAGATGTCAACCGGCGCATCCTCCTCCGTGACCGGCTGGGCCGGCTCGCCAAGCACGATATCCATGCCGGTTTGCCCGACGCTGTGATAATTGAGACTGAATATGCCGGAGAGGTCATCGAACACGGACAGCTTGTCAGGCGCGGCCTCGAAGACCTCCTCGTTCAGCTTGGCGACCAGGCGCTGACCGCAGGCGCCGACGAGCAGCTCCAGAATGGCGCGGACACCGTGCTGCAGTCCGGTCTGATCCGGATGCAGCTCCAGCAGCTTGAGCCAAGCGGAGAAGAAGGCCGAGTTAAACAATCCCACGCTTTCCGCCAGGCGGCTGTTCAGCCTGACGGCTTGTCCGTACAGGATTTGCCCCAGCTCATGGCCGGTTTCGGCGCGAAATGCCTCGCGGACATCATCCTCCCGGACAGTCCAGGAGCGGAGCAGGCGGAGCACATGCTGATCGAGCTGCTCCAGATAGGTAAGTATATCGTCTTTCCGGTATTCCAGACTGGAGGCGATGATACCCTCATAATCGCTTTTGCCGAAGACATGAATGCGTTTCTTGAGATAATCGTCTGGCAGCCACTTGGTGGCGTAGGCCGACGTGTTATCCAGTGCTTTCAGCTGCTCTTTGAACGCGGCTTTATCCTGATCGGCAGGAACCCGGAACAGGTCCAGCGCGAACTGGCCTCCCGAGGGCAGTCCGTATCCCACCTCGGCGCCAGCGCCGAAAAACAAGGAAACTGCAGGCTTTTCCATCATCGCTTCCCCCATTTCTATTACTAAATCCTTACAATTATTGTAGCATAAAGCGCTTTCCTCTACCTCTTTCAAAAATCGAACTTTGGAGGTGACTTAAGGCGGTACAACCCTCGAAATCCACCGAGGCAAAAGCCGTTCATTCGGGG
The DNA here is from genome assembly GCF_004001045.1 of Paenibacillus chibensis. Classification (GTDB taxonomy): domain Bacteria; phylum Bacillota; class Bacilli; order Paenibacillales; family Paenibacillaceae; genus Paenibacillus_AQ; species Paenibacillus_AQ chibensis. The sequence continues at coordinate 255,267 of NZ_BIMK01000004.1, forward strand.
GATGATCAGGATTTGCCAATGGGCCTCATATGCCTTATAATGATTTTTATAAAATATTAGTAAACAGGTGTTTATTTATGCAGACTCTGAAAGAAGACGTCCGCCAGAGCATTCTGCGGGCAGCCCGGAACGAATTCCAATCGCATGATTATACCGGCGCCTCCATGCGCCGTATTTCGGCAGCGGCGGGAATTACGACCGGTAACATCTACCGCTATTTCACGAACAAGGAAGAGCTGTTCGAAGCGCTGGTGGGACCGATTTACGAAAAAATCGTCAATTACATTCTGGATCTGAAAAAGGAACTGGAGCGCAGCTACGCGGGTGAAGATAACGGGCTGAAGTATTTGAACATGGTCGAGGAAACGATCGTGGGATTGTTCTTGGAATACAGCACGGAGCTGACCATTTTGATGAACCGCAGCAGCGGCTCGAAATATGGCCAGGTGAAGGAGCGTATGGTCAGCCTGATCGTAACCATTTTGGAGGATGCCTTTACGGCCGGCCCCCAAAACGCGGGAGAGCTCACGACGGCCGATCGCCAGAGTGCCAGAATGCTCGCCGGAACCATCGTGGAGGGCGTGTGCCTGATCCTGCGGGAGCATGAGGACGGGGAGACTGTGAAAAGGCTCGTGAATGAGTTCGTCTTCCTGTATCATCTGGGCATGCAGCACAGGTGCACCCGTTAAATGGGGCGCCTTCCGCCCTTTTGCGATGAATAATTTCACCTCTGCCTCATTATGTATGATATGGAGTGAAAACGGCGAAAGCTTTCTTTTTTTGCCTGAATAATGAACGCCTGTTTACTAACCGACTTAGAGGAGGAAAAACAAAAGCATGCGGCAAATCATCAAATGGCGCTGGGCGATCCTGGTGCTGTGGCTTGTGGCAACCGTTCTGTTAACCGTGTTTCAGCCGGACGTCAACGCCATTTTGCATGAGCGGGGCCAGGACCCGCTGACAGAAGACAGTCCGTCGAAGGTGGCTGGTAAGCTGCTGAACAAGATGACCGGTACCAGCGGAACGAGCGATATCATCGTGTTTCACAGGGAAGGCAAGCTGACGGACGAGGACATGAAACAGATCGGGACCGGGATTGAAGCCATGATCCAGCATAAATCGGAGCTCGGCTTCAGTCAGCTGATCGACCCGATTACGACCCCTGCAGCCAAATCCTCCCTTGTGTCCGAAGATAACACGACGCTGATGGCCAGCTTTAACCTTGATAAAATGGGCCGGAACGTGGATGAGATCGACAAACAGTTCAAGGAAGTGCTGAAGGATGTCCAGGTTCCTTATTATTTGAGCGGTGAAGACTTCATCCAGAACGACTATATCAAGGCATCGACATCCGGAGTGGAAAAGAGTGCGGCGCTTACCGTCATTTTCATTTTGCTTGTCTTGATCTTGATGTTCCGCTCGGTCATTATTCCGTTTGTTTCTCTGCTTGCGGTGGGAGTTTCGTACCTTTGCTCCATGGGGATTGCCGCGCAGATCATCGACAAGCTGGATTTTCCGGTGACGAGCGTGACGCAGATGCTGCTGGTGCTGATCCTGTTCGGCATTGGCACGGATTACAACATTTTGCTGTTCAACCGGTTTAAAGAGGAGCTATCCCACGGGCGCTCCGTGGACGAGGCGATCATCGCTTCCTATAAAACGGCGGGCAAAACGATCATTTACAGTATCGCGACGGTATTTATCGCGTTTGCCGGACTCAGCTTCTCGAGCTTCGGCATTTATAAATCGGCGAATGTGGTGGCCATCGGCACGGTCGTGCTGGTGCTGCAGATACTGACGCTGACGCCGTTCTTCCTGAAGGTGCTCGGACCGAAGCTGTTCTGGCCATCGAAAAAGGTGGCAGGCCACAAGGAGAGCAAGTTCTGGGCGAGGCTGACAGGCGTTTCCGTCAAGCATCCGATTATTGTAACGGTCATTATCGTTATTCTCATGATTCCGGCGCTGCTGACGAGCGCGCAAAAGCTTTCCTTCGATCAGCTGAAGGAGCTTGGCGACGGCTACCCTTCAACCAAGGGCTTCAGCATCGTTGCGGAGCATTTCAGCCGCGGGCAGGCGCTGCCGACAACCGTCGTGATCGAAGATGCCAAAGCCATGGACAACAACGACACGCTCGGCGTGATCGACAAGCTGACGGAAAAGCTGAAGGCCGTGGATGGCGTAAAATCGGTAGCGAGCGTTACGCAGCCGCAGTCGAAGGCGATTGATGAATTCTATATCAGCAATCAGACCGAAACGGTCACGGAAGGCATTTCGGCCTCCCAAAAGGGCGTGGATCAGATCAAGAGCGGTCTGGATCAAATCGGCGACAAGCTGAGCACGCCGGACACGTCCAGCGCGAATCAACTCGTTACCGGCACCGGACAGGTCAAAGACGGCTACGACCAGATTACGGCCGCGCTTGGCCAGGTGGCGTCAGGCATCAACAAAGGCGCGGGCGGAGCCGGCGAGCTGAGCAAAGGCATTGCGGGGCTCAAAAGCGGTATGGATACCGTCAGCGCCAACACCGGCAAAATCAGTAACGGCCTATCCCAGATTTCGAAGGGATACGCATCGCTTGAAGACGGTTATAAGCAGGTCAGCGGACAGATTCCGCAAATTCAGCAGGGCTTGACCGGTATGAACGGCTTGATCGCCGGTCTGGGAGCCAAGCACAGCGAGCTGGCATCCGATCCGGATTATGCGAAGCTGAAGGCAACGGGAGAAAGCCTTGCTTCCAGCCTGGCTCAGCTCAGCGGAGGACTGCAGGAGCTGGATACGAATTATGCCAAGCTGAATGCTTCCTTGAGCGAAACGGCCGGAGGGCTCGGACAGATTCAGGCTGCCCAGCAGCAAATGTCTGCCGGACTCGCGGCCCTGCAAAAAGGCGCAGATGAGCTGCAGAAGGGCCTGCAGCAGGGCGGCAGCGGCAGCCGTGAAATCGAAGCGAACATGAAGAAGCTGAATGCGGCGCTGGGCGAGGTGCAGAGCGGGCAGAAGCAGCTGATCGGCGGCCTTTCCAGCTTGACCGGCGGCATGTCGCAGTTGAAAGAGGGCATCGACAAGAGCGGTAACGGACTCGGAGATATTTCCGAGGGTCTGGGCAAAACGGGCGATTTCCTGACCCAGCTGAACAGCTCGAAGACCTTCTTTATTCCGCGCGAGGCGTTGGACAGCGAGGATTTCAAACAAGCTGAGGACAATTTCATGTCCAAGGACCGGAAGATTACGAAATTGCTCGTGATCCTGGACAATGATCCTTATTCACCGGCTGCACTGCAAACCATTGAGAAAATCAATGATACGGTATCCAGCAGCCTGAAGGGAACCGTGCTGGATCAGGCTCAATACGGGGCGGCGGGACCAAGCGCAACGACCTATGATATGAACAAGGAGCAGGTGAAATCCTTCAACAGTACCGCCATTATCGTGATTGTGAGCGTGTTTGTTGTTCTCCTGTTCGTCATTCGTTCGTTCTGGCCGGCGGTCTTCATTGTATTGTCGCTCGTTGCGTCTTATTATGTGGCGATGAGCGCGTCCAATCTGGTCACAACCTACGTCATCGGAGCGGACGGGGTATCCTCCTTCGTGCCATTCTTCTCCTTCATCATTATTGTGGCGGTAGGCGTCGACTACAGCATCTTCCTGATGGAGCGCTACCGCGAGCATGGCGATATGGCGCCGGGCGATGCGATCGTGAAAGCGGCGAAGAGCGTGGGCGGGGTCATCATTTCCGCCATGGTGATATTGGGCGGAACGTTCGCTACCCTGATTCCATCGGGGCTGGTGCTGCTGATCGAGCTGGCGTCCGCCGTCATCGTCGGCTTGATCGTGCTCTGCTTCATCCTGCTGCCGATGCTGGTGCCGGCACTGATCGTGCTGCCGGAGAAAATGCAGCAGCGGCGCTCGGAACGGCTGAAAGTTGCCCATGTAAGCAGTAAGAATAACAACAAGTAAAAGCGGATAAATCAAAAAGGACCGGAAGAGCTGCAGGCTCTTTCCGGTCCTTTTGTATATGAAGGTCTAGAGGGTGTGCTGCCTTTTTCGAAGGGGGGAAGCGGGCAGTCCCTTTAAACCAGTGTTTGCAGTGCGTCCGGCGTGAACGGCTTCAGGTCCTCGAAGCGGCCTTCACGCACCTTCGCAGCCCATTCCGGATCTGCGAGCAGGGCGCGCCCTACCGCGACCAGATCAAACTCCTGGTTTTCCAGACGATCCAGGAGATCATCGATATCCTGTTTGCCGGCACCTTTGCCTTCAGTGAAGAGGCTCGTAAAGGCTTCGTCCAAGCCGACAGAGCCTACGGTGATGACGGTTTTGCCTGTCAGCTTCTTCGCCCATCCGGCAAAGTTCAGAGTGGAGCCTTCAAATTCCGGCTCCCAGAAACGGCGGGTGGAGCAGTGGAAAATATCCACGCCTGCATCGGAAAGGGCCGTGAGCAGCTCTTTCAATTTTTCCGGCGTATCCGCCAGCTTAGCTTCATATTTGGTCGTCTTCCACTGGGAAAGGCGCAGCGCAACCGGGAAGTCGGGGCCAACCGCTGCACGGACGGCTTGAACCACCTCGATAGCAAAGCGGGCGCGCTTCATCATGTCGCCGCCGTATTCATCGGTCCGCTGGTTGGTCGTTTCCCACAGGAACTGGTCGATCAGGTAGCCGTGCGCGCCGTGGATTTCCACGCCGTCAAAGCCGATCCGCTTCGCATTTGCGGCCGCATCGGCATAAGCCTTGATGACGCGCTGGATCTCATCGATGGTCATCGGCTCCGTCACTTTGTTACCGTTCAGGTCCAGACCGGAGGGGCCAATCGGCATCGCTTCAGGATTCGGTTCGGAACCGACCGGACGCGTCATGCCCACATGCCAGATCTGGGGCATGATTTTGCCGCCGGCTTCATGCACTTGCTTCACGACTTCCGCCCAGCCGTTCAATGCAGCTTCACCGTGGAAGTTCGGTATGCTCGGACTTTCCACTGCCGCCGGATGGTCAATTGCCGTGCCTTCCGTGATGATCAGGCCGACGCCATTCTCGGCGCGGCGGCGGTAGTAAGCGGCAACGTTCGCTCCCGGCACCCCGTTAGGGGAGAAACCGCGGGTCATCGGTGCCATGACGATGCGGTTGGAAAGCTTCAGGTTACCTAGTGTGTATGGCTGGAACAGTGCTGCCGTCGAACGGACTTCCTGTTTTTTCTGACTCATGTATGGAATCCTCCAATGTGTTTGATTTTATTTTTCTATATTTCCATAAAAATAGATATATATGATCAAAAGCAAGAGCTTTCTGCTTAATCGCGCGCGGTTATGCTTTTAAGCTAAAGCTCTTGCTTGAGTTGTTCGATAAAGCGGTGGATTCCCTCCTCGTTACGTCGGTAATATGTCCATTGCCCCGCGCGGCGGGATTCGAGCAAACCTGCCTTCTGCAACTTGACCAGATAGCCGGACACAACCGATTGGGCAAGTCCTGTTTTCGCCGAAATGGAGCCGACACAAATGCCGCCTTCAAAATCGCAGGTCGCGGGCATATGCTCCTGGGGACTGAAATGCTCCTCGGGATGCTTCAGCCATTCCAATATGTTGAACCGGGTCTCATTTGATATGGCCTTGATCGTTTGTAATATATCCATGAGCCTTATTATATCTATTTTTATAGAAATGTAAATATCCAATTATATGGTTTATTCAGGAGGTTTTTCCGGAGCCGTTTCTTTGGCCGAATCGGGGCTGGCTTGCGTGAAGCATGCTATGACCAGTATATAAATACTCCCTGCAAACAGAAACAGGCAGAAGAAGAGCGAGGCCACCGACCCATCCAGGCTGCTGAAGACCGAGGAAAGGACTGGAAACATGAGAACTGAAAGAATCATCTGAGTAAGTCCGGCTGCGAATCTTCGAGCCCTTCTCCGCTTAGTCATGACGATCACCATAAAGGATATCCATGCTGCCAGCAGCATCAATACGAATAAGATACCCATCCGAAGCTCCTCTCTAACCCTGATATATTTAGACCAATATACCATAATATGTAACTTTGCTGCAGTTGAGGTCGGTTTACTTCTCGCAGGCGGATATCCGTTTAAGGGCTGATCCAGAAGGGTAATACCGTGTTGTATTCAGAAATCGGACAAAGGGCCGTACATAAGAACAGGAGGGAATGAACTTCATGAACAAGGATCGGGAAAACATGAACATGAACGAAGACAGCAAAAAAGAGCAGCTGAAACCTTTTACGGTGAACGATTCCGGTCAAAAAATGACCACCAACCAAGGCGTGCGTATTACGGATGACGAGCATTCGCTGAAGGCGGGTGACCGCGGACCAACCTTAATGGAGGATTTTCAGTTCAGGGAGAAGATGACCCATTTTGACCATGAACGGATTCCCGAGCGGATCGTCCATGCCAGAGGCTTTGGCGCGCACGGTTATTTTCAGGTATATGAGCCCATGGCCGAATTCACCAAAGCGAAGTTTTTGCAGGATCCGTCCGTAAAAACACCCGTGTTTGTCCGCTTCTCTACCGTTGCAGGCTCCCGGGGATCGGCGGATACGGTGCGCGACGTGCGGGGCTTCGCGACGAAGTTTTATACCGAAGAAGGAAACTTTGACCTGGTAGGCAACAACATGCCGGTCTTTTTTATACAGGATGCCATGAAATTCCCTGACTTTGTTCATGCAGTCAAGCCCGAGCCTCATCATGAAATGCCGCAGGCTTCCACGGCGCATGACACGCATTGGGATTTCATCGCCAATAATACCGAATCCACGCATATGATCATGTGGGCGATGTCGGACCGCGCGATTCCGCGCAGCTACCGGATGATGGAGGGCTTCGGGGTACATACCTTCCGTTTTGTAAACGAAAAAGGCGAAGCCCACTTCGTCAAATTCCACTGGAAGCCGCTGCTTGGCGTGCATTCGCTTGTATGGGACGAAGCACAGAAGCTCGCCGGCAAAGACCCGGATTTCAACCGCCGCGATCTGTGGGAAGCGATCGAGATGGGCAACTATCCGGAGTTCGAGTTCGGCGTTCAGATCATCCGCGAGGAGGAGGAGTTCAACTTCGACTTCGATATTCTGGATCCGACGAAGCTGTGGCCGGAGGAGCTGATTCCGGTGCGCCGCATCGGCAAAATGACGCTGAACCGTAACGTCGATAATTTCTTTGCCGAAACCGAACAGGCTGCCTTCCATATCGGCCATGTCGTGCCGGGCATCGACTTTACGAATGATCCGCTGCTGCAGGGCCGCCTGTTCTCCTACACGGATACGCAGCTATCCCGTCTCGGCGGACCAAACTTCCATGAAATTCCCATTAACCGCCCGCTGGCGGATATCCATAACAATCAGCGTGACGGGATGCACCGCATGACGATCAATCAGGGGCAGACGAGCTATCATAAAAACTCGCTGAATAACAATGATCCGCATGAAGCGACCGAGCAGGAGGGCGGATTCATTCACTATCAGGAAAAGGTGGAGGGACGCAAGGTTCGAGCACGCAGCGACAGTTTCAAGGACCACTACAGCCAGGCTGTGCTGTTCTGGAACAGCATGTCCGACGTAGAGCAGAAGCATATGATCAAGGCCTTCCGTTTTGAGCTCGGAAAGGTCCAGAGCAAGAGCGTGCAGCAGCAGATGGTCAACAATCTCAGCAACGTCGGTCTGCAGCTCGCGCAGCAGGTAGCTCAGGGCATCGGCGTCGAAGCGCCGCAAGCCCCAACGGAGGAGGTGCGCCAAGGCGTAACCCTGCTGTCGCCGGCGCTCAGCCAGATGAACACGGTTAAATCCCCGGCAACCCGAAAAATCGCCGTGCTTGCCGCCAACGGCTTTGATTCCGCCGAAATGAAGGCGGTCATGACGGCGCTTCAAACCGCCGGGGTTACGGCTGAAATCGTCAGCGAAAATTTGGGCATCCTAACAGGTACGGAAGGAGATCAGCAGCAGGTGATGCAAACGTTCCTGACGGCCGACTCCGTCTTGTATGATGCCGTCTACCTGGCTGGCGGTAAGGAGAGCATCGCACAGATCGGCAGCATCCGCGAAGCGGTGAACTTCGTGGTTGAAGCCTACAATCATCTCAAGACGATCGGCGCATCGGCAGATGGCCTGGAGCTGCTGGGTACGGCAGGCATTCATGTTACGGGACCGGAAGCAGCGGCAGGCAATCTGGAAGAGCCGCTCGTCGATACGGGACTGATTGTCAGCAGCGATGCAGCAGACGTCAATGATTTCGGACAAAAGCTGGTAGACGCGATCGCCATGCACCGCCATTGGGGGCGCGAGCTCTCCATGTTCAAATAGGCGCGGAAACCATCGTTTTTGCGCATAGAGCCAGCCCGGGGAAGCGCCCAGGGCTGGCTTTTGATTTAATGATTTGTATCGGTCAGGCTTTATGTTAGGATAATAAGGGATTTAAATTCCAATCTTTACAAGCGAAAGGGTGCGTGGCATGAAGGAAAGGCTGGAACGGTACAAAATATTCCGCATTCTGGCTTCCATCTACCGGATCAAAGCCGTCCGATTGCTGATACCGATTGCGGTCATCGGTCTGGTGTACTGGGAAGGGCAGAAAGAGCTGCGTCAGATATCTCTTGGCCGCACGTTCGGCGAGCTTAGGCGGTTGCCTGTTGAAGCAGCCGTGGAAATATTCCTGCTGTCCCTCTTTTCCATCGCGGTCATGAGCCTGTATGACTTTATGATCCGCCGCCATTTCCGGTTGAAGGTTGGATTCTGGAGTACTTTCCGTTATGCTTGGATCGCCAACACGTTTAATAATATTATCGGATTCGCCGGATTAACCGGCGCGGGACTCCGGACGATTTTATATAAAAGAAGCGGCATTTCGCCGGTATTAATGGCTTCCGCGGTTGTTTTCCTGTCTCCGGTCGTCGTTACGGGGCTTTCGATTTTATCCTGGGGCATTATCGCAGGCGTATTCTCGGTCGGAGATCTGTTTACGGAGCATCGGTGGCTGATATTTGCGGTATGGGGGATGGCGCTCTATTTGCCCCTATTTGTGCTGATGCAGAGATCGTCGCTATTCGCCAAATGGTTCAACCGCGGCGAAGGAAGAACGCCATGGTCAACGGTCGGCGTCTCCCTCAGCGCCTCCCTGCTGGAATGGGCCTGCGCGGCGTTGACGTTCTGGCTCATCGCCAGCAGCGTGCTTCATGATGTGACCTTCCGTGAAATCATCGGCATGTATGCGGTCTCTGCGATCGCCGGCATTTTGAGCATGGCGCCCGGAGGCATCGGTGCCTTCGACCTGACCGTTTTGCTCGGACTGGAGCAGCTGGGCTTTCCTTCCGACCGCGCCATGGCGGTGCTGGTGCTGTTCCGCTTGTTCTATTACATCGTACCGTGGCTGATCGGACTGATCATGTCGGCCTTTGAGCTGGGCAACGCAGCCAAACGCGCAGGGGATAAGACATACGATCCGGATTTCCCGCTGAACGTATGGCAGCGGATATGGCGCTGGCCGGGGCAGTTCCGGTTCCTCAGCGACTTGGGCGTATGGGCGCTCGGAAAGCTGGTGCTGGTCAGTGGTTTGGTGCTTCTGCTCTCGGCTGCGACGCCGGGGCTGCTGTACCGGCTTAAGCTCTCGGAGGAAATCCTGTCCATGCCGCTGATGCGCTTGTCCCATCTGCTCTCGGTCATGATCGGGTTCATGCTGATCGTGCTGTCTCGCGGCATTTCGCTGCGCATTCACAGAGCCTATGTATGGACGGGCATACTGCTGCTGGCAGGAGCGATTTTTACGTTTACGAAGGCATTCGATTTCGAAGAAGCCATTTTTCTGCTGATTGTCGGCATCGCGCTTTGGATGTCGCGGGCACGGTTTTACCGCGTAGGGGCGCCTGTTGAGGTTCGGAGCTACCTGTTATGGTATGTGCTGTCTGCCGCCATTGCTTTTCTGTACTACTGGATCGGCAGTCATGTCCATCACGGCTGGTTGAAGCATTTGCCTACGGCCGATCGCATCCACTGGATGTTCATCCCAAGGCCGTATGCGATCACGGCACTCATCGGCCTGGCAGGAGCATGGGTGCTGCTCACGATGCTGCTTCTGCTCCGTCCAAACCGCAAAATTGCGGCCGGGGCAGGGCCTGAGGAGCTGGACAAGCTGCGGCAGTTCTTGCAGACCCATCAGGGCAATCTGTTGACGCATATGCTGTTTACGGGCGACAAAAGCTTCTTTTGGGCGCAGGATGACGAAGTTCTGATTCCGTATGCCAAGGCCCGGGATAAGCTGGTCGTGCTTGGTGATCCGCTCGGTCCTTTGAAAAGAGTGCCCGAAGCGATCGCCGAGTTCCAGCAGTACGCCGATCAATACGCGATGTCGGTCGTCTTTTATCAGGCAACGCCGGATTATTTGCCAATCTACCACGAGTACGGGTACCGCTTCTTTAAGCTGGGGGAAGAGGCCCTTGTGCATCTGGACACGTTCTCCCTCACCGGCAAAAAGAACGCCGATCTGCGAAGCGTCCGTAACCGGTTCGAGCGGGAAGGCTATGAATTTGAAGTCGTTTCTCCGCCTTTTGATGATGTGCTGCTGGGTGAGCTCCGCGCCGTGTCGGATGAATGGATCAAAGGCAGACGCGAGAAGGGTTACTCGCTCGGATGGTTCGACAAGGCATACCTGGAGCAGGCGCCGGTTGCCATCCTGAAGGCTCCGGAAGGGAACATTCTTGCGTTCGCCTCGCTTGCTCCGGGGTATGATGAAGGACGCACGATGTCCATTGATTTGATGCGGCACCACAGCGGCACGCCGAACGGCACGATGGACTATCTGTTCGTCAGGCTGCTGGAATGGTGCAAGGAGCAGGGCTACCATATCTTTAATCTCGGCAACGCGCCGCTCTCAAGCGTGGGTGAAAGCAAAAGCGCGCTGCGGGAGGAAAAGCTGGCAGCACTGGTCTTTCAATACGGCGGTCACTGGTACGGGTTCAAGGGACTGCGCAGGTACAAGGAAAAGTTTGCGCCGGAATGGGAGCCCCGTTTCCTCGCGTACCCGGCTTGGGTATCACTGCCCGTGCTGACGGTTGATCTGGTGAGGCTGGTATCGAGACGGGTGCAGGGCAAAAAGAAATAAGATGGAATAAAGAGCAGCGGCACGGATCATCGTAGGGGATGACGGGTGCCTGCTGCTCTTTTTGATAATCCGATTTCCTCGCTTGTCTGCGATCCGTTATCTTTTCGGGTTCTCTGTTAGTTGTCTAATTCTTTTGCGGGCCGTTGCGGGCTTTCCGATCCGCCGGATTTGGAACGCGGCACTCTTCTCCGCTGAAATTTCAGCGCGAAGATCAGTGCGCCGATCAGCAGAATCAGGAAGATGCCGGACAGGATCACATCCTGTGTCGTGAATTTGCCGGCGGTTCCGGTTTGGCCGTCAGGCCCGCCCATGCCGCCTGGCATGTCGCCGGGTCCGCCGCCCCCCGGAAATCCGCCGCCAGGGAACCCGCCGCCGCGATTACCGCGGCCTTGTCCCTGCTGGCCGTTCTGACCGTCCGGAGGCTGCATGCCGCCTCCCTGCATGTTGCCGGGATTCTGTCCGTCCGGCATCGCCGGCGGCTGTCCTCCGCCGAAGCCCATGCCGCTGCTCGTATCGGCTTCAACGACCAGCTCGCCGGTGAGCTGCTTGTTGATGGATTCGGCCCGCTCGGTTGCGAATTTCACCAGACTCTTGTCACCGGAGACGGACTCTTTAAGCTGATCCAGCGTGTAGAACTTGGTCGGATCCTTTTCCACATACGGAGAGATCAGAGCCGAAAGGGCTGTCGTCATGGACAGCATGTTATCTTCCGTGAAATATTCATCGGCGATTTCCTTCAGATATTGCTGGTACTTTTCCTTATATTCGTCCTTGGCCAGAAGAGCTTTCAGGAGCGGACGATCATCCAGCGACGTGCCGGAAACCGGCGTCGTGATACTGAAGTTAATATTGTTTTCGCTGAGGAAGTTGGCCGCCATGTCGCCGCCCATACCGCCTCCGCCCATGCCGCCGAATCCGCCCCTCTTTTGGTTCGCCTGCCCGGCCGCTTGGTCGGGGTTGTTTTGCCTGGCAGTTGCATCGTTTGGCGGGTTTTGCCCGGTGTTCGCGTCCTGCGGATTGCCTCCGGCGGGATTCGGATTCTGAGCATTGCCGTTATCAGCAGCAGAAGCGTCCGGGGCATGACCCGGATCATTTTTCTGCGCATTGCCTTGACCCGCCATACCGCCTGGCATGCCGCCACCACCCCCGCCGACGCCATAACCGCCGAAAGCCATGTTGTAATCCCATGGAAGCACGGAAAATTTGCCGTCCTTTTCATAGAGGTAGTAGTTATGCTTCAGACTGCCCTGATAGCTGTCAAGATTGACGAGCGCCGTGTTGGCCGCAAAATACCTCAGCATCTCGTCCACATCCGCCACGTCTTCGAGGCTGCCGCCGTTGTTGATGACATCCAGCAGCTTCATCATGGCTTTTTGGTCGGAGTTTGCGTTCGATTTCAGGTTCAGCCCCGTGTAATCCTTCATATCGTCGCTGATCCATTTGAGATCGCTGCCGGTTCCGTCCGGCTTGTACAAATCCCCGGTGCTGTCCCCGAAGTTGCGCTGTAAATACGGCTCTTCGATCGCTTCAACGCCCAGATACAGTCCCCATTCTTTGCCGTTAATCGTGACGTACATATAGGAGTAGCCGGGCGTAGCGATGCCCATCTTCTCCATCAGCGCGTAGGAGAGGTACTCCCGCATTTGCGAAGGATCGCTGTAGTTGTTGTTCAGGTTCAGCTTTTTCAAACCGTACAGGTTTTGATCGTCATTGTAATAATCGAAATCGAGCTTGAAGCTGTATCGGTCCGAATCCTCCATCTGGGCCACGGAGCGCAGCGTCATATTTCCTTTGGTGCGTATGCCGATTCCGTCCAGCTTTTTGCCGTCGATGACAACGTTGGCTTGTTCGATTGTCTCATCCATCGGGTTGTCGAGCATGGACTGCAGATCCTTGGGATTCATGGTGATGTCCACGCTGGTTACCTTGCTTTTATCGAATACCTGCTGCATATAGGTGTTTTCCAAATGGGTGGCCTGCAGGCCCGCCCGCGGAAGTATGGCCGTTACCGTGACAAACAGCACGATCAGCAATGCCAGCGAAGCTACTAGGGTTCTGTTTTTCACAAAGCGAGGACTCCTTCCGTCTTAAAATTCATGCCGTGCCTTCCGGAAGTGGAGACAGGCCTCTTAAGCCGTGAAGTTTCCGTCGTAACTCAGCATAATGGCTGATTTCACGCCGTCCATGCCGGTAATCTGCTGCACGAAGTCGGTGTTGTTGTCTTTCAAACGGATTTCGTAGGTCATTTCCAGGCTTCCTTCCGCGGTAACGGATTTGGATTTGACGGTGTGCTTTTTCGATTGCATGGATATCATGTGCGCAAGCGGTTTTTCCACGGATGGATCGTTATATTTGATGACTAAGAGATAAGGATTGTCGATCGTCAGACGGTTGACGAAGAAGAGCAGCACGAGGCCGATCAGGATCGCGCCGATGATGACCAGCGGAATAAGACCGGCACCGCATAGAATGCCTGAAGCCACCGCCCAGAATATGAAGATCAGATCGATCGGGTCTTTGATCGGCGTTCTGAAGCGGACGATGGACAGGGCGCCGACCATGCCGAGCGAAAGCACGATATTGGTGGAGATCCCCATGATGATCAGGGCCGTAGCCATCGTCATGACGATGAGCGAAATGTTGAAGCTGTGCGAGTACATCACGCCGCTGAACGTTTTTTTGTAAATGACATAGATGAACAGTCCGACGGCAAAAGCGACCAGAAGGCCGATCAGGGAATCGACTATCGAGAAGCTGCTTGTTTTTTCGAGAAAGCTGGATTTGAAAATATCCGTGAATGTGGTGGCATTATTTGCGGTTGTATTCATTGAAACATTCCCCCAAAGCGTAGTAGTTTATGGCCGCTGTGCAGAGCGGCTTTTCTAGCCGTACATGCGGCTGTATTGATATTTGGAAAAAGAGGTTTTGCGGCTGTCCCGCACCTGCAGCAGTAGCTTGATCACATCCGGCAGATACTCGTCGTATTTCACCTCCAGGATGACGGTGTTCGGATCGACTGTATCGACCATGATCAGATCCGGATTCAGAATATCCGTATCCTTGCAGCTGGTTCGGACCTGGCTGTCGAACGTAACCCGCACATTGCCCTGCTCATAGATGTAGACCTCGCGGATATAATCCACGACGGCGACGGGCTTCAGCTGGAACAGATTCATATGCGCATACAGCTCGCGCATCAGCGGACGGGCGTCATCTTCCATCCAGGCGATATCGCCGTTATTCAGCCGCGTGTACTCCTCGGCGGTGATACGGCATTTTTCTTTGTAGCAGAGGTTGTCCCGCTTGCTCTTTTTCTCCAGATTGATGAAGCTCGTGTCATAGTCATACAACCGCACCCGGTATTTGTCCCGGTGAAACAGACCCTCTTTTTTCTGATTCAGGATTTTGTTGTCGAAGTTGTCGAAATACACGCTGCGGATCAGGTACCTGCCATCCTTTTTGGCATGCGGATCGAGCGTCATCACATGCTGCAGGTTATGTCTCAGCAAATGGCAGTCCCCCTGCGTAATGACATGCTTCAGCTCGCGCCGTCCTTTCAGGGTAGGTTGTCCCGTCTTCAGGTTCAGGGTATTCATCGTTGGCATTTCCTCCTGTTCTGCTTATGTTCAAAAACGTTTCCGGAAAAACAAAGGATAAAGGAGAGGGGG